>NZ_CP045737.1:2420481-3630722 GCF_009649075.1 Aeromicrobium yanjiei
CGCGCGCCGCCCTCGTCGCCCAGCTCGAGCGCGCCCGCGCCTCCCGCACCTGACCCCCGAGGCGCGGTGCGTACGCCACCGAAAGCCCGGGGCGCGGTGCATACGCCACCGAAAGCCCGAGGCCCGGTGCGTACGCCACCGTATGAGGCCGGTTAGGCGCTCATACGGTGGAGGATCCACCGCCCGGGGGGCGGGGGCGGGCAGGGGTCAGCGGGACCTGGCCTTCTCGACCGCCGTCATGACGTGGAAGACGACGATCGCGGCGATGGCGCCGAGCGCGATGCCCGTGAACTCCATGTCGCCGACCGTGATCCGCAGGTCGCCGATGCCGATGACCAGGGCGACCGCCGCGGTGAACTGGTTGACCGGCAGCGAGAAGTCGACGTTGTTGTCGAGCCAGATCTTGATGCCGATGATGCCGATGAGTCCGTACAGCGCGACCGTCACGCCGCCCAGCACACCCGGGGGCACGGTGCGGATGACCTCGCCGATCTTGGGCGAGAGCCCGAGCAGGATGGCCAGGATGCCGGCGACCCAGTAGGCGGCGGTGGAGTAGACGCGCGTCGCGGCCATGACACCGATGTTCTCGCCGTACGTCGTGGTGCCCGAGCCGCCAGCGGCGCCGGCGAGGGTCGTGGCCAGGCCGTCGGCGAGCAGCGCCCGTCCTGTCGTGTCGTTGATCGTGTCGTCGTCGGCCAGCTGGGCCACGCTGCGCACGTGCCCCACGTTCTCGGCGATCAGCACCAGGACGACGGGCAGGAACGACGGCAGCACCGACCAGACCACGTCGGGCGACTGGAAGTCGGGCAGACCGATCCACGCGGCCTTCTCGACCTCGGTGAAGTCCAGCGCCCCCGCGAACGCCGCCACGACGTAGCCGGCGAGGACACCGACCACGATCGACAGCCGGGCCACGAGGCCCCGGGCGAACACCGCGACCAGCAGCACCACGGTCAAGGTGATGAGCGCGGTCCACGGAGCCTGCTCGAAGTTGTCCGTCGCGGCCCCTGACAGGTTGAAGCCGATCAGCGCGACGATCGAGCCGGCGACGACCGGCGGCATGAGCGACTGGATCCAGCCGGTCCCCGTCCACATGACGATGACACCGATCAGCGCGAGCATGACGCCGCACGCCAGCACCCCGAACAGCGCGGCGCCGATGTCGTCCCCGCCCCCCTTGGCCGCCGCGATCGGCGCGAGGAAGGCGAAGGACGAGCCGAGATAGCTCGGCAGCCGGTTGCCGGTCAGGATCAGGAAGAGCAGCGTCCCCACGCCGGAGAAGAAGATCGTCGTCGACGGCGGGAAGCCGGTCAGGATCGGCACCAGGAACGTCGCGCCGAACATCGCGACGACGTGCTGGGCGCCGAAGCCGATCGTCCGCGGCCAGCTCAGCCGCTCACCCGGGGCGACGATCTCCCCGTCCGTGATCGTCCGACCGTCACCGTGCAGGGTCCAGGGCAGAGGCATGAGGTGTCCTTCTCATCGTCGCAAGGGCGCTGCGTCGCGTCCGAACGCAAAGATTATCCGCCGGACGTGGCGTCCTCGGCGATCGGGTCGAGCGGGGCGGAGATGGATCTCGAGTCGAGCCAGCCGTCCGGCACCGAGACCTTCTTGGGCGTGCCCTGGCGCCCGCGAGGCGTCCCGAGCTCGCCGACCGGGTAGGGCTCGTCCGGGTCGAGCCGTCCCAGCAGGTCGTCCAGGTCGGCGAACGACGACACCATGCCGAGGCGGCTGCGGACGTCCTTGCCGGCGGAGAATCCCTTGAGGTACCAGGCGATGTGCTTGCGGAACTCGATGCAGCCGCGCTCCTCGCCCATGATGCCCGCGAGCAGCTCGGCGTGGCGACGCATGACCGCCGCCACCTCTCCGAGGCGTGGCAGGCCGACGACGGTCTCGCCCGCGAACGCCGCGGCGAGATCGCGGAACAGCCACGGCCGGCCCAGGCAGCCGCGACCGACGACCACGCCGTCGCAGCCGGTCTCCTCGACCATGCGGATCGCGTCGGCGGCCTCCCAGATGTCGCCGTTGCCGAGCACCGGGATGCCGACGGACGACTTCAGCTCGGCGATCGACTCCCAGTCCGCGCGCCCCGAGTAGTGCTGCACCGCAGTGCGCCCGTGCAACGCGATCGCGGCACAGCCGGTGTCCTCGGCGATGCGACCCGCGTCGAGGTACGTCAGGTGGTCCTCGTCGATGCCCTTGCGGGTCTTCATCGTCACAGGGACGCCGTACGGCGCGGCCGCGGCGACCGCCTTGGTGAGGATCTCGCCGAGCAGCACGTCCTTCCACGGCAGGGCCGCTCCCCCGCCCTTGCGGGTCACCTTGGGGACGGGGCAGCCGAAGTTGAGGTCGACGTGGTCGACGCCGTGGTCGGCGCACAGGATCTGCACCGCACGTCCGATCGTCTCGGGGTCGACGCCGTACAGCTGCACCGAGCGGAAGGTCTCGTTGGGTGCGAACGTGAGCATCGCGAGGCTGGTCTTGTCGCCCTGGACGAGCCCGCGCGACGTGATCATCTCGCAGACGTACAGACCTGCGCCCTGCTCCGCACAGAGCTGGCGGAACGCCGCGTTGGTGACGCCGGCCATCGGGGCGAGCACCACCGGCGTGGCGACCTCGAGGTCACCCAGCCGCAGCGTGCGGGGCATCGTGGCGATCGACATGCCTCCATTGTCGCCCACGAATGAACGCCGCCGGCACCCGTGCTGCCGGGACGCTCAGGGTCGCCAGGTGATGGCGTCCTTGGCCGCACCGGTCTGCAGGTCGACCGAGACCAGCGAGCGCCCCTTCGGGACGAGGTAGACCAGGCACAGCCGCGCCGACGCGGCGGGCAGGAAGCTCTTGGGCAGCGTCGAGCGCGGACACGGCTTGAACGTCCCGACGATGTCGTTGGCCGGGAGCTGGGTGTTGCTGTCGTCGCGGACGAACAGCGGAAGCGCAGCACCGCCGAGACCGGCCGGCCCGTCGTTCCTGACCTTGACCGTGACGTAGTAGGGCGTGGACCGCCGGGTCTCCGCGTCGAGGGAGAAGAACCGGAAGTCCTTGATCGAGCCCTTCTTGACCTTCAGCACCCGGACCGTGACGGCGCTCGCGGCGCGGTCGCCGACCTGGTGCACCACCGTCGCGGCCTTGCCCTCGTCGAGCTTGGTGCCGCCCGACGTCAGCTTGACGCCCGGCGGCACGTCGAACCCCGCCGGGGCGGTGGTCTCCTTCGACGCCTTCGGCTTGTCCTCGGAGCCCGAGGAGCAGCCGCCGAGCACCAGCGCGGCGGCCGCCGCGACGGCTGCGATCCTTCGTGTCCTCACGCGCCGATTGTGCGGCACGAGAGGTTCAGCAGCCCGGCAGGCGCGCCGCGAGCCACGAGGTCACCTGGTCGAGCGCGATGCGCTCCTGCTGCATCGTGTCGCGATCGCGGATCGTCACGGCCTGGTCGTCCAGGGTGTCGAAGTCGACCGTGATGCAGTACGGCGTGCCGATCTCGTCCTGGCGGCGGTAGCGCTTGCCGATCGCCTGGGCGTCGTCGAACTCGACGTTCCAGAAGCCCCGCAGCTCGGCGGCCAGCGCGCGCGCCTTGGGCGACAGCTCCTCGTTGCGCGACAGCGGGAGCACCGCGGCCTTGACGGGGGCGAGGCGCTTGTCGAGCTTCAGCACGGTCCGCTTGTCGGTGCCACCCTTCGCGTTGGGCACCTCCTCGTCGACGTACGCGTCGATGAGGAAGGCCATCATCGAGCGGTTGACGCCCGCCGCCGGCTCGATGACGTACGGCGTCCAGCGCTCGTTGGTCGCCTGGTCGAAGTACTGCAGGTCCTTGCCCGAGTGCTCGGCGTGGGTCTTGAGGTCGAAGTCCGTGCGGTTCGCGATGCCCTCGAGCTCACCCCAGGTGGAGCCGGCGAACTCGAAGCGGTACTCGATGTCGACGGTCCGCTTGGAGTAGTGCGAGAGCTTCTCCGCGGGGTGCTCGAAGAAGCGCAGGTTCTCCGGGTTGATGCCGAGTCCGGTGTACCAGTCCATCCGGATCTTCATCCAGGTCTCCTGCCACTCCTCGTCCGTGCCCGGCTCGACGAAGAACTCCATCTCCATCTGCTCGAACTCGCGGGTGCGGAAGATGAAGTTGCCCGGCGTGATCTCGTTGCGGAAGCTCTTGCCGATCTGGCCGATGCCGAACGGGGGCTTCTTGCGCGCGGTCGTCATGACCTGCAGGAAGTTGATGAAGATGCCCTGGGCGGTCTCGGGGCGCAGGTAGTGCAGGCCCTCCTCGGACTCGACCGGGCCGAGGAACGTCTTGAGCAGGCCGTTGAACATCCGCGGCTCTGTCCACTCGCCGCGGGTGCCGCAGTTCGCGCACACGATGAGGGTCATGTCGACCGAGTCGGGGTCGTCGATGCCCTTCTTCTCGGCGTACGCCTCCTGCAGGTGGTCCTGGCGGTAGCGCTTGTGGCACTTGCGGCACTCGACCAGCGGGTCGACGAACGCCGACAGGTGACCGGACGCCTTCCAGACATCGGTCGGCAGGATGACCGAGGAGTCGAGGCCCACGACGTCGTCGCGGCCCTGCACCATCGAGCGCCACCACTGGCGCTTGATGTTGTCCTTGAGCTCGACGCCGAGCGGTCCGTAGTCCCACGCCGACTTGGTGCCGCCGTAGATCTCGCCGCACTGGTAGACGAATCCCCTGCGCTTGCTGAGGCTGATGACGTTGTCGACTGTGGATGCCATGAGGGGATGTTCCAATCCGGCTGGGTGTCGGCGGGCCTGTGCACGACATCGTGATGACGTACGCCCGAGGGTGGCCTCAAGCCTAGCGGCGGGTGTCCCCCGTCCCCTCGGCGCGGTACGCACCGCCGGCGCAGATTTGACAATGATTCTCACTCTGGTTGAAAATCATTCTCATGAACAAGTCCCGCCTCCTGCTCGCCACGGTCCCTCTCCTCGCGGTGCTCACCGCGTGTGGCGGGGGCGCGCAGGATGACGGCCGGGCGTCCGTCGTCGCCTCGTCCTATCCCTTCGCCTTCGTCGCCGAGCGGGTCGGCGGATCGGCCGTCGACGTCACCAACCTGACCGCGCCGGGCACCGAGCCGCACGATCTGGAGCTCAAGCCCAAGCAGGTCGCGTCCGTGCAGGACGCCGACCTCGTCATCTACCAAGAAGACTTCCAGGCCGCGGTCGACCAGGCCGTCGACCAGGCCGGCCGGTCCGACGACGACACGATCGACGTCGCGTCGCTGGTCGAGCTGCTGCCGAACCCGTCGGAGGAGGAGGGCGAGCACCACGCGGACGACGGCCACGACCACGGCGACACCGATCCGCACACCTGGCTGGATCCCCGGACCATGAGCGCCCTGGCCGAGGCCGTGTCGACCGAGCTGTCCAGGATCGATCCCGAGCACGCCGCCGACTACCAGGCCAACGCCGACCGGCTCGTCGACGAGCTCACGGCGCTGGACGAGGACTTCACGGCCGGCCTCCGCGCCTGCCGCACCCGCACGATCGTCACGAGCCACGCCGCCTTCCAGTACCTCGCGGCGCGCTACGACCTCAAGCAGGTCGCGATCGCCGGGCTCGACCCGAGCAACGAGCCCTCTCCGGCCCAGCTGGGCGACATCTCACGGCTCGTCCGCGCCCAGAAGATCACCACGATCTTCACCGAGGAGCTCGTCAGCCCCGCGATCGCCGACACCATCGCGAAGGAGACCGGAGCCACCACCGCTACGCTCGATCCCATCGAAGGCCTGTCCGACCAGACCAAGGACGAGACCTACCTGACGCTCATGCGCCGCAACCTCGACACCCTGAAGAAGGCGAACTCGTGCCAGTGAGCCAAGCCCCACCACTGGTCGTCCGGGGGGTCAGCGTCGCCCTCGACGGCCGTCCCGTCCTGCGTCATGTCGACCTCGAGGTCGCTGCCGGCGAGTTCGTCGCGCTGCTGGGCTCCAACGGCTCGGGCAAGTCGACGCTGGTCCGCGCCGCGGTCGGGCTCGTCCCGATCAGCTCCGGCTCGATCGAGCTGTTCGGCACCCCGCTCGACCGCTTCCGCGACCGTCAGCGTCTCGGCTACGTCCCGCAGCGCACCCGCGCCGTCTCCGGTGTCCCGGCCACGGTCCGTGAGGTCGTGATGAGCGGACGCCTGGCGCGCCGCCGGTTCTTCGGCTGGCGCACCGCGGCCGATGTCGCCGCGGTCGACGCAGCCATCGACCGTGTGGGCCTCTCGGACCGCAGCCGGTCCTCGGTCAGCGAGATGTCCGGCGGCCAGCAGCAGCGCGCCCTGATCGCCCGTGCGCTGGCGTCCGAGGCCGAGCTGCTGATCATGGACGAGCCGACCGCCGGCGTCGACCACGACAACCAGGAGTCACTGGCCGAGCTTCTCGGCAGCCTGGTGCAGGACGGGACGTCTGTGCTGCTGGTCGCGCACGAGCTCGGCCCGCTGCGTCCGCTGATCGACCGGGCGATCGTGCTGCACGACGGTGAGATCGAGTACTCCGGACCCTGCGACGCGATCCGTGACGAGCAGCTCACCCACGTGCACCGCCACGGCGGCCAGCCCGACCATCCCGACGGCTTCAGCCCGAATCCGGTGGGCGCATGATCGAGCTGCTGGATTACGAGTTCATGCGGCGCGCCCTCGTGGCCGCCGTGTTCACCGGCCTGGCCGCGCCTGCGATCGGCACCTTCCTGGTGCAGCGCCGGCTGGCCCTGCTCGGCGACGGTCTCGGGCACGTCGCCCTGACCGGCGTCGCCCTGGGTCTGTTGACCGGCATCGCTCCCACCGTGACGGCTGTCGTCGTCGCGGCGCTGGGGGCCGTCGTGATCGAGCTGCTGCGGATGTACGGACGTACCAGCGCCGACGTCGCCCTCGCGATGCTGTTCTACGGCGGCATCGCGGGCGGAGTGCTGCTGACGAACCTGGCCGACGAGAGCGCCAACTCCCTCAACGGCTATCTGTTCGGCGCCATCACGACAGTCTCCAACGGCGATCTCGTGCTGGTCGGCGTGCTGGGGCTGCTGGTCGTCGTCCTGTCACTCGGCCTCTCGCCGCAGCTGTTCGCCGTCTGCCAGGACGAGGAGCACGCCAAGGTCAGCGGCGTGCCCGTCCGGCTCTACAGCATCCTGATCGCGGTCCTCGCCGCCGTGACGATCACCGTCGCGATGCGCACCGTCGGCCTGCTGCTGGTGTCGGCGCTGATGGTCGTCCCGGTCGCGGCGTCCCAGCAGCTCACCCGCAGCTTCCGCACGACGCACCTGGCGGCCATGGCGATCGGCCTCGTCGCGGCGGTCGGCGGCCTCGTCACGAGCTACGAGATCAACACGCAGCCCGGGCCGACGATCGTCATGATCGCGCTGGCGATCTTCGTCATCGCCTCGCTCACGGCGATGGTCGTGAGCCGAGGACGAGCGCGCCGCCACCGGATAGGTTCTCTCTGAGGAGAAGTCATGGTCGAAGCACCCCGCAACACCCGGCAGCGTCGTGCCGTCGTCGCGATCCTGGAGGATCTCGACGGCTTCGCCAGCGCGCAGGAGATCCACGACATCCTCAAGCAGCGCGGTGAGTCCGTCGGTCTCTCGACGGTCTACCGCAGCCTGCAGGTCCTGGCCGAGGCCGCCGAGGTCGACGCCCTGCGCAACGACGACGGCGAGGTGCTCTACCGCCAGTGCAGCGCAGGTCACCACCACCACCTGGTCTGCCGCTCGTGCGGGCGCACGGTGGAGGTCGAGGGGCCGACCGTCGAGCGCTGGGCCGACAAGATCGCCGGCGAGAACGGCTTCCGCGACGTCGCCCACACCCTCGAGATCTTCGGCACCTGCTCGAACTGCCCCTAGGCGGCAGCCGAGGCGTCAGCCGGCCTTGACCTCGATCGATTGCGCCATCTGGTGCAGCTCGTCGATGCGCTCGGGAGGAACGTCCGCGAGCGGGGCGCTGGCGCTGAGCAGGGCCCCGTTGACCACCCCCCCGGGGAACGATCCGAAGAGCGTGAGGATGCTGAGCTCCTCGCCGTCGTCGACCACGGCGAGCCAGTCCCGGCCACCCAGTCGGACCTCATGAATCGCTGCGCCGCGGCCCTTCGCACTTTCCTCGGCCTGCTCCCTCGGGGACGTGCCGATGCCTGTGACGACCCGGATCTCGTACTGCACCCCGCCGGTCTCGATCGAGCTCGATGTCTCGTCCGCCTTGCCTGCCGCGTAGGACGCCGGAAACCGCCACAAGATCGGCGAGTCCCCGCCGAACCTGAAGGTGTGGCTGGTCCGCTCGGCGGCAAGCAGATCTTCGCCCACGTTCGAGGTGTCATACGGATACCCCTCCTCGGCCGCCGTCGTCGCAGCCGCCTGGGGCTTGTCTTCGGCTTCGGAGCCGCTGCACGACGCGAGCGACACGCTCAGCGATGCAGCCACGACACCCATCACCCCGCGCCGGGCCCACCCAGCTCGCCCAGTCATCTCGAGCTGCCGGCCTCGATCTGGATCGACTGAGCCATCTGGTGCAGCTCGTCGATGCGCTCGGGCGGGACGTCCGCGAGCGGGACGTCAGCAGTGAGGACGGCCCCGGCGGTGACTCCCCCGGGGAAGCCGGTCAGCAACAGGACCCGGGTGAGCACCTTGCCGTCGTCTACGACAGCCGCCCAGTCCCGGCCGCCGAGACTGACCTCTTGGACGATCTCCGTGCCCTTGTCCAGCCGCGTGGCGTACTCCTCGGCCTTCTTGCGGGGGGTGCTGCCGGTGCTCGCCACCGCCAGGAGCCCGAACGTCACCCCGTCCACCTCTGTCGTGGTCGAGGTCTCGTCCGTCGTCCCGTTCGCATAGAACGCGGGGAACCGCCACGACGCCGGCGCGTTACCCCCGAAGGACGAGCTGGAACGCTCCTCGACGAGGAGATCGTCGCCCACGTCCGAGGTGTCATACGGATAGCCCTCCTCTGCGGCGGTCTTCGAAGCGCCGGCAGCGGGCTTCTGCTCCTTCTCCGAATCGCTGCACGACGCGAGGGACACGGTCAGAACCGCCGCCACCACGCCGCCCGCCAGACGGGTCCAGGTCGAGAGTCCGGTCATCATTTCTCCTCCAGGGTCGCGAGCGACGGGCGCACGCACCTGGTGCTCGCGCTGGTCATGGCGACACTTCCTTCGAACGTCGCACCTTGCCGAGATTGCCCTCACCACACGTTGCCTCCGCGTTGCCGCGGAGCACGTGGCGGGCGGGATCGTCGGGATCGAAGCACACCGTCTTGTCCGACAGCCCTGACAGCGGCCGCCAGATCGGGCCCGAGCTCTCGAACCATCGACCCCCTGCCCTGTAGCGGTACTCGACGTTGGCTCCCTCGACGGTGCTGCGACCGGCCCCGCCGCTGCTGCTGGTGCGTGTCTCGGGCTCGTACTCCGTGAACTCGACCTGGCTCGTCGACTGCGTCAGCGGCTCGTTCTTCGAGCTGCCCGTTCGCTCCACGGCGATGGCGATCCCGATCATCACCCCTACGCCGATCACGGCGAACGCCAGGACCAACAAGCAACCTTTCACGCCGGGCGTTCCCACGGGTGGACCTGGATCGCCCCCAGAACCTGTTCGAGGGTCGCCCGGCCGGCCTCCGTGTCGAGAACTGCGATCTCGACACGATGCATCCAGGTTCCGTCGGTGCTCGTGACGAGCGCGATGCGCGCCTCGCGTCCGCCGAGCACCGCGGTGACGACGGCAGCGCTCGAACCCAGCGCGCCGTCGACCGCGAGCTCGACCGGGCGCTGTACCTCGACGATCTCGTCCACCCGGTCCGACAGCTCGTCGAGCGCCGGACCCAGCGCGCGCTCGGGCCCGCGCGGAGTGCCGAGGCGAGTCTCGCGGACGCCGACGAGCAGGCTCAGCAGCGGCTCACCCGTGCCCTGCCAGTGCCACAGGTGACCCAACGGGGCCTCGACCTGTCGCGGCCGCACCCCAGCGGGAACGGGAAGGCTGACCGGACCGAGAAGTACGCGGGCCAGGTCGATCGCCTCCGCCCCCGTCATCGCCGCGCCGCCTCAGGATCGATGTCGACCCAATAGCCCTGGCCGCCCTCCCGGACCCAGATCCGGTTGGCCAGCTCACCTTCGGCTCCGTACTCCACCTCGAGCTCGGCGACCTTGATGTCCACCTCGTGCTCCTCGCTGGCGTAGGTCTCGAGCGTGGTCGAGCGGACCACGACGTCGGCGTCGCTGTACGCGATGTCGACCGCTCGATCGACATCACCTGATGCTATGGCCGACTTGAACTCGTCGAACTTCGGGTTGTCCTCGTCCATCGTCAGGCGGACATCGACCGCCTGCCCGGTCGAGGTGCTCGCGGGAAGGTTGACGTCGAGCTTGTCGTTCGCGAGAGCGCCGCTGATGCGACCCTCCAGCACCGCCGAGGACATGCCGTCCCCGTCGAACTTGATGTCACCGGACAAGGAGGCCGAGCCTGAGAGGCCGGAGTCCTGGCCGCCGAGGCTCGCGTCGGCCGACGCCGCGATGGTGATGCCGTACTGCTCGGAGACCCAGTCGTAATAGCCGTCCATCCGGCCCTCGGCCTCGCCCTGCGCCACGGCGGTGTCGAACTCGGTGCCGACCTTTCCGTACACGCCCGTCCGGAAGCTCGTGATGTCCTGGTCCATGACGTAGTTGGCGACGTTCGAGGCCACTGCGCCCGGGACGTTGCCCATGTCGGTCAGGCCCAGATCGCTGGCGGCGTCGTCCAGCCCGTCGAGGAACGCGTCCGCCTCGGCCTGGTCCTTGAAGGTGAGCTCCAGCGTCGTCGTGCCGCCCGCGGACGCGTCCACCTCGGCACCCGCGACCTCGATCTCTCGACCGAGACCCGCCTCGAGGGTCAGGGCCATCACCACCTTGCCGTCGCCCATGACCTGGTACTGCGCTTCGGCATACCCCTCGATCTCCCACGTCGCGAGCTCGGCCTCGACCCCCAGCCACGCACGGAGGGAGTCGATCACGACGTCCTCGCCGTACTTGGCGGCGATCTCCTCCGGCGTCATGCCGTCCAGACCGGCCGGCAGCTGGTCGCCGGCATCGCCGAGCGACCCGTTGCCTCCGTCGATCGTCCCGTTCGCCGCCGCCGTCATCGCGCGGGCGAGATCGGCGTCCGCCTCCGCCGCCTTCGTCAGCGCGGCCGAGATCTGCGCCGCTACGGCAGTGAGCGTGATCTCCTCCGACATGCGCTCGAAGATCGACTCGTCGTCGTACGTCTTGGGGTCGGTGACCTCACCGCTGGTCGTGTCGACGGTGAACCCGTGCTTGCTCGCGGTGTCCATCGCGCCCTCGAGGTCCTTGCGGGCGGCGGCGATGTCACTGCCCGCCAGGTCGAGCGAGGCTGCGACCTTGGCCACCTCTGCCGTCGCGTCGCGCAGGCGGTCGACGAGCGCAGCGTGCTGCTGCGAGGCCGCGGTGGCGGCATCGCCCTGCCACGACAGGGGCACACGGGAGTCGTCGACCTCGTCCTGCAGGTCGACGAGGTCGCGCCGTGTCCTGTACAGCCCGTCGGCGGCGGTGTCGAGCGAGGCTGACTCCCACGTCAGCAGCTCCGCGATGGTCACCATGGCCTGGTCCTCACTGCGCCTGGGCCATGGCCGGGCCACGGTTCGCGACGGAGTTGGCCTGCATCCGCATGGACGCGTCGTGGTCGGCGCGCGTGTAGGACGAGGCGCTGTTGGTCCGCGCGGTCGCGTGCGATGCGGCGTCGGTCGCCCACGTGGTGAACCGCTCGGTCCAAGCGGTCGACAACGTGGTGGCAGCGGCAGCACTGGCACTCCCGGGCAGCGCCGTGCTCACACTGCTCAGGCCGGCCGTGGGATCGGCCGCCTTGACCGTGTCGGCCGCACTGGTCATGCCGGTTGCGGACGCCGTGATGTCAGCCACCACGGCCTCGAACGTGAACATCGTCATCGCGTGCCTCCCCAACAGGAACGGTCTGTCGCAGACAGATTGCCACATCCTGCCGCCGCCTGCGCAGCGCGGGCCCGAGACCGCGCAGGGTCGATCACGAGCCGCCGCCGTCGCCCCCGCCGCTCCCGAGGTCGCCGGACAGGTGGTCGGCCGGCCGGGACATCGTGCCGCTGCCGTCGTCGTAGTAGCTGCCGTCCGGTCCCGTCATGAGCAACTGCCAGAACCCCGGTCGCGGCATGTCCCGCGCGGCCAGGTCCTCGCGGGTGATCTCCACGAGCGCGTCACCGGCCACTGCGCGCAGCAGGACGTACGGCTCGAACATCGATCCCCCGTTGACGACCAGCGACACGAGCTGCGCCTCGGACGCCCGCTGCACCGCGTCCGGGACGATCGCGGCCTTCACCGGGGCGACGGCTCGTCGCACACCCGCCCCGACGTACGCGGCTCGCAGCAGATAGCCGCACAGGATTCCGCCCAGGACGCCGTAGATCACCGCGGACTCGCGCAGGATGCCGGTCGTGAACACCCAGCCCGTCGAGACCAGCACGATGCTGATCGCGAGCGCGGACACCCAGGTGACCTTCTTCGCGCGACCCAGCACGCGGGTCACGGTCTCCCTCGTGCGGTCCCACTCCCACCGGGAGACGCTGCTCACCACTTCTGGGCCGTCCATGAGCTCTCTCCTCGCCGTCCGGGCCATCATGTCGGTTCCGGTCCGACGCCGCAGGGGATTGCACGTCGCCACCTCCTAGGCTCATCCCATGAGCATCCGCATCGTGACCGGCGACCAGATGACCGCACAGGACGTCTACGACATCTGGAAGATCCGCGACGCGGTGTTCTCGGTCGAGCAGCAGTGCGACGAGGAGGACGTCGACGACCGCGACCTGCTGCCGACGATGACGCACCTGTGGCTCGCCGACGACAAGGGGCCCACGAGCTATCTGCGCTCGTACGTCGAGGACGGCGTGAGACACATCGGCCGGGTGTGCACCCGCAAGGACCAGCGCGGCAAGGGTCTGTCGGGCTCGCTGATGCAGGAGTGCCACCGGCTCTGGGGCGACGAGCCCATCGAGCTCAACGCCCAGGCGTACCTCGAGCAGTGGTACGGGCGCTACGGATACGTGCGGACGGGCGACAACTTCATGGAGGCCGGCATCGAGCACGTCCCGATGCGCCGCACTCCCCCGGCCGCGGACTAGCCCGGATCGGTCACGGCGTTGATCGCCTCGGCGACGTTGCCGTTCACCACCGTCGCGTAGTCGTCCACCGCGTCGATCGCGGTCTGGAACTGCTCGGCGTACGTGAACGAGAAGCCCCGGTTGGCCTCGACGCTGTCGGCCAGGGCGGTGGCCTGGTCGATCACGTACTGCACGGCTCCCCGGACCGTGGCCGCCAGCCTCTGCTGCCCCTGCGGCACGCGGACGGAGTCGAGTTCCGCCCTGGCCCGCGAGAAGGCCGGTATGAGGCGGGCGCGGACGGCCGCGCTGTCGCTGAGGACGCCGGTGCCGACGTAGTCGCTGGCCCGCATCCCGAGGACCTTGCGCGCAGTCTCGATGTACGCGAGCGCGACGTCCGCGCGTCGGAGCGTCCGGTCGAGCCGACGGTACGGCTGCAGGAGCGCCTGCTGGGTGGCAACGGCCTCCTGCCAGACCTCCGAGCGCTCGGTCCCGTACGCCGGAGCGTCACCCAGCTCCGGAGGATCCGCGACGGCCTTGCGCAGCACCCGGCGCAGGTCGCCCGGATCGGCCTGCCGTACGCCGCGCACCTCCCGGCCGACCTCGGAGCGGAAGGTGCTCACGTCGGCCAGGTACTGCGTGGCCACGTCGTCGGCCTCGACGACCTGGGCGTTCTGGCGCTGAGCCTGCACCACGACGAGGAGACCCACGAGCACCCCGAGGGTGAGCGTGACGAGCACGGGCAGGAAGATCGTCAGCCTCCGACCACGTGCGCTCATCCGTCCACCGTCGCAGCGCCGGGGCGTCCCCGCAACGCCGGATCAGTCGTTGATGCGCGGACGCACGCCGTGCAGGCGCAGGCCGTACGTGAGCGCGTCGACGAGCGCCTCCCACGACGCCTCGATGATGTTGGCCCCGACGCCGACCGTGACCCAGACGTCCTTGCCGTCGGTGGTCTCGATGAGCGTGCGGGTGATCGCGTCGGTGCCGTGCCCCTGGTCGAGGATGCGGACCCGGTAGTCGGTCAGGTGGAAGCGCGCGACGTCGGGATAGACCTGCTCGATGGCCTGGCGCAGCGCGTGGTCCAAGGCGTTGACCGGTCCGTTGCCCTCGCCGATCACCGCGAGGCGTACTCCACCGGCGACGAGCTTGACCGTGGCCTCCGCGACGGCCGCGTCACCGCGCCGCGACTCCGCCAGCACGCGCCACGACTCGACGTCGAAGAACGAGGGACGCACCCCGTCCATCTCCTCGGCCAGCAGCAGCTCGAACGAGGCGTCGGCCGCCTCGAACGTGTAGCCGGCCCGCTCCATGGCCTTGACCCGGTCGGTGACCCGGCCGAGCCGCTCGGGGTCGCCCGCCAGGTCGTAGCCCAGCTCCTTGCCCTTGAGCTCGATCGTCGCGCGCCCGGCCATCTCCGAGACCAGCAGCCGCATGTCGTTGCCGACGAGCGCGGGGTCGATGTGCTGGTAGAGATCGGGGTCCACCCGGATCGCGCTCGCGTGCAGGCCGGCCTTGTGCGCGAAGGACGAGACCCCCGTGTAGGGCTGGCGTGCGTGCGGCGGGTAGTTGGTGATCTCGGAGATCGCGTGCGAGATGCGCGTCGACTCGGCCAGGCTGCCCTCGGGCAGGACCGTCATGCCGAGCTTGAGCTCGAGGTTGGCCACGCAGGTCACGAGGTCGGCGTTGCCGGTCCGCTCGCCGTAGCCGTTGATGCACCCCTGCAGGTGGGTCGCGCCGGCCTGGACGGCCGCCATCGAGTTGGCGACCGCGCACCCGGTGTCGTTGTGGGCGTGGATCCCGAGGCGTACGCCCGTGGTCGCGACGTCCGCGACGATCTCGCTGACCCAGTGCGGCAGCATCCCGCCGTTCGTGTCGCACAGCACCGCGACCTCGGCTCCCGCCTCGCCCGCCGCGCGCACGACCTCCAGGGCGTAGTCGCGATTGGCCCGGTAGCCGTCGAAGAAGTGCTCCATGTCGACGAACACGCGTTGTCCCCCCTCGCGGAGGTAGGTCACGGTGTCGCGCACCATCGCGAGGTTCTCCTCGAGCGTCGTGCGCAGCGCCTCGGTCACGTGCCGGTCGTGGCTCTTGGCGACCACCGTGACCACGGACGCGCCGGACTCACGCAGGGCCTGGAGCAGGGGGTCCTGCGACGCCTCGACGCCGGCCCGACGGGTCGCGCCGAACGCGGCCAGCGTCGCGTTCTTGAGCTCGAGCTCCTTGGCGGCCAGCGCGAAGAACTCGGTGTCCTTGGGGTTCGAGCCCGGCCACCCGCCCTCGATGTAACCGACGCCCAGGTCGTCGAGATGACGAGCGATGTGGAGCTTGTCCTGCACGGAGAGGTTGAGCCCCTCCTGCTGCGCACCGTCGCGCATCGTCGTGTCGTACACGTGGAAGTCGCTCGCCTGCTGGTGTCCTGCGCTCACTGCTTCGTCCTTCGTCCGGTCACCGTCTCGATGGGCGACACCGTCTACATACAAAAAACTGCCCCCCAGTAGATGGGAGGCAGCGCGTCGGGCTGGAGGTTCAGTGCCCGGCGCGCCTGTCGATAATGATCGAGATGCTCTGCATGCGGGCCAGTCTAGACTGAGCGACCTATGACCGCCAGACCCGTTCCCCTCACGGTCGATCCGAGCGTCATGTACGCCGTCGTGACCGCCTCCCCGCTCGAGTCCGAGGACCTGATCCCCCCGCCCTCTCCCGAGCTGCTGCGTCGCTACGGGACGTCCGAACCCGCGTTGGAACGGCTGAGCTCGCGCCGCCACCAGCTGCTCCTCATGCGCAGCTGCCGCGTCGAGGACGCTGCCGCGACGCAGCGCGACGTACGCGTCGAGGCCCTCCGCCTGGCCGAGGAGCACGACGGAGTCGTCATCGACCTCGCGATCCCTCGCGTGGTCGAGGAGCGAGCCGACGAAGTGTCCCTCGCGCACGCGACCCAGTGGTACGTCGCGGACTACGCCCACCTCGACGCGGGTGAGCTGCGCACCGTCGGTCTCGCTTCGTTCGGACTGCCCGAGATCCACCTGAGCGGTGTCTCCCGTCAGCAGCATGCGATGTTCAGCGCGGTCCTGGCCGGCCTCGTCCACCGGCTCATCGCGGAGTGGCCGGCCAACGACCCGGTGGGCGACGCCACCGTGACCCTGCGCGACATCGCGTACGGTCTCGGCGACCCGTCGGCCGCCGAGACCCCGAAGGATCGTGCTGTGGGCGTCCGGATCGACTACGACCCGGACGAGAACGTTCTTCTCGTCCGGGTCGTCGACGACCCCGCCACGGCCCTGTTCGCTCCGTGAGCCGGCGGGGCTCAGCTCACCGCTCGCGTGCCCGCGGGCCGAGATTGGCCAGGGTCTCGGGACGCAGGATGGCCTCGAGCTCGGCGGGCGGCAGGAGCCCGTGCTCCAGCACGAGCTCGGCGACGCCCCGCCCGGTCGCGAGCGCCTCCTTGGCCACCTCGGTCGCGGCGGCGTAGCCGATGTAGGGGTTGAGCGCGGTGACGAGACCGATCGAGTTCTCGACCTCGGCCCGCAGCAGCTCGGCGTTCGCGGTGATGCCGTCGACGCAACGGGTCGCGAGCACCAGCACGGCCTCGCGCAGGCGGGAGATCCCGGCCGACAGCGAGTAGCAGATCACCGGCTCGAACGCGTTGAGCTGCAGCTGGCCCGCCTCGGCCGCCATCGTCACCGTCACGTCGTGGCCGATCATCTGGAACGCGACCTGGTTGACCACCTCGGGGATGACGGGATTCACCTTGCCCGGCATGATGCTCGACCCCGCCTGCACCGCGGGCAGGTTGATCTCGTTGAGCCCTGCGCGGGGGCCCGAGGACAGCAGCCGCAGGTCGTTGCAGATCTTCGAGAGCTTGACCGCGACCCGCTTGAGCGTGCCGGACAGCTGCACGAACGCGCCGCAGTCCTGCGTCGCCTCGATGAGGTCGACCGCGCTCTCCAGCGGCAGACCCGTCAGCCTGGCCAGGTGGCCGCACGCGGACGCGACGTAGCCCGCCGGGGCGTTCAGCATCGTCCCGATCGCCGTTGCCCCGAGGTTGATCTCGTGCAGCAGCAGGACGGCCTCGCTGAGCCGCGCGCGGTCCTCGGCGATCATCAGTGAGTACGTGCGGAACTCCTGACCGAGGGTCATCGGCACGGCGTCCTGCAGCTGGGTGCGCCCCATCTTGAGGACGTCGTGGAACTCGTCGGCCTTGCGCGCGAACGAGTCCTCGAGCACCTGCATCGCGGCCAGCAGGTCGTGCGTGGCCAGGATGACGGCGATCTTGACCGCGGTCGGATAGACGTCGTTGGTCGACTGGCTGAGGTTGACGTGCTCGTTGGGATGCAGGACGTCGTACTCGCCCTTCTTGTGCCCCATGAGCTCGAGCGCCCGGTTGGCGATGACCTCGTTGGCGTTCATGTTGGTCGAGGTGCCGGCGCCTCCCTGGATGACGTCGACCACGAACTGGTCTCTCAGCGCTCCCCCGCGGATCTCCTCGCACGCGTCGCGGATCGCCGCGTGACGCTCGTCGTCGAGCAGCCCGAGATCGTGGTTGGCGGCGGCTGCGGCCTGCTTGACGCCGGCCAGGGCCTCCACGAGGTACGGGCTCGTGCCGATCGGGATGCCGGTGATGGGGAAGTTCTCGAGGGCGCGGAGTGTGTGCACTCCCCAATAGGCCTCGAGAGGAACCTCACGGTCTCCGATCAGATCATGCTCGGAACGTGTGGCGACGGACATGGACTCTCCTTGGTCGTGACGGTGGTCACACCCAGAGTTTCACAGATCCGTCGCCACCGATCCTGGCCCCGGCGACGCGGGACCGATGGCACTGTGCTGAGCAGCGCTCAGGAGCAGATGCGCCGCATCCAGCCGTGGCGGTCCTCGGCGCGGCCGTACTGGACGTCGACCAGCGCGGAGCGGATGTCCGTCGTGACCTTGCCCGGCTCGCCGTCGCCGGAGACGACCTCGCCGCCCTCCCACTTCAGCGACGCGACCGGGGTGACGACCGCGGCGGTGCCGCACGCGAACACCTCGGAGATCGTCCCGTCGGCAGCACCTTCGCGCCACTCGTCGATCGACACCCGCCGCTCGACGACCTCGTGGCCGAGGTCGCGCCCGATCTGCATGATCGAGTCGCGGGTCACTCCCTCGAGGATCGACCCTGACAGCTCGGGCGTCACGATCGAGCCGTCGGAGTGGACGAAGTACAGGTTCATCCCGCCCAGCTCCTCGATCCACTTCTGCTCGGTCGAGTCGAGGAAGGCAACCTGCGCACAGCCGTGGGCGGCGGCCTCCTGCTGCGGCAGCAGGGACGCGGCGTAGTTGCCGCCGCACTTGGCCGCCCCGGTGCCTCCGCTGCCTGCACGGGAGTACTCCGACGAGAGCCAGATCGAGACCGCCTGCACGCCGCCGGAGAAGTACGCACCCGCGGGAGAGGCGATGACCGAGTAGGTCACGTGCTGGCTCGGACGGACGCCGAGGAAGACCTCGGACGCGAACATGAAGGGACGCAGGTACAGGCTCTTCTCGCCGCCGGCCGGGATCCAGTCACGGTCGGCTTCGACCAGGGCCTCGATCGAGCCGAGGAACCAGTCGATCGGCAGCTCCGGCAGCGCGAGGCGGTGCGCCGACCGCTGCATGCGGGCGGCGTTCGCCTCGGGACGGAACAGCCAGACCGAGCCGTCCTCGTGGACGTACGCCTTGAGGCCCTCGAAGATCTCCTGCGCGTAGTGCAGGACCGCGGTCGCGGGGTCGATCTGGAGCGGGCCGTACGGGACGACGCGCGCGTCCGCCCAGCCCGTGTCGGGCGTCCACTCGGCCAGGAACATGTGGTCGGTGAAGTGATTGCCGAAGCCCGGGTCGGCGAGGATCGCGGCCCGGTCCTCGCCGGATCGTGCCGCGTCGTTCCGGTTGAATGTCGCGGCAAACGGGGTGGTGTTCATGGTGCTCACGGTACAACTCTCTTGTCGTCGAGGGGCAGCGGTCGTCAGCCGACCGGTACGCCCTCGGCCGCGCCCAGATCCGTGACGCTCTGCGCGATGGCCTCCCCCACCTCCTCGGTGGAACGGGGGGCGGAGCCGCGCGCGGCGATGTCCGCCTCGACAGCGGCCGTGATCTGCGCGGCTGCCTCGGGGACGCCGAGGTGCTCCAGGAGCAGGGCGCCGGAGAGGATGGCCGCGGTCGGGTCGGCCTTGGACTGCCCGGCGATGTCGGGTGCCGAGCCGTGGACGGGCTCGAACATGCTCGGCGTCGTGCGGTCGGGGTTGACGTTGCCGCTCGCTGCCAGACCGATGCCGCCGGTGATCGCGGCCGCGAGGTCGGTCAGGATGTCGCCGAAGAGGTTGTCGGTGACGATCACGTCGAAGCGGGCCGGGTCGGTCACGAGGAAGATCGTGGCCGCGTCGACGTGCAGGTAGTCGACCGTGACGTCGGGGAACTCCGGCGCGACGGCGGCGACCGTACGGCTCCACAGGTGGCCCGCGTGGACGAGGACGTTGTTCTTGTGGACCAGCGTCAGCTTCTTGCGCGGACGTGCCTGGGCGCGGGCGAAGGCGTCGCGGACGACCCGCTCGACGCCGTACGCGGTGTTGATGCTGACCTCGGTGGCGAGCTCGTGCGGCGTACCGACGCGGATCGCTCCGCCGTTGCCGACGTACGGCCCCTCGGTGCCCTCGCGGACGACCACGAAGTCGATGTCGCCGGGATCGCCCAGAGGGGTGGCCACGCCCGGGAACAGCTTGGACGGACGCAGGTTGACGTAGTGGTCGAGAGCGAAGCGCAGCTTGAGCAGCAGGCCCCGCTCGAGCACGCCGGACGGCACGCTCGGGTCGCCGATCGCGCCGAGCAGGATCGCGTCGTGGCCGCGGATCTCCTCCAGCACCGAGTCCGGGAGGGTCTCCCCCGTCGCGTGGTAGCGACGCGCGCCGAGGTCGTAGTCCGTGGTGCTGAACGACAGGTCGTGGGTCTTGGAGACGACGTCCAGGACCTTCAGGGCCTGGGAGGTCACCTCGGGTCCGATGCCGTCACCGGCCACGACTGCGAGCGAGAAAGAGCGGGTCATGAGCGTCATCCTATCGGGCGACATCTCAGGATGTGAAACCCGAGTATCAACATTCGGTCAGTTGTCGTCGGGCCGGTCGGACAGCTCGACGTCGTGCTGTGCTGCCTCGTCACGCAGGTGCGCGGGTCCCCACTCCATCAGGTTGCGGTCCATGATCTTCTCCTTGTGTACGAACGGATGACGGCCGGTGCGGGTCCGGCGTAGGTCCGCCGTTCGGCACGCGCCACATGTCCGGAGATCGTCCGGGGAGAGATGTCAGATGTGCGAGTCAGATCATGAATCGCGAACCCTGCGGGCGGAACGGCGGGCCAACGCCGAAACACCGCGGCAGGGTGTGGCCCTAAGAGGCCCTGCCGCGGCAAGCGATGAGTACGAGCTGCTTCCGCATGGTGCTGACACCGTACGCCGGGGGTCCGTGCGGCGTCCGCAGTTCGTCCGTGCGTCTCAGTCGCCGAGACGCCGTGGCCACGGTTGAGCGTGGGTCCGTGGAACACTGGACGTGTGAGTGCACCCGCTGAAGTCCCCGACCTCGTCGCGAGCACCCTGGACCTGTCCCGCCAGCGCGGATTCATCACCTCGATCCGCAACGAGACCGGACGCCTCCTCGCCACGCTCGCTGCGTCCCGCACCGGCACGCTCGCCGAGCTCGGCACCGGCTGCGGCGTCGGATCGGCCTGGCTCTCCAGCGGCGCCCCCAAGGGTGCCCGGGTCGTCAGCGCCGAGCTCGACCCCGTCCTCGCCGAGGACGTGCAGAAGATCTTCGCCCGGACCGACAACGTCGACGTGATCGCCGGCGACTGGTCGACGCTCGAGCAGTACGCACCGTTCTCCCTGCTCTTCGTCGACGTGCGGGAGGTCATGGAGAGCATCGACGTCCTCGCCGACCTGATGGAGCCCGGCGGCATGGTCATCCTCGACGACTTCGTCCCGTCGGCGTTCTGGCCGCCCATCGTCGAAGGCCGGGTCGACACCGTCCGCGAGCAGTGGCTGACCGACGAGCGCTTCGCCGCAGTCGAGATGCTGATCGACGTCGACGCCTCCCTCATCATCGCCACCCGCCGCTGACGAGTCACGCACGGCGGCCGACGAGTCACGCACGGACGCCGACGAGTCACCTACGGAGGCCGAGGAGTCACTCAGCGTTGCCGCAAAGTGACTCGTCACCGGTCATAGGTGACTCGTCACCGGTCGTACGCGACTCGTCACCGGTCGTGCGCGACTCGTCGGCGGTCGAGGCGGAGGTGAACGGCATGAAGAGCTGGACGAGCGGGCCGATCGTGAGGGCGTACAGGACAGTGCCGACGCCGACCGTCCCGCCGAGGAGGAAGCCCACCGCGAGCACTGCGACCTCGATGACCGTCCGCCACAGCCGCACGCTGCGCCCCGTACGCCTGACAAGACCGAGCCACAGCCCGTCGCGGGGGCCCGGCCCGAGCGCGGCGCCGATGTACAACGCCCCGGCGAACCCGTTGCCGACGATCCCGCCCACGAGCAGCATGGCTCGCAACCACAGCTCGTCCGGCTGAACGATGACTGCGATGCCGAAGTCGGCAGCGAGGCCGATGACGAGCACGTTCAGGACCGTCCCCACACCCGGCAGCTGCCGCAGCGGGATCCACAGCAGCAGGACGAACGCGCCCGTGACGATGACGACCTGACCGAACGTCAGACCGACGTGCTCGGTCACCCCCTCGTGGAAGACGTCCCACGGGTCGAGGCCCAGCGTCGACTCGACCAGCATCGCCATCGTGAATCCGTAGAGGAACAAGCCGACGTTGAGGCGCACGAGCCGCCCGAGCAGGCCGTTCACCGGCGCAGCTCCCGCTCGACCCAGCTGCCGAGCTCTTCGCGGTGGCTGCGGGGCGGCGGGTTGGTGCCGAGGCCGTCTCGCGCGACCAGGCGCACGAGCCGCACGATGGACATCAGGCTCAAAAGCGCCAGGAAGACGAGGAACGCGGTCATGAGTCCAGCGTGAACCCAATTGGCCATGCCTTCCATAGCCAATCGTGACACAGTGGACCCGTGGCCCTCACCCTCTCCGCCCGGCGGCTCGCCGATCTCCTCGGTCCCCTCGACAACGCCGGCCCGGCATACCGGGAGATCGCCGACCGCCTTCGCCTGCTTGTGGTGGACGGCCGCGTGGGCGACGGCAGCCGCCTGCCGTCCGAGCGCGAGCTCGCCGCCGCCATCGGCGTCAGCCGTACGACCACGACCCGGGTGTACGCCGAGCTGCGCGAGCTCGGCCTCCTGCGCTCCCGACAGGGCTCGGGCAGCGTCGTGCAGGTCCCGCTCGCGGCGTCGAGCGTCAGCAGCCTGATCGTCACCCCCGACGACGCCGACACCATCGCCCTCACCTATTCCGCGCCCGCAGGCACCCCCGGCCTGGCTCGCGCCTTCGAGACCGCGGCGACCAGGCTGTCCGGCCTGCTGGCCACGACCGGATACCTGCCGGACGGTCTCCCGGTGCTGCGCGAGATCCTCGCCCAGCGCTACACCGACGGAGGCCTGCCGACCGATCCCGAGCAGATCATCGTGACGAGCGGGGCCATGGGCGCGATCTCGCTGCTCGCCCGCGTGCTGGTCGACCCGGGCCAGCGCGTCGTCGTCGAGGGCATCAGCTATCCGCACGCCCACGAGTCGTTCACCGCGGCAGGCGCGCGCCTGTCCGCCTTGCCGGTCGACCGGTCGCCGTGGGAGCCCGCCGCGATGGCGGAGACGCTGGCAGGGTCGCGGCACCGCGCGGCGTACCTGATCCCGGACTTCCACAATCCCACCGCCGCCGTGATGACGGACGCGGAGCGTGGGGCGTGGGCGCGCGAGCTGCGGCGCCACGACGTCGTCCCGATCATCGACGAGTCGCTGCGTGACATCAACCTCGACGGGGTCGAGATGCCACCGGTCTTCGCGACATACGACCCGCGGGCGCTCCTCATCGGGTCGTCGTCCAAGGCGTACTGGGGCGGCCTCCGTGTCGGCTGGATCCGCGCACCGCACGCCCTCGTGATGCCTATCGTCCAGGCGCGGATGATGGACGATCTCGGCACGTCCGCCTTCGACCAGCTGGTTCTCGCCGAGCTGCTGACCGAGGGCGGGCAGACCGCCGCCGCGGGTCGAGCGCGCCTGCGTGCGGGGCGCGACCACCTGCTGTCCGAGCTGGCGCGTGAGCTCCCGGACATCGCGGCGCCGTGCCCGGCCGGCGGCCTCAACCTCTGGGCGACCCTCCCAGACCGCATCTCGTCGCGGCTCACCGCCGCGGCATCCCGGCACGGCCTGCTGCTGACCCCCGGCCCTCGGTTCTTCAGCCGCGTGGGCGCTGCCGGCGAGCGCCACCTCCGCCTTCCGTACACGCAGTCCCACGAGACGCAGACCGAGGCGGTGCGTCGCCTCCGGCGCGCGTACGCGGAGGTCACCGGCTCGACCGAGCCGGCGACCACCCCGAGGCGTACGGGCACGCTCGAGATGATCGCCTGATCCAGGACGAGCTGCGGACCGGAGGCTCGCGTCAGCGAGCCGTAGAGGCGCGTCAGGGGACGGGAGGCTCCCCTCAGCGGACGGGAGGCGCGCGTCAGCGGTGGGATGCGAAAGGGCGCCACCGCCGAAGCGGTGACGCCCTCTCGGGGTGGTGCGGGTGACTAGCGAGCGGCCTGGCCGTCGACGTAGTCGGCGTCCTGCTGCTTCCACGAGAAGTGCGAGCGCAGCACCTTGCCCGTGGCCTCGATCGAGTGACCGGCCTCCTTCTCGCGCAGTGCGAGGAACTCCGAGGCGTCAGCGTCCTGGTCGTCGATGAAGCGCTTGGCGAACGTGCCGTCCTGGATGTCGGCGAGCACGGCCTTCATGCGCTCCTTGACCGAGTCGTCGATGATGCGCGGGCCCGAGACGTAGTCGCCGTACTCGGCGGTGTCGGAGATGCTCCAGCGCTGCTTCGCGATGCCGCCCTCCCACATGAGGTCGACGATGAGCTTGAGCTCGTGCAGCACCTCGAAGTACGCGATCTCGGGCTGGTAGCCGGCCTCGGTCAGCGTCTCGAAGCCCGCCTGGACGAGGTGCGACATGCCACCGCACAGCACGGCCTGCTCGCCGAAGAGATCGGTCTCGGTCTCCTCGGTGAAGGTCGTCTTGATGACGCCGGCGCGGGTGCCACCGATCGCCTTCGCGTACGACAGCGCGAGGTCCCACGCCTTGCCGCTGGCGTCCTGCTCGACCGCGATGATGTCGGGGATGCCGCGCCCGTCGACGAACTCGCGACGAACCGTGTGACCCGGCGCCTTGGGGGCGACCAGCACGACGTCGACGCCCTCGGGGGGCGTGATGTAGCCGAAGCGGATGTTGAAGCCGTGACCGAAGACGATCGCGTCGCCGTCGACCAGGTTGGGCTCGATCGACTCGGCGTAGACGTGGCGCTGCACCTGGTCGGGCGCGAGCACGACGATGACGTCGGCCTCCTCGACCGCCTCGGAGACCGAACGGACGCGCAGTCCCTCGGCCTCGGCCTTGGCCCGGCTCTTGGATCCCTCGGGCAGGCCGACGCGGACGTCGACGCCGGAGTCGCGCAGGTTGAGCGCGTGCGCGTGCCCCTGGCTTCCGTAGCCGATGACCGCCACGTGGCGGCCTTGGATGATGCTCAGGTCTGCGTCGTCGTCATAGAACATTTCAGCCACGGGGTACGTCTCCTTGGGTCGTGCTTCTGAGGTGCGGGTTGGTCAGCTTGCTTGCGTGCCGGGCACGGTACGCAGGGTGCGGTCGGTGATGGAACGGGCTCCGCGGCCGATGGCCACACGTCCGGACTGGGCGATCTCACGGATCCCGAACGGCTCGAGGACGTTCAGCATCGCGGTGAGCTTGCCCGCGTCGCCGGTCGCCTCGATCGTCACGGCGTCGGTGGCCACGTCGACCACCTTAGCCCTGAAGAGATTGACCGTCTCCAGCACCTGACCACGGGTCTGCGGGTCGGTCTTGACCTTGATCAGCATCAGCTCGCGCTCGACCGCGCTCGATGACTCGAGCTCCACGATCTTGAGCACGTTGACGAGCTTGTTGAGCTGCTTGGTGACCTGCTCGAGCGGCAGCTCGTCGACGTTGACGACGATCGTCATGCGCGAGATCTCGGGGATCTCGGTCGGGCCGACCGCGAGCGACTCGATGTTGAAGCCGCGGCGCATGAACAGGCTCGAGACGCGCGCCAGGACACCGGGCGTGTTCTCCACCAGGACCGAAAGGGTGTGCGCAGTCATCAGATGTCCTCATCGTCCCACTCGGGCGCGAGATCTCGCGCGATCTGGATGTCGTCGTTGCTGGTGCCTGCGTGGACCATGGGCCACACCATCGCGTCCCGCTCGACCACGAAGTCGATCACGACGGGGCGGTCGGTGATCGCCATGGCCTTCTCGATCGTCGCGTCGAGGTCGGCCTCGTTGTCGCAGCGCAGACCCACGCAGCCGTACGCGTCCGCGAGCTTGACGAAGTCGGGGATGCGGCGCGCGCCGATCGACTCCGGACCGGTGTTGAGGTCCGTGTTGGAGTAGCGGCTCTCGTAGAGCAGCGTCTGCCACTGGCGGACCATGCCGAGCGAGGAGTTGTTGATGACCGCGACCTTGATCGGGATGCCCTCGATCGCGCAGGTCGCGAGCTCCTGGTTGGTCATCTGGAAGCAGCCGTCGCCGTCGATGGCCCACACGACCTGGCCCGGCAGACCGACCTGGGCGCCCATCGCGGCAGGCACCGCGTAGCCCATCGTCCCGAGCCCGCCGGAGTTGAGCCACTGGCGCGGACGCTCGTAGTCCACGTAGTGCGCGGACCACATCTGGTGCTGGCCGACGCCCGCCGTGTACGTCGCGTCGGGCCCGGCGATCGCACTGATCCGCTCGATCACGGTCTGCGGAGCGAGGCCCTCGGCGGGCTTGTCGTAGCTGACCGGGAACTTGGCCTTGATGCCGAGCATCTGCGCCTTCCAGGCCGAGTAGTCGCCGCGGATGTCGTCGTCGGCGGCCTGCTTCTGCAGCATCGCGATCAGGTCGGCGATCACCTCGCGGCAGTCCCCCACGATCGGGACGTCGGCGACCCGGTTCTTGGAGATCTCCGCGGGGTCGATGTCGGCGTGGATGATCTTGGCCAGCGGCGCGAACGACGCCAGGTGGCCGGTCACCCGGTCGTCGAAACGGGCACCCAGCGAGATGAGCAGATCGCTCTTCTGCAGGGCCGCGACCGCCGCGACGGTGCCGTGCATGCCGGGCATGCCGAGGTGCAGCTCGTGCGAGTCCGGGAACGCGCCGCGTGCCATGAGGGTCGTGACGACCGGCATCTGGGTCATCTCGGCCAGGACCTTCAGCTCAGCCGACGCGTCGGCCTTGATGACGCCTCCGCCGACGTACAGCACCGGACGCTTCGCGGCCGCGATCAGCCGGGCGGCCTCGCGGACCTGCTTGCCGTGCGGCCGGGTCGTGGGGCGGTAGCCGGGCAGCGCGAGCTCGCTCGGCCACGTGAACGTCGTCGTGGCCTGCAGCGCGTCCTTGCTGATGTCGACGAGCACCGGTCCGGGGCGACCCGTCAGCGCGATGTGGAACGCCTCGGCGATCGTGCGGGGGATGTCGTCGGGATCGGTGACGAGGAAGCTGTGCTTGGTGATCGGCATCGTGATGCCGCGGATGTCCGCCTCCTGGAAGGCGTCGGAGCCGATCGAGCCGCTCGCGACCTGGCCCGTGATCGCGACGATCGGGACCGAGTCCATGTGCGCATCGGCGATCGCGGTGACGAGGTTGGTGGCGCCCGGCCCGGACGTGGCCATGCAGACGCCCACCTTGCCCGTGACCATCGCATAGCCCTGCGCGGCATGGCCTGCGCCCTGCTCGTGGCGAACGAGGATGTGGCGGATCGTGGAGTCGAACAGCGGATCGTACGCCGGGAGGATCGCGCCACCCGGGATGCCGAAGATGGTGTCAACGTCGGCGTGCTCCAGCGCCCTGACGAGGCTCTGCGCCCCGGTCAGCTGCTCAGGGATCTGCTCGGTCATGAGGTCGCTACCTAACTGTTCATCGCATGGTCTTGCCGGGGTGCGACCCGGCCTGTTCGCATAAAAAAATCCCCCGTCCCCAGACCGTACGCTGGGGCAATCGAGGGAGACGCGGGGCCTGGGCCGACGCGTCAGTCGTCTACTACTGCAAGGTTCCGGATCTGCACGTCACCCAGTCTCCTCTCCGTCGCGACGATTATCAACTCGTGAGACATTTCGTACCACCATGTGGACTCATCCGCGGATCTGACAACCGGCGCCGTAACTGACAGGATGTCCCGGTCGGCCCGCCAGTACGTGGACGGGCCCTAACTCTCTGGGGAGAACATGAAGAAGTCACTCAGCGCGGCCATGATCGTCGCCGCGCTCGCTCTCACGTCCGCTTGTGGCGGCGGCGAGGATCGTCCGTCCAAGGGTGAGGTGAAGACGTCCATCACCAGCAAGGACAGCGTCTTCGGCACCTCGATCCCCGAGGCCGCCGCCGACTGCGTGGCCGGCCTCCTCGTCGACTCGAAGCTGTCGGACAAGACGCTCAACGCGATCGTCGAGAAGGACGAGGACTACAAGGGCAGCAAGGAGGACCGCGAGGCCCTCACTGACGTGTCCAAGAAGTTCAGCGAGTGCGTCACCAACTGACACCTGCTCGCCGACGGCCCGGAGGAGATCATCTCCCCCGGGCCGTCGTGCGTCCGGGGCCGGGGCAGCCCGGCAGGTGTCACCAGGGTGAGGGTGCGTAGTCCTTGAGGAAGACTCCGTGGACGTCCTCGCCGGCCTCGCCGCGCACGATGGGGTCGTAGACCCGGGCCGCACCGTCCACCAGGTCGAGCGGGGCCTTGAAGCCCTCCTCCGCCAGGCGCACCTTGGTCGGGTGCGGCCGTTCGTCGGTGATCCACCCGGTGTCGACCGCGGTCATCAAGATGCCGTCCTGCTCGAGCATCTCTCCCGCGCTCGTGCGGGTCAGCATGTTCAGCGCCGCCTTGGCCATGTTGGTGTGGGGGTGTCCGGGGCCCTTGTAGCGCCGGCTGAACTGTCCCTCCATCGCCGAGACGTTGACGACGTACGTGCGCCGCGCCTCCGCAGCCGCCATCGACGGACGCAGCCGGCTGACGAGGATGAACGGCGCCGTCGTGTTGCACAGCTGGACCTCGAGCAGCTCGAGGGCGTCGACCTCGTGGACGCGCTGCGTCCAGCTGTTGACGTCGACCGTGTCTGGCACGAGGCCGCCCGCGTCGATGCGCGCGAGATCGGCCGAGCCCGCGGTCATCGCGAGCGACGTGAGCTCGTCCGCGGTGTGGGCGTCGCCGGCCAGGACGGGGTGCGCGGAGACCGATCCGACGAGAGCCGCGGGGTGGGCGTCACTGGTGTGGCCGAACGTCAGCAGCTCGGGCAGGGGCCCGTCCGGCAGCGGGGCCGACTCCGCCTCCGCGAGCGGGGCGTACGAACCGGGGGTGCGCCGGACCGTCTGCGCCGCGTTGTTGATGAGGATGTCGAGCGGTCCCTGCTCGGCGACCGCGTCCGCCAGGCCCACGACCTGGGCCGGATCGCGCAGGTCGATGCCCACGATGCGCAGGCGGTGCATCCAGTCCGCGCTGTCGGGCATGGCCGTGAAGCGACGGACCGCGTCGTGGGGGAAGCGGGTGGTGATCGTGGTGTGGGCACCGTCGCGCAGCAGACGAAGGGCGATGTACATGCCGATCTTGGCCCGCCCGCCCGTGAGCAGCGCGCGCTTGCCGGTCAGATCGGTGCGGGCGTCGCGCTTGGACCGGTTGAGCGCGGCGCACTCGGGGCAGAGCTGGTGGTAGAACGCGTCCACGAGCGTGTACTTCTGCTTGCAGATGTAACAGGGCCGCGGCACCAGCAAGGTGCCCGCCGTCGCCCCCGCGACGTTGGACACGAGAGGGATGCCCTCGGTCTCGTCGTCGATGCGCGTCGGCGAGCCGGTCGCGGTCGCCGAGACCACCTCTCGGTCGGCCGCCGCGACCTGGGCGCGCTTCTCGAGGCGACGGTGCTTCTTGACGTTCTTGTAGAACTTCCCGCACGCGCGCCTCAGCGCCACGTAGTCAGGGTCCTCCTCGTCCAGACGCTCGGCGGCCGCCAGCACGCGCAGGGCGATCGCCAGCTCGTCGGGGTCGATCTCGGAGGTGGGCAGGACGGGATCAACAGGGACGCTCATGACCCCTCCATCCTAGGCGGGACAGAGCACCGTCCCCACACCCGTCACCTGCTCCCGGTGTCGCGAGGGTTGCAGCTTCTTGCTTTCATGGAAGGTCTTGCCCCCGAATCCCAAGGATCATCATGATGCGACGCACCATCGGGCTCGCGCTCGCCACCCTTGCTCTCACGGTCACCAGCGCCTGCGGAGGCAGCTCCTCGGACGGCGACAAGGACGCAGCGAGCGACGCCAAGACCTCGAGCACGCCGAGCGCGAGCAGCCCCAGCCCCAGCGCCGGCAGCGCGACGACGCCGGCGCCCGTCAAGTCCGTCGACCCCAACAAGCGTCCGACGGCCAAGCAGCTCGCCGAGACGCTCAAGAGCGCCGGACTGACCGAGAAGCAGGCCACGTGCTTCAGCAAGCAGCTCGTGGACTCGTCGTTGTCGGACAAGCTGCTCGCAGCCCTGGTCAACCGCGACGGCTCCTACAAGCCGAGCGCCAAGGAGACCGCGGCGTACCAGAAGATCGCCCAGGGGGCCGCGACCACTTGCTCCTGAGTCAGCGCCGCCAGAACCTCGGCCGCTTCTCACGGCGGACGCGGTCGGCGTCGCCGAGGGTCGCGCGCAGGGCCTCGGGTACTTCCTCGAGGGGCACGACGATGACAGTCGGCACGCCCAGGGAGTCCAGGTCGATCGACGCCGCCAGCGTTGTCCGGACGGCGTCCGCAGGCGCCGGTCCCCCGGCCGCGACGTAGGCGAGGCACCCGAGGGTGGGGCTGTCATCGACGGTGAAGCCGAATGCGTGCAGCTCGCTCACATGGTCGTCGGCGGCGTCGGCGAGAGCCTCCCGCGCGGACGCGTCGAGGCCGTCCCACGGCGCACGGCGTACGTCCGCCCCGTCGGGGAACGGCACCAGGTACCGCTTGAGCTGGGCCACGTAGTCGGCGGAGGCCGTCATGCCGGACGGGACCGCGGGATCGACGTGGATCCCGATGCCCGCCGGCAGCACCGTGAGCAGGGAGCGCACGCTGATCTTCTTGAGGTCCCACGACTCCAGGTGCAGCGCCTCCCCCGCGCGGGCCTCGCTGGTCCACACGCAGACCAGCTGACGCCCCGGCGCAGGCTCGCTGCCGGAGAAGACCCCCGTGGTGCGGTCCACGCCGATCAGCACCTGCGCGAACAGCAGGTCCCACCGGGTCGCGAAGACCTGGCCGCCACTCACCGCGTACGCTCCGACCGCTGCTAGCCGGTGATCGCGCCGTGTGCCGCTGAGCTGACCAGCTTGCGGTACTTCGCGAGGACGCCCGTCGTGTACTTCGGGGGCAGCGGCTCCCAGCCGACCTTGCGGGCCTCGAGCTCGTCGGCGTCGATCGCGACGTCGAGCCGCTTGTTGGCCACGTCGAGGGTGATCTGGTCACCGTCCTTGACGAAGGCGATGGGCCCACCGTCGACCGCCTCGGGGGCGACGTGCCCGACGCAGAGACCTGTCGTGCCGCCCGAGAAGCGTCCGTCGGTCATCAGCAGGACGTCCTTGCCGAGGCCGGCGCCCTTGATGGCTCCGGTGATGGCCAGCATCTCGCGCATGCCGGGGCCACCCTTGGGGCCCTCGTAGCGGATGACGACGACATCGCCGGCGACGATCGTGCCGGCCTCGAGCGCGTCCATCGCCTTGCGCTCGCCGTCGAAGACCCGGGCGGTGCCGGTGAAGACGTCGGAGTCGAAGCCGGCGCTCTTGACGACAGCGCCCTCGGGAGCGAGCGTGCCGTGCAGGATCGTCAGGCCGCCGGTCCGGTGGATCGGCTTGTCGATCGGACGGATCACGTCGCCGTCGAGCTTGAGCTCGATGTGAGCGAGGTTCGCGGCCATCGTCTTGCCGGTGACGGTCAGGCAGTCGCCGTGCATGAGGCCCGCGTCGAGCAGCGCCTTCATGATGACCGGGATGCCGCCGACCTTGTCGACGTCGTTCATGACGTAACGGCCGAACGGCTTGAGGTCGCCCAGGTGCGGGACCTTGTCGCCGATGCGGCTGAAGTCCTCGAGCGTCAGGTCGACCTCGGCCTCGCGGGCGATCGCCAGCAGGTGCAGGACGGCGTTGGTCGAGCCGCCCAGCGCCATGACGACCGTGATGGCGTTCTCGAAGGCCTTCTTGGTCAGGATGTCCCGAGCGGTGATGCCACGGCGCAGGAGCTCGACGACGGCCTCGCCGGACTTGATCGCGTAGTCGTCGCGGCGGCTGTCGATCGCCGGCGGAGCCGACGAGCCCGGCAGGCTCATGCCGAGGGCCTCGGCAGCCGAGGCCATCGTGTTGGCGGTGTACATGCCGCCGCAGGCGCCCTCGCCCGGGCAGATCGCCCGCTCGATCTTGTCGACCTGCTCACGCGACATGCGTCCGGCCAGGCAGGCACCGACCGCCTCGAAGGCGTCGATGATCGTGACGTCCTTGCCGTCGACGTTGCCGGGCATGATCGAGCCGGCGTAGACGAAGACGCTCGCGAGGTCGAGGCGGGCCGCGGCCATCAGCATGCCGGGCAGGCTCTTGTCGCAGCCGGCCAGCAGCACCGAGCCGTCGAGGCGCTCGGCCATCATGACGGTCTCGACCGAGTCGGCGATCACCTCACGGCTGACGAGCGAGAAGTGCATCCCCTCGTGGCCCATCGAGATGCCGTCCGACACCGAGATCGTGCCGAACTCCAGCGGGTAGCCGCCGCCGGCGTGCACGCCTTCCTTGGCGCGCTTGGCGAGCCGGTCGAGCGGCAGGTTGCAGGGGGTGATCTCGTTCCAGCTCGACGCGACACCGATCTGCGGCTTCTCCCAGTCCTCGTCACCCATGCCCACGGCGCGCAGCATGCCTCGTGACGCGGTGGCCTCGAGGCCATCGGTGACGGTACGGCTGCGGGGCTTGATGTCGATCTCGTTCTCGGGGGGCATGGGACCAAGATTACGGCTCAGCCCGTGCGCGTGGTGAGCGAGTCCACGTCACGACGCGATCTGGGCGAGCAGGTACGTCGCGAGATCGCGCAACCGCTGCTCCTCGGACCACCGAGCGACCTGCAGTCGGCGGCTGAGCGCCTGGGGCGAGACGCCGAGCTGGTGGGCGACCTCTTTCTGCGTCCGGCCCGTCGCCATCGCGGCCACCGCCTCCGCCCCACCCTCCGTACGGTCGGTGATCACCCGGGCCAGCGCATGGAGCGCCGTCTCCGCGTGACGAGTGCCCTCACCCTCGACCGCGAGGCCGACGGCGGTCGAGCTGGAGCGTTCGACTGCTGCCCGCGCAGCGATCAGCGCGGGTCCCCTGCTGGCGCGGACCGAGTCCGCGATGGGCTGGTCCACCGCCCCGACGCCGATGCCGATCCACCACGCCTGCGTGGCGACCACCGCGCAGACCAGGTCGACGACGACAGCCGGATCGTCCGACAGGCCCTGCACCTCGTCACCCGCCGTTCGCTCGAACTGCCGCACGAGCGCGTACTGTCCCAGCCGGTCCAGCAGATCGGGCACCGCGTCGTCGGTGTGACGACTTCGGCGTTGATCGATCGTGATCGCAAACACATCTCATGATCAGCGTTATTACATTGATTTGTCAAGATCAACGCCTGCATGCTGATCACAGTTAATCAACGCCACATCATTGATTGCGAGCAGGTCCGTGCTTGGTACCGTGGGCGTCCACCACCGACACGGAGGACACATGCCACGCAATCCGGCTCCCGACGTCGAGCTGGCGATCCTCGCGGAGGCCCGCAACGAGGTCGGAGCCGCGGACCACAAGGCCTCGATGGTGCTGGCGGTGCTGGGGATCGGCTTCGGCGCCCTGCTCGCAGGCCTGCTCGCCCGCGACTGGAGCCCCCGCGACCTCGACGCCGTGGGTGCGTTCTTCTGGTGGCTGGCCGCCGCGCTCGCCTCGTCGTCCGTCGCTGCCGCGGCGCTGGCCGTGTGGCCGCGGTTCACGGTCCCGGACAGGACCAAGGAGGTCTTCTACTGGGGCCACGCAGCGGCCTTCGAGAGCCAGCGGTCACTGGACGCCGTGCTCGACCGCCATCCCCCGAGGCTCGAGGACCGGACCCGGCACCAGCTCTTCGAGCTGTCGAGGATCGTCGCCAAGAAGTACCGGTACGTGCGCCTGGCCATGTCGCTCGCGGGACTGTCAGCCCCGGTCTTCCTGCTGGCGAGCCTGATCGGCTACTGATCGGTCGAACCACGCGGCGAACTGGTCGTGCGAGCTCAGCACGGCGAAGGCTCCGCTCCGCCGCAGGTTCTGCGACACCGCGGACGAGGAGATCCCTTCGGCCAGCGCCATGTCGACCTGGGACGCGCCGCTCAGGAGGTGCCGCAGCAGCCGCCGCGACCGCCCCGCCATGCGGGTGACGATCTGGTCGCGGGTCAGCAGGAACGCGTTCACGATCGCGGCCGGCGGGTGCTCGTCGCGTTCCGGGCCGGTCAGGCGCTCGGAGACCTGGTACCAGGTGCGCAGCGTCCGGTCGCGCGCGCTCTCACGGCTCTTGGCCTCCACGATCGCGTCGCGTGCAGCCCACCAGGCCGGCCCGTCCTGCAGCGGCCCGTAGGGCGTGCGACCCAGGTCCTCGACCGCACCCACCCCGATCCCCGCGCGACAGTCCAGCTCGTCCGGGAGGGCGAGGCGCAGGGCCAGGGTCGCGCGCACTGCAGAATCGACCGAGAGATAACGTGCCTGACACTCGTCGCCGAGCGTCGGCTCGAGGGGCTGGTCGAAGTCGACCGCCTCGTTGACCTGCTGCAAGGCCTCCAGCAGCCGCGCGTGGACCCAGGCCCGGTCGGGGTGTCGGCGCGATCCGACGAGATCGACGATGACCGCCACGCGAACGTTCGAAGCAGGGGTCATGCGTGAAGCATATGCATGAAGTTAAGACAGAACCGGGACGATGGCAGGATGGCCCGATGACGATCGCCTTCGTGACCAGCTCGGACCATCGCGCGTACGACCCCGACCTGCCGCTGCTCGAGGCAGCCGCGGCTGAGCACGGCATCCGCGGCGAGATCGTGACCTGGGACGACCCCGAGATCGACTGGGACGCGTACGACGCCGTGGTCGTCCGCTCGTGCTGGGACTACATCGCCCGTCGCGAGGAGTTCCTGCGCTGGGCCGCGACCATCCCCCGCCTGCACAACTCGGTCGACGTGTTCACCTGGAACACCGACAAGGTCTACCTGCGCGAGCTGCAGGACGCCGGCGTCCCCGTCATCAGGACGCTGTGGGACGTCGCGGCTGGCGACGACCTCGGCGACCACGACGAGTGGGTCGTCAAGCCGACGATCTCGTCGGGGTCCAAGGACACCGCGCGCTGGAGCACCCGCGAGGAGGTCTGGGCGCACGGCGAGGAGCTCGTGGCCGCGGGCCGCACGTCGATGACTCAGCCCTACATCTCCTCGGTCGACGAGGAGGGCGAGACGGCGATGCTGTACTTCTCCGGGACGTTCTCCCACTCGATCCGCAAGGGCCCGCTGCTGCTGCGAGGCGAAGGAGTCCGTCAGGACCGGGACAGCCGCGAGGAGATCACGCCGCGCACCCCGACCGCACGACAGCGTGAGGTCGCCGACCACGCGCTCGAGACCGCCACGGCGCTGCTCGGCCTGGACGCCGCTCCGCTGTACGCCCGCGTGGACCTGGTCACCGCGGCCGACGCAGAGCCGATCCTCATCGAGCTCGAGCTGACCGAGCCCAGCCTCTTTCTCCCCCAGTCCGACGGAGGCGCGGGACGCCTGGTGCAGGCAGTGCTGAACACCCTGAAGTGAGCCCAGCACTGCACCCGGCTGCCGCACCCCCGCGGCCGCGGATTCCCAGGAGAACCTGGGAATCCGCAGTGCCTCACCCCGGTTCCTGACACGTCACCCTCGGTACGACCGGGGTGCCGTGTCAGATTTCGGGGTCCTCCTGGGAAACCGCGGCCGGCCGTGGTCACGCGTTGCCGTTGCCCCCTTCGCCATGGACAATCGGCGCGTGACCTCGCCGACTCCCGCACTCCTGCGCTACTACGACGTGAAAAGCGCCGACGGGACCCGCATCCGGGCGTGGACGAACGACGGCGACGGGCCGACGGTGCTGGTCTCGAACGGCCTGGGCACCAACCCGCACGCGTGGCCGTCGCTGCTGCGGCCCGAGTCGGGTGTGCGCGTGGTCGGCTGGAACCACCGCGGCACCGGCGGATCGGCCCGGCCCACCGACGGACGCGTGGACCTCGACTCGTTCGTCGAGGACGCGATCGCCGTCATGGACGATGCCGGGATCGACGCCTGCGTGGTGGCTGCCTGGTCGACCGGGGTGACGATCGCCTTCGAGATCAACGCCCGCTTTCCCGGACGGGTGACCGGCATCCTGGCGGTGGCCGGCGTGCCCGGCAACACCTTCTCCACGATGCTCGCGCCTCTGCTCGTTCCGCCACTGCTCGCCCGCAGCCTGATGGTCGGCGTGTCCCAGACCGTGACAGTCACCGGTCACGCGCTGGCGCCCCTCACCCGGCGGCTGCCGTGGACCAACGTGACCGCCGACCTGGTCCGCCAGAGCCGGTTCATCAACCCGGCCGCCGACACCGCCGAGGTGCGCGTGCTGCTGCAGGAGTTCTTCACGACCCATCCGGCTTGGTACGCCAAGCTCGCGATCAGCGTCTCCAAGCACGCCCGTGTCTCCCTCAGCGACGTGGACATCCCGGTCACGTTCCTGGCCGCCAAGTGGGATGTGTTCACCGGCGCACGGCACATGCGCACCGCCGCTCAGCGGATCAAGGGATCGCGCTACCGCGAGCTGAACGCGACGCACTTCCTGCCGGTCGAGTTCCCCGAGATCGTCCTGGACGAGCTCAACGAGCTGCTCGACCGGGTCGGCTGAGCCGAGCCGTCAGGCCGGCGCGTACGTCAGGCAGTCGGCGGCGTCCGTGCCGGGTCCGACGGAGATCGAGCTCGCCCCGCACTCCAGGCTCTCGTTGTGCCGGCAGTCCGTGCGGTGGCAGGCGCCGACCTTCGCGACCATCTTGCTCAGCCCACCGCTCGCGCCGATGTCGATGAACGTGCCGCACGCGGCTTGCGAGCCGGACACCGTGATCGCGCCCGCGTGGCACGCCGTGTCGCTGTTGTAGGAGCACCCCTCGACGGAGCAGGTGTGGACTTCGGGGAGATCGATGACAGTCATGCGTGCCTCCTGGCCGGGTCGTTCTCACGACGGTAACCCCGGCACCCCCTGATCAGGACACCCTCACGAGCGCCACGACCGGGCTGGGCCGCCGGAGCGATCGACTGATCGCTCCGGCGGCCCGACGCTCACGAGGTGAGCTTCTCCAGGATCAGCTCGCGGACCCGTCCGGCGTCGGCCTGGCCGCGCATCTCCTTCATCACGGCACCGATCAAGGCACCCGCGACACCGAGGTTGCCGGCGCGCACCTTCTGCGCCGCGTCCGGGTCGGCCTCGATCGCCCGGTCGACCGCCGCGCCGAGCGCACCGTCGTCCGACACGACCTCGAGCTTGCGGGAGACCACGACCTCCTCGGCCGTGCCCTCGCCCGCGATCACGCCGTCGAAGACCGAGCGGGCGAGCTTGTCGTTGATGCGCCCCGCGTCGATGAGCGCCTGGATCTCGGCCACCTGCTGCGGCGTGATGCCGAGGGCGTCGATGTCCTGACCGCTCTCGTTGGCGCGCCGCGCCATCTCGCCCAGCCACCACTTCTTGGCGGCCTGGGGCGTGGTGCCCGCCTCGACGGTCTCGACGATGAGGTCGAGAGCGCCCGCGCCGATCGTGTCACGCATGTCGAGGTCGGAGAAGCCCCAGTCCGCCTGCAGGCGCGCGCGACGTACGGCCGGCGGCTCGGGCAGGGTGGCCCGCAGCTCCTCGACCCACTCCCGCGACGGCGACACCGGCGCGAGATCGGGCTCGGGGAAGTAGCGGTAGTCGTCGGCGTCGGACTTCTCGCGGCCCGGCAGCGTCGTGCCGGAGTCCTCCTGGAAGTGCCGGGTCTCCTGCACGACCTTGCCCCCGGCGTCGAGGATGCCCGCGTGGCGCGAGATCTCGTAGCGCACGGCCCGCTCGACGGAGCGGAACGAGTTGACGTTCTTGGTCTCCGAGCGGGTGCCGAGGACGTCGGAGCCCTTGGGCTTCAGGGACAGGTTGACGTCGGCACGCAGCGAGCCCTGGTCCATGCGGACGTCGGAGACGCCGAGGCCGCCGATGAGGTCGCGGACGTACGAGACGTACGCGCGGGCGACCGCGGGAGCCTTCTCGGCCGGCACCTCGATCGTGCGGGTGACGATCTCGATCAGGGGGATGCCCGCACGGTTGTAGTCGACGAGCGAGAAGTCGGCACCGTGGATGCGCCCGGTGGAGCCGCCGACGTGCAGCGCCTTGCCGGTGTCCTCCTCCATGTGGGCGCGCTCGATCTCGATCCGGTACGTCTCGCCGTCCACCTCGACGTCGACGTGGCCGTCGAACGCGATGGGCTCGTCGTACTGCGACGTCTGGAAGTTCTTGGGCATGTCCGGGTAGAAGTAGTTCTTGCGCGCGAAGCGGCACCACTCGGCAATCTCGCAGTTGAGCGCGAGACCCATGCGGATCGCGGACTCCACGGCCTTGGCGTTGACGACCGGCAGCGCGCCGGGCAGCGCGAGGCAGACCGGGCAGACCTGCGTGTTGGGCTCGGCGCCGAACTCGGTCGGGCAGCCGCAGAACATCTTCGTCGCCGTGTTGAGCTCGATGTGGATCTCGAGCCCCATCACGGGGTCGTAGCGGCTGATGGCCTCGTCGAACGGGACCAGCGTCTCGGCGCTCATCGTGCAACCTCCAGCTCAGGTGCCCGGGACAGCAACGCGCCGCCCCACTTCTCCTCGAGCATCCGCTCGAGTGCCGCCGCGGCGTTGTAGAGCCGGTCGTCGGCCTTCTGCGGGGCGAGCAGCTGCAGCCCCACCGGGAGTCCGTCCTCGTCGGCCAGTCCGACGGGCAGGGACAGTCCGGGGATGCCGACCAGGTTGGCCGGGATCGTGGCGACGTCGCCCAGGTACATCGCGAGCGGGTCGTCGAGCTTCTCCCCCAGCGGGTACGCCGTGGTGGGCGACGTGGGTGACACCAGCACGTCGACGTCGGCGAACGCTGCGGCGAAGTCGCGCGCGAGGATCGTGCGCACCTTCTGGGCCGAGCCGTAGTACGCGTCGTAGTAGCCGCTCGACAGCGCGTACGTGCCGAGGATGATGCGTCGCTTGACCTCGTCGCCGAAGCCCGCGTCGCGGCTGGACGCCATGACCTGCTCGGCACTCGGGTCGTCGACTCCGGCCGGGGGCACCCGGACGCCGTAACGCATCGCGTCGAACTTGGCCAGGTTGCTGCTCGCCTCGCTCGGCATGACCAGGTAGTAGGCGCCCAGCGCGTACTCCAGGCTCGGGATCGAGACCTCGACGACCTCGGCGCCCGCGCCCGTGAGCAGCGCGACGGCCTCGTCGAAGCGGGTCTGGACGCCGGGCTGGAAGCCCTCGCCGCCCAGCTCCTTGACGATGCCGATGCGCAGCCCCTGCACGTCGGCGCGACGGGCCGCGGCGACGACCGCCGGGACCGCGTCGGGGATGCTCGTGGAGTCCATCGGGTCGTGGCCCGCGATGAGCTCGTGGAGCAGGGCCGCGTCGAGCACGGTACGCGTGACGGGGCCCGCCTGGTCGAGGCTGCTCGCCATCGCCACGAGGCCGTAGCGGCTCACGCCGCCGTAGGTCGGCTTGACGCCGACCGTGCCGGTCAGCGCGCCGGGCTGGCGGATCGATCCGCCCGTGTCGGTGCCGATCGCGAGCGGGGCCTCGAAGGCCGCGACGGCCGCGGCCGAGCCACCACCGGAGCCGCCGGGGATGCGGCCGGTGTCCCACGGGTTGCGGGTCGGGCCGTACGCGGAGTGCTCGGTCGACGAGCCCATCGCGAACTCGTCCATGTTGGTCTTGCCGAGGATCGGCAGGCCCGCGGCCTTGATCTTGGCGGTCACCGTCGCGTCGTAGGGCGGGATCCAGCCCTCGAGGATCTTGGAGCCGCACGTGGTCGGCATGCCGCGGGTCGCGAGCACGTCCTTGACCGCGATCGGCACGCCGGCGAGATAGGACAGCTGCTCACCCTTGGCACGGCGGGCGTCGATGTCGGCGGCCGTCGCGAGCGCGCCCTCGGCGTCGACGTGCAGGTAGGCATGGATCTCGCCGTCGACCGCACCGATGCGGTCGACCAGCGCCTGGGTGACCTCGACCGAGGACACCTCGTTGGCCGCGAGCGACTGGGCCAGCTCGTCGGCGGTCTTGCGGGTCAGATCGGTCATGTCAGTCCTCCCCGAGGATCTTGGGCACGAGGAAGCGCTGCTGATCGGACGCCGGGGCGCCGGCCAGCGCGTCCTCGGGGCTCAGGCTCGGCCGGACGACGTCCTCGCGGAAGACGTTGTCGACGGGGACCGGGTGGCTCATCGCCGGGACGTCGTCGCCGGCGGCGCGCTGGACGCTCGCGACGTGGTCGAGGATCGCCGGCAGCTCTGCGGCGAGGTGGTCGAGCTCAGCGTCGCTGAGGTCGATGCGGGCGAGGCCGGCCAGGTGGACGACGTCGTCGCGCGAGATACCCGTGACGGGCTCAGACATGCGACTTCCTTGCGATCGAGGGGTCGTGCGGTTGCTGATCCATCCTAGTGACCCGGCGCAGTCGCTCCCACCGGGCACCGTGCCCGTCAGGTGTCAGGATGGGGCATGGCCGAATCGCGCATCACCCAGCTCACCCACGCGGGCATGACGTTCGACGTGATCGACAGCGGACCGCTCGACGGCCCGCCCGTCGTGCTGCTGCACGGCTTCCCGCAGCGGGCGACGTCGTGGGCGAAGGTGTCCGAGCAGCTGAACGCCGAGGGCCTGCGCACGTACGCGCTGGACCAGCGCGGCTACTCCCCCGGCGCGCGGCCCACGTCCCGCTTCGCGTACGGCCTCGGCGAGCTCGTCGGCGACGTCACCGCGCTGATCCACCTGATCGGCCGGCCCGTGCACCTGGTCGGGCACGACTGGGGGTCGGCGGTCGCGTGGGCCGTGGCCGGCGGCCACCCCGAGCTCGTCCGGACGCTGACCGCCGTGTCGGTCGCGCACCCCACGGCTTTCATGAAGTCGATGGTCAGCAGCTCCCAGCCCCTGCGGTCGTACTACATGCTGCTGTTCCAGCTGCCGGTCCTGCCCGAGCGACTGCTCAGCACCCCCAACGGGCTGGGCGAGAAGATGCTGCGCGCGGCCGGCATGGACAGCGACATGATCGAGACCTTCCGGCGCGACATCGTCGCCGACGGCGCACTGCCCGGTGGCCTCGGCTACTACCGGTCGATCGTCCTCGGCGGCAAGGAGGTCGGCCGCAAGGTGTCGGTGCCCACGACGTACGTCTGGAGCGATCAGGACGCCGCGCTCGCCCGTCGCGGCGCCGAGCTGACTGCGGACTACGTCACGGCTCCGTACGAGCTCGTGGTGGTGCGGGGCGCAACCCACTGGCTGCTCGACCAGAATGCTCCCGAGCTCGCCGAGATCATCGTCGAGCGGGTGCGCTCGGTCTAGGCCGGCGCGGGCGCCAGGTGCGCGTGCACCTGCGCGACCGCCCCCGCTCCCTCGCCACTCGCCGAGGCGACCCGCTTCATCGAGCCGGCCCGGACGTCGCCGGCGGCGAAGACCCCCGGGACCGCGGTCTCCAACGCGGCCGGCGGCAGGCCGCCTCGCCAGGCCGACTTCGGGATGTCCCGGCCGGTCAGCACGAAACCCCGCTGGTCGCGGCTGACCTCGTCGGGCAGCCAGTCACAACCGGGCTCGGCACCGAGCAGCAGGAACAACCCGTCGGCGTCGTGCCGCTCGGTGGAGGGACCGACCGCCAGGTCGATCCACTCCAGACGTCCGTCTCCACCACCGTCGACGACCTGCGCGCCGGTGAGCACCCGGATCCTGCGCTGGGTGGCGATCTCGTTGACGAGGTACGCCGACATCGTCTCCGCGAGGCCACTGCGTCGCACCACGATCGTCACCGACCGGGCGAACCGGGCCAGGTGGATGGCCGCCTGCCCCGCCGAGTTGCCGCCGCCCACGATGAAGACGTCGCGGCCCTCCATCTCACGGGCGACGCTCGTCGCCGCACCGTAGTAGACGCCGAGGCCCACGAGGTCCTCCAGGGCGGGCACGCCGAGCCGTCGATAACGGACCCCGCACGCGATGAGCACCGCCCGGGCCCGGACGACGCCGCCGTCGTACGCGATCTCGTGCAGGTCGCCGACGCTCATCTCCTCGACCGGGCGCCCGGTGAAGATCCGTGCCCCGAACCGGGTGGCCTGCAGCCGGGCACGGAAGGCCAGGCGCATCCCGGACACGCCGCGTGGGAAGCCGAGGTAGTTGCGGATCATCGAGCTGGTGCCGGCCTGGCCGCCGACGGCCTCGGACTCGAGCACGATCGTGCGCAGCCCCTCGGACGCGCCGTAGACCGCCGCCGCGAGTCCTGCGGGGCCCGCGCCGATGATGGCGAGGTCCGCGACGTAGTCGTCGCCCAGGTCGGCCGGCGAGCCGTAGAACATCGCGGCGACCAGATGCTCGGTCGCGGCCGTCAGCGGCGGCCGGCCGAAGGCCGACACGAGCGGCAGGGCAGCACCCTCCCCCGCCTCGGCCAGGAGCTCTCGGCCCACAGGACTGTCGGGCTGGTAGCGCGTCCACGGGACCGCCATCCGGTCCAGGAAGTCACGGATGCCGGCGATCTCGATCTGGCCGCCGTCGTCGACGATGCGGACGCCGGCCACCTCCGGCGTCGACGTCGACGTGGCCCAGTCCGAGAGGTACTCCGCGATCGCGGTGTGGAACTCCTCGTCGCGTGGCCCTTGCGGGATGAGGAGGTAGGTGTCGAGCCGGCCCACCGCGAGGGCCGGCCGCAGCTCGTCGAGCGACGCGCCGAACGTCCCCATCGGCACCAGGACGATCCGTCGGCTGCTGGGCGAGACGTTGCGCAGCACGTCCAGGACGTCCACCGCATCGATCTCGAGCCCGTAGTCGACCGCGATGAGGGCGATGTGCCGGCCGCCGGCGATCACCATCGCGGCGAGATCGGTGACGCCGAGGACGTCAGTGGTCACCTGGACGTCGTAGTCACGGGCGTACCTGCTCGCGAACTCGTCGGTCAGCACCGTCCGGTGCTCGTCGGAGGCCACGACGAGGATGATGGGGCTCGGGCGCGATGACTCGCTCATGGCGCGAAAGTAGCACTCCCTAGGCTGGACCCATGCCTCCTCAGAAACCTCAGGACCTCGGTCCCCTCGACGCGATCGCCTTCCTGTGCGAGATCGCGATGGTCGTGATCCTCGTCCTCGCGGGCCACGGATTCGTCGACGGCTGGCGGGGCTGGGCCGTCGGTGCGTTCCTCGCGATGGTCGCGGTCGCCATCTGGGCGCAGTGGATGGCCCCCACGTCCGCCCGCCGGCTCGAGCTCCCGACGCGGTTCGTCGTGCAGGTCATGCTGTTCCTGACGGTCGCGCTCTACGCCGCCGCCGGTGGGCTCGTCCTGCCGGGGATCGTCTTCGCGATCGTCGCGATCGGGGTCTTCGCGGCGCTGGCCCGCGAGAACGCCTCCTAGAGGGCCTCGGCCGGCAGCAGCGGGAGCGAGCGGACACTGGTGAACCTGCGCTCGGTGCCGTCGATCGGATCCGTGAACGCGATCTCGGCGGCCAACAGCTGCAGGGGCCGGCTGAAGTCGTCGACCTCGAGGTCGAGGACCGTCGGGTAGAGCGGGTCGTCGACGATCGGGATGCCGAGATCGTTGAGGTGCATGCGCAGCTGGTGCGTGCGTCCCGTGCGAGGTGTCAGCCGGTAGACGCCGTGCTCCCCGCTCCGGGACTCCAGCTCGACCAGCGTCTCGGCGTTCACGGGTGCGCCCGGCACCACCTCGGCCTGCCAGGTGCCGCGCTGCTTGACCAGGTGGTTGCGGACCACGAGCGGCAGCTCGAGGTCGTCGCGCACCGGCGCCACGGCCCGGTACGTCTTGCGGACCGCGCCGGCCTGGAACAGCGACTGGTACGGCCCGCGCCACTGCCTGGTCGTGGCGAGCATCAGCAGGCCGGACGTCACCCGGTCCAGCCGGTGCAGGGGTGAGAGCTCGGGCAGCTCGAGCTCGGCGCGCAGGCGGGTCACGACGCTCTGGCGCACGTGCCGCCCGCGCGGGATGGACGACAGGAAGGCAGGCTTGTCGACGACCACGAGCCGTTCGTCGCGGTGCACGACGACGATCTCGCCCGGGACCTCGACCTCGTCGGGGAGGTCACGGTGGAACCACACGAACGTGTGCGGTGCGTACGGCTGCTCCTCGGCGACCGGGCTCCCGTCGTCGTGGACGAAGCGCTGCTCGGCCAGCATCCGCTCGACGTCGACCCGTTCGGGCAGCCGGTGGCGCAGCCACGCGCCCATCGTCGGCCACGGGTCGGGGTGCGGCTTGTCCCGGTCGGGGGTCCGCAGCCACGCGGCGCCGAGACCGTGACGCGGCGGCAGCGGGGAACGAGGGGGCACGTGCCGAGCCTACGGGCGACGGCCCGCGCGGCCGCGGGTCAGGTGTGGAGCTCGTCGTCGATGATGTCGGCGTTGACGTCCATGCCCGCGAGCGTCCCGGCGCTCGCCGCCGTCACGAGGTGGGCGGTCGGGTCGGTGCAGTTGCCGGCGGCCCACACGCCCGGGACGCTCGTGCGTCCGTTGTCGTGGGTCGTGATCGCGGGGCCCATCGGGGTGTCCTCCATCGCGAGCCCGAGTCGCTCGACGAGGACGCCCGGCGGCTCCATGTCCGGCACCAGGAACAGCGCGTTGGCCGGCACCCGGGTGCCGTCGGCCAGCTGGACCCCGGTCAGCGCGCCGTCCTCGGCACGCTCGATCCTCGCGACGGCCCCGTCCGCGACGCGGATGCCACGACGTCGCAGCGTCGCGTGCGCATCCTCGTCGAGCGCGGCGACGTCGTTGACCAGCAGCGTCACGTCGTCCGACCACTGGCGCAGCAGGTGTGCCTGGTGGGCCGAGCCGGCATGGGTCGCGAGGATCAGCAGCGGGCTGTCGGCGACCTCGTGGCCGTGGCAGTACGGGCAGTGCAGGACGTCCGAGCCCCAGCCCTCCCGCAGGCCCGGCAGGTCCGGGAGCGTGTCCGCGGTGCCCACGGCGATCACCAGCCGGGGTGCGACGAGCCGCCTCCCGCCCTCGAGCTCGACGGTGAACGCATCGTCCTTCGGCAGCGCCGCCGTGACGGTGTCCTCGACGACCTCGACCCCGTAGCGGGCGGCCTCGTCGCGCCCGGTCGCCAGGACGTCGGCGGGGTCCGCACCGTCGCGGGACAAGAAGCCGTGCAGGTGGGCGGCCGCGCGGTTGCGCGGCTCGCCGGCGTCCACGACGACGACGCTGCGTCGCGCAGCGCCGAGGACGAGTGCCGCCGAGAGCCCGGCTGCCCCGCCGCCGACGATGATGACTTCGTGCGTGGGTTGCATGGCGCCGGACTACCCCGCAGCGCCGTGCGTCATACCTGCGTCGGGTGTGAGCCCCGTCAGGACTCCGGGGCCGGCTCGTCGTCGGCCGGCGGCGGCCCTTCGGCGAGCAGCTTCTCGAAGGCCTCCTCGTCGAGGATCGGGCGTCCGAGCTCCTCGGCCTTGTCGGCCTTGGAGCCGGCGTTCTCACCCACCACGACGTAGTCGGTCTTCTTGGACACCGAGCCCGAGGCCTTGCCGCCGCGCGCGATGATCGCCTCCTTGACCGAGTCACGCGTGAATCGCTCGAGCGAGCCCGTCACCACGATCGTCAAGCCCTCGAGGGTCCGCGGGATCGACTCGTCGCGCTCGTCCTGCATGCGTACGCCCGCGGCCTGCCACTGGTCGACGATGCCGCGGTGCCAGTCGACGTCGAACCACTCGACGACCGCCTCGGCGATCGTCGGGCCGACACCGTCGACGGCTGCGAGCTCGGCCAAGGAGGCCTCACGGATCGCGTCCATCGAGGCGAAGTGGGTCGCGAGTGCGCGGGCGGCGGTCGGCCCGACGTGCCGGATCGACAGGGCCACGAGCACCCGCCACAGCGGCTGCGTCTTGGCGGTCTCGAGATTCTTCAGCAGCGCGATGCCGTTGGCGCTCAGCACCCGCTCACCCGAGCCGGCCTCGATCTCCTTCTTCTTGGCCGCGCGGGTGTAGAGCGGGACGCTCATGAGCTGATCGGCGGTCAGCGCGAACAGGCCACCCTCGTCGGTGAGCACCCCGGCGTCCAGCAGCGCCGTGGCACCCTCCCAGCCGAACACCTCGATGTCGAACGCGCCGCGCCCACCGACGTGCGTCAGGCGCTCCCGCAGCTGGGACGGGCACGACCGCGTGTTCGGGCAGCGGATGTCCTTGTCGCCCTCGCGTGACGGCGCCAGCGGGGTGCCGCACGAGGGGCACTCCGTGGGCATGACGAACTCGCGCTCGGTGCCGTCGCGCAGGGCCACGACCGGGCCGACGATCTCGGGGATCACGTCGCCGGCCTTGCGCAGCACGACCATGTCGCCGATCAGGACGCCCTTGCGCTTGACCTCGTGCTGGTTGTGCAGCGTGGCCATCTCGACGGTCGAGCCCGCGACCCGGATCGGCTCCATCACGCCGTAGGGGGTGACCCGACCGGTGCGGCCCACGTTGACCCTGATGTCGAGCAGCCGGGTGTTGACCTCCTCGGGCGGGTACTTCCACGCGATCGCCCACCGCGGGGCGCGCGACGTCGAGCCGAGCCGACGCTGCAGTGGCACCTGGTCGACCTTGACCACGACGCCGTCGATCTCGTGCACGACGTCGTGGCGGTGCTCGCCGTAGTAGTCGATGAACTCCTCGACCTCGGCCAGGTTGGGGACGACCTTGGCCCGGTCGCTGGTGGGCAGACCCCACGCCTTGAGCGCGTCGTACGCCTCGCTCTGGCGGGTCGGCGTGAAGCCCTCGCGGTAGCCCAGACCGTGGCACACCATCGACAACGGACGGCTCGCGGTCACCGACGCGTCCTTCATGCGCAGCGTCCCGGCCGCGGCGTTGCGCGGGTTGGAGAACGGCGTCTTGCCGGACTCGGCCCACGCGGTGTTGAACTCCTCGAACGCCCGGGTGGGGAAGAAGACCTCACCGCGCACCTCGACGTACGCCGGGACCGGGTAATCGTCGGAGGCCTTGAGCTGGTGCGGGATGACCTTGATCGTGCGGACGTTGTTGGTGACGTCCTCGCCGACGCGCCCGTCGCCGCGGGTGACGCCCCGGGTCAGGCGCCCGTTCTCGTAGGTCAGCGAGATCGCGAGACCGTCGACCTTGAGCTCGCAGAGGAACTCCGCATCGTCGACCCCCTCTCGCACGAGCCGGCCGTGCCACGACTCCAGCTCCTCGATCGAGAACGCGTTGTCGAGGCTGAGCATCCGCTCACGGTGCTCGTAGGCCTCGAACGACGACGAGGCGTAGCCGCCGACCGTCTGGGTCGGCGAGTCCGGCGTGCGGAGCTCGGGCATCTGCTCCTCGAGGGCCTCGAGATCGCGCATGAGCTGGTCGTACTCCGCGTCGGAGACGGTCGGCGAGTCGTCGACGTAGTAGCGCTCGCGGTGCTCGAGGATCGTCTCGGAGAGCTGCTTGTGACGTTGTCGCAGCTCGTCGTCGTTGGCCATGGCTCGACTTTATCGCCGCGAGGCGACACTCTGCGCAGCGACGAGGACCGTGCGCGCCCACTGCGGCGACGCACCCGCGAGACCGCAGGTCGGGGTCACGACGAGTCGGTCGGAGTAGGTCTCCTCCGTGAAGCCGAAGCGCCCGAAGAAGGTCTCGATCTGGCCGACGGCGGCCTTCTGCGAGACCTGTCCGGCGTCGGTCGAGGGCAGGACGCCGCACCACAGGTCGACGCCCTTCTCGAACGTCTCGGCCCAGACGTCGTCGGGGCGCACGAGACCGAGGTCGAACGAGATCGCGGCGAAGCCTGCTCCGGCGAGCAGCTCGACCGGCACGTCGGGCGCGCACGAGTGGACGACCGGGCGCGCCCCGGCGTCGGTGATCGCCTCGACGACCGCGCGCAGCAGGGCGTCTGCCTCGGGCGGGTGGACGCTGCGGTGGCGCGACCAGCCGCTCGCGGTCGGGATGCCGCCGGTGAGGACGGCCGTGATCGCGGGCTCGTCGACCTGCACGACCAGGTCGGCGGCCGAGAACCGCCGGCGGACGTCCCGGACGTGGGCGCCGAGGCCCTCCGCCAACGACTGCGCGATCTCGCGACGGGCCCCGTGGTCCGCCAGCATCTTGTCGCCGCGCGGGCGCTCGACCGTCGCGGCGAGGGTCAGCGGACCGGTGACCTGGATCTTGATCGGGCCCTCGTGCTCGGTCGCGAGCTCCTCGGCCAGGTCGAGGTCCTGGGCCAGGAGCGAACGCGCGCGGCGCAGGTCGGCGCCCTCCCCCACCCCGATGCGCCACCCGTCGGGCTGCAGGTCCGCCTCGAGACCGTCCAGGACTGCCAGCGTCCTGCCGATCATGCCGGCGTGGACGCCGCGGGCCGGGAGCTCAGGGACGTACGGGAGGCTCAGCTCGTCCAGGCCGAGGCGCATCGCGGCCGCGAAGTCGGTGCCGGGCATGGATCCGATGCCGGTGGCGAGCGTCATGGTGCTCCTTACGTTCTGTGGGGTGGGCGGTGCGCTGGCGTCCATGATGGGTCGCGAGGTGGACGCTGGTGCACCGCCCTCGAGTCGGGGTGGACGCTAGTGCACCGCTGCGCGGGACGTCGCTGCGATCGTGGCCGATCCGACGACCCGGGTGCCGGCGTAGATCACGCAGGCCTGGCCGGGGGCGATGCCGCTGGCCGGGTCGACGAGGTCGACCGTGACCAGGTCGTCCGCGACCGTGACCCGCGCGCGGTGCTCGTCGCCGTGCGCGCGCAGCTGCACGGTGCACTCGAGCGTGCCCGCGGGGGCGGCGCCGCACCACAGCGGCTTCACGCACTCGAGGGCGTCGACCGCGAGCGACTCCCGCGAGCCGACCGTGACGGTGCCGCTGACCGGCTCGATGTCGAGGACGAACCGGGGCTTGCCGTCGTCGGCGGGGACGCCGAGCCGCAGGCCGCGGCGCTGCCCGATCGTGAAGGCGTACGCCCCGTCGTGCTCGCGCAGCACCTGACCGTCCTCGTCGACGATCGTGCCCGGCCGAGGGCCCAGCTTCTCGCCGAGCCAGCCCGCGTTGTCGCCGTCGGGGATGAAGCAGATGTCGTGGCTGTCGGGCTTCTGCGCGACCTGGATCCCGCGGCGGGCCGCCTCGACCCGGACCACGTCCTTGGTCGTGTCGCCCAAGGGGAACAGCGAGTGAGCCAGCTGCTCCTGCGTGAGCACCCCAAGCACGTACGACTGGTCCTTGCCCATGTCGATCGCCCGGTGCATCTCGATCGTGCCGTCGTCGGCCGTGCGCAGCTGTGCGTAGTGGCCGGTGGCCACGGCGTCGAAGCCGAGCGCGAGCGCCCGCTCGAGCACCGCGGCGAACTTGATCTTCTCGTTGCACCGCAGGCACGGGTTGGGGGTGCGCCCGGCCGTGTACTCGGCGATGAAGTCGTCGACCACGTGGTCTGCGAACTCCTCGCTCATGTCCCACACGTAGAACGGGATGCCGAGCGCGTCCGCGGCACGCCGGGCATCGCCCGCGTCCTCGATCGAGCAGCAGCCGCGGGCACCCGAGCGGTACGACCGGGGGTTGCGGCTCAGCGCGAGGTGCACGCCCGTCACGTCGTGGCCGGCGTCGACCGCGCGTGCCGCGGCGACGGCGGAGTCGACCCCGCCGGACATCGCGGCGACGACCCTCATGACCCGCTCCGCACGAGCGAGGCCCGCATGGCCCGCTGGTGAACGGCCGGCAGCGCCGCGAGCAGGCGGTCGACGTCCGCCTCGGTCGAGGTGTGGCCGAGGCTGAAGCGCAGCGACCCGCGGGCGGCGACGTCGTCGTAGCCCATCGCCAGCAGGACGTGACTGGGCTGGGGCACGCCGGCGGCGCACGCCGAGCCGGTCGAGCACTCGATGCCTTGGGCGTCCAGCAGCATCAGCATCGCGTCGCCCTCGCACCCCGGGAACGTCACGTGGGCGATGTTGGGCAGGCGATGATCCGGACCCGGCAGCGGGTCGCCGTTGACGATCGCGTCGGGGACGACGCGCACGACCCCCTCGACGAGACGCTGGCGCAGTGCCTCGATGCGGGCGAAGGTCTCGGCCTGCTGACTCACCGTCACCTCGACCGCGGCGGCGAAGGCGGCGATGAGCGGCACGCTGAGCGTGCCCGAGCGCAGGTCGCGCTCCTGTCCCCCGCCGTGCAGCAGCGGTGTCGCGTCGATCTCACGGCCGATCATCAGGGCGCCGACGCCGACCGGTCCGCCCAGCTTGTGGGCCGTGATCGTCATCGCGTCGAGACCGCTCCCGGCGAAGTCGAGCGGGAGATAGCCCGCAGCCTGCACCGCATCGCTGTGCACCGGGATGTCGTACGCCCTGGCGATCTCGACGACCTCGGGGATCGGCTGGATCGTGCCCATCTCGTTGTTGGCCCACATCGTGGTGACCGCCGCGACGCTCGCGGGATCGCGCTCGACCGCTGCCCGCAGGTCGTCGACCACGATGCGGCCCTGCTTGTCGACCGGGGTCATGTCGACGTCCGCGCCCTCGTGCATCGCGAGCCACGTGACGGGGTCGAGGAGTGCGTGGTGCTCGATCGAGCTGAAGACGATGCGCCTGCGGTCGGGGTGCTGGCTGCGGCGTGACCAGTAGAGGCCCTTGATCGCGAGGTTGTTGGCCTCGGTGCCGCCCGAGGTGAAGACGATCTCGCTGGGCCGGGCGCCGAAGCGTTCGGCGATCAGCTCACGGGCCTCCTCGACGGTACGGCGGGCGGCGCGGCCGGCGGCGTGGAGGGAGGAGGCGTTGCCCGTGCGGGCCATCTGCTCGGTCATCGCGGCGATCGCCTCGGGGACCATCGGCGTGGTCGCCGCATGGTCGAGATAGACGGTGCCGTCCGAGTCGTTCATCGTGGTCAAGCGTAACCCTCGCCGACACACCCGGAATCAGCCGCAGGGCACCGACCAGCGTCCGCGCGGTGGACGTCCCGCTCGAGCGCGTCAGCGCCGGCAGTCCTGCTGGAGTCGGTCCGTGTCGACGGAGGTCAGGATCCACCGACCGTCGTCGCGGCTCAGCCGCGCGGTGGTCCAGTAGAAAGGCGTGACGTCCTCGACCGGGTTGTCATCTGCGTCGACCTCGAAGCTGAAGTTCTCCGAGCAGGCCCGGAGCACAGCCGAGTCGCCGTCCACCGAGACCCCCAGCACGTGGTCGCGCGTCCACCCGACGCTGCGGTGGTTCCTCGCCTTGAGGAGGTCGAGGTAGTCCATGACGTCCTTCAGGGGCTTGCCCCGGGACCGGTCGAGCCCGGGCGCGGGCTCGAGCTCGTCGTAGGTGGTGGCGACCGCGTCCCAGTAGATCATCCAAGCCTCCACGACCGACTTCTCCTCCGCGGTCTTGGCCACGCTGCTGCCCAGCACCGTGATGGCGACCTTGGCCGCCTCCGGCGTCGTGGTCGGCAGCGGCGTCTCGGTCGGCGTCGGTGCCTCGGTCTGTGTCGGTGAGGTCGTCGCCGCGGAGGTCGTCCTGGCAGGCGTGCTCGTCCGGGTGTCGTCACTGCCTCCGCAGGCCGACAACAGCAGGACCGGGACGGTGATCAGCAGCACCCGACGTTTCATGGTCTCCCCCGAAGATGAACAGCCTGTCGCTCACCCTAGGCGTTCGTGCCCCCGCGCGGGGCGGATTCAGCGCGGTGCTCCCCGGCCGCTGACGCTGGCTACGGCCCGGACGAGCTCGTCCGCCGCCGTGTCGAGGTCGTCGCTCGTCGTCGTACGCCCGAACGTGAACCGGACCGCGGTCTGGGCCACCTCGGGCTCGAGGCCCATCGCGAGCAGGACGTGGGACGGGTCATCGCTGCCGGCCGCGCACGCCGAGCCGCTGGAGCAGACGATGCCGCGCGCCTGCAGCTCGACCAGGATCGATTCGCCGCTCGTGCCTGCGAAGACGAAGGATGCACTGCCGGGCAGCCGGTGCGCGACGTCCCCGGTGAGCGCTGCGCCTGGAGCCTCCGCGAGGACGCGGGCGATGAACGCATCGCGTCGGGCGACGACCTCGTCGTTGCTGCCGCCCGCGAGGCGCAGAGCAGCGGCCATGCCGACCGCCGCGGCGACGTTCTCGGTGCCGGAGCGTCGTCCTCCCTCCTGCCCGCCGCCGTGCAGCAGCGGCTCGAACGGGACGCGCCGCTGGACGTACAGGACGCCGATGCCCTTGGGCGCGCCGATCTTGTGCCCCGAGATGCTCAGCGCCTGGACGCCGAGGCGGGTGACATCGAGGTCCAGCCAGCCCGCCCCCTGCACCGCGTCGGTGTGGAACGGGACGCCGTGGGCCGCGGCGAGCCGCGACAACGTCTCGACCTGCTGGATCGTCCCGACCTCGTTGTTGGCCAGCTGGATGCTGACCAGCGTCGTGTCGTCCCGCAGCGCCGCGGCGAGCGTGTCGGGCTGGACCATCCCTTGTCCGTCGACGGGGAGCACCGTGATCTCGTAGCCGATGCGGCCCAGGAACTCCGCCGACTCCAGCACCGCCGGGTGCTCGACCGCGGACACCACGACGTGCCGACCTCGGGGTGCTGCCAGCGCGATGCCCTTGATCGCGGCGTTGTCGGACTCGGTGCCGCCGGAGGTGAACGTGATCTCCGACGACCGCGCGCCAAGCGCCTGCGCGACGTCGGCGCGGGCCTGCTCGAGCGCCCGGGCAGCCGACTCCCCCACCTCGTGATGGCTCGAGGGGTTGCCGAACTCGGGCCCGAGGAAGGGCCACATCGCCTCGAGCACCTCGCGCTTGACCGGCGTGGTGGCCGCCTCGTCGAGGTAGATCACGGGCTCAGGACACCGACATGTCGAGGCCGAGGTCGAGCGCCCGCACGCTGTGGGTGAGGGCACCGACCGAGATGACGTCGACGCCGGTGCGGGCGATGTCGGCGATCGTGTCGAGCGTGACTCCGCCGCTGGCCTCGACCAGCGCGCGCCCGGCGATCTTCGCGACGCCCGCACGCAGGTCGTCCAGGCTGAAGTTGTCGAGCATGATCGTGTGCGCGGCGCCGGACTCCAGCACCGCGTCGATCTGCTCGAGCCGGTCGACCTCGACCTCGATGTGGGTCGTGTGGGGCAGGTCGATCCGCGCCTGCCGCAGTGCCGCCGTCACGTCGGGGATGACCGCGAGGTGGTTGTCCTTGGCCATCACGGCGTCCGACAGCGAGTAGCGGTGGTTGTGGCCCCCGCCGCAGCGCACCGCGTGCCGCTCGAGCGCCCGCAGTCCCGGGGTGGTCTTGCGCGTGTCGACGACGCGGGCGGCGGTGCCGGCGACCGCCTCGACATACGTCCGGGTGAGGGTCGCGATGCCGCTCATGCGTTGCACCAGGTTGAGTGCGACCCGCTCGGCCTGCAGGACCGATCGCGCCGGGCCCTCGACCCGGGCCAGCACCGAGCCCCGGCCGAACGCCTCGCCGTCGGCGGCCTCGAGGGTCACCTTGACGGTGGGGTCCAGGGTCGTCATCGCGATCTCGAAGACCTCCGCGCCCGCCAGGACGCCGGGCTCGCGGGCGACCAGCTCGGCCCGGGCGACTGCGGTCGGCGGCACCAACGTCTGCGAGGTGAGGTCACCGAAGGGGGCGTCCTCGTCCAGGGCCAGGTCCACGACCCGCTGGATCTGTCGGCGTTCGAGCATGTGTCACACCTTCTGCTGGGTCGTGGCGCCGATCGCCGAGTGGGTGGCCTGCGCGGCATCCGTGTGCGGGAAGTCGGTGCGGTAGTGGCCGCCGCGCGACTCCTCGCGGGCCAGGGCGCTGGCCACGACCGCGCGCGCGACGACCAGCAGGTTGGCGTCCTCGGCCGCCTTGGCGTCCGTGACCGCGGGCGAGCGCCAGCGTCGGAGCTCTGCCGCGGCCTGCTGCAGCTCCGCCCCGTCGCGAGCCAGTCCCGCGGCGTCCCACATGAGCTGCTGCAGGTCCGCCCGGCTGACGTCCTGCGCGTCGGGGTCCTCGGACAGGTCGAGCTCGGTCGGGACCTGCCACTGCTCGTCGAAGTCGTCGATCGGTGGCGAGGACAGGAGTCCCTCGACGACCCGCGAGCCGTACACGGCACCCTCGAGCAACGAGTTGGAGGCGAGCCGGTTGGCGCCGTGGAGGCCGTTGCAGGCGACCTCGCCCACGGCGTACAGGCCCGAGATCGAGGTGCGGCCCCACTCGTCGGTGCGGACCCCGCCCATGTAGTAGTGCGCGGCCGGGGTGACCGGGATCGGCACCGTGCTCCAGTCGTGGCCCTGCGCGCGGCACGCCGCGTCGATGTTGGGGAAACGGCGGGCCAGGAACTCCGCGCCCAGCGCGGTGGCGTCCAAGCAGACCGGGCCGTGGTTCTTCGCCCTCATCTGCTGCGCGATGGCGCGGGCGACGACGTCGCGGGGAGCCAGCTCGGCGTCGGGGTGCACGTCGGGCATGAACCGGTGGCCGTCGGCATCGATCAGCACCGCACCCTCACCGCGTACGGCCTCGGAGATCAAGAAGTTGCCCGGTGCGTCCAGCGACGTGGGGTGGAACTGGTAGAACTCCAGGTCGGCCGCGACCGCACCGGCGCGCAGGGCCATCGCCAGCCCGTCGGCCGTCGCGACGCCGGGGTTGGTCGTGCAGGGGAACAGCTGGCCGGCCCCGCCGGTCGCCAGGATCACGGCGTCGGCGCGGAGCACCTCGCCGCCCAACAGGCTCACGCCCACACAGCGGCCGTCCTCGACGACGAGGTCGACGACGGTGGTCCGCTCACGGATCACGACGGCGCTCTCGCGCAGACGCTCGATCAGGGCGTACGCGATCGCGGCCCCCGTCGCGTCGCCGCCCGCGTGGAGGATGCGGGCGAAGGCGTGCGCGGCCTCCAGCCCGTGCGAGAGCTGGCCGTCGTGGCGGTCGAACGGCACACCCCGAGCGATGAGCTCGTCCATCGCGGCCGGCCCCTCCGCGCACAGGATGCCGACCGTCTCGGCGTCACCGAGGCCGGCGCCCGCGACGAGCGTGTCGGCGACGTGCGAGGCGACGCTGTCGCCCAGCGTGGGGGCTCCGGGATCGGCCATGTCGTCGATCACGACGGCGACCCCGCCCTGCGCGTAGCGGGTGTTGCTCTCGGCGAGGTCGGCCTTCGTCACCAGGGTGACGTCGTGCGTGTCCACGGCCTCGAGGGCCGCGGTCATGCCCGCGACTCCGCTGCCGACGATGATGATGCTGCTCATGGCACGTCCTTACCTGGGCTTACCTGGGCTTACCTGGGGAGCGCCGCAAGCATGCGCTCGAGCGCGATCCTCGCGTCGGAGGCGACGTCGTCGGGGACGACGATCTGGTTGTGGACCTCGCCGGCGACGAGGCCGTCCAGGGTCCACGCGAGGTAGCCGGGGTGGATCCGGTACATCGTCGAGCACGGGCACACCACCGGGTCGAGGCAGAAGATCGTCCGGTCGGGGAACTCCGCGGCGAGGCGGTTGACCATGTTGATCTCGGTGCCGATCGCGATCGTGTCCCCGGGCTCCGAGGCGATCACGAACTTGCGGATCGCGTCGGTCGAGCCCGCCGCGTCGGCGGCGTCGACCACCGGCATGGGGCTCTCGGGGTGCACGATGATCTTGACCCCCGGGTGCTCCGCGCGGGCCTGGTCGATCTGGGCGACGCTGAAGCGCTTGTGGACCGAGCAGAAGCCGTGCCACAGGATCACGCGCGCGCTCTCCAGGTCGTCCAGGCTGTTGCCGCCGAGAGGCTTGCGGGGGTTCCACATCGGCATCTGCTCGAGCGGGATGCCCATCGCCTTGGCGGTGTTGCGGCCCAGGTGCTGGTCAGGGAAGAACAGCACGCGCTGGCCCCGCTCGAACGCCCACTCCAGGACCGTCGCGGCATTGGACGACGTGCAGACGATGCCGCCGTTGCGTCCGCAGAACGCCTTGAGCGCGGCGGAGGAGTTCATGTAGGTCACCGGGATGACCGGCTGCTTGCCGTCGGCGTCCGGCTCGGTGCCGTAGAGCTCGAGCAGGTCCTCCCAGCACGCCTCGACCGAGTCCTCGTCGGCCATGTCGGCCATCGAGCAGCCGGCGGCCAGGTTGGGCAGGATGACCTGCTGCTCGGGCCGGGCCAGGATGTCGGCGGTCTCGGCCATGAAGTGCACGCCGCAGAACACGATCGTGTCGGCGTCCGGCTTGGTCAGCGCGGCGTTCGCGAGCTGGAACGAGTCGCCCACGAAGTCGGCGTACTGGATGACCTCGTCGCGCTGGTAGAAGTGGCCGAGGATGACCAGCCGGTCGCCCAGCGCCTCCTTCGCGGCCCGGATGCGCGCGTGCAGCTCGTCGTCGCTCATCCGCTGGTACGCCGCGGGGAGCTGGCCCGGTCGGACGACCGGCTCGGGGACGCGGTCGTCCTCGGACGCTCCCGGCCCGTAGCCGGGGAACTGGTCGAACTCCCACGGGCCCTTGGCGAGCTCGACGTCGCAGCTCGCGGCCGGCTTCTCGACGATCTGGGTGTGGACGGAACTCATCGTGGCTCCTCGGTTGAGGGCGCGCCGGCCTCGAAGCGGAACAGCGCGGGGGGACGGTGGCTCGTGCCCTGCAGGCACGTGCCCGTGGGGACGAGGGTCTTGGTGGCCAGCGCCTGGCGGCGGAAGTTGGCCGGGTCGAGGGTCGTGCGCAGGACCGCCTCGTGGACTGCCCGCAGCTCGGCGAGGGTGAACTCCTCGGGCAGGAACGCGTGGGCGATCGGCGTGTAGGTGATCTTGGCCCGCAGCCGCGCCAGGGCGTAGTCGATGATCTCGGTGTGGTCGAACGCCAGCGGCGGCAGCTCGTCGGCGACGAACCACTCGACGTTCTCGCCGTCCACCGCCCGGGCGACCTCGTCGGGACGCACCAGCGCCCAGTAGACGATCGAGACGACCCGCTCGTCGGGCGAGCGGTCGACGTTGCCGAACGCGTACAGCTGCTCGAGGTAGTGGGGGGTCAGTCCGGTCGTGCGCTCGAGGGTGTGCCGGGCGCTGGCCGCGAGGTCCTCGTGGGCCTCGAGCGGTCCGCCGGGCAGGGCCCACTGACCCTCGTACGGATCACGGATGCGGCGCACGAGCGGGAGCCACAACGTCATCTCGCCGGTCTCGGGGTGCGGTCGCAGGGCGAAGATCACGGTCGACACGGCCAAGGACACCCGCTGGTCGATCGCCGAGGAGGTATCCATGACGTACCTCCTGCGCTCGGTGCCCCGACTTAAGGTGTCAGTGACTTTAAGAGAACGGTAACCGACCCTTAGAGTCACGTCAACACTAAGTCGCAGATCACCCGATCTCGGTCATGATGGGGTCATGCTCCTCGCCGATGTCGTCGCCACGTCCGCGGCGGTGGCCGCCACCTCGTCCCGCTCCGCCAAGGCCGCTGCGCTCGGCGAGCTCCTGCTCCGGACGGCGACCGAGTCTCCCGAGGACATCCCCATCGTGACGTCGTACCTCGCGGGAGCTCTCCGGCAACGGCGCACCGGTCTCGGCTGGCGATCGCTGCAGGATCCCCCGCCGCCCGCGTCCTCCCCCTCGCTGACCGTCGCGGAGGTCGACGCGACGTTCGAGCGGCTGGCCGCGCTGTCGGGTGCCGGCTCGCAACGGGCGCGCGCCGACGCGACGGCCGACCTGATGGCGCGCGCGACCGGCGACGAGCAGCGTTGGCTGCGGGGCGTCGTGACCGGCGAGGTGCGGCAGGGCGCGCTGGACTCACTCGTGCAGGACGGCCTCGCGATCGCCGGTGGCGTGCGGCCGGCGGCGGTCAGGCGGGCCGCGATGATGGCCGGGTCGACGGTCGACATCGCGACCGCGGCACTCACCGGCGGCGAGGAGGCGCTGGCCGCGTTCGTGCTCGCGGTCGGACGTCCGGTGCTGCCGATGCTGGCCTCCACAGCACCCACGGTCGAGGCGGCGATGACCAAGGCCGGAGGCGGACCGGTCGCGGTCGACACCAAGCTCGATGGCGTACGCATCCAGGTGCACCGCAGCGGGGACGACGTGCTGGTGGTGACGCGCTCGCTCGACGACGTGACGTCCCGGCACCCCGAGGTCGTGGCGGCCGCCCGCGCGCTCCCGTGCCGCGACGTCGTGCTCGACGGCGAGGTGCTGGCCCTCGGCCCGGACGGCCGGCCGCGACCCTTCCAGGAGACGGCGTCCCGGGCCGCCTCGACGTCGGGGGTCGAGCTGACCCCCGCATTCTTCGACCTGCTGCACCTGGACGGCGAGGACTTCGTCGACGCGCCGACCTCGGCCCGGCTCGAGGTGCTCGAGTCGATCGTGCCCGAGCGCTTCCGGGTCGCGCGGGTCGTCACCGCGGACGTCGCGGCGGCGGAGGCCTTCGCCGGCCGGGTGCTCGACCTGGGGCACGAGGGCGTCGTCGTGAAGAGCCTCTCGGCTCCGTACGCCGCCGGACGGCGCGGCGCGACGTGGGTCAAGGTCAAGCCCGTCCACACGCTCGACCTGGTCGTCCTGGCCGTGGAGCGCGGATCGGGACGCCGCAGCGGCTGGCTGTCCAACATCCACCTCGGCGCGCGCGACGGTGACGGCTTCGTGATGCTCGGCAAGACGTTCAAGGGGATGACCGACGAGATGCTCGCCTGGCAGACCGAGCGCTTCGGCGAGCTGCAGACCGCCGACGACGGCTACGTCGTGACCGTCCGGCCCGAGCAGGTCGTCGAGATCGCGTTCGACGGCGTGCAGCGGTCCACCCGCTACCCCGGCGGCGTCGCCCTGAGATTCGCCCGCGTCATCCGCTACCGCGACGACAAGACCCCGGCCGAGGCCGACACCCTCGAGACCGTCCGCACCCACCTCACCCCCTGATGCTCCCCCCGGTTGCCGGTTTCCCACGGGACCGTGGGGTTTCGTCACTCCCCTCGGGTCGCAACGCGAGGGAAGTGACCAAGACGCGCGGGAAGCGGCTCAGCAGGCGGGACGCCCGGGGCGGCCGCGCTCATCGGGCCCGGACGTCCCCGTCCACCGCGCGAAGCAGATCGGCCGTCAGCAGCGCCTCGACGTCGCCGACGTCCAACGAGATGACCTCGACGCCCCACGCGGACGTCACCCCCGTCGTGAGGGTCGGCAGGTCCGACTCGAAGCGCTGGCGTGCGACCAACAGGTCGGCGAAGCGCGTGCACGCGATCTCGCGGCCGAGATGGGCCTCGAGGGCGGCGAACGTCGCCGCGATCGGGTCGTCGGCCGCCACGACCGCCCGCGCCGGGTCCGTCACGTGCACCTGCGTCGAGGCCCGCACGTGCACCGAGATCCCGTCGAGGGTTGTGGCGGCCACTCCCAGCATCTGGCTCGTGGGCCGCAGCGAGATCGTGGTCCAGCGCTCGAGTCCGGGCACCCGTCGAACCAGGCCGGGACCAGCCACCCGGACCACTCGCCCCAGCCGTGTCACGACAAGACGCTGGTGCTCCGGGACGACCCGCATCGAGGCGAGGACCGCGCCGACCACCAGCACCAGGGCCACCAGCGCCCAACCCGCGGGCGACGGTCCCAGGGAGTCGGTCACGCTGGCTTGCAGGCCATCGATCATCAGGCGGTTCATCGTGGACGGCTCCTTCGAGGGGGTGCCGCAGGAGCTCGAACCCGCTGCTGCGGCCTGATCTCCAGCCTCCCCGACCGGCGCCACGGAAACCATCCGTGCCACCACCCATCTTTCGCCGCGTACGCCTGCCGCTTGGACAAGCGCGCCCGCGATGGGTGAGGCTGGCGCCATGACGACGGCGCTGAACCGGCTCCCCCTCTACTGGCAGATCTGCCTCATCAACGGGCTCGTCTTCCTGATCGGCACGATCGTCCTCGCACTGTCTCCTGCCACGATCTCGACCCGCGTGCTGGTCTCCGAGGCGATCGTCCTGCTGGTGGGGTTCGTCCTGATCCTGGTGGCGAACGCCCTGCTGGTGCGCTCGACGCTGGCGCCGCTCGAACGTCTGACGCAGCTCAGTGAGCGCGTCGACCTGCAGTCCCCGCGGGAGCGGCTCACCGAGGACGGAGACGGCACCGTCGCCCGACTCGTCCGGGCGTACAACGAGATGCTGGACCGGCTCGAGGCCGAGCGGAGCAGCAGCAACGCCAAGGCGCTGGCCGCACAGGAGGCCGAGCGGCACCGCATCGCCCAGGAGCTGCACGACGAGGTGGGCCAGGGGCTGACGGCGGTGCTGCTCGGTCTCAAGCGCGCTGCCGACCGCGCACCCGACGACATCGCCGACGAGCTGCGGGGCGTCGCCGAGATCGCCCGCTCCAGCCTGGACGAGGTGCGCGACGTCGCCCGGCGCCTGCGCCCGGGCGTGCTGGACGACCTGGGCCTGCTCAGCGCGCTCGCCGCCGCGTGCACCGACTTCACCACCCACAGCGGGGTGCACGTCCGCCGCGGGTTCGCCCCGAGCCTGCCACCGCTGTCGGTCGAGAAGGAGCTCGTGGTCTATCGCGTCGCGCAGGAGGCCCTGACCAACGTCGCCCGCCATGCGCGCGCGAGCACCGTCACGGTGTCCCTGTCGACCCAGGGCGATGCGGTCGTCCTGCTGGTCGCGGACGACGGCGTCGGGATGAACGGCCGGAGCGAGAGCACCGGCATCCGTGGCATGCGCGAGCGCGCCCGACTGGTCGACGGCAGCCTCGTGGTCCGCGGCCGGGTCGGTGGCGGCACCGAGGTACGCCTCTCGGTGCCCGTCGCGGCGGTGACGCCGTGAGCACCCGGCCGGACGTGCGGATCCTGCTCGCCGACGACCACGCGCTCGTACGCCGCGGGGTCCGCCTCATCCTCGACAGCGAGCCCGGCCTGAGGGTCGTGGCGGAGGCCGGCGACGGCGCCGAGGCGGTGGAGGCCGTCCGGACCCAGGAGATCGACCTGGCGATCCTCGACGTGTCGATGCCCCGCATGACCGGGCTGCAGGCGGCTCGGGAGATCTCGCGCCGCCGCGATCCCCCGCACATCCTGATGCTCTCGATGCACGACAACGAGCAGTACTTCTTCGAGTCGCTCAAGTGCGGTGCCTCCGGCTACGTCCTGAAGTCCGTCGCGGACCAGGACCTCGTCGGCGCCTGCCATGCGGCCGTCCGCGGCGAGTCGTTCCTCTACCCCGGCGTCATGAGCGCGCTCGTGCGCGACTACCTGGAGCGCCGCCGGCGAGGCGAGAAGGTCTCGGACACGGTCCTGACCCCACGCGAGGACGAGGTGCTCAAGCTCATCGCCGAGGGCTCGACGTCGCGCGAGATCGCCGAAGCCCTCACGATCAGCCTCAAGACCGTCGAGCGGCACCGCTCGAACATCCTGGCCAAGCTCGGCATGCGGGACCGCACGGACCTGACCCGGTACGCGATCCGCGCCGGCCTCGTGGAGCCCTGAGCCTCGACGGACTCAGCGCAGCCGTTTCTGGATCTCCTCGACGATCTGCTCGGCAGGGACGTCGAACGCGGCCGCCGGGATCACCGGATCGGGTCGGGTCCCCTTGAGGTCGATCAGCACACCAGCGGTCTGGCGCTGCTTCGTCTCCCCTCGGGTCCTGCCCCCGACCTGGATGCGCGCGCCGCGGACGCTCGACCACGGGACCTCGATCGCCGTGCGATAGCCGCGGTAGCTCAGGTCCTCGGGCCCCAGCACGACACGCCATCGGTGAAGCCGGCCGGTGACCAGTCGGAACCAGTCGGGCAGACCGAAGACGGTCGCAATCACGACGGCGAAGGCGGCTCCGGGCGACTCGATCGAGTCGACGTCGACGATCGCCTGCACCACGAACGCGGCGGCCAGGATCGGGACCGCCGCCCAGGCGGCGACCAGCGGCCAGACCAGGGATCCGGGCGCCTCGATGATCGTCCTCCCGGCCTCGTCGACCGGCAGCTCCCGGCGCCGACGAGGCAGCACGAAGGCTCGCAGCGCGGCGATCAGGTGCAGCCCGAGGAACACGAGCCCGGCCACGCCGACCACTCGTCCTGCGCCGTCGAGCGCGACGGCCATGGCTGCGAACGAAGCCAGTCCGACGAGGATCAGGACGACGACTCCGGCGACCCACCCGCGCGAGATCAGCCGTTGGCCGGTGGTCAGCATGGTGTCACCCTGTCCCATGCAGCGCCGACCGAGCAAGACCCGTCGGCGCGTCTCAGCGGAAGTCGCGTCCCTGGTGCCGGGCGGGGATCGCCCGACCCGCCTGGGGGTAGACCTCCTCGATGCGCATGAGCTTGTCGGCGACCAGGTTGACGACTCCTTCCGGGCTCCGCTCGAGCATGCCGCGGATGACCATGCCGGCCGCATTGCGTCCCACCACCCGGTAGCGCTTCCAGAGCGCCTCGGAGCACACCACGTTGAGCATGCCGGTCTCGTCCTCGAGGTTGAGGAACGTGACCCCGGACGCCGTCGCCGGACGCTGCCGGTGGGTGATGAGCCCGGCCACCTTGACCCGCCGGGACGCCTCCGCGACGGCCGTGTCGGCCACCGAGAGGATGCCCTCGCCCTGCAGCAGGGGGCGCAGGTGCTCGACGGGGTGCGTCTGCGGCGAGATGCGGGTCGACCACAGGTCGGCCATCGTGACCTCGACGTCGCTCATGCCCGGCAGCATCGGCGGCGGTGCCGCGACCTGGGTGCCCTCGAGCTGGTCCTGGCTCTGCGTGTAGCCGGCGTTCCACAGCGCCTGACGGCGCGACAGGCCGAAGCAGTCGAACGCCCCCGCCGTGGCCAACGACTCCATCTGCGCGACGCTCAGCCCGGTGCGGCGCGCCACGTCGGCCATGTCGGCGAAGGGACGCAGGTCGCGCTCGGCCACGATCCGCTGCGCCGCCTCACGTCCGATGCCCTGCACCTCGTCGAGGCCGATGCGTACCGCGAACGCCCCGTCGCGGCGGTGCTCGGGTGTCGGGTCGGGGGTGCCGGGCACGAAGTCACCGACCGGCGGCTGGATCCGCTCGAGGCACGCATCACGTCCGGTCGGGCCCGGCTGCCCCTCGACCGGCTCGAGGTCCGCGAGCGCTCCCGAGCGCAGGATGTCGGGGCGCAGGACCGTGACCCCGTGCCGCCGGGCGTCGGTGGTCAGCGACTGGGGCGAGTAGAACCCCATGGGCTGGTTGCGCAGGAGCGCGGCGAGGAACGCACCCGGATAGTGCAGCTTGAGCCACGAGCTGGCGTAGACCAGCAGCGAGAAGCTGAGCGCATGGCTCTCGGCGAAGCCGAAGTTGGCAAAGGACTTGATCTTCAGGTAGATCAGGTCGGCCTCCTCCTGGCTGAGCCCGTGCTTGGCCATGCCCGCGAAGAGCTTGTCCTCCAGCGACTCGATGCGCTCGATGCCCCGCTTGGAGCCCATCGCGCGCCGCAGGAGATCGGCCTCGTCACCCGTGCAGTCACCGATCGCGATCGCCATCTGCATGAGCTGCTCCTGGAACAAGGGCACGCCCTTGGTCCGCTCCAGCACCGGCTCCAGGATCGGGTGCGGGTAGGTGATGGCTTCCTTGCCCATCGCCCGGCGGATGTACGGGTGCACGGCCCCGCCCTGGATCGGCCCGGGGCGGATCAGCGCGATCTCGATCGCGAGGTCGTACGCCCGACGGGGCTGCAGCCGCGGAAGGGTGCCGATCTGCGCCCGGCTCTCGACCTGGAAGACCCCGATCGAGTCCGCGCGACACAGCATGTCGTAGACCCCGGCCTCCTCCTTGGGGATCGAGTCGAGGTCCCACTGCTCCCCCAGGTGCTCCGCGACGATCCGCATCGTGTGGTCGAGCGCCCCGAGCATGCCGAGCCCCAGCAGGTCGAACTTGACCAGGCCCATGAACTCGCACGCGTCCTTGTCCCACTGCAGGACGGTCCGCTTGTCCATGCGGCCGCGCTCGATCGGGCAGACCTCCCCGACGGGTCGCTCGGTCAGGATCATCCCGCCGGAGTGGATGCCCAGGTGTCGCGGCGCGGTCATCATCTGCCGCGCGAGCCCCACGACCTGCTCGGGGACGCCCTGCACGTCCTCGCTGCCGATCGCACCCCACGCGTCGATCTGCTTGGACCACGCGTCCTGCTGCCCCGGCGAGTGGCCGAGCGCCTTGGCGGCGTCCCGGACCGCCGAGCGGGGACGATAGCTGATCACGTTGGCGACCTGGGCGGCGTTGTGCCGACCGTACTGCTCGTAGACCCACTGGATGATCTCCTCGCGCCGGTCGGAGTCGAAGTCGACGTCGATGTCGGGCTCCTCCTCGCGAGTCGTGGCCAGGAACCGCTCGAACGGCAGGTCGTAGAAGATCGAGTCGATCGCGGTGATCTTGAGGGCGTAGCAGAGCGCGGAGTTGGCCGAGGATCCTCGACCCTGGCACAGGATGCCGCGGCGGCGGGCCTCGGCCACGATGTCGTGGACGATGAGGAAGTAGCCCGGGAAGTCCTTCTCCTCGATCACGGCCAGCTCGCGCTCGATGCGCTCGCGGGCGAGCCGCTCGCGGCCCGCATAGCGTTCGCGGATGCCGATCTCGGCCAGGTCGCGCAGGTGCTGCATCGCGGTCTTGCCCTCGGGGATGCCGCGCTTGGGCAGGCGGGGCGTCGCGGCACGCAGGTCGAACGCGATCTCGTCGGCGAGCGGGACCGTACGCTCGACGGCCCCCGGGAAACGGTGGAACAGTCGACGCATCTCCGCGCCGGAGCGCAGGTGCGCGGCCCCCGTGGCCGGCAGCCAGCCGTCCATGTCGGCGAGGCTGCGCCGGGCCCGGACCGCGGCCATCGACGCCGCCAGGCGTCCTGCGGACGGGCGGGCGAAGTGCACGTTGTTGGTGGCCACCGTGGCCAGGCCGTGGTCGATCGCGAGACCCGCGAGCGCGTCGTTGACCGAGCTGTCGGTCGGGAAGCCGTGGTCGATCAGCTCGACCCCGACCCCGTCGATGCCGAACAGCGCCGTCAACCGGTCCAGGGCGGCCGCCGCAGCGTCACGTCCGCCCGTGGCGAGTGCCTCGCGCACGTGCCCCTTGCGGCACCCGGTCAGCACGACCCAGTGGTCGCGGCCCCGCTCGGCGAGCTCCTCGAGGTCGTAGACGGGACGACCCTTCTCATCCCCCCTCAGCTGCGCGTCGGTGATCGCGGCGGCGAGGCGGTGGTAGCCCTCCACACCACGTGCCAGCACGAGCAGGTGGTTGCCCTCGGGATCGGCGACCCCGTTCTGGGGGCTGCGCAGGCCCAGCGACAGCTCGGCACCGTAGACCGTGCGCAGGCCGTGCTGGGGATATTTGCCCGCCTCCTCGGCGAACCGGGGAGCGCCGTAGAAGCCGTCGTGATCGGTGATCGCGAGGCCGTGCAGGCCCAGCGCGATCGCCTCCTCGACCAGCGCGTCGGGGCCGCTCGCGCCGTCGAGGAAGGAGAAGTGGCTGTGGCAGTGCAGCTCGGCGTAGGGGACGACCGGTCCGCCCGGCGGGACGATCTCCTTGGGATCGTGCTTGCGCCGCTTGCGGGACCAGCCCGGGGCGTCCCCGCCGTCCGGCTCCGGCCGGCCGGACAACCGGCGCTCGAGCTCGCGCCACGAGATGTCCGGATTGTTCCAGTTCATGTGGCGCAAACCCGTCCGCGAGTGGCGCGGAAGTGGACGACACGCCGTCCCAGAATCTTCGTTCTGCGCCAGTCGCGGGTCGGGTCAGTCATAGCGGGCCTCGGTCCACCAGTGGCCGCCCTCGACGATCATGAGGAAGGCGCTGCCGTCGACGCCGACGACCTGGAACCGGGCGATCCGGCGCGCCGCCGCCTCGTCCCACCACTGCTCGTCGACCGGCCAGGGTCCGGCCCACGACGCGACCGGCTGCCAGTCCGCACCGGCCGCGGCCCGAAATCGCGTCGGCTCCCCCGACACCATGCCTCGTCCGGTGACGCCGATGGGCTGTCCCTCGGCACCGACGACCATCGCCTGCTGCGGCTCGGGATAGACCGTCGCGGGCGCAGGCGGCGGCAGGCTGCCCGGCCAGGGCAGACCCACCGACCGCGCCGCCACCGGACGCTCGCCCCACGGCGCCAGCAGCCGCCGCTGGGCCGGGCCACGTCCACCCTGCACCGTGACCGAGACGACCGCCTCGTGGCCCACGATGCTCTGCACCCGGGCCACCCCCCGCTCGACCCGCTCGTCGGGGCCGCCACCGAAGAGGCTGTCGGCGTGGTCGCCCAGCGGCTCGGTGACCTCCGGGATCAGCCGCACCGCGTCGACCGGCGCGCGGATCGCACCGTCGACCGACAGCTGCCAACGGACCCGGTCGATGAGATCGGTGGGGCCGAACCAGCGCGGGTGCATCCACCGGCGGGACGTCGCGAGCGAGCCGTCGGCGTCGACCTCGATCAGCACCGTGGTGCAGACCAGGCCGTGACCCGCGAGATCGGTCACGAACGCCTCGGCGGTCGTGCGCAGGCTGAACGCGATCGGCTCGACGAGCTCCAGCGGCGGCTCGAGGACCAGGGTCGCCTCGAACTCCGGCGGCACCTGACGTCGGCTGATCGGCTGCGCGTCCTGGCCTCGGGCCAGGCGGTGCAGCAGCGCCCCGTGGGTGCCGAAGCGGGTGTGGACGTCGGCCGCGGGCAGCGACGCGAAGTCGCCCAGGGTCAGCAGCCCCATGCGGCGCAGCAGCCCGACCAGGTCGACGTCGTCGAGGACGTCGATCGGCAGATCGCGCAGGAACTGCGCCGAGCCGCCCTCGGGGACGACCAGGCTGTCCTGCGCGAGCGCCCGGCGGGCGGCCTGCTCGGCGGCGAACAGCCCGTCGGCGACACCCGCGCGGACGTCCCACACGCCGAGCTCGACGAGCCGCTCGGCGATGACCGCTGCGGCCTCGGCCTCGCCGCCGTAGAACCGCGAGGGCACCGAGATCGCGCAGAGCCCCGGCCGCAGCGGGGCGACCCCGGGGCTCAGCTCCTCGATCGCGGTGAGGACCGTCTCGAACGCGCGCGCATCGGCATCGGGGTTGTGCTCGCGCAGGACCAGGTCGGGGCAGCGCGACTGGGCGTCGCGGCGACGCATCCCCCGACGTACGCCCTCGGCGCGCGCGGCCTGCGAGCAGGCCAGCACCTGCCCCTTGTCGAGCACGGCCGCCGGGGTCGAGGCCGGCACGTCGACCGCCACGACCGGCCAGTCCGGCGCCCACAGCACCATGGTCCTCATGACGCGGCCCTCATGAGACGCTCCGCAGCCGGCTCGGGGACGGGGTGTCCTCGACGCGACGGATGACCTGGGACGCATCGGGGAGCCACAGCCGTCCGCGCCGGGCGGGAGCCGTGCCGCGCTGCACCTCGACGGTGACCCGGCGCGCCTGCAGGTGGCCGTGCCCCCGGCCGACGCCGACCCACTCGACGTCGCGCATCGACAGCCGGGCCTCGCTGCGGGGCCAGTCGCCGTAGGCCACCAGGATGCCGCCGCGCTGGCGCAGGCGAGCACTGATGCGGCTCACGTCCTTGGCCGCGACGAACGACGGGGCGCGCAGCACCACGACGCCCAGGACGTCGATCAGCGCGGCCGTGACCTCGAGCCACGCGTCCCCGGGATCGGGCACCAGGATCGTGCGGCGCAGCTCGACCCCGGCCGCGGCCGCGGCCTCCAGCCCCAGCTCGGCCGTGCCCACGACCCCGCACCAGGCCCCGTCGGCCGACGGCCCCGCCATCAGCGCGACCGCCAGGCTCATCGAGTCGACCGAGTAGGTGGAGCCGGCCTGCAGCTGGAGCAGCCCCGACAGGGCCGGGTGGGTCGCGACCGGCTGGGCGGCGGGCCGGCCCTGCATCTGCTGGACCCGCTCGCGCAGCTCACTGAGGGTCGGGGCTGCTGATGGACTCATTCATCCATCTTCGAACATCTGTTCGAGCGAGTCAATCTGCCCGATGGCGACGTCCCATCAGGCGGACGTCGTCACCGGCCCAGCGAGATCGACCCTCCCGGGATCGCGTCGAGCAGTCGGCGCGTGTACTCCTGCGTCGGGGTGTCGAACACCGCCGAGACCGACGCGGCCTCCACGACCTTGCCGTTCTGCATGACCAGGACGTCGTCGGCGATCTGCCGAACGACGGCCAGGTCGTGCGTGATGAACAGATAGCTCAGGCCGAGCTCGGCCTGCAGGTCGTTGAGCAGCTCGAGGATCTGCGCCTGCACCAGGACGTCGAGCGCCGAGACGGCCTCGTCACAGATCACGACCTCCGGGTCGAGGGCGAGCGCCCGGGCGATGGCCACGCGCTGGCGCTGGCCTCCCGACAGCTCGCCCGGGAAGCGCGACATGACCGTGGTGGGCAGCGAGACCTTGTCGAGCAGGTCGCGGACCTTGGCCTCGCGCTCCTTCTTGGTCCCGATGCCGTGTGTGCGCAGCGGCTCCTCGATCGACTGGTAGATCGAGTACAGCGGGTCCAGCGAGGCGTACGGGTTCTGGAACACCGGCTGCATCTGGCGACGGAGCCTCAGCCGATCCGCACGGCTCTTGAGGTCGGCGACGTTCTTTCCGTCGAAGATCACCTTGCCCGAGGTCGGCGGCAGCAGGTCCAGGACCATGCGGGCCACAGTCGACTTGCCCGAGCCGGACTCCCCCACGATCGCGGTCGTGGTGCCGCGACGCAGGCGGAACGACACGTCGTCGACCGCCGAGAAACCGACCTTCTGCCACGGCTTGGCACCGCGGAGCGTGAAGACCTTGGTGAGGTTCTCGGCGATCAGGATGTCGTCACGCCCCTCGCCCAGCGCCACCGAGCTGTCGGCGACCTCGGCCGCGATCTCCGCCGCGGTCTGGACCGCCTGCTCACGCACCTCGACGCGCGCCTGCACCGACGACAGTCGCTGCGACGCGATCGACGGGGCCTTGGCCACGAGACGCTGCGTGTACGGGTGCTGGGGATCCTGCAGGATCTCCCGCGCCGGGCCGGACTCGACGATCTTGCCGCGATACATCACCACGAGGTGGTCGGCCCGCTCGGCCGCCAGCCCCAGATCGTGCGTGATCAGCATGACCGCGACGCCGAGCGTGGACGTCAGGGTGTCCAGGTGGTCGAGGATCTGCTTCTGCACCGTGACGTCGAGCGCCGACGTCGGCTCGTCCGCGATCAGCAGACGCGGCCGCGCGGCCAGGCCCATCGCGATGAGCGCGCGCTGGCGCATGCCACCGGAGAACTCGTGCGGGTACTGACGGGCGCGACGCTCGGCGTCGGGCAGGCCGGCTTCCTCGAGGAGCTCGACGACGCGCTTGTCCGCCTCGTCGCCGCTCGCCACACCGTTGGCGACCAGCGCCTCCTTGATCTGGCGTCCGACCTTCCACAGCGGGTTCAGGTTGGACATCGGATCCTGTGGCACGAGACCGATCGAGGAACCGCGGAGGGCCAGCACGGCCTTGCGGTCCGAATCGGTGATCTCCCGCCCCTCGAACAGGATCTGGCCACCCATGACGTGGCCGGAGCCGGGCAGCAGGTCGATGACCGAGTGGGCCAGGGTCGACTTGCCGGACCCGGACTCACCGACGATCGCGATGGTCTGGCCGGGGTAGATCACCAGGCTCGCGCCGTCGACGGCCGTCAGGACCGTCTTCTTGTCGGTACGGAAGCCGACTCGCAGGTCCCGGATCTCGAGCAGGGGGGTCTCGGTCATGACTTCTTCGCCTTCGGGTCGAGGGCTTCTCGGACGGCCTCACCCAGCAGCACGAAGCCGAGGACGGTGATGGCCAGGGCCGTGGCGGGGACCCACATGACGACGAGGTGCTGGCCCGAGCGGACGAGCGTCTGGGCGTCGGCGAGGTCGTTGCCCCACGACACCATGCTCTGCGGGAAGCCCAGCCCCAGGAACGACAGCGAGGACTCGGAGACGATGAACACACCGAGCATGATGGTCGCCGAAACGATGACCGGCGACAGGGCGTTGGGCACGATGTGTCGGCGCAGGTTGGACACCTTGGACGCGCCGATGGCGGTGGCCGCGTCGACGAACTCCAGGTTCTTGACCTCCAGCACCGCACCACGCATCTGGCGGGTGATCTGCGGCCAGGCGAACAGCGCGAGCGCCATGACCACCACGAGCACCGAGCCCCAGAACCCGCGGTCGTCCCACAGGTTGTTGATCACCGAGATGACCACGATGCAGGCCAGCAGCAGCGGGATCGAGAAGAAGATGTCGCTGAGGCGCGAGACGATCGTGTCGACGATGCCGCCGTAGAAGCCGGCGATCGCACCGGTGACCATGCCCAGCACGACCGTGACGACCGTGGCGAGCACGCCGACGGCCACGGACGCACGCGCGCCGTAGACCGTACGTGCCCAGATGTCCGCACCCTGGAAGTTGTAGCCGAACGGGTGGCCCTCGCTCGGCGGGGCGAACTGCTTGCCCAGCGAGGCCTCGTTGGGATCGGCGCTGGTGAACAGCGTCGGGAACGCGACCATGACCGCGAGCACCAGGATGATCAGTGAGGCCAACCAGAACAGCGGCGACTTGCGCAGCCGCTTCCAGGCCTCCTTCCACTGGCTCTCGGGCACGGCGTCGACGTCGACGGCGTCAATTGCGCGCAGCGGCGTCTCGTCGAGTGGGGCGACGAAACGTTCCTGCCCCGGGTGTGTCTCAGACATAACGGATCCTCGGATCGAGAACGGCGTACAGGAGGTCGACGATCAGGCTCATGAACACGTAGATCATGACCATGACTGCCACGACCGCGACGGTCACCGGCGCGTCGCCACGGTTGACCGCCTGGAAGGCGAGGTTGCCGATGCCCTGCACGTTGAAGATGCCCTCGGTGATGATGGCGCCGGCCATGAGCGAGCCGAGGTTGATGCCGATGTACGTCACGACCGGCACCAAGGAGTTGCGCAGCACGTGGTTGCGGATGACCGCGCCCTCGGGCAAGCCCTTGGCACGGGCAGTCCGCACGTGGTCGGCAGTCATGTTGTTGGCGACCGAGGTGCGGGTCAGGCGGGTCGTGGTCGCGATGTTGGCGATGGCCAGGACGAAGGCCGGCAGGAGGAGCTTGCCCACGGTCCAGTCGCCGCCCACCGTCGCGCTGAAGATCGCGAACTTGACGCCGAACAGGAACTGCAGGACGAAGCCGACCACGAAGATCGGGATCGACAGCAGGATCAGCGAGATGACCAGCGTGATCGAGTCGAACCAGCCGTTGCGGCGCAGACCGGCGATCGTGCCGACGACGATGCCGATGATCGCGTCCATCAGCAGGGCCATGAGGGCCAGGGTCGCGGTGACGGGCAGGGCGTTGCGGATCTTCTCGAACACCGGCTGGCCGTCGAGCCCGACGAAGTCGGGGTTGAACGTCACGACGTCCTTGAGGAAGTACAGCCACTGGACGAGGAAGAAGTCGTTCATGTGGTACTGGTCCCGGATGGCCTGACGAACTTCGTCGGACACCGGCTTGTTGCCGATCAGACCGTTGATGGGATCACCGGGCCGCAGGAACACCAACGCGTAGATGATGAGAGTGGCCCCGAGAAAAACCGGGATGGTCTGGAGCAGTCGCTTGGCGACATACCACCACACGAGGCCTCCTGGGATGTGAAGGGTGGGGCTGGAGCACGTTCACCTGGTCAAGGGACATGGTGCACCCAGTTCGGACGCGGCGCACGGGGGCAGTCCTGGTGAGGACTGCCCCCGCGGCCGATGGTGCCGGTCGAACTACTTCGTCAGAGCGTAGTAGTCCGGCTTCTGCTTCCAGTTGAACTTGAAGTCCTTCAGATCCGTCGTCGTCACTGCGGTGGCGTTCTGGTACCACAGCGGGATGGCCGGAAGGTCCTTCAGGAGGACGGACTGCGCCTCGCTGATCAGCTTGTAGCGCTCGTCGTCCGAGGCCGCGGAGGCCTCGGAGACCAGCTTGTCGAAGTCCTTGTTGCTGTAGTCACCGTCGTTCGAACCGGCGCCCGTGGCGTAGATCGGTCCGAGGTAGTTCAGCATCGACGGGTAGTCGGCCTGCCAACCGGTGCGGAACGGCGTCTTGATCGTCCGGTCGGTGATGACCGTGCGGAGCTCGTCGAACGTCGGGTACGCCTTCGGCGCAGCATCGATGCCCAGCGTGTTCTTGATCTGGTTGGCCATCGCCTCGGAGAACTCCTTGTTGCCCGCTCCGTCGTTGTTGTAGGCCAGCTCGAACTTGCCGTCCCACTTGCTGATCTTGTCAGCCTCGGCCCACTTCTTCTTGGCCTCGTCGGGGTTGAACTTCAGCACCTCGTTGCCGGGCACCTTGTCGGTCCAGCCGTCGAGCACCGGCGACGTGAAGTCGCTGGCAGGCGTACGGGCGTTGTTGAAGATCTTCTCGGTGATCTCGGGGCGGTTGATCGCCATCGAGATGGCCGCACGACGCAGCTCGCCCTCTTCACCCTTGAAGTGCTCGAGGCGCTCGGGGATCGTGAAGGAGGAGAAGCTCGAGCCGGGCTCGTTGTACGCCTTGATGGCCGAGTCGCTCTCGAACGTGGTCAGGGCGCTCGGCGGAACCTGGTCCAGGACGTCGAGGTTGCCCGACTGCACGTCGGTGTAGGCCGAGTCGGTCGAGTTGTAGAACTTGAAGACCAGTCCGCCGTTCTTCGGCTTGTGGACACCCTTGTAGTCAGGGTTGGGCTCCAGGGAGATCTGCTTGTTCTTCTCCCAGCCGCTCTTGGTCAGCTTGTACGGGCCGTTGCCGATCGGGGCGTCACCGTACTCCTTGGTGATCTTGCCCGACTCGTCATACGCGCTGTCCGGCACCGGCATGTAGGCCGAGTAGCCAAGACGCAGCGGGAAGTCCGACTCCGGCTCCTTCAGCGTGATCGAGAACGACGTGTCGTCCAGCACCTTCAGGCCCGAGACGGTGTCGGAGCCCTTCTCGGTGTTGCCGACCTCGTCCGTGCCCTTGATCGGGTAGAAGAAGTAGTTGTTGAGCTGCTTGTTCTTCGGGTTGGCGCCGTAGTTCCAGGCCTTCACGAAGGAATCCGCGGTGACGGGGGTGCCGTCGGTGAACTTCCAGTCGTCCTTGAGCTTGACGGTCCAGACAGTGCTGTCCTCGTTGGGCTCGATGGACTCGGCGACCTCGTTGGTGACCGAACCGTCGGTGTTGTACGCCACGAGACCGGAGAAGAGGTTGTCGAGCGGGTCTCCGCCGCCGACCTCGTTGGTCGCGGTCGGGATCAGCGGGTTCTGCGGGTTGGTGCCGTAGACCGAGATGACCTTGTCGGTGGAGCCGCCACCGCCGCCACCCTCGCTCTTGTCATCGCTTCCGCCACCGCAAGCAGCCAGTGTCAGGCTGCTGGCCGCGATCAACGCCACACCCGCAAGGCGGGTACGCCGAGAGAGTCGCATGGATTCCTCCTGTGTTTGTCTGGCGCGCTGGCGCGCGCCCCCCTATGCCTATCACCGCGATCCAGTCCACAAACAGCGTGACAGGCCGCCTTAACCAAGTTGACACCAAAGAATGTCAATAGTTCTGAGGGATCATCGGCGCTGGTCACTCCGAGTGAATCCCTGTCTCCCACGTACGACGCCCGGCCTCCGCTGTCAGCGGTGACCGGGCGCCGTCTCGAAGCGGGAGCTGTGTCAGCCCTTGCGCTTCTTGACCTCTTCGGTCGCCTGCGGGAGCACCGACTTCAGATCGCCTACGACGCCGAAGTCGACGAGCTCGAAGATCGGCGCCTCGTCGTCCTTGTTGACCGCGACGATCGTCTTGGACGTCTGCATGCCCGCACGGTGCTGGATGGCACCGGAGATGCCGTTCGCGACGTACAGCTGCGGAGAGACCGTCTTGCCGGTCTGACCGACCTGGAAGCTGTGCGGGTACCAGCCGGAGTCGACCGCTGCGCGGGACGCACCCACGGCTGCACCGAGGGTGTCGGCGAACGCCTCGACCTCGGTGAAGTCGCCACCCGTGCCACGGCCGCCGGAGACGACGATCGCGGCCTCGGTCAGCTCAGGACGGCCCGAGGCCTCCTTGACCTTGGTCGAGGTGATCTTCGCGGTCTTGGCCGCCTCGGACACCTCGGCGGTCTTCGCCTCGACCGCACCCGCGCCGGCAGCGGCCTCGGGCGTCGTCGAGTTGGGCTTGACCGTGATGACCGGCGCACCCTTGGTGATGGACGACTGCACCGTGAAGTTGCCGGCGAAGACCGACTGCGTCGTGGTGACGCTGTCGCCGCTGGCCTGGACGTCGACCGCGTCGCTGATCCAGCCGGACTCGGTCTTCAGCGCCACGCGGGCGCTGATCTCCTTGCCCTCGGTGCTCGCGCCGACCAGGACCGCCGCGGGCGACGTCTCGGTGACGAGCTGGGCCAGGGCCTCAGCCTTGGGACCCACGAGGAACTCCGAGTAGACCGCGTCGTCGTACGTGTAGATCTTCTCCGCGCCGTACTGCGTGAGGGTGTCGGTGTCAGCGCTGCCGAACACGACGGCCGACGGCTCGCCGATGCGGCGGGCGATCGTCAGCAGCTCCAGCGAGGGCTTGGTGACCTTGCCGTCGGGAGCGTCGATGAGGACGAGTACTTCAGTCATGTGTCAGTGCCCTTCTCAGACGAACTTCTTGGCGGCGAGGAACTCGACGAGCTTGGCGCCGCCGTCTCCCTCGTCGGTGACGATCTCACCGGCGGTGCGCGGCGGGCGGGGCTCGTAGGACTCGACCTTGGTCCACGCGTTGTCCAGACCGACCGAGGACGCGTCGACGCCGATGTCCTCCAGCGTCCACTCCTCGACGGGCTTCTTCTTGGCGGCCATGATGCCCTTGAAGGACGGGTAGCGGGCCTCACCGGTCTGGTCGGTCACCGACACGACGAGCTTGCCCGACGCCTCGATCTCCTGCGTCGCGACGTCGCCGTCGCGGCGGATCTTGACCGTGTCGCCGTCGACCGTGATCTCCGAGGCGAACGTGACGGCCGGCAGGCCGAGGCGCTCGGCGACCAGCGTCGGGACGACGCCCAGTCCGCCGTCGGTCGAGGCCATGCCGAAGAAAACCATGTCGTACTCGAGCTTCTCGATAGCCTTCGCCAGGATCAGCGACGTCGCGAAGGCGTCCGAGCCGTGGATCGCGTCGTCCTGCACGTGGACGCCGGCGTCGGCACCCATCTGCAGGGCCTTGCGCACCGCGTCGGCTGCATCCTCGGGACCGACGGTCAGGACGGTCACCTCACCGTCACCGGCCTCGACGACCTGGAGCGCCTGCTCGACCGCGTACTCGTCGAGCTCTGACAGCAGACCGTCGACGCCCTCGCGATCGACGGTGTTATCGGCGCTGAAGGTCCGGTCTGCGGTCGCATCCGGCACGTACTTCACAGCGACAACGATTTTGGTCACAAGGACCCTCCTGTGAATTCTGGGTCACGGCGCCCAGTCGGGCGTCGCGGCAGTCTGGGACTGTTCGCGGGCCACCATTCCATGCCGTTGGGGGGCTCGGGTGAGGCGGCCCTACTTCATCTGAATGTTACCCAGCCGTAGTAATGCGGGCGATATGTCTGCCGCATGGGCTAGGTCACACCGCGAGCCGGCTGGCTCAGTCCTGGAGCCGCGCTCGCAGGAAGGACTGGGCCAGGACGCCGATGACCAGGTACGCCATCGAGCCCGCACCCCAGGCCACGAGCGACTCCTTCACCTCGGCGTCCTTGCCGGAGAACGAGAAGACGTCCCGCAGCGGGCCGATCAGGAGGTCGCAGACCGAGGTCACCGTGTCGTACGCCGAGCTCCCCTCCCCCGCCCCGAGCGCGACCAGCAGCGCGCCGACCGCCAGGACGAACGAGCAGAGCAGGCCGACCGCGCCGACCGCGCCCGCGAGCAACGAGACCGCCCGGCGCCCGGCGGTCCCGCCGTCGCGCCCACGCTCACGCCGGAGACGTTCGAGCAGTCCCTTCCGGGGCTCGCGCGGGGCCTCGACGATGTGATCGCGCGTGGCCGCGCGGCGGGCCTCCCGCTCCCGGCGGGTGGCCTCCTTCACCTCGGCGCGCTCCCGACGAGCCTGCGCCCTGGCTGTCTCACCCGCAGGACGCGCGGTCTCGCGGCGCGGCGCCGGCTCGTCGACGACCATGACCTCGGGAGCATGCTGCTCCGTGAGCTGCTGGTCCACACGGGCTGCGGCGCGGGCCCGCTCCACCTCGGCCCGCTTGGCCTCCCGAGCCTCGGCGCGCTCGCGGAACCTGGCCTCCTTGGCCTCACGACGCGCCTGGGCGCCCTGCTCGCGCTCCCGCCTCCTCGCCTGCCTCGCGGCTTCGCGCTCACCGTGGGCTGCGGCCTTCGCGTCCTTCCGGACGTCTGCGGTCGCTACGCCCTGCGTCGCGGGGGATGCGTCACGTGCGTCGGACGACTCTTTTTTTGATCGGGGGGGCGAGTGCCCCGGTCTCGTCGCTCACCCCCTCGGGCAGCTGCGCGCCGGTCTCGTCCGGAGCCGTCGAGCGGACGTCGGCCAGCGCGCGGTTGGCAATCACGATGTGCTCCTGGGCCAGTCGATCGGCCTCGGCCTCTGCGGCGGCGAGCCACTCCAGCGCGGTGCGCTCGGCCTGCTGCAGCTTCTCCGCGGCCGCCTCCTTCGCGGCGCGGATGGTGTCGGCGGCGACGGTCTCGGCCTCCGCGGTGAGCGCAGCGGCCTCCTGCTTGGCCCGGGTGAGCAGCGCGAATGCCTCCTCGCGGTCGGCGGCCGCCTGGGCCAGGAGCTGCTCCGCCTCGGCGTGTGCGGCGTCGATCCGCCGCTGCGCGTCCTGCTCCGCCTCGGCCTTGGCCGCGGCGACGCGCTCGTCCGCGAGCGCCTGCATCTCGGCGATCCGGGACTCGGCGGCCTCACGCTGGGCGGACTCGTTCGCGCTCAGGCGGGCGGCGGCCTCGGCACGCTCGCGACTCGCCTCCTCCATCAGCCGGGCGGCCTCACCGCGCGCCGCGGCGACGCGCTGCTGGGCCGCGGCGCTGGCGGCCGCGAGCTTCTCGGCGAAGGTGATCGGGCCCGACGACCCTTCGACCGGCTCCGGGTCGGCCACCGGGCCCGGCTCGGCGACCGGCTCGGGCTCCGCGACGGGCTCCGGCTCCGCGACGGGCTCCGGCTCCGCGACGGGCTCCGGCTCGGCCACGGGCTCCGGCTCCGCAACCGGCTCCGGCTCCGCGACGGGCTCGGTGTTGACGATGGTCTCGACGAGGGGTTCCTCCACGACGATCGGCTCAGGCTGCGTGTCCTGTGCCGGGGCCTGGTCGTCCTGCGGGACGACGGCCTCGCGGGCGGCGTCGAGCTTCCTGGCCAGGCTCTTCTCGGCGGCCGACTGCTCACGCTCGCTCGTCGAGCCACGCACGGCCTGGCGCTTCTCGGCTGCGAGTGCCCTGGCAGCGGCGCGCTGGTCACGACGTTTGTCGGCGGCGGCCTGGCGGGCCGCCCGGGCGGCGGCGCGACGGGCGCGCGGGCTGTCGTCATCCCCCGCGAGCTGGGCGTCATCGGCCAGGCCACGCCCGGCCTGCTCATTCGACTCCACGTCGCTCATGACTCTTCCCTCTCTGCGGCACAGCATCTCTACACCGCCGATGTCACATCGGGTCAGTATGCCCCATCCGGGACTCCCACACCCTTGTTGTGGACTCCGCTCCCGGGCCTGAGCGACGAGTCGTCGGGGCCAGTTGCGGGGACATCCACATCAACGACCGAGCGTCAAGAAGGTCCCGCACGACATCCGCTGATGTTTGCCGACTGCGCACCGCTGATGCCGAGGTGGCCGGCACCCGGCATGATGGTCGTCTACCGACAAGTAACCGAGGAGGCCCGGGTGCGGATCGCGCTGCTGTCGTACCGGAGCAAGGAGCACTGCGGTGGACAGGGTGTCTACGTCCGCCACCTGAGCCAGGGTCTTGTCGATCTCGGCCACGAGGTCGAGGTGTTCTCCGGTCAGCCCTACCCCGAGGGCCTGGACCCCCGGGTCCGTCTCACGAAGGTCCCGAGCATGGACTTCTTCCGTGAGCCCGACCCCTTCCGCACACCGCGGCCGAGCGAGTTCAGCAGCGCGACCGACGTGCTGGAGTACGCGCTGACGCTCACGGGCTGCTTCGCGGAGCCGCTCACGTTCACGCTGCGCGCCGCCAAGATCCTCAAGCACCGGGCCGACGAGTTCGACATCGTGCACGACAACCAGAGCCTCGGCTACGGACTGCTCGCGCTCATGCGCCGCGGTGTCCCGCTCGCGGCGACCGTGCACCATCCCATCAGCCGTGACCGCAAGGTCGACATGGCCGCCGCGACCACGTGGCGGCGCAGGCTCTCGGTCTCGCGGTGGTACGGATTCGTGCCGATGCAGGCACGCGTCGCCCGCCGCATCCCGATCGTGCTGGCCGTCGCAGGGGCGTCGGCTGCCGACTCGGTCTCGGACTTCGATCTCGATCCCGCGCAGATGCGCATCGTCCCGCTCGGCGTCGACACCGAGCTCTTCTCGCCGTCGGCCGAGCGGGTGCCGGGGCGGATCGTCGCGATCGCCAGTGCAGACCGACCGCTCAAGGGCGTCGTGCACCTGCTCGACGCGGTCGCCAAGCTGCGCACCGACCACGACGTGGAGCTGCAGCTGGTCTCGCACCTCGAGCCGGGCGGCCCGACCGCGCGCCGCATCGCCGACCTCGGCCTCGAGGACGTGGTCCACGTCGCGAGCGGGCTCAGCGACGAGGAGCTCGCAGACCTGCTCGCCTCCGCCGAGATCATGTGCGTGCCGTCGTTGTACGAGGGCTTCTCCCTGCCCACCGTCGAGGCCATGTCGTGCGGCACCCCCGTGGTGGCCAGCCGCGCCGGCGCGCTGCCCGAGGTGGTCGGCACCGACGGCGAGGCCGGTGCGAGCGAGTGCGCCGTGCTCGTCGAGCCCGGAGACGCCGAGGCCCTGGCCGCGGCGATGCGCGATCTGCTCGACTCCCCCGAGACCCGGGCACGCCTGGGGGCGGCGGGCCGCCGCCGCGCGCTCGAACGCTACAGCTGGACGTCGGTCGCCCAGGCCACCGTCGCCGCCTACACCGAGGCCATCACGGCCGCCCGCACCCCGAGGACCTGACATGCTGACCGTTGACTTCGACCGACTCCGCGTCGGCCGCCGCACCCGCTTCATCGACGTCGGCGCCGGCGCCGGCCGGCACTCGTATGAGGCCCTCCGTCGCGGTGCCGACGTGATCGCGTACGACATGGACGAGGTCGAGCTCAAGGGCGTCGACGGCATGTTCGGCGCGATGCAGGAGGTCGGCGAGGTCCCGCCCGGCGGTACCGGCCAGGTCCGGGTCGGCGACATCCTCGACATGCCCTATGAGGACGGCACGTTCGACGTGGTCCTCGCCTCGGAGATCCTCGAGCACGTCCCGCAGGACGAGCGCGCGATCGCCGAGCTCGTCCGCATCCTCGCCCCCGGCGGGATCCTCGCGATCACGGTGCCGCGCTGGCTGCCCGAGCGCATCTGCTGGGCGCTGTCGGATGAGTACCACGCCAACGAGGGAGGTCACATCCGCATCTTCAAGGCGGACGCGCTGCAGGCGCAGGTCGAGGCGCACGGACTCCAGCTCACCCACCGCGAGCACGCCCACGCCCTGCACGCCCCCTACTGGTGGCTCAAGTGCGCGGTCGGCGTCAACCGCGACCAGCACCCGGCCGTCCGGGCGTACCACCAGCTGCTGGTGTGGGACATGATGAAGGCCCCGGTGGCGACCCGTCTGGCCGAGAAGGCGCTGAACCCGCTCATCGGCAAGTCGGTCGCGCTCTACTTCCACAAGCCGTTCTGAGCCGCATGAGACCGGCCGCCTCCGTCCCCTTCGTCCCGGGCGTCCTGTCCGTCGCCCAGGTCGAGCAGACCGCGGACGCGCTGGTCGCGACGCAGCTGCCCTCCGGGGCGATCCCGTGGTTCACCGGCGGGCACACCGACCCGTGGGACCACGTGCAGGGCGCGATGGCGCTCAGCGCGGCCGGCCGGATCGACGAGGCCGTGCGGGCGTACGAGTGGTCGCGTCTCGCGCAGCGCGAGGACGGCTCGTGGGCGATCAAGTACGTGGACGACACGGTCGAGGACGCCAACACCGACTCCAACTTCTGCGCGTATCTCGCGACCGGCGTCTGGCACCACTGGCGAGTCACCGGCGACCGCGCGTTCGTCGAGACGATGTGGCCGACGGTCGAGCGCGGACTCGACGTCGTGCTGACGATGCAGCGGCCCGACGGCGCCGTCGCCTGGGCCTCATCCCGCGGCGTCGCGCTGGACGAGGCGCTGGTGACCGGCAATGCGAGCATCCACCTCAGCCTGCGCTGCGGGCTCGCGCTCGCCGACGTCGTGGGCGAGAGCCGCCCTCACTGGGAGCTGGCCGCGGCCCGCCTGCGGCACGCCCTCGACGAGCACCCGGAGCACTTCACCGCCAAGCCCGCCCACGCGATGGACTGGTACTACCCGGTGCTCGGCGGAGCGCTGGATCCCACCGCCGCCGCCGCACGGATCGACGACCGCTGGGACGAGTTCGTGGTGGACGGTCTCGGCTCCCGCTGCGTGTCGACCAATCCGTGGGTCACCGGCGCCGAGACGTGCGAGCTCGTGCTCGCCCTCGACGTCCTCGGCCGCCCGGATGCCGCCCGCACCCAGCTCGCCGCGATGCAGCACCTGCGCGAGCAGGACGGCTCCTACTGGACCGGCCTGGTCTACGACGACGACGTGCGGTGGCCGGTCGAGCGCACGACGTGGACCGCTGCGACAGTGATCCTCGCTGCCGACGCGCTCACCCGCACGACCGCAGCCAATGGACTGTTCCGCGGCGAGGACCTCCCCCGCTGCGACTGGAAGGTGGACGCCCCGTGCCCGGCAGCGACGTGAACCCGACGTTCCCCGACGAGCTCGCGCGGCTCGTCGCCGCCACCAAGGGCTTCATGCCCGAGGACGAGGGTCTGGCGCTGCACGCCGCAGCACTGGACTACTGCGCGGGAGGCGTCTCGGTCGAGATCGGCACCTACTGCGGCAAGTCCACGATCTACCTCGGTCATGCGGCGTCCGTGCGCGCCTCGGCCGTCGTCTCGATCGACCACCACCGCGGGTCCGAGGAGCAGCAGCCCGGCTGGGAGTACCACGACGAGTCGACCGTGGACCCCGAGCTGGGGCTCATGGACACCCTGCCCTTCGCCCGCCGCGCGATCGCGTCGGCCGGCCTCGAGGGCGTCGTCGTGCTGATGGTCGGCCGGTCCCCTCTCATCGCGCGATGGTGGGAGACGCCCGTCGATTTGGTGTTCATCGACGGCGGGCACACCGACGAGGCGGCGCAGGCCGATCTGCGTGGCTGGGCCCCGCGCGTACGCCTCGGGGGCGCCCTCGTGATCCACGACGTCTTCCCGGATCCCGCAGACGGCGGCCAGGCCCCCTATCGCATCTATCGCGAGGCCCTCGACAGCGGCGAGTTCGTCGAGAAGTCCGTGACCGGCTCGCTGCGGGTCCTGCAGCGCGTGGTGCTGTCCCCCCACATCCACTGACCACCCGCCGACGAGTCACGTACGGATGGCGACGAGTCACGTACGACACGCGAGGAGTCACGTACGGGATCCGTACGTGACTCCTCAGCGTCCGTACGTGACTCGTCAGCGTCCGTGCGTGACTCGTCAGCGTCCGTGCGTGACTCGTCAGCGGCTGTCGGGGGTGAGCCAGACGACTCCTGCGGGCGGGAGCTGGACGACTGCGGAGCTCGCGAAGCCGTGCATGGGCACGTCCTCGGCCTCGACCGAGCCGAGATTGCCCACGCCCGAGCCGCCGTAGATCTCGCTGTCGGTGTTGAGCACCTCGCGCCACGTGCCCGCCACGGGCAGGCCGATGCGGTAGTCCACGTGCGGTGAGCCGGAGAAGTTGGCCAGGCAGGCCAGCTGCGAGCCGTCCGAGCCGATGCGCAGGAAGCCGATCACGTTGCCCGCGACATCGCTCGCGTCGATCCACCTGAATCCCTCGGGCCGGCTGTCCGCGGAGTACAGCGCAGGTGCCGAGCGGTAGAACGTGTTGAGATCGCTCACGAGGTGCAGGATGCCCGAGTGCAGCGGGGCCTGCAGCTGCTGCCACTCCAGCGAGCCCGACTCGGCCCACTCGTTCTCCTGGCCGAACTCGCCGCCCATGAACAACATCTGCTTGCCCGGGTGCGCCCACATGAACGCCAGCAGGCCCCGGACGCCGGCGGCCTTGTTCCAGTCGTCGCCGGGCATCCGCTGCCACAGGGAGCCCTTGCCGTGCACGACCTCGTCGTGGGACAACGGCAGGACGAAGTGCTCGCTCCACGCGTAGTCGATCGAGAACGTCATCTCCCCGTGGTGGTACGACCGGTGCACGGGCTCGTTGCCGAGGTACGACAAGGTGTCGTGCATCCAGCCCATGTTCCACTTGAAGCCGAAGCCGAGACCGCCGTCGCTGGTCGGGCTGGTGACGCCCGGCCACGCGGTCGACTCCTCGGCGATCATCAGCGCGCCCGGGTGGTGCTTGTAGACCGTCGCGTTGAGCTCCTGCAGCAGCTGGACCGCCTCGAGGTTCTCGCGACCGCCGTGCACGTTGGGGGCCCAGCCCCCGTCCTGGCGCGAGTAGTCGAGATAGAGCATCGAGGCGACCGCGTCCACGCGCAGGCCGTCGAGGTGGAACTCCTCAAGCCAGTACAGCGCACTCGCGACGAGGAAGTTGCGCACCTCGTGACGGCCGAAGTCGAAGACGTACGTGCCCCAGTCGGGCTGCTCGCCGCGCCGCGGGTCGGGGTGCTCGTAGAGGGCCGTGCCGTCGAAGCGGGCCAGCGCCCACTCGTCCTTGGGGAAATGCGCCGGGACCCAGTCCATGATGACGCCGAAGCCCCGCTGGTGGAGCTGGTCGACGAACCATCGGAAGTCGTCTGGTGAGCCGAATCGCGAGGTCGGCGCGAAGTAGGACGTGACCTGGTAGCCCCACGAGCCGCCGTAGGGGTGCTCGGTGACCGGCATCAGCTCGACGTGCGTGAAGCCGGTCTCGGTGAGGTAGTCGGCCAGCTCGTCCGCGAGCTCGCGGTAGTCCAGGCCGGGTCGCCACGAGCCCAGGTGCATCTCGTAGATGCTGATCGGGGCGTCCAGCCATCGGGTGGCGTCCCGCTCCGCGATCCAGGCGGAGTCCCGCCACTCGTGGCGGGACTGGGTCACGATCGACGCGGTCGCGGGCGGCACCTCGGTGCCGAACGCCAGCGGGTCGGCCTTCTCGTGCCACTGCTCGTCGGGGCCGAGGATGCGGTACTTGTACGCCGATCCGTGCCCGACGCCGGGCACGAACAGGTCCCACACGCCGGAGTCGCCTAGCGAACGCATCGCGTGGCCCATGCCGTCCCAGTAGTTGAAGTCGCCCACGACCTCGACCGCGCGAGCGTTGGGTGCCCAGACCGCGAACGTCGTCCCCGTCACGGGACCGTCGGCGCCCTCGTACGACCGCACGTGCGCACCGAGCACCTCCCAGAGGCGCTCGTGGCGACCCTCGCGGATCAGGTGGAGGTCCAGCTCGCCGACCGCAGGCGGCCAGACGTTGGTCACGGCGTCCGAGGAATTGGTCATGAGGTCCCCTCATCGGTCATCAGGCGGGCGATGGACGACAGCGGCACCGTCAGCCAGTCGGGACGGTTGGCGTGCTCGTAGCCGACCTCGTAGACGGCCTTGTCCAGCTCGAGCGCCCGCAGCAGATCGGACTGGTCACGTGGATCGCGACCCGCGACCCGCGCATAGCCGTCGCAGAACGCGTCGCGGTTGCGGGTCGACCAGGCCATCGCCCGCTCGGTGTCGTTGGGGTCCTCCGGTTGACCGACCAGCAGCTGCTGGGCGGCGTAGTCGAACGAGCGCAGCATCCCGGCCACGTCGCGAAGCGTCGAGCGGAGCGCGGCGCGCTCGGCGAAGCTCGCGGCGGGCTCGCCCTCGAAGTCGAGCACCAGCCAGCCGTTGAGCGTGCGCAGCACCTGTCCGAGGTGCAGGTCGCCGTGGACGTACTGCACCGGCACCGCACCGGAGATCTGGGCGACCTTCTCGAACGCGGTGCGCAGCCGTGGCACGTACGGCACGAGCTCGGGTACGGAGGCCGCGACCCGGTCGAGCCGGGCGAGCATCGCCTGCACGGTGCGGTCAAGGTCGTCCTGGTCGCCGTCCTCGACACCGAGCGCCCGGGCCAGGTCCGCATGGACCGTCGCGATCGCGGCGCCGAGCCGGGCGGCCTCGCCGGCGAAGTCCCCGCCGAGCTCCTCGGGCGGCAGGCCCTCGGCCATGTAGTCGCGCACGCTGGTCGTCGCCATGACCCAGCCGTCGACCGCATCGGGCATGAAGCGCTGGAGCATGCCGATCGTCGTCGGCCCGCCGTCGAGCTCACCGCTGATGGAGCCGAGCGGCTCGGCGATGTGCCGGCAGCCGACCTCGCGCAGCGCCCGGTGCAGCATCAGGTCCTTGTTGACGCCGGGCGTGAGCTTGCGGAACAGCTTGAGGATGTACTGATTGCCGTACACGAGCGAGGTGTTGCTCTGCTCGGACGTGATCGGGTGGGCGCGCAGCCCGGTCGCGAGCTCGGCGTCCGGCTCGTGCTCGAAGGTCAGACCGTCGACGACCTTGCCCTCGGACATGAAGTCGAGCAGGCAGGACGTCAGGTCGGCGTCACCGCTGGCCTCGTAACAGGTCAGCCCGCTCTCGAGCCCGATGGACGCGGAGTGCGGGACGTCGGGCAGCTCGGCCTGTCGGCTGCCGATGAGCAGCTGATAGGCCTCGCGCCGGTCACCCTGCTCGACCTCGACCACGACGTGCAGCAGCAGCGGATCGCCGTCGAGCAGCGTGCTCCACGACAGTGGACGCACCGCCGAGATCGGCCGGTCCTTGCCGGCGAACCACCGCTGGCTGGGCAGCCACGCGGCCACCTCGTCCGTCAGCTGGGCGACCAGCTCCCCGTGCTCGCGCACGCCGGGGCTGTCCAACGGTCCGCTCATGTCATGCTCCTTCGTTCGCCCTCGTCGCCCAGCTCGGACAGCTGGAACCAGTAGAAGCCGTGCCCCGGCAGGGTGAGCAGGTACGGCAGCTCACCGATGCGCGGGAACCGCACGCTGCCGGTCAGCTCGACCGGGATCGCGCCCTCGTGGTCGCCGAGCTCGAGCTCGACCGGCTGCGGGAAGCGCGAGAGGTTGTTGACGCACAGGACGACGTCCTGCTCGCCGTCCGGCCGGGTCCACACCCGCTTGTAGGCCAGCACGCTCGGGTTGGAGCCGCCGAGGTCGACGAACTCCCCCTCGCCGAACGCCCGGTGCTGCTTGCGGACCGCGATCATGCGGCGCGTCCAGTTCAGCAGCGATGCGGCGTTGGTCTGCTGGGCCTCGACGTTGATGGCCTCGTAGCCGTACGTGGGGTCCATGATCGGCGGCAGGTAGATCCGGCCCGGGTCCGAGCGCGAGAAGCCCGCGTTGCGGTCAGGCGACCACTGCATCGGGGTCCGCACGGCGTCGCGGTCGCCGAGCCAGATGTTGTCGCCCATCCCGATCTCGTCGCCGTAGTAGAGCACCGGCGAGCCGGGCAGGCTCAGCAGCATCGCGGTGAACAGCTCGAGCTGGTTGCGGTCGTTGTCGAGCAACGGCGCCAGCCGCCGGCGGATGCCGATGTTGGCCTTCATCCGCGGATCGGTCGCGTACTCGGAGTACATGTAGTCGCGCTCCTCGTCCGTCACCATCTCGAGCGTCAGCTCGTCGTGGTTGCGCAGGAAGATGCCCCACTGCGTGCCGGTCGGGATCTCCGGCGTCTGCGCCAAGATCTCCGAGATCGGGAAGCGAGACTCCCGGCGCACAGCCATGAAGATGCGCGGCATGAGCGGGAAGTGGAACGCCATGTGGCACTCGTCGCCGCCGACCTCGGGGTTGCCGAAGTACTCCACGACGTCGGCCGGCCACTGGTTGGCCTCGGCCAGCAGGATGCGGCCGGGGTACTCCCGGTCGATCGTCTCGCGGGTGCGGCGCAGGTACTCGTGGGTCCGCGGGAGGTTCTCGCAGTTGGTGCCCTCCTCCTCGAACAGGTAGGGCACGGCGTCGAGCCGGAAGCCGTCGATGCCGAGGTCGAGCCAGAACCGCAGGACGTCCAGCATCGCCTCCTGGACGGCCTCGTTCTCGAAGTTGAGGTCGGGCTGGTGGCTGAAGAAACGGTGCCAGTAGAACTGCCCGCGCACGGGGTCGTACGTCCAGTTGGACGACTCGGTGTCGACGAAGATGACCCGGGCGTCGGGATACTGCGAGTCGTCGTCGCTCCAGACGTAGAAGTCGCCGTAGGGCCCCTCGGGGTCGTTGCGCGACTGCTGGAACCACGGGTGGGCGTCCGAGGTGTGGTTGAGCACCAGGTCGGTGATGACGCGGATGTCGCGCTTGTGAGCCTCCTCCAGGAGGTACACGAAGTCGTCGACCGTGCCGAACTCGGGCAGCACCGCCCGGAAGTCGCTGATGTCGTAGCCGCCGTCGCGCAGGGGCGAGGCGTAGAACGGCGGGAGCCACAGGCAGTCCACGCCGAGCCACTGCAGGTAGTCGAGCTTGCCCGCGAGGCCGCGCAGATCGCCGGTGCCGTCGCCGTTGGAGTCGGCGAACGCGCGCACCAGGACCTCGTAGAACACGGCGCGCTTGAACCAGTCGGGGTCGCTCGTCGCCTGCTCGGCGTGCTCGAAGTCGGCCGCCTGCGGCTCGACGAGAGTGCCGTCCTCGGCGACGTCCTCACCGGTGTGAGGGGTGTCCTCGAGGCCGCTCAGGGCGGCATCGGGGGCGGGGGTCGTCTTGACGTCGTCTTCCACGTCAGGCCTTTCTGGGTTGAATGCTGATGACGTGCGCGACGGCACGTACGGGATCGAGTCGCACGTAGTTGTCCACGCCCCAGTCGTACGTCTCGCCCGTGACCTCGTCGTGGGCGACCAAGCGGTCGTCCCACTCCAGGCCGAGGGTCGGGAGGTCGAGGTGGACAGTGCCTTGCTGGGGGCCGTGCGGGTCGAGGGTCACCACGACGACGACGGTGTCGCCCGTCGCGGGATCGGTCTTGGAGTACGCGACGAGGGCCTCGTTGTCGACGTCGTGGACGTGCAGGGTCCGCATCTGCTGGAGCGCCGGGTGGGCGCGGCGGATCTCGTTGAGCCGGGTGATCCACGGCTCGAGCGAGCGCCCCTCGGCCAGCGCCGCATCGAAGTCGCGGGGACGCAGCTCGAACTTCTCGCTGTGCAGGTACTCCTCGCTACCGGGCTTCTGCGGCTCGTGCTCGTACAGCTCGAAGCCCGAGTAGACCCCCCAGGTCGGCGACAGCGTCGCCGCGAGGGCCGCCCGGATCGCGAACATCGCCGGGCCGCCCACCTGCAGGTGCACGGGCAGGATGTCGGGGGTGTTGACGAACAGGTTGGGCCGGGACTCGTCCCAGTGGTCGCGGATCTCGTTGGCGAACTCGACGATCTCGTGCTTGTCGTTGCGCCACGTGAAGTACGTGTAGCTCTGCGTGAAGCCCGCACGCCCCAGCCCGTAGAGACGAGCCGGGCGGGTGAAGGCCTCGGCGAGGAACAGGACGTCGGGGTGGGACTTCTTGACCGTGGAGATCAGCCAGGCCCAGAAGCTCGTCGGCTTGGTGTGCGGGTTGTCGACCCGGAAGATGCGGACGCCGCGCTCGACCCAGACCATCGTCACGCGCAGCATCTCGGCGTACGCGCCCTCGGGGTCGTTGTCGAAGTTGAGCGGATAGATGTCCTGGTACTTCTTGGGCGGGTTCTCCGCGAACGCGATCGTGCCGTCGGGCAGCACCGTGAAGAACTCGGGGTGCTGGGCGGCCCACGGGTGGTCCGGCGCCGCCTGCAGCGCGAGGTCGAGGGCAACCTCCAGCCCGAGCGCCGAGGCGCGCTTCATCAGCGCGTCGAAGTCCTTGAAGCTGCCGAGCTCGGGGTGGATCGCGTCGTGACCGCCCTCGGCGGCACCGATCGCCCACGGCGACCCGACATCGTCCGGGGTCGGGGTGAGCGTGTTGTCCTTGCCCTTGCGGTTGACCCGCCCGATCGGGTGGATCGGGGGGAAGTAGACGACGTCGAAGCCCATACGAGCGACCCGGTCGAGCGCCTTCGCCGTGGTGCGCAGGGTCCCGTGCCGCGGCCGGCCGGCCTTGTCCACGCCGCCGGTCGAGCGCGGGAACAGCTCGTACCAGGAGCCGAACGCCGCCCGGACGCGGTCGACCCAGATCGTGTGGGTGTCGCCCTGCGTCACGAGCTCACGGACCGGGTTGTCGTGCATCGCCCGCTGCACGTCGTCGCCGAGCGCGAGCGCGACCCGGTCGGCCACGTCGAGCCGGGTCGAGCGGAGCGCAGCGGCCGCGTCCTTCAACAGGGTGCTTCCCCGGACGGCCCCGGCCTGCTGGTCGAGCAGGCGGGCGCCGATCTCCAGGTCGTTGGCCAGCTCGTCGGCGGACTGACCGGCCTCGACCTTCACGGACGCCGCGTGCGTCCAGGTGGCCCACGGATCGCCCCATGCGTCGACGCGGAACGTCCACGTGCCGACCGCGTCGGGCACGATCGTCGCCGCGAAGTGGTCGAGGCCCGTGCCGACCTCGACCATGCGGGTCGTCCGCTCGGTGCCGTCGGGCCCGGTCCACACGACCGTGGCGGCCACGGCGTCATGCCCCTCGCGCCAGACGGTTGCGGTCACCGGGACGTGCTCACCGACGACTGCCTTGGCGGGGTCCTTGCCATCCCCGACGATCGGTTGGACGTCGTCGATGCCGAGTCGGCCAGTCATGCGGTCCCTTCCGTGGACTTCAAGTTCCCGAGCCCCGTACCCACCCTCGCACGCCCTACGCACGGCGCGGGCCCCGGTCAGATGTCGATCGGCGACTCGCCCTGGAACGCCCGGGCGACGACACCTCGGGGCGTACGGCCGGACAGCAGCGCGTCGGCCGTGAAGGTCGCCGCGAGCCGGTCGAAGTCGGCGTGACGCCTCAACATCGCGTGCTTGCCGCCGCTCACCCGCACGTACGACACGTCGGCCGTACGGTCGAGCAGACGCGCCGCCGCAGCCGCGTTGGCCGGGGAGGCGATGCGGTCGTCCGTGCCGTGGGCAATCAGCACCCGCCGCCCGGTCAGGTCGATCCCGCCGTCGGCGGGGTAGACCCAGGGGTTGAGGGCCACGACGCTGTGGACCTCGGGACGGTCGGCCGCGAGGATCGCAGCCCGTCCGCCGAGCGAGTGCCCCACGAGGCCCACCGGCAGGTCCGAGCCGAAGCCCTCGCGCAGCTGGTCGACCGCCCAGTGGACGTCGTCGACAGGGGTGTGCCGGGTGTCCCAGCCGCGGGTCGAGTTGAGCAGCCGGTAGACCGCGAGCCGGCCGTCGGCGCCCGCGAGGCGCTTCGCGATCGGGACCATCCGCAGCACCGACAGCTGGGTCGGGCTGACCATCGGGTTGTCCCGGCGGCTCGCGCCCCCGTGCAGGACGAGGGCGACCGCCTCGGCGTGGCGTGGCTCGGACGTCGCGATGAGCCGGGGGCTGTTGGGCATGGGGCTTCTGTGCCCGGATCCGTGCGGCACGAAACGCCTCGAACCCGAGGCGTCGATCACGTCGCGGCGCTCAGATCGCCCGCGGCGCCTTGAGCAGCAGCAGCGAGCGCCCGACCATGGTCAGGCTGCTGCCGGCCGCGAGCGGCTCCTCGTCGGTGGGCGCGCCGTCGGGCGACCGCGTGTCGAGCACCGGCTCGAACGTCTCGCCGAACTCGCGGTCGGGAAGGGTGACCTGGAGCGGCTCGGCTCCCGCGTGCATCAGCAGCAGCCAGGAGTGATCGGTCAGCAGCTCGCCCTCGCGCGTGCGCGACTGGCTGTTCGAGCCGTCGATCCACATCCCGAGCGTGCGTCGCTCGGGATCCTGCCAGTCCTCGTCGGCGAGCTCCTGGCCGTCCGGTCGCAGCCAGATCAGGTCGGGCCGCCCCGAGGGGGTGGTCCGTCCGTCGAAGAACTCGGGCTGGCGCAGCGCCGGGCTGCCGGCCCTCAGGTGGATCACCCGCCGGGCGAAGGCCAGCATCTCCTCGGACCCCTCGGAGGGCGTCCAGTCGACCCACGAGGTGGGGTCGTCGAGGCAGTACGCGTTGTTGTTCCCGCCCTGGGTGCGCCAGCGTTCGTCACCGGCCACGAACATCGGTGTGCCGGTCGAGAGCATCAGCGTCGCGAACATGTTGCGGGCCTGCCGCCGGCGCAGCGACACGATCGCGGGGTCGTCGGTCTCGCCCTCGACGCCGTGGTTCCAGGACCGGTTGTCGTTCGTGCCGTCGCGGTTGTCCTCGCCATTGGCCTCGTTGTGCTTGGCGTCGTACGACACGAGGTCACGCAGGGTGAACCCGTCGTGCGCGTCGACGAAGTTGATCGACTGCCACGGCCGCCGCAGCGTGTGGTCGTACAGGTCGGACGATCCCGACAGCCGGAACGCGAGGTCGTCGACCCCGGACGCGCCGCGCCAGAAGTCCCGCACCGTGTCGCGGTAGATGCCGTTCCACTCGGCCCACTGCGCGCCGAAGTAGCCGACCTTGTAGCCCTCGCCCGTCGCGTCCCACGGCTCGGCGATGAGCTTGCAGCGTGCGAGGTCGGGATCCTGCGCGATCGCCGTGAGCATCGCGGAGCTGGCGTCGAACGGTCCCCCTCCGGGCCTGCCGAGCGTGCTCGCCAGGTCGAACCGGAAGCCGTCCACGCCGAGCTCGGTCGTCCAGTAGCGCAACGAGTCGGTGATGAGCCGGACCACCGTCGGGGAGCCGGCCTCGAGCGTGTTGCCGCAGCCGGTGATGTCGGCCATGTTGCCCTGCTCGTCGTGCAGGTAGTAGGCCGTCGCCTCGTAGCCGCGAAAGCTCAGCGTCGGCCCGTCGGGACCACCCTCGCAGGTGTGGTTGTAGACCACGTCGACGATGACCTCGATGCCGGCCGCGTGCATCGCCGCGACCATCGTGCGGAACTCTTCGACCTCCCGGCCGGGCTCGCTCGCGTAGCCCGCGTGGGGTGCGAAGTAGCCGAGCGGAGAGTAGCCCCAGTAGTTGTGGCGGCCCGCGCGCACGAGCGAGGGCTCGTCGGCGAATGCGTGCACCGGCAGCAGCTCGACGCTCGTGACACCCAGCCGGATCAGGTGGTCGATGACCGCGGGATGGGCCAGGCCGAGATACGTGCCGCGCAGGTGCTCGGGGAGGTCGGGGTGCTGCTGGGTGAACCCCTTCACGTGCAGCTCGTAGATGACCGTCTCCTCGAACGGCACCTCGGGCTTGACGCCCGTGTCGGGGCCGCCGGGGCTGGTCACGACGCTGAGCGGGACGCTGCCGAGGGAGTCCACCGCACTCGGCTCGGGCCCGTCCGGCTCGTCCGCGTAGCCGTAGGCGGCCTCCATGTCGGTCACCGTGCCGCTGATCCGGCGCGCGTAGGGGTCGACCAGGAGCTTGGCGGGGTTGCAGCGCAGCCCCGCCTCCGGGTCGTACGGCCCGTGGATGCGGAAGCCGTACTTCTGCCCGGGTGTCACCCCCGGCACCAGGCCGTGCCAGACGCCGAACGTGCGCTCGGTCAGCTCGATCCGTCGCTCGCGGAGGTCGTCATCGACCAGGCACACCTCGACGCGCTCGGCGACGGTGCTCGCGACCGCGAACCGGACGCCCCCGGCCTCCGGGTGCGCACCCAGAGGGAAGGGGCGACCGGCAAGCACCTGGACGTCGGACGTGGGGTGGGTGGCCATGCGTCCAGTCTCGCAGCGTCGCGGGTCCGACGGCGAAGGAGTCAGCCGGCGAGGGCCTTGGTGGCCTTCTTCTCGGCCTTGGTGGCCTTCTTCTCGGCCTTGGTCACCTTCTTCTGCGCCTTGCGGACCTTGCGGCTCTCGCCGGTGCCGTCAAGGAGCAGGCTCGAGCCGATGCCGAGCAGCCAGACGTCCTTGGCCAGGCCGGTGCCGTCCTGCGTGGGGCGGATGCCGTCGCGCATGCCGGGCGTCTTGGCGTACAGGCCGAGCAGGCCGCCCGAGAACGCGGTCAGCGCCAAGCCGACCTTGCGGGACGAGACGACCGGGGTGAGCAGGGCGGCGCCCAGCGCCATCTCGCCGACGGCCAGCGCCTTGACGAACGCGGGCGGCTGGACCTTGTTGACGACGGGGTAGGTGCCGGCAGCGAATCCGTGCAGCCCAGCAGCGGTGTCCTCGTCGGCGGCCCACTTCGTGAGGCCTGAGTTGAGGATGAACGCCCCGGCGGTGGCGCGAAGCGGGGCGTGGGACAGGCGGAACGACATGTGGGGACCTCCGAGATGGATGACGGCTCAATCTTTCGGTCCCCACCGTACGGGGTGAGGTGACGACGTGCGCGGCGACGACAGCTCCGTCCCTCGCCACGTCGACACCGTGTCACTGTTCACTCCCTAGAGTGCAGGCATGGGCATCGATCGAGCGACCCGAGGCGTGCTGGCCCTGCGCACCGTCCTGGCCCGTCTGCAGGACCGCAGCATCGCTCCCCCGGCGGCCACACGAACGCCGGCCCCCCGGACGCCCTTCGAGGCCGCCTCCGGGACGTACACGCAGCCCGACCCGACCACCTGCGGCTCGGCGGTCCTCGTGATGGCCGAGATGCTCGCCGACCCGGCCTACGCGACGTTCGTCGCGACCGGCCGCCACCCCGCCACCGGCAGGACGTCGCAGCTGTCCCCCGCTGAGCTGTTCCACGCCGAGGCCCTCGCGATGCACCGGCAGACCGGCCGCTGGCGGGACCGCGCCGGGAGGCTCCAGTCGCCCTGGATCAGCGCTCTCGGCACCTCACCCTGGGGACTGGCTCGGCAGCTGACCCTGGCCACCGCACACCCACACCGCGTGGACCTCGTCGACCCGGGCCGACCCGGTGCCGCGTACGACCGCATCGTGGACGCCGTCCGGGCCGGCCACCCCGTCCCGCTCTACGTCGGCAACGCCTGGTCGCCGCGGCACGTCGTGCTCGTGACGGCGGCCTCCACCGACGCGTTGAGGGTCTACGAGCCCGCGGCCGGCGGGGCGGTCACGGTGACCCGGTCCGCGTTCGAGCGCGGGGACGTCGCCCTCGCAGGCTGGCGCGTGCCCTGGCTCGCGGTGGTCCCGTCATGAGGACGTACCGAGTGGCGCAAGCCGAACCGCGACTGGCGCACAAGTGGACGACACGCCGTCCCAGAACCTTCAGCTTGCGCCACTCGCGGGACGGGTGGAGGCGGAGACCTCGTAGGTCTCGGCGGCGAAGTCGACGCGCACCTGCCACGGTCCCCGGTGCATCACGAGCCACGAGTCGTCGTCGGCGACCTCGACCCGGAAGCCGTCCAACGACGGATCTGCGAGCTCGGGGTGCTCGCGCCGCAGCGCGATGAGCGAGCGGTAGGTCTCCAGCACCTCGCGGTGTCCCGCGGACGTGGGCTCCGACCAGTCCAGCGTCGACCGCTCGACCGTTGCGGGGTCCATCGGATCGGGCACCTCGGACTCGCCCCACCCGTGCCGGCCGAACTCGCGGCGGCGTCCGGTGCGGACGGCCTCGGCGAGATCGGGATCGGGGAAGGAGGCGAAGAACTGCCAGGGGGTCGAGGCGGCCCACTCCTCCCCCATGAACAGCATCGGCGTGTAGGGGCCGAGCAGGACGATCGCGGCCGCGCAGGCCTGCAGGCCCGGCGAGATCGTCGCGGAGATGCGGTCGCCCGCCGCCCGGTTGCCGATCTGGTCGTGGTTCTGCAGGTACGCGAGGAACGCCGTCCCGGGCACGGCTGCGGTGTCGACCGGACGCCCGTGGGTGCGCTCGCGGAACGACGACCAGGTGCCGTCGTGGAAGAACGCACCCCGCAGCGTCTTGGCCAGCGCGCCGGGGGCCGCGAAGTCGGCGTAGTAGCCGTCGGTCTCCCCCGTCACCCGCACGTGCAGCGCGTGGTGCAGGTCGTCGGACCACTGCGCGTCCATGCCGAGACCGTGCTCGGCGCGCGGCGTGACCGTGCGGGGGTCGTTGAGGTCGGACTCCGCGATCAGCGTGAGCGGCCGCCCCAGACGCGCGGACATCTGCGCGGTCTCGGCCGACAGCTCCTCGAGGATCGGCAGCGCCCGGGTGTCGGCGAGCGCGTGCACCGCGTCGAGGCGCAGGCCGTCGACGTGGAAGTGCTCGAACCACGCCATCGCGTTGTCGAGCACGTAGCGGCGCACCTCGTCGGACTGCGGACCGTCGAGGTTGAGCCCCGGGCCCCAGTCGTTCTGGCCCGCGAAGTAGGGGCCGAAGCGATCCAGGTAGGCACCCGACGGGCCGAGGTGGTTGTAGACCACGTCGAGCAGCACGCCCAGCCCGCGCGCGTGGCACGCGTCGACGAAGCGCTTGAAGCCGTCGGGTCCGCCGTAGGACTCCTGGACCGCCCCCCACAGCACCCCGTCGTAGCCCCAGCCGTGGGGACCGTCGAACGAGTTGACCGGCAGCACCTCGACCAGGTCGATGCCGAGGTCGACGAGGTGGTCGAGCCGCTCGATCGCGCTGTCGAACGTGCGGCCGGGCGTGAACGTGCCGATGTGCAGCTCGTAGATGACTGACCGCTCGAGCGCGCGGCCCTCCCACGCCTGGTCGGTCCACGCGAAGCGGGAGTGGTCGTACGCCCGCGAGGGCGCGTGGACCCCCTGCGGCTGCCACGTCGAGCGCGGGTCGGGCAGGGGCGTCTCGTCGTCGCCCAGCACGAAGGCGTAGTCCGTGCCGTGCGGCACGTCGACGTCGACGGACCACCACCCGGAGGCGTGGTCGCGGTGCATCTCGTGGTCGCTGTCCGCGACCCTCGCCCGCACCCGTTCGAGCTCCGGGCCCCACACCCTCACCGTCACGAGGCGTCTCCCTTCACCAGCAGCGCCGCCGGATAGCGGGCCAGGACGTCCGCGACCGCGACCTCACCGCCGTCGACCTCCGTGCCCGTGATGACATCGGTCCAGCGTCCCTCGGGAAGGGACAGCGAGGTCGTGTCCCATCCGCCGCGACGCTCCAGGCCGATCGGGAGCCTCGTCGCGACGGCGACCAGGTCAGCACTTCGCGCGAACGCGATCGCGTGCTCGGCCGCGGGTCCGCTCGCCCGGAGGGGCGTGTAGCCCGCAAACAGCTCGGGCCGGTCGCGGCGCAGCGTCAGCACGCGGTGCACCAAGAGCATCTTCGCGGCACCCGACAGGTCGAGGTCCGGCACGAGGCCCTCGCCGAACCGGTCGAGCAGCTCGCGGCGCAGGTCGTAGTCGACCGCGCGCCGGTTGTCGGGATCCACGAGCGAGAAGTCCCACAGCTCGGTGCCCTGGTAGACGTCGGGGACCCCCGGTCCGGCGAGCTGGAGCAGCTTGGCGGACAACGAGTTGGACCAGCCCGCCGGCGTGATCCGATCGACGAAGGCCTGCACCTCGTCGCCCAGCTCTGCCCTGACCCGGGCCGGCCAGGCCGCGACGGCCTGCTCGAAGTCCTCATCGGGCTCGGTCCAGGTCGTGCGGAGCTTGGACTCCTTCGCGGCCTTGAGGAGATAGTCCGACAACCGCTCGTCGCTGATGGGCCAGGCCCCGACGAGCGTCTGCCACGCGAGCAGGTCGAGCGAGGGCTCGTCGATCCCGCACCGATCGTGCCAGCCGGTGACCAGCTCGGCGAACTCGTCGGCCACCTCGGCGAGCACGGCCATGCGCGCGCGGGTGTCCTCCGAGCGCTTGGTGTCGTGCGTCGTCAGGGTCGTCATCGTCGCCGGGGCGTCCGCGTCGCGGGCGGCGGCGAGCCGATGGAAGTCCTCGACGTCGATCCCCCAGCGGTCCGGCGATCCCCCGACCTCGTTGAGCGCCGCGAACCGGGTGAACCGGTAGAACGTGGTGTCCTCGGTGCCCTTGGCCACGACCATGCCGGACGTCTGCTGGATGCGTGTCGCGAGCTCGCCGTCCGGATTGCCTCGGACCTGCTCGTCGAGGGCCGCCAGGGCGCCGGACAGATCGGGACGTCGCGCGGTCGCCCGGTCGATCGCCCGGGACCACTCGTCGCCCACCTCGGGCAGGTAGGAACGATAGACGCCGAACGCGATCATGGTCTCCGCGACAGCCTCGCGGGCAGCGTCGACCTCGACGTCCCGCAGGAGCCCGGCGATGCGGCGCACCTCCGCGACGAGGATCGAGTCGGTGATGAGTCGTCGCGCCTGCTCCTCGACCGCTGCGTAGTCGGTCGGCACGCCGAGGCGCTCGGCCAGCTGCGTGAGGACGGTCTCCCCTGCGGGGTCGAGCAGCACACCGGACACCTCGCCCAGTGCGTCGTACCCGGTCGTGCCGTCGACCGGCCACGACCCGGGCAGCCGTTCGCCCGGGTGCAGGATCTTCTCGATCACGATCCACGCGTCGGGAGCCGCCTCGCGGAGCCGCTGGACGTACGCCGTGGGATCGGCGAGGCCGTCGGGGTGGTCGACCCGCAGGCCCGTCACGTCACCGTCGGCGACCCAGCGCAGCACCTCGCGGTGCACGTCGTCGAAGACGTCAGGACGCTCGACCGTCACCGCGGCCAAGGTCGTGACGTCGAAGAACCGTCGATAGCTGAGCTCGGTGTTGCCGCGGTGCCAGTCGACCAGCTCGTAGTGCTGGCGGTCGTGGACCTCCTGCGGCGTCCCCTCCGTCGACCCGCTGATCGGGAACCGGTGGTCGTAGTAGACGAGCTCGTCGCCCTCGACCGCGAGGGCCGCGACGTCCTCGGCCGAGCCGAGGACCGGGACGAGGATCCGCTCGCGTGACCAGTCGATGTCGAAGTGGTGCGCGAACGGCGACTCGGCGCCGTCCAGGAGCACCGACCACCACCACGGATTGGCCAAGGGCACCTCGACCGACATGTGGTTGGGCACGATGTCCACGACCAGGCCCATGCCGCCGGCGCGGGCGGCACCGGCCAGCGCGAGCCGGCCCTCCTCGCCGCCGAGCTCGGGCCGCGCCTTGGTGGGGTCGGTGACGTCATAGCCGTGGGTCGAGCCCGGCGTCGCGTCGAGCACCGGGGAGAGATAGACCGCACCCACCCCCAGCGCCTCGAGGTAGCCCACGACCCGTTCGGCGTCACGGAAGCCGAACTCGGGGCGCAGCTGCAGGCGATAGGTCGACGACGGCGTCGATCGCGAGGTCATGAGGCGCGCTGCAGCACGACCAGCGACCGCGCAGCGAGGTTCATGGTGTCGCCCGCCGCGTGGATCTTCGACCCGACCTCGTCGACCGCTCCGGTCGCGGTGTCGATGACGACGCTCCAGCTGTCGCCGTACTCCCCGTCGGGCAGCACGAGCTCGATGTCCTCGTGATGCGCGTTGAACGCCATGAGGAAGGAGTCGTCGGTGACCCGCATGCCCCGCTCGTCGCGGTCCGCGATCGAGTCGCCGTTGAGGAACACGACGATGGACTTGCCGAAGGCGTCGTCCCAGTTCTGCTCCTTCATCTCCTCGCCGCTCGGCGTGAACCAGGCGATGTCGGCCAGCTCGTCGGCCTTGCGGATCGGCTTGCCCTGGAAGAACCGACGACGGCGGAACGCGGGGTGCTGACGGCGGAACTGCGTCACCGCGGTGGTGAAGTCGAGCAGCTCACGCTCACCCTCGTCCAGCTCCCAGTCGACCCACGCGACCTCGTTGTCCTGGCAGTAGGCGTTGTTGTTGCCGCCCTGGGTCCGGCCCATCTCGTCGCCGTGCAGGATCATCGGGACGCCCTGCGACAGCAGCAGCGTGGCCATCAGGTTGCGGCGCTGGCGCCGGCGAAGGTCCAGGATCTGGGGATCGTCGGTCTCGCCCTCGACGCCGCAGTTCCACGAGCGGTTGTCGTCCGCGCCGTCGCGGCCGTCCTCGCCGTTCGCCTCGTTGTGCTTGTCGTTGTAGGACACGAGGTCGTTCAGCGTGAAGCCGTCGTGGGCGGTCACGAAGTTGATCGACGCGTACGGGCGCCGGCCGTTGTCCTGGTAGAGATCGGACGAGCCGGTGAGGCGCGACGCGAACTCGCCCAGCGTCGACGGCTCGCCGCGCCAGAAGTCGCGGACGGTGTCGCGGTACAGCCCGTTCCACTCGGTCCACAGCGGCGGGAAGTTGCCGACCTGGTAGCCGCCCGGGCCCACGTCCCACGGCTCGGCGATGAGCTTGACCTGGCTGACCACCGGGTCCTGCTGCACGAGCTCGAAGAAGGTCGCGAGCTTGTCGACGTCGTAGAACTCGCGGGCCAGCGTGGCCGCGAGGTCGAAGCGGAATCCGTCCACGTGCATCTCGGTGACCCAGTAGCGCAGCGAGTCCATGATGAGCTGCAGCGTGTGGGGGCTGCGGACGTTGAGCGAGTTGCCGGTGCCCGTGTAGTCCATGTAGAACGCCGGGTCGTCCTCGACCGTGCGGTAGTACGCGCAGTTGTCGATGCCACGCATCGAGAGCGTCGGACCGAGGTGGTTGCCCTCGGCGGTGTGGTTGTAGACCACGTCGAGCACGACCTCGATGCCCGCCTCGTGCAGCGTGCGCACCATGCCCTTGAACTCCTCGACCTGGCCGCCCGGCTGCGCGGCGTACGCGTCGTGCGGGGCGAAGAAGCCGATCGTGTTGTAGCCCCAGTAGTTGGTGAGGCCCTTCTCCGACAGGTAGTGGTCGGTCACGAACTGATGCACCGGCAGCAGCTCGATCGCCGTGACGCCGAGATCCTTCAGGTGGTTGACGATCGAGGGGTGCGCGATGCCCGCGTACGTGCCGCGGAGCTCCGGCGGCAGGTCGGGGTGGTTCATCGTCAGGCCCTTGACGTGCGCCTCGTAGATGACGCTCTCGTTGTACGGCGTCCGCGGCGGACGGTCGTTGGCCCAGTCGAAGAACGGGTTGACGACCAGCGAGTACGGGACGTGGCCGGCCGAGTCGGCGTCATTGCGCTGGTCGGGCTCGTCGAGGTCGTACGAGAACAGGGACGGATCCCAGTCGATCGTGCCCGTGACGGCCTTGGCATAGGGGTCCATGAGCAGCTTGTTGGGGTTGCACCGCAGGCCCTGCTCGGGGTCGTATGGACCGTGCACGCGGTAGCCGTAGCGCTGTCCGGGGTTGACGCCCGGCAGGAACGCGTGGTGCACGAAGCCGTCGACCTCCTCGAGGCGGACCCGCGTCTCGGTCCCGCTCTCGTCGAACAGGCACAGCTCCACGAAGTCGGCGACCTCCGAGAACAGGGCGAAGTTGGTGCCGGTGCCGTCGTACGTGGCTCCCAGCGGTGATGCACTTCCGGGCCAGGGCTGCACAGGACTCCTTCAAACAGGTTTCGACAGGGAAACGGCCGCTCGCGCGGTGCGGAGCGGCTCGATGGCTCTTTGTACCCCGTCGTCGGCAAAGAACGCATCGAGATCGACCGGCAGCGGGATCCGCCAGTTCGGGTACTCGTCGACCGTGCCCGGGAGGTTCGGCTGTCGCAGCTCCCCCACCACGTCGCTCGGCGAGCTGAGCACCAGGCTCGAGGCCGCGCGGGCGATCACGGCGTGCAGGCCGACGACGATGCTGGCCGTGTCGTCCTCGTCGAACGGCACCTGCTCGGCACGCAGCAGGTCCAGCAGCGCGGCCTTGTCGTCGGCGGCCTTCGCGTAGGCCTCGTCCTCGGGGCCGTCGAGCAGGTCGAGCGACGCCCGCAGTCGTACGTGCTCGGCGTTCAGCCAGCCGCTGGCGGTCGGCAGGTCGTGTGTCGTGATGCTGGCCATCGCCTCGACCGGCCAGTCCGCAGGACGGTCGTGCGGCTGCCCGGGGGCGTCCCAGTCGCGCTCGAACCACAGCACGGCCGAGCTGAGGATGCCCCGGCGGTGCATGGTCTCGGTGACCACGTCCTCGACCGTCCCGAGGTCCTCGCCGACCACGATCGCGCCGGCACGCTGCGCCTCGAGCATCAGGACGCCCACCATCGCGTCGGGGTCGTAGTGCACGTACGCGCCGCGGTGCGCGGGCTCTCCCGGCGGGATCCACCACAGCCGCCACAGTCCCGCTATGTGGTCCACACGGATCCCGTCGGCGTGCCGCAGCACGCTGCGGACCACGTCACGGAAGGGGGCGTAGCCGGACTCCGCGAGCGCCTGCGGCTTCCACGGCGGCAGGCCCCAGTCCTGGCCGAGCTCGTTGAACGCGTCCGCGGGGCATCCCACCCGGACGACCGGCGCGAAGTCGTCGCGGTGCGACCAGGTGTCGGGGCCACCCGCGCTGACCCCGACGGGGAGGTCGTGGACGATGCCGACCGGCATGCCGGCCGCACGGGCCTCGTCGCGTGCCGCGTCGAGCTGCTCGCGGCACAGCAGCTGGAGCCAGGCGTGGAACGCGATGCGGTCGGCCAGGTCTACCTGCACCTGACGGACGGCCTCGCTGGTCGGGTCCTGGAGCGAGGCGGGCCAGTCCCGCCAGTCGCCGCCGTGCCGCTCGGCGATCGCCGAGAACGTCGCGAAGGCCTCGAGCTCGGCATCGTGCGTGCTGCGGCGCTCCTCCTCGGGGCGGTGCGGCCACAGGATGTCGAGGGCGGCGAGCTTGGCGTCCCAGACGGCGTCATGGTCGATCAGCTCGCCCAGCTCGGGGGCGAGCGCGTCGACCTGTGCGCGCACGTCGTCGCCGGCCGCCGCGTACGCCGCGGTGTCGGCGAGGCGCAGGTAGAGCGGGTTGGCGAACCGCCGGCTCGACGGCGAGTAGGGCGATCTCTGGATCGGGTGCGTCGGGCTCACGGCCTGCACCGGGTTGACCAGCAGCACGCCGGCGCCCTGCTCACGGCCTGCACGCCGGGCCATCTCGGCGAGGTCGCCGAAGTCACCCATGCCCCAGGAGTGCGTCGAGTGCAGGGCGTACAGCTGCAGCATCCAGCCCCACGTGCGTGGCACGTCGGGCATGCGCTCGGGCACGACCAGCAGCGTCACGTCCTGGGTGTCCGTGACGATGCGGTGATAGCCCAGCGGCAGGTCGTCCGGGACCGATCCCACCTCGCGCGTCGTCCCGTCCTCCAGCACGAGGCGTGCCGGACCGGGGAGCTCGCGCCCGCTGCCCTCGACCACCACGACCGTCGGCGGCAGGTCGGTCGTGTCGGCGGCGCGCCGGGCCTCGGCCAGGGCGCTCGTCACGGCCTCGGGGGTCGACGCGTCGACGCCGAGCATCTTCAGGACGGCCACGACGACGGGCGCGTCGACGTGCACCTGGGAGCGGTCGGAGCCTTCGTAGGACACGCCCACACCGTGCAACGTGGCGAGCTCGGAAAGGTCAGGGGAAGGGAGCTGTGGTGACACGCCACCAGCATTGCGGACCGGTCCTGACGACGCCATCTCAGCGGTCGTCACGCCGGCCCGTCAGGAGTCGCACGCGCGATATCCCAGGGCGCCTGCGGCGATGCCGAGCGCTGCGAGCGTCAGGCCCACCTGCCACTCGGCCAGGATCAGGAAGACCAGGCCGATGAGGGCCACCGCGACGCCGAGGAGGGTGATCAGGACAGCAGTTTGCACATCGAGCTTCGGCACTCCCCCAATCTAGGCAACGGCCACAAGGTCCCCAGATGCGGAGGTCCTTGTTTGCCGGCTCGCCGTACGGGTACGCCCGGCCAGACAGGGAGGAAACACCATGGACACTTTGAAGGACTTCGATTGGTGGGTCTGGGCCCTCATTGCGCTCGCGATCATCGCGATCATCGCAGTGGGCGTCATGATGGCCAAGCGAGCCGAGGTGAAGCGCAAGGCGGCTCGCCGCGAGCAGGCCTCGAGCATCCGTCACGAGGCGCGCGATGTCGAGATCGAGGCCCGGCGCAAGGAGGCCGACGCCGCGGCGATCCGCGCGGAGGCCGAGCAGGCCCGCGTCGAGGCCGAGGCCAAGGAGCGCGCCGCCCAGGAGCGTGAGCACGAGGCTTCCAAGGTCCGCAGCCACGTCGACGAGCGCCTCGCCGAGGCCGATCGCCTCGATCCCGACGGCACGGCCAAGGCCGACGACGGGCACAGCCGCACCGCCGGACGCGGTGACGAGCGGACGACGGGCAGCACCGACGCCAGGAGCGCGTACGTCGCAGGTCGTGAGGACGAGCGCGCCGCCGGCACCGACACCGGGCACGGCTCGCACGTCGACCGCGCGGCGGCCGAGGGTCAGGTCGAGGGCGGGACCTCCGACCGTCCCACCCACGTCGCCCCAACGGACGACGACCGCCGCTGATCCCCACTCCCGCTGGGCCTGACGTCTCTGCAGACACGCCGACCGCGTGTCGGCAGAGACGTCAGGCCCAGCGTCGGTGAGGGGTCAGCTGCCGGTGAAGGTGGCCTTGCCGGGGCCGTTCTGGACGAAGGAATCCATGCCGGCCTGGCGGTCGTCCGTCGCGAACAGGCCGGCGAACTCGACCCGCTCGATCTCGAGCCCGGTCTGCAGGTCCACCTCGAGACCCCGGTCGACGGCGCTCTTGGCCGCACGCAGCGCGAGTGCCGGTCCGCCGACGAACTGGGCGGCCCACTCGACTGCCTTCGCGTAGACCTTGTCGGCAGGGTGGACCTGGTCGACCAGGCCGATCGCGAGCGCCTCCTGCGCGTCCACGAACCGTCCGCTGAAGATGAGCTCCTTGGCCTTGGCCGGGCCGATCAGGCGGGACAGCCGCTGGGTGCCGCCCGCGCCGGGGATGATGCCCAGCAGGATCTCGGGCTGGCCGAGCTTGGCGTTGTCGGCCGCGAAACGCACGTCCGTGGACAGCGCGACCTCACAGCCGCCGCCCAGCGCGAAGCCGGTGATGGCCGAGACCGTGGGCTTGCCGATCGCCGCGATGTCGCGGGTGAACGCCTGCAGCAGGTGGGACCGACGGACCATCTCCGTGTACGTCAGGGTGGCCATCTCCTTGACGTCGGCGCCGGCGGCGAAGACCCGCTCCCCGCCGTGGACGACGACCGCGGCGACGTCGTCGCGGGAGTCGGCCTCCTTCGCCGCCACCGAGAGCTCGTCCTGCACCTGGGCGCTGATCGCGTTCATCTTGGGCCGGTCGAGCCGGATCGTCCCCACCCCGTCGCTGACCTCGAGTCGCACGAACTCTCCCACGATGTCCTCCTGACACTCATCGACGCCCGCGGCGGACGCCTTCGCCGTCGAGCATAGGGGCGCGCCCGGGCGGTGCGCCCGCGTCCACCTCGGCGGTCGACGTGGACGCCCGCGCACCGCCGCCGGGGCCGGGGTTCAGGCGACCTGGCCGGCGAACACGCAGTACGAGAAGAAGGCCACGCCCAGCACCATGCCGACGTGGCCGAGCAGCGAGAGGAACGGGCCCCGTGCCCAGCTGTCGTCGGTCGCCGCGGCGGCGTGCCGCCCACTCGCGGGGAGCCAGCGGGCGAGGATCAACAGTCCGATGAGCGCCTCGAGCGACCAGACGGCGACGGCCAGCACGCCGAAGGTCTCCGCGGGCGAGGACAGGTAGTAGGCACCGACCGCGAGCATCGCCACGCCGACGACCGTGTGCGCGTTGACCAGCCCGTCGGAGACCTGCGCGTGACCGGCCTGCGCCTCGTTGGCATGCAGGCGCAGCCTGGTCAGCAGCACCACGACGGCCGCCAGCGCGAGCAGCATCCACAGGACATTCTCGATCTCCACGGGGGCATAGTGGCACAGGTCACACCCGCTGACCATCCCTTCGCCCGGCGGACGCCCCGGGCGCTACGCGTCGTCGGAGATGTCGGCGACCTGCGCATCGAGCACCCGGACGACGTCCGCGGCATCCACCGTCATCGCGACGCCGTGGGCACCGGCCCCCAGCGAGATCCGACCGGTCACCGACGCGTCGACGACGACCGGCCACGGGGTCGTCGAGCCGAACGGGGTGATCGTGCCCCGCTCGTAGCCCGTGGCCGCGAGCGCACCGGCGGCGTCCGGCATCGAGAGCCGGGACGTGCCGAGGACGGCTCGCAGCTTGGGCCACGAGAACGTCCGGTCGCCCGGCACCAGCACCAGCACGACGTCGTCGTCGGCCCGGCGCACGACCAGCGTCTTGACGATCTCGCGCGGCTCGACCCCGCGCGATGCTGCCGCCTCGGCGAGGGACGCCACCGGTCCGTGGCGGGTGATCTCGTAGTCGATCCCGGACGCCTCGACGGCCGCCACGGCACGTTGCTCGCTCACCCGTCGAGCGTACGCGCCACGGCCGGGCGCGGCCGGATAACCTGAAGGCATGACCGTCACCCTGCGCGACGACGACCTCTCCCTCGTGCCCACCACAGGCTCCGACGAGTTCACCGGCTTCGCGATCGTCCTGGCCGACGAGCGCGTCGGCACGGTCGCCCTCCGCTCCGAGGGCCGGGGCATCGCCTCGATCCGGTGGAACTCGAGCATCCAGCAGCCGTTCGTGGTGGGCCGCGCGCTGCGGCTCGCGGCCGAGCACGCGTTCACGACGCTCGGTGTCGGCCGGATCGAGGTCCGCCTGCCGCTCGACGACGCGCCGCAGATCCGGGCGGCGTCCCTCAGCGGGATGCGACGCGAGGGGGTCATCCGCCTGCCCGGGGACCGCGCGGACGAGGTCCTCATGGCGCGGCTGGCCGACGACCCGCCAGCCTCCAGCAAGGAAGGCTTCACCGCGATCCTCAACGCGGGACTGCCGACCAAGCGCGTGATCAGCCAAGGCCTGCTGCGTGACGAGCAGGGCCGGGTCCTGCTGTGCGAGCTGACCTACAAGCGCGAGTGGGACCTGCCCGGCGGGGTCGTCGAGGTGGGCGAGCCGCCTGCGCTCGGCCTCGTGCGCGAGCTGGAGGAGGAGCTGGGCATCACGGCCGAGGTCCGCGGGCTGCTCACGGTCAACTGGCTGCCGGCGTGGCGGGGCTGGGACGACGCCTGCATCTTCTTGTTCGACCTCGGCGTGGTCGACGGCTCGATCACCGAGGGCATGACGCTGCAGGCCTCGGAGATCAAGTCGGTCACGTGGTGCGAACCGGCGACCGTCCGCGAGCGAGCGACCGCCGCCGCGATCGAGCTGCTCGAGGCCGTCGAGTCCGGCAGCCTGCCCACCTACCGCGAGGCGCCCAAGGCCGCGGAGTAGCGGTCAGGGGCTCGCGGTGCCGGCGGCGTCCGCGCTGACCACCCCGCCGTACTGTCCCAGCGCGCGCGGCTTGCCCGTTCCGCCGGGGATGTAGAGCAGCACCTGGTGGTAGTAGTTGAGCTTGCCCGATCCGGCGATGCCCGAGGCGAGGAACGCCTGCTGCGGGGTCCCCTCGGGCCACGTGATGGTCAGGCCCTCCTTCACGTCGTACGTGTCGGAGCGCAGCAGCGTCACGAACGCCAACGCTCCCCCGTCCGCGGTCCGCAGCGCGTATCGCACGTCGTCCGCGCCCCACGTCTGGGAGAACGTGACGCCCTTGAGGGAGCCGTTGGTCTGTGCTGCCGAGCGCATCTGCTCGATGAACGAGTCGCTGACGATCCTGCTCGCCTCGGGCGCCTTCGGATCGGACAGCACCTTCACGTAGGCGGCCGCCGCGTCCTGCACGGACATCGACATGCCGACGCCGTCCTTCGGCTTGACCGTGACGGGGGCGCCGGACTCCCGCCGGATCTGCGGCAACGTGGTGCCGTCGAGGATCTCGGGGGACGCGCTCAGGAGCCACGGGTCGACCGAGGACTCACGCTCGAAGATCTGGACCCGGCTGACGCCCGCGTCGGGGTCGCGCACCACCGCGAAGAACCAGAGCGGGTACGCGCCGAAGCGCGGGGTCAGCACCTGCGTGACCTCGACTGCGGACGTGTCGGTCTTCTGGGTCCTGGCCAGCCGCTGGGAGACCTCGAACGAGCCCGAGTCGATCGCGAGCACCGGACCGGTCTCCACGGTCGACAGCGGCTTGGCGTCCAGCAGCTCGATCGCGGTGTTGCGCACCTCGCGGTAGCGGTCGAAGATCCGGGCGACCTCGGTCTCGCGGGCCGCGGTCTTCTCGATCCTGGCCTCGCTGCGCTGGTGCGGCACCGCACATGCTGCCAGGGACAGGACGCAGACCAGGGCCGACACCCCGCGCAGCTGCCTCATCTGCTCTCCCCCTCGTCCACGACCTCGAACTCGTCCAGCTGGTCCTCGCCGACCTCGTGCTCGACGCCGTCCTCGTCCACGTAGACGTACACGACCTGCGGCTCCGGCTGCGGGTCCGGCTTCGACTCGGGCGCGGGCTCCTCGACCTCCGCCACGACCTCGAGGGCCCTCGCCTCGTCCGCAGAGATCTCGTGCTCGACGCCGTCCTCGTCGACGTACACGTAGACGATCTCCTCGACGACGTCCTCCTCCGGGTCGTCCTCGTCATCCACACCGTCGCCGCGGCGCACGAGGACGCCGATCCACGCGACACCGAGGCCCAGCAGGAGCAGGGCCAGGCCCTTGGCGAACCCACCCTTCACGCCGTACGCCACCGTGACCTCGAGCCCGGACAGATTGGACGAACCGACCGACAAGATCGCGAGCGAGACGGTCTGGTCCGGCAGCTGCGTGCTGATGCTGGCACCACCCAGGCCGGCCGAGCTGTCGATCCACCAGTCGAGGGCCGTCGGCGCGCCGGGCAGGTTGGGCCTGCCGTCCACCGACCGCGTCGTGATGTCCCAGGGGCGCTTGAAGTCGGTGACCTCGAGCCGCTTGGTGCGGCGTACGTAGTCACGGACGTCGACCGAGTTGGCCAGGCCCACGAAGACCGGCTTGCGGACCGGGACCTCGGCGAGCACGTCGAGCTGCACGTCGGCCCAGCTGATCACGCGGGGCGTCGTGACGACCGCCGCGTCATCGGTCTCGATGAGGTGCGGCCCGGTGGAGAACCGGCTGTCGGGTCCCAGCACGACCATGACGGCCGCGCCGAGGAGGGCCAGGAGCACACCGAGGACGGACAGGGCCCAGCCGCACCTCGTCCGCATCGCCACTCCCCCTCGCGCCCTCAGGCGGGTACGCCGCCCCGACCCTACCTCTCGGGATCGCCGAAACAGGTCAGGTTGCAGCGATGTCCGGCGGGTCGTGGTCGACCGGCCGGATCCGCCTGGCGAATGCGGCGGGGCGCCGACTCAGAAGAGGGCAGTGGCCAGCGCGCGGCGGGCCGTCATGACGACCGGATCGGCGATGCCGACGACCGTGAACAGCTCGAGCAGCCGCTCGCGGACGGTCTCGCGGTCGTCGCCGGACGTGCGCTTGACCAGGTCGATCAGGCGCAGGAACGCGTCCTCCACGTTGCCGCCGCTGACGTCCAGGTCGGCCACGAGCATCTGTGCCTCGATGTCGTCCGGATCGTCCGCGGCAGCCTTGCGGGCCGCCTGCAGATCGGCGTTCTTGGTGCGCGAGAGCCACTTGACCCGGGCCAGACGCTCGGCGACCTCGACGTCGGCCGGATACTGCACGCGCAGCTTCTCGTACTCCGCCACCGCGGTGTCGAAGTCGCTCGCCATGAACGCCTCCTCGGCGGCGGCGAACCGCGGGTCCTCGGGCTCCTGCTCGGCCTCACCCTCGGCCGGGGCACCACCCACCGGCTGCGCACGCCCGGTCAGGCCGTTCTCCGCGGCGAGGCGGACGAGCTCGTCGAAGTAGCGACGCATCTCGGTCTCGTCGACCGCGCCCTGGAACAGCGGCACCGGCTGCCCCTTGACCAGGCCTGCCACGAAGGGCACGCCCTGGACGTTGAGCGCCTGCGCGATCTGCGGGCTCGCGTCGACATCGACGCGAGCGAGCAGGATCTGGCCGGCGTACGAGTCCACGACCCGGCCGAGCAGGTCGTTGAACGCCGCCCCCTGCGGGGCGCGCGAGGACCAGAGCCCGAGCACGACGACGTACGACATCGATCCCTCGAGGGCGACGGTCTGGAAGGTCCGCTCGTCGATGTCGACGACGTACGAGCCGCCGCCCGCGCCCGCTGCGCCGCCCGCGGCGGGCGAGGGACGGCTGGCAGGCTGCTTCAGCGCAGAGAGATCGATGGCACCGGGACGCGAGAAGGTCATGGCTCCATCATAGGAAGGTCGTCGACAGACGGTCAGGTGCCGTCCATCGGGCGCCCCGCATCGCCGACCGGCTGCCTACGCGCTGAGCTCACGGACGAAGGTGTCGAGCCGGTCCAGGGCGTCACGGATCCAGTCGTAGGCGTCGTTCACGGTGTCGGCGGCGCTCGCCGGCGAGTTCACCAGCTGATAGACGACGAACCCGACCACGAGCAGCAACAAGACCTTCTTCAGCACGGGTCCATGGTGCCAAGGCCGTCCCAGCGATCCCGACAGGCGCGCCGCTCAGAGACTCTCGACGAGGGTGTCCGCGGCAGCGAACGGGTCGGAGTCGCCCGCCAGCACCTGCTCGGCGAGGGTGTCGAGACGCGCATCACCGGACAGGGAGAAGCGCGAGCGCACCTCGGTCAGCGCGAGCGCCTCGATCTCGCGGCGCGTGCGCGCGAGGCGCCTGCGGCGCAGCTCACCGGACTCCTCGAGGTGCGCCCGGTGCGCGAGGATCTCGTCGACGACCTCAGCGACCCCCTCCCCCGTCGTCGCGGTGGTCAGCAGGATCGGCGGCTTCCAGGCACCGTCGCCCCGGTCCGTCATGGAGATCACCGACCGCAGCTCGCGACGGGTCGCGGCCGCGCCGTCGCGGTCGGCCTTGTTGACCACGAAGACGTCGCCGATCTCGAGGATCCCGGCCTTCGCAGCCTGGATGCCGTCTCCCATGCCGGGCGCCAGCAGCACGAGCGTGGTGTCGGCGAGGCCGGCGACCTCCACCTCCGACTGGCCCACGCCCACGGTCTCCACCAGCACGACGTCGCACCCCGCGGCGTCCAGCACCCGCAGCGCTTGCGGTGCCGTCGCGGAGAGCCCGCCGAGGTGACCGCGGCTGGCCATCGACCGGATGTAGACGCCCTCGTCGAGCGCATGGTCCTGCATGCGGACCCGGTCGCCCAGGAGCGCGCCGCCGGAGAACGGGGACGTGGGATCGACCGCGAGCACGCCCACCCGCTTGCCCTGGGCCCGCAGCGCGGCGACGAGGGCGGAGGTCGAGGTGGACTTGCCGACGCCGGGCGAGCCCGTGACTCCCACGATGTGCGCGCTGCCGACCCACGGCGACAGCGCAGCGCTGACCTCGCGCAGCGCCGGCGAGCGATCCTCCACCAAGGAGATCAGCCGCGCCACCGCCCGGGGCTGGCCGTCGCGTGCCTGCTGCACGAGATCGGCCACGGGCGTGGCACGGCTGCTCCCGGTCACTGCGGAAGGACTACTTCTTCGGGACGCGGATGATCAGCGCGTCGCCCTGGCCGCCTCCACCGCACAGACCGGCGGCGCCGATGCCTCCACCGCGACGACCCAGCTCGAGGGCGAGGTGCAGCACGAGCCGCGCGCCGCTGGCGCCGATCGGGTGGCCCAGCGCGATTGCGCCGCCGTTGACGTTGACCATGCTCTCGTCGACGCCCAGCTCGGAGGTCGAGGCGATGCCGACGGCGGCAAAGGCCTCGTTGATCTCGACCAGGTCCAGATCGGTGGGCGCGATGCCCTCCTTCTCGCACGCCTGGGCGATCGCCCGGGACGGCTGGCTCTGCAGGCTCGAGTCCGGACCGGCGACGACGCCGGCGGCGCCGATCTCGGCGATCCACGACAGACCGAGCTCCTCGGCCTTGGCCTTGCTCATGACGACGACGGCCGCGGCACCGTCCGAGATCTGGCTGGCCGAGCCCGCGGTGATCGTGCCGTTCTTGTCGAATGCCGGACGCAGCTTGCCGAGCGACTCGGTCGTCGTGTCGCCACGGACGCCCTCGTCGGCCGAGATCACGATCGGGTCGCCCTTGCGGGTCGGGATCTCGACCGGGACGATCTCGTCGTCGAAGACGCCGTTCTTCTGCGCGAGGGCCGCCTTCTGGTGCGAGGCGGCGCTGAACGCGTCCTGCTCCTCGCGGGAGAACTTCTGCTTCTCGACGTTGATCTGCTCGGTCAGGCCGCCCATCGCCTGATCGGTCATCGCGTCCCACAGACCGTCCGCCGCCATGTGGTCGACGAGCTTGGTGTCTCCGTACTTGGTGCCCTCACGCGAGCCCAGCAGCATGTGCGGCGCCTGGGTCATCGACTCCTGGCCACCCGCGACGATGATCTCGTGCTCGCCCGCGCGGATGAGCTGATCGGCCATCGCGATCGCGTTGATGCCCGAGAGGCACACCTTGTTGATCGTGATCGCCGGGACGGTGAGCGGGATGCCGCCCTTGTGGGCCGCCTGCCGCGCCGGGACCTGGCCCGCGCCGGCCTGGAGCACCTGGCCCATGATCACGTAGTCGACCTGGTCGCCGCTCACGCCTGCCCGCTCGAGGGCGCCCTTGATCGCCAGTCCTCCGAGATCCGAGCCGGAGAGGGTCTTGAGACCGCCGAGGAGGCGGCCGATCGGGGTGCGGGCACCGGCGACGATGACGGACTGGGTCATGGGAAGAGCTCCTTCGAAGGCAGTCTCTGAATAGACGGTGATCACACTTTACGCACTGGTAACCTGCCGCGACCGGGATGTGCCATGGATCACCCCGCCCCGCCCCGGGGGTGTGCCCTACCCTCGTGGCATGACGACCCCGTTGGTTCCCGACCACCTGCTCCTGACCATCGACCACGTCGGCATCGCCGTGCCCGACCTCGATGACGCACTCGAGTTCTACGCCACGACGTTCGGCCTGCACTCGGTCCACGAGGAGATCAACGAGGAACAGGGCGTCCGCGAGGCGATGCTCGCGGTCGGTGACTCCGACACCCGCATCCAGCTGCTCGCGCCGCTGAGCGAGGAGTCCACGATCGCCAAGTTCATCGCCCGCAACGGCCAGGGCATCCAGCAGCTGGCCTATCGCGTGGCCGACATCGAGGCCGTGTCGGCGATCCTGCGCGAGCGCGGCGTCCGCCTGCTCTACGACGCGCCCAAGCGCGGCACCTCGGACAGCCGGGTCAACTTCGTCCACCCGAAGGACGCCGGCGGCGTCCTGGTCGAGCTGGTGCAGCCGGCCACGAGCGCGTCCCACTGATCCCCTCCCCCGTCCGCTGACGCGCGGGTTGCGTCCGCTGACGCGCGGGTTGCGTCCGCCGACGGGAGAGTCCCGGCACGGAACGTCCGCCGTCCTCCGCGTCAGATCGCTTTCCCGCCCGTTCTCAACCCGCGCGTCAGCGGACCGGAGTCTCCCCTCAGCGGACGGAGGCAGCGGCCTGCGCCGCTGGGATGCCGGTCGTGTCAACTCCTCGACGAGTCGGACACTGAGTCTTGGATCACAGGCTCGAACGGGTGACGCCTCAGGTTACGGCTCGGTAACATCGCCGGAACCAACCTGGAGGTTCCACCCGTGCAGCAGATCCTCGATGCCATCCTCGCCGGCGACACCGCCCCCGAGGACTTCGCTTCCATCGCCCTTCCCGAGAGCTACAAGGCGGTCACCGTCCACAAGGACGACGTCGACATGTTCGAGGGCGTCGCCAGCCGCGACAAGGACCCGCGCAAGAGCCTGCACCTCGACGAGGTGCCCATCCCCGAGCTCGCTCCGGGCGAGGCTCTGGTGGCCGTCATGGCCAGCGCGATCAACTACAACACGGTGTGGACGTCGATCTTCGAGCCGGTCTCGACGTTCGGCTTCCTGGAGCGCTACGGGCGCCTGTCGGAGTACTCCAAGCGCCATGACCTGCCGTACCACGTGGTCGGCTCGGACCTGGCCGGCGTCGTCCTGCGCACCGGACCCGGCGTCAACCTGTGGAAGCCGGGCCACGAGGTCGTCGCGCACTGCCTGTCGGTCGAGCTGGAGAGCCCCGACGGCCACGACGACACGATGATGGACCCGCAGCAGCGCATCTGGGGCTTCGAGACGAACTTCGGCGGCCTCGCGCACCTCGCGATCGTCAAGGCCAACCAGCTCATGCCCAAGCCCGACCACCTGTCGTGGGAGGAGGCCGCGAGCCCCGGCCTGGTCAACTCCACGGCGTACCGCCAGCTGGTGTCCAAGAACGGCGCCAACATGAAGCAGGGCGACGTCGTCCTCATCTGGGGCGCCTCGGGCGGCCTCGGCTCGTACGCGACGCAGATGGCACTCAACGGCGGAGCCATCCCGGTGTGCGTGGTGTCCTCCCCCGAGAAGGCCGACATCGTCCGGTCGCTGGGTGCCGAGCACGTCATCGACCGCTCGGCCGAGGGCTACACGTTCTGGAAGGACGAGCACAACCAGGACCCGAAGGAGTGGCAGCGCTTCGGCAAGAAGATCCGCGAGCTCACCGGCGGCGAGGATCCTGACATCGTCTTCGAGCACCCGGGCCGCGAGACGTTCGGCGCCTCGGTCTACGTCGCTCGCAAGGGCGGCACGATCATCACCTGCGCGTCGACCTCGGGCTACATGCACCAGTACGACAACCGCTACCTCTGGATGAACCTCAAGAACATCAAGAGCTCGCACTTCGCCAACTACCGCGAGGCGTGGGAGGCGAACCGGCTCATCGAGAAGGGCCTCATCCACCCGACCGTCTCGAAGGTCTACTCCCTCGAGGAGACCGGCCAGGCCGCGCTCGACGTGCACCAGAACAAGCACCAGGGCAAGGTCGGCGTGCTGTGCCTCTCCCCCGAGGAAGGACTGGGCGTCCGCAACGAGGAGAAGCGGGCCCTGCACATCGAGGGCATCAACCGTTTCCGCGGGGTCTGAGAGACCGCTAAGACCCTGCTCCGACGCGGGGGCACGACCGCTCACGGTCGTGCCCCCGCAGTTCTTCGGCGGGTAAGGTGGAGCACGTCACCCGAACACCTGCCACGAATGGGATCATGCATGTCCGACCAGCCCGGATTGTCCATCTTCGACGCAGCCGACCGGTCGGCCGACGCCTCGTTCCCGCTGGCGCGCCGCGGCGGGTATGACACCGATGCGGTGGACGCATGGGTCCGCACCCAGTCCGCCGAGCTGCACCGTGCAGCGGATGACCTGAGGGCACTGCAGGCCGAGAACGAGAGCTTGCGCGAGGCGGTCGACTCGCTCACCGCGCGCATCGAGGCGTTCGAGCGCCCCACCTACACCGGCCTGGGCAACCACGCCGCCCAGCTGCTCGGGCTGGCCGAGCAGGAGGCCGAGGTCGTCCGCAGCCGCGCCGTGCGCGACGCTGACGAGCTCGTCGCCAAGGCCGAGGAGGAGGCCACGCTGGTGCGGGTCGCGGCCGAGCACGAGGCCGAGCAGATGCGCGGTCAGGCCATCGTCGAGCTCGAGGACAAGCGCAAGCAGCTGCTCGAGGACGTCGAGGCGATGCGCGCCGAGGCATCCGCGCAGGCCGACGACCTCCTCGCCCAGACGCAGCGCGAGGTGGCCCAGCTCAGGCTCGCCGCCGAGCAGGAGGCGCAGAACATGCGCCTCGGGGCGACCCGCGACGTCGAGCAGGCCCGCGCGGCCGCCGACCGCGAGGTGACCGAGGCCCGCCGCGTGCTGGCCGTGGAGAAGGAGCGTCTCGCCCGCGAGGCCGCCGAGAACCACGCCTCGGCCACCGACCAGACCGCCAAGCTGGTCCAGGACGCCGAGACCCGCGCGAGCGCTGCGGACGCCCGTGCCCGCGAGGCCATGGCGCAGGCGGCCAAGGCTCGTGAGGCCGCGACCGCCGAGGCCGCTCGCGTCATGGAGAACGCTCGCACCGAGGTGGCCCAGCTCATCGCGAGTGCGACCGCCGAGGCGCAGAAGATCCGGGTGACCGCGACCACCGAGGCGGACCGGCACACCCGCACGCTGCGGGCCGAGGTCGAGGACCTGCAGCGCCGGCGCGAGGGCATCCTGGCCCAGATGGGGCAGCTGCGCGACATCGTCTCGTCATTCGCCCCCACCTCGGTCGAGGTCACCCAGCCCGACGCGGTGGATGAGGACGACGCGGTGGACACCGACGAGGTCGAGGTCGCCGAGGCTGCCGAGACCGAGCCGGTCGATGCAGCCGCGGCCGCCCAGCCCGAGCCTGCCGTCCAGCAGCGCAAGGACGCCAGCTAGCACCGTCGCGCGGGCTGCGCCTCAGTCCGGCGGTGAGGGGCGCGGCTCGCTGAACGCAGCGACCGTCCGGTCGGCGTACGCCATGGAGTCGGCGCGCTCCATCGGACCGTCCCACGTGCTCGGCAGGGGCACGGAGGCTCCGGGCGCGAGCTTGCGCACGATCTCGTCGAGGACCCGCTCGGAGTCGCCGACCCAGAGGTGCTTCGCGCCGTCCACGCCGATGACCTCGGCCTGCGGGATCGCGGCGAACCGCTCCCGCGCCTCGGGCGGCTGGAGGTAGTCGTCGTGCTCGGGGACGAGCGCCGTGACGGGGCGACCGGAGTCGGCCCACGCCTGCAGGTGCTCGGGCCGCGAGTAGCGCAACGGTGGCGAGAGCAGCACGGCTCCCTCGACCGACGGCTCGAGGCCGTACATGAGCGCGAGGTCCGTGCCGAACGACCAGCCCACGACCCAGATGTGGGGCAGCTCGGCGAACTCCGCGTGCTCGACTGCCGCTGCGACGTCGAACCGCTCCCCCACGCCGTTGTCGAACGTCCCCTCGCTCGTGCCCTGGACGCTGGACGTGCCGCGGGTGTTGAAGCGCAGCACTGCGACGTCGGCGAGGGCCGGCAGGCGGTATGCAGCCTTGCGGAACAGGTGGCTGTCCATCATGCCGCCGTGCGTCGGCAGCGGGTGCAGGCAGATCATCGTGGCCACCGGGTCCCGGTCCAGCGGGAGCGCGAGCTCGCCGACCAGGGACAGGCCGTCGGCGGTCTCCAGCGTGATCGGCTCGCGTCGTGCCGGCAGCACGGAGTTGCCGCGGATTCTCTCGGTCATGTCGTCCGTCCTCGGTGTCAGTGGCGCCGCGCCCAGCACGCGGTGTGCCAGTGGCGTCGTTCGTCGATCGCAGCCTCGCTCAGCAACGCCTTCTCGACCGGCCAGACCACCAGGTGGCCCAGGCCGCGGCCGATCAGCTGGGAGCACCCGGGACAGCGGTAGTCCTTCATGGACGAGCCACGGGTCGCGCGCACGTACCACTCGCCGTCAGCCTTGCGCTCACGCTGCTCGGGGGCGGCCCGCAGCGGCGGGGTCGACGGTCGGGCGACACGTCGACGGGGCATGGCTGCAGTCTACGGAGCGCGCCGAGGACGGTCCTCGGACCCTCAGTACGTGTGGAAGCCCGCACCGGTCTTGCGACCGAGCTTGCCCTCGGACACCAAGCGCTCCAACGTCGCCGCCGGCCGCCAGCCCGCGTGACCGAAGGTGTCGAGCAGCGAGCGCTGGATCGCGAGCGACACGTCGTTGCCGACCACGTCGAGCAGCTGGAACGGCCCCATCGGCAGCCCCGTCGCCTTGAGCGCCTCGTCGATCTCGTCCAACGGCGTGCCCTGCGCCTCGTGCAGCCTGATCGCGTCGTTGAGGTAGGGGAACAGCAGTGCGTTGACGATGAATCCGGCCCGGTCGCCGCACGACACCGGGTGCTTGCCGGTGGCGAGGCACAGCGCCCGCACGGTCTCGTCCACCTCGACCGAGGTCTCGTCGGCCGTCACGACCTCGACGAGCTTCATGACCGCGGCGGGGTTGAAGAAGTGCATACCGATGACGTCCTGCGGGCGCTGGGTGGCGGCGGCGCAGGCGTTGATCGACAGCGAGGAGGTCGTCGTGGCGAGGATCGCACCCGGCTTGGCGATGCGGTCCAGGTCGGCGAACAGCTCGAGCTTGATGTCCAGGTCCTCGGCGATGGCCTCGACGATGATGTCCGCGTCGGCCAGCGCGGAGCGGTCGGTTGCGCCGGTGAGGCGCGCGAGCACCGCTGTCTTGCCGTCCTCGTCGAGCTTGCCGCGGGAGACCGCCTTGTCCAGGCTCTTGGTGATCGCGGCGACGACGCCGGCGACCTTGTCCTCGCCGCGACCGACGAACGTCACGGCGTACCCCGCCTTGGCGAAGACCTCGACGATCCCCGACGCCATCCATGGTGCCGGTGCCGACGACCCCGACGCGCTCGATCGAGTGGCGCAGCTGCGGGGCGTCCGCGCCGGCGGCATCGACGGAGGCCGCGAACGTGCGGCCCTGCTCGGCGTTCGCGACGAGCACGGCGGCCGGCTGGTGGAGCTCGTCGCCGGTCTCGGCGTACAGCTTGTCCAGTCCCGTCACGACGGCCTGGGCGCCCCAGGCGTCCACCAGGGCCAGGGGCCCGATCGGGTAGCCACATCCGAAGCGCATCGCGGCGTCGATGTCGGGCGCCGTGGCGTAGCCGCTCTCGTACATCGTGGCCGCGTGGTTGAGGTACGGCAGCAAGAGCGCGCGTGCGATGTCGGCGGGTGCGTCACCGGCCGAGAGGCGATCGACGATTTCCTGCATGGCTACTCCTCAGTAATAAGACGGTCGTGACACACTAACGGCTCACTGCAGCTGGCCAATATGGGAGAACGATGAAACAACGTGTGACGATGGCCACAGCCGCGATCGGCCTCGCCCTGACGGCCCTGGCCGGATGCGGCTCGGACTCCGAGGGCACCAGTGACGGCCCCTCAGGCGGTGGCGAGGTGACGTCGCCCGCCGCGACGTCGACGCCCACCCCGGCGATCACGACCGAGGCCCCCTCGGTCGACCCCGAGGCCGACGGCGCCGCTGCCCTGCGCGGCGACTGGGAGATCCCCTCCGAGGACTACGTGCTGCACCTGATCGAGGACGGCACCTTCGTGCAGGACTACCAGGGCATCAAGGACTTCCGGACCGGCAAGTGGTCCGTCGAGGGCGACACGATCTCGCTCGTGGGCGATGACGGTGACACCGACAAGGGCACGATCAAGGGCGAGACCCTGGTGTTCACGCTCGGTACGGCCACGAGGGTGAAGTGAGACTGGTCATCGCCCGCTGCCAGGTCGACTACGCAGGACGGCTCGCCGCCCACCTGCCGCTGGCCACCCGGCTCATCATGGTCAAGAACGACGGGTCGGTGCTCATCCACTCCGACGGCGGCTCCTACAAGCCGCTGAACTGGATGAGCCCGCCGTGCACGCTCCGCGAGGGGATCTCCGACGACGGCGTCGCGGAGTGGACCGTCACGGCCGGCAAGACCGACGACACGCTGCGCATCCGCATCGAGGAGGTCCTGCACGACTCCGCATTCGACCTCGGCGTCGATCCGGGCCTGCAGAAGGACGGGGTCGAGAAGCACCTGCAGGAGCTGTTGGCCGAGCACACCTCGGCCCTGGGCGCGGGCATGAGCCTGGTCCGGCGCGAGTTCATGACGGCGATCGGCCCGGTTGACCTGCTGTGCAAGGACGCGGCCAACGCCTCGGTCGCGGTCGAGATCAAGCGCCGCGGCGACATCGACGGCGTCGAGCAGCTGACCCGCTATCTCGAGCTGATGAACCGCGATCCTGCGCTGCGTCCGGTGCGTGGCATCTTCGCAGCACAGGAGATCAAGCCGCAGGCGCGCGTGCTCGCGCACGACCGAGGCATCGAGTGCGTCGTCGTCAACTACGACGAGCTCCGCGGCATCGACGACCCCAGCCTCCGCCTGTTCTGACCCCCGGCCCCGGCCCCGCCGGCGGCCCCGCCCCGCCCAGATTTGCGGACTCCTGCACGTTTCTACGGCGTAGAAGCGTGCAGAAGCCCGCAAATCGGGGTCGGGGTGGGGGTGGCTGGCTACGCGCCGGCGATCGGGGGCGCGGTCGGGTCGTCGCCCGCGGCCTTGTCCTCGCGGGCGATCCAGTCCTCGATGCGCTCGTAGTCGGCCTTCGAGCGGGTCACGACCGCCAGCAGGTCGCTCATCTTCGACAGCTCCTCGACCTGCTCCTTGATGAACCACTGCATGAACTGGTCCGAGGCGTAGTCGTGGTTCTCCCGCGCGATACGGGTCAGGTCGTTGATCTGCGCCGTCACGCGCTTCTCCTGCTCCAGCGCCGCGGCGACCGGCTCGACGACGTCGCTGAAGTCGATGCGCGGTGCGGGCAGGGCCGGGATGACCGGGACGTGGTCGGCGTCCAGGAGGTACTGGACCATCATCATCGCGTGGTCCCGCTCCTCGCGGGCCTGCTGATAGAACAGCGCCGCCATCTGGGGCATCGTGAGCGCGTCGTAGTAGGTCGCGATCGCGACGTACTGCTGGTGCGCCGCGAACTCGTGGCCGATCTGCTCGTTGAGCCGCTCGACGAATGCTGGTGCTGCCATGTGTCCCATGCCTCCATTGTCATGCGTAAGGCAAGCCTCACCTCACGCTGGTACCGTGTGCGTCGTGCCCAAGTCGCCGAAGAAGAAGTGCTGCAGCGACAAGCCTGCCTGCAAGCGCTGCCCTCTTCGGATGCTCAAGGAAGGCACGCTGCCCGAGGGCTACACCGTCAAGAAGCGCAAGCTGGTCAAGGTCAAGAAGGACAAGACCAGGGCCGACGTCGCTGCCTGACGACGCGAGCCTAGGACACCGTCCGCCCCGCTCGCCACGTAGGAATGGCTAGCCTCAGCCCGCCCCCCGGGTCCCAGGTTTCCCAGGAGAACCCCGGAATCCTGCACCTCTCCCCTGTCGTACGCGGGGTGAGGTGACGGGAACCGGGGTTCTCTTGGGAAACTGCGGCCGGCCGGCGGGCCGGGGCGGGGGTCAGGCGAGGCCGCGGGCCTTGCGGATCTCGTCGACGATCCGGTCCATGATCGACGTCATGCCGAAGTCCTTGGGCGTGAACACCGCAGCGACCCCGGCGGCCTCCATGCGACGACCGTCCGAGTCCGGGATGATGCCGCCGACGATCAGCGGTACGTCGTCGAGACCGGCCGCGGCCATCTCCTTCTGCACCTCGGGCACCAGCTCCATGTGGGAGCCGGACAGGATCGAGAGACCGACCGCGTGCACGTCCTCGGCCACTGCCGCGGCGACGATCTGCGCGGGGGTGAGCCGGATGCCCTGGTAGACGACCTCGAAGCCGGCGTCACGGGCCCGGACGGCGATCTGCTCGGCGCCGTTGGAGTGCCCGTCCAGACCGGGCTTGCCGACGAGGAAGCGCAGGCGCGTGCCCAGCTGCTCGCCCGTCTCGCGGACGCGCTCGCGCACCGCCGTCAGCTCGGCGCCGGCCTCGGCGACGCTGGCGACGCCGCTCACGCCCGTGGGCGCGCGGTACTCGCCGAACACCTCGCGCAGCGCACCTGCCCACTCGCCCACCGTCGCGCCCGCGCGTACGGCCTCGAGGGTCGCCGCCATCAGGTTGGCGTCGGTCTTCGCCTCACGCTGGAGGCGGTGCAGTGCCTCGTCGACTGCCGCCTGGTCGCGCTGCGAGCGCCACGCCTGGACGTCGGCGACGGCATTGGCCTCGGCCTGCGGATCGGCGGTCATGATCGCGGTGTCCAGATCCGCCGTCAGCGGCGACGGCTCGGTCTCGACGTAGGAGTTGACCCCCACGACCTTCATCTCACCGGCCTCGATCTTGGCCCGGCGCTCCGAGTGCGATCCCACGAGCGCCTGCTTCATGTAGCCGGACTCGACCGCCGCGACGGCGCCGCCCATGGCCTGGACGCGGTCGATCTCGGCCTTGGCGCCCTCCACGAGCTCGGCGACCTTGGCCTCGACCACGACCGACCCCTCGAAGATGTCGTCGTACTCCAGCAGATCGGACTCGAACGCGAGCACCTGCTGCAGACGCAGCGACCACTGCTGGTCCCACGGCCGGGGCAGCCCCAGCGCCTCGTTCCACGCGGGCAGCTGCACGGCCCGGGCGCGGGCGTCCTTGCTCAGCGTCACGCCCAGCATCTCCAGAACAATCCTCTGGACGTTGTTCTCCGGCTGCGCCTCGGTCAGGCCCAGCGAGTTGACCTGCACGCCGTAGCGGAAGCGTCGCATCTTGGGATCCTGGACGCCGTAGCGCTCGCGGGTGATCTCGTCCCACAGCCGCCCGAAGGCGCGCATCTTGCACATCTCCTCGACGAACCGGACACCGGCGTTGACGAAGAACGAGATGCGCCCGACGACCTTCTCGAACTCCTCCTGCGGCACCTGGCCTGAGTCGCGTACGGAGTCCAGCACCGCGATCGCGGTCGTGAGGGCGTACGCGAGCTCCTGCGTGGGCGTCGCACCGGCCTCCTGCAGGTGATAGCTGCAGATGTTGAGCGGGTTCCACTTGGGGATCGTCGTGACCGTGTACGCGATCATGTCCGTCGTCAGCCGCAGCGACGGCGCGGGCCCGAAGACGTACGTGCCTCGGGACAGGTACTCCTTGATGATGTCGTTCTGGGTCGTGCCCTGCAGCTGCGACGGATCGACGCCCTGCTCCTCGGCCGCGACCTGGTACATCGCGAGCAGCCACATCGCGGTGGCGTTGATCGTCATCGAGGTGTTCATCGTCTCGAGCGGGATGTCCTGGAACAGCCGGCGCATCGCCCCGAGGTGCGGGATCGGGACGCCGACCTTGCCGACCTCTCCCCTGCTGAGCTCGTGGTCCGGGTCGTAGCCGGTCTGGGTGGGCAGGTCGAACGCCACCGACAGCCCGGTCTGGCCCTTGGCCAGATTGCGTCGGTACAGCGCGTTCGACTCCGCCGCCGAGCTGTGGCCGGCGTACGTGCGCATCACCCAGGGCTTGTCGGGCGCAGTCTTGTCAGGCATGGGGGTCAGGCTACCGCCCGGTAGCTGCGGGGGTCACGAGTTCGATGGGGCGTCATGGCTCACACCCCGTGGACGTCCTAGTATCGCGAGCATGGTCAACCTGACACGGATATACACGCGTACCGGCGACGACGGCACGACGAACCTCGGCGACATGAGCAAGACCAGCAAGCTGGACCTGCGCCTGGCCGCCTACGCGGACGTCGACGAGGCGAATGCGCAGATCGGCTTCGCGATCGCCGTCGGCGGTCTCGACGAGGACGTCGTCGCAGTGCTGACGCACATCCAGAACGATCTGTTCGACGTCGGCGCCGACCTGTCGTGCCCGGTCGTGGAGAACCCCGAGTACCCGCCCCTGCGCGTCGAGGCGGACTACGTCGACCGCCTCGAGGCCTGGTGCGACCACTACAACGAGCAGGTGCCCAAGCTGCGCTCGTTCATCCTGCGAGGCGGCACCCCCGCCGCGGCGGCCGTGCACATCGCGTGCACCGTAACGCGGAGGGCCGAGCGCTCGGCCTGGGCAGCGATCGCGGAGCACGGGGACACCATGAACGCGCTGACCGCCAAGTACCTCAACCGCCTCAGCGACCTGCTGTTCATCCTCGGTCGCTACGCCAACCGGGAGACGGGCGACGTGCTCTGGGTCCCGGGCGGCGAGCGCTGACCGAGCAGACAAACCGCGCAAACGCCGACGCGCGGCTCACCGGCATCATGCCGGGAGCCGCGCGCGGGTGTGGTGCGGTGTGGGATCAGTCCCAATCGATGCGCTGGGTGGAGTAGCCACCACCGCTGCCGGCCGCGGGGGCCGGGGCGTCCCAGTCGATGGCCTTGCCCGGGGCGTCCCAGTCGATGACGCGAGGGGTGGAGATCTTGGGAGCGAATCCCTTGACCTTGACGACCGACTTCTCCGACGGAGCAGCTGCGGAGGCGCCGGTGGCCGGGCCGAGGCCGATCACGGCGATGGCTGATACGGATGCGGCAACAACGAGACGCTTGAACACAGGGCACCTTCTTGTTCCAAAGGGACTCGCCCCGAACTCGGGTCGAGAAGAACTGTCTTGATTCTCCCCCGCAAATCCGGCGCCCGTCAACCACAACGCAGGAATCGTACAGGTGTACAGAGTCCCCCGCGGGGGCTCAGAGCACCTTGTTGACCCGCTGACCCGGAGGCGACGACTCCAGCCAGGACAGCAGGCCGGTGAGCGCATGCGGGCTCATGGCCAGCTGCCGCACACCGGACGCATTCTCCGTGCTGACGATCAGGTGGCCGGCCTGCACCGCGTGCACCTCGCTGCCGACCGGGTCACGACGACCGTCGATCCGGACGTCGCCCCGCGTGAAGCGGTAGCGCGGGCGCATCGACACCGAGAACGTCCGGAACCATTCGAGCTCCGTGTCGCGGTAGACCGCGAGCCCCAGCATCCAGCCCTTCGCCGGCACCGACGCGCTCCGGTTGACGCTCATGTCGAACGTCCCTCCGGACCGCGCCAGCAGCCGACGTCGGAACAACAGCCAGATGACCAGCAGGACGACCGCAGCCACCACGAACGCGAGGGCATCGACCATCCACCACCACAGGGGCACGGCGATCTCCCTCCTAGAGCGTCAGGACGCCTTGTCGACGAGGCGCAGCTTGGCCTCCGCGCGCAGGACGGCATCAGCGTCCTCCGCAGCGGTCGCTGCCTCCAGCTCGGACTTGACCGCAGCCGCGTCGATCTCCGAGGCGAGGAACGCATCCTCGCTCAGGATCGACACGTGGTCGTCCGCCACCGACAAGAATCCCTCGCCGACCGCGGCCCTGACGACGTCCTCACCCTCGAGAGGGTGGATCTCGACGACACCGGGGACGAGCACCGACAGGAGCGGCGCGTGGCCCGCCAGCACGCCGAGGTCACCCTCGACGGTGCGGGCGATGACCTCGCGCGCCTGACCCGACCACACGACGCGGTCGGCAGCCACCAGCTCGATCTGCAGCGAGGACGTTGAATCGTTCGCGGCCATCAGAGGCTCTTCTGGATTTCTTCCCACTTCTTGTCGACGTCTTCGAGACCGCCGCACATGAAGAAGGCCTGCTCAGCCACGTGGTCGTACTCACCGTCACAGATCTTGGTGAAGCCGTCGATCGTCTCGTCGATGGAGACGGTCGAGCCCTCGATGCCGGTGAACTGCTTGGCCACGTAGGTGTTCTGGGACAGGAAGCGCTGGATGCGACGCGCGCGGGACACGAGCGTCTTGTCCTCCTCGCTGAGCTCGTCGACACCGAGGATCGCGATGATGTCCTGGAGCTCCTTGTTGCGCTGCAGGATGCTCTTGACGCGGTTCGCGGTGTTGTAGTGCTCGGCGCTGATGTAGCGCGGGTCGAGGATCCGCGACGTCGAGGTCAGCGGATCCACGGCCGGGTAGATGCCCATCGAGGCGATCTCACGGTTGAGCTCGGTCGTCGCGTCGAGGTGAGCGAACGTCGTCGCCGGAGCCGGGTCCGTGTAGTCATCGGCCGGCACGTAGATCGCCTGCAGCGAGGTGATCGAGTGACCACGCGTCGAGGTGATGCGCTCCTGGAGCACACCCATCTCGTCGGCCAGCGTCGGCTGGTAGCCCACGGCCGAGGGCACACGGCCCAGCAGCGTGGAGACCTCGGAGCCGGCCTGCGTGAAGCGGAAGATGTTGTCGATGAACAGCAGCACGTCCTGCTTCTGGACGTCGCGGAAGTACTCGGCCATCGTCAGGGCCGACAGGGCGACGCGCAGACGCGCTCCCGGCGGCTCGTCCATCTGGCCGAAGACGAGGGCGGTCTGTCCGAGGACGCCGGCCTCCTCCATCTCGACGATGAGGTCGTTGCCCTCGCGGGTGCGCTCACCCACGCCGGCGAACACCGACACACCACCGTGGTCGCGGGCCACACGGGCGATCATCTCCTGGATGAGCACCGTCTTGCCGACGCCTGCACCACCGAAGAGGCCGATCTTTCCGCCCAGCACGTACGGCGTCAGGAGGTCGATGACCTTGATGCCGGTCTGGAACATCTCGGTCTTGGACTCGAGCTGGTCGAAGTCGGGGGCCTTGGCGTGGATGCCACGACGCTCCTTGACCTCCCACACCTCACCCTCGGCGAGGTTCATGACGTCGCCGGTGGTGTTGAACACCTTGCCGAGCGTCTCGTCGCCGACGGGCACCATGATCGGTCCGCCGGTGTTGATGACCGTCGCGCCACGGACGATGCCGTCCGTGGGGCGCAGGCTGATCGCGCGGACCAGGCCGTCACCGATGTGGAGGGCGACCTCGAGGGTCAGCGTCTCCTTGACGCCGGCCACCTCGGTGTCGACCTTGAGCGCGTTGTACATGTCCGGGATGGCGTCGCTCGGGAACTCGATGTCGAGCACCGGGCCGATGACGCGCGCTACCCGGCCCGTGGCCAGCTCGGTGGTCTGGGTCTCTGCGGTGTTGGTAGTCATCTCTCTCACTCACTCCCAGCGGAGGCGTCAGCAAGCGCGTTGGCGCCGCCCACGATCTCGCTGATCTCCTGGGTAATACCGGCCTGGCGGGCCTGGTTGGCTGTTCGGGTGTACTTCTCGATGAGGTCCTGCGCGTTGTCCGTGGCCGACTTCATGGCCTTCTGCCGTGCCGCCAGCTCCGAGGCCGAGGCCTGCAGCAGGCAGTAGTAGATCCGGCTGTGGATGTACTTGGGCAGCAGCGCGTTGAGCACCTCGTGCGCGGACGGCTCGAACTCGTAGAGCGGCAGGACGTCGTCCTCGGCCGGAGCCTCGGTGCCCGCCACGACCTCGAGCGGGAGCAGACGGATGACGTCCGGCTCCTGCGTCAGCATCGACTTGAACCGGGTGAAGACCACGTGCAGCTCGGCTGCCGCGACCTCGGGGTCGATCGTCTCCCCCTCGGACTCGTCGATGTGGAACGTCCGGACCAGCGTGTTGCCGATCTCCTTGGCGTTGGCGTACTCCGGCTTGTCGGAGAAGCCCGTCCAGGACTGCACGTACGGACGGTCGCGGAAGTTGTAGTACGCCTCGGCCTTGCGGCCCGAGAGGTACAGGTCGACTTCCTTGCCCTCGCTCTGCAGCTTCTCGACGAGGCGCTCGGCCTCCTTCATCACGGACGCCGAGTAGGCGCCCGCGAGACCACGATCGCTCGCGATGACCAGCACCGCTGCCTTCTTGGGGTCCGCCTTCTCCGTCGTGAGCGCGTGCTCGACGTTGGAGAAGGTGGCCACGGCAGACACGGCGCGCGTGAGCTCACGGGCGTACGGCGCTGCTGCCGCCGCCCGCTGTTGCGCCTTGATGATGCGCGACGCAGCGATGAGCTCCATGGCGCGGGTGATCTTCTTGGTCGCCTGGGTGGACCTGATCTTCGCGCGTAGCTCGCGTACCGATGCTGCCATCGTCAGCCCCGCTTCTGCTTGACGATCTGCTCCTGCGAGACGTCTTCGTCGGTCAGCGGGTCGAACTCTTCGTGACCGGCCTTGATCGAGTGGCCCTCAGAAGTCTCGAACTGATCGGTGAACGAGTCGTACGCAGCCTCGAGAGCCTGCTTGTTGTCGTCCTCGAACTTGCCCGTCTCGCGGATCGCCGCGAGGACGTCGCTGTGCGAGCGCTTCAGGTAGTCCAGGAACTCGGACTCGAAGCGGCTGATGTCCTCGACCGGAACGGCGTCGAGCTTGCCCGACGAGGCGGCCCAGATCGAGACGACCTGGTTCTCCACGGGGAACGGAGCGTACTGACCCTGCTTGAACAGCTCCATGATGCGCTGACCACGGGCGAGCTGCTGCTTGGACGCGGCGTCGAGGTCCGAGGCGAACATCGCGAACGCCTCCATGGCGCGGTACTGCGCGAGCTCGACCTTCAGCGAACCGGTGACGGCCTTCATCGACTTCTGCATCGCTGCGCCACCGACCCGCGACACCGAGATGCCGACGTCGACAGCGGGACGCTGGTTGGCGTTGAACAGGTCCGACTGCAGGAAGATCTGGCCGTCGGTGATCGAGATGACGTTGGTCGGGATGTAGGCCGACACGTCGTTGGCCTTCGTCTCGATGATCGGCAGACCGGTCATCGAGCCGGCGCCCAGCTCGTCGCTGAGCTTGGCGCAGCGCTCGAGCAGACGCGAGTGCAGGTAGAACACGTCGCCCGGGTACGCCTCGCGTCCCGGCGGGCGACGCAGCAGCAGCGACACGGCGCGGTACGCCTCAGCCTGCTTCGACAGGTCGTCAAAGATGATGAGGACGTGCTTGCCCGCGTACATCCACTCCTGGCCGATGGCCGAGCCGGTGTAGGGGGCGAGGTACTTGAAGCCGGCCGAGTCCGAGGCGGGAGCCGCGACGATCGTCGTGTACTCCAGCGCGCCGGCCTCTTCGAGCGCTCCACGCACGGCGGCGATGGTCGAGCCCTTCTGACCGATCGCGACGTAGATGCAGCGGACCTGCTTGGTCGGATCGCCCGACGCCCAGAACTCCTTCTGGTTGATGATCGTGTCGATCGCGATCGCGGTCTTGCCGGTCTGGCGGTCGCCGATGATCAGCTGGCGCTGGCCGCGGCCGATGGGCGTCAGCGAGTCGATCGCCTTCAGGCCCGTCATCATCGGCTCGTGGACGCTCTTGCGCTGCATCACGTTGGGAGCCTGGAGCTCCAGCGCGCGACGCTTGTCGGTCTTGATCTCCCCGAGGCCGTCGATGGGCTTGCCCAGCGGGTCCACCACGCGGCCGAGGTAGGCGTCACCGACGGGGACCGAGAGGACCTCGCCCGTACGACGGACGGTCTGTCCCTCCTCGATGCCGGAGAACTCACCCAGGATGACGACGCCGATCTCGCGAACGTCCAGGTTGAGCGCCAGGCCCAGGGTGCCGTCCTCGAACTCGAGGAGCTCGTTGGCCATGGCCGAGGGAAGACCCTCGACGCGGGCGATGCCGTCACCGGCGCTCGCCACGATGCCGACCTCTTCGGTCGATGCAGCGCTGGGCTTGTAGTCGGCCACGAACTTCTGCAATGCGTCGCGGATCTCGTCCGGACGGATCGTGAGTTCCGCCATGTGTCTGCCTGCCTTCTTGGATTTGGAGAAAGTGCTGTCGGGGAGGGTGTTACTAGCCTGCAAGGCGCCTACGGGCGATCTCAAGGCGGGTGGACATGGAGCCGTCGACAACCTCGCCGGCGACGGAGACGGTGATGCCTCCGATGACCGCTGGGTCGATGACGATGTTCAGGTGGATGTCGCGCCCGTACTTCGCGGCCAGGGCGGCGGCGAGACGCTCCTCCTCGCCGGCGTCGAGCGCCGTGGCGACCCGCACCTCGGCGAGCAACCGGTTGCCACGAGCGGCTGCGGTCTCGGCGAACGCTGCGAGCGCCCGCTCGAAGGACCCGGTACGTGCCGCGACGGCCTGGCTGGTGAGGGCCAACGTCGTGCCCGTGACCTTGTCGCCGAGCAGATCGACCAGCAGCTGCGTCTTGGCCGCCACGGGCAGAGCCCGGTCGGAGACGGTCTGGCGCAGCTCGGCGTCGGACCGCACGAGGCGGCCGACCTCGAACAGCTCGGTCTCGACCGCGCTGAGCTCGCCCGCGGCGTCAGCCGCAGCGACCAGGGCGGTCACCCCGGCCAGCTCGAGACCGTCGCTCATGTCGCGACCCGAGGCCCACCGTCCGGTGGCCGCGATCTCGACGATCCTGGCCGCGTCCGGGCTGACCCGCGGGCCGAAGACCTGCTGGGCCAGTCCGGCCCTGGCCGGCGACTCGGTGGACGGGTCGGTCAGCACGCGACGCAGGACAGGGTTCTGGTCGAGCACGGCGACGACGCCGAACAGCTCACCGCCGAGGTCACCCAATCCGGACGTGACCGCGCCGACGGCGGCCAGGACCTCGTCGAGGGACTTCGCTGAAATGCCTCGCATCAGTTCGCCGACTCCTCGAGCTCGGCGATGAACCGCTCGACCGTACGCTTCTGAGCCGCGGAGTCGTCGAGAACCTCGCCGACGATGCGACCTGCGAGCGCGGTGGCCATGGATCCGACCTCACCCTTGAGCTGGGCGAGGACCTGAGCACGCTCGGCCTCGACCTGCGCGTGCGCGGTCGAGGTGATGCGCTCGGCCTCGGCCTGGGCCTGGGCCCGCAGCTCGGCGATGATCTGGGCCCCCTGCTCCTTGGCCTCCTCGCGGATGGCGGCAGCTTCCTGACGCGCTCCGGCGAGCTGGGCGGTGTACTCCTCGAGAGCGGCCTTGGCTTCCTTCTGGGCAGCCTGGGCCTCCTCGATACCGCCTTCGATGGCCGCGGTGCGGGCGGCGTACGCCTTCTCGAAGTTCGGGACGACGTACTTCCAGATCGCGAACACCACGATCGCGAAGACGACCAGACCGAGGACAAGCTCGCTCCATTCGACCGCGAGCGGGCTGTGCTCTTCACCCTCGGCAGCTGCGAGCAGTGTCGTAAACATGGCGATTCCTGTCGGCTACTGGATCAACTGAGGACGAAGGCGAGCGCGATGCCGATGATGGCCAGCGCCTCCGCGAGGGCGAAGCCCAGAATGGCGATTGCCTGCAGGCGAGCCTGCGCCTCGGGCTGACGTGCGACGCCGTTGATGTAGGCGGCGAAGATCAGGCCGATGCCGATGCCAGGACCGATCGCGGCGAGGCCGTAGCCGATCATGTTCACTGAGCCGTTGAGAGTGCCGTCCACGGCATTTCCTTTCGTTGTGACGCAACTGTTGCGCCAAGGGGAGGAGCTATGAAGTTGTAGGTCTGGGGTGATCTTTGTCAGTGCTCGTCGGCGAGCGCGCCGCCAATGTACATCGCGGTGAGCAGCGTGAAGACGTACGCCTGCAGGAACATGACCAGCAGCTCCAGGAAGCTCACGAGGATGCCGAGGATGAACGACAGGATGCCGACGGGGGCGTACGCGAGCTTGTCGGACTCGAAGATGAGGTAGGCCGCGCCGGTCGAGAACAAGATGAGCAGCAGGTGGCCGGCGAACATGTTCGCGAACAGACGAAGGGCCAGCGTGGCGGGCCGCACGACGATGTTGGAGAGGAACTCGAGCGGGATGAGCAGGACCAGGATCGGGCCCTTCATGCCGCCGGGAACGGTCTGGCGACGCAGGTAGCCGAAGAATCCGTGGCGGGCGATGCCCACACCGTTGTAGACGAACCAGGTCAGGGCCGCGAGGCCATAGACGTAGCTGATGCGCGAGAACGTCGGGAACTGCAGGAACGGGAACACGCCGTAGTAGTTGTTCACGAAGACGAACAGGAACAACGAGAACAGGTACGGCACGAACTTCATGAAGTCCTGCGTGCCGATCGAGTCACGGGCGATGCCGTTGCGGACGAAGCCGTAGACGGCCTCGCCGGCGAACTGCAGGCGGCCCGGGACGACGGCGGCCGGGCGGGCCATGACGTACGTGACCGCGATGATCAAGACGCCGGACAGGACGATCAGGAGCATCGACTTGGTGACGTCGAGGCCACCGATGCTGAACGCGGGCGGGAGCTGGAAGTTGCCCGGACCCGGGGCGGTGAAGCCTTCGGCTACGAAAGTCAGCGATGCTGCGGTCGTCACGTACATACCCTTCAGATGGCGCGGTCACTAGTCGGTGCGGCTACGGCCTGCGTCATGCTATGCGGAACCGGCGGCCCCGCTGGCGTCAGTGGCCCGCGGTGCTGTCTGATGCCACAAGGGACGCGACTCCACGACCAAGTCTTGGTTGTTCCCGTCCTTGCGCGCTCAGGTTATCAGGCCCTCAGCGTTCGCTGTCGTCCAGGTCGTAGGTGGGGATCCTGGCCCGCTGCGACGCGCGCACCTGCAGGAACGTCCACGCGAGCGTGGCGACGATGACGGTGGCGCCCAGCGATCGACCATCCAGGTGTGCGCCCACGCCGTCGCGGTCGAACAGGACCGAGAACAGGGCGAGCAGCGCGATCACCTTGGTGAGGAAGAACATCATCGCGACGATCAAGGACAGGTGCGGGCTGACCTTGGTCACGGGGCCGAGGGCAGCCGGACTGGAGGCGAAGAACAGGCAGACGATCACTCCGCCCACGAGCGCGCCGGCGACTCCGTCCCCGCCCTCGCGCAGCCCCGCCACGACGGCACAGAGCGCCGTCACGACCAGAGTTGGCAGCACCACGGTGCGCAGCGTGGTCATCGGGTGTTCTCGTTCATGACCAGACCTTCTCTTCGAGCTTGGGGAGCAGGAACACTGCAGCGATCGTCAGGACGGCCAAGGCGCCGAAGCCGGCGATCGACTGCCAGCCGCTGAACAGGCTGATCACGACGCTGCCGAACGCCACGAGTCCCGCGAAGGTGTACATCAGCAGGACGGCGCGGCGGTGCGAGTGGCCGATCTCCAGCAGGCGGTGGTGGATGTGCATCTTGTCGGGGCTGAACGGCGACCGGCCGGCGCGCGTCCGTCGTACGACGGCGAGCGCGAGGTCGACGAACGGCACGAGCAGGATCGTGAACGGCAGGATCAGCGGCAGCAGGGCCGGCAGGAAGCTGGCCTCCGCTCCCCCGATGCCCTCGGAGAGCTCGGTCGCCGGGAACTGGCCGGTGAGGCTGATCGACGAGCAGGCGAGCACGAAGCCGATCAGCATCGATCCGGAGTCGCCGATGAACATCCGGGCCGGGAAGAAGTTGTGGGGCAGGATGCCGATGCAGGCTCCTGCGAGCGCGGCCGTCAGCAGGGCGGCCGCGATCGCGCGGGTCTCGCCGTTCTCGACCGCGAGCACGAATGCGTACGCGAAGAAGGCCACTGCGCCGATCGCGACCATGCCCGCGGCGAGGCCGTCGAGCCCGTCGACGAAGTTCACCGCGTTCGCCGTGCCCACGATCAGGAGCACCGTGAAGATCATGGCCTGCACCTGGTCGAGACCGATGTAGTTGCCGTACATCGGCAGGTAGACGAACTGCACGCCCTGCGCGACGACGATGACCCCGGCGAGGACCTGGCCGGCGAACTTGCTGAGCGCATCGAGCTCGTAGAGGTCGTCCACGATGCCGACCAGGCAGATGACCGCCCCTCCCAGCACGACGGCACGCGCGTCCTTGAAGACGCCGTCGTCCGCCAGGGAGAGGAATGGCAGGTGGGTCGCGACGAGATAGGCCGCGAGGATGCCACCCAGGATCGCGGGTCCTCCGAAGTACGGGGTCGGGATCGCGTGCACGTCGCGGTCACGGACCCGCGCGACGGCACCGTAGCGGTACGCGGCCTGGCGGGCGATCGAGGCCAGGAGGTACGTGACGCCGAGGGCGATGCCGAAGACGACGAGGTATTCCCTCACGCGGTGCCCTCGGTGCTGTCCTTGGCGGGCTCGATCGTGTTGTTGAACCGGTGGAGGACGTCCAGCGGGACAGCCCCCTGGCGCAGGATGCGCGGGGTCGCGCCGGTCGCGTCCAGGATCGTCGACGGCACGCCCGACGTGGTCGGCCCACCGTCGAGGTAGACCGCGACCCGGCCGCCCAGCATGTCCTGGGCCTGCTCGATCGTCTGCGCGGCGGGCAGGCCGGTCGTGTTGGCGCTGCTGACCGCCAGGGGGCCGGTCTGCTTGAGCAGTGCGAGGGCGCGCTTGTCGTCGGGCATGCGCACTGCGACGGTGTTGTGGGTGTCACCGAGGTCCCAGGTCAGGGACGCCTGCTGGTGGCAGATGATCGTCAGCGGGCCCGGCCACAGCGCCTCGACCGCCGACCGCAGCCACGCAGGAATGTTGGTCGCGAGCGCGTCGAGCGTCGTCGGGGCGCCGATCAGGACCGGTGGCGGCATGTCACGGCCTCGCCCCTTGGCGTCGAGGAGGTTCTGCACCGCCCGCGGCGAGAAGGCGTCGGCCGCGATGCCGTAGACCGTGTCGGTCGGGAGGACGACGAGCTTGCCCTCCTCGAGCGCGGCCTGGGCGGCCAGCAGGCCTCGGTCGAACTCCTCGTCCACGCTGCAGTCGAACTTCACCCATTCATCCTAGGCGCAGCCCCGTCCCCGCCCGTCACCCACAACCGCCGACGAGTCACGTACGGATGCCCACGAGTCACGTATGGACGCTGACGAGTCACGTACGGACGCCCACGAGTCACGTACGGACGCCCACGAGTCACGTGCGGATGCCGAACGTGACTCGTCAGCGGTCGTGGGTGACTCGTCAGCGGTCGTACGTGACTCGTCAGCGGTCGTGCGTGACTCGTGGGCGGTCGGGGTGAGTGGTCAGAACCAGCTGACGTGGTGGAGCAGGAAGGCGATCGCGAGGAACTGGATCAGTCGCCCGGTGAAGACCATCGTCAGGAACAGCCACTGCGGCTGCTTGGACGCGCCGGCGAGGATCGTCACGATCGCCAGCGGAGGAACGCCCGTGAGCGAGGACATGAACGCCGTGAGGCCGCCCGAGTAGGGCCGGTCGAGCAGGGTCAGCAGCCAGTCGCTGGCCCTCTTGATCCCGCGGGACAGCCGGGTCCGCGCGAGCCGGCGGCCGGCGGCCCGCATCTTGAGCGACACGCCGTTGCGAGGCGGGCGCGGCTCCACCATCCGGATCTTGTTGGTCCCCCGCCGGGCCAGCTGGAAGACGAACATCTTGCCGATCGTCGTCGCGATGACGTGGACGAGGATCAAGAACGCCAGGAAGGGCCGACTGTCCACGGTCGCACCGATCGCCACGACGTAGAGCTCGGCATTGATGAAGACCGGCAGGACGGCCGCTCCGAGACCGACGGCGATGGCAGAGCCGATCAGTCCCAGCTCTTCGAGGCCCATGATGCGTCTGAGCCTAGCGGCGGGGCTTCGTCGCGGTGACGAAGCGGGGACGCTCGGCCAGGTCGCGGTGATCGCGGACGTCAGCCCAGCGCGGCGCGAAGACAGCTGGGGCCGACTCGCCCTGCGCGTCCGCATGCTCGGCGCCGACCACTCCACCCGGCTTCAACAGCCGCCACGCGACCTTGTCGACGACCCGCATCGCGTCCAGGCCGTCGTCGCCTGACCAGAGCGCCAGCGCGGGATCGTGGTCACGCGCCTCGGGCGCCACGCTCTCCCACGCGTCCAGCGGGATGTACGGCGGGTTGGCGACGACGACATCCACCTGACCATCGAGATCGGGGAACGCGTCGGCCATGTCGCCGAGCCGCAGATCGACGCCCGTCCCGGCCAGGTTGCGCTGGGCCCACTCGTACGCCGGCTCGTCGAGCTCGACCGCGTGCACCTGCGCGCCGGGCACCTCATGGACGACCGACAGCGAGATCGCACCGGCGCCGGCGCAGAGCTCGACCACGACCGGAGACTCCAGCGTCTTGGCGTGCTCGATCGCCCAGCCGGCCAGCAGCTCGGTCTCCGGACGCGGGACGAACACCCCGGGCCCGACCTCGACGTCGACATAGCGGAAGGCCGCCGAGCCCGTGAGGTGCTGCAGCGGGACGCGCGACGCACGGGCGGTCACCATCGCGGTGAACGTCTTCACCTGCAGCCCGTTGGGCTTCGCGCTGCTCATCAGCATCATCCGGGGTACGCCGGTGACGTGGCTCAGCAGCACCTCGGCGTCGTGACGGGGGGACGACACTCCCCCGGCCTCGAGCTCGGCCGTCGCCTGCTCGAGCAGGCGCTCGGCCTGCGTGCGGACGGTGCTCATGCTCGCGTGCTCACGACCCGGACTCGACCGACGCGAGGCGCTCGGCCAGCTCGGCGTCGACCAGGGACTTGATGACGTCGTCGAGCGCGCCGTCCATCACCTGGTCGAGGTTGTACGCCTTGAAACCGGTGCGGTGGTCCGACAGCCGGTTCTCCGGGAAGTTGTACGTACGGATGCGCTCGGAGCGGTCGACCGTGCGGATCTGCGACTTGCGCACGTCCGACGCCTCGGCATCCGCAGTGGCCTGGGCCGCCTCGAGCAGCCGCGCCCGCAGGATGCGCATCGCCTGCTCCTTGTTCTGCAGCTGGCTCTTCTCGTTCTGGCAGCTCGCGACGATGCCGGTCGGCACGTGCGTGATGCGGACGGCCGAGTCGGTCGTGTTGACGCTCTGGCCGCCGGGACCCGACGAGCGGTAGACGTCGATGCGCAGGTCGCTGTCGTGGATCTCGACGTCGATGTCCTCGGCCTCGGCCAGCACGAGGACGCCGGCCGCCGACGTGTGGATGCGGCCCTGCGACTCGGTGACGGGGACGCGCTGGACGCGGTGCACGCCGCCCTCGAACTTCAGCAGCGCGTGGGGAGCCTCCCCCGGCTCGGGCGTGCCCTTGGCCTTGACCGCCATCGTCACGGACTTGTAACCGCCCAGCGCCGACTCGGTCGCATCGAGGATCTCGGTCTTCCAGCCGCGCTGCTCGGCGTAGCGGGAGTACATCCGCAGGAGGTCGCCGGCGAACAGCGCCGACTCCTCGCCGCCCTCGCCGCCCTTGATCTCCAGGATCACGTCCTTGGCGTCGGCCGGGTCGCGCGGCACCAGCAGGCGCTGCAGCCGCTCGGACAGCTGGTGGAGCCGCGGCTCCAGGGTCTCGACCTCCGCGGCGAACGACTCGTCCTCGGAGGCCAGCTCACGGGCGGCCTCGAGGTCGTCGGTGACCTGCTGGAACTCGCGGTACGTCTTGACGATCGCGGACAGCTCGGCGTAGCGCTGGCCGAGCCGCTTGGCCAGTCCGGGGTCGGAGTGCACCGACGGGTCGGCCATGCGCTGCTCGAGCTCGGCGTGCTCGGCGACGAGCGAGTCGACTGCCTCGAACATGGACATGGGCGGCTCCTGGGGTGCGCTGGCGTGAAGGGGACGAACGACAGCGCCGACCCGCGCCCGAGAGGGGCGGGGGTCGGCGCTGGGAGGTCGCTACTTCTTGGCGTAACGCTTCTCGAAGCGGGCGACGCGTCCGCCCGTGTCGAGGATCTTCTGCTTGCCCGTGTAGAACGGGTGGCAGGCCGAGCACACATCGGCGCGCAGGACGCCCTCAGGTGCGGTGCTCTTGGTGGTGAACGTGTTGCCGCAGGTGCAGGTGACCTGGGTCTCGACGTAGTTGGGGTGGATGCCGTTCTTCATGGTGTCCTCTCGGCGGTCGCTGGGTCGTCTCGCGGGGTGCGGGGCCGTGAACCAGAACCAAGGATTGATTGTGCCAGTTGGTACCCGTTACAAGGAAATCGGTCCCCGATTCATTCCCACCCGTCGGCTGGTCTCTCCCCACCTGACCGCACCGTGAGAACCTGCGGCTGCGACCCCACGGACTGGCAGACTGCCGCCTGTGTCCTCCCCGTCCACCTACGCCCTCATCGGCGCCGGGCCCTCGGGCCTCGCCGGCGCCCGCAACCTCGACCGCCGCGGCATCGCCTGGACGGGCTTCGAGCTCGCCGACGACGTGGGCGGGCTCTGGAACATCGATGCCCCCCGCAGCACCGTGTACGAGTCCGCGCACCTGATCTCGTCGCGGACCACGACAGAGTTCACCGAGTTCCCGATGCGCGAGGACGTCGCGGACTACCCGGGCCACCGCGCTCTCATGGCGTACTTCGGCGACTTCGCCGACACGTTCGGGCTGCGTGACCGGTTCCGCTTCGGCACCGAGGTGACCCGCGTCGAGCCGGCCGGCCCGAGCACGGGCGGCTGGGACGTCACGAGCCGCGGCCCCGACGGCACGACGACGACCGAGACGTTCGCGGGCGTCATCCTCGCCAACGGCACCCTGTCCGAGCCCAACGTCCCGCAGCTCGAGGGCGAGTTCACCGGCGAGGTCATGCACACCAGTGCGTACAAGTCGCCCGAGGTGTTCCGCGGCAAGCGGGTGCTCATCGTCGGCGCGGGCAACAGCGGCTGCGACATCGCGGTCGACGCCGTCCACCACGCCGCCGCAGTCGACCTCAGCGTCCGGCGGGGCTACTACTTCGTGCCCAAGTACCTGTTCGGCAAGCCCGCCGACACCCTCAACCAAGGTCGTCCGCTCCCGGCCCGCCTCAAGCAGGCGATCGACAGCCGCGTCCTGCGGATGTTCACCGGCGACCCCGTCCGCTTCGGCTTCCCCGAGCCCGACTACAAGATCTACGAGTCCCACCCGGTCGTGAACACCCTGGTGCTGCACCACATCGGGCACGGTGACGTGGCCGTGCGCAAGGACGTCGCCCGGCTCGACGGCCAGGACGTCCACTTCGTCGACGGGTCGTCCGGCACGTACGACGTCCTGGTGCTCGCAACCGGCTACCGGCTGCACTACCCGTTCATCGACCGTCAGCACCTGAGCTGGACCGGCGCCGCCCCCGATCTGCACCTCAACATCTTCTCCCCCGAGCACGACGACCTGTTCGTGCTGGGGATGATCGAGGCGTCCGGCATCGGCTGGCAGGGCCGCTACGAGCAGGCCGAGCTGGTCGCCGCCTTCATCGCCGCGAAGGAGACCGGGAGCCCGGCGGCCGACCGGCTCCTCGAGCAGGTGCACGGTCCGCGCCCCGACCTCACCGGCGGCTATCACTACCTGTGGCTCGAGCGGATGAGCTACTACGTCAACAAGGACGCCTACCGCCGCGCCGTCGGCCGGGCCATCAAGGAGCTGAGCGCGTGATCGCCAACGTCGACGTCGACTCCATCTCGATCGCGTTCAACGAGAGCTCGCTGACGCTGCTCAAGGTCGTGATCGGCGCGATCCTGTTCGGGATCGCCCTCGACACCCGGGTCGAGGACTTCCGGGCCGCGCTGCGCAAGCCTCGCGCCATGGCGGTCGCGATCGCGGGGCAGTTCGTGCTGCTGCCCGCCATCACCTTCGCCCTGACCCTCGTCCTGGACGTGCGGGGATCGGTCGCTCTCGGCATGATCCTCGTCGCCTGCTGCCCGCCGGGCAACGTCTCCAACATCTTGACCCACCGTGCCCGCGGCGACGTCGCGCTGTCGGTGTCGATGACCGCGGTGTCGAACGTCCTCGCGATCTTCCTGATGCCGCTGAACTTCGCCCTGTGGGGCGGGTGGCACCCCACAGGAGACGCCTTCCTGCGCGACATCGACGTCACTCCGTGGGACATGCTCAGCGAGGTCGTGCTCGTGATCGGCGTGCCCTTCGCGCTCGGCCTGACCGTGGCCAGGCTGTGGCCACGGGTCGCGGCGGCGGCGCACACCTGGGTCAGCCGGATCGCGTTCCTGGGCCTCGCCGCGATCATCCTGGTCGGCGTCGCCAAGAACTGGGACATCTTCACCGACTACATCGGCGTCGTGCTGCTCGCGGTGTTCCTGCACGACGCCCTGGCCCTCGCGCTCGGCTACGGCATCGCCCGCGGCACGGGGCTGGACGACTACAGCCGCCGCGCGATGACGTTCGAGGTCGGCATCCGCAATGCGGGCCTGGGCCTGCTCCTGGTGTTCCAGTTCTTCGACGGCCTCGGTGGCATGGCCCTGGTCGCCGCGTGGTGGGGCATCTGGGACATCATCGCGGGCCTCGTGCTGGCGACGTGGTGGGGACGCCGCGCGCCCGTACGCGAGCAGGTCGACGCATGACGGGGCACCGGGTCCTCGTGACGGGGGCGGACGGGTTCCTGGGGCGCTCCGTCGTGCAGGGCCTGGCCGCCTCCCCCGCGGTGGACGTCGTCGTGGGGACGGACCTGCGTCTGCCGGACGAGGCCACGCCGGGCGCGGTGCACGAGATCGCGGACGTCACGGACCCCGCCGCTGTCGACGCGGTGATCGGACGCCACGGGGTCGACACGGTCGTGCACCTGGCCTCGATCGTCAACCCGGGCCGCGGCATGTCCGACGAGCTGGCGTACCGCGTCGACGTGGAGGGCAGTCGGCACGTGCTCGACGCGTGCATCGCCCACGGCGTGCGCCGACTGGTGGTGTCCTCGAGCGGCGCGGCGTACGGCTATCACGCCGACAGCCCGGCCTGGATCACCGAGGACCAGCCGGTGCGCGGCAACGACGCCTTCGCGTACAGCCGGCACAAGAGACTCGTCGAGCAGATGCTGGCCGCCGAGCGCGAGGCCCACCCGGGCCTGGAGCAGGTCGTGCTGCGCATCGGCACGATCCTCGGCGCCACGGTCGACAACCAGATCACCGACCTGTTCCGCGCCAGGCGGCTGCTGCGGATCGCCGGATCGGACTCCCCGTTCGTGTTCATCTGGGACGAGGACCTCGCGGCGATCATGCTGCAGGCCGTGACCGGTCACGTCACGGGCGTCTTCAACGTCGCCGGCGACGGCGCGATGACCGTGCGGGAGATCGCCGCCGCCCTGGGCAAGCCGACACTGCCGGTGCCCGAGCCGGTGCTGCGCACGGCCCTGCGGGTCGCCAGGCCGCTGCGGCTGACGCAGTACGGCCCCGAGCAGACCAAGTTCCTGCAGTACAGGCCCGTGCTCGACAACAGCCGGCTCAAGGACGTCTTCGGCTATCGGCCCACCAAGACGAGCCGTGAGGCGTTCGCCGCGTGGCAGGCCGCCCAGGGGTTGTGAGCGATCAGGCCGGCAGCAGCTTCTCGATGTCGGCCTTGATCTTCTCGGGCTTGGTCGCCGAGCCGTAGCGCTTGACGACGTTGCCCTCGGTGTCGATCAGGAACTTGGTGAAGTTCCACTTGATCGCCGACGGGCCGACTCCGCCCTTCTCCTGCTTGAGCCACTTGTAGAGCGGGTGCGCCCCGTCGCCGTTGACCTCGATCTCGGAGAACAACGGGAACGTCACACCGAAGTTCTTCTCGCAGAACGCGGCGGTCTCCTCGTCACCGTCGGGGTTCTGGTTGCCGAACTGGTCGCACGGGAAGCCCAGCACGACCAGGCCGCGGTCGACGTACTCCCGGTAGACCTCCTCGAGGCCCTTGAACTGCGGGGTGAAGCCACACTGCGTCGCGGTGTTGACGACGAGGAGGACCTTGCCCTTGTAGTCGGCAAGGAGCCGCTCGGTGCCGTCGATCGCGGTGGCGGAGAAGTCGTGTGCGGTGGTCATGGCGCCAGCCTATGGGCCGACCTCCCGGGCGACCATCCGAAACAGGTACGACGAAGGGGCGCACCCGGTCACCGGATGCGCCCCTCCCCTTCGTGCACAGGTCAGCTGGTGGCGGCTGCCCCGTCCTCAGAGATCGTCTTGGTGATCTGCGCGAGGAACTCAGCGTTGTTGGGCGACTGCTTGAGCTTGTCGAGCATCAGCTCCAGGCCCTGGCGGCCGTCGAGGCCCGACAGCACGCGCCGCAGCTTCCAGACGATGTTGAGCTCGTCCTTGCCCATCAGCAGCTCCTCGCGGCGGGTGCTGGACGCCTCGACGTCCACCGCCGGGAAGATCCGCTTGTCGGCGAGGTCGCGACGCAGGCGCAGCTCCCAGTTGCCGGTGCCCTTGAACTCCTCGAAGATGACCTCGTCCATGCGGGACCCGGTCTCGACCAACGCGGTGGCGAGGATCGTCAGCGAACCGCCGTCCTCGATGTTGCGCGCGGCGCCGAAGAACTTCTTGGGCGGGTAGAGCGCCGACGAGTCGACGCCACCGGACATGATGCGACCGGAGGCCGGCGCGGCGAGGTTGTACGCCCGGCCGAGGCGCGTGATGCCGTCCAGCAGCAGCACGACGTCGTGGCCCAGCTCGACCAGACGCTTCGCGCGCTCGATCGCGAGCTCGGCGACCATCGTGTGATCGGTGGCCGGACGGTCGAACGTCGAGGCGATGACCTCGCCCTTGACGGTGCGCTGGAACTCGGTGACCTCCTCGGGACGCTCGTCGACCAGGACGATCATCAGGTGGCACTCGGGGTTGTTGGTCGTGATCGCGTTGGCGATCTGCTGCATCACGACGGTCTTGCCGGCCTTCGGCGGCGACACGATGAGGCCGCGCTGACCCTTGCCGATCGGCGACACCAGGTCGATGACGCGACCGGTCAGGCCGCCGGCCTCACCTTCGAGGCGCAGGCGCTCCGACGGGTACAGCGGAGTGAGCTTGGAGAACTCGACGCGCTTGGTCGCCTCCTCCAGGGCCATCCCGTTGACCGAGTCGATCTTGACCATCGGGTTGAACTTCTCCTTGCGCTCGCCCTCGCGGGGCTGGCGCACCTGACCGACGACGGCGTCGCCGCGGCGAAGGCCCCACTTGCGGACCATGGAGAGCGAGACGTAGACGTCGTTGTCGCTGGGCAGGTAGCCCGTGGTGCGCACGAACGCGTAGTTGTCGAGGATGTCGAGGATGCCCGCGGCGGGCACCAGGACGTCGTCCTCGGTGTACGACGTGTCGACGTCGAGGCTGCCGCGTCCGCCGCCCTGGCTGTTGCGGTTGCGACCGCGACGGTTGCGGCGACGTCCGCCGCCGTCCTCGTCGTCGTCGTGCTGCGGCTGCGCCGGCTGACGATCGGCCTGGGGCGGGTTCTGGTTGCGGTTCTGGTTGCCCTGGTTGCGGTTCGTGTTGCCGCCACCGTTGGCGTTCTGGCCGCGTCCACGACCGCGACCGCGTCCGCCCTCGGCGTCGTCGTCCCGGTCGTCGGCGGACTGGTCGCCGCGCGCGTTGTCGTGGCGGGACTCGTTCTTGGGCTCCGCCTGGGCGTCTGCCTTCGCACCGCCGCGCTGCGAGCCGTTCTTGCCGGCGCCGCCCTTGTCCGACTTGTCGGCACCGTTCTTGTCGGCACCGCTCTTGTCGGCGACGTTCTTCTCAGCGCCGTTCTTGTCGGCGCCGTTCTGACCCTCGTCGGTCGTGACGACATCGCTCTTGGCGGCCCTGGAGCGGCTGCGCGTCGGCTTGTCGGCCTTCGCGGCCGGCGCCTCGTCGGCGACGACGTCGGACGCGGGCTTGTCGGCCTTGGCGTTGCGGCCCCGCGCTCCGCTCCGCTTGGGGGCCTCGCTCTTGGCGGCCTCGCCGGACTCGGCGTCGTTCTTCGTCGGGGGGACGATCACGGGTGCGGCGTCGGCGGTGTCCGCGACGGCCGGTCCCGAGGCGGCCTTGACGGCGGCCTTCGTCGAGGTGCCCGCGTCGCCGCGAGCGATCTTGATGGCGTCGATGAGTGCGCCCTTGCGCATCTTCTCCGCGCCGGTGATGCCGAGTCCCGCAGCGATTTCCTGCAGCTCGGCAAGCACCTTTCCACCCAGGCTTCCCCCGGTCTTGCGGGGGGTCCCGGCCGAGGCCGAGGACGCGGAGGCATCAGGTGTCGTGGTGGTTTCAGTCACGTAGGTTCCTTTGGATGAGGCCACAAGGCCAGTGGTCCGGAAAGCCGGATCGCGTGGAGGCTTGCCCGTATCTGACGGGCGACTTGAGTGGCACTGCTCACTTGCTGTCACTGTCGGGGAGATGAACTCGACTCCGACTCATCCACCATAACATCAACGGGTCCGCCGGAATTCCCGATCGGTTCAACTGCTCAGGCGCCGCTGCGGACGACCTCTGCGCCCGTGCGATCGACGCCCAGCTCGTGGACGACCCACCCGGCGGGAGCGCGGTCGGCCACTCCTCGCGCGAACACCAGGACCGTCGGGCCGGCGCCCGAGATGATCGCCGGTACGCCCTCGACCCGCAGCTGGCGCAGCAGCTTGTAGGACTCGGGCATCGCCTCGGAGCGGTAGCCCTGGTGGATCCAGTCCTCGGTCGCCGACGCGAGGCGGTGCGGCGCCCCGGTGAGGGCGGCCACGAGCAGGGCGGCGCGGCCGGCGTTGCGCGCGGCATCGGCGTGCGGGACGCTCTCGGCAGCAGCCCCCGGGCCTTCTCGGTCGAGACGGCTGCGGGCGGCACGAACACCGTGACCTCGACGTCGGTCTCGAGTCGCTCGACCTCGGCGGCGGCACCGTCGATCCAGGCGATCGTCAGTCCGCCGAAGAACGCCGCGGCGACGTTGTCGGGATGACCCTCGAGGTCGACCGTCAGCTGGTACGCCGCCGCGTCGTCCAGCAACGCCTCGCCGCCCACGACCAGCGCGCGCGCCAGCAGGACGCCGCCCACGATCGCCGCGGCGGACGAGCCGAGCCCGCGGCCGTGGGGGATGGTGTTGGTGCAGGTCAGTCGCAGCCCGGACGGGCGTCCACCGAGCAGGTCGAAGGCCGCGTGCATGGCCTGGACGACCAGGTGCGTCTCGTCCAGCGGCACGCCGTCCATGCCCTCGCCGGTGACGTGGACGTCGAGCCCCGCGTCGACGACCTCGGCCGTCAGCGTGTCGTGCAGGGTCAGCGCGAGACCGAGCGCGTCGAAACCGGGACCGAGGTTCGCGCTCGAGGCCGGCACCCTGACGGTGACCGGTCCGTCGACGAAGCTCACCGAAGGCCTGCGGCCTCGGCCGCAGCGTCGACGTCGGCCTCGATGATCGCGTCGACCATCGCGCCCACGCCCGAGAGCGCGGTGTCGATGTCCTTCAGCCCGTGACCGGTGACGGTGACCGCGATGGTCTGCCCCGGCTCGACCTCCCCGGCGACGGCAGCGGCCAGCAGGCCCGCGACACCGGCGGCGGAGGCGGGCTCGACGAAGACGCCGTCGTGGGAGGCGAGATCGCGCTGGGCCTGGAGGATCTGCTCGTCACTGACCGACGCGATGCGACCGCCGGACTCGTCACGGGCCGCCGTGGCCAGGTGCCACGAGGCGGGGTTGCCGATGCGGATCGCGGTCGCGATCGTCTCGGGGACGGCGATCGGGGCGCCCTGGACGATGGGATCGGCGCCCTGCGCCTGGAAGCCCCACATCTGCGGGGTGCGCGTCGCGATGCCCGCGTCGGCGTACTCGCGGTAGCCCAGCCAGTACGCCGAGATGTTGCCCGCGTTGCCGACCGGCAGCACGTGCAGGTCGGGGGTCGCGTCGAGGGCGTCCACGATCTCGAACGCCGCGGTCTTCTGCCCCTGCAGGCGGACGGGGTTGACCGAGTTGACGAGGGCGACGGGGTACTTGTCGGCCAGCGCCCCGCGACAGCTGCAGGCACTCGTCGAAGCCGCCACGGACCTGGATGACCTCGGCACCGTGCATGACGGCCTGCGCCATCTTGCCCGCGGAGATCTTGCCGTGCGGCACGAGGACGATCGGGGTCAGGCCGGCCGTGGCCGCGTACGCGGTCATGGAGGCGGACGTGTTGCCGGTCGACGCGCACACCACTGCCTTGGCGCCCTCGCCCACCGCGACCGAGACGGCCGTGGTCATGCCGCGGTCCTTGAACGAGCCCGTGGGGTTGTTGCCCTCGACCTTGATCCAGACGTCACCGTGCACGATGCCCGAGAGCCACGACGAGTGGACGAGCGGAGTGCCGCCCTCCCCCAGGGTGACGACCGGCGTCTCGGACGTCACGGGGAGCCACTCGCGGTACTCCTCGATGACGCCTCTCCACAGGTGTGCCATCAGAATCCTCCCTCGACGCGCATCACCGATGTCACGTCACGCACCATGTCGAGCCCGCGCAGCGAGGCCACCGTGGCCGACAGCGAGGCGTCCTCGGCCTCGTGCGTCACGATGACGAGCTGGGCATCGGACCCGCTGCCCTCCTGGCGGACGGTCTTGATCGAGACCCCGTACTCGGCGAACGCACTCGCGACCGACGCGAGCACGCCCGCGCGGTCGTCGACGTCGATCGACACGTGATAGCGGGTGCGGGCCCGCCCCATGTCGAGCACCTCGAGCTGCGCGTGGGTCGACTCGCCGGGCCCGAAGACGTCGCTGCGCCGGTTGCGGGCGACCGAGACGACGTCGCCGAGAACTGCGCTGGCCGTCGGGGAGCCTCCGGCGCCGGGGCCGTAGAACATCAGCTCGCCGGCCGACTCGCTCTCGACGAACACCGCGTTGTACGCCCCGTGGACGCTCGCGAGCGGGTGGGTCAGCGGGATCATCGCGGGGTGGACGCGCGCCGACACGGCCGGGCCGGTCGGGGTGTCCCGCTTCTCGCAGATCGCGAGCAGCTTGACGACGCAGCCCATCTCGTCGGCCGAACGGACGTCGGCCGCGGTCACCTCGGTGATGCCCTCGCGGTGCACGTCGCCGATCGTGACGCGGGTGTGGAAGGCGAGCCCGGCGAGGATCGCCGCCTTGGACGCAGCGTCGAAGCCCTCGATGTCCGCGGTGGGATCGGCCTCGGCGTAACCGAGACGCTGTGCCTCGTCGAGTGCCTCGGAGAAGCCCTGACCCGTCGTGGTCATCGCGTCGAGGATGAAGTTGGTGGTGCCGTTGACGATGCCGAGGACGCGCTGGACACGGTCACCGGCCAGCGACTCGCGGAGCGGACGGACGATCGGGATCGCGCCGGCGACCGCAGCCTCGAAGTACAGGTCGCGCTCGGCCTTGTGCGCGGCCTCGAACAGGGTGGCACCGTCCTCGGCCAGCAGCGCCTTGTTGGCGGTCACGACGGAGGCGCCGTTCTCCAGCGCGGTCAGGATCAGCTCGCGGGCCAGGTCGATGCCGCCGATGACCTCGATCACCACGTCGATGTCACCGCGCGACACGAGGCCGACTGCATCGGTCGTGAACAGCTCGCTGGGCAGGTCGAGGTCGCGCTCACGGTTCAGACGGCGTACCGCGACACCCACGAGCTCGAGCGGAGCGCCGACGCGCTGAGCGAGCTCGTCCGCATCCCGCGTGAGCAGTCGGGCGACCTCCGTGCCGACGACTCCGCAGCCCAGCAGGGCGACTCGGAGCGGACGTCCGGGGGTCCACGAGGAGGTGCTCACGCTGCAAGGGTATCGGCGACGACGTCATCCCGGTCCACTCCCCTCGCTGGGCGAGACATCCATGCACTGAGCCACCGGGGCCCGCGACTCTGGCCGGAGCAAGACATCGTGTCTGACTAGGATCTGTCCGGCGGGCTCACCGGCTTCCGCTTGATCTGCCTGCACGATTCTTTCTGGGAGGACCTCGATGACCACTCCACTCGTCCACCGCCCGAGGCGTCGATCGACGGCGCTCGTCGGCGCCGTCGTCGCGATATGCCTGGCCCTGACCGGCTTGACGGAGCAGTCGGCGTCCGCGGCCGGCACCGGCTCGATCGGCGGCTCGGTCTTCACACAGGCCGTCGGCGGTGAAAAGACACCGGTCACCGAGGGGTACATCTACCTGCACCGCCTGAACGCCGACGGCTACTACGACAGCGTCGACAGCGATCCCACCGATCCGGGGACCGACGGCTACCCCTTCACCGGCAGCACGTTCGAGCTCGGCGGACTGGCGGCCGGCACCTACAAGTTCGAGGTGGCCAGCGTCGGCACCAACGATGCCAAGTTGTACCAGCGCGAGTACTACGACGACGCCGAGTACCTCCACGACGCGACGCCCATCCAGGTCGGGACGACCCGGGTGCAGCTCCCCGACATGGTGCTGGAGCAGGCCGGTCAGATCTCCGGAAGGGTCACCGACGCGGCCGGCAAACCACTGGCCGACGCCAGCGTGATGTTCGAGCGCACCAGGTCCGGCGGCAGCCAGGGCGTGCAGACCGATGCCAACGGCTACTACACCTCCGTCCAGGATCCCCGCGAGGGATTCGGTGAGGGTCTGGTCAGAGGCGACTACCGCGTCGTCGCCTCCAAGTACAGCTCCTCGTCCGACCCGGACGCCCCGTCGTACGAAGCCGAGTACTGGAACAACGCGACCAGCTATGACAGCGCCACGGCCGTGACCGTGCAGCCCGGCAAGACCGCCGCCAACATCAACTTCACGCTCGCTGAGGCGCCCCGCATCCGGCTGACCGTCAAGGATCCGGCCGGCAACCCGGTGCCGGACGCGGCCGTCGGCGTGTGGCAGTTCTACGAGGGCGAGTGGGGCCCGCGCCGCGCCGGTCCGAACGAGACGGACGACGCAGGCGTCTATCGCCAGACGGTCCGGATCGGCGACCGCTACAAGTTCTTCTTCACTCCGCCGGCCGGCGTCGACGGTGTCACCGAGTGGTACGACAACGCATACTCCGAGGCTGCCGCGAAGGAGGTCACCGCGACCTCGCACGGCGAAGTCATCGACATCGAGATCAAGCTCGGCCCCGCGCCCGCGGTCGCCGGCTCGACGCCCACCATCACCGGGACGCCCCAGGTCGGCCAGCAGCTCACCGCCGACCCCGGCACCTGGGGACCAGCCGGCGTCGAGCTGGCCTACCAGTGGCTCGCGAACGGAGCACCCATCGAGGGCGCCACCCAAGCCACGTACACGCCCTCGATCGAGGACGCCACCAAGACCATCACCGTGCGGGTCACGGGCACGCTCTCCCACCACACCACCACGGCCAAGACGTCCGCAGCAACGGCCCCAGTAGCGAAGCCCGTGGTCGCCGGCTCGACGCCCACCATCACCGGGACGCCCCAGGTCGGCCAGCAGCTCACCACCGACCCCGGCACCTGGGGACCGACCGGCGTCGAGCTGGCCTACCAGTGGCTCGCGAACGGAGCACCCATCGAGGGCGCCACCCAAGCCACGTACACGCCTTCGATCGAGGACGCCACCAAGACCATCGCCGTGCGGGTCACGGGCACGCTCGCCACCCACACCGCCACGACCAAGACGTCCGCAGCAACGGCCCCAGTGGCGACACCGCCCGTGGTCACGGGAGCCGCCCCGACGATCAGCGGCACGCCCCGCAGCGGCAAGACGCTCAGCGTCGCCACCGGAAGCTGGGGTCCGGCCGGCGTGACGTTGGCTCGGCAGTGGCGGGCCGACGGCGCCGCGATCACCGGTGCGACCGGGTCCACGCTGCGCCTGTCCAACGCGCACGCGGGCAAGAAGATCACCGTGACGGTCACCGGCACGATCGAGGGCGGGGCGCCGGTCGTGAGGACGTCTGCCGCGACCGCGAAGGTCCAGGGCGTCCTGACCGCCAAGAAGGTCACGATCAGCGGGACCGCCAAGGTCGGCAGGACGTTGCGCGCCAAGACCGGCTCGTGGGGTCCGGCCCCGGGGACCTCGAGCTACAAGTGGTATCGCAACGGCCGGGCGATCTCAGGCCAGAAGAAGAGCACCTACAAGGTCCGCAAGGCCGATGTCGGCAAGCGCATCACGGTGCGCGTGACCCAGAGGAAGAGCAGCTACGTCACCGTCAGCAAGCTGAGCTCGAAGACCGCCAAGGTCAAGAAGAAGTAGTCGCCGGGAGGCCGCGCTCAGCCGGGCGCGGCCTCCACCCGCATCGCCATCGCGACGCCGAGCGCCGCGACCGCGCTCGCGAGGCCGAGCACCATGACGTACCCCACCCTGTCGCCGACGGTCAGCAGCACCGCGAACAGGACGCTGCCGAGGGCGAGCAGGAGCGACTGCGCCACGGCATCGCTGATCTGCATGCCGGCGCTGTTCGCGCCCTGCTCGGCCGCAGCGGAGTGGTCGAGCAGCAGCACCCCGAGCGTCGACAGGGCCATGCCCATCCCGAGGCCGCCGACGCCCCAGACCGCAGCAACGACCGCCACCGGCACCTCGTCGAGGAGGGCGAGAAATCCGGCCGCGGTCCCGACCAGCACGCAGACCGAGCCGAGCCTGACCCGCAGCGGCTTGGACGCCAGGACGGGGACGTGGGCGGCCAGCCACGAGCCAGCGAACCACAGGACGGCGCCGCTGGTCAGCAGCAGTCCGGCCTGAGCGGCACTCAGTCCGCGGTGCTGGACCAGCGAGAGCGGCACGTACGTCTCGGCGCCGACGAAGGCGGCACCGAGCAGGCTGCGGGTCGCGATCACCCGCGGCAGCCCCGGCCGGCCCCGCCACGAGCCCGGCGGCACGAGCCGGGGCCCGTACCGGAGGGTGACCACGAGGGCGGCGACCAGCAGCACCGGCCACCACGTGACCGCCCGCTGACCGGCGAGGCTCACCGAGAGGACGCCGGCGGCGACGAGCGCGGCCCACCACACCCGCCGACCCTCCAGGACGACGGCCGGGTCCCCGTCGATCCGGTCGAGCGCCTGCCAGATGAGTCCGAGCGACGCGAGCGCCACGGCCGGGACGGCGAGGAACACCCACCGCCACCCGACCAGGTCCGCGATCGTCCCGGCGAGGAGCGGGCCGACGAGGGCCGGCAGCACCCAGGCACTCGTCATGACCGTGAACACCCGCGCGCGCACGTCCTCGTGGAACGTCCGCCCGATCACGACGTAGAGCCCCACCGAGATGAAGCCGATCCCGAGGCCCTGCACGGCCCGGCCCACCAGGAAGACCGGCATCGAGGAGGCGAGTCCCGCGACGAGCAGCCCCAGCGAGAAGACCAGGACGCCGCCGCGCACCGCGAGTGCCGGCCCGTGGCGATCCATGAGCGGCCCGGCCAACGTCATCGAGACGACGCCCACCGCCATGGGCGCAGCGAACGAGAGGGCGTACAGGGTGAGCCCGTCGAGCTCGTCGGCGACCACCGGCATGACGGTGGCGACGGCGAGCGACTCGAACGCGACGAGGAACGCCAAGGAGAAGATGCCCAGCACGACCCGTCCGTCCGGACCGGACCACAGCCACCCTGGGGGTCGCGGCTCGCCCGGTCCTGTTGGTCGTTGCTCGCGGGTCGCGCTCATGCTGCTCCTTCGTGGTCGGTGCGACCACTCCACAACCTCAACCCAGGTTGAGGTCAACTCCATCGACCTGAACTATCGTCGTGGCATGTCGTCCCGGCGCCCCGAGCTCACCCCCGGCCAGGTCGCCGCACGGTCCGCCGTCACGGTGTCGGCGCTGCACTTCTACGAGCGCGAAGGCTTGATCACGAGCGTCCGGACGGCCGGCAACCAGCGACGCTACCACCGCGACGTGCTGCGCCGGGTCGCGTTCATCCGGGTATCGCAGGGCCTCGGGATCTCGTTGGCACGCATCCGCGAGGCGCTCGCCACCCTTCCGGACGACCGTGTGCCCACCAAGGCCGACTGGTCGCGCCTGTCTCGGCGGTGGCGGGCCGATCTGGACGCGCGCATCGACCAGCTGCGGCGCCTGAGGGACGAGCTCGACGGCTGCATCGGTTGCGGCTGCCTGTCGTTGAAGACCTGCACGCTCCTCAACGCCGGCGACGAGCTCGGACGTGAGGGGCCGGGCGCCCGCCGCCTCCAGCGCGACTGACCCGGGACGGGTCAGCCGACGTCGAGGGTCATCAGGTCGTCCTCGGTCTCACGCCGAAGGATGAGCCGGGCCTCGCCGTCACGGACGGCCACGACCGCCGCGCGGGGCACGTGGTTGTAGTTGCTGGCCAGCGAGCGGCAGTACGCCCCGGTGCCCGGCACGGCCAGCAGGTCTCCTGCGGCGACGTCGCCGGGCAGGAACTCGTCCTTCACCACGATGTCGCCGGACTCGCAGTGCTTGCCGACGACGCGGCTCAGCACCGCAGGTGCATCGGAGACGCGGGACGCGAGCGTGCACGAGTAGTCCGCCCCGTACAGCGCAGGCCGGATGTTGTCGCTCATGCCGCCGTCGACGGACACGTAGCGCCGAGCGGCTCCACCGTCCAGAGCCACCGACTTGGTCGTGCCGACCTCGTAGAGCGTGAACGTCGAGGGGCCGGCGATCGCACGCCCCGGCTCGATCGACAGGTGGGGAACTGCGATGCCCATCGCCGCGCACTCGTCGGCGACGATCTTGAGCATGCCCCGGGCGAGGTCGTCGGGCGTGGACGGCGTGTCCTGCGTCGTGTACGCGATGCCGAAGCCGCCGCCGAGGTCGAACTCGGGCAGCGCGACACCGAGCTCCTTCTCGATCTCGGCGTGCAGGCGCAGCACCCGCCGGGCCGCGACCTCGAAGCCGTCCGTGACGAAGATCTGCGAGCCGATGTGCGAGTGCAACCCCCGCAGCTCGAGCCCGGGGGCGTCCAGCACGCGGCGGACCGCGTCGAGGGCGTCTCCCCCGGTGATCGAGAAGCCGAACTTCTGGTCCTCGTGGGACGTGGAGATGTACTCGTGCGTGTGCGCCTCGACGCCGGCGGTCACCCGGATCATGACCGGAGCGGTCACGTCGAGCTCGGCGGTCAGCTCACGCAGCCGGTCGATCTCCTCGAACGAGTCGATGATGATGCGGCCGACGCCGACCTCGAGCGCGCGCCGCAGCTCGGCGAGCGACTTGTTGTTGCCGTGCAGGCCGATGCGGGCCGGCGGGAAGTCGGCCTTGAGGGCGACCGCGAGCTCGCCCCCGCTGCACACGTCGAGGTTGAGCCCCTCCTCCGCGATCCAGCGGGCGGCGGCGACGCACAGGAACGCCTTGCCGGCGTAGTAGACGTCGGCGTCGGGGAACGCCTCCTTGAACGACCGCGCGCGACGCCGGAAGTCATCCTCGTCCACGACGTAGGTGGGCGTGCCGAACTCGGCCGCGAGGTCGACGGCCGACACCCCGGCGACGGTCAGGACGCCGTCGACCTTGGAGACGCCGTCGGCCCACAGGTGCGGGACGAGCCGGTTGGGGTCCTCGGGGTTCCGCAGCCAGGCGGGACCGCGGTCGCCGGCCTGGCCGTGCAGGGCGCCGGCCTCGTGGGAACGCACGGACTACATCCTCTCGGGAGCGTGCACGCCGAGCAGGGCGAGCCCGTTGGCGATGGTCTGGCGGGTGGCCGCGACGAGCATGAGCCGGGCCCGGTGCAGGTCGCTCGGCTCCTCGTCGCCCTTGGGCAGCACGTGGGCGACGTCGTAGAACTTGTGGAACGCCGCGGCCGTGTCCTCGAGGTAGCGGGCGACCCGGTGGGGCTCGCGCAGCTCGGCGGCGCGGGCGACGACCTTGGGGTAGTCCGCGAGCGAGCGCAGCAGCGCGCCCTCCTGGTCGACCACGAGCAGCGACGGGTCGAACGTGGACTCGTCCAGGACGACGCCGAGATCGGCCGCGTTGCGGATGATCGACGACAGCCGCGCGTGGGCGTACTGGACGTAGTAGACCGGGTTGTCGCTGGTCTGGCTGGCCCACAGGTCCAGGTCGAGGTCGATCGTGGAGTCCGTGGAGTAGCGGGCCAGCGCGTAGCGCGCCGCGTCGACGCCGATCGCCTCGACCAGGTCTTCCAGCGTGAGCACGGTGCCGGCCCGCTTGCTCATGCGCAGCGGCTGGCCCTCGCGCACGAGATTGACCATCTGGCCGATGAGGATCTCGAGGTTGACCTCGGGGGTGTCGCCGAACGCGGCGCACATCGCGAGCATGCGCGACACGTAGCCGTGGTGGTCGGCGCCGAGCATGATGATGCACCGGTCGAAGCCGCGCTCGCGCTTGTCGAGGTAGTACGCCAGGTCACCGGAGATGTACGCAGGCTGGCCGTCGGACTTGATGACGACGCGGTCCTTGTCATCGCCGAACTTGGACGTCTTGAGCCAGTGGGCGCCCTCGCTCTCGTACATCATCCCGAGCTCTTCGAGCCGGGCGATTGCGCGTTCGACCGCTCCTGACTCGTGCAGGTCGTTCTCGTGGAAGTAGACGTCGAAGTCGACGCCGAACTCGTGCAGGCTCCTCTTGATCTCGCCGAACATCTGGTCGACACCCTCGGCGCGGAACGTCTCGAGGGCCTCGGCGTCCGGCAGGCTCGCGGCGTCCGGGTGCTTGGCCAGGACGTTCTGCGCGATGTCGTGGATGTACTGGCCGCCGTAGCCGTCCTCGGGGGCCTCGTCGCCGCGAGCGTCGGCGAGGAGCGAGCGGGCGAAGCGGTCGATCTGCACGCCGTGGTCGTTGAAGTAGTACTCGCGTGTCACCTCCGCGCCGATGGCCGACAGGATGCGTCCGAGCGAGTCACCCACAGCGGCCCAGCGGACGCCACCGATGTGGATCGGGCCGGTGGGGTTGGCGCTGACGAACTCGAGGTTGACCTTCTGCCCCGCGTAGAGATCGCTGGTGCCGTAGGCAGTGCCGGCCGCGACGATCTGGGGGGCCAGCGCGCCCTGCGCGCGGGCGTCGACGCGGATGTTGAGGAAGCCCGGGCCGGCGATCTCGGCGCTCGCGACACCGTCGGCGTCGCCGAGGCGGTCGGCCAGCAGCTGGGCGAACTCGCGCGGGTTCATGCCGGCCTTCTTGCCGAGCTGGAGCGCGATGTTGGTCGCGTAGTCGCCGTGCTCCTTGACCTTCGGTCGCTCCACGACAACCTCGGCCGGCACACCGTCCGGCAAGGTGATGGCGCCCTCCTCGACGAGGGAGGTCAGGGCACTGATGATCGTGGAAGAAAGCTGGTCGGGGGTCACCTCTCTAGGGTATCCCCCGGTCTCCACGGCCCTGACGGCGGCGAAAAGCGTCCGGACGTGGGCGACCCGCAGGGGCTGTGCACTCCCGGCCGGGCGAGCCCAGCGGGGAGGCACGGGTCGAGTGGACAGCTCGACGCCCTGCGGGTCGGGTGACTGCGGGTATTCGCCGCCACCAGGTCCTGATGCACCAGGAACGGCTCCGTGGAGCCGGGCCTCGTGGCTAGCGGACAGCCACCTCACAAGTCCAAGACGAATTCATTCTTGGGACCACCTCCTCTCCGTGTACGAAAACCGTACGTCGGGATGGGGCAACGATCAAGAGGTCGGCGGACGGTCCTCGGTCCGGGCGATGACGTCCCGCACGGTCTGGATCAGGAAGTCCGGATCGAACGGCTTGGTCACGTAGGCGTCGACCCCTGCCTGCGTCGCGCGCTGGATGTCGGCCGGGTGCCCCTGCGTCGTGACCATGATGATGCCGATGCCGGCGAGCCGGCGATCCTCACGGATCGCGGAGACCGTGGCGATGCCGTCGAGGCGCGGCATCATGACGTCGACCGTGATCGCGTCCGGCAGGGTCTCCAGCCGTCGCAGGGCGTCGAGACAGTCCGCGCCGTCGACCGCTTCGACGACCTCGAATCCGGCAATCTCCAAGTTGGTCCGGATGAGGAAACGTATCGATGGGGTGTCGTCGACGACGAGCACTCTGGGCATGGACATCACCGTAGTGGGCGTGGGGTAGGCTCACACCGCAGTTGGCCGCATTGGCCCCCGTAGCTCAGGGGATAGAGCGCCGCCCTCCGGAGGCGGAAGCGCAGGTTCGAATCCTGCCGGGGGCGCCACAGGTTCACTCCTGTCGGCGCACGTACGCGTCGCCGGGCCCCGAGGGCCCGCTGCGACGGAAGAGCTGGACCGAGCCGACCGGCGTGAAGCCGGCCCGCAGGAGGGCGCGCAGACTTGCTGCGTTCCCGGGCGCCGCGGCCGCCACGACCAGCTCGCCCCACGGCACCACGCGCAGGGCGTCCTCGATCAGCGCCGCCCCCGTCCCCTTGCGGCGGGCGGGCTCGATCTCGAAGCTCAGCTCACGCAGTCCGCCGATCCCGCGGGCCAGGATCGCCACTGCCGACCGCATCGGGTCCGCGTGCCCCCAGACCTCGACGTCGTCACGCACGGCGGCAGCGTGCAGGACACGAGGATGACCCGCGAGGTCCGGACGCGCGACGAGCCCCGACGGGTGCGCGGCACTCCCCCGCCCGCGCGCGACCAGCAGCACGTCGAGGACGTCGATCCAGGCGTCCGGCCCCGCCAGGGCCGTCATGAGGCGTGGGTCGTGGGCGCCACCGAAGCCGTCGGCCCCCAGCGCCTCGAGCCGGGCGTCGGGGACGTCGTCGGACACGGCGAGCACCGCGTGGCCGGTGAACGCGACCACCGCCTCGAGGCCCGGACGCCACGGCCGGACCCTCTCCCAGCCGCCGTCCACCTCCGGGAAGCGACCGTCCGCGGCAGCCGCGATCAGCTCGCCCAACGGGTGTCCACGGCGCTCCGGCTCGTTCATGGCCCCACCCTCGCAGGTCGGCAGGTCCGAGCCCTCCTGCTCGGACTGGTTGCGCCGTCCGTGAGTCGCAGTAGCGTCAAGATCTCATCGACGAAGGGATTCCAGCATGCCGACACGCACAGCACGCACCGCTTGGGACGGCGGTTTCGAGGACGGCTCCGGCCAGGTCGAGCTCACCGACTCGGGCCTCGGTACGTTCGAGATGTCGTTCAAGAAGCGCTCGTCCGAGGACGGCGGCGGCGCAACCAATCCCGAGGAGCTCCTCGGCGCCGCCCACTCGTCGTGCTTCACGATGCAGCTGACCGCGGTCCTCGGCCAGAAGGGCGCCACCCCGATCTCGATCGAGACGACCGCCAAGGTCACGCTCGGCGAGGACTCGGCCGACGGCGGCTTCAAGATCAGCAAGATCGCCCTGAAGGTCCGCGGCGAGGTCGAGGGCATCGACGAGGCGGGGTTCCTCGAGGCCGCGGAGGCGGCGAAGGTCGGCTGCCCGCTGAGCAAGGCCCTCGCATCCGTCCCGGAGATCACCCTCGACGCGGCCCTCGAGACCGCGTAGACGGCCAGGGGTGGGCGCCCCCGCGGCGCTCAGCCCTCCGATCGGCGCAGGCGCCGGCGTCGATCGCCGCGCCTGCGCAGGTCGCGCGCCAGCCGGCGGTCGCCGTAGTACAGGATCGCGGCCCAGTCGATCGTGTCGTCGTCGGTCGCGACCTGCTTCGCAGGTGCCTTGGGCTTGGGCTCGACGAACAACCAGTTGAGGACACCCAGTCCCATGTCCACGAACGACGCACGGACGCCGATGTAGGCGCTGATGGCCGCCGACGCCAGGATCGCGTTGAACATCGCGAAGCCGAAGTTGCCCCAGTTCTCCTGATGGAAGTCGCGCCACGCGGTCAGCAACGAGAACAGCACGATCAGGTACGGCACGAGGACGTGCAGTCCCGGGGCGGCCGTGCGATCGCGCACCTTGGGGGTGCGGGCGAACGGGATCTTCTCGCCCGTGAACGCCTGCTGGATCGACTTGAGCACGCCTGCGAGGTTGACCGGCAGCAGCACCAGGTTGAAGCCGTAGATGCGGAAGATGTCGGTGAACCGGTGACCGCACGCGCGCAGGTCACTGCCCATCGCGATGAAGTACGGCAGCGCGGCTCCCACGATGAGCGGGCTGAGGAGCCGACTGTCGTACGGGTAGAACAGCAGGAACAGCAGTCCGAAGCTCGCCCACGCGATCGAGGCCATGTAGTTGACCCGCAGCGCGAGCTCGACCAGGTGCACGCGCGTACGGCTGTGTCGCCGGTGCCGGACCTGCTCCCACAGCTTGGGCAGGATCAGCAGGCCGCCGTTGGCCCACCGCCGGCGCTGCACCACGAGCGAGCCGAAGTCGGGGGGCGTCGCGCTGTAGCTGAGCCGCTCGGGATAGTTGACCAACGCCCAGCCCGCGGAGCCGATGTCGATGCTGGACTCGGTGTCCTCGATGACGGTCCGGTCCTGGATGTACGTCTTGATGTCGTAGCCGGCGACGTTCTCGACCTCGACGATGTCCTCGAGCGCCCGCTTGCGGATCACCGCGTTCGCGCCCACCCAGAACGTCGCGTTGTGATGGGTCTTGCCCTGGTGGAGGATGTGCTGCAGATCGGTCGACGCGCCCGCGATCCGCTCGATGCGCGTCGGCGCACCGCGGAACGACGAGTACGGCGTCTGGATGATCGCGACGTGCTGGTTCTCGGTCTGCTCGAGGTAGTACACGAGCCGGATGCAGTAGTCGCGCAGCAGCTGTGAGTCCGCGTCCAGGGTCAGCACGTAGCCGGAGTCGGGGATGACGATGTCGCCGGGGCGGGGCGTCTCGACCTCGTCCAGCATGATGCCCGCGGCGGTCTCGTTGGGACGCCAGACGTGGCCCATGAGCCCGAGGTAGGCGTTGACGTTCATCGCCTTGTTCGCCTCGTGCGACAGGGACCCGTAGGCCTTGCGCTCGAAGCTCGTCAGGTCCGCCCGGAAGATCCAGGCGAGGCGACGGTGCAGCTCGAGGACCCGGCCGCTGTCGGGAAGGCCGCCCTGCTCGAGGGCTGCCTCGAGCGCGAGGGCCGTGAGGCTGAGCTCGTTGGCCAGTCCCATCAGCACCTGGTCGACGAAGAACTCGCTCACGTGGTCCACGACGTCCTCCGCGGAAGCCATCTCCTCCAGCCACGCTGCGGCAGCCCGGTACTCCTTCAGCAGGACCTTCACCGAGCGGCGCCTGACCGGTCCGCTCGCCAGCTCTGCCGTCGCGAGCTCAAGGGAGGCCTGGAACCGTTCGCGCGGCGCGGCCAGGGACTCCATGATGTCCGACGCGAGTCGCCGGGTCGCCTCCAGCTTGGCCCGCACCTCCGGATCCGTCGGCGCCGGCGGGTCGTCGATCAGCAGCACGAGGTGCAGGTCCGGATACTCCTGCAGCGCCGCGCTCCAGAGCGTGAGACGCACGACGTCCGGCTCCTCGGCGTACGACGGGATCAGCACCGTGAGGCGCTCGGAGGTCGTGTCGGCGAAGTGCCGGTCGATCATCCCGCGGGGTGCGCGCACGTGGTCACGGAACCGCAGCAGCGCCCCTTGGCGTGCCACGAGGTACATGAGCGCCGAGAACGTGAGGAACGTCACGACCACGAGATAGGAGAAGGCCTCCATCGTGAAGCGGAAGTTGCCGCCGTAGTCGATGAACTCGCGGACGATCGTCGAGACGACGTAGCCGATCCACGACAAGATCGTGACGACGATCCCGACGCGTCCCCACGTGATCTTGGCGCCGCTGGGCACCGGATGGACGATCGACAACGGCTCCGAGCGGCGTTCGGCTCCCCACTGACGTCGGGTCCTCGGCTCGGTGGTGGGCTTGGACCTCGACCTCAACAGCAAGAGCATGTCTCCTCAAAGATTTCGGCGACAGCCTAGCGACACCTCGGCGTTCGGTGACCACGCTTTGCGAAAAGGTGACACCATGTGCCCGCTCGGGGTCGTTTGAGAAGAAGAGAGTCGTACGTGAGTCGGTTCGAGGGACGGCGCCTGTCGTGGGTACGTCTGACCATCTTGATGGGCGTCGTGACGGCGGTCGTGCTGGGCGGCACGTCGAGCTGGCGGTACGTGCAGGACTCCCAGGCGGCCGAGGCCAACGGCGACGCCTGGTACGCGGGCTACGTCGACGCGACCGTGACCCCGCTCCACGAGTTCGAGCAGCCCGCGTCCAAGGCCGCCCGGGACGTCGTGCTGTCGTTCATCGTCACCGACCCCGGTGAGGCCTGCACCCCCTCCTGGGGTGCCGCGTACTCCCTCGACGCAGCCTCCGACGACCTCGATCTCGATCGACGCATCGCGCGCCTGCGCCAGCGCGGCGGCAGTGTCGTGGTGTCCTTCGGCGGGGCCATCAACTCCGAGCTGTCCACGACGTGCACGGATCCCGCGAAGCTCCTGAAGGCGTACCGCAGCGTGGTTGAGCGCTACGACCTGCGCACGATCGATCTCGACATCGAGGGTGCCGCCCTCTCCGACCGCGCCGCGGCGACGCGCCGGGCCGTGGCGATGAGGACGCTGCAGAAGGAGCGGGCCAAGGCCGGCCACGACCTGCGCGTCTGGCTGACGCTTCCCGTCGCGCCGAGCGGGCTGACCGCCGAGGGCACGGCAGCGGTCAAGGTGATGCTGGACAACGACGTCGAGCTGTCGGGCGTCAACGTCATGACGATGGACTACGGCGACAGCCGGGCGAAGGGCCAGTCGATGCTCGACGCGTCCACCTCCGCCCTGGAGCAGACCCACCGCCAGCTCAGCCAGGTCTACGCCGACTCGGGCGAGCGCGTCGGCGCCGCGACCCTGTGGCGCCGCATGGGCGCGACGCCGATGATCGGTCAGAACGATGTCGCGGGCGAGGTCTTCACGCTCGCCGCCGCGCGGGGGCTCAGTGCGTTCGCGAAGGAGAAGGGACTCGGCCGGATGTCGATGTGGTCGCTCAACCGCGACCGGACCTGCGGCGAGAACTATCCCGACGTGACGATCGTGTCCAACTCCTGCAGCGGAGTGGACCAGGGCGCCCAGACGTTCGCGAAGGCGCTCCGCGGGGGCATGAGCGGTCGCCCCGACATGAGCGAGGTGACGCCGGTCGTCCCCGGGCCCGCCGGCGGGCGCGAGGGTCGCGAGGTCGACCTGACCGACGACCCGGCCAAGAGCCCGTACCCGGTGTGGGCCGAGGACAAGACCTACGTCGAGGGCACCCGCGTCGTGTGGCACCGCAACGCGTACGTCGCGAAGTGGTGGACTCTCGGCGACCTGCCGGACGACCCGGTCGTCGACAAGGCCGCCTCTCCGTGGCAGCTGCTCGGGCCCGTGCTGCCGGGCGAGAAGCCCGTGCGCGTCCCCACGCTGCCCCGCGGGACGTACCCCGAGTGGAAGCAGGACCAGTCCTATCGCAAGGGCGAGCGCGTCATGCTGCGAGGCACGCCGTTCACGGCCAAGTGGTTCTCGTCCGGCGTCAGTCCCGATGCGCGAGCCACCCAGGACGAGCCCTCGCCCTGGCGACCGCTCACCGACGCCGAGATCAGGAAGGCGGCCGAGGCGGCCAAGAAGAAGCGGTAGCCGTCCTGTCGGTGGCGTGCGGGATGCTCCTCGCATGAGACCCGTGGTCGGCCGCCTGCACGCGCAGGGGCTCGATGCCCCGAGGTTCGACTCGGCCGGCCAGGTCGTCCGCCACCTCGGGTGCGTGCAGTCGCAGCTCCACGACATGGCACTGTGGGCGATCGCCCGGCGCACCGACGGGCTCACCCACGCCGACCTGCAGCAAGCGTTCGCTCGCGGCGACTTCTTGCGCACCCACGTGCTGCGCCCGACCTGGCACTTCGTCGACGCCGCCGACATCCACGGATGGCTCGCCCTGACAGCCCCCCGCATCCGCCGGCTCATGGCGCCGATCGACCAGGGCCTGGGGCTCACCGACGCACGGCTCGACCGCTGCACCGAGGTGATCGTCGCCTCGCTCGCCGACGGCGCCACGCGCACCCGAGCCGACCTGGGCGCTGATCTGGCGGCAGCTGGTCTCGAGCACTCCGGACTCGCCCTGGCCCACGTCCTGATGCACGCCGAGATCGATGCGGTCGTCGCCAACGGTCCGCTCGACGGCAAGCAGCACACCTACCGGTTGCTCGGGCCGGGGCCGGTCGCCCCACCACGCGACGACCTGCTGGCCCTCGCCGCCCGCCGCTACGCCCGCGGGCACGGACCCTTCCGCGACAAGGACCTCGCGTGGTGGACGAGCCTGACGCTGACCGACAGCCGTCGAGCGATCGAGCTGGCCGACCTGTCCCCCGTCGACGTCGACGGCACGCCACACTGGCGTCTCGAGCCGCCGGTCGACGCGGAGGTCCCCCACGTCATGCTGCTGCCCAACTTCGACGAGTACGTCTCCTACGCCCGCGCGCCCGACGACTACGCAGCGTTCGCCGGTGCCGCGCAGGACGTCATGCGAGGCACCGGGCTGCTGATGGTCGACGGGCTGCTGGCCGGCACGTGGACGCGCAAGCAATCGGCCCGAGCCGTCGACGTCGTGGTGCGCGCCTCGGGCTCGGTCAGCAGCACGACGCGGCGCGCCGTCGAGGCGGAGACCGCCCTGTTCGGCCGGTTCCTCGGGCGCGAAGCACGCGTGACGGTCGTCTCGTGAGCACGATCTCGGCCGCGATTGCTCACGTTCGACGCGGCGACGTGGCACGGTGGAGGCAGAGCGGTGGCCGAGGCGAACCTGCCTGCAGACGGCTGGGCCTTCGCGTTACCCTGTTAAGCGACATTTGAGCATGCGCGCCAGCGACAATTCGGAAGAGGCGATCGAGGCTGTGGCCGAGTCCTCACAAGACCATTCAACCCCCGACTTCGGCACGAATCAGTGGCTCGTCGAGGAGATGTACGAGCGCTATCAGGAAGATCCCTCGTCCGTCGACGACACCTGGGTCTCCTTCTTCCAGACGGGCGACGGTGCCGGCCTGAACGGTGACGGGCCCAACGGAGCCGCCCCCGCGAAGGCGGCGCCCGTCGTGACCGCCGCGCCCACGCCGCCGCCGACGTCCCCCGAGTCGTCCACCCCGCCGGCAGCCAAGACGCAGCCGGCCACGGCCTCCGTGCCGGAGGAGAAGGCCAAGGACGCGCCTGCTCCCGTCGCACCTGTGCCCGCGACACCGCCCGCCAAGTCCAAGCCTGCCCCGTCCACCCCGGCCGCGAAGGACGCTCCCGCCGCCGGTCCCGGCGAGGTCGAGAACGTCGTGCTGCGCGGCGCCGCTGCGCGCACCGTCGCCAACATGGACGCGAGCCTGTCGGTCCCGACCGCGACGAGCGTCCGCTCCGTGCCGGTCAAGCTGCTGTTCGACCAGCGCATCGTGATCAACAACCACCTCGCCCGCGCACGCGGCGGCAAGGTGTCGTTCACCCACCTCATCGGCTGGGCGATCGTCAAGGCCCTCAAGGCCATGCCGGAGATGAACACCGGCTACGAGGTCGTGAACGGCAAGCCCAACCAGCTGAAGCCCGAGCACATCAACTTCGGCCTGGCGATCGATCTGAAGAAGCCCGACGGATCGCGCACCCTGCTGGTGCCGTCCATCAAGGCCGCCGACACCATGACGTTCGCCGAGTTCTGGGCGGCGTACGAGACGATGGTCGCCAAGGCTCGTGACAACAAGCTCACGGTCGCCGACTTCCAGGGCACCACGGTCAGCCTGACCAACCCCGGCGGCATCGGCACGAACCACTCGATCCCCCGACTCATGCAGGGCCAGGGCGTCATCATCGGCGTCGGCTCGATGGAGTACCCGCCGGAGTTCCAGGGCGCGTCCGAGCACACGCTCGCGCAGATGGCCATCTCCAAGATGATGACGCTGACGTCGACCTACGACCACCGCGTGATCCAGGGTGCGCAGTCGGGCGAGTTCCTCAAGCGCATCCACGCGCTGCTGCTGGGCGAGGACGGCTTCTACGACGAGATCTTCCGCGCGCTGAGGATCCCCTACGAGCCCATCCGCTGGGCCCGCGACATCCCGGTCAGCCACGACGACGAGGTCCACAAGCAGGCCCGCGTCCTCGAGCTCATCCACGCGTTCCGGGTCCGCGGCCACCTGATGGCCGACACCAACCCGCTCGACAGCTCCCCGCGCATGCACCCCGATCTCGACACCGCGTCGCACGGACTCACCCTGTGGGACCTCGACCGCGAGTTCGCGACCGGCTCGTTCAAGAGCGAGAAGCGGTTCATGAAGCTCCGCGAGATCCTCGGCATCCTGCGCGACTCGTACGCCCGCACCGTCGGCATCGAGTACATGCACATCCAGGAGCCGGCCGAGCGCGAGTGGTTCCAGGAGCGCGTCGAGCGTCCGCACACCAAGCCGCCGCGCGAGGAGCAGCTGCGCATCCTGCAGAAGCTCAACCAGGCCGAGGCCTTCGAGACGTTCCTGCAGACCAAGTTCGTCGGGCAGAAGCGCTTCAGCCTCGAGGGCGGCGAGACCACCATCCCGTTCCTCGACGAGATCTGCGAGGCCGCTGCGGCCGACAAGCTCGACGAGGTCTGCATCGGCATGGCCCACCGCGGCCGTCTCAACGCGCTGGTCAACATCGCCGGCAAGCGCCCGAGCCAGGTCTTCCGCGAGTTCGAGGGCAACATTGACCCCCGCACCGTGCAGGGCTCCGGCGACGTCAAGTACCACCTCGGCGTCGAGGGTGAGTTCACCTCGGGCAACGGCGACAAGGTCAAGGTCTCGATCGCGGCCAACCCCTCGCACCTCGAGGTCGTCGACCCCGTCCTCGAGGGCATCGCCCGCGCCAAGCAGGACCGGCTCAACCGTGGTCAGGAGTACCCGGTCCTCCCGGTGCTCGTGCACGGCGACGCAGCGTTCGCGGGCCAGGGAGTCGTCGCCGAGACGCTCAACCTCTCGCAGCTGCGCGGCTACCGCACGGGCGGCACGATCCACCTGATCGTCAACAACCAGGTCGGCTTCACCACCTCGCCGTCCTCGTCGCGCTCCTCGACGTACTGCACCGACGTCGCCCGCATGATCCAGGCGCCGGTCTTCCACGTCAACGGCGACGATCCCGAGGCGTGCATCCGCGTGGCTCAGCTGGCGTACGAGTACCGCCGCACGTTCCACAAGGACATCGTCATCGACCTCGTGTGCTACCGCCGTCGCGGTCACAACGAGGGCGACGACCCCAGCTTCACGCAGCCCCTGATGTACGACACGATCAACGCGAAGAAGTCGGTGCGCAAGCTCTACACCGAGGCCCTCGTCGGTCGTGGCGACATCACGCTGGAGGAGGCCGAGGCCGCGCTGACGGACTACCAGGCGCAGCTCGAGCGCAACTTCGCCGAGGTCAAGCAGGCCACGTCCGATCCGGACTACACCCGCACGCCGGACTACCCCGAGAAGCCCGAGCACGACGGCGAGCTGATCACCGCGATCACGCCCGAGACGATGAAGGCGATCGCGGACGCCTACACCAACGTCCCCGAGGGCTTCACGGTCCACCCGAAGGTCCTGCCGCAGCTCCAGCGTCGCGCGCAGTCCATCTCGGCCGGCCCGATCGACTGGGGCACCGGCGAGATCCTCGCGATGGGCTCGCTCCTGCTCGACGGACGCCCCGTGCGTCTTGCGGGCCAGGACAGCCGTCGTGGCACGTTCTCGTCCCGCTTCGCGACGATCATCGACCGCAACAACGCCCACGAGTGGACCCCGCTGTCGCACGTGGGCGACGAGCAGGCGACGTTCTACATCTACGACTCGCTGCTGAGCGAGTACGCCGCGCTCGGCTTCGAGTACGGCTACTCGGTCGCACGTCCCGAGGCGCTCACGATGTGGGAGGCGCAGTTCGGTGACTTCGTGAACGGCGCCCAGTCCGTCATCGACGAGTACATCTCCGCGGGCGAGACCAAGTGGGGTCAGAAGTCGGGCGTCGTCCTGCTCCTGCCCCACGGTTACGAGGGACAGGGACCTGATCACTCGTCGGGACGCATCGAGCGCTTCCTCGACCTGTGCGCGGACAACGCGATGACGGTGGCGCAGCCCTCGTCCCCCGCGTCGTACTTCCACCTGCTGCGCCGGCAGAACCTGCAGGGCCAGCACCGTCCGCTCATCGTCTTCACCCCGAAGTCGATGCTCCGCAGCAAGGCCGCGGCCTCGCAGCCCGAGGACTTCACGTCGGGATCGTTCCGGCCCCTCATCGGTGACGACGTGGCCGATCCGTCCGCGGTCGAGCGGGTGCTCCTCTGCTCGGGTCGCATCACCTGGGATCTCGTGGCCGAGCGGGAGAAGCGCGAGTCGGGCCAGTCCCGCACCGCGATCGTCCGCCTCGAGCAGATCTACCCGCGGCCGCTCGACGAGCTCAAGGCCGAGCTCGCCAAGTACCCCAACCTGCGCGAGGTCCGCTTCGTCCAGGACGAGCCCGCCAACCAGGGTCCGTGGCCGCACATCGCGCTGCACTTCAGCGGTGAGCTCGACGGACTGCCCCTGCTGCGGGTCTCGCGCCCGGAGTCGTCGGCACCCTCGGTCGGCTCGCACAACCGCCACGTCGAGGAGCAGGCCACGCTCATGCAGCAGGCCTTCAGCTGATCGGCGTCTGAGGACAGGTCATGTACTTCACGGATCGTGGCATCGAGGAGCTCCAGAGCCGGCGAGGTGACGAAGAGGTCACCTTCGCCTGGCTCGCGGAGCAGCTCAGCACGTTCGTCGACCTCAATCCCGACTTCGAGATCCCGGTGGAGCGGCTGGCCACCTGGCTCGCGCGCCTGGACGACGACGACGAGTGAGCCACCCCTGCCGCGTGTCGGCAGGGGTGGCTAGGCTCGCGTCATGGCGAAGATGATGATGTGTCCCTGCGGACAGCGGCTCGAGGGACGGACCGACGACGAGTTCGTCAGCGTGGTCGACACGCACCTGCGTGACAGCCACGGCGGACGGTCCTACCCGGCCGAGGCGATCTTGTCGATGGCGACCTCCGTGCCCGACGAGACCGTCGCGGACTGACCCGATCACCGACAGCTCGCCGGTGATCTTCGACCAGCCACCCGTCGTGCGGGTGAGCCGTGATCCGCACGCGACGTACGACCCCGCCGCGTGGCCGCACACCGTGCCGGCCGTCGCCCAGCTGATGTCCGAGGGACTCGATCTCCCGCCCGGTGTCACCTTCCTCGTGGGGGAGAACGGATCGGGCAAGTCGACCCTCGTGGAGGCCATCGCCATCGCGTACGGCCTCTCCCCCGAGGGCGGCAGCAGCCATGGACTGCACCAGACGCGGCCCACCGAGTCCTCGCTGCACCGCGACCTGCTCGTGCAGCGCGGCATCGGCACGAGGCGGTGGGGCTTCTTCCTGCGCGCCGAGACCATGCACGGCTGGTACACGTACATGGACGAGCACGGGGGCGGTGATGCCGACTACCACGCGATGAGCCACGGGGAGTCATTCCTCGAGGTGCTGACGCGCAAGTTCGACTCACCGAGCTTCTACTGCCTCGACGAGCCCGAGGCGGCCCTGTCCTTCAGCTCGACGCTCGCGCTCATCGGAGTGCTGCACGACGTCGTGCAGCAAGGCGGCCAGGTGCTGTGTGCGACCCACTCCCCCGTGCTCGCCGCGATGCCGGGCGCCAACATCCTCGAGGTCGGCAACTGGGGCCTGCGCCCCACGTCGTGGGACGAGCTCGACCTCGTACGCCACTGGAAGGCGTACCTGGACGCCCCGATGCGCTACCTGCGTCACACCCTGGCCCAAGACTGACCCCACCCCACCCAGATTTGCGGACTTTTGCACGGTTTCTGCCCGCAGAACGGTGCAGATCTCCGCAAATCTGGGTGGGGGTCCTAGCGGGTCAGGACGATCTTGCCGAAGACCGACCCGTCGATGATGCTCTGCAGCCCGTCCGCCGCCTGCTCCATCGGGATCTCCCGGTCGATCAGCGGGCGGGTGCCCGTGACGTCCATGAACTGCGCGAGGGCGTGCAGCTCGTCGCGGGTGCCCATGGTCGAGCCGTGCACCCGCATCTGCTGGAAGAAGATCCGGGTGAGCTCAGCGTGCGAGGGCGCGTCACCCGACGTCGCGCCGGAGATCACGATCGTGCCGCCGGGGCGCATCGACTTCACCGAGTGCGACCAGGTGGCCGCTCCGACGGTCTCGATCACGGCGTCGACCTTCGTGGGCAGCCGGGCACCGGACTCGAAGGCCTCGTGGGCGCCGATCTCGATCGCCTTGGCCCGCTTGTCCTCGTCACGGCTCGTCGCGTAGACCCGGAAGCCGGCCGCACGGGCGAGGGTGATCGCCGCGGTGGCGACGCCGCCGCCGGCGCCCTGCACCAGCACCGTGTCGCCCTGCTTGAGCCCGGACTGCGTGAAGAGCATGCGGTACGCCGTGAGCCACGCGGTCGGCAGGCACGCAGCCTCGGCGAACGACAGCCCCGCGGGCTTCGGGACGACGTTGCGGGTCGGGACTGCGACCTTCTCCGCGAACGTGCCTTGGTGCCGCTCCGAGAGCAGCGAGCGCTTCGGGTCGAGCGTCTCGTCCCCGCGCCACGACGGATCGCTGATGACGGCGTGGACCAGCACCTCGTTGCCGTCCTCGTCGTAGCCGGCCGCATCGCAGCCGAGGATCATCGGCAGCGACTTCTCGCCCAGCCCGACCCCCCGCAGGCTCCACACATCGTGGTGGTTGATCGAGGCTGCCTTGACCGTGACGGTCGTCCAGCCGTCCGGGACCTCGGGCTCGGGGCGCTCACCGACCACCAGCCCGTCCAGGGGGTTGTCGGGGGTGATCTGACCGGCGTAGACCGCGAACATGGGGCTCCTTGGATGGTGTCAGTACGGACGACGAGCGAGACCCTCACGACGTGCCGTGTCTGTCACGGCGCGGGCGACGGCCGAGGCGACCCGGGGGTCGAACGGTGACGGGATGACGTACGTCTCGCTGAGGTCGTCCCCGACGAGATCGGCGATCGCGGTGGCCGCGGCGAGCTTCATCCCCTCGGAGATCCGCGTAGCGCGGACGTCCAGCGCGCCACGGAAAATGCCCGGGAAGACGAGCACGTTGTTGATCTGGTTGGGGAAGTCCGAGCGTCCGGTGGCCACGACGCGGGCGTGACGGTGGGCCACGTCGGGGTGGACCTCCGGGTGCGGGTTGGCCATCGCGAACACGATCGCGTCCGGCGCCATCTTCGCGACCGCCTCCTCGGCGACCGTGCCACCGGAGACCCCGATGAAGACGTCCGCGCCGTCCATCGCGTCCACGATCGACCCGGGACGTGCCCAGTCGGCCGTCTCGGTGGCGATCCACTGCTTGACCTCGTTGAGGTCGTCACGACCTGGGTGGATGACGCCGGCCCGGTCGACCACCGAGATCCTGCTCGCCCCGGCGGACTGCAGGATCTTCATGATCGCGACGCCCGCGGCGCCCGCGCCGGAGATGACGATCTTGAGGTCCTCGAGGAACCGGTCGGTCAGTCGGGCGGCGTTGATCAGCGCGGCGAGGGTCACGACCGCGGTGCCGTGCTGGTCGTCGTGGAAGACGGGGATGTCCAGGCGCTCGATGAGGCGGCGCTCGATCTCGAAGCAGCGGGGACTCGAGATGTCCTCGAGGTTGATCCCGCCGAACGTCGGGGCGAGGCGCACGATCGTCTCGACGATCTCGTCCACGTCGGTGGTGTCGAGGGCCACGGGAATCGCGTCGACGCCGCCGAACTGCTTGAACAGGATCGCCTTGCCCTCCATGACCGGCATCGACGCGGCGGGGCCGATGTCGCCGAGGCCCAGCACGGCGGTGCCGTCGGTGACGACCGCGACGGTGTTGGAGACCCAGGTGTAGTCGTGCGCGACATCGGGGTCGGCGGCGATCGCCTCGCACACGCGGGCCACGCCCGGCGTGTACGCCAACGACAGGTCGTGGGCGTCATTGATGTCGACGGTGGCGCTGATGCTCATCTTGCCGCCGCGGTGCAGGGCGAAGACGGGATCGTCAGGATCGGGAAAGCTCGAGTCCTGCAGGTCGATGTCTGTGGCAACCATGAAAGGGCATCCTCGGGAACGTGTCCGTGCTGGTCCTCGGCACCGATCAGGTCGCCGACGCGGCAGGTGTGCCGCAGGGTGTGCTGTCCCGCAGGAGCGAGAAGCGACGGGTTGTGCCCGGCTCTCACTCTCTCACACGGGTGAATCGCGGCTGAGCGCGCGGGTCACCGGCGGTGACAGCAGCGCGACGAGCGCGATCACGGCCGGAACCGCGACGACGGGAGCGAGCCAGGCCGGGTCCCCCCGCAGGTTGTACGCGAGGCCGAGGACGATGAGCTGGGCGAACACGAGCGGGCTGCGGGCCCACGCGTCCCCCTCGGTCACCCGCCGCGCCGCGTACAGCAGGCCTGCCCCGATCACGACGAGGAACAGCGTCGTACCCACTCCGAGGCCCACCCGGTCGCCGGAGATGTGGGCCGCCTCGACCACCGCCAGCACCAGGAAGGTCACGGCCTCGAGGGCCACGATCGCAGCGGCCACGAGCAGCAGCGTTCTGGCCGTCCCGGACGGCCGTCCAGAAGACGTCACGACGCCAGCCTAGGCACCATGTGACCGATGCGACAATTCGCCTGGCCCTCTGGCCCTTGTAAACGGTCCCGAATGTTGAAACCATGGTGTCTCAGCCCTGGGACGGACAAACAGTCCTGCCCTGGGCGCAACCGAACGGGAAGGAGTGTCCCCATGGACTGGCGCCACAAGTCGGCATGCCTCGATGAGGATCCTGAGCTCTTCTTCCCCATCGGCAACACGGGTCCTGCCATCTTGCAGATCGAAGAGGCCAAGGTCGTATGCCGCCGCTGTGATGTTCGCGAGCAGTGCCTCCAGTGGGCACTCGAGTCCGGACAGGATCACGGTGTGTGGGGAGGCTTGAGCGAAGACGAACGTCGTACGCTGAAGCGTCGCAATGCTCGGGCACGTATTCGTACTGCCTGAGCGTACGCACGTATCGGTGAACCCCGTGGCCTGACGGCCGCGGGGTTCTTTGTATCTGCAGGCGCAGGGCGCTCACACCACGAGCGTGATCGCGACCGTCGTGCCGCCGCCCACGCGCTCCTCGAACGCCAGGGTGCCGCCGAGCTCGCCCTCCACCAGCGTCGTCACGATCGAGAGCCCCAGGCTTCCCGCGGGGTCGAAGTCGTCCGGCAGACCCGCACCGTCGTCACTGACCCTGAGGCGCACCTTGTCGCGGATGCGGTTGACCGCGAGGGTGAGCGTGCCGCCGCCCTCGTCGTACGCGTGCGCCGCGGCGTTCTGGATCAGCTCGGTCAGCACCATTGCGAGGGGCGTCGCCACCTCCCCCGGCAGCAGGCCGAACGAGCCGAACCGCTCCGCGGCGATCCGGTTCGCGCCGGCCGGGCCGTCCGACACGTCGAGCACGGTGTGGAGCAGCCGGTCGGCGATCTCGTCGAACTCCACGAAGTCGCTGAACGACTGGCTGAGCGTCTCGTGCACGAGGGCGATCGACCCCACCCGGCGGACCGCGTCCTCGAGCGCGTCGCGCGCCTCCGGGCTCTCCATGCGGCGACCCTGCAGACGCAGCAGGGCGGCGACCGTCTGGAGGTTGTTCTTGACCCGGTGGTGGATCTCGCGGATCGTCGCCTCCTTGGAGACGAGCTCGCGCTCGCGCAGGCGCAGCTCGGTGACGTCCCGCAGCAGGATCAGCGATCCGCTGCGGCGACCGGCCGACCGCAGCGGGATGACCCGGAGCAACAGGGAGGCCTGCGAGTTCTCGATCTCGGCCTCGATGCTCTCGTCGCCGCCCAGCAGGCCGCCCGCGCCCCGATCGGTGGGCCGGCGGTCGACGAGGCCCGTGGTGACGTTGCCCAGGTGGGTGCCGACGAGATCGCCGGAGAGGCCGAGACGTCGGTAGGCCGACATCGCGTTGGGGCTGGCGTACCGCACGACCCCGGACGCGTCGGTGCGCACGAACCCGTCGCCGACCCGGAGCGAGTCCGACAGGTCGCTGCGGGTGCCCGGCAGCGGGAACTCGCCGCGCCGGATCATCTCGGCCAGCTCGTGGGCGGCCTCGAAGTAGGAGCTCTCCAAGGTGCTGGCCGTGCGCAGGCCGGCCGCGGCGCTGCGTTGGGCGATGACCGCGATCGTCCGGCCGGCCCGGCTGACCGGGATCACCGCGACGCGTACGCGGAAGCCGTCGCGCTCCTCGATCACCAGGTCGGGGACCACCCGGCCACTCCTCAGGGCGGCCTCGAGCACATCACCGCGTCCCGTCGGCAAGAACGTCCCGGCGACGTCCTCGAGCAGCGTCGTCGCGCCGGTGGTCGGGCGGATCTGCGCGGCGGCCCACATACCCTTGGCCTCGCCGTCGGGCACCCACAGGACCAGGTCGGAGAACGACAGGTCGGCGATGATCTGCCAGTCCGTGACCAGCGCGTGCAGCCAGGCGACGTCCTCTCCTGAGAGCGACGTCTGGAACTGCGCGATGTCGTCGAGCGAGGGCATTGATCCAGCCTAGTCGCGCCGCGTGGCACGATGGCTGAGTGTCTGAGGCGTACTGGCAATCGGTCATGCAGAGCGGGATGGCCGTCCCCTCCCACCGCGGTCTGGACGAGTGCACCGTCGAGCTGGTCGAGATGCTGGGACACCCCAATCCACGGGTGCGCGAGGACCTGGCCTATCCCCTGCTGACCACGTGGATCACCCGCGGCGTGTACGACGAGCTGCTGTCCGGCCTGGGCGACGGGATCGCGCCGGGCATGCGCTACGGACTCGGCCACGACGGCGACGTCTCGGTCATGCGTCGCTCGTACAGCGCGCTGATGCTCGCCGAGATCATCGGCCGCGACAACAACGAGCACCTCCTGCCCGCGGCGTCGGTGCTGGACTGGGGCGACCGGGCCACCGCCTGGTACGTCCGCGAGCAGGACCACCGCGGCTGGATCCCCGAGCAGGGCTGGGCCAACTCGATCGCCCACGGCGCCGACCTCCTGGCCGCCCTCGCGCGCTCGCGCCACTTCGCCCGGCTCGAGCTCACGGTGCTGCTCGACGTCATCGCCGACAGGGTGCTGACCCCCACGGCGTACATCTGGCGCCACGGCGAGGAGGACCGCCTGGCGTACGCGGTCATGACCTTGCTGCACCGCGACGCGCTCGATCCCGGCATCGTGGAGCCGTGGCTCGCCCGTCTCGGGGACGCCATCAGGCCGCCCCGCACGCGAGGGCACCTCGAGGCGGAGTGGCCCGCGCCCGCGGTGCGCAACACGTCCTCGTTCCTGCGCGCCCTGCACCTGCAGCTCGCGCTGGGCGTGCAGGGACGCGACGACCTGCGCGCGGACGCCGAGCTGTTCGCCGAGCAGCCGGCGCACCGGGCCGACCTCATCCTGGCGGTGCTCGACCAGATCCGCGCCGAGCAGCCGTGGCTCTACCGGTCGACGACGCGGGCCCGTCCCCTCGGCTGACGTTCGTCCGGGCGGTGCTCCCTACCGTCGAGTAACCTGCGTCACATGACGACTGATCCCGCCGGCCCGGCAGACACCACGACCCCCGCCCCGCCGCACGGCGGCATCCACGCGCTTGACGTGGCCCGCGCCCACGGGGTCGAGCAGATGTTCACGCTGTCCGGCGCCCATGTGTTCCCGTTGTACGACGCCGCGGTCCAGGCCGAGCCGGCCGTGCCGATCATCGACGTCCGCCACGAGCCGACCGCAGTCTTCGCCGCGGAGGCCATCGGCAAGCTGACCCGTACGCCCGGGCTGGCCGTGCTCACCGCGGGCCCCGGCGTGACCAACGGGGTCAGCCCCGTGGCCCAGGCGAGCTTCGCCGGGTCGCCGCTCGTCGTCGTCGGCGGGCGGGCGCCCAACAACCGGTGGGGCACCGGCAGCCTGCAGGAGCTCGACCAGCCGCCGATCTTCAGCACGATCTCCAAGTCCGCCACGACCGCGCGCAGCGTCGCCGACATCGCGCCGACGATCGACGAGGCGTTCACCCTTGCCGGCTCCTCGCACCGCGGGCCGACGTTCGTCGACATCCCGATGGACGAGTTCTTCAACAGCGCCCCCACGACGTACACCTCCGAGGGCAACGCCGTCTCGGCGATCGAGCCGGATGCGGACGCCCTGCGCGAGGTTGCGGCGCTGCTCGCGGCTGCGGAGCGGCCGGTCCTCGTGCTCGGCACCGACGTGTGGGCCGACCGCGCGGAGGAGGCTGCGCTGCACTTCGTCACCGAGACCGGCATCCCGGTCATCTCGAACGGCATGGGGCGCGGCATCGTCCCCGGCGGTCACCCGCAGCTCGTCACCAAGGCGCGTTCGACCTCGTTCACCCGGGCCGATCTCGTCATCGTGGTCGGGACGCCGCTGGACTTCCGCCTCGGCTACGGCATCTTCGGCGGCAAGGACGGGGCGACGGCGGCCAGGACCGTGCACCTCGCGGACTCCCCCGGCCAGGTCTCCGACCACGCCGAGCTGGCAGGTTCGGCCGGCGGCGACCTCACCACGGTCTTCACGACGCTGCTGGCCGCGCTGCAGTCGACGTCTGGCGGCCGGCCCGACTGGACGCCGTGGCTGTCGACGTTGCAGGACGAGGTGGCAGCGGCGACCGACCGCGACCGCGGGCTGCTCTCCGCCGCGTCCGACCCCATCCACCCCGCGCGCATCTACGGGGAGCTGCTCCCCCGCCTGGCCGATGACGCAGTTGTGATCGGCGACGGCGGCGACTTCGTGTCGTTCGCGGGCAAGTTCGTCGAGCCCAAGCGTCCCGGCGGCTGGCTGGACCCCGGACCGTACGGCTGCCTCGGCGCGGGCATGGGAGCTGCGATGGCCGCCCGCATCGCGCGGCCGTCCAGCCAGGTCGTCCTGCTCTACGGAGACGGCGCGGCAGGCATGTCGTTGATGGACGTCGACACGCTCGTGCGGCACCGGCTGCCGGTCGTCATGATCGTCGGCAACAACTCGGCGTGGGGTCTGGAGAAGGGGCCCATGCAGTGGCTGTACGGCTATGACGTGGCGGCCGACCTCGCACCGCAGACCCGCTACGACCAGGTCGTGACCGCGCTCGGTGGCGGCGGCGAGCTGGTCACCGATCCGCAGGAGATCGGTCCGGCGATCGACCGGGCCTTCGCCTCCGGCGTGCCGTACCTGGTCAACGTCATGACCGACGTCGACGCCGCCTACCCCCGGGCCACCACCGGCATCTGACCCCGCCCACGAGTCACGTACGGACGCCCGCGAGTCACGCACGGCGGCCGACGAGTCACGCACGGCGGCCGACGAGTCACGCACGGCGGCTGAGGAGTCACGTACGGACGCCCGCGAGTCACGCACGGGATGCGGTCACTCGGCCGTCATCCGTACGCGACTCCTCAGCGTCCGTACGCGACTCCTCAGCGTCCGTACGCGACTCGTCACCGTCCGTGCGCGACTCGCCGCGTGGTCCCCGGAGGTGGGGAGCGGGTGGCCATCCGGAAAGATGGTCGGGTGCACCTGGAAGGCTCGACCGCTGAGATCCCGACGATCGTCCCCGCAGCGCATGCCTGAGACCTCCCCACCGAGCACCGGTCTGCGCCTGATCGCGCGCAGCCTGCGCCGCCACCGCAGGCGCCTGTCGCTGGGCTTCTCGCTGATCATGGTCTGGCAGATGTGCGAGACCCTCGTGCCCGTTCTCATCGGCGTGATCGTCGATCGCGGGATCGCACGCGAGGACGGATCCGCCTTCCTGCTGGCGCTTCTCGGCTTCGCCGTGCTGTTCGCGGTGCTGTCCAACAGCTACCGCTTCGGCGGCCGCCTCGTCGTCCGCAGCCTGGAGGACGAGGCCCATCTCCTGCGCACGGAGGTTGCCGGGCATGTCCTGCACCCCAGGGGCGCCCGCACGTCGATGCTGCCCGGCGAGACGTTGTCGGTCGCGACCTCGGACGCCGAGCTGGTCTCGCAGGTGATGTGGCAGCTGGCGTTCGCGGTGTCCTCGATGGCCAGCGTCCTGGTCGTCGCGGTGTACGTCCTGCAGGTCGACCTGCAGCTCGGGCTGATGATCCTGATCGGCGTGCCCGCCGTCGTGATCCTCATCCAGGTCGTCACCCCGCTCGTCGCGCGCCGCACGCACCGTCAGCAGCAGAGCACCGCCCGCACGTCCGGCCTCGCCGGAGACCTCGTCCAGGGGCTGCGCCCGCTCAAGGGCATCGGCGGGGAGGACGTCGCCCTGCGCCGCTACCGCGCGTCCAGCCAGGCCGCCCGCCACGACACGATCGGCGTCGCGCGTTCCTGGGGCTACCTGCTGGGCATGACCACCGGGCTGAGTGGGATCCTCCTCGCCCTCGTGACGCTCGTGGCGGGCACCCTCGCCCTCGACGGCCAGATCACCCTGGGCCAGCTCATCGCCCTGGTCGGCCTCACCCAGTTCCTGGCCGAGCCGATCTCGGCGCTGGGCGACATCAGCGCCCAGTTCGCGGCCTCCCGTGCGTCCGCAGGCCGGATCGCGGACTTCCTGGCCACGCCCCGGATCGTCCCCGTCGGCGACCGTGTCCCGCACGGCGACCGCCCACAGCTCAGGGTCGACGCGGTGGTGGACGCGCCCCTGGACGGCCTGTCCTTCGCGACCCGGGACGGTGAGCTGCTGGCGATCACGATCGACGACCCGACGACCTCGGACGCTCTCGTGCACCTGCTCGCGGGGACGGCCCAGGCCGCCACCGGCTCCGTCACCCTCGGCGACGTGCCCCTCGCAGAGCTCACGATCGAGTCCCGCCGCGAGAACATGCTGGTCAGCCCGCACCACACCGAGATCTTCGAGGGCACGCTGCGGTCGGCGATCGATCCCGACGACGACCTGACGCCTGCCGAGCTGGACGAGGTGCTGGCCGCGTCGGCGGTCGACGACGTCGTGGCGCTCCATCCCGACGGTCTGGACCGCCCCGTACGCGCGGGTGGCTCCAGCCTCTCGGGCGGGCAACGCCAGCGCGTCGCCCTCGCTCGGGCGCTCGCGGCCGCCCCACCGCTGCTGGTGCTGCAGGACCCGACGAGTGCGGTCGACGGGGTGACCGAGCACGCGATCGCGGCCGGGCTGCGCGACGTACGCGGCCGGCGCGGGCACACGACGGTCGTGATCACCTCCAGCCCCGCGATGCTGCAGCAGGCCGACCGCGTGCTGTTCGTCCAGGCCGGCCGCGTCGTGGCCGAAGGGCCACACGGCCAGCTGATCGGCGACCCGTCCTACCGCGAGGCGGTGCTGCGATGAGCACCCAGGCACCCACCCACGACCTGCTGCCCGTCGCGTCGGCGCGCGACACCGCCGTGCTCGCGTGGCGCATGGTCCGCGGTCGTGCCGCCGGACTCGCGCTGACGATCACGTCGTTCCTGGTCGTCGGCCTGGCCGGGATCATCCCGGTCCTCATGATCGGCCGGGTCGTGGACGCCGTGCGGGACGGCTCCGACGCGTCCGTTATCCACCGGGCCGTCGCCGTGATGGTCGTGTCGGGCATCCTCGGCGGCGTGTTCGCGACGCTGTCGATGGCGGCACTCGCGCACACCGTGGCACCCGCACTGGCCCAGCTGCGCGAGGACGTCCTCGACCGCGCCCTGCACCTGGAGACCGCTCGCATCGAGGCGGCGGGCATCGGCGACATCGTCTCGCGCGTCGGGGACGACGTGCGGCACCTGACCCGGGCACTCGACGAGGCGATCCCCCTGCTCATCAACTCGCTCGCGGCAGTCGTCTTCACCGCGGGTGGCCTCTTCGCGCTGGACTGGCGACTCGGCCTCGCCGGGCTCGGCGCGATCCCCTGCTACGTCTTCGCGCTCCGCTGGTACCTGCCCCGCTCGGCCCCCTTCTACGCCCGCCAGCGCACCGCGGATGGCGAGCGCGCGGACGCCCTCGTGACCGGCGTGCACGGCGCGTCGACCCTGCGCGCGTTCGGCCGTGAGCACGACGCCCTCGAGCGCATCGACCGCCGGTCGCAGGAGGCGGTGGACATCACCGTCGGCGTTTTCCGCCTCTACACGCGCTTCGGGGCCCGCATGAACAGCTCGGAGTTCGTCGGGCTGGCGCTGGTCCTCTCAGCAGGATTCCTGCTCGTCCGGGACGACGCCGTGACGGTCGGTGCGGCGACCACCGCGGCCCTGTTCTTCCACCGGTTGTTCAACCCGATCGGCGCACTGCTGTTCGTCTTCGACTCCGTGCAGTCCAGTGGCGCCGCGCTCGCACGGCTCGCCGGTGTGGCGCTCATCCCCCGCCGCCCGGTGTCGACGCAGGAGCCCGGCCCGGCGCCGGACCTGGTGCTGCAGGGGGTCCACCACGCGTACGAGGCCGACCGCGAGATCCTCTCGGCGATCGACCTGCGGATAGCCCTCGGCGAGCACGTCGCCGTCGTCGGGTCCACGGGGGCCGGCAAGACGACCCTCGGAAGCATCGCGGCCGGCACGATCGAGCCGACCGCCGGGACCGTACGCCTGGGGCAGCTCGACCTCGTCGCGGCGGACGAGGCGACCGTACGCCGGCACGTGGCGCTCGTGTCGCAAGAGGTGCACGTCTTCGCGGGCTCGCTGCGCGACAACCTGGTTCTCGCGCGTGCGGACGCAGACGACGAGCTGCTCTGGCAGGCCCTGCGCCGTACGGGATCGGAGCCGTGGGCGCGGGCGCTGCCGGAGCAGCTCGATACGCAGGTGGGTGATCTCGGGGCTCCGCTCAGCCCGGCCCAGGCGCAGCAGCTGGCGCTGGCCCGGGTCCTGCTGCTCGACCCCCAGGTCGTCGTGCTGGACGAGGCGACTGCCGAGGCCGGGTCGTCGGGGGCCCGGGAGCTGGAGCAGGCCGCGCTCGCCGCGATCGCGGGCCGGAGCGCGATCGTCGTGGCGCACCGGCTCGCCCAGGCGCAGTCCGCGGACCGGATCGTGGTGATGGATCGCGGTCGGATCGTGGAGCAGGGCACCCATGAGGAGCTCGTCTCCTCAGGAGGCCGCTACGCCGATCTCTGGACCGCCTGGGCGAGCTGAGGGCCGACCTCGACCGGGCTGGACGCTCAGGCGGCGGGCTTGTCGGTCTTCGAGCCGCCCTTGTCCTGGGCGCCGCCCTGCTGGCCGGGCCGGCCGTCCTTGTCGGGGCCATCCTCGCCGGGGCCACCCTCGCCGGGGCCACCCTCGTGACGGCTGCCGTCACCCGGTCCGCGGTGCTCCCATCCGTCGCTGTCCTGGTCAGGCGCCTGCTGGCCCTCGCCCATCTGGCCTTGACCATCTCCGGAGCCGGGTCCGCCCGGTCCCTGGCCCATCTGCCCCGGTCCGTCGTATCCGCGGGCGATCCCGGGCCCGAAGTCACCCTCGTCGTCGCCGCCGCTGGCGGCCCCGATCGCTGCGCCGGCGCCCAGGCCGAGCAGCACCGCGACGACGCCACCCACGGCAACCGTGCGGGTCGACCACGAGCGGGTGGTCTTGGGGCTCTCCTGAGTGGTGGTCTCGTGCTCGTTCATCGTGCTGTGTTCCTTCGTGCTGTCTGACTGGTTGGACATGTTGCTGGGGTCGATCACGGTGTCGTTCTCACGTGTCGAGTCGTTGGGGTTCATGGATCTCTCCTCATTCATGCCTCCAGAATGAGCGGCCCACCTGTCAGGATCCTGTGTCCCCGGACAGCAGCCACTGGGTCATCGGGAGTCAGTCCCCCAGCCTCAGCTGAGCCGTCGCCTCGGAGACGATCGTCGTGCGGGACGTGAATCCCGGCGGCGAGATCGCGAGGTCGATCGAGCGCTCGAGGCGTACGCTCACCTCTTCCTCGTCCGTGCTGACCCGGACGATCCGGATCCCGTCGCCGGTGACGTAGCTGCCCACGAGACGGCGGGCCTCGGCGTCGTCGAGGGTGACCTCTCCGCGCCGGTAGAAGATGTCGCGGCTCAGGCCGTCCGCTGCTGCCAGAGCTGCACCGTCGGCCATGTTGTCGAGCTCCTGCCGCTCGAGGAAGGCCGCCGAGGCGTTGATCACGACCGCAGCGAGCAAGCCGATGAACACCAGGAAGCCGATCGTCATGACGGTGATCTGGCCCTCCTCGCGTCTCATGCGTCAGTGCTCCTTCCGGAAGCTGCCGTACGGCTCGGTGTGCGTGCTGTCCACCGTCACGCCGCCCAGCTGCGCCCCGAGCGAGCTCGGCGTGAGGGGCAGACGCTGCGTCGCTCGCACGACCACGCGCACGGACGACCCCGGCTGCAGGCACTCTCCGGGCGACGGCAGACACGTGATGCGTACGCTCGCGCCGTCCAGGCCCTGATCGTCCAACGCCACCCGTGCGGCCAGCCGAGCACGCTGCTCCGCAGTCGCCGGGTCCGGTGCCTGCAGGAAGGCGCGCGCGGCCGAGCGGCTGGCCGTGGACACCCCGAACGAGGCACGCTGGGTGTCGAAGACCGCGACGAGGACGTAGACGAAGGGCACCAGCAGGAGCAGCGTCAGCCAGACGAACTCGATCGTGGCCGTGCCCTCCTCGCGCTCCCTCACGGCTCGACCTCCCGCACCGCGTGCCCCCGCACCGTCAGGGAGACCGAAGGCCCGAACAGCCCGAGCGCCGGCACCTGTGCGCGTACCTCCACCTCGGTGCCCGGCGCCCCGCCCACCGTCGTCAGCGACGCGGCGACGTCGTCGGCGTAGCGGTCGTCGAGCGCGGTGCGGATCATGGTCCGGGTACGTTCGGCGCCATCTGCAGGGGTGGCCCCCAGCGGCGCGGCAGAGCGCGCACCCTCCGAGGCCGCGGCGGCCAGCGTGTTGCGCACGTGCAGGACGAGGGCGACCTGGGCGATGCCGAGCACGAGCGGCACGAGGAGCACCATGATCAGGACGAAGTCGACCACGGCGGCGCCGCGGTCAGGATCGTCCCGCTGCACGATCAGCCGCCGACGGCCGACAGCGCCTGGTTGAGCATGCTGCGCAGCTGAGGTCCTGCAGCGGCGGTCAGGATCGCGACGAGGCCCGCGGACATGACCGTGATCATGACCCAGCCCGGGACATCACCTCGTTCGTTGTGGCGATGGGTTGGTGGTCGCATCATGTGAGTTCCTTTCATCACGTGCCTGAGGTCAGATGGAGCCCGACATAGCCGGGGAAGAAGGCGAACACCACGGTCACGGGCAGGATCAGGAAGACGACCGGGATCATCATCGCGACCTCCTTGCGTCCTCCCGCCTCGATGAGCTCGCGACGTCCCGACTCGCGTACGTCCGCGGCCTGCGCGTGCAGGACGTCGACCAGAGGGGTGCCGCGCTCGACCGCGATGGCGAGGCCCTCGGCGAACCGCGCGATGCTGGTGACGCCGGTGCGCGCGGCCAGCCGGTCGAACGCCTCGGCCATCGGGGTGCCCGTGCGCACGTCGGAGATCACCCGGGCGAGCTCATCGGTCAGCGCGCCATGGCAGACCTTGAGGATGCGCTCGAGCCCGGCGATGGGGCTCTCGCCTGCCGCGACCGCGAGCGCGAGCAGATCGGCGACGACCGGGAACTCGGCCTGCATCTCCCGCTCGCGTGCGGTGACCTTCGAGGACAGGTGGCTGTCGCACCACAGGACGCCGACCACGAATCCCATCGCGGAGACGACCAGCAGCAACGGCACCGGCGTGCCGCGGCTCGACCAGAGCACGGCCGAGACCCCGGCGCCGACCGCGAGACCCGCCGCGCCCCACATGACCTGGGTGATGCGGAAGTCGTCGACCGATCGCGGCGACCCGAGCCGGACCAGGCGCCGCGAGACGCTCGCCGAGCCACCCACCAGATCGCCCACCACGGTGCCGAGGCGCTGCAGGGCCGGCCCGAGCACGGCATCGAGGAGAGGACCTGCGGGGCCGGGTGCGGCCGGGGACGGGTGGACGTCGCGGACGTACGGCAGGACGCGCTGGTCGAGCGACGGCCGGCGGGTGCGCAGCCAGCCCGACACGATCAGGACCAGGCCCGCCGACAGGCAGAAGCCGACGAGCGCCCCGCTCATGCGAGGATCCGCCGCTCGGTGGGCAGCCGGCCGATCCACATCATCAGGCGGTAGGCGACCACGCACAGCACTGCCCCGGTGGTCAGCACGACCAGCCCCGCGCCCGACGCGAAGCGGCCCACGACGTCGCCCTGCAGGCACATCAGGAGCAGCACGAGCCATGGCGCTGCGACCGCGAGCCGGGCACCGTTGACGGTCCAGGACTGGCGCGACTCGAGCTCGCCACGCGTCCGCAGGTCCTCGCGCAGGAAGCCCGACAGGGATCGCAGCATCCGTCCCAGGTCTCCGCCACCGACGTCGCGCGCGATGCGCAGCGCCTCGATGACTCGGTCGCCGACCGGGTCCGCGAGGCGGTCCTTGAGGCGGTCGAGCGAGTCGTTGAAGCGCCCCGTGCCGTGGTAGTCGCGACCGAACTGGACGAACGCGTCACGCATCGCCTCGGGCCCCCGCTCCCCGAGCTGGATCAGCGCCTCCGGCAGCGAGAGACCGGCCCGTACGGCCGAGGCCAGGTTGTCGACCGCATCGGGCCACAGGGCGGCGTGGTCGCGGAGCCGGCGGATCGCCCGGCCCCGAAGGACGCCGACCGGGAGTGCGCCAGCCATCGCACCGAACACGACCCCGATCGCCACGACGCCCGAGACCCCGGTCATGACCACCGCTCCGACGACGAACGCGACCACGCACGTGGCGACGAGCTGTCCCGGAGACACCCCGACGACACCCGCTGCGGCCAGGAGGTCCGCGACCGGGTGACGACGCGCGGACGTACGGCGGGTCGGCTGCCAGTCCGGCTCGGCGAAGGTCCACAGGACGAGCAGGATCCCCGCCCCGGCCACCAGCCCGATCAGGGCGCCCACCGGGTCACCCCCAGCACCGCGTCGAGATCGATGCCCGCCTGCTCGAACGCCTCGCGCCGAAGCGGCGCTCCGTGCCCTCGGACCAGCCGACCGTCCTGCCGCGCGAACACGGGGTCCGACTCGATGAGATCGTTCTCGACCCGGCCCGTGACGGCCACGATCTCACGGACCGCCCGGGACCCGTCCGGGTCGAGTCCGGTGTGGACCACGATGTCGACCGCCGCGGCCACGGTCGGGACCACGAACCGCGAGCCGATGTTGTCCCCGGCGAGCAGCGGCAGGGTGCACAGCTTGACCAGCGCCTGCCGGGCGGAGTTGGCGTGGATGCTCGCCATGCCGGGCAGGCCCGCATTCAGCGCCAGCAGCAGGTCGAGGCACTCGGCCGCGCGCACCTCGCCGATGACGATCCGCGAGGGCCGCATGCGCAGCGCCTCCTTGACCAGCATGCGCAGGTCGATCGCGCCCGTCCCCTCGAGGCCGGCCTGGCGGGTCTGCATCGCGACCCAGTCGGGGTGCCCGCACTGCAGCTCGAACACCTCCTCCACCGAGACCAGCCTCTGGGAGCCGGGGATCGACGCCGCCAGGCAGTTCAGGAGGGTGGTCTTGCCGGCCTGCGTCCCGCCGGAGACCACGATGTTGAGACCGGCCCGGACGCTGGCGTCGAGGAACGCAGCACTCGGCGGGTCCAGCGTCCCGAGGGCGACCAGGTCGTCGAGCGAGTGCGCCTTCGCGACGAACTTGCGGATGTTGACCGCCGCGAAGCCCCGAGCAATCCCGTCCAGCACGACGTGGAGGCGGTGACCGCCCGGCAGCATCGCGTCCACGAACGGCTGGGAGATGTCGAGGCGCCGGCCGGACGTCGACAGCATCCGCTCGACCAGCTCGCGCACCAGCTCGGCGGACAGGATCAAGGAGGTCAGCTCGTGCCGCCCCGCTCGCGCGATGAACACCCTCGACGGCTCGTTGATCCAGACCTCCTCGACGGTGTCGTCGTCGAGGTACGCCTGCAGGGGCCCGAAGCCGCTCACGTCGGCCACGATCTGGCCGATCACCACCTCCGGCTCGTCGAGCGTGCGCACCGCTCCGGTCAGGCTGCGGGCCTCGTGCTCGGCGATCGCATCGATCGCGGCCAGCCGCACCGAGGCGGTGTCGGTACGGGGGTCGATGCGACGCTGACGCACGAGGTCGCGGACTCGGTCCGCCAGTGCCGACGTCGACGATTCCATCGTGAAGCCCTTCCCCCGAAGAGTGCGTGTCACAAATAGTGCACAAGGCCGGGGAATATTGGAAGGCTCGGACCAACGTCCCTGTGGACCGCGGTAGACCGCGTCGGGCGCCGAGGTGACGACCGACGGGTGGTCACAGACCGATCATGTGGATGAGGCCCCGGATCACCAGGAAGATGCCCGCCGCGGCCAGCAGCAGGATCGTGATCAGGGGACCGCGCCTGTCGATGAAGTCACTCAGCACCTGCAGGCCCCGGCGCGTGGGATCGGGCGCCACCAGCGTCATCGCCAGGGGCAGCCACGCCGGCAACGCCCCCACGACGGCCACGATGCAGACCACGGTCAGGCGTCCGAGGACGTCCAGATGGCTGGCGGAGATCTCCTTGGCCACCGGGACCATGATCGCCAACGTCGTGAAGTTCGTCGCCATCGAGAACACGCCGAATCCGAACGCCTGGACCAGGCCGAGCCCGTAGTCGCGCGGCTTCTTGGCCTTGGGGGCACGCCGCCGGCGGTACCGGAGCAGCGCAGCGATGAGGATCAGGAGCAAGCCGAGGACGAGGTCGAGGGAGGCGCTGAGCCTGGGCTCCTTGGGCAAAGCGATGGAATGGCCGAAGGCCACCATGAGCCACAGGAGCACCAAGAACGTCCCGCCGACCCCGATCGCGTAGCAGCCCGCGACGCGGCGTCCGTCGCGCCCAGCCAGCAGCACGGTCTGCTCGGTGAGCATGACGGGGCTGACGGCCCCGGCGAGAGCCAGCGGGATCACGAGCACGAGGACGCTGATCATCAGGCAGAAAGCGTACCCGCGCCGATGCGGTGCCTGTGTTTTGGATCTCTGGCCATCTTCATCGCCCATTGCTTGTCGTACGCGCCCCACTCGTGTCCACCGAAACCGACGTGTGGGCGACGTCGACTGTTCACGATCGTCCACTCGCATGCCGACGAATCACGCTCGAAGTCTAGGTCGAACTGCGATCCCGCGTCCGTGCATGGTCATCGTGACCCTTCCGACCGTCCGCTTCCTTGCATCGGGGTGATTATCTATATTCCGGATGCCCGCACTGCAGCTCGAACACCTCCTCCACCGAGACCAGCCTCTGGGAGCCGGGGATCGATGCCGCCAGACAGTTCAGGAGCGTCGTCTTGCCGGCCTGGGTCCCGCCGGAGACCACGATGTTGAGACCGGCCCGGACGCTGGCGTCGAGGAACGCCGCGCTCGGCGGGTCCAACGTCCCGAGGGCGACCAGGTCGTTGACCGAGTGCGCCTTCGCGACGAACTTGCGGATGTTGACCGCCGCGAAGCCCCGCGCGATCCCGTCCAGCACGACGTGGAGGCGGTGACCGCCCGGCAGCATCGCGTCCACGAACGGCTGGGAGATGTCGAGCCGTCGCCCGGACGTCGACAGCATCCGCTCGACCAGCTCGCGCACCAGCTCGGCGGACAGGATCACGGAGGTCAGCTCGTGCCGCCCCGCTCGCGCGATGAACACCCGCGACGGCTCGTTGATCCAGACCTCCTCGACGGTGTCGTCGTCGAGGTACGCCTGCAGGGGCCCGAAGCCGCTCACGTCCGCGACGATCTGCCCCACCACGACATCCGGCTCGTCCAGCGACCTGACCGCGCCGGTCAGGCTGCGCGACTCGTGCTCGGCGATCGCGTCGAGGGCGGCACGGCGTACGGACTCAGCATCCGTGCGGGGGTCGATCCGGCGCTGTCGCACCAGGTCCCGTACACGGTCGGCGAGCGCCGGCGTCGAAGATTCCATCTCCACTGCCTCTTCCCCCGAAGAGATGATGTGTGACCTGATACTGCACGCATTTCAGGGGTTTTGGGAAGGGGCGTCACCCGAGCTGTGGAAAGCGGCCATGCGCAGACGACTGCGCGCGCGTGACACGGTGTCCGATCCTCATGGCACGATCGGCCCATGACCTGGACCGCGCCCGCGCCGCCTGCCCTGACCGACGGACCGACCACCGGCGACGACCGACCGATGCTGGAGGCCATGCTGGAGTGGCACCGCTGGACGCTGCCGAACATCTGCGCGGGTCTGAGCGACGAACAGCTCGCGACCCGCCCCATCGCGTCGAGCAACTTGTCCCTGCTCGGGCTCCTGCGGCACATGGCCAAGGTCGAGCGCATCTGGTTCCGCAAGCGCGTCGCCCAGCAGGACGTCGAGCACCTGCACGACTTCGACGCGCGCAACGACACCGACTTCAACGTCATCGACGCCTCCGACGCCGAGCGCGCGTACGACGAGCTGGTCCAGGAGCAGCGTGCCGCAGCCAGCTCGGTGGCCGATCTGCCCTTCGACCTGGAGATCGAGACCCACCACGGTGCGATGTCGCTGCGCATGGTCCACCTGCACATGATCCAGGAGTACGCCCGCCACAACGGTCACGCGGATCTGCTGCGCGAGGCGATAGACGGCACGACCGGACGGTGAGGCTGCCGCAGGAAGCGGCGGGACGACCGGCATCATGAGGGCATGAGGTTCACACGGCTCCTGCCGCTGGCTGCGGCCGCGTCCATGCTCCTGCTGACCGCGTGCAGCTCCGATGAGTCACCCAGCGAGCCCACGGCCGCGCCCTCGTCCTCGACCGCGACGACTGCACAGCCTGAGCCCTCACCCGAGCCCGAGGCCGAGGCAGCGCCTGCGCCGCGGCCGCAGCCGAGCGGACCCCCCGCCGAGACCCCGAAGCCGGGCGGACGGCTGCTGGTCTACGAGACCGACGACGTCAACGGCGTCAACATCGCCTCTGCCGCGGACACGGCCCGGCTGACCGGCGCGCCGGAGGACTTCAAGGCGTTCGTCCTGGCCGAGCTGGCTCGGGCCCAGAAGTCGCCCGAGCCGGGGTGCAGCGAGAAGCCGCAGGTCTACGTGTCCCGCGTCGACACCCGGGGCTGGGCCGCCGGCGGGCGCCTCGTCCCGCAGTGCGGCGGGACCGCGAGCCTGTGGGCCAAGCCCGGAGGCACGTGGAAGGAGGTCTGGAGCGGGCAGCAGCTCACGGACTGCGCGACTCTCGAGACGTACGACTTCCCGGCCGACGTGGTCGGTGGGACCTGCCTGGACGGTGAGGACGAACGTCCCTACACCCCCAAGTCGCAGTGAGATCTGGGCGCTGAATTCACAGCATTCACACATGCTGCCCTCATGTTGATCCGCTCCACCGCGCGCACAATGGGGGCATGGCCTCCTCCCTGACCCGACCCGACGGCTCGCCCCTGCGCGTGCTCGTCGTCGACGACGAGGTCAACATCGCCGAGCTCCTGCAGATGGCGCTGAGGTACGAGGGCTGGGAGGTCCAGGTCGCCCACACGGGGCGCAAGGCGGTCGCGATGGCCAAGGACTTCGCACCGGACGCGATCGTGCTGGACATCATGCTCCCGGACTACGACGGCATGGAGGTGCTGCGCAAGGTACGGTCGTTCGCCCCCGACGTCCCTGTCCTGTTCCTCACCGCGCGTGACTCGGTGGAGGACCGGGTGGCCGGTCTCACGGCCGGCGGCGACGACTACGTCACCAAGCCGTTCAGCCTCGAGGAGGTCATCGCGCGCGTCCGTGGGCTGATGCGGCGCGCCGGTGCGACGGACTCCAGGCCCAATCACGTCATCACCGTGGGTGACCTGACCCTCGACGAGGACAGCCGCGACGTGTCGCGCGCGGGTGAGCCGATCGAGCTCACCGCGACCGAGTTCGAGCTGCTGAGATATCTCATGCGCAACCCGCGCCGCGTCCTGTCCAAGGCGCAGATCCTCGACCGGGTCTGGGACTACGACTTCGGCGGCCAGGCCAACATCGTGGAGCTCTACATCTCCTACCTGCGCAAGAAGATCGACGCCGGGCGGAAGCCGATGATCCACACCAAGCGGGGCGCCGGCTACGTCCTCAAACCGGCTGAGTAAACGCATGCGCAGGTTGCTGCCGTCCTCCTTGACCGGACGGCTCATCGTCACCTCGGTGACACTCGTGGCCGTGGTGAGCGCGCTCGTGGCGCTGTCGGCCACGCTGGTCATGCGCTCGTACCTCACGGGCCGCCTCGACGATCAGCTCGAGCAGTCCAAGGAGCGCGCCGAGGGCGAGTTCCGGACCAACGGCCCGAGGTTCCGCCCGGCCGAGGACGACGCCCAGTTCTGCGGCGAGCCCCCTCCCCTCGCGCAGGGTCAGGGCGCCGGCAGCCTGACGGCCATCGTGACGTCCGACTGCTTCGCAGGCCTGGTGATCCCGAGCAGCGGTCGACCGCGAGCGCTGTCGCGCAGTGCGCTGGAGGCGCTCACGTCGGTCGAGGTCGGCGATGACCCGCGGACGATCCGGTTGCCCGCGCTGGGCTCGTACCGCGTCGTCGCAGCCGAGACCGACCAAGGCAGCACCGTCATCCAAGGGCTGCCGACCGAGGACGTCGACAGCACGATCTCGAGCCTGATCTGGTGGGAGACGCTGCTGGCCCTCGCCGGCACGGGCGTCGCCGCGATCGCCGGACGCATGCTCGTACGCCGTCAGCTGCAGCCCTTGCGAGAGGTCGCGGAGACCGCCCATCGGGTCACCGCGATGCCCCTCGCGACGGGGCAGGTCGGCGAGATCGTCCGCGTGCCCGACTCGCTGACCGACCCCACGACCGAGGTCGGCCAGGTCGGCGAGGCGCTCAACCAGATGTTGGGGCACGTCGAGGACGCCCTGGACGCCCGGCACGAGAGCGAGCAGCAGGCCCGCCAGTTCCTCGCGGACGCCTCGCACGAGCTGCGTACCCCGCTGTCGACCATCAAGGGGTATGCCGAGCTGAGCCGGCGTACCGAGCGCGCCGACCCAAAGGAGATCCTCGCCAAGGTCGAGTCGGAGGCCGGGCGCATGTCGACCCTCGTCGAGGACATGCTGCTGCTGGCCCGGCTCGACGCGGGGCGGGAGGTCGAGCGCCGACCGGTGGACCTGACCCGGCTGGTCGTCGAGGCGGTGAACGATGCGCGGGTCGTGGATCCCGAGCGGCAGTGGACGTTCGAGGTCCCGGACGAGCCCGTCACGGTCGAGGGTGACGAGCAGCGACTGCACCAGGCGGTGACCAACCTGTTGACCAACGCCAGCCGTCACACGCCGCCCCGGACCCGGGTCGACGTCCGCATCCTCGCCGGCGCCCCGGTCCGGGTGGAGGTGCACGACGACGGCCCCGGCATCGAGGCCGACCTGCTGCCCACGGTCTTCGAGCGGTTCACCCGCGGCGACTCCTCGCGCACCCGGGCGTCCGGCGGGGCCGGCCTGGGGATGTCCTTGGTCAAGGCGATCATGCACGCGCACGGCGGCAACGCGTCGGTCACCAGCGTCCCCGGCGACACCACGTTCACCCTGACGTTCCCCACCTGACCCCGCTCCGGGCCCGCTGCCCGGGTGGTCGGTTTCCCACGGTCCCGTGGGGTTTTGTCACTCCCCTCGCGTCTCAACACGAGGGGAGTGACGAATTCCCACGGTCCCGTGGGAAACCGACCACCGGGTCACAGGGCGGGCACAGATGGGGCACACGGGGGTGCCAGCGGTGGGGACGAATCTGGGGGCATGACCCAGACGATTGCCTCCCCTGCGGCTGCCGCTCCGCAACGCCCAGCGGCCTCCTCGCCCGCCCGCAGACTCTGGCGGGGACGTCCAGACGACTCGCCCATGGTCCGACCCGCGCTGATCGGACTGCTCCTCGCGACGGCGGTGCTCTACCTGTGGGGCCTCGGGGCCTCCGGGTGGGCCAACTCGTTCTACTCCGCCGCGGTCCAGGCCGGCTCCGAGTCGTGGAAGGCCTTCTTCTTCGGCTCGTCCGACGCCGCGAACGCCATCACGGTCGACAAGACCCCTCTGTCCCTGTGGCCGATGGTGGTGTCGGTCAAGATCTTCGGACTCTCCTCGTGGAGCATCCTCGTGCCGCAGGCACTGATGGGCGTCGGCTCCGTCGCCCTGCTGTACGCGACGGTCCGCCGCACGACCCGCAGCCCTTGGGCCGGTCTCCTGGCCGGGGCGATCCTCGCAGTCACGCCGGTCGCCACGCTGATGTTCCGCTTCAACAACCCCGACGCCCTGCTCACGCTCCTCCTGATCGGCTCGGTCTACGCCACGATCCGCGCGATCGAGTCCCCCGGACGTGCGGTGCGCTGGCTCGTGCTCGGCGGAGCGCTGGTCGGCCTCGCGTTCCTGGCCAAGATGCTGCAGGCGTTCTTGGTGCTGCCGCCGCTCGCGCTGGTCTACCTCCTCGCGGCACGACCCTCGATCGGCACACGCGTCAAGCACCTCCTCATCGCCTTCGCCGCCATGATCGTCGCCGGCGGCTGGTGGATCGCGATCGTCGAGCTGTGGCCCGCGTCCAGCCGTCCGTACATCGGGGGCTCGCAGCACAACTCGATCCTCGAGCTGACCCTCGGCTACAACGGCCTGGGTCGTCTCAACGGGGACGAGGCAGGATCCGTCGGCGGTCAGGGCGGCTGGGGCGAGACCGGTCTGCTCCGGCTGTTCAACGCCGAGATCGGGGGACAGATCGCCTGGCTGCTCCCCGCCGCGATCGCGCTGCTGGCGCTCGGCCTGTGGTTCCGCCGCGGCGCCGGTCGCAGCGATCTTCAGCGCGCCGGGCTCATCGTCTGGGGCGGCTGGCTGCTCGTCACCGGGCTGACCTTCAGCCTCATGGCCGGCATCTTCCACGCGTACTACACCGTCGCGCTCGCACCGGCCATCGCCGCGATCGTCGCGAGCGGTGCCAGCATCCTGTGGGAGCGGCGCGAGGACGCCGTCGCGACCTTCGGCGCGGCCTTCGTGGTCGCCGTGACCGCGGCCGTCGGCTTCGTCCTGCTCGACCGGGCGTCAGGTTTCGTGCCCTGGCTCAAGTACGTCGTCGTGATCGTCGGGTTCGCCACGGCGTTCCTGCTGGTCCTGCACCCATGGCTGACGCGTCGCACCGCTCTCACGGTGGTGACCGCCGCCTTGATGACCATGCTCGCCGGCCCCACGGCGTACGCGCTGGAGACCGCCGCGACCCCGCACACCGGATCGATTCCGAGCGCCGGTCCCAGCACCGGCGGACCCGGCGGCCCGGGCGGGCCCGGCGGTCCCCCCGGCGGAGGGACCACCGGCGGCCTGCTGTCCGGCTCGGAGTCGACCGAGGAGATCGACGCTCTGCTCAGCACGGACGCGGACGCCTTCACCTGGGCGGCAGCCGCGATCGGCTCCAACACCGCGTCGGGCTACCAGCTCGCGACCGGCCTCCCGGTCATGGCCATCGGCGGCTTCAACGGATCGGACCCGAGTCCCACGCTCGATCAGTTCAAGCAGCTCGTCGCCGACGGCGAGATCCACTACTTCATCGCCAGCGACGGCGGTCCCGGCGGCATGGGCCCCGGCGGCGGCACGAGCTCGCAGATCGCCTCGTGGGTGAGCGAGACGTTCGAGGCCCAGACCGTCGACGGCGTCACGATCTACGACCTGTCAGGAGGTGTCCGATGACCACGACCACCCTCGCCGCCCAGACGCAGGACCTGCCCCGGCTGGCGCCCGCTCTCGACGTCGTCATCCCGGTCTACAACGAGGAGAACGCGATCGTGGGCTCGGTCGAGACCGTCCGCGCCCACCTGGCGACCCTGCCGTTCACGCATCGCGTGACGATCGCCGACAACGCGAGCACCGACAAGACGCCCGTGCTCGCCCAGCAGCTCGCGGACACGTACGACGACGTGCGGCTCGTGAGCCTCGGCCAGAAGGGCCGCGGTCGCGCGCTCAAGCGGGCGTGGATGCAGTCCGACGCCGAGGTGCTGGTCTACATGGACGTCGACCTGTCCACGGACCTCAACGCACTCCTCCCGCTGGTCGCTCCCCTGCTGACGGGGCACTCCGACCTCGCGATCGGCTCCCGGCTGGCACGTACGGCCCGCACGACGCGCGGCCCGAAACGCGAGGTCATCTCGCGGGGCTACAACGTGCTCCTGCGAGGCACCCTCCGCGCGAAGTTCTCCGACGCCCAGTGCGGCTTCAAGGCGATCCGCCGCGACGTGGCCCACGAGCTGCTGCCGCTGATCGAGGACGACGAGTGGTTCTTCGACACCGAGCTGCTGATCGTCGCCGAGCGCGCCGGCCTGCGGATCCACGAGGTGCCGGTGGACTGGGTCGACGATCCCGACAGTCGCGTCGACATCGTGCGTACGGCGCTGGCCGACCTGCGCGGCATGGGTCGCGTCGGCTGGTCGCTCCTGCGCGGTCGGATCCCGCTCGCGGAGGTCGCCCGGCGCCTCGGGCGGGCCACCGCGAGCAGCGCCGGTGGGCGGCTCAGCTCCCAGATGGTCATCTTCGCGCTCATCGGCATGCTGTCGACCCTCGCGTACGGCGTCCTGTACGTCGCGCTGCGTGGCGAGCTCGGCGCCCAGCAGGCCAACGTCCTCGCGCTGGGCCTCACCACGGTGGCCAACACCGCGGCCAACCGGCGGTTCACGTTCGGGCTCCGCGGACCCTCGGGCGCGGTGAAGCACCAGCTCCAGGGGCTGCTCGTGTTCGGCTGCGGCCTGGCCGTCACCAGCGCAACCCTGTGGGCGATGCGGGCAATGGGGACCGTCGAGCACCCTCTCGTCGAGGTCGTGGTGCTCACCGCGGCCAACCTGCTGGTCACCGTCATGAGGTTCGTCCTGATGCGGGTCTGGATCTTCCGGCGGCGCCCGGCCGAGACCGGAAGCACGGCCTGAGGGGGCCGGCGGGGTCACATCGGTTGTACGGACCTGCCGAATGGACCAAGATCGAGGGACGACGGCACGCTCTCCCACGCCGACCGAACGAAAGTGATTCACCATGGCTCAGAAACAGTCCATCCTCGGGCGCATCGGTCAGCTGACCCGCGCCAACATCAACTCGATCCTCGACAAGGCCGAGGATCCCGAGAAGATGCTCGACCAGATGGTCCGCGACTACACCAGCTCGATCGCCGAAGCCGAGAACGCGGTGGCCCAGACGATCGGCAACCTGCGACTGGCCGAGGCCGACCACGCCGAGGACGTCGCAGCGGTCAAGGAGTGGGGCGCGAAGGCCCTCGCCGCCTCGCAGAAGGCCGACTCCCTGCGCGCTGCCGGCCAGCCCGGCGAGGCCGACCGGTTCGACGCCCTGGCCAAGGTCGCGCTCAGCAAGCAGATCAGCTTCGAGCAGGAGGCCAAGGCGGCCGCTCCCCAGATCGCCTCTCAGAACGAGACGGTCGAGAAGCTCAAGACCGGCCTGATCGGCATGAAGGCCAAGCTCGGTGAGCTGCAGACCAAGCGTGACCAGCTCGTCGCCCGGGCCAAGACCGCCGAAGCGCAGTCCAAGGTGCAGGACGCGGTCAGGTCGATCGACATCCTCGACCCGACCAGCGAGCTCTCCCGGTTCGAGGAGAAGGTGCGTCGCAACGAGGCGCAGGTCGCCGGGCACGCCGAGCTCGCCTCGTCCAGCCTCGACTCGCAGTTCGAGGAGCTCGAGGCCGCCAGCGCGATGACCGAGGTCGAGGCCCGGCTCGCCGAGCTCAAGGGCATCGGCTCGGGCCAGCCATCGGCCGTCGAGTCCGGCGAATGACACCCACCCGCCACGAGCAGAGGACGGCCGCATGAAGCTCTCCGAGAAGTTCTCCTACAAGGGCGCCGACGTCGAGGCGGTCTACGGGCTGCTCGTCGACCAGGCGTTCCGCACCGACTCGTGCGCCAACCAGGGGGCGAGCGACTACGAGGTCACGGTCGAGCCCCAGGGCGACGGCGCCACCGTCACGATCGCGCGTACGCAGCCGGCCGACCTGCCCGACTTCGTCAAGAAGCTCACCGGCAGCACCGTCAAGGTCAGGCAGACCGAGGTCTGGAGCGGCCCGGACGCTTCCGGCAACCGGACCGCGGACGTCAAGGTCAGCATCGTCGGTCAGCCGGCCGAGATGATCGGCACGGCCAAGCTGTATGCCAAGGACGACGGCTCCGAGTTCACCGTCGACGGCGACGTCAAGGTCTCGATCCCGTTCATCGGCAAGAAGATCGAGCCCGAGGTGGCCAAGGCCATCCGCACCTCGCTGCGCGAAGAGGTCGAGTACGGGATGTCCAAGCTCTAGAGCTGGTCGCCCACCTACGACGCCGTGCGCCGCACCTCGCGGAGCACGGCGTCGATCTCTTGCGGGGCGTACCACGCGAGATCGCCGCTGCCGTCGACGTCGAGGTGGTACGACGCCACGTCGATCGGGCGCACCGGTCCGTCGGGGTCGTCCAGCTCGACCGCGGCCGCCGCGGCACCGTGCTCGGCCGCCTCCTCCAGCGCGGCCAGCTCGTCCTCCTCGTCGAGCGACGCGGCCAGGAACGCCTCGGCGGGCGTGACGGTCTCGCCCGCCTCGAGGGCGGCGAGGTCGTCGGCCGTCAGGCTCACGTAGACCCTCATCGGCCGGCCGGACGCTGGCGCCCGCGCGGCGCACGTGTGCGCCGCCCCTCGACGGTCTCGACGAGCTCGGCGAGCGCCTCCTCGATGCACTGCGCCAGGACGTCGACGTCGGGCACGGCATCGCGGTCGGCGACGATGCCGAAGAAGACCTTGTGGTGGTAGGAGGTCACCCCGATCGACACGGCCCGCCGCCCGCTGAGCGGGATGCACGGATAGACCTCCGCCAGGGCCTCACCGGCCAGGTAGAGCGGATCTTGCGGCCCGGGGACGTTGGTGATGACGATCTGGTGGCCCCGGCCCGTCTCGGAGTCCGCGACGCGGGCGCCCACGGCGTGGAACGTGGAGGTCGCGAAGCCGGGCAGGGCCGCGAGCTTGCTGGCCGCGACGGCCGAGCCGGTCTCGCGGTGGTCCTTCAGCGCATAGGACACCTGGTGCAGCCGGACGACCGGGTTGGACTCCCCCACCGGCAGGGACAGCAGGTGCCCGCGCACCTTCGACCCGAGCGACGTCGGCAGACCGTCCTCGGCCACGACCGACATCGGCACCATGGCCCGCAGGCTGGTCTTGGCGGTGACCGGCTCGGCCCTGGTCAGCATCCACCCGCGGATGCCGCCGGTGATCGCGGCGAGGATCACGTCGTTGACCGTGCCGCCGTGCTCGTGACGGACGCGTCGGAAGTCCTCGAGGTCGGCGGCGAGCGTCGCGAAGCGGCGGTGCCGGCTCAGGTCGGTCGACAGGGCGCCCTGGGGCGTCTGCCCCTCGCCCCCGATGAGGGGCAGCTTGCGGGCGAGGCGACCGAGATTGTGCTCGGTGATGCGCAGGGCCTCTCCGGGGCGGCGGAAGTTGCGGCTGAGGGTCTCGGCCACGAGGCCCGTCGCGCGCGGCTCGGTCCGGGCGTTCCACTCCTCGTGCGGGATGTCCCTCTCGTGCGCTGCCTCCTCCAGCAGCACCTGGGCCAGGTCGACGGTCTCGGAGCCGTCGACGAGTGCCTGGTGCGCCTTGAACAACAGGGCGACCTGGCCGCCCGTCAGGCCCTCGATGAGGTAGAGCTCCCACAAGGGCCGGTCGAGGTCGAGGCGCCGGGCGATCAGGCGTCCAACCAGCTCGTGCAGCGCCTCGACCGTCCCGGGCCGCGGGAGGGCCGAGCGGCGTACGTGCAAGGAGATGTCGAACTGCTCGTCGTCCACCCACAGCGGGGTGCCGAGGGCGCCCGGCACCGATCGGGGCACCTGGCGGTAGCGGGGCACCAGGTCGATGCGCTCGTTGATGACCTGGATCAGCCGGTCGTAGTCGAGCGGGTTGTCCACGGCCTCGAGGATCGCCAAGGAGGCGACCTGCCGCGGGACCGTCGGACTGTCCTGCTGCAGGAACATCGCATCCAGCGGGCTCAACCGTTGCATGACCCTCCTCGTGACGTCGTCCTGAGAAGTTACCACCGGGTCACGACCCGGACGCTGCGAGCGACGCCGTGGACGCGATGCGGTCGAGCACGAGCCCCGCCAGCACCTCGACCCGCGCCACGAACGGCGAGGACGGGGAGGCCTCGCGGGGCGCCTGCCCGCTCACCGCCGCGAGGTCCAGACCCGACAGGTCGAGCGGCAGGTACGCTGCCGGCTCCAGGCCCGTGAGGCGCGAGATCGTCGCGCGGATGTCCCGTTCGCCCCACCCCAGCGTGGTGCGCACCAGGTTGATCACGAGCACCGTGTCGAGCCCGGGCGCGATCTCGGACAGGTCGTGCAGCCCACGCACCAGGCGGGCCAGTCCGACCGGCTCGGGCCGTCCCACCGCGACCGCGAGATCGGCTTGACCGAGGACCTGCAGGGTCGTCTGGTTGCGCCCGCCACCCCCGGGACCCGTGCCCGGCTCGAGCGAGAACCCGCAGTCGACCACCACGAGCTGCGAGCCCGACCGCAGCTGGGCCAGCACCACGTCCAGGGCGCCCGCACGCACCTGGGCCCACATCTCGGCACGTGGCAGTCCTGTCAGCAGGCGGAGCCCGGGATCGACCTCGACGAGGTGGTCGACGACCTCGTGCCCACGTCCCTGGTTGGCCGCCCGACACGCGGCGACGAGACCGGACACGTCGTCGAGCACGCTCAACATCTGGCTCTGCGCGCCGCCGTGGGTGTCCGCGTCGACCAGGACGGTGTCGACGCCGCGGGCAGCCGTCGCGGACGCCAGCCCCAGCGCCACGGTGCTGCGCCCGGGAGCACCTGCGGGGCCCCAGACGGCGATCACGGGCGCGGTACGCCCGGGAGGCGACGCGGGGAGCACAGGCTCGTCCCGGGCGACCTCGTCGAGCGCTCCCAGGCGCAGCCGGCGGGTGATGCCGAGCGCCTCGCAGCGCCCCGAGTCCGCGCCCACCGCTGCGACTCGCACACCGGCCCGCTCGAGACGGTGGACCGCGTCCACGTCGAGCCCCGGCAGCTCGGCCGAGACGAGCGCTGCCGCGGCGCGTCCGGTCTGCGCCACGGCGAGCAGGTCCGCGACGTCCACACAGCGGCGGGCCAGTCGCAACGTCGACGATCCCTCCACCTCACGGATCGCAGCGGACTCCCAGGCCGCGTCGCCGGCCGCGATCACGACGTCCACGTCACGACACCCGGACGAGGGTCACGTGGCCGGCCGCCACGGTGCTGATCACGCTCTCCTGCATCCGCTCGCGGGCGACGTCGACGAGCACGGTCTGGGCGAGGGAGCCGCTGGCCGCCGCGGCCTCACCACCCGTCTGCAGGACGCGTACCGACTCGAGCACCCGGACGGCCTTGCGCCCCGGCTCGTCCCCCGGTCCGGGCCCCACCCAGACGTCGACGAGATCACCGCGGGCGAGATCGGCCGGAGCCGCCCCGTCGTTCACGCTGAGAGGAAGCTGGCTGCGCGACTGGGTCGAGCGGGCGACCAGCGACGCCTTGCCGACCAACGATCCCGACCGCATCTCGTGGGCCCAGACCAGCTGGTCGAGGGGGGCGGCGAGCTTCTCGTCCGTCCGCAGGTAGTTGCCCGCCGCCCCTCCCGAGAGCCGCACCCGCGTGGGCTCGAGATCGTCGTCGAGGACCGGGTCCCCGGGCCGGACGTCCTGCCGCACGGCCCAGTACTCCACGGTGTCGTCGCTGGCTGCGGCGAGCCGCGCGCCCAGCACGGTCGCCCCCAGCACCAGGAGCACGCCGATCACGAGGCGTGGATCCCGCCACGGTCGGATGCGCAGTCGCGTCGTCGTCCTGCCTGATCCCCCAGGCCCCCGCCAGCTCGTCATGGACTAGGTCTACCGACCCCGGGCCGGTCCGTAAAGCCCCTCTCCCCCTTGTCCACAGCGCTGGACGGACCGGAATCCTGGGTGACACCAGTCCGTGGGAAACTGAGGCATGTCCCCTTCCAGCCCGCGTTTCCTCACGCTGGCTGACGTCGCGGAGATCCTCAACGTCACGGTGCGGCAGGTCTACGCGCTGGTGCGCTCGGGCGATCTGCGCGGCATCCAGATCGGTGGACGCGGGCAGTGGCGCATCGAGAACGACCAGCTCGAGGACTACATCTCGCGGCAGTACGCGCGCGCGGAGGCAGCCGACCTGGACGAGGTCGACGACGACATCAGGACCGACCGCTGACGAGCGCCAACGCGCTCCACAGCACGACCTGATCGCGGCCTGACCCGCTCCGCAGCCGGACGAAGTCGCGCCCGACCACGTCGACCACGCCCTCGCGGCTCGTGCCGTCGAGCAGACGGATCATCACGGTGTCTCCTGCGTCGCGCAGCGCCCGGAACACCTGACCCCACCCGAGGCGGGCGCTCACCAGCGTCCCCTCGTCCGCCCTCCGCTGGGCCTCGAGGATCGTGGCCACGGCTGCCACGGCGACGACCTGATCGGTCGTGTCGCCGCGGACCCGGATGAGGGAGCCGTTGACGAGCACGGCCTCGCCCTCGACCCGGCCCGCACCGCGGACCTCGATCACGACGTGGCCGCCCAGGAGATCGCGCCACGAGGTCTCGGCCCACTCACCGTCGCTGAGATCGTCGACCAGGGCGTCGCGCTCCTCGAGCTCGAGGTCGGCGGCCTGCCCCTCGAGATCCGCGAACAGTCGGTCCCAGCGCACACCGGCACGCTAACCGATCCGCGGTTGCGCCGACAGTGTCCCCAGCCGGGTCCCGGGACCGTTGACAACCCGACACAAACGGTCTTGTGTGAGGTCAAACGTCATCAAACGTTACCAAAGGGGTCGACATGCGACTGTCGGGGTGGGGCTGGGCGATGACCGCGCTCGCCGCCGGCAGCGTGTACGTCCTGGCCCCCGAGGCGGCGAGCAGCGCCGACGCGCTCGCGGGCCCCTCCTTCGCCGCGGCCCTCCTGGCACTCGGCTCCCTCGTGCAGCTGGCCCTGTCCGGCTGGGTCCTCGGCGCGGTGCTGCTGACGCTCGCGGCACGCTCCTCCCGTCTCGCCCGCGCCGTCATGCCGGCTGCGATGCGGCGCGCCCTGTTCGTCGGTGCCGTCGGTGCGATGACGCTGGCACCTGCGCATGCCGAGGAGATCGCCGCGCCGGGCAGCCGGGCTCCCCACTCCGTCAACGGCCTGCGCCTGCCCGACCGACCGACCGCGGCCGCACCGTCCGACGTGACCTCCCGGGCACGCGTGACGCCGCGCCCCGTGCTCGTCCGCCCCGGCGACACCCTCTGGGCGATCGCGTCCCGGTCCCTGCCGCCGGACGCCTCACCGGCGGTCGTCGCGCACGCCGTGGAGCGCTGGCACGCGGCCAACCGCACCGCCATCGGGAGCGATCCCGACCTCATCTTCCCCGGGCAACACCTCACCTCACCCACCGGGAAGGACCACCCATGAAGACCGCCACCGCCCTGCTCGCCCCCTCCGCGGGCCATCCCTCGTTCACCACGCCCGTGGTGCCCGCGTCCGGCCAGATCCCGCTGCCGTTCCCGGGCATGACGCCCGTGCTGCCGGTGCCGGTCGAGCGCGGGGACGCTCGACCGATCCGGGAGCGTTCGGCGCGGTTCATGCAGGCACTGGTCGAGGTGCTCTCGGGCGAGCGGCCCGTCCGCCAGATGGCCGCGTGGATGGCGCCGGACGTCTACGACCAGCTCACGTCACGCCTCGCGGTGCACGCACGGGTCCCGTTGCGGTCCCGCTCGGGCAGCGGAGCGCGCATCGTCTCCGTCCACGTCGCGATGGTGCACGACGAGGCCGCGGAGGTCGCGGGTCGGATGGTCCACCGCGGACGGTCGCGCGCGATCGCCGTACGCCTGGAGCTCCAGACCACCCACCGGGGCGACCGGGTCTGGCGCTGCACCGCCCTCACCTGGGCCTAGTCCCCCACCAGTGCTGGTGGGGGGCCAGGCGGTGGGTCAGCGGTTGTTCTTGCGCGACTTGCGCTGCTGCTTGGCCTTCTGGCGCGCGCGGTTCTTGGCGTTGGCCGCGCGACGAGCCTCGGTCTCGGCCGAGTCCTCCTCGGGCGCCGCCTCCGCGCGCACCTCGACGTCGCCGTCCTCCGACGGTGCCGAGTACGCGAGGGCCTGCGGCGCCGACTTCACGCCCAGCCCCTTGGCGCTCAGCTGCAGCGCCTCGTCCGCGGACTCGTCGGCCGGCTCCTCGACCTGCACGTCGAGGTTGAACAAGAAGCCGACCGACTCCTCGGCGATGCCCTCCATCATGGCGTTGAACAGCTCATAGCCCTCGCGCTGGTACTCGACCAGCGGATCGCGCTGCGAGTACGCCCGCAGGCCGATGCCCTCGCGGAGGTAGTCCATCTCGTAGAGGTGCTCACGCCACTTGCGGTCCAGCACGCTCAGCACGACGCGGCGCTCGAGCTCGCGCATGACCTCGGATCCGAGCTCCTCCTCGCGGGCCGCGTACGCCCGCAGGGCGTCCTCGGTCAGCAGCTCCTGGAGCAGCTCGCGGCTGAGCCCGTCGCGTCCACCGACCTCTTCCTCGACGCCCTCGATCGTGAGGCCGACCGGGTAGAGCAGGCGGAGCGCGGTCCACAGCTGATCGAGGTCCCACTCCTCGGGGAAGCCCTCGGTCGCGCCGGTGACGTACGCCTTGACGACGTCCTCGATCGTCGAGGTGACCCAGCCCTGCATGTCCTGGCCCTCGAGGACCTGGCGACGCTCGGCGTAGATGACCGAACGCTGCGCGCTCATGACGTCGTCGTACTTGAGGATGTTCTTGCGGGTGTCGAAGTTCTGCGCCTCGACCTGCGACTGCGCGGACGCGATCGCTCCCGTGACGCGCTTGTTCTCGATCGGCACGTCGTCGGGGATCTTCATGGTCTGCAGGACCCAGTTGACCCAGTCGGCCTTGAACAGCCGCATGAGGTCGTCCTCGAGCGACAGGTAGAACCGGGTTTCGCCCGGGTCACCCTGGCGGCCCGAACGACCACGCAGCTGGTTGTCGATGCGGCGCGACTCGTGCCGCTCGGTGCCGATGACGGCCAGTCCGCCGGCCGCGGTGACCTCGTCGTGCTCGTCGGCGACCTGCTGCTCCATCTGCTTGAGCGTCGCGGGCCATGCCGCCTCGTACGCCTCGGAGTCCTCGAGCGGGTCGAGACCCTGCTTGCGCAGCGCCTGGTCGGCCAGGAACTCGACGCTGCCACCGAGCATGATGTCGGTGCCACGTCCGGCCATGTTGGTCGCGACCGTGACGGCGCCCTTGTGACCGGCCATCGCGACGATCGCGGCCTCACGGTCGTGCTGCTTGGCGTTGAGCACCTCGTGCGGGATGCCGCGCTTTCGCAGCTGCTTGGAGAGCCGCTCGCTCTTCTCGACGCTGGTCGTGCCGACCAGGATCGGCTGACCGTTGGCGTGGCGCTCGACGATGTCCTCGACCACGGCATCGAACTTGGCCTGCTCGGTGCGGTACACCAGATCGGGCTGGTCGACGCGGGCGACCGGACGGTTGGTCGGGATCGGGACGACGCCGAGCTTGTAGATCTTGTCGAACTCCGACGCCTCGGTCATGGCCGTACCGGTCATGCCGCCGAGCTTGTCGTAGAGGCGGAAGTAGTTCTGCAGCGTGATCGTGGCGAGGGTCTGGTACTCCTCGCGGATGCGCACGCCTTCCTTGGCCTCGATCGCCTGGTGCAGGCCCTCGTTGTAGCGACGACCGTCCAGGATGCGGCCGGTGTGCTCGTCGACGATCAGGACCTCACCGTCGATGACGACGTAGTCCTTGTCGTTCTTGAACAGCTCCTTGGCCTTGATCGCGTTGTTGAGGAAGCTGATGAGCGGGGTGTTCACCGCGTCGTAGAGGTTGTCGATGCCCAGCTGGTCCTCGACCCGGTCGATGCCGGCCTCGGTCACCGAGATCGTGCGCTTCTTCTCGTCGACCTCGTAGTGCTCGTCGGGCCTCATCGCGCCGACGATCTTGGCGAACTCGCCGTACCACTTGACCTCGTCCTCGGTGGGGCCCGAGATGATCAGCGGGGTGCGGGCCTCGTCGATGAGGATCGAGTCGACCTCGTCGACCACGGCGAAGTTGTGCCCGCGCTGCACGCAGTCGGCGATGTCGTCGGCCATGTTGTCGCGCAGGTAGTCGAAGCCGAACTCGTTGTTGGTGCCGTACGTGATGTCGGCGGCGTACGACTCGCGGCGCTCGGCGGGCGTCATGTTGGGCAGGATCTGCCCGACCGACAGGCCGAGGAAGTGGTGCACGCGGCCCATCCACTCCGCGTGGTACTTCGCGAGGTAGTCGTTGACCGTGACGATGTGGACGCCCTTGCCGCTGAGCGCGTTGAGGTACGCCGGGAGGGTCGACACCAGCGTCTTGCCCTCACCGGTCTTCATCTCGGCGATGTTGCCCAGGTGCAGCGCGGCGCCACCCATGATCTGCACGTCGAAGTGCCGCTGGCCGAGCACGCGGGACGCCGCCTCGCGGACTGTCGCGAATGCCTCGGGCATGAGGTCGTCGAGCGACTCACCGTCGGCCAGGCGGCCACGGAACTCGTCGGTCATGCCGCGCAGCTCCTCATCGCTCATCCCGCGGAACTCGTCCTCGAGGGCGTTGACCTGCTTGGCGACGGCCTCGAGCTGCTTGAGGACCTTGCCTTCGCCCATGCGAAGAATCTTGTCGATGACCTTGGGCACGAAAATGCACTCCTGAAGCGGCGGGTACTCGAGATGAGGTATGAGCCTTCTCAGTCTAGTCGAGAGACAAGGGCGGACGTGAGTTCCCCGGCCAGATCGCCCTTGACCGGAGGCGCGATGGTGTCGAGCCCGAGCCACCGGGCCATGAGACGCAGCTCGTCGGCGAGCTCTGTGGCGGTGTGGGACGGCGCGTGCGACTCGGCCCACGCCCCATGGACGAGCAGCGTCGAGGACTGCCGATCTGCCTTGAGGTCCACGCGCGCGACCAGCCTGTCGCCCAGCAGGAACGGCAGGACGTAGTAGCCGTGCACACGCTTGTCGGCCGGGACGTAGATCTCGATGCGGTAGCGGAAGTCGAAGAGCTGCTCGGTGCGCGTCCGCTCGAACACCAAGGGGTCGAACGGGCTGAGCAGCGCCCGCGCGGAGACCTTGCGGGGCATGACGGCGTCGCGGTGCAGGTACGCAGGCCGGCGCCATCCGGCGATCGTGGTCGGCACCAGCTCGCCGCTCGCGACCAGGTCGTCGATCGCCGCCTTGGTCGGCGCGGGCTCCATGCGGAAGTAGTCGCGCAGGCACTGCGCGGTGCCCACGCCGAGCGCGCGGGCCGCGTGCCCCACCAGCACCCGGTGCGCCTCGGGCGCGTCCAGGGCCGGCGTCTCGAGCTGTGCGCGCGGGATGACCCGTTCGGGCAGGTCGTACACCCTCTCGAACGCGGCGTTGCGACGAGCTGCCGTCACTCGACCCTTGTAGAACAGGTACTCCAGCGCGGCCTTGACCTCCGACCAGTTCCAGCCCCAGCTGTCGCGCTCGCGCGGGACGTCGTGCTCGATCTCGCGTGCGGTGAGTGGGCCGTTCGCTCGCACCTCGTCGAGCACCCACTCCACGAACTCGGGCTTGTCGCGCGCGATGCGGATCATCCCGCCCCACATGCGGGCGCCGGACTCCATGCGGAACTGGAACGCCTGCCACAGGTCGACGTCGACGAGGGCCGCCTCGTGGGCCCAGTACTCGAACAGGCGCCGGGGCGCCCGCCCCGACGCTCGGTGCAGGAGGTCCACGTCGTACGCGCCGAGGCGCGAGAACAACGGCATGTAGTGCGCGCGCTGGAGCACGTTGACCGAGTCGATCTGGAAGAAGCCGAGCCGCTGGATCACCCGCGCCACGTGGCGCGCCGAGACCTCACCGTCCCGGCCAGGCCGAGGGCGGGTGAACCCCTGCGCGGCCAGCGCGATGCGCCGCGCCTGCAGGACAGTGAGGGTCTGGGTCACGGAACGTCGTCGACGAGCTTGCTGCGCACGGCGTACATGGCCGCCTCCATGCGCGACTTCATCTGCAGCTTCTCCAAGATGTTGCGGATGTGGTTCTTGACCGTGTTCTCGCTGATGAACAGCTCTTCGGCGATCTCCCGGTTGCTGAGCCCCCGGGCCACGTGCCGCAGCACGCCGAGCTCGCGGGGCGTCAGATTCGTCGCGGGTGCCGGGCTCCTGGACATCTGCACGAACTCGTCGAGCAGCTTGGTGGCCATGCTCGGACTGATCAGCGACTGACCGGAGGCGACGAGCCGCACGGCCTCGGCCACCTGCTCGTACGTCGAACCGTCCTTGAGCAGGTAGCCTGAGGCACCGCTGCGGATGGACTCGTAGAGATCGGACTCGTCGTCACTGGCCGTCAGCATGATGATGCCGGTGGTCGGCGAGATCTCCTTGATCGCGGCGCAGACCTCGACACCACTGCGACCGGGCATGCGGACGTCGAGCAGCACGATGTCGTACGGGTTCTCGCGAACGAGCTCGAGAGCCTTGTCGCCGTCGTCCACCTCTTCGAGCTCGAGGCTGTCGTCAGCGCCGAGCACCATCTTGACTCCGCGTCGGAAGAGCTCCTGATCGTCGACCAGGAGCACGCGGATGCTGTCGCCCCGAGAAGTCACGCGACCGATCATGCCACGGACAGGGTGTCGGTGGGTGACAGGCTCACTCAGTGACGTCGAGGTGAATGACGCCGTAGTCGTAGCCCTTGCGCAGGTAGACGACGCTGGGACGCATCGAGTCCTTCTCCATGAACAGGTAGAAGTCGTGCCCGACGAGCTCCATCTCGTACATCGCCTGCTCGAGCGTCATGGGCGATCCCTGGTGGGTCTTCTCGCGGACCACGAGCGGGCTGTCGCCCTCGACGTGGATCGGGCCGGCCTGGTTCGTGTCGTCCTCGGGCTCGTCGCGCAGCAGGTCCTCGTCGAGCGGCAGGCCCGCAGTGGCCTCCGCCACCGAGACTGGGCGCTTCTCGCCGTGATGGATGCGCTTGCGGTCGACCACGCGGCGCAGACGCGACTCGAGCTTGTCGACGGCGGCGTCGAGCGCCGAGTGCTGATCGGTGGAGGTGGCCTCGGCCCGGACCGCGGGTCCGCGCGAGCGCAGCGTCATCTCGACCTTGGCGGCGGAGTCGTGCTGGCGGGGGTTCTTCTCGTGCGTGACCTCGACCTCGACGCGGAGGATCTTTTGACGGGAGTCGAACTTCTCGATGCGGGAGAGCTTCTCGGCTACGTGCTCGCGAAAGCTCTCGGAGATCTCGCTGTTGCGACCGTTGACGACAATTTCCATGGGAGCTCCCTTGTCTCGGATCACGCTCATGAGGCAGCGCGACGACTCATGCCATATCTGTGACGGTAGACCGCCCGGAGGCGTTGTGCCAGTTCGCTGTCCATCAACGGCGCCTCCTCCCTGGAACCCGAGGGGTGGCCGCCACGAACGACGCGCCGAGGGGTCGCCGACGGGCGTCGGTGAGCACGCGGACCGCCTCGGTGAGCGTCGCACCGGTCGTCAGGATGTCGTCGACGACCACCACGTCGCGACCTTCCGGGAGACCGTCGCGCGACATCCGGAAGGCGCCCGCGAGGTTGACCTGCCGCTCGGCGGCATCGAGCCCTGCCTGGTCGCGCGTCGATCGGGCGTACGTCAGCGCGGGCGCGACGGACACGTCGGCGCCGATCCGTCCGAGGCGGCTCGCCGCCGCCTGGGCGAGGTCGCCGACCACATCGGCCCCCCGCCGGCGACGGCTCCGTCTCGACGTGGGGACCGGCACCAGCACGAGCGGTCGCCCCGCGCCGAGGTGCGGCACCACGGCGCTGGCGAGGTGCAGATCCAGGACTCCGGTGAGCCGTGTCGCGCCCTCCTCCTTCCAGGCCACGAGCACCCGCCGCAGCACGTCGGCGTTGACGCCCGCCGCGACGGGGACCACTGCCGTGGGCCTGCGCAGTCCCGGCGGCGCGGGGTCGGCCAGACCGTCCGCGGGTCGGGGCACATCGCCAGGCCGCACGCCCGGCACAGCAGGAGCGCGGCCCGGCCGCAGCCCGCGCAGCGCGCACCCAGCACCAGGTCGGCGACCGGGACCACGATGTCGTGCACACGCCCAGCGTGCGCCTCGAGGCGACGACGCCGACAGGGGGCGGGGCGGCCCTGTGGACGTCAGCGGCCGAAGGTCAGGCCTGTGACACCTTGGGCCTTCATGGCACGCCAGGACCCGTCGGACGAGCGGTACCACAACCGTCCGCGGGTGTCCGTCACGTAGAGGCGCGGGACATCGCCCGGTCCGATCGCCAAGGCGTTGACGCCGGTCGCCGGCAGCGTCCCGGCGCCGCGGTCCAGTGCCTCAGGGGTGTCGGCGCCGTCGATCCCCACCTCGTCGACCCCCACGCCGGTGGCGGTGTCCGCGAGGAACCCGATCGTCGTGGTGGACGCCCACGAGGCCGATCGGACGTTGCGTGCCGAGATCGCGAGCCGTCGAGCCGTCCCCAGCCCGAGCAGCCTGTCCTTGGCATCGCGCAGCACCATCCCGACCAGGACCCGGTCGCCACGACCGGCCCGCGTCGTCACCGCGTAGCGCGTGCCGTCGGGCGACAGATAGAAGGAGGTGACGTCCAGCCCGCGCAGCGCCCGCGCGTCGATGCGCCGCGGACGGTCGCCGTCGACGACGCGCACCCGGGCACCGGCTGCAGCAGCGTCGACCAGCCAGAGCAGGCCGTCGTCGTCCCACCGGGGGGCGAGGAAGCCGTTGCCGTCGATCTCCCGGGCGCCCGTGCCCTTGCGGTTGGTGACGCGGACCCGGTCCCGTCCCGCCAGGACTCCGGCCACGCCCGCAGCGGAGACGCCGATGAGCTCGGAGCCCAGCGCGTCGCGCCCCCACGCCCCGCTCAGTCGTGACACCGAGCCGTCGTCGATCTCGACGACCCGGTCACCGCTGAGCGCATAGCCGTGGCCCCGGGCGAGGCTCGGGCCGTAGCCGCCCCACGCGCTCATCGGCTGGACCTCGCGGCCCCCGGCCGTCAGGGGCGTTGACCCGCCGATGATCTGCACGGCGGTGATGTCGGGAACCTGCCGGAGCGTCCAGACCACCTGGGCCGACAGGTGGTCACGCGCCGAGTCGCTCAGCTCGCCGAGGTCGTCCGTGAGCTCGACGTCCGCCACACCCTCGTCCGTCAGCGGCACGGACGGTCGCAGGTCGGGCAGCGGCGGGAGGTACGTGCGCGTGGCCTGGGCGATCGCACGCCCGGGTCCGCGCGCCAGGCTGGTCATGAGATTGGTCGCGAGCTGATCACCCACGACGAGGTGCACGGGATCGGCCACGAGACGTCTGCCGGGGCGGTCGAAGAAGAACAGGTTGAAGGGCCGGAAGTAGTCGCTGAAGAACTTGCTGTTGACCAGCGCGCCGGGCTGCGGGTTCGAGATCCGCCACTGCCCGTCGACCTCCTCCAGGGTGTACGTCACGGAGCCGCGACCCGAGCGCGGCGTGTAGTGACCCTGACGGTCCAGCACCGCCTCGTCGGAGAAGGCGAGACGTACGTCCACGGCTCCCGTCGAGACACCGCGCGGATCCTCCAGGCCCATCGTGGTCGGCACCCGCCCGGACACCGCCGGCTTGGAGTAGACCTCGACGCGGGCCGCCGGATCCCACTTACGGGCCGCGTCGGGTGTCAGGAACGCCGCCGCCGTCCGTGGCGAGGCCGGGAAGGCCAGCATCGCGTCGAGGTAGCCGCGCACGATCTGCTCGGGTGGGGCGTCCTGGACCGGCTTGGCCGGCAGGTAGCGCACGGTGCTCTCGCCGAGCCCTGTGTCGTCCTCGACCCGGGTGACCGGCCCACCGTTCGGGATGCCCGCGCACGCCGACACCGCGAGCGCGAGGACCGTCAGGAGCGCGACCCACGGTGAACGCCGGCGGGTGATCACAGGTACACCGAGACGAGGGGCGGGTTCTTGGCGGAGCCGCCGGGCTTGGGGATCGTGAGGATGAACTCGCTCCCCTCGCCGGGCCTCCCCCATGCCTGCAGGGTCCCGCCGTGCAGCACGGCGTCCTCGCGCGAGATGGCCAGACCGAGGCCCGTGCCGCCCTGCGCGCGGGCGGGATCTGCTCGCCAGAAGCGGTCGAACACCCGCACGTTCTCGTCGCCGGACAGTCCGATCCCGAAGTCGCGCACCGCGATCGAGACCGCCTCGTCGTTCTGGGCGACCTCGACCTCGATGACGTCCGATCCGCTGTACTTGACGGCATTGGCCATCAGGTTGCGGATGATGCGGTCGATGCGGCGGATGTCGGCCTCGACGATCGCCGGCTGGTCGACGCCGATCAGGCGCACCTTGATGCCCGCCCGGGCCGCCAAGGGGTCGTCGGCGGCCTGGCGCGCCACCTGCGTCAGGTCGATCGTGTCGAGCTCGAGCTGGGCCGCGCTGGCGTCGAACCGGCTGAGGTCGAGCAGGTCGGCGAGCAGCGACTCGAACCGATCGAGCTCGCGCTTGAGCAGCTCGGCGGATCGTGCAGACTGCGGATCCATCTGATCGCGTGCGGAGTAGATGACCTCGCTGGCCATCTGGACGGTCGTCAGCGGCGTCCGCAGCTCGTGGGAGACGTCCGAGACGAACCGCTGCTGCACGCGGGACAGCTTCTCCAGGCGCCGGATCTGGCTCTGCAGGCTCGCGGCCATCTGGTTGAACGACGTGCTGAGCCGGGCGATGTCGTCCTCGCCGCTGACGTGCATGCGCTGCTCCAGGCTGCCGCTGGCGTAGCGCTCGGCGATCCGGCGGGCCATGCGCACCGGATCGAGCACCTGCCGCGACACGAGCCAGGCGACACCGCCGACCATCAGCACCATCGCGAGCCCGCCGAGCAGCAGCGCGCGCCGCACGAGGTCGAGAGTCTCCTGCTGGTCCTCCAGCGAGAACAGATAGAACAAGGCATAGGTGTCGTCGCTGCCGGGAGCCCGCAGCTGGCTGCCCACGACCACCGCCGGCTCGGCATCGGAGGAGCCCAGCAGGCTGAGGTCGGCGTAGCGCCAGTAGGTGCCCGGGCCCGACCGCACGGACTCCACGAGGTCCTCCGGCAACGAGCCGGGGGCGATCGCGGCGGACGACCGCACCGGCACCTGGCCGTCGGAGGTGGCGAGGGGGCCCTCCAGGACCAGCTCGTACGTGCGCGCGGCCCCGCGCGAGCGCGTCAGGGAGTCGACCATCTGGGTCAGCGTCTGCGCCTGCGTCGCGGGCTCGGTCTCGAGCGAGACGTCGAGCTGGGTCTGGGCGTACTCGAAGCCCGAGCGGGCCTCGGACACCGCGGCCGTGCGGCGATCCTCCGCGAGGCCGTTCGCGACATCACGCAGCAGCGCCCAGCCGGTCAGCCCCACGACGAGGGCGCTGAGCAGGATCGTGCTGGTGACGACCCGGGCCTGGATCGAGCGACGCCACATCCGCGCGAGGTTGACCCGCGCGAGGCTGCGCATCAGCTGCTCATCACGGGGTCGGGCTGATCGCCTGGTAGCCAACTCCGCGCACGGTGCGGATGACCTCGGGATTCTCGGCGTCGTCCTCGATCTTCGACCGCAGCCGGGTCATGTGGACGTTGACGAGCTTGGTGTCCCCCGGGTGGTGATAGCCCCAGACCTTCTGCAGCAGCGTCTCGCGCGTGAACACCTGCGAGGGATTGCCGAGCAGGCACGCGAGGAGGTCGAACTCCAGCGGCGTGAGCTCGAGCGGCTCACCCTTGCGCGTCACGGTGTGGCCGGCGGGGTCGAGCACGATGTCACCGAAGACGAGCGGCTCCGCGAGCTGCTCGGAGCGACGGAGCCGAGCGCGGATGCGGGCGACCAGCTCGGTGTTCTTGAACGGCTTGGTGATGTAGTCGTCGGCACCGGCCTCGAGCCCGGCGACCACGTCGGGGGTGTCGGACTTGGCGGTGAGCATGATGATCGGGACGGCCGACTTCTCCCGGATCTGCCGGCACACGCTCATGCCGTCCAGACCGGGCAGCATCAGGTCCAACAGGACCACGTCGGGCTTGAACTGGGTGAACGCCGCCATGACCCGGTCGCCGGACCGGCACACCGCTGCGGTCAGGCCCTCACCCTCCAGGACGATCGTGAGCATCTCCGCCAGGGAGGCGTCGTCGTCCACGACGAGCACCCGGTCACGCTTCGTTCTTCGGTAGCTCACGAGGCAATAGTACGGAGGCCCGCACGCGAACGAGCGCCAGATGCGAACACCTGGCGCTCGTTCATGCTGCTACGTGGGCTCAGTAGCGGTAGTGATCCGACTTGTACGGACCCGCCACGTCGACACCGAGGTACGCGGCCTGCTCCTTGCTCAGCTCGGTGAGCTCGACACCGAGGGCGTCGAGGTGCAGGCGGGCGACCTCCTCGTCGAGGTGCTTGGGCAGGACGTGCACGCCCAGCTCGTACTGGCTGGCCTTGCTGTAGAGCTCGATCTGCGCCAGCACCTGGTTGGTGAAGGAGTTCGACATCACGAACGACGGGTGGCCGGTCGCGTTGCCGAGGTTGAGCAGACGTCCCTCCGACAGCACGATGATCTTCTTGCCGTCGGGGAAGATCCACTGGTGGACCTGCGGCTTGATCTCGTCCTTGACGATGCCCGGGATCTTGGCCAGGCCGGCCATGTTGATCTCGTTGTCGAAGTGACCGATGTTGCCGACGATCGCCTGGTGCTTCATCTTCTCGAAGTGCTCGACCCGGATGATGTCGAAGTTGCCCGTCGTGGTGATGAAGATGTCAGCCGTCTCCACGACCGACTCGAGGCGGCGGACCTCGTAGCCGTCCATCGCAGCCTGCAGCGCGCAGATCGGGTCGATCTCGGTCACGATGACGCGAGCGCCCTGTCCACGCAGGGACTCCGCGGAGCCCTTGCCGACGTCGCCGTAGCCGCAGACGACGGCAACCTTGCCGCCGATCATGACGTCGGTGGCGCGGTTGAGGCCGTCGATCAGCGAGTGGCGGCAGCCGTACTTGTTGTCGAACTTGCTCTTGGTGACCGAGTCGTTGACGTTGATCGCCGGGAAGAGCAGCGTGCCCTCACGGAAGCGGTCGTACAGGCGCAGGACGCCGGTGGTGGTCTCCTCGGAGACACCCTTGATGTCCTTGGCGATGTTGGTCCAGTGCTGCGGCTTGGTCTCGACCGAGCGGGCGAGGACGCGCAGCACCTCCTTGAACTCCTCGTTGTCGGTGCTGTCCTGCGAGGGGACGACGCCGGTCTTCTCGTACTCGACGCCGAGGTGCAGCAGCATCGTGATGTCGCCGCCGTCGTCGAGGAGCACGTTGGGTCCGCCCTCGGCGAAGTCGAAGACCTTCTCGGCCTCGTCCCAGTACTCGGCGAGGCTCTCGCCCTTCCACGCGAAGACCGGGGTGCCCTTCGGCTCCTCGGCGGTGCCGTCACGGCCGACGACGACCGCAGCGGCGGCGTGGTCCTGGGTGGAGAAGATGTTGCAGGTGGCCCAGCGGACGTCGGCGCCGAGATCCACGAGGGTCTCGATCAGCACCGCGGTCTGGATCGTCATGTGCAGCGATCCGGCGATGCGGGCTCCGGCCAGCGGCTTGTCCTTGCCATAGCGCTCGCGCATGGCCATGAGGCCCGGCATCTCGTGCTCGGCGAGGTCGATCTCCTTGCGACCGTACTCCGCGAGGGAGAGGTCAGCGACGTTGTAATCCATTGCGCCAGCCTACCGGCGCACCCCCACTACCACCCAATCAAACGCCGTCGTCACACCCCGGAGATCTGTGCGGGCCGCTTGTCGAGGCGGCACTGCGAAAGGTTGTGACAGATGTCATGCTCAGGGCTAGGCTGTGCCGACCACCAGCAGGAGCGCGGTCACCGGGGAGGCGGCACCATGGGGGACGGACCTGAGCAGCTCTATGCCGACATCACCTCCGGGCAGCCGGCCGCGCTCGACGCCGCGATCGACACCTGCCGCACGACGATGCGCCAGCTCGCCGACGCGATCGACCTGATCGGCCTCGCGACCGACACGCCGGAGTGGGACAGCTCGGAGGCGTACGAGGAATACAACCTCCGCGCCTGGGCGACCCGGGCCGCGGCGGAGGTCGCGTTCATCCGGGTCAACCGGACCTCCCTCGCCGTGAAGATGGCCGCGAGCTCGTACGCCGCGGCGGTCGACTCGGCCACCGACGTCATCGAGTGGTGGCGCACCACCAAACGGTCCGACGTGAGCGGCGACGCGCTGACCCTGGCCCGCACGATCGCATCGCTGCGGCTGTACGCGGTGCGGATCGCGCTCAACGGCCAGCTGGCCGAGGCGACCGACTTCTTGAAGACCAACCCACTGACGGGTGATCAGGAGCAGTGGCGCACCACAGGCCTGATCAAGTCCATGCTCCACGACCTGAACTCCCCGACGGACTCCGGGCCGGCCATCCCCAACACGCTGGCGACCGGCGACGACGACCGCGGCTGGACCCCTCAGGGACTGGGCTACGACCCGGACGGCCGCCCGCCGGCCTTGCTCCAGGCGTCGTACTCAGGTGGCAAGGCCCAGCTGGCACAGATCGATCCCGAGACGGGCGAGCAGCTGGGCTTCGTCGATCTGGGGGGTTACAAGGGAGGCACACCGCCCGACCATGCCGGCGGGGTCACCGTGCACGACGGCTCGGTCAACGTCATGTCATCAGGCGACCCCGCGCGCATGTACACGTACTCCCTCAAGGCGGTCCGCGACGCTTCCCCGGGACAGACCGTCACGCCCCTGCCTGAACCGGTCTCGATGAGGGCCGGCGCGTACTCCACGATCGACGGTGACACCCTCTATGTCGGCACCCACGTCAAGGATGGGCCAGGAAATCTCTTCACGTACACGAAGGACGAGTCCGGCCAATGGGTCGAGCAGTCCGGCCCGCACCCTACGCCGCCCCAGACCCAGGGCGCTGCCGTCGTCGACGGGCAGATCGTGTTCTCGACGTCCTACGGCCGAGGCAACACGAGCGCCCTGGAGGGCTACAGGCTCAGTGACGTGCTCGCCGGCCACGGAAACAACGAAGATCACCGCCTCGGCGAGGTCAGCCTGCCGAGCATGTCCCAGGGCGTCGTGGCGCTCGATGGACACGGGCTGGTCACGACGTTCGAGTCCGGGGCCGAGCCGTACTCCAAACCGGACGATGACGTCAGCCTGGACGAGCTGTGGGGGGCACAATCCATGACGATCACCCCCTTCTCCGCGCTCGGCATGACCGGAGGGATCGAGGTCGTGCCTGTGACGCTCAACCAGGCGTCGGTCGACTTCGAGGCCGGTGGACGCCGCCTGCAGAGCGCGGGGACGTCCGTCGACGGGGTCGCTCTTCCCGCCGGTTGCCTGGGCAAGAACGCGCAGGGAGATGCCTTCGCCACCGAGGTCACGTCCTCCTGCGACCTGACCTCGAAGTGGATCTCGCAGGGCCGCATCTCGGCCAAGGTGACCGCGGAGGGGCTCGTGACGTCCGCGACCTCCTACGTCAAGACCGACCAGGGCATTCGCGACGCCTTCGCGAGGATGTCCGCGTGGATGGCAGGATCCTGACATGCGCCGAACCCTGACCTTGTTGATCGCTGCGCTCGCACTCGCCGCCTGCGGCTCGTCCGACGACAGTGAGGCCCTTGACTGGACGGCAGCCAAGGATCCCGCCGGCGCGAACGGTGGCCTGGCCTGGGCGGACGCGCAGACCGGTGAGGTCCACCTGCCCGACGGAGTCACCCTCGCCGCGGATCGTGCGATCCGCTCGTTCGTGGTCGCCGGCGCAGGCGCATACGTGGTCGACAAGGACAGCGAGTCGCTCGTCGAAGTGACCGCCGACGGCGCCCGTGCGACCGGCGCGTACGTGAACAAGGGGGCGAAGGCGTCCCCCAACGGTCGCTACCTCGCCTTCATCGACCCGAAAGCGGGGCCGAAGTTCGAAGGAACCACCCACCAGCTCACCTCGGTCGTGGTCGACCTCAAGACCGGCAAGGAAGTCCTCCGGTCGACCCGCGGTATGGGTGACCCCGAGGAGGACGACCTCACCAACCTCTACGAGAGCGCGGCCTACGGCGTGCTCGCCGTGAGCGACGAGACCGCGTGGTTCAGCGTCCCCGACGGCGGCGTCCTGTCCGTCGATCTCGCATCGGGAAAGGTGTCTTCGATCCGGTCCTCGGACCTCTCGGACGAGAACAATCCTTGGGCCACCCCCCGGTTGTCTCCCCCCACGCCCGGAGGGCCCGCCAACTCGGACCGGTCGTGGGCCATCTACCACGTCGTCAAGCCAGACCCGGCCCAGTCGACCGACCCCGCGGTCACCTTCCCGCACGACGAGCTGGAGTCGGCCGACGGATCCCGCCTCGTCCCGCGAGCCGACGCCGAGAACTGGTATCTCAAACAGTGGGTCGACGACACCACCGTGGCCGGATTCGCCAACACCGGCCTCGATGATCCCGAAATGGTCAAGAACACCAGGTCCAGCTCGCTGCTGACCTGCACCGTCCCGGGCGGCGCCTGCGACAGTGTGCCCGACTCCGAGTACGCCATCTTGCCCGAGCCGAACCTCCTCGAATAACATGCACCGGACGCTGACCCTGCTGATCGCTGCGCTCGCACTCGCCGCCTGCGGCTCGTCCGACGACAGTGAAGCCCTTGACTGGACGGCAGCCAAGGATCCCGCCGGCGCGACCGGCGGCTTGGCCTGGGCCGACGCTCAGACCGGCGAGATCCACCTGTCCGACGGCCGGACGCTCGACGCCGAGCGGGCCATCAGCTCGTTCGTCATCGCCGGCGACGGCGCCTATGTGGTCGACAAGGGCGGGGACGCACTCATCCAGGTCACCGCCGACGGCGCCCGGCCGACTGGCGCACACACGGCCCAGGTGAGGGCCTCGCCCAACGGTCGCTACCTGGCGTTCATCGACAGCCTGGCGGGCCCGACGTTCGAGGGGTCCGTGCACCAGCTGACGTCGGTCGTGGTCGACCTCAAGACCGGCAAGGAGATCTTTCGCTCCACACGCGGCATGGGCGACCTCAAGAACGACGACCTCACCGACCTCTACGAAGATGCCGATCACTTCGTGCTCGGCATCGACAACAAGACCGCGTGGATCCAGGCCGCCGAGGGTGACGTCCTGACGATCGATCTCAGCTCGTCCAGGGTCAAGGCCCTCCAGGATGTCGACCTGTCGGATGAGAAGAACCCGTGGGTCGGTCCCCGCTTCGGCGGGGAGCCGGCCCGGGGCCCTGCGAGCCCCGATCGGGCGTGGGGCATCAGGCGGGTCAACCGGACGGTCCCCCAGCTGGCCAGCGATCCAAACATGTACTTCGCCCGTGACGAGCTGGAGTCCGACACGGGCGGGGCTCGACTGGTCCCCCGGACGGCCGCCGTCAGCTGGAGCCTGGACTCATGGCTCGGCCCCACGAGGGTGGTCGGATACGCCAATGTGGGCCTCGAGAACGCCGATCGCCTCAACAACCCCGAGGACCGTACGCTGATGACCTGCACCGTGCCCGATGGCCGATGCACCTTGGTGCCGGGCTCGGAGCGCGCGATCCTCCCCGAACCGAGCTCCTACCTCTGACATGCGCCGAACACTGACGATGTTCACCGCCACACTGCTGCTTGCCGCTTGCGGGTCCTCGGACGACCAGGCAGCGCTCGCCTGGACGGCAGCGAAGGATCCCGCCGGCGCGAACGGTGGCCTGGCCTGGGCCGACGCACAGACCGGTGAGGTCCATCTGCCCGACGGCAGCTCGCTCGACGCCGATCGGGCCATCAGCTCGTTCGTCGTCGCCGGCGACGGCGCCTACGTGGTCGATGAGGACGACGCACTCGTCGAGGTCACCACTGAGGGCGCCCGGCCGACGGGTGCCCACGTCGCCCAGAACGTGAAGGCCTCCCCTGATGGACGCTATCTGGCCTTCATCGACGCCCTGGCGGGCCCGACGTTCGAGGGGTCGGTGCACCAGCTGACGTCGGTCGTGGTCGACCTCAAGACCGGCAAGGAGATCTTTCGCTCCACCCGGGGCATGGGTGACCTCGAGGATGACGACCTCACCGACCTCTACGAGGACGCTTCCTACGGCGTGCTCGGTGTGAGCGACAAGACCGCGTGGATCGATGTCGCGACGGGAGACGATCTGTCGATCGACCTGGAGTCGGGCAAGGTCACCGCCCTGCCGGACGTGAGCTCGTCGGACCAGAAGAACCCTTGGGACGCTCCCCGCCTCCGCGGGGACCCGTCAGAGGGGCCGGCAAACCCGGACGGATCCTGGGGCATCAGGCCGGTCAACCGGACGGTTCCGGAGCTGGCCAGCGATCCAGACGTGGACTTCGCCCGTGGCGAGCTGGAGTCCAGCGACGGAACTGTGCTCGTCCCCCGGACGGGCGCAGCCAGCTGGAGCCTCGACTCGTGGCTGGACCCGACGACGGTGGTCGGGTACGCGAACGTCAACCTCCAGAAGGCCGATCTCCTCAAGGAGCCTGAGGACAGGTCCCTGATGACCTGCACCGTCCCGGACGGAGCCTGCACCCTGGTGCCGGACTCCGAGAACGCGATCCTGCCCGAGTCGAGCTCCTATCTCTGACCCTTGCGCCGCGCGCTGCAACGATTAGGTTGGATCCTGGCGTGACGTGGGTCACGTCGCCGGCGATCGGGGGATCCCATGTCAGAGCACGCACCGCCCGGCAAGGGCCCGCTGTACGCAGCCGGGGTCGCGCTGGCCGTCGCCATCGCGCTGCCGCTTCTCGTCTCGACGTACGCCCGGCAGGACCCTGAGCTCGCCGGCATCCCGTTCTTCTTCTGGTACCAGTTCGTGCTCGTCCTGGTGTCGGTCGTCCTGACCTCGGTCGCCTACCGCCTGGTCCGCGGCCACGAGAAGCGACGGCGTGCGGCCGAGGGCCTCTCGGTCGACGGGAAGGGTGACGAGCGATGAACGGCGTCGATCCGGTCGCCCTCGTCGTCTTCTTGTTCTTCTTCCTGCTCGTCACCGTGCTGGGATTCCTCGCCGCCCGCTGGCGCAAGGTCGGCGAGCTCGACAACCTCGACCAGTGGGGCCTCGGCGGCCGCAGCTTCGGCACGTTCGTGGCGTGGTTCCTGATCGGGGGCGACATCTACACCGCGTACACGTTCATCGCGGTTCCGGCCACGCTGTACGCGGGAAGCGTCACCGGCTTCTTCGCGGTGCCCTACACGATCATCCTGTACCCGATCATCTTCATCTTCCTGCCGCGACTCTGGTCGGTCTCGCACCGGCGGTCGTACGTCACGCCCGCCGACTTCGTCCAGGGCCGGTTCGACTCCCGCGCCCTCGCGCTGGTCATCGCGTTCACCGGCATCCTGGCGACGCTGCCCTACATCGCGCTGCAGCTCGTGGGCATCCAGGCAGTGCTCGACGTGATGGGGCTCGGCGGCGGCGAGGACGCAGGCTGGTTCCGCAAGGACCTGCCGCTGTTCATCGCATTCGCCCTGCTCGCGGCCTACACGTACTCGTCGGGGCTCCGGGCGCCTGCGCTGATCGCGTTCGTCAAGGACACGCTGATCTATCTCGTCATCATCGTCGCGGTCATCTACCTGCCGACACAGCTGGGCGGCTGGAGTGGCATCTTCGACTCCGCCGAGAAGGCCTTCAGCTCGTTCAACACCGACAACGCCGACGCGATCGCGAGCGGCGAGGCGACCCCCAAGGGCCTCATCCCCGGCATGGGCGTCTCCCAGTGGGCGTACGCCTCGCTGTCGCTCGGCTCGGCACTCGCGCTGTTCATGTATCCGCACTCGGTGACCGCGGTGCTGTCGACCAAGAACCGCAACATCATCCGGCGCAACGCCGCGCTGCTGCCGGCGTACTCCTTCCTGTTGGGCCTGCTGGCACTGCTCGGCATCGCCGCGATCGCCGCCGGCATCCAGGTCAAGAACCCGCAGCTCGCGATCCCCCAGCTGTTCGAGCAGGAGTTCAGCCCGTGGTTCGCCGGCGTCGCGTTCGCGGCCATCGCGATCGGCGCGTTCGTGCCTGCGGCGATCATGTCGATCGCCGCGGCCAACCTCTGGACCCGCAACGTCTACAAGGCGTTCATCAACCCCGACGCCACCGATGCGCAGGAGGCCAAGCAGAGCAAGCTCGCGTCCCTGCTGGTCAAGTTCGGCGCCCTCGTCTTCGTTCTTGCTCTGCCCAACGAGTTCGCGATCAACCTGCAGCTCCTCGGCGGCATCTGGATCCTGCAGACGCTGCCGTCGATCGTCGTCGGTCTCTACACCCGCTGGCTCCACCGCTACGCGCTCCTGGCAGGGTGGGCGGTCGGGATGATCTGGGGCACCTTCGCGGCCTACAACAAGCCGGTCGTGGGCAAGCCCGACTCGCACTTCGGCGGCTCGGTCGGTCCGCTCGAGGTCTTCGGCATCGAGATCAGCGAGAACCTGATCTACTTCGGCGTCACCGCGCTCGTGCTCAACCTGCTGGTCGCAGTGCTCGGCACGTTCGTGTGTCGTGCGCTGCATGTCGGTGCGGGCACCGACGAGACGCGCCCGCGTGACTACCTCGTGGACGCCGGTGATCCCCACGTCGCCGACGTGCTCGACCCGATCGCGACGCCGAAGCGCTGAGAGGTCAGCTGATCGGACGGGCCTCGTCGACGAGCATCACCGGGATGTCCTTGCGGACCGGGTACGCCAGCGCGCAGGCGTTGCACACCAGCTCGCTCGCCTCGTCGTCGACGAACAGCGTCGCGCGGCACTGCGGGCACACGAGGATCTCGAGCAGGGCGGGATCAAGGTTCATGGGTGCAGCCTATGGCCTGGAAGCGTGCCAGGCTCACGAGGCTTCGCGCTGACGTTCGCCCGCTCAGTCTCCGCGGATGACCGCGAGGACGTCATCGCGCACGCGCGCCATCGTCTCCTCGTCGTCACCCTCGACGTTGAGACGCAGGAGCGGCTCGGTGTTGGAGGCCCGGACGTTGAACCACCAGGTGTCCGCGGTGACCGTCAGGCCGTCCATCGTGTCCTGGTCGTGGTCGGCGTACGCCTTCGTGAGCTCGGCCAGGATCGCGGGACCGTCCTCGACGGTGCTGTTGATCTCGCCGGACGCGACATAGCGCTCGTACTGCGCCATCAGCTCGGACACCGTGCCCTCGGTCTCGGCGAGCGCGGCCATGACGTGCAGGGCCGCGATCATGCCGGAGTCGGCGAGGAAGAAGTCCTTGAAGTAGAAGTGCCCCGAGTGCTCGCCACCGAAGACCGCGCCGGTGCGCGCCATCTCGGCCTTGATCAGCGAGTGCCCCACCGGCGTACGGACCGCGGTGCCGCCGTTCTCGGTGATGATCTCCGGCACGGCCTTGGACGTGATGACGTTGTGCAGGATCGTCGCGCCAGGCGTGGTCAGGAGCGCCCGGTGGGCGATGAGCGCCGTGATGGCCGAGGGCGAGACGACCTCACCGCGCTCGTCGATCACGAAGCAGCGGTCGGCGTCGCCGTCGAAGGCCAGACCGATGTCGGCGCTGGTCTCGCGGACCTTGGCCTGCAGGTCGACCAAGGTCGAGTGGTCCAGCGGGTTGGCGTCGTGGTTCGGGAAGGTGCCGTCGAGCTCGAAGTACATGGGGTGGAGCTGGACGTCGAGCGAGGCGAAGACCGAGGGCACGGTGTGCCCGGCCATGCCGTTGCCCGCGTCGGCCACGACCTTGAGCCGGCGGCCGGCCGGGACGGGCACGATCTTGTGGAGGTACTCCGCGTAGCGGCTGAGGGCGTCGCTCTCCTCGTAGGAACCCGTCGGCTCGGGCAGCTCGGTGCGGGTCAGCAGCTCGGTGGCCTTCTCGGCGATGTCCGAGAGCCCGGTGTCGTAGCCGATCGGCTTGGCGCCCGCGCGGCACAGCTTGATGCCGTTGTACGCCGCCGGGTTGTGGCTCGCGGTGATCATCGCTCCGGGGAGGTCGAGGTCGCCCGAGGCGAAGTAGAGCAGGTCGGTCGATGCCAGGCCGATGCTGATGACGTTGCCGCCCTGGGCGCGCACGCCGTCGGAGAACGCCTCGACGAGCAGGGGCGAGGTGTCACGCATGTCGTGACCGATCACCACGGTGCCGCGGCCGCCGTCCACACCGGTCTCGAGCGCGAATGCCTCGCCGAGGGCGCGGGTCAGCACGGGGTCGAGCTGCTCGGGCGAGCGGCCGCGCACGTCGTACGCCTTGACCACCTGCTCCAGACGGGGATCGATCACGAATCAGGCCTCACGAGTCGAAGGGACGGCGGACCGTCAGAGATGGTGGTGGGCGTGCGCCCCGCCTCGCGGACCGCATCGGCCAGCGCGAGCAGGTCGTCGTGCGACGGCGCGGACGCCGTCGGGTCCGGAGCCAGGCGAAGGACGTTCCACCCCTGCGGGGCGGACATCCTCTGCGAGTGCTCGGCGCACAGGTCGTACGTGTGCGGCTCGGCGTAGGTCGCGAGCGGGCCCAGCACGGCGGTCTGGTCCGCGTAGACGTACGTCAGCGTCGCCACTGCTGTCTGGGAGCACGCAGATCGCGTGCAGCGTCGAACGGTTGCCACGAGGTGAGGTTAGTCCCCGGGCGGCGCGGATCGCGTTAGGCTCACCGCATGGATCATCTCGGCGGCATCGTGACGGGTCCGCGACCCGGCCGCATGCGGGATCGACGCGGTCGTGGGCCGCGCGGCCCGATGGCGCTCCCGGGGCCGTTGTCGCCGCGCAGCGTCCCGGCCCACCGCTCGCCGCGTGAGGCGTTCCACCTGCTGGTCAGCGACATCGTCGAGGCACTCGAGCCCCACTTCACGGTCGAGCCCGACCACGTCGAGATCCGGTTCGACGAGGCTCCGCTCCTGCCGCCGGAATGGACCGACGAGGTGCCGTTGGGCATCGTCGTGACCATCCCCGAGGGGCACCGGGTCGTGCTGTTCCGCATCCCGATCGCGCAGCGGTGCGGGACGACCGAGGAGCTCGAGGAGCTCACCTGGTCGGTCGTGCTCGATCGCCTCGCCGAGGTCTGGCACATGTCCCCCGACGATCTCGACCCGCGACCGCGCTGAGTCAGCCGACCGGTCGCACCTGCGGCGCCGGCGTGGTGACGGGGGCCGGCCGCAGCGCCAACGAGCTGATGCCGTCACCGTCGACGTACGTGGCCGCCGCGACGATGCGGCCCGTGGGCCTCAGCACGGCGTACGCCACCCCTCTGGTCGCGACCGTGACCCCGCGGGTCGTGCCACCTGTGACCTTGGCGCGGCGGGACCCGACCGGGCGCATCGCGGCGTCGAACGTCTCGATGACCACAGACGCGTCCTTGTCCGGCGCGGTCAGCAGCAGACGCGGGGGCTCGACATCGGTGCCGACGTCGACCGGGACCACGGTGGGCCCGGTCAGGACCGAGCCCGCCTCGGCGTACGCGTAGTCCTCCTCGCCCGGCGACATGCGCACGGTCGCGGCCACGGGCTTGTCGGACGTCACCCGCAACGCCTGCTCCCCCTCCCCGGCCGACGCCGGCACGGTGACGAGGCGCAGGGCGCCGGGTGCGACCCGCAGCTGCTCGAGACCGGCGGGGGTGAACGTCGAGCGTCGGCCGATGACCTTCACGTCGACGCGGGCGGTGGAGCTGCCCGGGTTGAGCAGCAGGAGGGTCCGTCCCCCCGATGCCTTCACCAGGCCTGCGACGACCTGGTCGCGGCCCGGCGGGCGGGTGGCGGTGACCGGCTCGGTCCCGCTCGAGGACGCCGTGGAGGTGTCGTTCGCGACGACCGCCACCGAGCCCCTCGTCCGGCGCACGTGGACCGCGAGCTCGGGCTCGGCCGCCGCGAGCGTGTCGACCCGGATGCGTCGCACCGAGAACGGCTCGATGACGACCCCCTGGGTGTCGACCGCGTCGATCCGGCCCTTGGGGCCCCACAGCGTCAGGTCGATCGAGGCGGTCGAGTCGGCCAGGTTGGTCAGGATCAGGGTCGAGAAGTGCTCATCGCCCGAGCCGAGCCCGAGCAGCCAGGCGTCGTCGACGATGCCGGGGCACGAGCCGACGACGAGACCACCGCCTCCGCTCGCGGGCGCGGTGCCGGCGAAGTAGCCGACGGCCCCCGATCGGCGTCCGTCCTGCTGCACGATCACGCCGGGACCGTCGACCACGTCGCTCTGCCAGGCGCCGGCGTCACCCAGGGCGTCGACCGCCTCACGGCCGGGCAGGACCCTGGCGGTGCGTGACGAGCCCGCCGAGACCTGTCCCGCGGTGACGTCGATGACCGAGCCGGCCGGGCACGCGTACGTCGTCTGGCTGACCGGGACCGAGCTGGGCGGACGGGTCTGCTCGTCGTCGTCCGACGGGACCACGGCCGCCAGGACGACGAGCAGGACCGCGACCAGGGGCAGCGAGAGGGCCTTGAGATGGCTCATGCTGTCGTGTCCTCCTCGGTCGTCACTGACGCGGGCCCGGTCCGCCGGCGCACCGGGAGGGTCAGCACGATCGCGATCAGCCAGGCGAGCACCTGCAGGCCCGTCAGCAGCACGTGCCACAGCGGCGCCGACACCTGCTCGCGCTCCGGGTCGCCCGTCACGGTCCAGACCCGGGAGCCTGGCTCGTCGCTGCCGGACGGGGAGAGGTACGCCGCGGCGTCGATGCGTCGCGCCAGCTCGTCGTCGGCCCGCGGGGCGTAGATCGCGTCGATCCCGAACGAGCTGAGCGCCTGGACGTCCTCGCCCGCCGACTGGGCGAGCAGGCGGCGCACCGTCGCGCTCAGCCGGCTCGTGTCCGAGGCGGAGGGGGTCAGGGCCTCCTGGCCGAGGAACGGCCCCTCACCGGTCACGACGCGGTAGTCGACGCCGTCCTGGACGCTGCCGGTCAGCACCAGGGTGCTGCCCGGGCGCTCGGCGAGGTAGACCGGCACCGTGTCCGGGCGCTCGTCGTCGAGCGGGTCGCCGGAGCCCTGGACGACCCAGACCACTCCCGCGCCGACCGGCAGCAGGAGGGCCGCCACGACGCCCGCCGCGAGCGCCGGTCGCGGCCACGACGACGCGGCCGGGACGGCGAGGAGGACCGCGGTGGCCAGGCCGCCGAGCCACAGCGCGGTCGGCACGCCCACCCAGGGAACGATGTCCGCGGGGCCTGCGGGGGTCGAGTAGGTCACGAGGGTCCCGGCCAGGGCGACGCCGAGACCGAGGAGGGCTCCGATCCAGGCGAGCTGGACGCCCGTACGGGTGCTGCGCGGCACGAGCGCGAGGACCGCGAGCACGATGAGGCCGACCGAGAGCCAGCCCGGCACGTGGCCCTCGCCGGTGCGGCCCAGCACGACGTCCTGGATCGTGGCGGCTCCCGGGAGGGGATAGCCGGCCTCCCACCACATGCGCCACGGCCGGGCGGCACGCTGCACCAACCACGGGCCGAGCAGGACGATCGCCGCGCCGAGCGCGATCACGAGCGCACGACCGGCACGCCGCCCCGTCAGCGCGAGGACGACGAGGGCACCCAGGCCGAGCACGAGGGAGATCGGGGCGAAGGCTGCGGCGAGAGCGATCCAGATGCCGAGCCGCAGACCGAGCTGCCAGCCGGGCCGGACCGCGAGCTGCCACGCGGTGTTGACCACGATCGGCAGGATGATCAGCGCGACCACGGTGCCGATGCGTCCGTCCGAGACTGCACCCGTGGCCAGCACGATCAGCCCGTACGACACGGCCCACACGATGCGGGGACCACGGTGCGGGCTGAGCAGACGGCCGAGGCGGTGGGCGGTCAGCGCCGCGAGCGGCACCGCGAACACCATGAACGCCGTGACGACGAGCCCGGGGGCGAACCAGACCGGCGTCGACACGACCGCTAGCGGCAGCGCGAACAACGGCGGCAGGGACGTGCTCGGGAGCCCGACGTCGTGGCTCCGCTCGAACAGCAGCTGCCACCAGCCGCCTGCGGTGTCGGGTGCGGGCGGCAGCGCACCACCGTTGAGGCCGCCGCTGAGCAGTCCCCGGCCGGCCAGCACCGACAGCACCACGAGCACCAGGACGACCGTGAACCACGGCCTGCGCACGAGCAGCGACGGCCCGTCGTCGAGGTCGACCGCATCGTCGGGCGCCTGCTCGACCACCGTCGAGCGTCGGCCCACCGTGGCGACCGCCTCAGGCTTGACCAGGCTGGTCACGGTGTGGCGCACCACGTCCAGGCCGTGCTGGTAGGGCAACCAGAAGGGAGCGAAGAGATCGCGGATCTCGCGCTGGGGCCGGCGTGCCGTGCGGGCGCGGCGTCGACGGGCGCGGGCCAGCCGCACGGGATGCACGTACGCCGAGCGCACCGCGAGGAGCTCGTCGCTCGCGGCCTCGGGGTCCTTGCCGATGATCAGTCCGATGACGCGGAGCAGCGATCCGAAGAACAGCCGGACGTACTGCCACAGGAAACGCGGCATCGGGGTGTTGGCGAGCTGGGTGTGGAGCGCGGCCCTGCGCCGCTCCCACGGCGGGACGTCGCCGGCGGTGCGGGGCCGGGTGCCGCGGCGGGTGGACTCGGCGTGGAAGATCACGGCCGCGGGCGCCGTGACCGTGCGGTAGCCGGCCCGCGCGAGGCGCCAGCCGAAGTCGATGTCGTCGAAGTACATCGGGAGCTCGGGGTCCAGGCCGTCCAGCTCGAGCCACACGTCGCGACGCACCAGCATGCCGGCGGTGTTGACCGCGAGGACGTCGCGCGGCCGGTCGTGCTGGCCCGCATCGGGCTCACCCGTCTCCAGGCCCGTCTCCCGCGCACCCGTGCCCGTGACGGTCAGCCCCACCTCGAGGAGCCGGCGCAGCGAGGGCCACTCGCGGATCTTGGGACCCACCGCCCCGATGTCGGGGGCGGACGTCGCAGTGTCGAGCAGGCCCGACAGCGTCCCCGGCAGCACCGAGGCGTCATCGTGCAGGAGCCAGATCCAGTCGGTCTCGGGCATGTCGCGCAGAGCGAGGCGCACGGCGTCGCCGAAGCCCGTGCCGGAGGGGGCGTACGTGATGCGGTCCGCGCCGAAGGAGTCCCGCAGCAGATCGGCGCTGCCGTCGGTCGAGGCGACGTCGACGACGCGCCAGTGCGACGGCGCATAGGTCATGTCGCTGAAGGAGGCCAGCACCTGGGGCAGCCACCGGGCGCCGTTGTGGGACACGAGCACCGCGCCGACCGAGGGCGGATCGTCGTGCCAAGGGCGCGTCGCTTCAGTCCCGTCCACGTAGATCGACTCTAGAGGACGGTGGAAGGGCGCGCTTAGGCCCGCTTCTTGAGCTTGCGCCGTTCACGCTCGGACAGACCGCCCCAGATGCCGAACCGCTCGTCGTGAGCCAGGGCGTACTCGAGGCACTCTCCTCGGACGTCGCACGTCAGGCAGACTCTCTTGGCCTCACGCGTCGAACCGCCCTTCTCGGGGAAGAACGCCTCTGGGTCCGTCTGAGCGCAGAGCGCACGCTCCTGCCACATGAGTTCCTCATCGAGCTCTTGCAGCAGACCCAGATCGAATGACATACGTGGAATTACAGTCCTGTGGCCTCTCACATGTCAAGCCGAATGGCAAGATTCTCGGAATCCCCGGCGTGTCGCCCCCGTGCGGGACGCCCTCGGGAGCACGACACAATGGTCGGATGCGGATCACGATCGTCAGCGGCGCCGATGGCGCCCCCTTCGTCCACGACCTGGCGGCCCGCCTCGGACCCGCCGACCAGCTGACGGTCATCGCCCCGACCGTCCGCGACCACTGGTCGGCCTGGCTCAAGGCCTCCCCCGACCTGGACGCGCTGCTGCTCGTGCCGGGCACCCCCACGACGTACGCGGTGGCCGATCAGCTGCGCACGATCGAGTACTCGCCCACGTGGCAGCGGACCAGCGATCAGGACGTCGCGACGCGCCTCGTGCGCACCGAGCTCATCGGCACGGGGTTCTCCCTCACCGAGGCGACCCTGGCCGCGGCCACCCGCAGCGGCCTCCCGTACGCCCTGCTGCCGGCGTGCGAGCAGCGCGCCGAGCTGCACGTCGTGGTCGGTGGCGACGAGCCGCGCGCGGTCCACGTCGAGGAGTACCTCGCCGATCCCGCCGTGCACTCCCCCACCGAGACCGTCCTGGTCGCCGAGTCGTTGTCGGTGTCGCCGGCCGTGACCACCACGCTGCAGCAGACCGACGTGCTCGTCCTGGCCCCGTCCAGCCGCACGCTCGCGATCGATCCCGTGCTCCGCGTCCCGGGCTTCCTGGACCTCGTGCCCGCTGACCTGCCGGTCGTCGTCGTCGACCACGAGGACCCCGCCCCGGCCGATCTCGTACGCGTCGCGGGCCTGCGCGAGCCTGATCCGGGTGCCGTCCGGACCTCGCCCGCGGACGCCGCGGCCGTTGTCGACCTGGCCCGGAGGATCACCGCATGAGAACCCTCGACCAGCTGCTGCGCGCCAGCGCCGATCCGACGCAGCCGCTGCTGACCTACTACGACATGGCCACGGGCGAGCGGGTCGAGCTCAGCACGGTCACCACGGCCAACTGGGTGGCCAAGACCAGCAACTTCCTGGTGGACGAGCTCGAGGTCGAGCCGGGTGCGCGCATCCGCATCGGGCTGCCCAGCCACTGGCTGACGGCCGTGTGGATCCTCTCGGCGTGGAACGTGGGCGCCGCGGTCGTCGACTCGCACGCCGACATCGGCCTCAGCGGTCCCGACCTCGTCGCGGACGAACCGGTCCGCGTCGCTGCGTCGCTGCGTCCGCTCGGGGGCAGGTTCGCGACCCCGCCCGAGGGATTCCTGGACCTCGGCGCGGAGGTGCCGGGGCACGGGGACCACTTCGTCGCGCTGGACCCTCCGGAGCCGTCCTCGCTCGCGCTCGAGCTCGACGGCGTCGCGCGTACGCATGCCGAGCTGCTCGCCCAGGTCGCACCCGACGCCTCGCGCAGGGTCGTGGAGCCGGGACCGATCGCGCGCGATGCCGAGATGCTCGTCGCGGCGTGCCTGGGCGGCGGCTCCCTCGTCGTCGTGGCGTCCGCCACGCCGGAACAGATCTCCCGCGTGGCGGCCCAAGAGGGCGGCCGTCAGGACTAGGCGAGTCCACTACACTCGACGAGGCCGCGGCACGAGCCCCCGCCGGTCTCGCCGTCTGAACAGTAGGGACACCACACGAATGACAACCGCCGAGGATGCGGCGCGCGCGGGCCTGATCAAGGTCGGTGGACGCCCCCCGCTCAAGACCTACGTCGCCGAAGTCTGGCGGCGCCGGATCTTCATCTTCTCGATGGCGCGGTTCAAGATCGAGTCCGAGAACCAGCAGAACTCGCTCGGCATGTTCTGGGTGATCCTCAAGCCCCTGCTCAACGCCTTGGTGTACGGAGCCATCTTCGGCTTCCTCATCGGCACCGAGGGACGCCCCGACCACTTCGTCGAGTTCCTCATCATCGGCGTCTTCCTCTTCGAGTTCTTCGCCCAGTCCTGGACCAGTGGCGGCAAGGCGATCACCAGCAACGCCGCCCTGCTGCAGAGCCTGGCGTTCCCCCGCATGGCGCTGCCCCTGGCCGCGGTCACGCAGCGCTTCCTGCAGTTCCTGCCCACGATCGCAATCATGCTGGTCTTCCTCGTGATCAGCGGTGGTTTCGGCGCGATCGAGGTCCAGTGGCTGCTGATCGTCCCCCTGCTGGCGCTGTACTACCTGTTCAACTGCGGCCTGGCGCTCATCACGGCCCGGCTGTCGGTGCACTGGCGTGACCTCAACAACTTCCTGCCGTTCCTGACCCGGTTCTTCTTCTACACGACCGGCATCTTCTTCAGCATCGAGAAGCGGTTCGCCGATCACCCGACGCTGGTCAAGATCACCGACGCCCAGCCCATCCACGAGTTCTTGAGCATCGCGCGCTCGCTCCTGCTGCAGGGCCCCGACTACCACGTCGACAACCGCTACTGGCTGTTCGTGACGCTGTGGTCACTCGGCCTGTTCGCCTTCGGGGTTTGGTTCTTCTGGCGCGCCGAGGAGAGGTACGGCCGTGTCGACTGAGCCCACCCCCACCCAGAGCACCGCCCCGACGGGGCGACGCCCGGTCGTCATCGTGGACGACGTCCACGTCGAGTACAAGGTCTTCGCGACCGGCAAGCGGCCCACCGCCGCAGACCGCCGTTCGCTCAACCTGCGCGGACGCGGCAAGCAGATGCGGACGGTCCACGCGCTCAAGGGCGTGTCCTTCACGGCGTACGAGAACGACAGCATCGGCGTGATCGGCACCAACGGCTCGGGCAAGTCCACGCTGATGCGCGCGATCGTCGGTCTCACCAGCACGAGCCAGGGCGCGATCTACGCGCACTCGCGCCCCAGCCTCCTCGGCGTGGGCGCAGCGCTCATGAAGGACCTGTCGGGCGACCGCAACATCATCCTGGGCGGCCTGGCGATGGGCTTCACGATGGAGGAGATCGAGGCGAACTACGACGAGATCGTGTCGTTCGCAGGCCTGGAGAAGTTCATCGACCTGCCCATGCGCGCCTACTCCTCGGGCATGACCGCGCGCCTGAAGTTCGCGATCGCCAGCGTCAAGACCCACGAGATCCTCATCGTGGACGAGGCACTCGCCGTCGGCGACCGGACGTTCCGCCAGCGCAGCGAGGCGCGCATCCGCGAGATCCGCGACAACGCCGGCACGGTGTTCCTCGTCAGCCACTCGATGAAGTCCATCGTCGACACCTGCAGCCGGGTCATCTGGCTGGACCAGGGCACGCTCGTCATGGACGGTGACCCCGACGAGGTCATCTCGGCGTACCACAAGGCCCAGGACAAGTAACGCAACGAGCCGTTCGGCCTAGCAGTCGGCCTCGAGGTCGTCGGAGTTGTTGGCCTTGCGCGCACTCGGGTCCTTGGGGGCGCCGGTGGACGGCTTCTTGCGAACGCCCTCGGACGTGTCGATCGCCTTCTGGATCGCGGCGTGGATCGCGGGGAAGTCCGGCGTCACGGTGTTGAACTCCGGCGGGACGACCGACACCGTGCGGATCTTGGAGCCGCGTGACTTCAGTGCGAGGTCGGCGAACTGGCCGAGCTCCTTGCGCGGGATGTTGGTGCTGAGCAGCTCGCGGCCCGAGCTCGCGATCTTGGTCGCGTTGGTGAGGACCTTGGTGGGACTGAGCTGGTCCGCCATCGCCGCCATGAGGCACTTCTGGCGTCCCATGCGCGTGTAGTCGTCGGACTGGATCCGGCTGCGGGCGTACCAGAGCGCCTCCTGGCCGTCGAGCGTGCGCCGGCCGGGCTGGATGAACGTCTGCTTGTAGGCGTCGGCCTGCCCGAACATCGCGATCGGGGTCTTGACGTCCATCTCCACGCCGCCGACCGCGTCCACGAGGCCCTTGAACCCGTTGAGGTTGACCATCACGAAGTAGTTGACCTTGAGGTCGGTGGCGCCCTCGACCGCGTCGATCGTGGCGTCCAGCCCCGGGTCGTCGCTGCCCGGGTAGAGGTCCTTGCGGTCCTGCGCCGTCGTGTGCACCGCGTTCAGCAGGCACTCGGACCCGCAGTTGTAGCCGTTGGGATAGAGCTGGCGCATGGGGCTGCCCTCGGAGAACGGCACGTTCTGCAGGTTGCGCGGCAGGGAGACGAGGACGACCTTGCCGGTGTCGGCGTCCACGCTCGCCACGGTCAGCGAGTCAGGCCGTACGCCCGTGCGGTCCTCGCGGGCGTCCGAGCCGACCAGCAGGATGTTGTAGCGGCCCTTCAGCGGCTCGGACGTCGGCACGTTCTCCGGGAAGACCGTCTTCACGGTCTCGCGCGAGACCTTCATGACCTGCGAGGCGTACGCCGTGGACCCCGCGACACCGCCGATGATCGCGAGATTGAGCACCGTGATGAGGGCTGCGCGCAGGAAGGTCAGCCGGAACGGCGAGGCAAGGCGCCACGCGTCGACGAACAGCACGGCCCACAGCAGCGCGACCGCCACGAGGCTGACCCGCGCCGCGAGCAGGATGTCGGGATCGGTGAACCAGTCGAGCACCTGGGCGCGGTCGGTGCGGTACGTCACGAGCAGCCAGCCGCCCGCGACGAGCACCGCGAGCCACAGGGTCACGGCGATCCAGCCCACGATCTTCTTGCCGACCGCGATGTGCCCCGAGCCCGGGACCACGACCGTCATCAGGCACAGCAGCAGGGCGCGGCGGAAGCGGACACGCGGCGAGTCCAGGTGCTGGTCCTGGTAGCCGCGGCCCAGGAGACTCGCGCGATGCGACATGTTCCCTCACGGTGGTGCGGCCGACGAGGCTCCATTATGGGTGACAGGAGTGTCTCGGCGCGACATGAAATCCGATCCCGGGACGATCGGCCCTGGTGCTGCGGGTGACGGTCAGCAGGAGGCGCCGAGGTCGCTGCTCTGGTTGGCCTTGGTGGGGTCCTTCGCCTTGTCGCCGGCCTTGGGCATCTTCAGCTTGGCGGTCGAGATGCCGGCCTTGGGCTTCGCGCGGCCCTCGGCCTTCGCGACGGCCTTGTCGACCATGCGCCGCACCTTGGGGTAGTCCGGGTTGCCGGTGTAGATCACCGGCGGGACCAGCGAGACCGTGGAGACCTTCTGCGTCTTGGCCTTCAGCGCCAGCGCCGCGAAGACGTCGAGGTCCTGCCGCGGGATGCTCGTGGTGAGCAGTGCCTTGCTGGAGTCGGCGATCTTTTCGACGTTGAGCAGCACCTTCTTGGGGCTGAGCTGCTGCAGCATCGCGTTCATGACGCACTTCTGCCGGCCCATGCGGGAGAAATCGCTGTTCTGGACGCGGCTGCGGGAGTACCAGAGCGCCTGGTCGCCGGTCAGCTTCTGCTCGCCGGCCTCGATGTAGCCACGGATCGGTGAGCCGATGCCGCCGATCGCGGTGCGCTCGCGCACGTTCATCTGCACGCCGCCGACCGCGTCGATCAGCTTGGAGAAGCCGTGCATGTTGACCATCGCGTAGTAGTTGAGCTTGAGACCGGTGATCTCCTCGACGGCGCCCATCGTGGCCTTCATGCCGGGGTTCTTGGTGCCGAACTTGGCCGCGTTGTCGTTGGCCCACGTGTTGACCGCGTTGAGGTAGCAGCCGTCGCAGTCGAAGCCGTTGGGGAACTCCTTGTCCATGACCGACCCGGCCGGGAACGGGACGTCCTCGAGGTTGCGGGGCAGGCCGATCAGGATCGTGCGTCCCGAGTCCTTGTCGATGCTCGCGACCGTGAGGGAGTCCGGACGTACACCGCTGCGGTCCGGTCCGGAGTCGCCGCCGAGCAGCAGGATGTTGTAGCGGCCGGCGTCGGGCTCGGAGGTCGTGCCGGACGCGAAGACCGTGCCGATCGAGGAGTTCGCGGTGTCGACGAGGTGGGCGGCGAAGAACATCGTGCCCGCCGTGACGAAGCACAGGACGCTGTTGAGGCCCGTCATCGCCAGGCGGTGGTTGCGCGCCATCTCCAGCGGACGTCCGAGGCGCCACGCGTCGACCATCAGCGCCACCCAGGCCAGCGCGCCCGCCATGAGGACCCAGCGGCCGAGCGTGAGCGGGCCCGAGGAGTCGAGCGTGAACGAGAGCAGGGTGTCCCGGGAGAACAGGGCCAGGAACAGCACGATGGCCCCGAAGGCGAGGAATCCGAGCCAGACGCGCAGGCAGACGCGACCGATGCGCTTGTTGCCCATCACGAGCTGGGCGGATCCGGGCATGACGAGAGTCATCGCCATGAGGGTCAGGGCACGGCGGAACTGGATGCGGGCCGAGGTGTCGGCCGGGCGGTCGTAGGACCCACCCATCACACTCGAGCGAACGTCAGACATGGAGCCCTCACGTGGGGGAAGAAGCTGGGGCGCTCTCAGTATCCACAGAAACTCTCAATCGAAGGTTGAGGGCGCGCCGCGACACGCGAATTGATTTCGGTGGGTCCGGTGTGGCGGGTCCCGGGACCGCGGCCAGGGGTCCGGTACGGTCGTCTGCATGTCAGACGAGCGTCCCCAGGGCAACTACGGGTGGCTGTACGGGGACGACGAACCGACCCGTTCCGCGCCGCGGGCGGACGGTCCTCCCCCTCCCCCGCGCAGCGACCTCCCCCCGCCGAACCTCCCGCCGCCGGGGCAGCGCAACGCCGGGGCGACCCCGCCCGGCAAGCCGCGCAAGAAGCGCTTCGGCGCGCGACGCATCGTGCTGCTGCTCGTGGTCGCGTGGATCGTCTTCCTCGTCGCGGTCCCCATCTGGGCCTGGGGCAAGATCGCCAAGGTCGACGCGTCGCCCGCGAGCGGACGCCCCGACGACCAGCCCGGCACGACGTACCTGCTGGTCGGCTCCGACAGCCGCCGCGGACTGACCAAGGAGGAGCAGAAGCAGCTCTCCACCGGTGGCGACAGCGGCGGACGCGGCCGCACCGACACGATCATGCTCCTGCACACCGGCAGCGGTCCGAGCATCCTGCTGTCGATCCCGCGCGACTCCCTCGTCGACATCCCGGGCTACGGCCGCGGCAAGATCAACGCGGCGTACGCGTATGGCGGCGCGAAGCTGCTGGTCCGCACGATCGAGGGCAACACCGGCATCAAGGTCGACGACTACATCGAGGTCGGCTTCGGCGGCCTGGTCAAGGTCGTGGACTCCCTCGGAGGAGTCGAGATCTGCCCCAAGGAGGACCTGAAGGACAAGGACTCGGGCCTCGACGTGAAGAAGGGCTGCCAGACCGCCGACGGCGCGACCGCACTGGCGTACTCGCGCAACCGCCACTCGTACGCGACGCAGGACATCCAGCGCGTGCAGAGCCAGCGCGAGGTGCTCGGCTCGATCGCGGCCGAGGCCAAGTCGCCGTGGACCGTGCTCAACCCGATCCGCTACGTCCGCGTCGCGAAGGGGGCCTCGGGATCGCTGACGATCGGCGACGACGTCAGCCCGCTCGCCCTCGGGAAGTTCGCCCTCGCCCTGTCCGCGGCGATGGGCGGCAAGGGGCTCAGCTGCACCGTGCCGCTGCAGGACTTCGCGGTCAACTGGGACGCGAACCGGGCACCGAAGATGTTCGACTACATCAAGCAGGACCGGACCGACCGGATCGGCTCGCTGTGCACCAAGGACGGACTGCCCAAGCGCTGAGCCGTCAGTGCGCCCCCGTCGGGTTCGTGCGGCCGGACCACGAGCGGCGGGCGCCCTGGTCGAGGCCGACAGCGCGCACCTGGCTGACGATCCCGACCACCGCGATCACGAGCGCGAGCACGGCCCACCATCCCTCGTGGTCGACCCGGCTGGTGACCGCTCGCGACTCGAAGTCCGCGGTGTCGATCGCCCCCGTGAGCAGCATGAGCCCCGTGACGACGGCGGTGGCGCCTGCCGTGCCGCTCACGACGACGAGCAGGATCGACGGCAGCTGCACCATGATCGCGAGCGCGGCCACGAGCACCCCGACGACGACGCCGACCGCGATCGGCACCCAGGACCACGAGACGTCCAGCGCGACCATCGCGGCCGAGCCCAGCACGAAGCCCGCCGAGCCCATCGCGACGACGACGGCCACGGCGTAGTAGACGTAGGCGATCGCCGCGAAGAGGACGGCCAGGACCACCGCCACGACCCAGCCGAGCCAGGTCGTCAGGTAGCCGTCGCCGCTGGCGGAGGACTCGATCCCGGCGCCCAGGGAGAACCCGACGAACGCGCCCCACATCGACAGGGCGAGGCGCAGCGCCCAGTAGCCGCGAAAGCACAGCAGCGCCCCGGCCAGGACGGCAAGGAGGCCCAGCACGACGTCCTGCATGCGGATCACACCCTTCGAGAACGGCCCGGTCGGCGGTCCGGCCGGTGCGATCGTCTCAGTGCGGCGACAGTCGCGCCAGGGCCGTTCTGCCCGTTCTCCGACGGGTCCTCGCGGCACGCCGCAGGCGGCGCCCGAGCGGCGATGAGGGACTCGATAGATTGTGAGCATGACTTCTGCGGATCTGGCCGGGGCCCACGCCTACGGCATCGCGACCCTGACCGACGACGGAACGGTGCTCGACGTCTGGTTTCCCGAGCCCCGCCTCGGCCCGGCCCCCGAGGCCGTGGTGGAGCCGGCCGAGCTGACCGCGCTGTCCGGCGACGACGAGGTGCGCGGCGTCCGCAGGGCCGTCGTCCTGGTCGAGGTCCCTGACCTGCAGGCTCCGCCCGCCGACGCGTACGACGTGTGGCTGCGCCTGCACCTGCTCTCGCACCGTCTCGTGAAGCCGCACGGGCTCAGCCTGGAGGGCCAGTTCGGCCTGCTCGCCAACGTCGTGTGGACCTCGATCGGCCCGTGCCCGGTCGACGGCTTCGAGGCGATCCGGGCCCGCGCCCGCGCCGCCGGCCTGCACGTCCAGGTCACCAGCGTCGACAAGTTCCCGCGGATGACCGACTACGTCGTGCCCACCGGCGTGCGCATCGGCGACGCGGACCGCGTACGCCTGGGTGCCCACCTCGCGGAGGGCACGACCGTGATGCACGAGGGCTTCGTCAACTTCAACGCCGGCACGCTCGGCACCGCGATGGTCGAGGGCCGCATCTCGGCCGGCGTCACGGTCGGCGACGGCTCCGACATCGGTGGCGGCGCCTCGATCATGGGCACCCTCTCCGGTGGTGGCAAGGAGGTCATCACCGTCGGCGAGAACAGCCTGATCGGCGCCAACGCCGGCATCGGCATCTCGCTGGGCGATGACTGCGTCGTCGCCGCGGGCACATACGTCACGGCCGGCTCCAAGGTGCGCATGCCCGACGGCGCGGTCGTCAAGGCGTCCGAGCTGTCCGGCCAGGACGGCATCCTGTTCCTCACCAACAGCGAGACAGGTGCGCTCGAGGCGCGCCCGCGCGGCGCCCGCACCGGCATCGAGCTCAACGCCGACCTGCACGCCAACTAGCGGCCGCTGGTGAGATTCCGCTGGTTCGTCGTCCTCGGACTGGTTGCCTCCGTGGTGCTGGTCGGGTCGACCCTCCGGGACCGCGCTCCCCTGCGCGCCGAGTACTGCGTCGCGAACGTCAACGGCGTCCGCGCCCAGGTCGATCTCGAGCAGGGCCGCTGGTCGTCGCTGATGGCGGCGATCGCCCAGCGCCGTGGCCTGCCGCCCCGTGCCACGACGATCGCGATCGCGACGGCGTTCCAGGAGTCCAGGATCCACAACATCGACTACGGCGACCGCGACTCCGTCGGCCTGTTCCAGCAGCGTCCGTCGCAGGGCTGGGGCTCGATCGCGGAGATCATGGACCCCCACTACTCCACGGGCGCCTTCTACGACGCGCTGGAGAAGGTCGACGACTACACCGGGATGAAGATCAACGACGCCGCACAGCTCGTGCAGCGGTCGGGGCACCCCGGGGCGTACGCCCAGCACGAGAACTACGCCCGGGCGCTCGCATCGGCGCTGCGCGGCTACAGTCCCGCTCGCTTCAGCTGCCAGATCAACCCCGGCGGCGTGGGCAGCACGACGAAGGTGGTCCAGGACGTCGAGAAGTCCTTCGGTGACATCGCGGTGGAGCAGGACGGCGACGACGCGCGCTACCCGCTCACCGGGCGATCAGCGGACGTACGGGCGCGGGGCTGGGCGATCGCGCACTACCTGGTGGGCAATGCGTCCGAGCTCGGCATCAGCGAGGTCTCGTTCGCGCGGCGCACCTGGAAGGCCTCGTCGTCCGACCGCGGCTGGGTCAAGGACCCCGACGTGCCCAGGACCGAGGTCCGGGTCTCCACCAACTGACCCCACCCCGCCCAGATTTGCGGACTCCTGCACGTTTCCGCCAGCGGATTGCGTGCAAAGGTCCGCAGATCTGGGTTGGGGTGGCGGTCAGGCGGTGAGGCGGGCGACGGCGGCAGCGATGCGCTCGTCGGTGGCCGTGAACGCGACGCGTACGTGGTGGGACCCCGCGGCACCGTAGAAGTCTCCCGGAGCCGCGAGGATGCCGCGCTCGGCCAGCCAGTCGATCGTGTCCCGGCACGGCTCACCACGGGTGGCCCAGAGGTACAGCGCGCCGTCGGAGTGCTCGATCGTGAAACCGGCCGACTCCAGCGCGGCCCGCAGGTCCGCCCGCCGCGCGGCGTACACCGCGCGCTGCTGCTCGACGTGCGTGTCGTCGGCCAGCGCTGCGGCCATCGCGGCCTGCACAGGGGTCGGCAGCATGAAGCCGAGGTGCTTGCGGACCGCCAGGAGCTCGGAGACGACGGCCTGGTCGCCGACCACGAACGCGTCGCGGTAGCCGGCCAGGTTGGACCGCTTCGACAGCGAGTGCACGGCCAGCAGCCCCTCGAAGGAGCCGCCGCAGATGTCGGGGTGCAGCACCGACATCGGGCTGCCGTCCCACGCGAACTCGAGATAGCACTCGTCAGAGACGAGCAGCGCATTGCGCTCGCGGGCGAACTGGACGACCTTGCGGAGGTGGTCGGGCCCGAGGATCTGCCCGTGCGGATTGGCCGGGGAGTTGAGGTAGATCAGCGCGGGACGGCGCGGGCCGATCGCGACCGTGGAGTCGGCGGCCAGCACCTCGCAGCCGGCGAAGCGGGCCCCCACCTCGTACGTCGGATAGGCCAGCTCGGGGATGACGACCAGGTCGCCGGCGCCGAGGCCCAGCTGGACCGGGAGGTTGGCGATGAGCTCCTTGGAGCCGATCGTGGGCAGCACCTCCGAGGGGCTGAGACCGGTGACACCGAAGCGCCGCTCGATCCAGTCGACCGCGGCCTGGCGCAGCGACTCGGGGCCGAACACCGTCGGGTAGCCGGGGGCGTCCGCCGCGTCCACCAGCGCCTCGCGGGCGACCGCGGGCGTGGGGTCGACCGGCGTACCGATCGACAGGTCGACGATGCCGTCAGGGTGCGCGGCGGCGCGTGCCTTGGCACCGGCCAGGGTGTCCCACGGGAACTCGGGGAACCGCTCCGAGACGGAGGGCATCGCGGACTACTCCTGGTTCTGCGGAGGGAGCGCTGCGATGATCGGGTGATCCTTGTCGATCACGCCCATCTTCGCTGCACCGCCCGGGGAGCCCAGGTCGTCGAAGAAGTCGACGTTCGCGGTGTAGTAGTCCTTCCACTCCGGCGGCGTGTCGTCTTCGTAGAAGATCGCCTCGACGGGGCAGACCGGCTCACATGCACCGCAGTCCACGCACTCGTCCGGGTGGATGTACAGCATGCGCTTGCCCTCGTAGATGCAGTCCACGGGGCATTCGTCCACACACGCGCGGTCCTTGATGTCCACACACGGCTGGGCGATCACGTACGTCACGGGCAGTTCTCCTTCGGCGAGCTGACTCCAGTATCCCGTCCACCCGGCGAGCCCCTCTAGTAAGGCTCACCTGAGACGACGTGGAAGTCTTGCCCCATGACTCTAGACGCTGCGGTGATCGGTCGGCGCATCGTCGTGCGCCATGAGACCGGAGGTGTCGGTGTCTCGGGCGGTCCCGAGATGAGCGACGTGATCGGTCACGTGACGGCCGTGGACGCCACGTCCGTCACGCTCGAGCTGCGCGACGGGCGTACGGCCGACGTCGCGCTGTCCACGATCGTCGCCTGGAAGCCGGTCCCGGAGCGGCCGTTGCGGCGGCGGAGGGCCTTGTCGATCGACGCCGACGAGCTGACCCGGATCACGTCCCTCGGCTGGCCAGCGATCGAGTCGGTCGCTCTCGGCGAGTGGGAGCTGCGGGCGTCGGGTCGCTTCACGGGCCGAGCGAACTCGGTCGCGACGACGGGCTCCCCCGGTGTGCCGTTCGACCAGGCGCTGCAGGAGGTCGAGGGGTTCTACGCCGCCCGGTCGCTGCCCGCACAGGCGCAGGTGATCGTGGGATCGTCGCACGAGCGCTCGTTCTCCGACGCCGGCTGGGTGCGGAAGGACGGCTACTACGGCGGTGCGGTCGTGCAGGTCGCCGATCTCGAGCCCGCGTACGAGGCCGATCCGGAGGCGCGGATCTCACCGAGGGCGGACGACGAGTGGCTCGCGCACTACGGGCGCGTCGACGACCCTGCCAGCGCCCGCGCGGTGATGGAGGCCCCGTCCCGGGTGGGGTTCGTGTCGATCGGCGGCCCGGTGCTGGCGATCGGCCGGGTCGTGGTGATCGGCGAGTGGGCCGGGCTGTCGGCCGTCGAGGTCGTCCCGTCGGCCCGGCGGCAGGGCCTGGCCCGTCGCATCGTCGAGACGTCCCTCGCCTGGGGGGTCGAGCACGGGGCCGACAAGGCGTACCTGCAGACCATGCGCACCAACACCGCGGCCCTCGCGCTCTACGAGCCCTACGGCTTCACCGACCACCACGACTACGTCTACCTCCAGCCCCCCGCCCCCGTCCGCTGAGGCGCGGCTCCCGTCCGCCGAGGCGCGGCTCCCGTCCGCTGAGGCGCGCCCCCGCCCACCGACGGGAGCCTCGGCGTCAGTCGTCCTTCGGCTTCTTGCCGCAGACGACGCGGTCCGCGGCCTGGTACTTAGCCGTGTCGGTCTCCGTCTTGACCTTCTTGCCGTCACGGAAGAACGTGCGGTAGATGTCGATGTCGAATCCCTCGACCGGCCCCTGCGGGACGCAGCGGTCCGTGTCGTCGTACTGGGTCCCGGGGCTGCGTCCGTTGCGCCGCTCGGACTTGCCCGCCTCGATCTTGTCCCAGACCTTGGTGCTCCAGAGCTCGACGTGCATCTTGCCCGGTGACGACGGCGTGCTCTTGTCGACGTACGACCGCACGAGCACGCCGTACTTGGTCGGGTTCTTCCAGCGCAGGTCGAGGCTGCCGAAGTAGACCGTGGCCTCGCGGCCGACCGGGTAGCGATCGATGTAGAACGCGTGCGGGTGGTGCTCGACGTCGTCCATGCCGCCGAAGAAGGCGGCGTTGTACATCGTCGTCGCGACCTGCGACACGCCGCCGCCGAGCTCCTCACGGAACACGCCACCGTTGATGACCGTGCCGTTGACGAAGCCGTTGGCCTCGGTGCGCTCCCCCACGACGTCGTTGAAGCTGAACGTCTCGCCGGGCTTGATGATCGTGCCGTCGATGAGCTCGGCGGCGCGGCCCTGGTTGATGTTGCGGTACTCGGCGTACGGGAACTCGGTCGTGAACTCGCCGACCTTCTCAGTGATCTTGAGCGCCTTGGCGTCCTTGGTCGTGAACAGAGGCTGGACGACCTTCGCCTCGATCTTGACGCGCCGTGCGTCGCCGGTCTTGGTGAGCGCCGGGACCAGCTTGGTGGCCATTTCCTTGGGCTGCAGGCCGAGGCCCTCCTTGCCCGGCACCACGACGGGCTTGCCGTTCTGGATCCTGACGGTTGCGTCCACGGCCTTCTTGCCGATGCCGGTCGTCGACGCGGTCAGCGGCTTGGCGAGCTTCTTGGCGTCGATGTGCGGGGTGAGCTGATTCTCCTCGACCCGGATGACGAGCGCTGGGGCGTACGCCGTGACCGGCAGCTCGACGTCCTTGTCGCCGACCGAGAGGGTCACGGGTCCGCTGACCACGGTCTTCGCGACTGTGCCCATCGCCTCGTCGAGCGCCTCAGCGTCCACCGATGGCTCGACCTCGACAGTGGGCACCGCGATGGGCTCGTCGCTGACCAGGTACGTCGCGCGGATCGCTTCGGCGGTGTCCGACTTCGACACGACCAGTCCCGCCTTGGGCTTCCGCGCGACCGGCTTGCCCTCGGGGAAGGTGATCTGCGGCTCGACCACGTCCTTGTCGACCGACTCGCTGATCGTGCCGATCGCGCTGTCCAACGCGGCGTCGTCCACGTAGAGCACCGGAGCGGTCGCGTGCTCGCCCGCGAACAGAGCCACCATGTCGCGGGGGTCCCAGCTGCGTCGTCCGCCGGCCACCTCGACCGAACCCTCGACGTCGAGCGTCAAGCCGGCGTCCTTCGGGGCGATCTGGAAGTCCTTCTTGCCGTGCGTCAGCTCGATCTCGCGGTCCGCGTTGGGCGACAGCTCGCGATCCACGAGCGTACGCGCGGCGGACGGCGACTTGCCGCTGACGTCGACGCCGCCGATCGTCGCGTTCGCGGGCATGCGGGTGCCGGTCAGGAAGTAGCCAGCGACGTACGCCGCGCCGACCAGGGCCACCAGCAGCAGCAGGGTGTTGCGCAGCCAGTGACGCCTCGGCTTCTGCGGCGGCGGCGCGGGCGGCTCGGCGTGCTGGTCGGGCTCGTCCACCTCGTTCGGGAAGGCTCCGGCCGGGATGACGACGTCATCCGGCTGGTGAGCGGGGCGTGGCTCGTACGCCGGCTCGGGCTCGTCCTCGTCCTCCTCGGGACCGACGGGGTCGTCGCCATTGCCGAGGACGTCCTCGACCTCGTCGTCGGTGAACGCGTCGTCCGGCTCGGGATCCTCGTCATCATCGTCCGCGACGGCTGGCTCGGGGCGCTGGTCCTCCTCCGGGCCCAGGTCGAGCTCATCGTCCTCGACGACCAGCCCGGGTTCAGCATCCGTACGCGACTCCTCAGCGTCCGTGCGCGACTCGCCAGCGTCCGTGCGCGACTCGTCGGCGCCCGTACGCGACTCGCCAGCGCCCGTACGCGACTCCTCAGCGTCCGTGCGCGACTCGTCGGGGGTGGGGTCGGGACGGTCGGTCATGCATCTCTCCCGTACACGGTCTTCTCCGACTCCGGCAGCCTGACGATCGTTCCGTAGTGGGAACGGTAGTAGAGCAGCGGGTCGTCCAGGTCGTCCTGCACCCCGGCGCCCACGACCGCACCGATGATGACGCTGTGGTCACCGCCGTCGACGACGGTCTCGGTGCGGCACTCGAGCCAGGACAGCGACTGGTCCAGCAGCACCACCCCGGACTCGCCACGACGGTGCGGAACGTCGTCGAACTGCGTCGCGAGCGGGCGACCGCGGTGGGCGAACCACGCAGACGCCGCGATGCCCTCCTCCGCGAGGATCGAGACCCCCCAGATGCCGCTGGCGAGGACTGCGTCGTGGAAGCGGCTGCTCTTGTGCGAGCACACCAGCACGAGGGGCGGGTCCAGCGAGACCGAGCTGAACGCGCTCGCGGTCATCGCGTGGTCCACCCCGTCCAGGACCGTCGTCACGACGGTCACGCCGCTGGCGAACCGGCCCAGAGCCCCTCGGAATGCACTGGGATCGACCGTCACCGTCATGACACCAGCCTAGGAGATTTGAGCACGGCCAGGACGACGACCCCCAAGGACGAGACGGTGAATCCCCAGCCGAGCCAGTCCGCCGCGACGAGGTAGCTACCGCCCGGCGACCACTGCAACGCCAGCAGGCCGACGGCCCACCCGAGGGCGAACCACGCCGCACCGAGCCGGACGAGCACCCCCGACGCGACCGCGACGGCGTACGCCACGAGGACTGCGAGCGCGGCGCCCCACGGCCAGTCGATCCCACCGACAACCCATACGTGCCGGTGCACGACCGCGCCCAGCACGCACACGTAGAGCCCCAGCAGCACGAGGGCGGCACGACGCACGGCGGTCTACAGTCCCGCGAAGAGGTCTTCCTCGAACCCGCTCTCGCCCACCGGCCCGCGGGTCCCCTTCACCAGCCGGTAGAACTCGCTCCCCCACACCATCGAGGCGACGTCGATCCCGCCGGCGAAGAATGCGCCGTCCTCGGTGATCTGCGTCTTGTGCGCCTTCATGGCAGCGATCTTGGCCGGCACGTGCTCGGGCCCGACGACCATCGCGTCAAGGTACTCGTCCTCGATCGCGAACGGCGGCAGGTTGTCGGGGTCCATGCCCTCGAACGACGTGGTGTCGCCGGACTCGCGGATCTCGCGCAGGCCGTCGCGGAAGCGCGAGGCCGACATCGCGACCCAGTAGACCTTCGCGACGTCCCACGCGTCGCCGAGCTCGGGCCTGAACGACCGGGCGGCGGCGAGATCGGCCGCGTAGTGCGCGACACGGTGGGCCTGCACGTGGTCGGGATGGCCGTAGTTGCCGAACTGGTCGTACGTCACGAGCACCTGCGGGCGCACCTCGCGGATGATCTCGACGAGCAGCGAGGCCGCCTCGAGCAGGTCCGCGTGCCAGAACGCGTTGTCGTGGATCTCGTCGGCGGCGGTCGCGTGACCGTTCTCGTCCCACTTCATCCCTGAGTCGCGGAACCGCCCCTCCCCGCCGAGGAAGCGGTGGTCGGTGACGCCGAGCGCCTTCATCGCGTCGGCGAGCTCGCCCACGCGGTGCTGGCCCAGCATGTCGTCGCGAGCGGCGGCGAGGTGCTCGAGCTCGGGCACCAGGACCTCGCCCATCTCGCCCAGGGTGCAGGTGACCAGGGTGACGTGCGCGCCCTCCTGCACGTACTTGGCCATCGTCAGGCCGTTGTTGATCGACTCGTCGTCGGGATGGGCGTGCACGAGCAGGATCCGACGGTCAGCAAGGGGCATGCCGCAAGGCTACTGAAGCGGCCCGACATGCGTGGATTTGCGCGCCTGGTGCTGGTCGACCGCGGCACGCTCGACCGCGGCTGGGCGTACGCCGTGCTGCCGGTCGCGATCATCGCCGCCGCGGCGACCCGCGTGCTCACGATGTTCGAGGCGAAGGCCGAGGACACCCCGTCGGACGACCGCGACCACTGAGCACTCCCGCCGCCAAGGGTGGTTATGTAGGGGCATGACCGTGTCCTATCCCCGTCTGGCCGCCCGTACGCTCCGCTTCACGCTCGGCATCCCGCGCAACATCACGGTGTCGCCCGACGGCCGGACCGTCCGCTTCATCCGTACGCCCGACGGCGTGACCCGCACGGGCCAGCTGTGGGAGCACGACGTCGAGACGGGCACGGAGTCGATCCTGGTCGACCCGGTCGCCCTGCTCGGCGAGGGCGGCGAGGAGCTGTCCGCGGATGAGCGGTCACGCCGCGAGCGCAGCCGCGAGTCCGCCGCGGGCGTCGTGGCGTACGACGTCGACGACACCGGTCGCTGGGCCTGCTTCACCCTCTCCGGCCAGCTGTGGGCCGTGGAGCTCGGTGCGCGAGCGGTCACCGCGCTGCCGAGCGTCGGCGCGGTCATCGATCCGCACCTGGACCCGACCGGGTCCCGCATCGCGTACGCCTCGGGCGGCGCGCTGCGTGTCATCGGCGTCGACGGCCAGGACGAGCGCGCGCTGGTCGAGCCCGAGTCGCCCACCGAGGTCTGGGGGCAGGCGGAGTTCATCGCCGCCGAGGAGATGGAGCGCTTCCGCGGCTTCTGGTGGGCGCCGGACGGGACGTCGCTGCTGGTCGAGCGGTTCGACGACGCGCCCGTGCAGATCTGGCACATCGCCGATCCCGAGCATCCCGAGCGCGAGCCCGTGGCCCAGCGCTACCCCTCCGCGGGCACGTCCAACGCCGAGGTGACCCTGTGGCACGTGGCCCTCGACGGCAGCCGCACCGAGATCCGGTGGGACCGCGCGACGTACGAGTACCTGGGCCGGGTCAGCTGGACCGGGCACGGCGCTCCCCTGCTGCAGGTCATGAGCCGCGACCAGAAGTCCTCGCAGATCCTGGCGGTCGACGTCGCGACCGGCGCCACCACGGTCGTGCGCGAGCTCCACGACACGTCCTGGGTCGAGCTGTCGTCCGCCCCGCGACACGCGCCGGGCGGACGACTGGTCACGGTCGAGGACGTCGACGGCTGGCGGCGCGTCATCGTGGACGGCTCACCCGTCTCGCCGGACGGCTGGCAGGTTCGCGGGGTCGTCGAGGCCTTCGAGGACTGCGTCGTCGCCACCGCCTCGCAGGACCCGACACAGATCCAGGTCGTGCGGTTCTCGTACGACGGCACCGCGACCCCCGTGACCGAGGGGCCGGCCGTCCACGGCGCGGTCCTCGGCGGTCCGACCACGGTCATCGTCCGGTCCGGTCTGGACGTCGTGGGCACGACCGTCGTCGTGCATCGCGAGGACGCCGACCCCAGCGCGATCCGCGTCGTGGCCGAGCCCGCACCGTTCGAGCCCGTGGTCACGATGATCGAGGCCGGCGAGCGCCGCCTCCGCACCGCGGTCCTGTTCCCACGCGACCACCAGCGCGGCTCGGCCCGCCTGCCCGTCCTGATGGACCCGTACGGTGGCCCGCACGCCCAGCGCGTGCTGTCCTCGGCTCGCGCATTCATCGAGGCGCAGTGGCTCGCGGACCAGGGATTCGTCGTGGTCGTCGCCGACGGTCGTGGCACGCCCGGTCGTGGGTACGACTGGGAGCGCGCGGTGCTGCACGAGTTCGCCACCGTCACGCTCGACGACCAGGTCGACGCCCTGCAGGCCGTCGCGGCGGCGTACCCGGACGACGTCGATCCCTCCCGGGTCGGCATCACCGGCTGGTCGTACGGCGGCTACCTCTCGGCGCTGGCCGTGCTCAAGCGTCCCGACGTCTTCCACGCCGCGGTCGCGGGCGCGCCGGTGACCGAGTGGCGCCTCTACGACACCTGCTACACCGAGCGCTACCTCGGCGACCCGCGTACGCGGCCCGAGGTCTACGACCGCAACTCGTTGATCCCCATGGCGCCTGCCCTGGAGCGGCCGCTCATGATCATCCACGGCCTGGCGGACGACAACGTCGTCGCGGCCCACACGCTGCAGCTCTCGTCCGCCCTCCTCGCGGCGGGCCGCGCCCACACGGTCCTGCCGCTGTCGGGGGTCACGCACATGACGCCCCAGGAGGTCGTCGCGGAGAACCTCAAGCTGCTCCAGCTCGACTTCCTCAAGGAGCACCTCAGCGCTTGAGGCGCTGAGGTCCGTCGGGCAGCGGCGGCGGCTCCGGGGCGGCGCGATCGTCGCCGGCGAGCCAGCCGCCGTGCTCGTCGACCAGCTCGGCCACCCGGTCGTCGAACGGCTCGACGACCAGCACCCAGGCCCGGTCGTCCCAGTCCTCCTCGCCCGCGAACGCCTCACGTCGCAGGGTGGTGGCGTAGCCCTCGCGCTCGAGCGCCACGACGAGCTCGTCCGCGTCCTCGCCCTCGTCGAAATAGACCGCGTCCATGACCTGATCGTATGATGGCGCGGTACGCATCCCCGAGGACGAGGTCACCGGTCCGTTGAAGCTCTGAGGTCAGATCCCGCGCAGCAGCCCGCTTCGGCCTGCGCACCCATCGACCTCATGGAGCGCTCATGCGTACCTCGCTCACGACCCACCAGCTGGGGTTCACCTGGCCCGACGGCACCACCGTCCTGCGCGACCTCGAGCTCACGATCGGCCCGGGTCGCCACGGGCTCGTGGGCCGCAACGGGGCCGGCAAGTCGACCCTGCTCGAGCTGCTCGCCGGCCGCCTGACCCCCCTCGAGGGCACGGTCACCGTCGACGGCGCCCTCGCCCACCTCCCGCAGGACCCCGGGCTCGATCCCGGCCGCACGGTCTCCGACGTGCTGGGGGTGACCGGGACGCTCGGCGCGCTGGCGCGCATCGAGGCGGGCGAGGTCAGGCAGGACGACCTCGACCTGGTCGGCGACGACTGGGACGTCGCCGAGCGCACCACCGCCGAGCTCGGCCGCCTGGGGCTCGCACACGTGGGCCTCGATCGGCCCGTGGGCACGATCTCCGGTGGCGAGCTGGTGCTGCTCTCGCTGGCGGCACTGCTGCTGGGCCGTCCGGCGGTGCTGCTGCTCGACGAGCCCACCAACAACCTCGACGTCGCCGCACGTCAGCGCCTCATCGACATCATCACGGGCTGGCGCGGCACCCTTGTGGTCGTCAGCCACGACCGCGAGCTGCTCAACACCATGGACGACATCGGCGAGCTCCGTGACGGTCAGGTCCACTGGTACGGCGGCAGCTACGACGACTACGAGGCGGCGGTCGCGGCGGAGCAGGAAGCGGCGGAGCGCGCCGTTCGCGCCGCCGAGGCCGACGTCCGCACCCAGAAGCGCGAGCTCGCGGAGTCGCAGGCCGTGCTGGCGCACCGGCGGCGGTACGGCCAGAAGATGAACGCGCAGAAGCGCGAGCCGAAGATCGTCATGGGCAACCGCAAGCGGTCCGCGCAGGTGTCCGCCGGCAAGCTCCGCGCGACGCACGAGGACCGTCTCGCCGCAGCCGGTGAGCATCTCGACGTGGCCGAGGCCCGGTTGCGGGGCGACCGGGAGATCCGCGTCGACCTGCCGGCCACCACCGTGCCGCCTGCTCGTGACGTGCTCCGGCTGCAGGGCGTGCGGCCGCAGCACGGCTGGATCGAGCTCGACCTCGACGTCCGGGGCCCCGAGCGCATCGCCCTCACCGGTCCGAACGGCTCGGGCAAGACCTCCCTGCTGCGGACGATCACCGGCGAGCTCGAGCCGGCCGCGGGCACGGTCGACGTCCACGTGCCGTGGCGGATGCTGCCGCAGCGCATGGACCTGATCGACGAGTCGTTGACCGTGGCCGAGAACATCGCGCGCATCGCACCCGACGCGTCCGAGACCGACCGGAGGTCCCGACTCGCGCGGTTCCTCTTCCGGGGACGGGCGGCCGACCAGCTCGCGTCGACGCTCTCGGGCGGCGAGCGGCTGCGCGCAACCCTCGCCTGCCTCCTGCTGGCCGAGCCGGCACCCCAGCTGCTCCTGCTGGACGAGCCGACCAACAATCTCGACCTGCCGAGCGTGCGGCACCTCGTCGAGGCCCTGAGGTCGTACCGAGGGGCGTTGATCGTGGTCAGCCACGACCAGACGTTCCTGGCCGATCTCGACCTGAACCGGCGCATCGAGGCGGCACCGTCCGGAGGGACAGGTGCCTGCCCAGGGCGCACACTGGACGAGTGACCGGGACCAACTGGGCAGGCAACCTGACGTACAGCGCGACCGAGCTCCACGAGCCCCGGTCGATCGACGAGCTGATCGACCTCGTCGCGGGCACACCGCGCCTGCGGGCGCTCGGCTCGCGCCACTCGTTCAACGCGATCGCCGACACCGACGCCGCCCAGGTCTCGGTGGCCGGGCTGCCCGTCCTCGTCGACGTCGACGAGTCCGCGCGCACCGTGACGGTGTCGGCCGGCCTCCGTTACGGCGAGCTGGTCGAACGGCTCGACCTGCAGGGCTGGGCCCTGCCCAACCTCGCGTCCCTGCCCCACATCTCGATCGCCGGTGCGGTCGCGACCGGGACGCACGGATCGGGCGACCGCAACGGCAGCCTGGCCCGCGCGGTCGCGGCGGTGGAGATGGTGCGAGCCGACGGCACCCTGCACCAGGTACGCCGCGGGGACGCCGACTTCGACGGCTCCGTGGTCTCGCTGGGGCGCCTCGGCATCGTCACCTCGATCGCCCTGGACGTCGTGCCGACGTTCGAGGCGCGCCAGGACATCTTCGAGCACCTGCCGTGGGCGGAGGTCGAGGACCACTTCGACGAGATCACCTCCGCGGCCTACAGCGTCAGCATGTTCACCGACTGGAGCGACACCGGCCCGCACCAGGTCTGGCTCAAGTCCCGCTCGGACCAGCCCGCTCCGACCGAGCTCTTCGGCGCGACCCCGGCCGAGGACGAGGTCCACCCGCTGCCCGGCATCTCGGCGGAGTTCACGACGCAGCAGCTCGGCCGCTCCGGACCGTGGTGGGACCGGCTGCCGCACTTCCGCCTCGGCTACACCCCGAGCGACGGCGACGAGCTGCAGACCGAGTACCTGGTGCCGCGCACCCACGCGCTCGAGGCCATCGCCGCGGTGCGGGCGCTCGCGCCCCAGGTGCAGCCGCTGCTGCTCGTGTCGGAGATCCGCACGATCGCGGGTGACGACCTGTGGCTGAGCCCGGCCCACAGCACCGACTGCATCGCGCTGCACTTCACCTGGCGCCTCGACGTCCCGGCCGTCACGGCATTCCTGCCGACCCTCGACGACGCGCTCGCGCCGCTCGGCGCCCGTCCCCACTGGGGCAAGGTGTTCGAGACGACACCCGAGCGGCTCCTTGCGGCGTACCCCCGGCTGCCGGAGTTCCGCGATCTCGTCGACAAGGCGGACCCGGACGGCAAGCTCGCCAACGAGCTGACCGAGTCGTGGCTCAGGTCGTCCTGACCGGCGCGCTCCGGCGCGACAGGACGTAGCCCCACGCGCCGGCGAAGACGAACATGAAGATCGAGTAGACCGCGGCGGGCACCGAGATCTCCGTCGTGTCGAGCACCTCGACCGCGATGTAGATCGCGAGGGTCGCGTTGTGGACGCCGATCTCCATCGACGACGCGATCGCCTGCGACTCGGTCACCCCCAGCGCCTTGGGCACGACGTAGCCGACGACCAGGCTGATCGCGCAGAACAGGCCGGTCGCGAGACCGACGTCGCCGAAGTAGTCCGCGATCTTGTCGCGCTGGTCCACCAGGATGCCCAGCACGAGCACTGCGAGGATCACCGCCGAGCCGATCCGCACGGGCTTGTCGGCCCGCGCCGCGACCCCGGGGTTGCGCGAGCGCACGAGCATGCCGAGCAGCACCGGCACCAGCACGACCGCGAACACCTCCACGACCTTGGAGAACTGCAGCGACACCGAGTCCTGCCGCTCGAAGTAGTCGATCGCGAGATTCGTGATGATCGGCAGCGTGAAGATCGCGATGATCGAGTTGATCGCGGTCAGGGTGACGTTGAGCGCGACGTCTCCGCGGAACAGGTGGCTGAACAGGTTGGCGCTCGTGCCGCCCGGCGATGCGGCCAGCAGCAGCATGCCGATGCCCAGCAGCGGTGGCAGGTCGAGTGCGACCACGAGCCCGAAGCAGATCGCGGGCAGCAGCAGGAGCTGGCAGGCCAGGGCGATCACGACCGCGCGCGGGTGCTGCCGGACGCGACGGAAGTCCGCGATCGTGAGCGACAGCCCGAGGCCGAACATGATGATGCCGAGCGCCAGCGGCAGCCCGACGGTGGTGAGCGGCGAGTCCATCCGGACACCCTAGGGGTGACGCAGGTCACATCGTTGCATCGTGCGACCACCGACGCGGCGCTCGTCCGGCGCGATGCGGCGCACGGGCACACACTGGATAAGTGAACACGTTCAACCCGCGAGCGCCGGAGCTCACCGGGCCGCGCCTGATGCGCCAGGACTGGACCCGGCTGACCTTCGTCCACTGGGCGGTCGACCCCGACCTGGTCGCCCACCTCGTCCCCCGCGGGACGCGACCGGACACGCTGGACGGCGCGACGTACGTCGGGCTCATCCCCTTCGAGATGCGGCGCGCAGGTCTCGGCCGAGGCCCCGCCGTCCCGTTCCTCGGCGACTTCCCCGAGACCAACGTCCGGCTCTACACCGTGGACGACGACGGACGCCACGGCGTCGTGTTCCGCTCGCTGGAGACCAGCCGCCTGCTGATCGCCGTCGGCGCGCGGCTCGCCTTCGCGACTCCCTACACCTGGGCCCGGATGCGGATCCGGCAGGACGGTGACCGCATCGAGTACGAGACGTCGCGGCGCTGGCCCGGGCCCCACGGCGCCGGCGGCCGGGTCGTCGCGACCCTCGGCCCGGCCATCGAGCGCCCCTCCCCCGTCGAGGAGTTCGTGACGGCACGCTTCGGCCTGCACACGCGCCATCTCGGACGTACCTGGTGGATCCCCAACCACCACGTCCCCTGGTCGCTGCGCACCGCGACCCTCGAGGACCTGCAGGACGATCTCGTGGCGGCCGCAGGAGTGCCGGGTCTCGCCCGCCGCACCCCGGACTCGGTGGTCCACGCCGACCGCGTGGACACCGTGTTCGGTCTGCCGAGGCCGATCAGGAGCCGTTGAGCGTCACAGCGCGGCCTCGATCGCCGGGATGCGCTCGCGGAACGCCGCGACCCGGTCACGGGTGCGCTGCGGCTCGCCGACCGCCGCCAGGTTGAGATGGCCCTGGTCGCCGCGCGCCTGGCCCGCCTCGATGCGGTTCGCGGCCTCGGTCATCCGCTCGACGACGGCGTCGAGGACCGTCATGGGGCCCCACTCGCCGTACGCGTCGACGAGCAGGTCGAGCCGCCGCGCCACGTCGTCCGCCGGGATCTCGCGGTACAGCGGGATGCCGGTCCAGGCGAGGAACGCGAGATCGTCGATCGGGCGGCCCGGACCGGCCATGTCCCAGTCGATCATCGCGACGAAGTGCCCGCTCTGGATGATCCAGTTGTACGCCCCGGGGTCGTTGTGGCAGATGATCTGGCCCGGCTCGAGCTCGGCCTCCCCACCGCGCCACGTGCGGGAACCGTCGGGCTGGAACCCCTCGACGATGTCGTGGAAGTCGCGCAGCCAGGCCACGGCCTCCTGCAGCACGGTGTCCAGGACGACCTCGCGGTCGATCGGCACACCGCGGCCCTCGACGTACTCGAGCACCTCACGACCCTCGTCGTCGACTCCGTGCAGCGCAGGGATCCCGCGCAGCCCGCTGTCGTGCAGATACGTCAGCAGCTCGTGGACAGCAGGAGTCCACGGCCCGGTGGGGCGGCGCACGGTCCGTCCGACGCGGGTGGCCCCGCCGACGGCTCCGGGGAGATGTTCGATGTCGTCCTCTGGCACGCTTTCATCGTGGCACATTCGCACTCGCACACGATTCCCGACGACGGACCACCTCGCCGACGGCTCGCGATCGTCCTCGGGGCCGTCGTCCTGTCGATCGCCGCCGTCGCCCTCGCGGCGATGGTCGCCCTGTGGCCGGACGCCGACGAGGTGCCGCGCGACCAGAACCCGTACGGCGCCGAGGGCGTCAGCACGGTCGACGCGACCGTGACCGGGGTCAAGCCCTTCAACTGCAACAGCGGCGGCGAGGGGCCTGACGGGACGATCGAGGTCGCGGGCGACTGCGCCCGCGTCACGGCGAAGGTCGACGGTGAGGGCACCGCGACGTTCGACCTGGACGCCTCGCGCTACCGGGCCGGGATCGACCCCGGCGACGACATCCGCCTGATCCGCATCGAGCCCGAGGGCCAGCCCGCGTCGTACGAGTTCCTCGACTTCAGCCGTGGCGTGCCGCTCACCGCCCTGGCCGTGATCTTCGCGGTCCTCGTCGTCGCGGTCGCCCGTTGGCGTGGCCTGTTCGCCCTGGCCGGCATCGGCGTCACGCTGTTCGCGCTCACCAAGTTCATGCTGCCCGCGTTCCTCGCCGGCGAGTCACCGCTGGCGGTCGCGATCGTCGGGTCCACGGTCATCATGATCGTCGTGCTCTATCTCGCGCACGGCATCTCGATCAGGACCACGTCCGCGCTGTTCGGGACGTTCGTGGGCATTGCGCTGACGGCCCTGATCGGCCTCGCCGCGACCGATTGGACCCAGCTCAGCGGCGTCGGGTCCGAGGACGACCAGCGGCTCATCGCGACCGTCCCGCAGATCTCCCTGTCCAGCATCGTGGCCGGCACGATGGTCATCGCCGGGCTCGGCGTGCTCAACGACGTCACGGTCACCCAGGCCAGCGCGGTCTGGGAGCTGCGCGCCGTGCAGCCGGCGGCCCGGGGAGCGGCCCTGTTCACCTCCGCGATGCGCATCGGCCGCGACCACATCGCGTCCAGCGTCTACACGCTCGTGTTCGCGTACGCGGGCTCGGCCATGACGGTCCTCCTGCTGGCCACGGCGTACCAACGCGGCCTGAACGACATCGCCACGACCGAGGAGATCGGTCAGGAGATCGTCCGTACGCTCGTCGGCGCGATCGGGCTGGTGCTCGCGGTCCCGGTCACGACCCTGTTCGCGGTCTGGCTGGCACCACCGCGCGTCGCGGACGCGCCGGCCGCGGCGCCGGCGGGCGCACCGCCCACGGAGCCACCGTCGCGGGGCTCGCACGCCGGACCGCGCGGCGGCTGAGCCGACACTTCGCCCGACTTCAGCGACAGCGCGGCCCCGGCAGGGGTATCATGGAGGAAGCACCGAACCGCAGCACGTCGCTCATCCAGCGACAGGGGCTGCTCAGGACCGTGACGCGACGCCCGTTTCATCAGCGGCTCGCCGTATGACCACCGCTCGCCGCTCCAGCGGCCACGAGTCCAACGAGCAGATCCGGTGCCGTGACGCGCCGCGCACCCGCTCGGCTCTTCCCAGGAGGAACTCTTGGCTCGACGAGGCCAGCGCCAGTCCGGATCGACCCGGACGGCCACCCGCCAGCGCACTGCCCGACCCCTCGAGAAGGGCGACATCATCCGCGTCCTCGCGCGGGCCGTCCGCGAGGTCGAGGCCAAGGCCCAGCGGGGGCCGCTGTCGCCGTCCGGCCGCACCAAGTTCCAGGTCGTCGCCGTCCTGGTGCGCGAGGAGCGCAACCGGGTCAAGGCCGACAAGACCATGACCGAGGCGCACCGCGCCGAGCAGCTCAAGCGCCTCGACGGCGTCGCCACGATCCTGGCCCAGACCGTCGCGCTCGACCCGACGGTCTATCCCCTGCTCGACGAGCACGCCGTCTTCACCGACGCCGCCGACACGTTGCGCACCGAGATGCTGGAGGCCGCCGGCATCGAGCAGGCGCAGACCGAGGCCGCCGACGACGCGACCGCCACCCCTGCGGCCGCCGAGCGCCGGATCGTCCCGCAGTCCGTCATCGCGCGCCAGCTCGCGAACCCCTTCCTCGCCCCTGACTTCTCGGCCGTCGAGCAGCGCCCCGCCGGGCCCAAGCGGCTCGCGACGTGGGAGCTGCTCGGTCCACTCTTCCGCGCATTCGAGTACGGCGGCGCGTCCTCGTGCATGCCGCTGCCCGAGCCCGGCTTCCTCATGACGCCGGGCGGGCTCGAGCTGATGCCCCACCAGGCGCAGGTCGTCGCGGCCGCAGCCGAGGGCCACCGGACGTTCTTGCTGGCCGACGAGCCGGGCCTGGGCAAGACCGCCCAGGCGCTGCTGGCCGCACACGCCGCCGACGCGTACCCCCTGCTGGTCGTCGTGCCCAACGTGGTCAAGACCAACTGGGCCCGTGAGGCCGAGATCTGGACGCCCAACCGCAAGGCCACGGTCATCCAGGGCGACGGCGACTCGATCGACGGCTTCGCCGACATCGTGATCGTCAACTACGAGGTGCTCGACCGGCACGTCGGCTGGCTCGGCGACTTCGGCTTCCGCGGCATGGTCGTGGACGAGGCTCACTTCATCAAGAACAAGTCCTCCCAGCGCTCCAAGCACGCCCTCGAGCTGTCCGAGCGCATCCGCTCGCGCACGGCCCGGCCGCTGCTCATGGCACTGACCGGCACCCCGCTCATCAACGACATCGAGGACTTCCGGGCGATCTGGCAGTTCCTCGGCTGGATCGACGACAAGAAGCCCCTCGCCGAGCTCATGGACAAGCTCGAGGAGACCGGGCTGACCCCGGCCGACAAGGGGTTCTACTCCGCGGCGCGCAACAGCGTCATCAGCATGGGCATCGTGCGGCGCCGCAAGGTCGACGTCGCTGCCGACATCCCGGCACGTCGCATCGCCGACCTGCCGGTCGAGCTCGACGACGTGGTCGGCCGCTCGATCCGCGAGGCCGAGCAGGAGCTCGCCCGCCGCCTGGTCGCCCGCTACGACTCCGCGCTCGAGACGCGTACGTCCCGGGCCAAGGTCGACGGCATCGACCACGAGCTGGTCCGCGCCGTCGCCCGCTGGGAGCGCGAGGACGCCGACGACGAGAAGACCGGCGAGAACGTCTTCGGCATGATGCGTCGCATCGGTCAGGCCAAGGCCGGGCTCGCCGCCGACTACGCCGCCCAGCTGGCCCGCAACGTGGGCAAGGTCGTCTTCTTCGCCAAGCACATCGACGTGATGGACGTGGCCGAGGAGACGTTCGCCAAGCGCGGCATCAAGTACTCCTCGATCCGCGGCGACCAGACGCCCAAGGTGCGCCAGAAGAACATCGACGAGTTCGTCAATGACGAGGACGTCGAGATCGTGGTCTGCTCACTGACCGCAGCCGGCGTGGGACTGAACCTGCAGGTCGCGTCCAACGTCGTCCTGGCCGAGCTGTCGTGGACCGATGCGGAGCAGACGCAGGCCATCGACCGCGTGCACCGCATCGGTCAGGGCGAGCCCGTCACCGCGTGGCGCATCATCGCCGCGCACACGATCGACGGCAAGATCGCCGAGCTGATCGACAGCAAGGCCGGTCTCGCCGCCCGGGCCCTGGACGGTTCGGACGAAGAGGTGTCCTCGTCGGCCGACATCCAGCTCGAGGCACTTGTCGCCCTCCTCACCGAGGCTCTCGAGGCCCGCGCCTGACAGACGGGGTCACTCGCCGCCGAGCACGCCTCCGTCATCGTCCTGGTCGGGACCGGCCTCGGCGGCGAGGTCACCCGGACGGCCCTCGCCGGTGTCGGAGGCGTCCTCGGGCGCGGCAGGCACGGGTCCGGGGTTGGCCAGCTGTCCGCCCTCGTCCGAGGTGCTGTCGTCGGTGTCGTTGCGTGCGTTGGTGGGATCAGTCATGGTCCGGACGTACCCCGCGACCGCCGGGATCAACCCGACGACGGTTTGAATCCCCCGCCGCAGGGAAAGGAACAGCGTGTTCCGGTCCGCCGCACGCGGATCGCCCGACCAGGAGGTCCCTGCATGTCCAGTCCGTCTGCCAGCAGAAGCAGCAGCGCCCGCACGCTCGTCATCATCTCGTTCGTCCTCGACGCGGTGGCACTGATCTTCCTGCCGATCATTCTCGGACCGATCGGTGCTGTCCTCGGATTCGTGGCCTACTCGCAGGGCGAGAAGAAGCTCGGCCTCTGGGCCGGCATCGGCGGCATCGTGGCCACCGTCGTCGGCATGGTGCTCGGCGCAGTCGTCGCCAACAACAGCTGACCCGAGACGGCGGCGGCGGGACTCAGCCCGCCGTCGCCATCGCCTCGAGCATCCCCTTGGTCGCCAGCTCGTCGGCCAGCTCGTTGTCGGCGACGCCCGAGTGCCCCTTGACCCAGAACCACTCGACCTCGTGACGCTCGCACGCGGCCTGGAGCCGCTGCCACAGGTCGACGTTCTTGACCGGCTGCTTGGCCGCGGTGCGCCAGCCGTTGCGCTCCCAGCCGGCCACCCACTGCGTGATGCCGCTGCGGACGTACGTGCTGTCGGTGTGCAGGTGCACGATGACCGGGCGCGTCAGCGCCTCCAGCGCCATGATCGGCGCGGTCAGCTCCATGCGGTTGTTGGTCGTCGAGCTGGGCTCGCCGCCGAACATCTCGCGCACGTGGTCGCCCTGCCGCAGCACGGCGCCCCACCCGCCGGGGCCCGGATTGGGCGTGCATCCGCCGTCGGTGTGGATGATGACCGGTAGTTCGTCGTTCACCGGACCATCCTGCCGCGGCGGTCCCGCCGACCGGGGCTCCCCCGCCGTACGATCGGCGTGTGCCATCTCGCAGTCGGACCGCCACGTACGCTCGACGCCGCCAGCGCCGGATGGCCAAGGTCGACCACGACCTGACCGACGAGCAGTGGGCCGCGCTGACGTCCGCGTGGGGCGGCTGCGCGTACTGCGGGGCAGAGGGCTCCGCGCTGCAGAAGGACTGCATGCTGCCGATCTCGCGCGGCGGCCGCTACACGCTCGCGAACGTCGTGCCGGCGTGCGCGTCGTGCAATGCGAGCAAGTGGAATCTCGAGGTCACGACCTGGATGCGGCGAAAGAAGCTCGACGAGGGGCGGTTCCTGCTGCGTCAGGTCGAGATCCTCGCGGCGGTCGCGCCGGTCGGCTGACGCTCCCGGCGCCTCGCGCTCGGACGTACCCGCTGAGAGGATGATCGGGTGCGTCGTGCCGTGGCTCCCCTGCTTGCCGTCACCGTCGCGATGGTGCTCGCGGACTCCGCGGTCGTCACCCTCGCGCTGCCGGACATCCTGCAGAACCTCGACGCGTCCGTCGGCCAGGTCGCCTGGGTGCTGATCGCGTACAACCTGGTGCTGGGGGTGGCCGCCGTGCCCGCCGCCGCGGCGTTCGCACGGGTGCAGCCGCGGGTCTTCAGCGCGGTCGGCGTGGCCGTGTTCGCGGGTGCCTCCGCGTGGTGCGCCCTCGCGGACTCGATCGAGGTGCTCATCATCGCGCGGTGCGTGCAGGCCGTGGGCGGTGCGCTGGCGCTGATCGGCTGCCTCGAGCAGCTGGTCGAGGTGCGCGGCGAGCGGCGTGGAGTCGCGACCTGGGTGACCGCGGGCGTCATCGGGACGGCCGCGGGGCCGGTCGCGGGCGGCCTGCTCACCCAGGCCATCTCGTGGCAGGCGATCTTCGTGGTGCAGGTGCCGTTCGCGCTGCTGGCCGTGCCGGCGGCGCTCAGCGTGGCGTCCGCGCCTCCGCAGGAGGCCGACCGGCACCGTCCGGCCGTACGCGCGAACATCACCCTCGCCCTGATGTCGGCGGCGCTCACCGCTGCGCTGTTCCTGCTGGTGCTGCTGCTCGTCGAGGGGTGGGGCCGCTCCCCCGCCACCGCCGCTGTGACGGTGTCGGTCGTGCCGATCGCCGCGCTCGCGGCCGGCCCGCTCGTACGCCTGCTGCGGCCGCCTCACGACGTCGTCGAGGTCGCGGTCGGCTGCTTCCTGGTCGCCGGCGGCCTCGCCGCCCTGGCGATCCCGCCGTCGGCCCACCTCGCCTGGACTATCGCGCCGCAGGCGCTGGTCGGACTGGGGCTCGGGCTGACCGTCGACCGGCTGACGTCCCAGGCCATGGAGATGCGGCTGCCGCGGGCCCGCCACGCGGGGTGGACGATCAGCGCCCGCCACGTGGGGGTCGTCGTGGGCCTGGCGATCCTGACGCCGGTGTTCACCGCAGACCTGCAGGACGCCCAGGAGCCCGCACAGGAGGCCATCACCTCCCTCGTCCTCGACGCCCCGCTGCCGCCGGACGACAAGATCGCCGTGGCGCAGGCGCTGGGCGATGCGTTGTCCGACGAGCGGGGACAGGTCCCGGACCTGCATCCGGCGTTCGCGTCCCTCGACGTCGATCCGAGATATCGCGCCGCGACCGACCAGCTCGAGCGCGACCTCGACTCCCAGCTCGAGCGCGCCGCCACCTGGGCGTTCCGCGACTCGTTCCTCATCGGCGCCGGCATCGCCCTGCTCGCGTTGCTCAGCTCGCTGCGCCTCCGGCGGAGGACGTCGTGAGGGCGCCGCGCTGGATCGGGCTCCCGGTCGCCGCAGTCGTGCTCGTGGCCGGGGTCATCGGCGTGCAGCTCGCGAACGGCGGCGGGACCTACGAGCCGCTCAAGCCGTCCGACCCGTGCGCCGAGCGTACGGTCACCTCACGCGCCGACGGCATCGACGGGCTGACCGAGCGGCTGGTGCTGCTCGGGATCAACAACGCCGCCTGCACCCTCGGCGTCACCCGGGAGGCCCTCACGCTCGAGCTCGCGCAGACCAGCACACGTACCGACGCCGAGATCGACGCCCTGCGCGCGGGTCTGATCGAGGCGGTGCGGCAGATGAAGAAGGACGGCTCCCTGCCTCCCGCGTCCGACCTGGTCGACGAGGCACTCGCCTCGGCGAACCTCAACGGCCTGCTCGAGCGGGCGATCCGTCTCATCCCGGACTCGGTGATCGACAGCGCCCTGAAGACCGACGACGTCCTCGAGCGCGCGATCGACGACCTGGACCTGCGTGACCTTCTCGCCAACCTCGACGACCAGGGCGACCTCGAGCGACAGGTCGAGGCCGCCGTCACCGAGGCCGTGAAGGACTCCCTGCTCGACCGATTGCGCAACCTGATCTGACCCAGCGAAGGAGCCACAGCCCATGTCCGATCCGACACCCCACCGCCGACCACGCGACCTCGACGTCGACCGCGCCGCCCCTGTGCTGGTCGAGCTGAAGAGGACGATCGACGCTCCCCTGCCGCTCGTCTGGCAGCGCCACACCGACATCGCCGCGTGGCCGACCTGGCAGCCGGCCATCTCCCGTGCCACGATCGACGGCCCGATCGAGCCCGGCACCACGTTCGAGTGGGAGACCCACGGGCTCGACATCACCTCGACCATCACGCAGGTCGTCCTCAACAGCCGCATCGTCTGGGCCGGCCCGGCCGCGGGCATCGACGCGATCCACGTCTGGACGTTCACCCCGACAGCGGACGGCGTCGTGGTGCACACGACCGAGTCATGGTCGGGAACGCCGGCGGAGGCCGACCCCGCGCACCTGCACGCCAACCTGACCCTGTCGCTCGCCGGTTGGCTCGACCGGCTGAAAGAGGTCTGCGAGTCCGGCGAGGCTGCTTCCTAGCGGCGCCCCTTCGCGAAGTACGCCAGCGGGCCGACCGGCTGCACGAACGACGCCAGCGCCCACGCGATCTTCGGTCCCCGCACCTCGTCGGCCGGCCGACGGGCCAGGTCCCACAGTGCCGCAGCCGTCAGGACCGTCTCGACGGCTCCCGCGACGTAGATCGCTCGCTGCTGTCCGGGGCTGAGGTCCGACCACTTCTTCTGTGCCATGGCTTGACGTTATCGGTTGGCGCTCCCGCTCGGACCGGCTGCCTGGTCGACTTCCCGCGACAACACCTCGATCCGTGCGCGCAATCGGCGCGGCTCCGCCCACATCTCGTAGCCCACGAACGCGACAAACGGGAGCGCGATCAGCCACCACAGCGAGTCCAGGGATAGGAGCCAGATGATGGCTGCGAGGGAGACCAGGAATATGACGTCTGACCACCTGTCCTCGTCAGCCCCTTCCAGGCTGTGCGTGGCGGCGCGGACCGCCGCCAGGCGCAGCCGCGGGTCGGCCGGGACCGGACCCTTCTTCGTGGCACGGTGCACGACCAGCAGCTCCGCGTGGCTGAGGTCACTGCCGGCGACCCTGCGCCATCGAGTCTGTTCACGCACGCCGCCCCATCCACAGAGGGGCCCGAAGACCAGGCCCCCGATGACCCCGATGAGCAGTGCCCCGTCCCAGTCCTGCGGGTCATCAACCAGCACCCCCACCGCCACCACCGCAGCGAAGAAGGCTCCCGACGTGAGCGCCTGCACCCACCAAGGAGCCAGGTACAGACGTGAGCGCATGTCTCGATTGTGCCGCACATGTTCCCGATGTGCCGGAAAACCTCCTGCGCTCGCAGGAAGAAGTGTCAGTGGGCACCTCTAGGTTTGAGGTATGGCCACCACGACAGCTCCGACGACAGAAGACCTGTCCGACGTCGTGCGCTGGCAGGCCATGGCCGAGGCGTACACGATCGCGCGGATGGTCGATTTCCGCGACGCGGAGATGGCTCGCACTGCCCTGCTCGAGTCGCCGTTGCGGCGCAAGATCGAACGGTCCGCGATCGCGTTGACCATCGGCGAGGCGACCGGGATGTCGGAGGCGCAGATCCACCTACGGCTGTCGATCGCCGACCGCGTGCGCGAGAAGACTCCGCAGGTCTGGGAAGCGTTTGTCGACGGGTTGATCGACTTCTCCCGCGTCCGTGACATCAGCGCCGCGATCGAGAAGCTGCATCGTGACGAGTCCATCGCCCGCCTCGAGGGCCGGGTCATCGGCTACGCCACCAGCCACACTGGGGCTGAGCTGCGGCAGTGGTTGCGGCGGTTCGTCCAGCGGGTCGAGGCTGATCTGGCCGTCGAACGGGCCGATACGGAGCGCGCCGATCGGCGTGTGACGGTCACTCATGGGGACGACTCGATGGCGTGGTTGAACGCCTACCTGCCTTCTCATCAGGCAGCGGCCATCGAGGCCCGTCTGCGCAAGGAAGCTCGCAAGCCGGCCGATCTCGACGACGACCGCACCGTCGCCCAGCGCGAAGCCGACCTGCTGGCTGCTTGGTGCACTGACTCCGACGCCACTACCTCAGCTGTCGATGCGAACATCGCGGTCACCGTCGGAGCCGACGTGCTTGCCGGGGCTGCGCCCGGGTTTGCGGAGTCCACCGACGGCGCCTGGGCTGTCCCCGCCCCCTGGCTCGCGGACGTGGTCGCAACCGGGAGCACGTTCTGGCACCGCATCGTGGTCGACCCCGTCACCGACGACGTCCTTTCCCACGAGTACGTGGGCCGGTTCGCACCGGACACCCTCGCCCTCGCGCTTCGGTTCCTCCACGGCGTCTGCCAAGCACCCGGCTGCAGGGTGCCGTCCGAACGCTGCGATCTCGACCATCGAATACCGCATCCAGACGGTCCCACGACCGGAGACAACATGGGACCGCTGTGCCGAAGACACCACAACCTCAAGGGCCACGGCCTGCTCCACTGGTCGACCAGCCCGCCCCAACCGCCACCCGAGCCCCTCGTCATCGAGATCCACCCACCCGCGACCCACTTCGTCATGGAGTACGTCGCCGCCTGAGCGCAGCGGGACGCCGTCCTCAATTGACCTCACAGACCATCGATGATCTCCGCACGACGCTCGTCGTACTCCGCCTGGGTGAGCAGGTCCGCCTCCAGCAGGCTCTTGAGGTCGGCCAGCCGCGTGGCCGCAGGAACCGCGGGGGCAGGGGCCGGCACGGAGAGAGCCGCGTCGGGCCGACGAAGATTGGCGGCGAGGTACGTCGCCTCCAGTCCGCTCCCCGTCAGAAGCGTCATCTGGGTCGCCAGGTCGGGGTCCATGCCCGACTGCTTGGCGAGTGACCGAGCGGTGACGACCTTCCACACGAAGAACGCGACCCCGAGGAGGGCTGCGATCGCCATCAGGACGACTATTCCACTGTCCCCGCCTCCCGCCACCGGGTCGTCGGGCCACGACGCCTTCCAGCCGTCACCGACCTTCGTACACGTCGGAGGCTCACCGTCTCGCTCGGCGCCCCGAGCGATGCACTCCTGGAGCGTGTCCCCGTACGCCGAGGCGACCGGGCCCAGCACGAGAATCGCAAGGGTGGCGCCGATGGCCGCGAACGCGCGACGAGCTGGGGACATGGCCGCATCGTAACCACGCCAGCCCCGTCAGCGGCGGGAATTGGTGAACGTGTATCGGCGGTCAGCCGACCAGGGCGGTGCCCTCGTAGACGTACGACCACGGACGCCCGACCGAGGGCCCCGCCAGGTAGTTTGCATCGAGTCCCGTGATCCGCAGACCCACCGACGAGATCAGTGCGGGGACGTCGCGCGAAAGATGGCAGCCACCGGCAATGCGGCGTTCCAGCGGGTCCAGGCGGCGCTGCCACCGGGCGACCCCCGGCCCGGGCGCCAGCCCGTGCTCGAAGAACACGAAGCTCCCGCCCGGTCGCAGCACGCGGCGCACCTCCCGCAGGGCACGGTCGACGTCAGGGATCGTGCAGAGCGTGAACGTCGAGAGCACGGCGTCGAACGACGAGTCGTCCTCGGCGAGCGCCTGTCCGTCGAGGCCTGACCGAGTGATGGGTACGGGAGATGCTGCACGTCGGCCGGCCGACATCCGCCACGCCACGTCGGACGGCTCGACAGCCGCGACCGACTCGACCGAGGCCGGGTACTTCTCGATGTTGAGGCCCGAGCCGAAGCCGATCTCCAGGACGCGGCCCTGCAGCTCGACGCACAGCTGTTCGCGCCGCTCCATGACCTCGCCGACCGACAGCGATCGCTCGACGAGGTGCGGCACGACACGATCGGTCCACAGGCCCATGCAGCCGATCCTAGGCACCTGTCGGCCCACGGACCTAGTGTCATTCGCATGGAGCTGAGACATGTCGCTGCCGCGCTGCGCGAGTCCTGGGGACCGGACACCTGCTCGCCCGAGGACACCCGATCCTGGAGCCGGGACAACCCGGCTCGAGGTCAGTGCGCGACCACTGCGGTGGTGCTGCACGACCACTTCGGCGGCTCCCTTGTCAGGGGCGAGGTCTTCGTCGACGGCGAGCACGTCGACTATCACTGGTGGAACCGTCTGCCCGACGGCAGTCAGATCGACCTCACGCGCGAACAGTTCAGCCAGCACGAATCAGTCATCGGCGGGGTTGCCGTCGAACGCCCCACGGGCCCCACCCGGCTCGACGCGCAGTACGAGCTCCTGTCCTCCCGAGTGTCTGCGTGCCTCGCGCGGTCGAGCCGGATCTGACTCAACTCGTCGTGAAGCGGCGCTTGATACCTTGCACGACGCGTCCCCACTCGCTCGACACGGCCAGCTCATAATGAGCCTTGAATGCTGCGGCGTTGACGAACCGCTCGTCCACCTGCCACACGAGTGGGTCGGCCGTCTGCCGGACCACGAACGAGAGGCAGCCAGCCTCGCTCAGCGAGTTCCGGGTGTGGAGCGGCAGGTGGCGGCGCACCTGGGCCGCCTCGTCCTCGTTCGCACAGATCAGCTGTCCAGTCACGACGACATCAGTCATCGCGCGCTTCTCATGCTCCCCGTCACTCCTCATACGCCGTCGATGCTCCGCCCGGGTGATCCGCCAGCAGCCATCAGGACGATCGTCAGGGGGACGCTGACGGCAGCGAGCGCCCGATGGCCAGGAGACATGACCGCATCGTATCCACGTCGATGCCCTGACGGCCATGCACGAGAAGAAGGCGGCTGGTCAGGAGCACCGACCTGAGCGTTACGCTCTCGTTCGCGACGCCACGGCTGACCGCGGGAGAAGTGGAATCACCATGCAGCTCATGTTCAAGGAGATCATCGCGGGCGACATCGACGCGGTCCGGCGCAGACTGGCAAAGAATCCAGGCGCAGTCACCCTCGTCGCGACGTCACCTCCCAAGAAGTACGCCGGCCAGTCTCCGCTGCAAGTCGCCTACAGCCAGGCTGAGTTCGAGATCGCAGCGCTCCTGCTGGCGCACGGCGCGGACCCGAACTTCATCGAGCATGGCGATCGAGAGCCGTGGGCGATGCCGCCCCTCCACCACGCCATCAAGGCTGCCGTGATGCGTTCTCGTTGGTTGCGACCCACCTGGCGCGAGGAGGATCCGTGGGAGACGCGGAACACCGCCGAACAAGCCGACGCCGCGTACGCGGCGCTGCAGCTCCTGCTCGAGTCCGGCGCTGACGTTCACAGCCTCGACTCCTACGGCAACTCCTCACTCGGACGTGCCGTGCTGGACGCCCGGCAGATCCTCCCGACGCACCACCACAGCGATCCGGACTGGGTGGATCCAAAGCCTCTGACCCCGGACCTGGTCGACGATCTCACCCGCATCTTCGACACCCTGATGGCGCACGGCGCGAACCCGCATCAGGCTGAGCGAGACCTGGGCGCGTCCGTCGTCGAGCACTATCGCGGCGAACCCGTCGCCCAGTTCCTCCGCCCCTGATCCAGGCCACGTCAGAGATTGCCTCAGACCGCAATCGTCCCGACCCCGCGGGAGCGTGTTCGTGCAACGTTGCTGCGGCACTCATGGCACGGACTAGCGTGGGACGCATGGAACTGACCGCCGTCCCCGTTCCACCCATCACCCTGGTGCACGACGCCGACCTGGACGTCTTTCACGACGTCCCGTCAGCCGTGCACGACATCGATCTCGACGATGTGCGGCACGGACGGCGCGCGTTCGACAGCCGTGGCGTGCCGCTGCAGATCGTCGACAACGGGGACTGGCCCGTCGACCTGGTGATCGCAGAAGGTGCCACACCAGCCCCGACCGAGCTCGAGCAGCACCTCAAGGACGCCATCAGGCAGATGGGCGGCGAGCGAGTCGGTCTCCCCGGGTTCGAGTCGGCTTCGCTGGCCACCGTGCTCGACGCCGTGCTCCGCTTCCAGGCGGGCGTCCCCTGCAAGACTCGCCTCCCGCGCCTGCTCGCGAAGGTGACGCGCCGATTCAGACGTTGAATCGGAACATCACTCCTCACGATCCTTCTGACCCCCGTACGACCTGCCAGCCTGAGGAACCCTTGACAATTATTCTTGTCAAGCGCACAGTCGCACTATGTACGACATCGAAGTCATCGAGAGCGCGGAGGCAGCCGCCGCCGCACTTGACCCGGTCCGGGCGCGGCTCCTCGCCGAGCTGGCCGAACCGGCGTCCGCCGCCGGCCTCTCCGCCCGAGTCGGGATCGCGCGCCAGAAGGTGAACTACCACCTGAAGGCGCTGGAGGCTCAAGGTCTCGTTCAGCTGGCCGAGGAACGCCGGCACGGAGGCATCGTCGAGCGGGTGCTTCAGGCTTCTGCGGCGTCGTACGTCGTGTCACCTGCCGCCGTCAGCGCGGCCGCAGCCGATCCGAGCGCCAACGACGATCACCTCTCGGCGGGCTACCTCGTCGCGCTGGCCGGCCGCCTCGTGCGCGAGGTCGGCGCTCTGGCACGACGGGCCGGCACGTCGGGCAAGCGTCTGCCGACGCTCACCATCGACACCCAGATCGGCTTCCGCTCGGCCGCCGACCGTGCCGCCTTCGCAGACGACCTGACCGCCGCGGTGCTCGACCTGGCCGCGCGCTACCACCATGACGACGGACGTCCCCACCGGTTGCTCGTCGCCGCCCACCCCCTTCCCGAGGAGAGCACATGAGCACCACCCCGAACGTCCCGTACCGCTTGGAATTCAGCGTCGAGGTCCCCGGCACGCCCGAACAGGTGTGGCAGGCCATCGCCACCGCCAAGGGCATGAGCGCCTGGTTCCTGCCCACCCGGATGGAGGAGCGCGAGGGGGGCTCCTTGCACTTCTCGATGGGCCCCGAGATGGGCTCGGACGGCCGGGTGACCGGCTGGGACCCGCCGCACCGCCTTGCCTACGAGGAGGACTGGGCCGCCCTCATGGGCACCGACCCCGACGCCCTCAGCGCCCTCACGTCGGAGTTCCTCGTCGAGGCACAGTCCGGCGGCTCCTGCGTCGTGCGCGTCACCAGCAGCGGCTTCGGCACCGGCGCCGAGTGGGAGCCGGAGTTCTGGGAGGAGATGGGCACCAACTGGAAGCCGTTCTTCGACAACCTGCGGATCTACCTGTCGCACTTCCCCGGCCAGGAGGCCAGCCAGCTCGAGGCGACCGCGTCCCTGCCCGGCGAGGCGGAGGCACTGTGGTCGACGATGCACGAGACGCTCGGCCTGGGCGGTGAGGGCGCGGCGGTCGACGTACGCGGCGCGACCGGCACGGTCGAGCGGGTCGGCGAGCGGCAGACCCTGGTCCGACTGACGGAGCCGGTGCCCGGGATGCTGAGCGTCTTCGCGTACCCCGAGGGGGACGGCAAGGCGGCCGCGGGCGTCCGGGCGTACCTGTTCTCCCCAGCCGCCGCTGACTACGTGCGACGCGAGGAGCCGGCCTGGCAGTCCTGGCTACAAGGGCTCGACGCCCGCATGCCGGCCACCGAGTGATGGCGAGCCGATTCAGACGAATCTGGCAGGTCGTCCGCGGAGGCTCACTCCTCCCGCGCAGCCCGGAGAAGGCTGACTGCCTTCGGTCCGACGCCGTGCAGGTGGACCAGCCCGGCTAGGTCCTCGGGAAGGTCTCGGAGGCTGAGATACCCGGCGCGCAGCAGCGCGCCCGCGGCAGGTCGACCGATCCGAATCCCGTCGAAATCCGGTCCGAGATCTTCGGCCGATTGCTCACCCACGGGGCCATCCAATCAGACGTGATCAGACGTTGAAGCGGAACTCCACGACGACCCGCCACGAAACAACGCCTCCAGCGAGGCCCGTCGCCCGGCAGGGCACTCGACGGTTATGAGACCACGGCGCCGACGATTTCGGCGATACGCTTCTCGGTGTCAACGTCCAAGGTCTCGAAGTACCAGGCAGCCGGCATCAGAGCGCCGTCCACGCCACCAGCGGCCCGGAAATCAGCCTTCTCGGTGATGGCGAGATTCAGGCGTTCGTCGCTACGCAGCGTCACCAATGCTGGCGTGCTCGCCGAAAGCGCATAGGCCGGCATTCCGTACCAGATCCGCGGTTTCAGATCGGGCGCCTCGGTCACGATGATGTCGTGCACCCGCCGCATGATCGACCGCCGCGGCTCGTCGATCTTCGCGATCTTTTCCATCACCTGCGTGAGGTTCTTCTCGTCCTTCGATGACATCGCATGTCCTCTCGTCAACCGATGTCGAGCATCGGCGCATGAAGTCGGCGCGTGATGCGCCGCACCCCAACCGGACGTGTCCCGAGCTGCTCAGGCCTCTCCGCGAAGATTCAGGCGTTCTTCACCTGGAAGTGCTGTCGGTGGCGCGAACCACCACGTTCAGCGTACCCAAGACTGATCGCCGCTTCCAGCGTCAAATCAGACGTTGAAGCGGAACTCCACGACGTCGCCGTCGGCCATGACGTACTCCTTGCCCTCCATGCGCACCTTGCCGGCGCTCTTGGCGGCAGCCATCGATCCGGCCTCGACCAGGTCGTCGAACGAGACGATCTCGGCCTTGATGAAGCCGCGCTCGAAGTCGGTGTGGATGACGCCGGCGGCCTGCGGAGCGGTGGCGCCCTTGGGGATCGTCCAGGCGCGCGACTCCTTGGGGCCGGCCGTCAGGTACGTCTGCAGGCCGAGCGTCTCGAAGCCGACCCGCGCGAGTGCGTCCAGGCCCGGCTCCTCGACGCCCATGTCGGCGAGCATCTCGGCGCGCATCTGCTCGGCCTCCTCGTCGTCGCCCAGCTCGACCAGCTCGGCCTCGGCCTTGGCGTCGAGGAAGATGGCCTCGGACGGGGCGACGAGGTCACGCATCTTCTGCTTGAGCGCCTCGTCCTTGAGCTCCCCCGCGTCGCAGTTGAAGACGTAGATGAAGCGCTTCGCCGTCATCAGGTGCAGGTCGCGCAGCAGGTCGAGGTCGAGCCCGGCCTTGAGCACGCCGGTGCCGGCCTCGAGCGCCTCCTTGGCCTTCTTGGCCTCCTCGAACGGCGCGACGAGCGACTTGTCCTTGCGCGACTCCTTGTCCAGGCGCGGCAGGGCGTTGTCGATCGTCTGCAGGTCGGCCAGGGCGAGCTCGATCGAGATCGTCTCGATGTCGTTGGCCGGGTTCACGTCGCCGTCGACGTGGGTGACGTCCTCGTCGCGGAACACGCGGGTGACCTGGCAGATCGCATCGGACTCACGGATGTGGGACAGGAACTTGTTGCCCATCCCCTCGCCCTCGCTGGCGCCGCGGACGATGCCCGCGATGTCGACGAACTGCACCGTCGCGGGGAGGATCTTCTCCGACCCGAAGATCTCGGCGAGCTTGGCCAGCCGGTGATCGGGGACGCCGACCACGCCGACGTTCGGCTCGATCGTCGCGAACGGGTAGTTCGCCGCGAGGACGTCGTTCTTGGTCAGTGCGTTGAAGAGGGTCGACTTGCCCGCGTTGGGGAGTCCGACGATGCCGATGCTGAGAGCCACAAGGGACGATCCTACGTGCTCACGGGTGGTCGAGGCCAAACGCCCGGAGCTCCTGGTCGTACCAGTCGGACGTCAGGCCGAGATCGGTCATGCCCAGGCGCCGGCAGACGGCCTGCGAGCGGACGTTCTCGACGTCCGTCACGGCGTACACGCGCGGCATGCCCGCCTCGAATGCCCGCTCCACCAGGGCCGCACCCGCCTCGGTCGCGTACCCGTGGCCCCAGGCGTCGGGGTGCAGGTGCCAGCCGATCTCGTGCTCGTGGCGGTCCGCTCCCCCGCTGGCCGGGATCGGGACGAGCAGGGTCATGCCGATGAACGCGCCCGTGTCGCGCCGCTCGGTCGCGAACAGGGACGCCGCCGGATGGGTTCCGGCGCGCTGTCCGGCACGTTCGATGCGGGCGTACGCCTCGGAGACGTCCTGCATCGGGGTGCCCGTGCCGCTCCAGCGTGCGACCTCCGGCAGGGAGAACATCCCGAACAGCGCGGGGGCGTCGTCGGACGTGAACGGACGCAGGTGGAGGCGCTCGGTGGTGATCGTGTCCACGGTCAGTAGGTGCCCGGTACGGGCCAGCTCAGCACGTCACCGGCTCCGCGACCGTCGTCGTAGACGATGCGGTCGGAGTTGCCGGAGATCACCGCAGCCATGTTGTGCTGGCTCGTGGTGTCGCCGTTGAGGTACTCGCTGTGCCCGCCCGAGGCCTCGAACTCCTCACCGCCGAGCTCGGCGTCCTTGGCCGACAGACCCGTCATGCCGTCCATGTGGCTGGGGTCGATGCCGAACACTCCCCCGTCCGCGACCGCGTCGTTCTTGGCCTCGATGCGGAACGAGTGGTCGTCCGGAACGTCGATGTCGCCGATGTCACTCGTCCCGAGCCCCGGCGACCCGAAGATGACCATGTCGTCGACGCCGTTCTGCTGCTGCAGGGCCAGCCCTGTCGTCAGCGAGCCGTACGAGTGCCCCAGCGCCGTCAGGTGCGGGTCGTCGTCGCGGGATGCGTCGATACCGTTGTAGAAGTCGTTCAGATCGCCCGCCCCGGCCTGGGCCAGGTCGTCGTTCAGCACGCTGCGACCCGGGTTGACCAGATCCATCCCCATCTGCGGCGCGTCGTAGCCGATCCACGTCACCGTGGCCACGGATCCGTCGTCACCACCGGCGCGGGAGGCCTCCGCCTCGGACAGGCGTTGCAGCTCTGCCATGTGGGAGTCGTAGTCGCCCAGGCTGTCCTGGACGGTGCTGGTGAGCCCGGGCGTGAACGCCGCGACGTGATCGGCGGTGTCGACGTCGCCGATCGCCACCGCTGCGTGGAGCTGCTCACCGCTGTAGGGGTCGAGCAGCAGGAGCTGCCGATTGCCCATCGCAAGCGTGTCGTCGATCTCGTCGAGTGCCTTGAGCTTGTTCTTGACGTCCTCCAGGCGCGCGTCGTCGTTCGTGAACGTGCCGCCGAACCGGTTGTCGTCGAGATTGTCCTGCAGCCGGTCGGCCTCGTCCTGCAGCTCGGAGCGGTAGTCGTCGATCAGGTTGCGGTTGGCCTGGTCGCGTGCCCACGCCGGGATGCCGTCGGAGTTGCCGACCCATCGCGGGTTGTCGGCGATGACGGTGAGCTGCTCGGCCTCCGTCAGCCCGTTCCACCAGGCGTTCTGGTCCGCGGCACCGCCCTCGGGCGGAGGCAGCAGGTCGCTGCGGCCCTGGCCGGCGCCGGTGTCCGACGCGTCCGACAGATCGCCGCCGACGTCGAGCCCGGTCGCCGCGGAGCTGAGGACTGCGGCCATCTGCTCGTCGGCGTTGACCGCATTGCGCAGCGCCTGCTCGATCCGGTCGACCATCTCGTTGCAGACGGCCTGCCGGTCGGCCGCCTCGGTCTCGGTCTGCCCCTCGGTGCTGCGCATGTCGACCACGGCACCGGTCGTCGTGTCGACGCTGAACCCGTTGGACCGAGCGTGCTGCACCGCGTCACTGAGCTGCTGACACGCCAGCACGAGGGTCTGCCCCTCGGTGTCGACGGAGGTCAGCACCGAGCTGATCTCGGCGACCGTGTCGGCCAGGTCGTCCCCGAGACGCTGGTGCGCCGGGCGGGCGAGGGCAGCGGCCTCGGAGATCCATGAGGTCGGCGGCTTGCCACCATCGAGCTCGTCCTGCAGGTCGACCAGGGTGCGGCGGCACGCGACCAGGTCGTCGACCACGCCGGACAGCTGGTCCGGCTTCCAGGACAGGACCGCCGCGATCGTGGTCATTGGAGCCTCAGCAGGCGGGTCATCCGGTTGTACGCCGCGGCGTCCGCGCCGTCGTAGTTCTCGGCGCTGCTCGCGAGGCGTGACTTCTGCGCCTCAGCGGCGGTGACCCAGTCCTCGAGCCGCCTCGTCCACGACGTCGAGCAGGTGCGCGCCGCGCTGGCGGAGTCGCTGCCGGGCAGGGCGGTGCTGATGCGCCCGACCGCGGTCCCGGGCGTCACTGCACCGACGCTCTCTACTGCCTCCCCCACCTTGCCAGCGGCGGTGCGCAGCTCGGCGGTCACGACCTCGATGTCCCCCATGGCGCCGAGATCAGCCCTTGTCCTTCTTGGCGTGGTCGGGAATTCCCGACGGAGCCGGCGCCGGTGCGGGCTGCGTGTCCCAGCGGTGGCATCCGGTGCCGATGCTGATCACCGTGTTGGCCGAGCTCCCGACGACGTACCGCCCGCCGTTGGGGTCCTCACCGTAGATCTCCCAGTCGTCGGGCCGGTCGACGATCGTGCCGACCTCGTCGAAGCCGTGCGCGCGTCCGACCTTCCACACCGCCTCCATGATCGCGTCGCGATCGTCACCGGTCAGCGGCCCCTTCCGGGTGTAGTTCGGCAGGTTGGCGCGCTCCCCGTCCGGGTCCTCGCCGTTACGGCACCCGCTGCGCGACAGCTCCTTGATCGACGACGAATTCCCCCAGGCACCGGCGCCGGCGATCGCATCGACCGCGGCCACCATCTCGGTGCGCATCTGCGTGTAGTCGTCGATGACCGTCTCCATGGACGGTCGATCCGCCGTGTTCTTCATCGTCGAGTCCTCGTCCTCTCCGCATGCCGTCAACAACCAACCGGCCAGCAGCAGGAGGATCAGGACGCCACGGTGTCGTCGCTGTCTGCCCACGCCGAGCTCCTCGCCGCTGTCGGCGGACCCCCCGATGGGCCCCGATTGCCCGTCACTCTAACCACCGGGACGGCGACCAGCCAGCCCTCGAACCAGGTGGCCGGCGCGGAGCCCGGGCTACGCTGCCAAGCATGACCGTCATCAAGATCAACGCCATCACCGTCCCCGCCGGATCCGGCGACGAGCTCGCCCATCGCTTCGCTGCTCGGGCAGGTGCCGTCGACGGCGCGCAGGGGTTCGAGGGCTTCGAGCTGCTCAAGCCCACTGACGAACGTACGCAGTGGCTCGTGCTGACGCGCTGGGCCAGCGAGGACGACTTCCAGGCCTGGATCAGCTCGCCGTCGTTCGCCGAGGGCCACCGGACCGCAGCCGAGCGGGCCGGCGGCGACGCCCCCAAGCCGGTCTCGACCCACAGCGAGGTCTGGAGCTACGAGGTCGCCGGCGGCTCCGAGGGCTGACCCTCGCGGATGGGGGGCTGATTTGTCGGTGGGGGCGGTCATTGTTCTTGCATGGACGTCTTCCCCCTCCTTCTCACCGCCCTCCTCGCGCTGGTGGCCGGGCTTGCGATCGGTTATCTGCTCGGTGGCCGGCGCGCGCCGAGTGCCTCGGCCCACGACCTGAGCCTGTCCACGGCCGCCACCGCGCAGGCCGTCGAGCCGGTCAAGGAGAGCCTTGATCGCTTCGGCGAGCGGCTGCGCCAGCTCGAGGCGAGCCGCATCGAGTGGCACACCCAGCTGCGCGAGCAGGTCGACGCCGTCCGCCTGACCAGCGACTCGCTGCGCAAGGAGACCGCGTCGCTCGCCACCGCGCTGCGCCGACCGCAGGTGCGCGGCCGCTGGGGCGAGATGCACCTCAAGCGCACCGCCGAGCTCGCGGGCATGCTCGAGCGCTGCGACTTCGACCTGCAGGTCAGCGTGAGCGACGGCGACTCGATCCTGCGCCCCGACATGGTCGTACGCCTCGCCGGCGGCAAGCGCGTCGTGGTCGACTCCAAGGTCCCGCTCGACGCCTATCTCGACGCCGTCCAGTCCGAGACCGACGAGGAGAGCGCCGCTCAGCTACGCCGTCACGTCCGGCAGGTGCGCACCCACATCGACCAGCTCGCGGCCAAGTCCTACTGGTCACAGTTCGACCAGGCCCCCGAGTTCGTCGTGCTGTTCGTGCCCGGGGAGTCGATCCTGTCCGCGGCGCTCGAGGCCGAGCCGACCCTGCTCGAGTACGCCTCGGCGAAGAAGGTCGTCCTCGCGACGCCCACGACGCTCATCGCGCTGCTGCGCACCGTGGCGTACGCGTGGACGCAGGAGCAGCTCGCAGCCAATGCCCGGGAAATCCAGACGATCGCCCGCGAGATGTACGAGCGCATCGGCACGGTCGCCGGCCACGTCGACAAGCTCGGCCGCTCGCTGGAGTCGACGGTCCGGTCGTACAACGACGCGGTGAGCTCGATCGAGTCGCGCTTCCTCGTCACGGCCCGGCGTTTCAACGCGTTGCACGTGTCCACCACGCCCGTCGAGTCCCCCAGGCTCGTTGAGTCGACACCCCGTTCATTGACCGCTCCTGAGCTGGTCGATGAACTAACGTCTTAGCCATGACGCAGGCGGTGTCCCGCACACCAGCACGTGTGGCCCGGTACGACTTGAGTGCCGGCCAGGTCCTCGTCGCGTCCTGCGTGGCGATGGCCGCGATCGTCCTGCTCGACCTGATGGACGGCCGGCTCGGCCCCCTCTACTCGGTGGGCTTCGTCCTGGTCGTCGTCACCGCGCCGCTCAGCGTGGACGTCCGGGGGTTGTTCCCGACCGGCGTCCTGCCTCCTGTGCTGCTGATCGCCAGCCTGCTCGCGGTCTGCCTGTTCGCCCCCGACGCGATCCAGGTCAACGGCATGGCCGAGGACGCCGGCACGATCGCGCGGCTCATCGCGGGCACGATCGACCACGGACTGACGCTCGTGATCGGCCACGGGCTGGCGCTGGTCCTGATCGCCCTGCGCATCATCGGCGCCCCCGAGCGCTGACCCCCCAGCCCAGATTTGCGGAGTCCTGCACGGAATCCGCGCGCGGAAACGTGCAGGACTCCGCAAATCTGGGCGGGAGGGACGGAGCGGTCAGCCCGTCGCCTCGTCGAGGAAGCACCAACGCCAGGCCTCACCGGGCTCGAAGCTGCGCATCACGGGGTGACCGGTCTGCTCGAAGTGGGCGGTGGCGTGCCCGTGCGAGGAGTCGCAGCACCCCACGTGGCCGCACCCCATGCAGAGCCGCAGGTGCACCCAGTCGAGGCCGTCACGCAGGCACTCCTCGCACCCCTGCGGAGTGACCGGGTCCGGCACCACGCACGCGACGGCCAGGTGCTCGCACGCCCCGTTCGGGTCGTACGTGGGACGCAGGTCGGTGTCGCGGTCCGCCGTCGTCTCGCCCTCGGACAGCCGGTCGAGGATCGACTCCTCGACGTCCAGCGCGTTCATGATGCGGGTCAGCACGGACTGGTCGACGGTGCCCAACGCACGGATCCGCAGCAGCTCCTGACGCTCGCGCCGCAGCATCTCGGCGCGCAGCCGGGAGTACTGCGCACTCGGCGTCTCGATGCCGCCCAGCCGCTCCCACACCGCGTTGGTGCGATCGGTAGCCCGCGAGCGCAGCCGGTCCATGACCGGCTCGGGCACCGTCCCCTCGACCTCCTTGTCGAGGTACTCCATGCCCGCGTCGGTCACCGCCTGGAAGATGGCCGCCTCCTGCAGGTGGTCCTCGTGCCGATCGGGCCCGGGCACCCTGAGCCGGCGCACCAGCCACGGGACGCTCAGCCCCTGGATCATCAGGGTGCCGACCGTGACGACGAACGCCATCAGCACCAGCACCTCGCGCTGCGGGGTGTCCTCGGGCAGCAGGAACACCGCAGCGAGCGTCACCACGCCGCGCATGCCGGTCCATGCCACGAGGAACGCCGACTGCGGCGTGGGCCGCTGCTCGTTCTCGGCCACGCTGGGGATGAGCCGGGGCAGGTACGTCGCGGGGAACACCCAGACCATCCGCACCACGATCACCGTGACCAGCACCGCGATGCACGACAGCGTGATCCGGGTGGCGGACAGGTCGGAGCCGCGGGCGTCGTCGACGATCGTGCGGATCTGCAGGCCGATCAGCAAGAAGACCGAGTTCTCCAGGACGTACGAGATCGTGGCCCAGTTGGTCCGCTCGAACAGCCGCGAAGCGCCGGACTGGATGATCGGCGACTTGTGACCGAGGATGATGCCCGCGACGACGACCGCGAGCACGCCCGACGGCTGGGAGTCGAGACCGGGGACGTGGATCTCCTCGGCCGGCAGGTACGCGATCCAGGGAGTCAGCAGCGACACCGCCACGTCGGTGACCTCGTCCTGGATGTGGCGGCGGATGCGGCCCACGACCATGGCCACCGCGAGACCGATCGCCACCCCGCCGACCGCCGAGACCACGAAGCCCGCACCCACTTGCCAGGCGCTGACCGACCCCGAGATCGCCGCGATCGACGTGCGCAGCGTGACGATCGCGGTCGCGTCGTTGACCAGGCTCTCGCCCTCGAGGATCGTCACGACCCGTCGCGGCAGTCCGATCCGGCGCGCGATCGCGGTCGCGGCCACGGCGTCCGGCGGCGCCACGACCGCCCCCAGCGCGAATCCCGCCGCCAACGGGATGTGGAGCAGCGCCGAGACCAGGAATCCGACGACGACCGTCGTGAAGAGCACCAGGCCGACGCTGAGCAGCGCGATGGGTCTAAGATTGGCCTCGAAGTCGATCAGCGACGTCCGGATGGCCGCGGCGTACAGCAACGGCGGGAGCAGGCCCACCAGCACGATCTCCGGCGTGAGCCGATAGTCCGGGAACACCGAGATGTACGAGCCCGCGATGCCGACCACGATCAAGACCAAGGGGGCGGACAGTCCGTACTTGCCGGCGAGCGCGCTCACCGCGACGACGGTGGCCAGCAATGTTACGAGGGTGAAGGCAGTGTCCACCTCGACATTGTCTCAGCCGGCAACGATCTCCGCGGGCTCGCGCGGTCGGCCCGGCAGTCGTACGGTGTGAGGACGTCACCACTTCCGGGGGGAAGCCAGCCATGACCGTTCTCGTACGTCGTAGCCGTCCGATCGTCGCCGTCGCCGCTGCCGCGGCCGTGGGGGCCGCCCTGGTGGGCGTCGCCCCGCAGGACGCCGGCGCGACACCGTCCGCGCCCTCGTCGGGCGCCACCGCGTACGGCCGAGGGGGCGCCGTCAGCTCGGTCGACGCCAATGCCAGCCGCATCGGTGTCGAGGTGCTGCGCAAGGGCGGCAACGCCGCCGACGCCGCCGTCGCGATGGCATCCGCGCTCGGCGTCGCCGAGCCGTACAGCGCGGGCATCGGCGGAGGCGGCTACTTCGTCTACTACGACGCCAAGCGCAAGAAGGTCAGCACGATCGACGGGCGCGAGACCGCACCGGCGGGCATCAAGCCCGACGCGTTCGTCGACCCCGCGACGGGCAAGCCCTACACGTTCACGCCCGACCTCGTGTCGTCCGGCGTGGCCGTCGGCGTCCCCGGGACGGTCGCGACGTGGAAGTCCGCCCTCGACCGCTTCGGCACCCGCTCCCTCGCCCGCACGCTGGCGCCCTCGATCGAGCTCGCTCGCAAGGGCTTCGTCGTCGACGACACCTTCCGCAACCAGACCCTGGACAACAAGACCCGGTTCGCGGCCTTCCCCGACACGGCCGAGCTGTTCCTGCCCGGCGGGGACGCGCCAAAGGTCGGCACCCGGTTCCGCAACCCCGACCTGGCCCGCACGCTGTCCCGCATCGCGAGCCGGGGACCCGACGCGTTCTACCGGGGCACGCTGGCCGCCGAGATCGCGGACGTCGTGCGGCACCCGCGCAAGGACCCCGCCTCCGCACTGCCCGCACCCGCCGGCTCGATGACGACCCGGGACCTCGCGACGTACCGGGTCAGGAAGCAGGACCCGACCAAGGTCTCCTACCGCGGCCTGTCGGTCTACGGCATGGCGCCGTCCTCGTCGGGCGGCACCTCGGTGGGCGAGGCGCTCAACATCCTGGAGAACCACCGCCTCGGTGGAGGGACGCGCACCGCCCGCAGCCTGCACCTGTATCTCGAGGCGTCCGCGCGGGCGTTCGCCGACCGCAACGCGTACGTCGGAGATCCAGCGTTCGTCGACGTGCCGACCCGGACGCTGCTGAGCCAGCGCTTCGCCGACTCGCGCGACTGCACGATCGACCCGACCCAGGCCGCGCCGAAGCCGGTCGCGGCGGGCTCGCTGGACGGCAGGGGCTGCGCGACGCGGGCGGCCGCGGAGAAGCCCGACACCGAGAACGTCTCGACCACCCACCTGTCGGTCGTGGACCGCTGGGGCAATGCGGCGGCCTACACGCTCACAATCGAGCAGACCGGTGGCTCGGCGATGACGGTGCCGGGGCGCGGCTTCCTGCTCAACAACGAGCTGACCGACTTCACCGCGGCGTACGACCCGAAGGACCCCAACCGCATCGCCCCCGGCAAGCGTCCGCGCTCCTCGATGGCGCCGACGATCGTGCTCAAGGACGGCAAGGTGAAGTACGTCGTCGGCTCACCCGGCGGCGCCACGATCATCACCACAGTCCTGCAGATCCTGCTCAACCGGATCGACCTGGGCATGACCCTGCCCCAGGCCGTCGCGGCCCCGCGTGCGTCCCAGCGCAACGCCGCCACGACCCCCGCCGAGCCGGAGTTCATCGCGGCCTACGAGGACGCGCTCGCACCGTACGGGCAGCGGCTCGTGCCGTCGGGCGACCAGTTCACGTCCGCTGCGGAGATCGGCGCCGCGGCGACGATCGAGGTGGACAGGAGCGGCCGTTTCATCGCGGCCGCCGAGCCCAAGCGCCGAGGCGGCGGCAGCGCCCAGGTCGTACGCCCCGGGCGGTAGGTAGCCCCAGTCCCAGCCCCAGCCCGCCCCCAGCCCAAATTTGCGGGGTTCTGCACTGTTTTCGCCCGCGAAAGCGTGCAGGACTCCGCAAATCTGGGCTGGGGGGCTGGTGGGCTGGCTACTTGTAGGGGACGCCTGCGGCCCTCATGTCCTTGCGGAGCTCGGGCGGCAGGGCGAAGATCAGGCTCTCGTCGGCGGTGCGCACGGCGTCGGCGTCCGGGTGGCCGTGATCGGCGAGATAGCCCAGCACCTCCTGCACGAGATCGTCCGGCACGGACGCTCCCGAGGTCACGCCGACCGTCTGGACGCCGTCGAGCCAGGCCTCGTCGATCTCGGAGATGTCGTCGATGCGGTAGGACGCCTTCGCACCGGCCTCCAGCGCGACCTCGACGAGACGCACCGAGTTGGAGGAGTTGGCCGAGCCGACCACGATCACCAGATCGGCGTTCTTGGCGATCTCCTTGACCGCGACCTGCCGGTTCTGCGTGGCGTAGCAGATGTCGTCGGACGGCGGATCCTCCAGCTGCGGGAACTTCGCGCGCAGCCGGCTGACCGTCTCCATCGTCTCGTCGACGCTGAGAGTGGTCTGCGAGAGCCACGACAGGCGGGTGCCGGGCGGGAACTCGATGTGGTCGACGTCGTCGGGGGTCTGCACGAGCGTGATGTGCTCGGGAGCCTCGCCCGCGGTGCCCTCGACCTCCTCGTGACCCTCGTGGCCGATCAGCAGGATCTGGTAGCCGTCGCTCGCGAACCGCCTGGCCTCGTGGTGCACCTTGGTGACCAGCGGGCAGGTCGCGTCGATCGTCTTGAGCTGACGCTCGGCCGCCTCGGCGTGGACCATGGGCGAGACGCCGTGCGCGGAGAACACGACCGTGGCTCCCTCGGGCACCTCGTCGAGCTCCTCGACGAAGATCGCGCCACGGGCCGCGAGGTTGTTGACCACGTGCTTGTTGTGCACGATCTGCTTGCGCACGTAGACCGGCGCACCGTAGAGGTCCAGTGCCTTCTCGACCGTGATGACCGCGCGATCGACGCCCGCGCAGTAGCCACGGGGATCGGCGAGCAGCACGCTGCCACCGACCGGGGGCATGCCAAGGGAGACCTGGGAAGACATGCCTTCATCCTAGGTGACACGCAATGCGCCCGGGCCCGACGCGATGGTCCTCACACCTCATTCGGGGCGCACGAGGTTGATTCGGCCTGTAATGTCGGTCCGGTTGCCTCCACCGGGGCGGCACTGCGTACGCGCCGAGGCCCGTCACGTCCGCAGGAGTCAACACACGAGACGGGCATGGAAGACCCAGCACGACGGCTCCCACCGGAGCCTTGGGGTTAATCGGTATCGATCCGACAGGCATCCTTCGCGCCTGAACCCGACAGGTCATCTTTCACAGGCGTGCACGAAGGAACCCCTATGCGCACGTACACACGTGTCCTCGCGACCCTGTTCACCGCCCTCGTCGTCGTCCTGACCGGCCTGACGGGCACCGCAAACGCCAAGACCACCACCACGACCCGCGCAGACACCGTCCTCAAGCAGGCGGCCAAGCTCAAGGGCAAGCCCTACAAGTGGGGCGGCGCCGGCCCCCGCGCCTTCGACTGCTCGGGCTACGTCCAGTACGTCTACAAGAAGGCCGGCAAGAAGATCGGCCGCACGTCCGGCGCCCAGCTCAAGGGCAAGCGGATCGCCAAGGGCAAGAAGAAGCCCGGCGACATCCTCGTGTTCCGCCGCGGCGGCAGCGCGTACCACTCGGCCATCTACGCCGGCGGCGGCAAGATGTGGGAGGCCCAGCGCACCGGCGTCCCGGTCGGCAAGCACAAGATCTGGTCGCAGGGCTACGTCGTGGTCCGCCCCGGCGGCGGTCTCAAGATGACCAGCACCAACAAGGCCGTCAAGACGACCATCGCCGGCACGCACGGCTAGTCCGACCCCACCTCTAGGGTGATCGCATGGCCCTGGAGACGAGCGCGGAGACCCCTGCACCGCTGCGGCAGATCTCCCAGCTCCTGGCCGGCTACGTCGACCGCCTGGGCGCCGTGTGGATCGAGGCCGAGATCGCCTCGCTCACACGGCGCCAGGGGATGTGCTTCCTGACGCTGCGCGACCTGCAGGCCAAGGTCTCGATCGAGGCCAAGTGCCACGCGAGCGTGCTCGATGCCTCGCACGCCCCCATCACCGAGGGCTCGCGCGTCGTCGTGCACGCCAAGCCGAGCTTCTACGCCCCGCGCGGCAGCCTCGCCCTCGAGCTGCGGGAGATCCGGCCCCAGGGCGAGGGCGAGCTGCTGGCCCAGCTCGAACGTCGCAAGCAGCTGCTCGCGGCCGAGGGACTGTTCGACCCGCGGCTCAAGAAGCCCCTGCCGGTCCTGCCGCGCGGCATCGGCCTGATCACGGGCAAGAACTCCGCCGCCGAGCGCGACGTCCTGCAGAACGCCCAGCTGCGCTGGGCCGACGTGCGCTTCGTGGTCCGGCACGCCCTGATGCAGGGCAACGACTCGGCGCGCGACGTGATGCGGGCGCTGGCCGAGCTGTCGGCGGACGCCTCGGTCGACCTGATCGTGATCGCCCGCGGTGGCGGCTCGATCGAGGATCTCCTCCCGTTCTCGGACGAGGGGCTGATCCGGGCCGTCCACGCCTGCACGGTCCCCGTCGTCAGCGCGATCGGCCACGAGCCGGACACCCCGATCCTCGACCTGGTCGCCGACCTGCGGGCGTCCACGCCGACCGACGCCGCCAAGCGCATCGTGCCCGACGTCCGCGAAGAGCTCGCCGGGGTCGCGGCCATGCGCGAGCGGGCGCTGCTGGCCGTACGCTCGCGGGTCGATCGCGAGCAGCGCGGCCTGGCGGATCTGCGCTCGCGCCCCGTCCTCGCCCGTCCCGCGACGCTCGTCGAGGCCGAGGAGGTCCGGCTCCACGACGTCCGTGACCGCGCCCGTCGCTCACTCGGGCACCGCCTGGACCGTGCCGGCGACGAGATCGGCCACCACCTGGCCCGGGTGCGAGGGCTGTCCCCGCTCGCCACCCTCCAGCGGGGCTACGCGGTGGCGCAGCTCGCCGACGGCGCGGTGATCACGTCGATCGAGCAGGTCCCCGACGGCACCGAGCTCACGGTCCGTGTCGCCGACGGCACGATCCGCGCCCGCACCGTGGCCGCACTGCCCGCCCATCCTGCCGACATCCCCCTGCCCCCAGAGGAGCCCGACGATGACTGAGACCACTCCGGAGATCCCCTACGAGCAGGCTCGCGACGAGCTGATCGCCGTCGTGCAGCGGCTCGAGGCCGGCGGCACGAGCCTGGACGAGTCACTTGCCCTGTGGGAGCGCGGCGAGCAGCTCGCGGCGATCTGCCAGACCTGGCTCGACGGCGCGAAGGCCCGGCTGGCGGCCGCCTCGCGCTCGGGCGATCAGGACGTCGACAGCGAGGAGATGTAGCGCTCGACGACCTTGCGCGAGGCCGAGCTGTTGACCAGAGTCGTCACGCCGTCCTCGGCGCGGACGTAGATCCACCGGCCCTTGGGGCCCGAGCGGACCGACCACTCCTGCCCGTCGACCTCGGCCTTGCCCGCGGGCTTGCTGCCCTCGGCGAAACGGTCGACCGCACGATCGGCACTGACCTTGATCTGCTCCAAGCCGATGTAGTCGCCGGAGTCGGTGAAGACGCCGAGGTGCCACGCCTCCGGGTCGAAGCGGGCGGTCCTGGCCTCCCAGCCGCGCGGCAGCGACGTGGGCGCGAGCAGCGGGAAGGACGCGACCGGGCGGGCCTGCTCGACGACCTTGGCGTAGTCGATCGGGTCGATCGTCTTCGCGGTGTCGTTGGTGAACAGGATCTTGCCGAACGCCCAGAGCGCCAGCACGATGAGTCCGAGCACTGCGACGGAGCGCAGGATGTCACCCATTGCGGGATTGCCCCGGGAGGAACCGGTCGAGCTCATCGGCATCCTTTCGCGACGTCGGCGCGTCCACCCTACGGGGCCGGTCCACCTCGTCGTCCACGGACTGCACACGCGACTGCCCCACGGCCCGGGCCCGCTACGATGACCCCGTGGACAGCCTCAAGCCCGCCGCCCAGGCGCCTGACCGTAACCTCGCCCTCGACCTGGTCCGCGTGACCGAGGCAGGAGCGATGGCCGCCGGCCGGTGGGTCGGCCGTGGTGACAAGAACGGCGCCGACGGCGTCGCGGTCAACGCGATGCGCTCGCTCATCAACACCGTGCAGATGAGCGGTGTCGTCGTGATCGGCGAGGGCGAGAAGGACGAGGCCCCCATGCTGTTCAACGGCGAGGAGGTCGGTGACGGCACCGGTCCGGCGTGCGATGTCGCGGTCGACCCCATCGACGGCACGACCCTGACCGCCAAGAGCCTGCCCAACGCCGTGTCGGTCATGGCCGTCGCACCGCGCGGCTCGATGTACGACCCGTCCGCCGTGTTCTACATGGAGAAGCTCATCGCCGGCCCTGAGGCCGCCGACGTCGTCGACATCCGCCTGCCCGTCGCCGAGAACATCGCCCTGGTCGCCAAGGCCAAGGGCATCTCCCACAGCGACGTCACGGTCTGCGTCCTCGACCGTCCCCGCCACCAGGGCCTGGTCGACGAGATCCGCGCCGCGGGCGCCCGCATCAAGTTCATCATCGACGGCGACGTCGCCGGCGGCATCACCGCCGCGCGTCCCGACACCGGGGTCGACCTGCTGGTCGGCGTCGGCGGCACGCCCGAGGGCATCATCACGGCGTGCGCGATCAAGGCGATCGGCGGCACGATCCAGGGCAAGCTGTGGCCCATCGACGACGACGAGCGCCAGCGCGCGATCGACGCCGGCCACGACCTCGACCGGGTGCTGCACACCAATGACCTCGTCACCGCCGACGACTGCTTCTTCGTCGCGACCGGCATCACGGACGGCGAGCTCATGAACGGCGTCCGCTACGGCGCCGGCAAGGCGTACACCGAGTCACTGGTCATGCGCTCGCGCAGCGGCACGATCCGCAAGATCACGAGCGAGCACCAGCTGGGCAAGCTCCAGGCCTACTCGGCCATCGACTACGAACACTGATATGTCACCGTGGTGAGATGACGCGGTCCGGAGAGCTCTTCGCCTCACTGCCCTCGGGCATCGACATCTGCTTCGAGACGTTCGGCAGCCCGGACGACCCCGCGGTCCTGCTCATCATGGGCCTCGGCGGGCCGATGGGGTGGTGGTCGGTCCCGTTCTGCGAGCAGCTGGCCGAGCGCGGCTTCTTCGTGATCCGCTACGACAACCGCGACACCGGCCGGTCCACCAAGCTGCGCCAGCACCCGGTCAGCCGCGCCGACATCGTCCGCGCCTTCGCCAACCTGCCGGGTGCCGCGGGGGTCACGCCTCCGTACACCCTGAGCGACATGGCCGACGACGGCATCGGCGTGCTCGACCACCTCGGCATCGACCGGGCCCACCTGGTCGGCGTGTCGATGGGCGGCATGATCGCGCAGACGATCGCGATCGAGCACCCCGAGCGCGCCTTGTCGCTGGTCTCGATCATGTCGACGACCGGAAAGCGCACGGTCGGCCTCCAGCACCCCAAGGTGCTGCCGGTCCTGCTCTCCTCCCCCGGGCGGACCCGCGACTCGTACGCCGCAAGGTCCGTCAGGGGCTCGAAGGTCATCGGCTCCCCCGGGTTCCCGTCCGACGAGCAGACCGATCTCGAGCGCGCCTACGAGACGTACGACCGGGGGTGGTCGGCGAGCGGGGTCCGCCGCCAGATGCTCGCGGTGCTGACCCAGCCCGACCGCACCCGGGCCCTGGGGCGGCTCGATCTCCCGGTCGCGGTGATCCACGGCCTGAACGATCCCCTCGTGCACCGCTCCGGCGGCAAGGCGACGGCCGACGCGATCCCGAACGCGGAGCACATCGAGATCGCCGGAATGGCGCACGACCTGCCGGCCCAGCTCTACTCGACGTACATCGAGACGATCGCCCGCACCGCCGCGAGGGCGTCGGGCACCGAGGAGGCGCGATGAGGCACAACCCGGCGTACGCCACCGACGACGAGCAGGTCGTGCGGCGGATCATCGCCGAGAACCCGTGGGGCATGATCGTCAGCCACCACGACGGCGACCTGGTGGCCTCGCACTACCCGATGCTGCTCGACGAGGACGCCGACGGCCTCACGATCGTCACCCACGTGGGTCGTCCCGACGAGCAGCTCCACGGCCTCGGCGAGAGCGAGGTGCTGCTGGTCTTCCAGGGGCCGCACGGCTACATCTCCCCCAGCTGGTACGCGCCCGCGGCGGGCCGGATCCCGACGTGGGACTTCAGCACGGTGCACTGCCACGGCACGCCCCAGGTGCTCGGCGAGGAGGAGAACCTCGCCGTCCTGACCCAGCTCACCGCGCACTTCGAGCAGCACGTCGAGCACCCCGCGTGGCTCGACCAGGAGCTGGGTGCCCGCGCCGCCAAGGGAACGGTCGGGCTGCGGATCCCGGTCGACCGCTTCACCGCGAAGGTCAAGATGAGCCAGGACAAGGACCCGGCCACGGTGCAGTCCGTGATCGATCACCTGCGCGCACCCGGCCCGTACCACCAGCCCTACCTGGCGGACGAGATCGAACGTGCCCGGACCGAGCACGTCGGTTCCGCATCTGCGGATCACGAAGGCTGAGCACCTCCGCACCTGATCCCCTAAGGTGAGGATCATGGCGCACATACGGATCTCGGACGCTGCCCGGTTCCTCGGTGTCAGCGACGACACCGTGCGGCGGTGGGTCAGCAGCGGAGCGCTGACGTCCGTCCCCGATGCGGGCGGCCGCATGGCCATCGAGGGCAAGGAGCTCGCGGCGTTCGCGCAGGACCAGGCCCGCTCGATGGCCGATCCGTCCGGCACCGCGAGCTCGGCCCGCAACCGGTTCGTCGGCCTCGTGACGGCGGTCAAGGCCGACACCGTGATGGCGCAGGTCGAGATGCAGTGCGGCCCGTTCCGCGTGGTGTCGCTCATGAGCAGCGAGGCCGTCGACGAGCTCGGCCTCGAGGCCGGGTCGGTCGCCGTGGCCGTCATCAAGTCGACCAACGTCATCATCGAGTCGCCCGGGACGTCCGCATGAAGTGGCCGGCGGCTGTCGCCCTGCTGCTCGCGAGCCTGACGGCGTGCGGCTCCTCCTCCGAGGACGCGGCGGGCGACCGCACGCTGACGGTGTTCGCGGCGGCGTCCCTCAAGGACTCGTTCAGCGAGATCGCCGAGCAGTTCGAGGCCGAGAACCCGGGCGTCACGGTGCGGCTCAGCTTCGCCGGCTCGGCCGATCTGGTGGCGCAGGTCGAGCAGGGTGCGCCTGCCGACGTGCTGGCCACCGCGGACGAGCGCACCATGCGCGGCGCCCAGGACGACGGCCTGGTCGAGGTGCTCGACTCGATCGGCTCCAACCGGCTCGAGATCGCGACACCGCCGGGCAACCCCGCGGGCATCCGCTCCCTCGCCGACCTCGCCGGTCGAGATGTCCAGGTCGTGCTGTGCGCGCCCGCGGTCCCCTGCGGAGCGGCGGCGCACCGCGTGGAGAAGATCGCAAGCATCGACATCGAGCCGGTCAGCGAGGAGCAGTCGGTGACCGACGTGCTCAGCAAGGTCGCCGCGGGCGAGGCCGACGCGGGCCTGGTCTACGTCACCGACGTCCAGACCGCGGGCGACTCCGTGGACGGAGTGCCATTCGCCGAGTCTGCCGAGGTCGTGAGCACCTATCCGATCGCGAGTCTGTCGCGCAGCGACGAGAGCGCCCTCGCGCAGAGCTTCGTCGACTTCGTCGCGACCGGACCGGGCCAGGACGTGCTGCGCGCCGCCGGGTTCGGTCCGCGCTGACATGGCCCTGACGTCTCAGCACTCCGGCGTCCCGCGGTGGGTGCTCGTGCCCGCCGCGGCCGGCGCACTGTTCATCGTCCTGCCGCTCGTGGCCCTCGCGACCCGGGTCGAGTGGGGCAGCTTCTTCTCGCTGATCGGCTCGGACTCGTCGCAGGCCGCGCTGTGGCTGAGCCTGCGCACGTCCGCCGCGAGCACCGTGCTGTGCCTCCTGCTGGGGGTGCCGATGGCGCTGGTGCTCGCGCGCACGACGTTCCGCGGGCAGGCGGTGCTGCGCTCGATCGTGCTGCTGCCACTGGTGCTGCCTCCGGTCGTGGGCGGCATCGCGCTGCTCTACACGTTCGGGCGCAAGGGGCTGCTCGGCGAGACCCTCGACGTCCTCGGCTGGCAGATCGCGTTCTCCACCACCGCGGTCGTGATCGCCCAGACCTTCGTGTCGCTGCCGTTCATGGTCGTCAGCCTGGAGGGCACGCTGCGCACCGCCGGACAGCAGTACGAGGTCGTCGCCGCGACCCTCGGCGCGCGGCCCACGACCGTGCTGCGGCGGGTCACCCTGCCGCTCGTGCTGCCGGGCCTGGCCGCAGGTGCGGTGCTGTCGTTCGCGCGGGCGCTGGGCGAGTTCGGGGCCACGATCACGTTCGCGGGCAGCCTCGAGGGCGTGACCCGCACCTTGCCGCTGGAGATCTACCTGCAGCGCGAGAGCGACCCGGACGCCGCCGTCGCCCTGTCGCTGCTGCTGGTCGTCGTGGCGGTGCTCGTGATCGGGCTCGTGCGCGGTGGACGGGGCGCGGCGACGTGAGCCTGCACCTCGATGCCGCCGTCGCGGCCCGCGACGTCCGCGTGAGCCTGGACGTCGCGAGCGGCGAGACCGTCGCGGTGCTCGGCCCCAACGGCTCCGGCAAGTCCACCCTCCTGGCCGCGATCGCCGGCATCCTGCGCCCCGACGAGGGCGCAGCAACACTGGGCGAGACCTGTCTGTTCGACGTCGCCGCGGGCACCTGGCGACCGCCCCACCTCCGCGGCACCGCGCTGCTGGCCCAGGACCCGCTGCTGTTCCCGCACCTCACGGTGCTCGACAACGTCGCGTTCGGACCGCGCAGCGTGGGCCGCTCGCGGTCGCAGGCGCGCACCCTCGCACGTACCTGGCTCGGCGAGGTCGACGCCTCCGACCTCGCGGACCGGCGCCCGGCCCAGCTGTCCGGAGGACAGGCCCAGCGCGTCGCGATCGCCCGGGCGCTCGCGGCCGAGCCGCGCCTGCTGCTGCTCGACGAGCCCATGGCCGCCCTCGACGTCACGGTCGTGCCGGCGATGCGTCAGGTGCTCAAGCGGGTGCTGGCCGGGCGCAGCGCCGTGATCGTCACGCACGACGTCCTCGACGCACTGCTGCTCGCGGACCGGGTGGTCGTCATGGAGGGCGGCCGCGTCGTGGAGTCCGGGCCGACGCGGGACGTGCTGACCCGCCCGCGCAGCACGTTCGCGGCCGGCATCGCGGGGCTCAACCTGGCCCGCGGCGTCGTCGAGCACGGCGGCGTGCGCACTCCCAGCGGACTGCTGGTCGCGGGCCTCCACGGCGACGACCCCGTGCCCGAGCGGGCCCCGGCGGTCGCGGTGTTCAGCCCCAGCGCGGTCGGCGTCCACCGGGAGGCACCCGGCGGCAGCCCCCGCAACGTGTTCGCGACCACGGTGCGCGAGCTCGAGCCGCACGGCTCCCAGGTGCGGGTGCGGACCGACGAGGTAAGCGCCGAGGTCACCGCCCCCGTCGTGGCCGAGCTCGACCTGGCGCCGGGGACGCCCGTGTTCCTCGCGGTCAAGGCCAGCGAGGTGTCGATCTACGCGGCCTGACCGATGACCTTCAGGCGCGGGTCAGGGTGGTGCGCATCGTGTAGTCCTTGACCGGCCCGGTGACGTCCCATCTGACGGTCCACCGGTCGGGGTCGACGACCTCGACGCGACCGACGTACGTGTCGGCGGCGCAGGGGTGGACGACCTCGTCGCCCGGCGCCCACGGGTGGAAGTCGCGGCCGTCCTCGAACGTCACGAACCACTCGCCGTCCCGCAGCTCGACGAACAGCACCCGGCTGACGGCCAGCACGAGCTCGCCGGTTCGCAGGCTGCCCTGCTCGCTCCAGCGGACCCGGCCGTCCGCGCCCAGCGCGAGCTCGGTCGTGCCCTCGACCGTCGACTGCTCGGCCTTCAGCCGGTCGTCGATCGTGCGGGACATGGTCCAGGCGCCGATGAGCGAGGTCGGGGCGGCGGGATGAGGCACGGGTCCACCCTAGGACGGCGGTTATCGTGGCGGCATGAGCGGTGCAACCTGGCGTCGCCGCGACGACGGCGCAACCGAGCTGCGGGTCAACGGGGTCTTCGTGATGGACGACGTGGAGACGTCGTCCGAGCGGGAGCTGGCCCGCATCGTGCTCGACCTGGGAGCGGCCGACGTCCTCGTCGGCGGGCTCGGGCTCGGCCACACCCTGCGCGAGCTGCTGGCGTCCGCGGACGTACGCCGGGTCGTCGTCGCCGAGCTGCAGCCCGAGATCGCCGGCTGGATGCGTGACGGGACGCTGCCGGGAGCCGATCTGCTCGCGGACCCCCGCACCGAGCTCGTCCTGGACGACGTACGCGCGGTGGTCGCGGACCAGGCACCCACCACTCTCGACGCGATCGTCCTGGACGTCGACAACGGTCCCGGCTTCCTCGTGCACGACACGAACTCCGGTGTCTACGAGTCGCCCTTCCTGCAGGTCTGCGCCGAGCGGCTGCGCCCGGACGGTCACGTGTGCATCTGGTCGATGGACCGCGCCCCGGCACTGCTGGACACCCTCGGCCGGGTCTTCGAGCAGGTCGATGCGCGAGGCATCCCCGTCCGGCTGCAGGACCGGGACGAGCACTACTGGATCCTCACGGGGTCGCGGCCGCGGGACAGCGCTATCGTGCGGGCATGACCGAATACCGCATCGAGCACGACACCATGGGCGAGGTCCGCGTCCCCGCCGACGCCCTCTGGCGCGCCCAGACCCAGCGAGCCGTCGAGAACTTCCCGATCTCCGGCACCCCCATCGAGTCCGCCCAGATCCGCGCCCTGGCGCAGATCAAGGCCGCCTGCGCGAAGGCCAACGCCGAGCTCGGCATCCTCGACCAGGACATCGCCGACGCGATCATCGCGGCCGCCGACGAGGTCGCGACCGGCGCGCACGACGCGCACTTCCCGATCGACGTCTTCCAGACCGGCTCGGGCACGTCCAGCAACATGAACACCAACGAGGTCATCGCGACCCTCGCGACCAAGGCCCTCGGCAAGGACGTGCACCCCAACGACCACGTCAACGCCTCGCAGTCGTCCAACGACGTCTTCCCGACGTCGATCCACGTCGCCGCGACCGCGTCCGCGACCAACGAGCTGATCCCCGCGCTCGACCACCTCGCGACGTCGCTCGAGGCGAAGGCGACCGAGTTCGCGTCCGTCGTGAAGTCCGGCCGCACCCACCTGATGGACGCCACCCCGGTGACCCTCGGGCAGGAGTTCGGCGGTTACGCCGCGCAGATCCGCCGCGGCATCGAGCGCGTCCAGTCGGCGCTGCCGCACACCGCCGAGGTCCCGCTCGGCGGCACCGCGGTCGGCACGGGCATCAACACCCCGATCGGCTTCCCGCAGCGCGTGATCGAGATCCTCGCCGCCAACACCGGCCTGCCGATCACCGAGGCGGTCGACCACTTCGAGGCGCAGAGCGCCCGCGACGGATTGGTCGAGATGTCCGGCCAGCTGCGCACGATCGCGGTCAGCCTGACCAAGATCTGCAACGACCTGCGCTGGATGGGCTCGGGCCCCCGCACGGGCCTCGGCGAGATCGCGCTGCCCGATCTGCAGCCCGGCTCGAGCATCATGCCCGGCAAGGTCAACCCGGTGCTGCCCGAGGCGACGCTCATGGTCGCCGCGCAGGTCATCGGCAATGACGCCACGATCGCGACCGCGGGAGCGTCGGGCTCGTTCGAGCTCAACGTCATGCTGCCGGTCATCGGCCGCAACATCCTGGAGTCGATGCGCCTGCTCGGCAACGCCTCGCGCGTGCTGGCCGACCGCTGCATCGACGGGATCACGGCCAACGAGGAGCGCTGCCTCGAGCTCGCCGAGTCCTCGCCGTCGGTGGTCACGCCGCTCAACCGTCACATCGGCTACGAGAACGCCGCCAAGATCGCCAAGCAGGCGGTCAAGGAGAAGAAGACGATCCGCCAGGTCGTCATCGAGTCCGGCTACGTCGAGCGCGGCGACATCTCCGAGGCCGACCTCGACCAGGCCCTCGACGTCATGAGCATGACCCACCCCTGACCCCACCCCCAACCCCCAACGCTGAGGGGAGGCTCCCGTCCGCCGACGGGAGCCTCCCGTCCGTTGAGGGGTGGGTTGGGGCGCGCCTCGCCGGACCGCGGGCGCGCCTCAGCGGACGGGAGGCGCGCCTCAGCGTCGTTGGGCGAGCTTGTAGCCGTTGTTGTCGTAGATGAGGTCGTACGTGCCGCCGTGGGCCCTCTCGGCGTACGCCACGACGTCGTCGGGTGAGCCGATGCCCGCGGCCACGTCGAACAGGACGTACTCGGGCTTGACGTCGGCGTCACCGTCGCCGATCGACCCGATCCAGTAGACGGTGTGATCGGTGACCAGGTGGCTCAGCAGACCGATGTCGCCCTCCACCGTCGCCCCCTTCGGCACGAGCGACATCACGAGCCGGGCACTCTGGGCCCGGGGCGGGTCCTCGTACGTCTGGGGGTCGACCAGGACCGCGACCGGCGAGTTGATCATCATGAACCCGCTCACGACGACGCCCCCGAGCGTCGCCCACCGCAGCACCGGCCGCCGCACGATCGCATCGATCATCGCGATGAAGACGATCGGCATCAGCACCAGCGAGTAGTGGTAGTCGGTGCCCCAGTAATAGGGCACGTCGTTGACGAACCGCCCCACCAGCGTCGGCACGACCAGCAGGACCCAGGGCGAGGCGAGGGCCGCGAGCCCGGTGATCGCCACGGTGAGCAGCGCCGTGGCGGCCTTGCGGTCGACCTGGTCGAACAGGGTCGTGAGCATCCCCCGCTCCCCTAGCGTGGAGTGCGTGTACTCCCCCGAGCTGTTGAACGCCGGGATGAGCAGCAGCACCACGGCCGCGGAGAACACCACGCCCCCCACGGCCAGGAGCACGCCCCGGCGACGTTCACCCGCGAGCCAGAGCACCGCGCCGATGACCGCGACGGTCAGGCCGAGGTCCTCCTTGACCAGCAGCAACGGCAGTGACCACCACACGACCCGGTCGTAGCGCCGGTCGACGTACGCGGCGCCGGCCAGCGCGAGGAGGGGTGCGGCGAACGCGACCTCGTGGAAGTTCACCTCCACGGCCGACTGGAGGCCGAAGGAGAATCCGTAGAGGACCCCGATCACCAGGCCGACGGCCGTCCCGATCCGCCGCATCGCCAGCACCGCGATGACGTAGATCGAGATCGCGATGAGCACGACCTGCGCGAGCAGCACGGTCCGCGCGGAGGGGAACATCCGGTAGAACGGTGCGATCAGTGCCGTCACCGGCGAGAAGTGGTCGCCGAAGATGTGGTAGCCGGGCCCCTTGACGTCCGCGACGGGCGCGCTGAGACTCGCATAGCTCTTGATGACCTGCTCGAAGATCGCGTTGTCGTACGAGTTGATCGCGAAGCGGTGGAACCGGATCAGGGTGAGCGCACCGTAGACGACCGCGCACACCAGTGCCAGGGCGGCGGCGAGAGCGCGCTGGACGCGAGTGGCGATCATCACAGAGTCAGGTTCTCACCCGTCTCGGGATCGAACACGTGCACCCGGTGCCGCGGGATGACCACGCTGATCGACATGCCCGGCTCCAGCGTGCTGTCCGCGGCCAGCTCGGCCACGAGGAAGCTCTGGAACAGATCGAACTCCAGCAGGTCCTCGACCTCCTCGAGCAGGTCCTCGACCTCCGGTGCGATCTCGTAGCCGAGGTACGCGAACTGCGATCTGCCCCGCCACTCGACGTCGTCGATCCGGGCGGTGAGCTCGACGCGCTCGGTGACCGCCTGCCCGCCGGGGCCCGTCGCGTCGTGGCAGTGCTCGGGCCGGATGCCCGCGACCACGACACCGCGGTCGCCGATGCGCTCGAGCAGGGCGTCGTCGAGCGCCATCGTGGCCAGCGGCATCACGAGCTCGCGGCCCATGGGGAACGCCGGGACGAGGTTCATCGGCGGCGAGCCGAGGTAGCCCGCGACGAACATGTCGGCTGGACGCTCGTACAGCTCGCGCGGCGTCCCGACCTGGTGGATGAATCCCTGGTGCATCACCGCGACGCGGTCGGCCGTGCTCAGCGCCTCCTCGACGCTGCTGGTGGTGAAGATCGAGGTGCGCCCGCGCTCCTGCTGCCACTGGGTCGTGACCGACCTGACGTGCGTACGCACCCGCTCGGACTGGGCCGAGAACGGCGAGTCGAACAGGTACGCCTGCGCGTCCCGCACCAACGAGCGGCCGAGCGCGACCCGCTGGGCCTGGGCGTCGTCGAGATCGGCGGGCTTGAGCTCGAGCAGGTCGCCGAGGGCGAGGAAGTCGGCGACCTCGTGGATCCGGTCGGAGAGCTCGTCCTTGTCGAAGCCGCGGCGCAGCAGGGACGAGAACGCGAGATTGTCGAAGACGTCGAGGTGCGGGTGCAGCGCGTGGTCCTGGAACACCATCGCGAGATCGCGCCCGCGGGGTCCGACCGTGTTGACGACGGTGTCGCCCACCAGGACGTCCCCCGACGTGTGGTCCTCGAGCCCCGCCAGCGTCCGCAGCAGCAGCGACTTGCCGCCGCCACGGGGCCCCGCGATGGCCAGGGTCGTGCCGTCCGGCACGTGAAGGGAGATGTCGTCCAGCAGCGGACGGCTCCCCGCGCGGCCGGCCGTGGTGAGGTGGCGGACTTCGATCGAGCTCATCGATAGGACCTTCCGAGGAGATGGTTGATCCGGCGCGGGAACAGCAGGAGCAGGACGATCGCGGGCAGCATCCACAGCAGTCCCGCCGCGGCGATCACGGAGCTGGAGTCCGCGACCTGTCCCGTCGCGAGCAGCAGCGTCGCGGGCAGCGGCGCGGTGCGCTCGTCGGGCGACAGCGCCACGCCGAGGACCGCGTCGTTGCAGCCGGCCACGAACACGAGCAGCGCGACCACCGCCAGCCCCGGCAGCAGCGCGGGCGCCGCGAAGTGCCGCAGCACCTGGCGTGGGGTCGCGCCGTCGGCCCGGACCGCGTCCAGCAGCGTCCACGGGACGTCCCGCAGCACCGTGACGCTGAGCCAGATCGCCAGGGGCAGGGTGAGCACGAGCGTCGGCGGCACCAGCGCGAGCCGCGACCCGTAGACGTCGAACGCGTCGAGCAGGTCGGTGTACGCCCCGGCGAGGGCCACGACCGGCATGAGCAGCACCGCGACCACCAAGCCGTACGCGAGGCGCTTGCCCCGCGCGGGCACGCGCACGAAGCCGTACGCCGCGGCGACGGCCAGCGGCATCGCGATGAGGGTGGCGAGCCCGGAGACGAGCAGCGAGGTCAGTGCGGCGTCCTGCAGGATGTCGGATTTGATCGCGCCGTCGAACGCGCGCCACGTGACGTCCTGCGGCCACAACGCCTGCGGCGCGGTCCCCGCTGGTGCGGTCGCGACCGTGAACGTCCACAGCAGCGGGACGACCGTCAGCACCACCAGGACCTCCAGGCCCAGCACGGCCCAGAACGACACGTCCCGGCTCGTGTCGGCGAACATCACGCCCGCCGCGCCCGTCGCCATGAACGCGAGCGAGACGACGATCCACAGCCACAGATCGGGTCTCGCGACCATGAGGATGCCGTAGTTGCCGAGTCCGAACCCGAGCGCGAACGCCACCGCGGACGCGATCAGCCGGGACCTCACCGAGGCGGTCACACGACCCTCCTGACCCGCGTCAGCGGCACGAGCACCGCGGCGAGCACGGCCGCGAACAGCAGCAGGAGCACGGACGTCGCGGCGCCGAGGCCGAGCTCGAAGCGTGAGAACGTCGCATCCCAGACCAGGGCCGGCACCGTGCGCACGTCGGCGCGCGGGTCGTCGACGAGCAGCGGGCCCTCGAGCATGCGCAGGGCGTCGAGCGCGCGATAGGTCGTGGCGACCGCGAGCGCGGGGGCCATCGCGGGCAGCACGACGAGGCGGAAGCGCTGCCACGCCGTGGCCCCGTCCGCGACGGCCGACGCCATCAGCGACGTCGAGACGCGCAGGAGACCCGCCAGCAGGATCACCGCCGTGATGCCGGTGCCCCGCCAGACCTCACCGAGCACGACCGCGACGAGCTGGCCGGTCGCACCGACGTCGTCGAGGTCGAACCAGGCGGCCGCGAACCCGGTGGTCACCGCGTCGCGCCACATCACCGCCGAGACGACGGACAGCATCGTGAACGGCAGCAGCACGAGGACGCGGGTGACGGGCCACAGCAGCGTCAGACGCCGGATCGCGGCGGCGAAGGCCAGGCCGAGCACGAGCTGGAGCAGCACTGCTGCCGCCACGATCGCGAGCGTCGCGGCAACGGCGATCCACCACGAGCGGGTGGTCAGCACGTCGACGTACGTGTCGAGGCCGACGAACGACCGATCGTCCGGGTGGGTCAGCGGCTGGGTGTGCAGCGAGGTCCACACGAGGCGCGCGATCGGCCACACCGTCACCACGAGCAGCACCAGGATCGCGGGCGCGAGCCACCGCCAGCCCCTCATCGCAGCCTGCCCTCGACAACGGCCTCGACCGCGGCCTGCGAGGCGTCGGGGGTCGCGTCCTGCGTCACGTCAGCGGTCGGGGCCCACGTCTCGTCGATTGCCCGGCGGATCTGCGTCCAGGCAGGGGTCGCCGGGACGATCGCGCCGGTCTTGACCGCCGCGCGGGCGACGTCCCCCTGCGGGTAGGCGGCTGCGACCGCCTTGTCGTCGTACGTCGCGAGGCGGCTCGCGCCGTGCTGGGCCTGGGTCATCAGGGTCGTCAGCTGCTTGGGCGAGGTGAGGCACCGGATCGCGTCGTACGACCGGCTCGGCTGCGTGGCGTTCCGGGGGACGGCGAGGCCCACCCCGGCCAGTGGAGCGACGCTGGTGTCGGCGACGGTCGGGTACGCCGCAGCGACCATGTCGGCCGAGACCGATGCCACCGCCGGGTCGGCGATCGCGGACGCGGAGGCGAGCAGGAACCCCCCTCCGGGCGCCGCGAACGCCGACAGGGCGTCCTTGGACGGGCCCGGACCGACCTGGGCCTCGTGGTAGAGCTCGATGGTCGACGCGGCGGCGCGACCGGCGTCCCCGGACAGCGCGACCTCGGTGTCGTCCCGACCCTGGCCCGAGACGATCCGGCCGCCGGCACCGGCCACCAGCGCGTTGACCCACTCCGACAGCCCGCTGCCGTCGCGGTCCTGCACCTGGATGCTCACGCCGAGACGCTGGGCGCCCGCCACGAGGTCGTCCCAGCTGATGGGCTTGCCGGGGTCGAGCCCCGCGCGCTCGGCCACGTTGCCGCGGAACCACAGCACCTGCGGGTCGAGCAGCCAGGGCGCGACCACGAGCCGGTCGTCGTACGTCGCGGCGTCGAGCGCAGGCCGCGCGACGCCCTCGCTCAGCGGGCCGACCAGATCGTCCGGGACGGGCTCGAGGAAGCCGGCGGCGGCGAACTCCGCGGTGAACGACGAGTCCAGGCTCAGCAGGTCGATCGTGTCGTCGCCGGCGCGGAGCCGGCGCACCAGCAGGTCGTGCCGTGCCGTGACGTCGTCGGGCAGCTGCTCGACCTCGATCCGGTACGCGCCCTCGGCCTCGGCGTTGCACGTCGCCGCCAGCGCCGGCGCGTCCACCCGGTCGGGGCCGACGTGCCACGACAGTGTGGGCGCGTCGCCGGCCGGGGCCTCGGACGTACCGCACGACGCCAGGAGACAGGCCGTCATGACGGCAGCGGCGCACTGCGCGAAACGTGTCCCCTGTCCGTTCACGACGCCACTGTGCCACAAAGGGGGGCTCTCCCCCCGGCGTCAGAGCGTCAGGTCCTCCAGCATCTCGGTGACCAGCGCCGCGACCGGCGAGCGCTCGGACCGGGTCAGGGTCACATGGGCGAACAACGGGTGCCCCTTGAGCTTCTCGACGACCGCGACGACGCCGTCGTGGCGGCCGACCCGCAGGTTGTCGCGCTGGGCGACGTCGTGGGTCAGGACGACCTTGGAGTTGGCGCCGATGCGCGACAGCACCGTCAGCAGGACGTTGCGCTCGAGCGACTGGGCCTCGTCCACGATGACGTACGAGTCGTGCAGCGAGCGTCCCCGGATGTGCGTGAGCGGGAGCACCTCGAGCATCCCGCGGTCCAGGATCTCGTCGATGACCGCAGGGGACGTGACCGCGCCGAGCGTGTCGAAGACGGCCTGGCCCCAGGGGCCCATCTTCTCGGACTCGCTGCCGGGCAGGTAGCCGAGCTCCTGGCCCCCCACGGCGTACAGCGGCCGGAAGATCACGACCTTCTTGTGCAGCCCGCGCTCCATCGTCGCCTCGAGGCCTGCGCACAGCGCGAGCGCGGACTTGCCGGTGCCGGCGCGGCCGCCGAGGGACACGATGCCGATGTCGGGGTCAAGCAGGAGGTCCAGCGCGATCCGCTGCTCGGCCGAGCGCCCGTGGATGCCGAACGCATCGCGGTCGCCCCGGACCAGCTGGACCGTCTTGTCCGCGGTGACCCGGCCGAGGCCGCTGCCCTTGTCGGACACCAGGACGAGGCCGGTGTGGCACGGCAGCTCACGCGCCTCGGGGAGGTCAACCGTCCCTGAGTCGTACAGCGTGTCGAGGTCGAGGCTGTCGATCTCGAGCTCACGCATGCCGGTCCAGCCCGAGTCGAGCGCGAGCTCGGCGCGGTACTCCTCGGCGACCAGCCCGACGGCCGAGGCCTTGACCCGCATCGGCAGGTCCTTCGACACGATCGTGACGTCGAGGCCCTCGTTGGCCAGGTTGCGGGCGACGGACAGGATGCGGGTGTCGTTGTCGCCGAGCCGGAAGCCGGACGGCAGCGAGGACGGGTCGGTGTGGTTGAGCTCGACGCGGATCGTGCCGCCCTCGTCGCCGATCGGCAGGGGGACGTCGAGCGTGCCGTGCTCGACCCGCAGGTCGTCGAGGAAGCGCAGGGCGCTGCGCGCGAAGTAGCCGAGCTCGGGATCGTGCCGCTTGCCCTCCAGCTCGGTGATGACGACGACGGGGATGACGACCTCGTGCTCGTGGAAACGGTTGACGGCGCCGGGGTCTGCCAGCAGGACGCTCGTGTCCAGGACGTACGTGCGGCGGGTGGAGCTCGGGCTCTTGCTCGTCGTGCGCGGTGCGGCCACAGCTGTCTCCTCTGGCGGGGCCCGCGCGCGCCTGCGCCGGCCCCTACTCGTGGGTGGGGTATCCGGGCTCAAGCGCGAGCGTCAACACATCTCGAACGCTAGGTCTGCGGGGCACCGATTCGCGGCACGACACGCTGAATCCCACATGACGTCCGCGTTAACGCTGACGAGTCACGCACGGCACGTGACGAGTCACGTACGGACGCTCGCGAGTCACCTACGGGATCCGTACGTGACTCGTCGGCGTCCGTGCGTGACTCGTCGGCGGTCGTGCGTGACTCGTCGGCGGTGGGTCAGGCGCCGAAGCGGCGCTGGCGCAGGGCGTACGAGCGCATGGCCCGCAGGAAGTCGACGTGGCGGAAGGCCGGCCACAGGGCGTCGCAGAAGTAGAACTCCGAGTGGACGCTCTGCCACAGCAGGAAGCCGGACAGCCGCTGCTCCCCCGACGTACGGATCACGAGATCGGGATCGGGCTGCCCCTTGGTGTAGAGGTGCTCGGCGATGTCGTCGACGACCAGCGTCCCGGCGACCTCCTCGAGGGAGCGCCCCTTGGCGGCCTGGTCGAGCAGCAGCGAGCGCATCGCGTCGGTGAGCTCCTGGCGTCCGCCGTAGCCGACGCAGATGTTGACCCGCATGCCCTGCACGCCGACGGTCGACTCGGCCAGATGCTTCATCCGAGCGGCCGACTCGGACGGCAGCAGGTCGAGGTTGCCGATGACGGAGATGGGCCAGCGCTGCTCGGCGGCGAGCCGCTCCATCAGCCCTTCGACGGCCTCGAGGATGCTCGCGAGCTCCTCGGGCGAGCGCTGCAGGTTGTCGGTCGACAGCACCCACAGCGTGACGATCTCGACGCCCAGCTCGTCGCACCACTCGGCGAACTCCGCGATCTTGTTGGCACCCGCCTGGTAGCCGTCCTCGAACCGGCCGCCGGCCGACTTCGCCCAACGCCGGTTGCCGTCGACGATGGCTCCGACGTGGTGCGGGAGCTTGGCCGGATCGAGCTGTTTGGCGAGACGCCGTTCGTAAACGCCGTACGCGAGATCGCTGACTCCCATGATCTGAGGGTAACGCCCACCACATGTGGCACGGTCGCGCGGCGGTCGGCTTCCACCCGTGCAATATTCTTGATGCATGGTCAACATGGAGCACGAGAGCACCGTCCACGAGGCGAGCGACCGGCTCCGTGACACCGTCGACGACATCAAGCCGAAGCTGCGCGGATGGCTCCATGCGGTGACGCTCCCGCTGGCCTTCTTCGCCTTCATCGTGATGCTCGTGATCGCGGACGACATCCGCGTCCGTGCCGGTGTCGCGGTCTTCATGGTGAGCTCGATGATGCTGTTCGGCGTGAGCGCGGTCTACCACCGCGGCACGTGGTCCGATCGGGTCCGCGGCTTCTGGAAGCGCTTCGACCACGCCAACATCTTCTTGCTCATCGCTGGGTCCTACACGCCGTTCTCCCTGCTGCTGCTCAGCCGGCAGCACTGGATCATCATGCTGTCCCTCGTGTGGGGCGGGGCCCTGCTGGGCGTGGTGTTCAAGCTCTTCTGGATCGACGCGCCACGCTGGCTGTACGTCCCGCTGTACCTCCTGCTGGGCTGGGCAGCGGTGCTCTACTTCGACGAGTTCGTGGCGAACTCGTCCACGGCGGTCATGACGATGCTGGTCGGCGGCGGCGTCCTCTACACGCTGGGCGCGATCGTCTACGGCTTCAAGTGGCCCAACCCGTCACCGCGCTACTTCGGCTTCCACGAGGTCTTCCACGCGTTCACGATCGCGGCGTTCATCGTGCACTACATCGGCGTCAGCATGCTGGCGTACCAGCAGCGCTGACCCGTCGCCCCGCCCAGATTTGCGGAGTCCTGCACGGTTTCTTGGGTCAAGAACGTGCAGAAGCCCGCAAATCTGGGACGGTGGTGACGGGGCGCTGGCACACGAAGCCCTGGCACACGTACGCGGCTGCGTCGCCGTCCACGAGTTCTCGCTGCTCGAACAGCGGGATCGCCAGGCCCGGCTCCCCGGCCACGACCACGGCACCCGGCGACGTGAGCCCGAGCGCCGCGCGATGCAGCTCGGCACGCTGCTCCGGTGCACCCACGACCGCGATCTCCAGCGGCCCCGCGACCACCGCCTCGGCGGCGGCGAGCGTCCACCCGGCGAAGCGGGGCAGCTGCGTGCCGATCGGCGCGGCCGCCGCGATGCCCGACTCCGCGGCCTCCCGGTAGCGGTGCTCCCCCGTGGTCGCGGCAAACGCGATCAGGGCGTGCACGGCGGCTGACGTGCCGGACGGGTAGGCGTTGTCCGAGGCGTCCTGCGGTCGTACGACGAGGGTCTCGGCGTCGTCGGCGGTGTCGAAGAACCCGCCCGCCGGGTCCGCGAAGTGGTCGACGACCCGGTCCAGCAGCACGCGGGCACGGTCGAGCCACATCGCGTCGCCGGTCACCCCCAGCACCGAGAGGAACGCCTCGGCGACCGCGCCGTGGTCCTCCAGCACCGCCGCGTTGGCCCCGGCCACGCCGTCGCGGGACGTGCGTCGGAAGCCGTCAGCGAGGTGGACGTCGTGGATCAGCTCGGCCGCGGCGACCGCTGCGGCGGTGAAGTCGGGCTCGTCCAGGAGGACCCCGGCCTCGGCGAGCGCCGAGATCGCCAGCCCGTTCCACGACGCGACGACCTTGTCGTCGCGGGCCGGGCGGGTCCGCTCCGCGCGAGCGGCCACGAGCCGCGCCCGGACGTCCTGCCAGCGCGCGTCGTCGTCGGGGTCCTGCAGCAGCTGCAGCGTCGAGAACCCCCGCTCGAACGTCCCCGCCCCCGTCACGGACAGCAGCTGCGCGGCCCAGGCCCCGTCGGCGGCGCCGAGCGTGCGCATGAGCTGGTTGGGGTTGAAGACGTAGAACGTGCCCTCGTGGCCGTCGCTGTCGGCGTCCAGCGCAGACGCGAACCCGCCCTCGGGCGTACGCAGCTCGTCGAGCAGGAACCGGCCGGTCTCCCGCACGACCCGCTCGGCCAGCGGCGATCCGCTCTCGCGCCACCAGTGCAGGTAGACCCGCATCAGCAGGGCGTTGTCGTAGAGCATCTTCTCGAAGTGCGGCACCCGCCAGTAGCGGTCGACGCTGTAGCGGGCGAAGCCTCCGGTGAGCTGGTCGTACATCCCGCCCCGCGCCATCGCCTCGCACGTGCCGGCCACCATGTCGAGCGCTTGCTGCGACCCGGTGCGGGCGGCGGTGCGCAGCAGGAACTCCAGCACCATCGACGGCGGGAACTTCGGGCTCGCGCCGAACCCGCCCGCCTCCTGGTCGTACGACCCGGCGAGCGTCACGACCGCCTCGTCGAGCTCGTCGGGGCCGAGCGCCCCGCTGCCCTGGTCGACCGACGCCTGCAGGTGCTCCAGCACGTCCCGGCTCACGGTCATCACCTCGTCGCGGCGGTTCTCCCACGCATCCGCGAGGGCCTGCAGCACCTGGCTGAACGCCGGCGCACCCTGCCGCGGCTCGGGCGGGAAGTACGTGCCGGCGAAGAACGGCTCACCGTCGGGAGTCAGGACGCACGTCATCGGCCAGCCGCCGTGACCGGTCATGGCCTGCGTCGCGCGCATGTAGACCGCGTCGATGTCGGGTCGTTCCTCGCGGTCGACCTTGATGTTGACGAAGTGGTCGTTCATGTACGCCGCGGTCGCCGCGTCCTCGAACGACTCGTGCGCCATCACGTGGCACCAGTGGCAGGCCGCGTAGCCGACGCTCAGCAGGATCGGGCGGTCGAGCGTCCGGGCCACCTCGAGCGCCTCAGGGCTCCACTCCCACCAGTCGACCGGGTTGTCCCGGTGCTGCTGGAGGTACGGGCTGGTGGCCTCGGCCAGGCGGTTGGGCATACGACCAGCCTAGGCGCGCGGCCCGACGGTCAGCTGCGGTCGTGCGGGGTGGTGCGCTTGACGCCCGGGTCGGCGTCCTCGTCGTCCCAGGTCTCCAGCGCCTTCCTGCTGTGCTGCAGGAAGGACCGCGCGAGGATCGCGACGGCGATGCAGAGCAGGACCACGATCCCCAAGGCGACCCATCCGGGCTTGACGTCGTTCGGGTCGAGCTGCTTGTCGTCGACCTTCGCCGCGAGATCGGCCAGGAACACGTAGGAACGCATGCCTCCATCCTACGCGCCCGACCGAGCCTGCCTCTCGTACGTCCTCGGGGGCGTCCCCACGACTGCGGTGAACGCCCGGGTCAGGTGCGACTGGTCGGCGAAGCCGAGATCGACCGCCAGCGCGGCCCAGTCGGTGGGTCCTGCGTGGGCCGCCGCCGCGGCGTCGAGCAGCCTGAATCGCTGGACGACCCACTTGGGCCCGATGCCGAGGTACGCCGTGAACTGGCGCTGCAGTGTCCGCAGGCTCACGCCTGCCAGGTCCGCGAGCCGGTCGGCGCGCGTGATCGAGCGATCCACCTCCGCCCTGCGGACCAGGGCGTTGAGCTCGTCCGCGAGGGGATCGGGCTGCGCGCCGCAGGCGTCGAGGTGGGACTCGAGCGTTGCGGCCATCTCCTCGTCGCTCGCACCGGACCCGAGCAGGTCGGCGGCGACCGCGGAGTCGTCCGGACCGACCACGTCGCCGAGCGGCACGACCCTCCCGGCGACGACACCGAGATCCGCGCCGAGCACTGCTCTGAAGCTTGCAGGCCGGAACGTGGCACCGATGACGTGCCCGGTTCCTTCGAGCGTGCGCACGAACGGCTCCCGCGTGATGCCGTTGACCAGCAGCCGCGGCACGCCCTGCCAGGTCTCGGCGGTCACGTGCACGCACGGCTGCGGGATGACCTGCTGGTCGTACGGCTCAGGGCATTCCCACCGGGCGATCCAGACGTACTCCACGAGGCGTGCCCACCGTTGCGACGGCGCGACCCGGGCCACGCTGAAGTGCTGCGCGGCGGCGGTCGGGCGCAGGATCGCGGCCTCTCCCCGCCCGTGCGGATCGGTCATGACACCAGTGTCGCGTTTGTCCAAGCCTGGGCACAGCCCTCGTCCGTAGCGTCGAGGGCATGACCAGACAGCACACCACCACCGCCAGGTTCACCGTCACGGGATGGGACGAGCAGGTCGTCGTCGACATCGACGGCGACGGCAAGCAGCTCCCCCAGCGAGGGTTCACCCGAGCCGACGTCACCTATGCGTACTCCGGCGCCATCGAGGGCACCGGGACGCTGACCTACCTCATCTCGTACCGACCGGGAGCGGCCCCTGTCGTCGGCTTCGAGCACTTCACCGGCTCGATCGACGGCCACGACGGGTCCCTGGTCCTGCAGCACGTGGGCGAGCACGACGCCGAGGCCGTGCGGGCGACCCTGCACGTGCTCGAGGGCCTGGGCACGGGCGGCCTCGAGGGGCTGCGGGGCGAGGCCACCGTCGAGCTCGCGGGACACAGCGACGACGGCTACGAGATCTCGTTGGCGTACGACCTGTAGCCGTCAGTCGGGTGGCTCGATCCCGTCCAGATCCGCGTCCGGCGGCCGTCCCGGCCGGGACACCGTCAGCACGGCCTCGACCACCGCCTCCTCGGACTCGAGCCGGCGCTCGAGCGCGCGCAGCCGGTCCGCCACGACGGACTCGCTGTCGTCGCCCACCAGGTCGACGCTCGCGACGAGGTAGACCCGGTGCGGGCCGACGAACTCGACGTGCAGGTAGCCAACACTGGAGACCTCCGGCATCGAGACGATGCGTCGGCGGACCAGGTCGTCGATCTCCGGCGGCACCGCCATGCCGACCAGGAACCTGCGGTTGCGGTCGATCAGCACCCACGCGATCACCCCGAGCAGCACGCCGACCAGGATCGAGCCGATCGCGTCGAAGACCGGCGAGCCGGTCGCCTGGTGCAGCCCGATGCCGGTCGCGGCGATGACGATGCCGATCAGCGCCGCCGAGTCCTCCGCGAACACCGCGCGCAGCGTCGGGTCCGACGTCGACAGCGCGGTCTGCAGCACCGTCTGGTCGGCGGCAGCAGCGCCCCGGTGCACCTGGCGGTACGCCTGCAGGAACGACGTCCCCTCCAGCACGAACGAGACGCCCAGCACGACGTACGCGATCGTGAAGCTGTCGTTGCCCTCCTCTGCCCCGAGCTCCTGGATGCCGTGGACGATCGAGACGGCCGCTCCGGCGACGAACAGCCCGACGGCTGCGAACATCGACCAGACGTACGCCTCGCGGCCGTAGCCGTGCGGGTGGGTGTGGTCGGCGTGCCGGCGGGAGCGCCGATCGGCGATCACCAGGAAGACCTCGTTGCCGGTGTCGGCCCACGAGTGGGCCGACTCCGCGACCATCGACGCGGAGCCGGTCAGCACCGCCGCCGTCGTCTTGGCCAGCGCCACGAGGACGTTGGCCGTGAACGCGACGACGACGGTGATGTTCACATCGTCAGCGCAATCCTGCGAAGAGGTCGGTCTCGGGGATCGACGTCTCGACCTTGGAGTCCACGAGCTGATAGTCCTCGCTCGGCCAGGCCTCGGCCTGGATCTCGTGCGGCACCGCGAAGAACCAGCCGTCCGGGTCGATCTGCGTCGCGTGGGCGAGCAGGGCCGCGTCCCGGACCGGGAAGTACTCGGCGCACTCGACGCGTGTCGTGAGGCGGGCCTCGTCCTCGGGCTTGCGCTCCCAGTCCTTGAACCGCTCGGCGTAGGGGTTCTCCAGCCCGTGCGCCTCCATCGCCTTCGCGATCGCCTCCATGCGCTCCCAGCTCCAGCCGAGGTGGTAGTAGAGCTTGGAGACCTGCCACGGCTCGCCGGCGTCGGGATAGCGCGTCGGATCGGCCGCAGCCTCGTACGCCTCGACGCTGATCTTGTGGCACATGATGTGGTCTGGGTGGGGGTAGCCGCCGTTCTCGTCGTACGTCGTCAGGACGTGCGGCTTGAACGAGCGGATCAGCCGGACGAGCGGCTCGGCGGCCTCCTCGACCGACTTCAGGCCGAAGCAGCCCTCGGGCAGCGGGGGCTTCGGATCGCCCTCGGGCCAGCCGGAGTCGACGAAGCCGAGCCAGTCCTGGGTGATGCCGAGGATCGACCGCGCCCGGTCCATCTCCTCGCGGCGGATCAATGTGATGAGCTCGGGGTTGTCCTCGATGCCGGGGTGCTTGAACTGCGGGTTGAGGATCGAGCCGCGCTCGCCGCCGGTGCAGGTCACCACATGGACGTCGACCCCCTCCGCGACGTACTTCGCGGTGGACGCCGCCCCCTTGCTCGACTCGTCGTCGGGATGGGCGTGCACGTGCATGAGGCGGAGCTTCTCGGCCACGGTTCTCCTTCAGAGGGCGTTCACAAATCCTTGCACCTGCGGCAACAACGTACGCGGGGTGGGTGTTCCTGACGCACCGGCCCGTGCGCACCGTGGTTGGGTCGGTTTGAGACAATGGCAGGCGTGACCGACCTCAGCTCTCGCTACGCGACCACCAAGCGCCCACGCTGGTTCTGGCCGGCAGTCGCAGCCGTCGGCATCACGATCGGCGTCGCGTTCGCGGCCTGGGTCGGCTTCCAGAAGGACCCCGTGACCGCGCGCCTCTGGGCGTACGACGTCGTCAACGACTCCTCCGTCGTGGTGACGCTCGACGTGGTCCGGCCCGATCCCGTCGCGGTGCAGTGCACGGTCTACGCGCAGGCCGAGGACCACTCGATCGTCGGTGAGAAGACCATCGACCTGCCCGCCTCCGACAAGGAGGAGATGCGGGTGACCGCGGAGATCGAGACCGAGCGGCCGGCCGTCAACGGCGTCCTGAGAACGTGTGTGATTCGTTGATTGAGTGCTAGCCTTGCAAGTTCACCCCAGGCGATGGCCTGGGGTGCAGCACGTAAAGGAGCACTCGCATGACTCAGCCGACAGAGACCGACACCATCTGGGTGACCCAGGAGGCGTACGAGCGTCTGCAGCAGGAGCTCGCGCACCTGAAGGGTGACGTCTGGACAGACATCACCAACAAGATCGCCGCTGCGCGTGACGAGGGCGACCTCAAGGAGAACGGCGGCTACCACGCCGCCCGCGAGGAGCAGGGCAAGACCAAGGCCCGCATCGACCAGCTCGAGAGCATGCTGCGCCGTGCCGAGGTCGGCGACAAGCCGGCCGACGACGGACTCGTCGAGGCCGGGATGATCGTCACGATCCGCTTCGACGGCGACTCCGACACCGAGCAGTTCCTGCTGGGATCGCGCGAGCTGCTCAGCATGGACTCCAGCGTCGACATCGACGTCTACTCCCCCACCTCGCCGCTCGGTGCCGCGATCGCGGGCAAGTCCGTCGGTGACACCGTCACCTACGAGACCCCCAACGGCAAGAGCCTCTCGGTGGAGATCGTCGCCGCGAAGCCCTTCTGACCCGACTCGGCCCCTACGGGGCCGGGTCAGAGCAGCTGGTAGCCCAGGTCGACCATCCGGGCACGCACCTCGTCGCGGTGCTGCGGACCGCGCGTGGCGACCTGGATGTCGACGTCGACCTGGCGTACGCCCAGCAGCTCGGACGACCGGTCGTGGTTGACGGTCATCACGTTGACCTGCATGAGCGCGAGATCGCTGAGCAACCGCATCAGCTCACCCGGCCGGTCACCGATCCGCACGCGCATCGTGAGGAACCGGCCGGCCGCCGCGAGGCCGTGCCGGATGACGTCCAGCAGCACCAGGGCATCGATGTTGCCGCCCGAGAGCACCGCCACGACCGGGCCCTCGAACGCCTCGGGCCGCTCGAGCAGCGCGGCGACGGCGGCGGCTCCTGCGGGCTCCACCAGCATCTTGGCCCGCTCGAGCAGCGAGATCAGGGCGCCGCTGAGTGACTCCTCACTGACCGTGATGACCTCGTCGAGCAGCGAGTGCAGGATCTCGAACGGGATGTCGCCGGGCTGTGCCACCGCGATGCCGTCGGCCATCGTGACTCCCATGTCGGAGGCGAGCGGCTGACCTGCGGCGATCGAGGCCGGGTACGCCGCGGCGTCCTCGGCCTGCACACCGATGATCCGCAGGTCGGGGCGCTCGGTGCGCAGCAGCGCGATGCCCGCCGCGAGCCCTCCGCCGCCGAGCGGAACGAGGATCGTGCGGACGTCGGGGCACTGCTCCAGGATCTCCAGGCCGACCGTCCCCTGGCCCGCGATGATGTCCTCGTGGTCGAACGGATGGATCAGCACCGCCCCGGTCGTCTCGGCGAAGGCCCGCGCCGGCACGAGCGCCTCGGTCACGCCGGTGCCGTGGAACTGGATGTCGGCCCCGTAGCTCTGCGTCGCGGCGACCTTGGGCAGCGCCGCCCCGACCGGCATGAAGATCGTGGACTTGATGCCCAGCAGCGAGGCCGCGAGCGCAACGCCCTGCGCGTGGTTGCCGGCGCTGGCGGCCACGACGCCGCGCGCCCGCTCCTCCGGGGTGAGCCGGGACATGCGCACGTACGCACCGCGAATCTTGAACGAGCCGGTGCGCTGCAGGTTCTCGGCCTTGAGGAACACGTCCTGTCCCGTGCGTGAGCTCAGCCATCGCGAGTGCGCCATCGGCGTCGTCTCGGTGACTGACTCCAGGAGCTCGCGGGCTCGTCGCACGTCGCTCAGGTCCACGCCATCAACCTATCTCGTCGGGTTCAGCAGACCCGTTATGGTTGCATCATGCAATCAGGTCCGCACTCGGCCGAGGAGGCGCTCGTCCGCCTCATGATGGTCGCCGGACGACGCTTCCGGGCCCGGTCCGCGGGCGTCATCGACCCCTCCCAGGCGTCTCTTCTCTACACGCTCAGGTGCAACGGGGCGATGCGCCTCGGCGACATCGCCGAGGCGATGAAGCTCGACGCCTCCACGGTCAGCCGTCACGTCCAGCAGCTCGGGGACCACGGCCTGATCGACCGCGAGCCCGATCCGGAGGACGGACGAGCCCGCCTCATCGCGCTGTCCGACGCCGGCGCGGCAAGCCTCGCCAGGACGTTCGACGAGCGGCTCGCATTCCTCAGCGAGGCCTTCGAGGGCTGGTCGGACGCCGACCGGACGCACCTGCGCGACGACCTGGTCAGACTCACGGCAGCCCTCGGCGACACCGCCTGAGGTGGCGCTCAGGGGCGGGCGCGGGCAGGGAGCTTGTCCACGACCAGGTCGTACGAGTCCTCGATCAGCTCCGCGAGCAGCCCCTCGGGCAGGCTCCGGTCGAGCTGCACGGTGATCCAGTGCTTCTTGTTCATGTGGTAGCCGCGCTCGATCGACGCGTACGTCTGGACGAGCCCGGTCACGTCGGCGGGCTCGGCCTTGAGGTTGATGCTGGCGGGACCCGCGACCCCTGTCAGCGCGAAGATCTTGCCGCCGACCTTGTAGACCGCGGTGTCCTCGCCGAAGGGGAACGTGAGCACGGCTCCGGGCAGGGCCGCGCAGAACGCGTGGACGTCCGTCATCGTCCGGCCGACTCTGGGGGCTCAAGCGGGACGTCGGGCTCGGGCTCGTCCTGGTACTCCTTCGCACTGGCGACGAGGTGGTGCACGATCCCGTTCAGACATGCCGCGAGAGGCACCGCGATCAGCGCGCCCACGACGCCTGCGACCGTGACGCCTGCCCCGATGGCCAGGATGATCGCGAGCGGGTGGACCGCGACGAGCCGGCCCATCAGGAAGGGCTGCAGGACGTGCGACTCGAGCTGCTGCACGGCGATGACGACCAGGAGCATGAACAACGCGGTCAGCGGACCCTGCGAGACGAGGGCGACGAGCACCGCGACCATGCCCGACAGCAGGGCACCGATGATCGGGATGAACGCACCGAGGAACACCAGCACACCGATGGCCAGGGTGAGGGGGACGCCGAGGAGCCAGGCGCCCAGGGCGATGCCCACGGCGTCCGTGAAGGCGACGAGCACCGTTGCCCGGACGAAGGCGGTCAGCGACGTCCACGCTGTGTGGCCCGAGGAATCCACCTTGTCGCGGGCGGCGCGCGGGAAGAGCGCCACGACCCACGACCAGATGCGCTTGCCGTCGTAGAGGAAGAAGAACGAGGCGAACAGGGCGATGAAGAATCCCGCGACGAGGTGCGTCACGGTCGACCCGACCTCGCCGGCCTGGGTGAGGATCGAGGTGTCGCTCGAGGAGATCGACTCCTTGGCTCTGTCGACCCAGCCCTTGAGCTGGCTGTCCGTCAGGTGCAGGGGGCCGGTCTCGGCCCACCGCTGGACCTCGGAGATGCCGTCGACCACGTTGGCGCGCAGCTGGGTCGCCTGGGTCGAGAGCTGCTGCCCGACGAGGGTGAGCATGCCGAAGAAGGCCACGAGCATGAAGATCACGACGATGAAGGTCGAGAGCAGGCGCGGCAGCCCTCGGTCCTGCAGCCAGTTGACCGCGCCGGCGGTCAGGGCGGTCCCCAGTAAGGCGATCGCGATCGGGACCGAGATCTCCGAGAAGTAGCGCAGCAGCCAGATGACGGCGAGCCCCGCGCCTCCGATGACCAGCAGGCGCCACGCCCACTGGGTGGCAATCTCCACCCCGATGGGGACCTGATATCTCTCGCTCACACCCTCACCATCCTCCTGCGTCACACTATCCGCCACGGGGCCGAGGTCCCGGCATCCACGGGCCGGGAACACAGCGGCGCCCCTTCGGCGTTGCACACGTCGTGGAGCACGCCTTCGTAGACTCCACGTGAGAGGTGGAACCATGATCTTTGGTCGCAGCAAGTCAGAGCTCCCGACGCCCGACGCCGCCCTGCCGGGCCGCGAGGGCCGACAGTTCCAGGTCGGCGGCACGCACCTGGTCCTCGGCACCCCCGTCGAGACGCAGGTCCCCGAGGGCTACGAGTCGGCCGTGTTCGGCCTCGGCTGCTTCTGGGGCGAGGAGAAGACGTTCTGGGAGATCCCGGGCGTCTGGTCGACGTCGGTCGGATATGCCGGAGGGCAGACCCCCAACCCGACGTACGAGGAGGTCTGCACGGGCCGCACCGGGCACGCCGAGGTCGTCCGGGTCATCTGGGACCCCGCGAAGCTCAGCTTCGAGAAGCTGCTGCAGGTGTTCTGGGAGAACCACGACCCGACGCAGGGCATGCGTCAGGGCAATGACCGCGGCACGCAGTACCGCTCGGTCATCCTGACCACGACCCCCGAGCAGCAGCAGGAGGCCGAGGAGTCGCGCGAGCGCTACCAGAAGCGCATGACCGAGGCCGGCTACGGCGAGATCACGACCTCGATCCAGCCGCTCGAGCGCTACTACTACGCCGAGGACGACCACCAGCAGTACCTCGTCAAGAACCCGTTCGGCTACTGCCCGCTGCACGCCACGGGCGTCTCGTACGCCTAGGGGCGACGCACGGGGCCGGGTGGCCTGAGAGTCTGTCACCATCAGCGGGTGGCAGAACACCGACGAGACAACTGGGAGCGTCTGGTCGACGTCCCCATGACCGCATCGGCACTCATCTTCCTCGCCGCGTACGCGTGGCCGATCCTCGAGCCCGACCTCGCGGGCTCGTGGGTCGTGGCCTGCCGGTGGATCGTGTGGATCACGTGGGCGATGTTCGCGGTCGACCTGATCGTGCGCATCGCCCTGTCGGAGGACCGGTGGGCCTTCGTGCGCAGCACGCCGGTCGACGTCGCCGTCGTGCTGCTCCCGCTGATCCGGCCGTTGCGGCTGTTGCGCCTCGTCAGCCTCCTCCACGTCCTGAATCGGCACGCCGGGAGCACGATGCGCGGCAAGGTCGGCATCTACCTGGTCGGATCGGTGACTCTGATCGTCTTCGTGGCCTCGCTCGCCGTGCTGGACGTCGAACGCGGCGGCACCGGCTCGATCCAGTCCTTCGGCGACGCCGTCTGGTGGTCGATCACGACGATCACGACCGTCGGCTACGGCGACACCTTCCCCGTGACCACGACCGGTCGCTTCATCGCCGCCGGCCTGATGTTCTCCGGCATCGCCGTGCTCGGCGTCGTGACGGCGTCCTTCGCCTCGTGGCTGGTCGAGCGCGTGTCCGAGGCCAGCGACGAGGCGGAGGCGGCGACGGCCCGGGACATCGCCGTCCTCCACCAGGAGATCCTCAGCCTGCGCGAGATCATCCTGCGTCAGGGCGAGCCACCCCGTGACGGCCTGACGGACGACGAGGCGCCCGGCCCCGTGGTGCACCGCTGACCTAGGGTGTTCGACGTGGCCCTCACCCGCGCCGAGCTCGAGTCGTACGCCGGTCGGACGATCCCGGACCTGGTCCCTGACGACCTGCGCCTTCTGCTGGTCGGCATCAACCCCGGGCTGGTCAGCGCGGCCACCGGGCTGCACTTCGCCCGACCGGGCAACCGCTTCTACCCGGCGCTGCGGCTGGCCGGGATCCTTCCTGCCGACGTCCTGACACCACAGGACGCCGCACCGGCCCTGCTCGAGCGAGGCGTCGGCATCACCAACATGGTCGCCCGCTCGTCCGCCCGCGCGGACGAGCTTGACGACGAGGAGATCCTCGCCGGGCGAGCCCGGCTCGAGGCGTTCGTCGCGCGGCACCGGCCGCGCGTCGTCGCGTTCGCGGGCATCACGACGTACCGCATCGCATTCGCGGACAAGAAGGCCGCCGCCGGCCGCCAGGACCGCACGATCGCGGGGGCGGACGTGTGGGTCGTGCCCAACCCGAGCGGCCTCAACGCGCACGAGACGGTCGACTCGCTCGCGGTCGCCTATCGCGCCGCCGCCGAGGCCGCGGGCGTGGTCTGAGCCCCTGCTCAGACGCCGTCGCGCACGCGCATGACGTCGGGCATCACGCCATAGAGCGAGACGATCAACGCCTGCACCGCCTCCGCGACCTGTTGGCCCGCGGGCGTCAGGACGTACTCGACGTGAGGCGGCAGGGTCGAGTGCACCCGCCGGTCGACGAGTCCGTCCCCCTCAAGGGCCTTGAGGGTCTGCGAGAGCATCTTCTCGCTGATGCCGTCCACCCGGCGGCGCAGCTCGCCGAACCGTGCCGGCTCGCTCGACAACGCGGCGAGGGTCAGCACCCCCCACCGGCTCGTCACGTGCTCAAGCACCTCGCGAGACGGGCACATCGCGGTGAAGACGTCGAACGGAACCGACTCCTGGGACATGGGAGACCTCCTGCCATCCGATGCTATCACTTGGTTAGTGCTAACTATTAGTTGGCACTAACCAATAGTTAGTGTACGTTCTCTGGCAGTGCCCGGAACGTCCGCGGTGCCAAGGAGAGGAATCACCATGACCATCGCCGTCACCGCCGCCACCGGCCACCTGGGCTCGCTCGTCGTCAGCTCCCTGCTCGACCGGGTCCCCGCCGCCGAGATCGTCGCCGTCGTGCGCGACCGCGACAAGGCCCAGCCCTTCGCAGACCGCGGCGTCGACGTCCGTGTCGCCGACTACACCGATGCCGACTCGTTCGACAGCGCACTCGCCGGGGTCGACCGGCTGCTGCTGATCTCGGGAACCGACTTCGGCGACCGTCGTGCGCAGCACGCCGGCATCATCGACGCGGCCGCTCACAACGGCGTCTCGCTCGTCGCCTACACCAGCGCGCCCGCTGCCGACACGTCCACGCTGCCGGTCGCGCCCGATCACCTCGCGACCGAGCAGTATCTCGCCCAGAGCGGGATCGACCACGTCCTGCTGCGCAACGGCTGGTACCACGAGAACTACCTGCCGACCCTCGAGACCGCGCGCCAGACCGGCTCGGTCCTCACCTCCGCAGGTGACGGACGGGTCTCCAGCGCCGCCCGCGCCGACCTCGCGGAGGCGGCGGCGGTCGTGCTGACGACCGACGAGCCCGTGAAGCCGGTCTACGAGCTGGGCGGCGACGTGGCCTGGTCGCAGGCCGAGCTCGCGTCCACGATCGGCGACGTGCTGGGCTCCCCCGTGTCGGTGGCGCAGGTGCAGCCCGAGGAGCAGGCTGCCATCCTCGCCGGGGCCGGCGTCCCGCCGTTCTGGGCCGACTTCGCGGTCAGCACCGACGCCTCGATCCGTGACGGCGAGCTCGAGGTCCCCGGCAACGAGCTCAGCACCTTGATCGGCCGTCCGACCACACCACTGGCCGAGACGCTTCGCGCCGCTGTGTGACCCTCTACGCCGCGGGGGCCGGGCCGGGCACCCGCGGCGTGAGCGTCAGCTCGAAGCCGACCGGCATGAGGGTGAGCCGCTCGGAGATCTGCAGCTCGTACGCGGGATCGGGCTCGAGGTCGTAGCGGTGGAGCATCTGCGCGAGCACCAGGACCGCTTCGTGCAGCGCGAACTGCCGGCCGATGCACGACCGCTCCCCCGTCCCGAACGGCTTGTAGGCGTGGGGCAGCCGACCGCGCGACCGACCGGGCAGGAACCTGTCGGGGTCGAACTGGTCCGCGTCATCGCCCCACACGGCTGGGTCGCGGTGCACGAGCGGGAGCAGGACGAGGGCCCAGTCACCGGGCCGCATGACGTGCCCCGTGCTCAGCGTGGTCGTTCGGCGCGGGCTGCGGCCGAACGCGGGCGCGGTCGGCCACAGCCGCAGCGCCTCATCGAGCACCCGGCGGACGTAGCGCAGCTTGGGCACCTGCTCGAAGGTCGGCTCGACGTCGGGGTCGGGCCCGAGCACCCGGTCGACCTCGGCCTGCGCCTGCTGCAGTGCGGCGGGGCTCCGGCTCAGGTGGTGCAGCGCGAACGACAGGGCGCCCGACGTGGTCTCGTGCCCCGCGACCAAAAAGGTCAGGATCTGGTGCCGAATGTTGACGTCGTCGAGCCGCTGGCCCGTCTCGGGGTGCGGCGAGTGCAGCATGATGCCGAGCAGGTCGTCATTGTCGTCGTCCCCGGCGCGCCGGGCCGCGATGAGATCGTCGAGCAACCGGTCGACGTACGCCTGGTGGTGCGCATTGCGCCGGTCGATCCTGCGCGCCATCATCGCTGAGCCGGGCATCGAGGCGAGCGTCCCCTTGCGCTGCCCTGCTCGGAGGGCGGCGATCATCGCCGGGATGAACGGATGCGGGTCCTCGCGGGTGAACGAGCCGAAGTCCTGGCTGAACGCGGTGCGGCTGATCGTCTCCAGCGTCAGGCGGGTCATGTCGGCCGAGACGTCGACGGGTCCCGGGCGCGCGTCCCAGGTGTCGAAGAGCTCACGCGCAGCGGCGAGCATGATCGGGTGGTAGCGGCGCATCGCGTCGCGGGTGAAGGCCGGTCTCAGCAGGTCGTGTGCCAGCGCCCAGTTGGTCTCGTCGTTGTAGGCCGTGAACAAGCCCTGCCCCGCGAACTCGCGCAGCGCCACGAGGGCGGGCGACAACGCCTTCTCGAACAGGCTCTCGTCGGCCAGCTCCGCGGCCAGCTCGGCCGAGGTGACGAACACGAACTTCTGGTCGAAGATCTTCAGCTCGAAGATCGGCCCGAGGCCTTCGGCCCGGCGCATCGTGCTCTGCAGCGGGGCCGCCGGGTCCGCGCCCAGCAGGTCACCGACGACGGGCCGCCGGCCGGGCGGGTGCGGGAAGGCCTGTCCCGACCAGTTGTTGCGCACCACGACCGATCAGAGACCGGAGCGACGGCTGACGGCACGGACGACCCGTTGGTAGCCCGACCCGGTCAGCCGGACGAACGCGTCCAGCACCCACGCGTCCGGGCCGACCAGCACCCGCGCCTTGTCCTTCTCCACGCCCGCCAGGATGATGTCGGCGGCCTTGGCCGGCGACGTGCGCGCGAGCCGGTCGAACGACGAGGCCACGTGCTCGTGGTCGACCCCCTCGACCTCGCCACCGTTGCGCGCGATGTTGGTCCTGATGCCGCCGGGGTGCACGCACGTCACCTTCACGGGACGGTTGCCGTTGATCATCTCCTGGCGCAGCGCCTCGGTGAAGCCCCGCACCGCGAACTTCGCGGCGTTGTACGCACTCTGCGACGGCACCGAGAACAGGCCGAACACGCTCGAGACGTTGATGACGTGTCCGTCACCGGACGCCACCAGGTGCGGCAGGAACGCCTTGGTGCCGTTGACCACGCCCCAGAAGTCCACGTCCATCACCCGGTCGATGTCCTTGAACGACATCTGCTCGACGGTGCCGGTGAATGCGATGCCGGCGTTGTTGAAGACCAGGTGCACGGCCCCGAGCTGCTCGGCGACCGTGTCGGCGTACGCCACGACCCGTTCGCGCTGGGAGACGTCCAGGACCTCGGCACGCACCTCGGCGCCGACAGCCCGCACGAGCGACTCGGTCTCGGCGAGCCCGGCGACGTCGATGTCGCAGATCGCGAGCCGCGCACCCCGTCGGGCGAGCTCGACCGCGAGCGCCCGGCCGATGCCCGATGCTGCGCCGGTGACGACGGCGACCTTGCCGCTGAAGTAGGTCATGCGGTCCTCGATTCCAGATACTGCGAGTATCTGGATCGGACGCTAGCAGAAGATCCGGTCAGGTGACAGAGCGTCGGCGCGGCGTCAGGCGGACGTCCGGCAGCGGCGGGGCCGGCACGACCTCCGAGCCGTGCCCGAGGACGTGGCCGAAACGGGCGGCCCCGGCCTCCCAGTCCGCTCGGGCCTCGGCGATGTCTTCGTGCGAGCGACCCACGAAGTTCCACCACATGACGAGCTCCTCGTCGAACGGCTCCCCGCCGATCAGCAGCAGGGTCGTGTCCTGCTGGACCTGCAGGCCGACCTCGGAGCGTCCCACGGCGAGATAGCGCATCTCACGATGGGCGATGTCCTCACCGTCCACGGTGACCGGGCCGTCGACCGCGAGGACTGCGTGCTCGAAGTCGTCCCGCAGCGGCAGCCGCACGAACCCCGGCCGTACGCGCACCTCGGCCCCCACGATCGGCGTGTGGGTCGTGGCCGGCGAGACCGCGCCTGCGACCTCGCCGAGCAGGACGGTTGCCGACCAGCCGTCACCGGTGGCGGTGGGCAGGTCCGGGTGGTGCTCGAACTCCGCGGGCCCACGTCGCGCCCCGGCCGGCAGCGCGACCCACAGCTGGAGTCCGTGCATCGGGGCGTCGGGGTCACCGACCGAGAACTCCGAGTGGGACACGCCGTCACCGGACGTCATGAGGTTGAGCTCGCCCGGACGCAGCACGAGCTCGCTGCCGAGGCTGTCGCGGTGGCGGATCTCGCCGGCCAACGGCCACGTGACGGTCTGCAGACCGATGTGCGGGTGCGGCAGGAGGGTCATCTGGTCGGTCGTCGGCCCGAAGTGATCGACGAAGCACCAGGCCCCCACGGTCGGGAACCCGCGCTGGGGCAAGGTGCGGTGCACGGTGAGACCGCGCAGACCACCCAACGGCACCTCCCGCGCGCCGAGGGTCATGTCGCTCATGACAGCAGCGTACGTCGCAGTCGGTCGGACTCGCTCGATCCAGGGGTATCCAACGTCACGCCTCCGCGACAGTGGCCAGGCGCGTCAGTGTCAGGGTGACACCGTAAAATCGGTGCGTGCCCCGTACCAGCAGAATCGCCACGACCGCCCTCATCGGTGGCGGGGCAACCGTCTCCGGGTTCTACGGCTTCCTGATCGGCGAGGCGATCCTGGCACGCAAGGCCATCGGGGTCACGGACGATCGTCCGCCGTCGCCCGACGGCCTCTACGGCGACGACCTGCCCGGCGCCCCGATCCGGGTGCTGGTGATCGGCGACTCCGCTGCCGTCGGATACGGCACGGACCGCGCCGACGCGACACCTCCCGCGATGCTGGGCATCGGCCTGGCCCACGTCATGGACGCGCCGGTCGAGATCCGCTCCCGTGCAGTCGTCGGGGCCAAGACCTCCGACCTCGCCGAGCAGATCGACTCGGTCGACGGATGGGAGCCGCACGTCGCGGTCATCGTGGTGGGGACCAACGACGTGACCCACCGGGTCTCACCGCGGACGTCCGCCGAGCAGCTCGGCGACGTCGTGCGGCGCCTCGTCGCCTCGGACTGCGCGGTCGTCGTCGGCACCACTCCTGACCTCGGCAGCATCCGCCCGATCATGCAGCCCCTGCGCATCGTCGCCCGTCAGATCAGCCGCGACCTCGCACGTCGCCAGACCATCGCCGTCGTCGAGGCCGGCGGCCGCGCCGTCTCGCTCGCCGATCTGCTCGGCGACCTGTTCACCGAGAACCGTGACGTCATGTTCGGCGCCGACCGGTTCCACCCGTCCGAGACCGGCTACGCCAACATGGTCTCGGTCCTGGTCCCTGCCGTCACGGCGTCGCTGCGCCAGCGGGCCTGGTCCTCGGCGTACGCCGACCTCGTCTCGCCGCAGCCCCCGCGCGACCTCATGTCGGTGCGCGACGCCGCAGCCGAGGCGTCCCAGCACGCCGGCACCCAGGTCGTCCAGGACGGCGGCCACGGCGGCGGACGGTGGGCCACCGTCCTGCGTCGCCGCCGCGCCGGCTGACATACCCTCACCTCCCCGAACAGACCGATGGCCGGCCCCCGAGGGGGCCGGCCATCGTCAGCTCACGGCTGCTGCGTCGATCAGTTGTCGCCGCGCAGGATCGCGAGGATGCGCAGGATCTCGATGTAGAGCCAGACCAGCGTGACGGTCAGGCCGAACGCCGCGCGCCAGGCCTCACGCTCGGGGATGCCGGCTGCGACACCCTTCTCGACGTAGTCGAAGTCCATGATCAGCATGAAGACCGCGAGCACGACCAGCGCGCACGAGACGAGCAGGCCGAGCGTGTTGAAGCCACGCAGGCCGCCGTTGTCGAGCACACCCGTCAGGCTGAGCACGAAGTTGACCAGCAGGACGCCCACGACGCTGAACATCGCGATCGTGACGATCTTGCGGAAACGGTCCGTGACCTGGATGTTGAAGAACTTGTACGCCGCGAGCGTGCCGGCGAAGGCGATGACCGTTCCGAGGACAGCCTGGAAGACGATCGACGGGGCGTTGACGTAGCCGGCGATGACCTTGGAGAAGGCACCGATGAAGACACCCTCGAAGACTGCGTATCCCAGCACCAGCGCGGGGCTGACGACCTTCTTGAACGAGTTGACCATCGCCAGGACGAAGCCGATGATCGCACCCAGGGTCGCGAAGGTCGCGGCCTTGCCGTACGCGGCCTCGCCGGTGGTCGGGTTCACGATGTCACCGATCGCGAACCAGGTGATGGCCGCGGCCACGGTCAGGACGCCGAGCGTGATGGCGGTCTTCTCGACGACCGAGTCCATCGTCATGCGACCGGTGCCGGTGCCGCGCTCGGTGTGGGTGGGCGAGCCGTTGAGGTCGACCTGCCACTGGGACGGGTCGTTGGCGATCGCGCCGCCGCGGCCGTTGAACTCGGCGCTGCGGGCGAAGACAGGATTGCTGCTCTTCATGTTTCCCTCCGTGGGATGGCTCCGAAAGATGGAGTCGTTGTGACTACCCTATCCAACGCTCGCGACAGCCTTTTTGATCCCTGATCGGTCGTTGCCCTTCGCAACCTCTCCCCGGTGCCGGTCCGAGGGCTCGACGTCTACGCTTGCCCGAGTGGAACCCACCCTCTATCGCTCAGAGCCCGTCTCGTTCACCCGCCGCGGAGGCCGCCTGACCGAGCGCCAGCAGGCCGCTTGGGACGCGCTCGCCGAGACGTACGTCGTGGACGTGCCGCGGCACGGACCGAACACCTCGATCGACCCGTCGTACGTGCTCGACCAGCAGTCGCTCTTCGGGCGCCGAGCGCCGCTGGTCGTCGAGATCGGCAGCGGAAGGGGTGAGGCGATCGTGCACGCCGCGAAGCAGCATCCCGAGCTGGACTTCCTCGGCCTCGAGGTCTACATCCCCGGTGTCGCCCAGACGCTGGTCACGATGCGGCACGAGGGCGTGACCAACGTGCGGCTTGCGATCGTCAACGCGGCAGAGGTGCTGGCGACCTCGCTCCCGGAGGGATCCGTGCACGAGCTGCGGATCTGGTTCCCCGATCCGTGGCACAAGAAGCGCCACCACAAGAGGCGACTCGTGACGCCGGAGTTCGCGGCGCTGGCGGCACGGGTGCTCGAGCCGGGCGGGGTGTGGCGGCTCGCGACCGACTGGCAGGACTACGCCGACCAGATGCGGGAGGTGCTCGACGGCTCCCCCGACTTCGACTTCTCCGGCGACTGGTCCGAGCGCTTCGAGGGCCGCCCGCAGACGCGCTTCGAGGGCAAGGGGCTGCGTGTGGAGCGGGACATCCGTGATCTCCACGCGGTCCGGCGTACGCCCTAGGATGACCGCATGACCGATCTCAGCAATGCCGCGAAGCTGCGGATCTCGGACGGTTTCGTCGTGTGGGTCGTCGGGACCTCGGTCGAGGAGACCACGCTGCTCGACCCGATGCCCGAGGGCGCGGAGATGGTCGAGGTGCGCGACGAGGAGGACCCGGAGTCCGTCGACGCGGCGATCCTGGTGGCCGACGACCGGCTCGTCCTCGCCGACCGCTTCGACGAGATCCTTCCGCAGATCGGCTCGATCCCCCTCGTCTGGGTCTGCTATCCCCAGCACGACAGCGCCGACATCGACGAGGAGTCCATCCAGGAGCTCGCCGCGGACTACGGCTGGTACGCCGAGGAGTCCGTGGTCCTCGACGACACCTGGGCCGCGCTGCGGATCGACCAGTCCTAGCCCGCGGTGCGCGTCCGCCTCAGCGGTTCTTCCACTGAGGCGCGCGCTTCTCCCCGAACGCCATGATCCCCTCGAGGGTGTCCTCGCTGACCAGCAGCTGGTCCATCGCGTCCGTCTCGTGACGGGCCGCCTCGACCGGGTCGGCGATGCCGCGGGTCTGCTCCATCGCCTCCAGCGAGAGTCGCACCGACGTCGGCGAGACCGCGACGACCTCCTGCGCCAGCCGGCGGGCGGCCGCGAGCGCGTCGCCCTTGGGGACCGTGCGGGTCACCAGTCCCAGCTGGATCGCCTCCTCCGCCCCGATCGACCGGCCGGTCAGGATCATCTCGTTCGCGACCTTCTCCGGGACGGCCCGCGGGAGCCGGACGACGCCACCGGCAGCGGCGAACAGCCCCACCTTGACCTCGGGCAGCGCAAACGTCGCCGACTCGTCCGCGACCGCCAGCGTGCAGGCCAGGACGATCTCGAAGCCGCCGCCCATCGCGGCTCCGTTGACCGCGGCGATGACCGGCTTGCGCAGACGGCGCGACGTGAGGCCGCCGAATCCGCTGTCGGGGAACCACGGCAGGTCGCCCGTCGTCGCGGTCAGGTCGTTGCCGGCGCAGAACGCGTCCTTCCCGGCGCCGGTGATGATCGCGACCCAGAGCTCGGGATCGGCCTCGAACGCATCGAAGACCTGCTCGAGCTCGACGTGCGCGGCCGCGTGAAGGGCGTTGCGGACGTCCGGGCGGTTGATCGTGACCTCCAGGACGTGATGGTCACGGTGCACGACGACGTGCTCGTAGTCCTCGCGCAGGCCCACCCGGGGAACGGGGAACAGCTCGTCCGCCCGCCCGCGGGTCAGGGTGACCCGGTTGCCGTAGCCGAACGACCGGACGAAGACCCGCGAGCCGAGCGGCTCGGCGTCCCCCAGCAGCAGGTCGACGACGTCCTGGTCCCCCGAGACGGTCGAGGCCAGGAACCGCCTGCCGTCGGACTCGAGCCGGCCCACGACGATGCCCGTGGGTCCGCTGCGCTCGTGCTTGACCGTGTAGGTCTCGATCGTGGCCCAGCCGTTGGGCGTGGACGTCGTGTGGGCGCTCGGCTCCGCGTCCAGCTCCTCCTGCAGCACGTCGTTGTCCACGACGGGCCACGGCCGGGGCGTGGTCGCGTACACGCCGACCGAGTACTTCGACAGGATCCCGCCGTTGGCGGCGACCATCCCGTACGAGCCGGGCGTCGCTCGCACACGGTCCACGATCTCCGCGATCGCATGCATCGAGTAGTTGTTGCCCGCTCCCCCGAAGAACGGCAGGCCACCAGTGACCGTGAGCCCACGCGGGTCCTCCGCGGCGAGGCCGACACCGTCGCACACGGCCGAGACCGCGATCGGGTAGCAGCTGTAGAGGTCCAGGTGGGCCAGGTCGTCGACCCCGATCCCGGCCACGTCGAGCGCGTGCGACACCGCGAGCACCGCGGCGGGGCTTGCGCCGAGGTCCGGGCGGTCCATGATGGGGCGCTCCGCGGTGTCGGCGCGTCCATGCACGAAGACCCACCGGTCCTCCGGGACGCCCAGTCGGCGCGCCGCCTCGACCGACATCATCAGCACCGCGGCGGCCTGGTTGACCTGGTCACGGGCGACCAAGAACTTCGTGTAGGGATCGGCAACCATGCGGTTGCGCTCGGTCACGGTCACGAGCTCCTCGGCGGAGCGCTCCGTCGGCGCCGCCGACAGCGGGTTGGCTGCGGCGACGCGCGAGAACGGCGCGAACAGCTCGCCCATCGACTGCGCGTACGTCTCGCGGTCGGTCTTGAGCCTCGCTCGGCGTGCGTGCTCGAGCAGCGCGTACTGGCTGGGCGTGTCCGTCAGGCCGTGCCGCACCTGGGCGACCGTCACGACGCCCTTCAGCCCGTAGCCGCGGTCCTCGACCGATCCGCCCGGCTCGTCACTGAAGTCAGGCTTGTCCTCCGCCTGCGACAGGTGCCGGGCCGTCGAGATCGCCTCCGAGCCCACGAGCAGGACCACGTCCGCCTCGCCGCGGGTGATCGTCTCCCCCAGCTCGGACACGAGGTGCTGCGGGCCCTGGCCACCGGCGACCTCCAGGATCGCGCGGTCCGGATCCGCACCGATGTCCCGCGCGATCGAACGCGCGACGTTGGCCGAGCGCCCGAGCGGAGCGAAGCCGATCGGCGTCGAGATCTCGAACTGCCGGATCGCCGCGAGGGTGTCGATCGCGGCGGCCAGGTCCGGGGCCCCCGCGTCCGCCAAGGCGTTGCGGGCCGCCTCCGCGGCGAGCCCCACGGCGGAAAGACCGCGGTAGTCCGGGTCGTCGACCCGCTCTGCGAACTGGCCGACACCGACGAGGACGGGAGTTCGAGGATCCAAGGGAGCACTCATGAGATGATGATACTGACGATTGCCGTTCAGTAATAAGGAGGTGACGACCATCACAAATCGCACCCTGGGTCGACCGCGTGATCCGGAGATGGAGCGACGGGTCCGCGATGCCACGTGCCGGGTCTACGGCCGCACCGGCTGGTCGGGCTTCAGCATCGAGGCGGTCGCCCGCGAGGCGGGAGTCGGCAAGGCGTCGATCTACCTGCGCTGGACCGACCGCAAGAACCTCCTCGTCGACTCCCTCGTGACGACGCTCGCCACCGTCGCGGACGTCGACACCGGCTCGCTGCGGGAGGACCTGCGCCTGATCGTCACCCACCACCTGCGCTACTACTTCGGCGACCTCAAGGAGGCCGCGTTCCGCATGGCGACCGAGGCGTCGTTGACACCCGAGCTGCGCGAGACCTGGGACACCTGGCGCGAGTCCCAGGCACTCGCCGCCCGCGCGACCGTACGACGCGGGATCGAGCGCGGCGACGTCCCCGCGGACGTCTCGGTCACGCTCGTGCTCGACACCCTGCTGGGCGGCGCACTGATGCACGCGCTGGTGACACCGCAGGCCATGGACGGGGCCGACATCGAGGAGCTGGCCGCGTCAATGGTCGACTTCGTGCTGGCCGCCGCCCACGCCTGAGCTACCAGCGCGGGTGGATCTCGTCGCGCAGCAGGCGGTCGTAGATGTCGCGCACGCCGGCATCGAAGCCCTCCGGGAGGACGACCTGCGCGGCCGCCGCGTTGCCGCGTGCCTGCTTCACGTTGCGGGCTCCCGGGATCGCCGAGGTGACGCCGTCCTGCGCGAGGATCCACGCGATCGCGGCCTGCGCGGGCTCGACGCCCTCGGGCACGAGGTCCGCGAACTCCTGGGCGGCACGGACGCCGGTCTCGAAGTCGACGCCGGAGAACGTCTCGCCCACGTCGAAGGCGTCGCCGGAGCGGTTGAACGTCCGGTGGTCGTCTGCGGCGAACGTGGTGTCGGCGGTGTAACGCCCCGACAGCAGGCCCGAGGCCAGCGGCACGCGGGCGATGATGCCCACCCCGGCCGCGCGAGCCGCGGGCAGGACCTCGTCCAGCGGCTTGAGCCGGAAGGCGTTGAAGATGATCTGGACCGAGGCGACGTACGGACGACGGATCGCGATGAGCGCCTCCTCGACCGTCTCGACGCTCACGCCGTAGGCCGCCATGGCGCCCTCCTGCACCAAGGTGTCGAGGTCCTCGAAGACACGCTCGTCGGAGAACACCGCGGAGGGCGGGCAGTGCAGCTGGACCAGGTCGAGGGTGTCGACGCCGAGATTCGCGCGTGATCGGTCGGTCCAGGCCCGGAAGGCGTCCATCGTGAAGTTCGTGGGGTCCTGCTCGACCCGGCGACCCATCTTGGTCGCGACGAAGATGTCCGCGTCCGGACGCGAGCGCAGGTACTCCCCGATCAGCTGCTCGCTGCGTCCGTCGCCGTAGACGTCGGCGGTGTCGAAGAACGTGACGCCTTCCTCGACCGCCGCGTCGAGCACCGCGAGCGCCTCGTCGTGGTCGACGTCGCCCCAGTCGGCGCCCAGCTGCCAGGTGCCGAGCCCGACGACCGAGACGTCCCGTCCCGTACGACCCAGTGTGCGTGTCTCCATGGCGTTGCTCCTTCGAGGTGGGGGCCGGCCCGGCGGACCTCTCACGGCCATCTACCCCCGCCTGCCGATCCGAACCATCCGCGTGGCGCAGATGCCCGCCACTTGCCAGAATCGAGGCATGTCCAACGACGCGTCCGGCGACAAGTTCTCCGACATCGCCCGCGCCCTCAGCAACGAGCCGGGCGTCACGGCCACCCTCGAGAACGCGACCGCGACCGCCGTGGCGATCATCGACGGCTGCGACTACGCAGGCATCTCACTGGTCACGAAGCGCGGCGGCATCCAGACCGTCGCCCCGACACACGACATCGCCGCCCGGGCCGACCAGCTGCAGCAGGAGGCCGGCGAGGGACCCGACCTGCAGAGCATCTCCGAGCAGGAGACCATCTACGCGGAGGACCTGCTCAGCGAGGACAGGTGGCCCCAGTGGGCCAAGCGAGCCGCGGACGAGCTCGGCGTGCGCAGCGTCCTCGCGCTCCAGCTCTTCGTCGGCTCCCAGTCGCTCGGGAGCCTGAACCTGTACTCCCGCGCACCGGGAGCGTTCCCCGTGGACCAGCGGGCGACGGCGATGGCCCTCTCGGCGCACGTCGCTGTGGCCGTCGCCGCGTCGACGCAGCAGGACGACCTGGAGTCCGCGCTTCTCAGCCGCACGGTCATCGGCCAGGCCGAGGGCATGCTCATGCAGCTCCTGGGCATCACGGGCGACCAAGCGTTCGCGGCCCTCGTCCGCGTCTCCCAGACACGCAACATCAAGCTGCACCTCATCGCGGCCGAGATCGTCGAGCACGGCGTACGACCCGATCTCTTCGCCTGAGTCGCAGGCGGAGGTCAGGCGGCGACGTACTCCATCACGATGGGTGTGCCCGGTGGGCTGGTCGACCAGTGCAGCAGGCCGTGCCCCTTGAGGTTGTGGTGTCTTCGGCACGGCGGTCCCATGTTGTCGCCGGTCGTCGGACCAACCGGGTGGGGTATTCGGTGGTCGAGATCGCAGCGTTCGGACGGCACCCTGCAGCCGGGTGCCTGGCAGACACCGTGCAGGAACCGAAGCGCCAGAGCGAGGGTGTCAGGTGCGAAACGACCCACGTACTCGTGAGAAAGGACGTCGTCGGTGACAGGGTCGACCACGATGCGGTGCCAGAACGCGCTTCCGGTCGCGATGACGTCGGTGAGCCAGGGGGCGGGAACCGCCCAGCAGCCGTCGGTCGACTCGGCGAAACCGGGCGCAGCACCGGCGAGCACGTCGGCTGAGACGGTGACGGCAATGTTCGCGTCAACGGCTGAGGTGACGGCGTCCGAGCTGGTGCACCAGGCCACCAACAGATCGGCCTCGCGCTGAGCGACGGTGCGGTCGTCGTCCGGGTCGGCCGGTTTGCGTGCCTCTTTGCGAAGGCGGGCCTCGATCGCGGCAGCCTCGTGGGAGGGCAGGTAGGCGTTCAGCCAGGACATGGAGTCGTCACCATGCGTGACCGTCACGCGCCGATCGGCGCGCTCCGTGTCGGCTCGTTCGACGGCCAGATCAGCCTCGACCCGCTGGACGAACCGCCGCAGCCATTGCCGCAGCTCAGCCCCGGTGTGGGAGGTCGCGTAGCCGATGACCCGGCCCTCGAGTCGGGCGATGGACTCGTCACGGTGCAGCTTCTCGATGGTCGCGCTGATGTCACTCACCCGGGAGAAGTCGATCAGCCCGTCGACGAATGCCTCCCACACCTGCGGAGTCTTCTCGCGCACGCGGTCGGCGATCGACAGTCGCAGGTGGATCTGCGCCTCGGACATCCCAGTCGCCTCACCGATCGTCAACGCGATCGCCGACCGCTCGATCTTGCGCCGCAGAGAGGACTCGATCAGGGCAGTGCGAGCCATCTCGGCGTCGCGGAAATCGACCATCCGCCCGATCGCGTACGCCTCGGCCCTGGCCTGCCAGCGCACGACGTCCGACAGGTCTTCTGTCGTCGGTGCTGTGGTGGTGGCCATACCTCCAACCTAGAGGTCACCACCGACACCCCATCTGCCGTGATCACAGGGGAATTTCGGTGCTCCCGGTGGGATTCGAACCCACACTGTGACGGGTTTAAGCCATCTGCCTCTGCCAGTTGGGCTACGGGAGCGGGTGGCCAGCCTAGCGGCGGGGCGACCTTCGCCCGGTCGGCAACCCTTCCGCGATCCTTGCGTTGCCGATAGTCTGACCATCCGGTGCGTATCACGAAATGAGTTGCCTCATGCGCAACAGATCGACAGCACGAGAACTGCGGAGGCTGCTCGAGAGCTCTCGCTACGAGGTCCTGCCCACCGCGTCGATCGAGGACAAGATCCTCGCGTCGGTCCCCCGGGGCCACACGATGACGATCACCGCGTCCCCGGGCAAGGGCCTCGGCGCGACGTTGGACCTGGCCGAGCGGCTCGCCGGTCACGGATACGTGGCAGTGCCGCACCTGGCAGCCCGGATGATCAGCGGACGCGACGAGCTCGCCGAGATCGTCGCGCGCCTCCAGGCGGCCGGCATCGACAGCGTCTTCGTGCCGGCGGGCGACGCGGATGCGGTCGGCGACTACTCCGGCTCGCTGGACCTGCTGCACGACCTGACCGCGATGGGCAGCCCGTTCCGCCACGTGGGCGTGACCGGATATCCCGAGTCCCACCCCACCATCGCCGACGACGTCACGGTGCAGGCCATGTGGGACAAGCGCCACCACGCGACGACCCTGGTCAGCAATCTATGCTTCGACCCCCAGCTCGTCCGCACCTGGGTACAGCGGGTGCGCTCCCGCGGTGCCGTCATGCCGCTGCTGATCGGGATGCCGGGTCCGGTCGAGCGCACCAAGCTCCTCTCGATGGCCACCAAGATCGGCGTGAGCGAGTCGACCCGCTTCCTGGCCAAGAACAAGTCCGTCTTCGCGCGGATCGCGATGCCCGGCGGCTTCAGCCCGGAGAAGTTCCTCGAGCGCATCGCCCCGACCACCCAGGAGCCGGCGTCCCACGTCGAGGGCCTCCACCTGTTCACGTTCAACCAGGTCGCCGAGACCGAGGCCTGGCGCCAGGAGCTGCTCGGGCGACTCGCGACCGCCGCGATCGCCTAGACCTGCAGCAACGCCCGCATCGAGCGGTCCAGCCCGCCCAGGCCGACGTCGACCTCCGTCAGTGGGAGACCGATCAGGGACGCGGCATCCACCGCCAGGGCCCGCAGCTCCGTGTCGGGCTCCTGCGCGAGCCACACCACCCGGGTGTAGTGCCCGAAGTAGTCCTCACGCAGCTCGGGGTACCGGTCGAGCCCGAGCTCCTGCACCACGGTGCGCCGGAACGAGCGCACCAGGAAGTCGGTCAGGACGTACGTGCCGGGCTGCTGCTCGAACATCGCGCGCATCCGGTCGGGGCCACCGAGGACGTCGTAGCAGTGCAGTCCGGCCAGACGACGCACGCCGTGCCGCTCGCACACCGCGTCCAGCTCTCCGTAGGTCCCGCAGTCGGCATAGGCGATCGCCACGGTGGCGTACGCCGGTCGGAGCGTGACGAGGAGCGCCTCGACCTCGGACGCGATCAGGTGCGGGGCGTTGTGGAGCAGCGGCGGCAGTGGGTGGACGTCGACCGGCCAGTCGTGCGACCGGACGATCTCGGCCACGGGCCGGGCGATCGCCCCGCACGCGATCACGGCGGTCCGGCGGGCGTCCGCGCCGTCACGGGAAGGCGAGGAGGTCGACGAACCGGTCGTTGAAGTCCGGTCGGTCCGAGAGCTCGACATATGACACCTCCTTCAGCAGCGCCTCGGCGCCGGCCCGCTCGGCCTTGCTGAGCAGGGTCATCTTGGCGCCCTCGCCCGCCACGTTGCCGGCGCTGACGATGCGCAGGACGGGAAGCCGCGGGACGAGCCCGATCCGGATCGCGCTGGCCGGGGAGAGATAGGAGCCGAAGGAGCCCGCGAGGAGGACCTGCTGCACGTCCTGCGCCTCGACGCCCATCTCCTCCAGCAGGAGCGTCCAGCCCGTAGAGATGGCCGCCTTCGCGAACTGCAGCTCGCGGACGTCGCGCTGCGAGATGTAGGTGGACTCCGCGACGTCACCCTCGGCGCCGGCCCAGTGCAGGACGAAGACGCGCTCCTCCCCGATCTGCACGAGCCGTCCGGCGAGCTTGGGCACGAGCTCCCGGGCGGCCTCCTCGCTGATCAGCCGGCCCGACCGGTCGAGCAGACCGATCCGCACGAGCTCGGACACCGCGTCGACGAGACCCGATCCGCACAGTCCCCGGGGCTCGACGTCGCCGATGACCTGCAGCTCGACGTCCTCGGGGGTCAGCGCGACGACCTCGATCGCCCCGTCGGCGGCGCGCATCCCGCAGCGGATCTGCCCGCCCTCGAACGCCGGACCGGCCGGCGCCGCGGTGGACAGCAGGCGCTCACCGTCGCCGAGGACGATCTCGCAGTTGGTGCCGACGTCGATGAACAGGCGCAGGCGCTTGTCGCGGTCCATCCCCGAGGCCAGGGTGCCGGCCACGATGTCGCCCCCGACGTACGCGCCGAGCGAGGGCAGGACGTACGCCGGCGCGGCCGGGTGGATCGCGACCCCGAGGTCTGCGGCCGCGAGGGTCGGGGTGGTCCGCGAGCTGAGGATGAACGGAGCGACGCCGATCGGCTCGGGATCGATGCCGAGCAGCAGGGAGACCATCGTCGCGTTGCCCGCGAGCGCGATCTCGTAGACCTGGCCGGGATCGATGCCCGCCTCGGTGCAGACGTTGTCGGTGAGCTCGGCGAGCGTGTCCTTCGCCAGCTCGGTGAGCCGCGGCAGGACGTCCGGGTCCATCATGGTGGCGCTGATGCGGGTGATCACGTCGCCGCCGAACGGCTGCTGCTTGTTGAGCATCGAGGCGACTGCCACAGGCGTGCCGGTCGTGGTGTCGAGCAGCGTCGCGACGACGGTCGTGGTGCCGAGGTCGAACGCCAGCGCGTGATGGGTCGCCGAGGTGTCGCCCGGCTCCACGTCGATCAGCTGGTCGTCCACGATGACCGCGGTGACCTTCCAGTCAGCCGCGCGGACCACGGTGGGGATGCGCCGCAGCGCGTGCAGGCTGACCACCGGCTCCAGGTCGTCGATGGCCGCGAGCAGCCGGTCGACGTCGGGGACCTGGTCGGACAGCGTCGGCTCGGACAGCTCGACGTACCGCTTCTGGATCGCGGGGCGCAGGATGACCTGTCGCCCCACCCCGACCGTCGCGGCCTTGGGACGGGTCGTCAGCGGCGGGATCTCGATCGACAGATCGCTGTGGACCGCCGCGAGGCACGCGAGCCGCCAGCCCTCGGCCAGCTGGTCGGGCCCGAACGCGCGCTGGTCCATGGGCGACACGGGGATCGAGCCGTCGAGGATCCTGACCTTGCACTTCTTGCACGTGCCGTGGCCACCGCACGTGGAGTCGACCGCGATGCCGTTCCAGCTGGCGGCATCGAAGACCGACACCGCGGGCGGGACGCGCACCTCCCGGTCGGCCGGGGTGAAGTGCAGCCGGAGGCGCCCCGTCCCGTCCCACTCGGGGTGGGCCGCCTGCTCGGCGTCCTCGTCGACGTGGATCGCCCGGGAGCGACGCGGCGGCTCGCTCATCAGGCGCTCGCGGCCTCCTGGGCCGCCTTCTCCGCAGCCTGGGCCGCCCGGTGCTCGGAGATCCAGGCCATGCCCCACTCGTCGTTGCCCATCACCACGTCGGCGGCGCGGACCGCACGGACCATGCGGGGGCTGCGGGCGTCCATGATCGCGGAGGTCAGGCCCGACGCGATGGCCATGGGCAGGAACGAGGCCCCGAGGTCGTCGCGACCCGGCATGCCGAACGAGTTGTTGCCCGCGCCGCATGTCGTGTTGAGCCCCCACCGCTCGCGGATCATCGAGACCGTGGTGAAGAACGAGCGGCCCACCTGGGGGTCGGCGCCGATCGGCATCGCCAGCGGGTCGATCACGATGTCCTCGATCGCGATGCCGTACTCGGTGGTCGCGACCCGCACGATCTTCTCGACCAGCGCGATGCGCTTCTCGGGCTCCATCGGGATCTCGTCGTGATCGTTGGGCAGCGCGATCACGGCCGCGTCGTACTTCTTGACCAGCGGGAGGATCGCGGCCATCCGGTCGTCCTCGGCGGTGATGGAGTTGACCAGTGCACGTCCCTCGTACGCCTTCAGGCCCGCCTCGAGCGCCTCGACGACCGAGGAGTCGATGCAGATCGGCAGATCACAGGTGCTCTGCACCAGCGTGATCGCCCGGCCCAGCAGATCGGCTTCGTCGGTCAGGGGGACGCCCATGTTGACGTCGAGCACCATCGCTCCCCCGGCCACCTGCGCTGCGACGTCCCGCTCGATCGCGGACAGGTCGCCCGCTCGCAGCTGCTCCTGGAAGATGCGCCGCCCCGTCGGATTGATGCGCTCGCCGATGATGCAGAACTTCTGGTCGTGACCGAGCACGACCTCCTTGCTGGCCGATCGGATGACGGTGTGCACGGGGCGGCTCCTGGCTGTGGGTCGGTGGTCAGACCGCGACGGACGCGCGGCGCTTGGCGATCAGGTCCTTGGCCTTCTTGACCGTGGCGGAGGCGTCCGGCGCATAGGCATCGGCGCCGACTGCGTCCGCGTACTCCTGCGTGACCGGGGCGCCGCCGACCATGACGATCACCTGGTCGCGCATGCCCGCCTTCTCGAGGGCGTTGATGTTGGCCTTGAACATCGGCATCGTCGTGGTGAGGAACGCCGACATGCCGACGATGTCGGGCTGGTGCTCGGTGATCGCCTCGATGAACTTCTCGGGCGCGACCTGCACGCCGAGGTCGATGACGTGGAAACCGGCGCCCTCCAGCATGATGTTGACCAGGTTCTTGCCGATGTCGTGCACGTCGCCCTTGACCGTCCCCATGAGGAACGTGCCGACCGTCTCGGCGCCGGTCTCGGCCAGCAGCGGGCGCAGCACGTCGAGCGCCCCGCTCATCGCGCGGCCGGCGATGAGCATCTCCGGGACGAAGAAGTCACCCCGCTCGAACCGGGCGCCGACTTCCTCCAGGGAGGGGATCAGCGCGTCGAACAGGAGGGTCTCAGGCCCCATCCCCATGTCGATGCCCATGGTGGTGAGCTCGAGCACCCGCGGGGCGTTGCCGACCAGCGTCTCGTCGTACAGCCCTTGCAGCACTTCGTCAGGAGTCATGCCGGGGATACCTTTCGTGCGTGCCGGGCGAGCAGCCCGGTCAGCCGTTGGGACTCGGCCACCAGGAGGTCACCGATGCTCTTGTGGGAGTCCTCGAGGCGGAACGCCGGACCGGACACCCCGATCGCTGCGACGACCCGCTGGTCGTCTCCGCGCACGGGAGCCGCGACCCCGTCGAGGCCCTGCTCCAGCTCGCCGCGCGTGATCGCGAACCCTCGGCCGCGCACCAGCTCCAGCTCCTCGCGGTACGCGTGGGGATCGGTGATCGTGGCCGGCGACCTGCGCTCCATCTCCCCCCTGGGCATGGGCAGCGCCCCGAAGGCGTGCATGACCTTGCCCAGCGAGGAGCAGTGCGGGGGCACGTCGATCCCCACCCAGTTCATCGCGCCGAGCATGTAGCTGGAGTCCACCTGGGCGACCTGGACGACCGTGCCCGCCCGCGCCACCGCGAGGTTGACCGTCTCCCCCGTCGCGTCGGCGATCCGGTCGAGCGTGGGCTGGGCCGTCGCGACCAGCGCCTCGACGCGGTCGAACCGGCGCGCGTAGTGCTCGAACAACGTCCCGCCGCGGAACGCCCCGTCGGGATCGCGCTCGAGCAGGCCGTTGCGCTCCAGGCTCTGCAGCAGGCGCGACGCGGTCGACCTGGCCAGTCCGGTCTGCTCGACGATCGAGGTGTAGGTGACCGGCTCCTCGGCGCGCACGACGAGCGACAACAGCTCGGCGGCTCGATCGAGGGACTGGGTGCCGTTGCTCATCGCGGTGCGACCTTTCGCCACATTTGTTCCATATTGTGGAACCACAATTCCACAACTTGAGGGTAGGATCCCGAATCGCAGGGGTCAAGCACAACGGTGCAGCGATTTCTCCCGGCCCCGCTCCGTCGTTGGAGGTCCGATGTTCAAGAACACGATGCCGCGCTACGAGATCCTGTCCGAGGACGCGATGGCGTCCCTCGAGACGGCCTGGCGCCGGCTGATGACCGAGGTCGGCGTCGAGTTCATGCACGACGACGCGCTCGAGCTGTTCCGCCAGGCCGGCCAGAAGGTCGTCGACAACACCGTCTTCCTGGACCCCGAGTTCGTGCTCGCCCAGGTCGCCAAGGCGCCACGCGAGTTCGACGTCCAGGCCCGCAACCCCGCCAACAACGTGCACATCGGCGGCGACTTCATGTCGTTCAGCGGTGTCTACGGCCCGCCGTTCGTCCGCGAGGGCGCGGTCCGGCGGGACGCCATGATGGACGACTTCCGCAACTTCACGAAGCTCGCGCAGGGCTACGACGAGCTGGACTCCGCCGGCGGCATCATCTGCGAGCCGTACGACACCCCACTCGACTCGCGGCACCTCGACATGCTGCTCGCCCTGCAGACCCTGACCGACAAGGTCTACATGGGCAACGTGGTGTCGGGGGTCAATGCGCGCGACACCATCGCGATGGGCGAGATCCTGTTCGGCGGCCGCGAGGCCATCGAGGAGACGCCGGTCTCGATCTCCCTGATCAACTGCAACTCGCCACTGCGCTGGGACGACCGCATGCTGGAGTCCCTGCTGGAGTACGCCCGCGCGGGCCAGCCGGTCGTCCTCACCCCGTTCATCCTCATGGGCGCGATGTCCCCCGTCACGATCCCGGCGGCCCTCGTGCAGCAGATCGTCGAGGCGCTCTCGGGCATCGCTCTGGCCCAGCTGGTGCGGCCGGGCACGCCGGTGATCTTCGGCTCGTTCCTGTCCAACATCGACATGCAGTCGGGATCGCCGTGCTTCGGCACGCCGGAGTCGGGAATCGGCCTGCTCTGCACGGGTCAGATCGCCCGCCGGTTCGGCCTGCCGTTCCGCTCCGGCGGTGGCCTCACCTCGGCGCACCAGGCCGATGCGCAGGCCGGCTACGAGTCGCTCATGACGTTGATGCCCACGTTCCTGGCGGGTGCGAACTGGGTCATGCACTCCGCCGGATGGCTCGAGGGTGGGCTCGTCGCGGGCTACGAGAAGTTCGTGATGGACGTCGAGCTGCTGCAGATGCTGCGGGCCGAGTTCACGCCGCTGGAGATCGACGAGTCGTCGCTCGCCTTCGACGCCCACGTCGAGGTCGGCCACGGCGGGCACTTCCTCGGCGCGATGCACACGATGGAGCGCTTCCGCACCTGCTTCCACCGTCCGTTCCTGTCCAGCTCGGACAACTTCGACAAGTGGACCCGCAACGGATCCCTCGACACCAACGACCGGGCCTCGGTCGTCTATCGCAAGCGCCTCGAGGAGTACGAGCAGCCGCCGCTGGACGAGGGCATCCGCGAGGAGCTCGAGCGGTACGTGATCCGTCGCCGCGCCGAGCTCGGCGACTGAGGATGGCGGTCGAGGAGGGGCGCGCACCGGCGTACCTGCTGACCTTGTCCTGCGGGGACCGGCCGGGACTGGTCTTCGCGGTGTCGTCCTGGCTCATGCAGGTCGGGGGCAACATCGTGGACTCGCAGCAGTTCGACGACCCGCTGGGCAACCAGTTCTTCATGCGGGTGCACTTCGAGGCCGCGGACGTCCCGCTGGAGCAGCTGCGCAGCTCGTTCGCGGGCGTCGGCGACGAGCACGGCATGACGTGGCACCTGTTCTCGGCCGACGCCCCCTACCGCACGCTCGTGCTGGTCTCCCGGTTCGGCCACTGCCTCAACGACCTGCTGTTCCGCCAGAGCACCGGCGCGCTCAACATCGTGGTGCCGGCGGTCGTGTCCAACCACCGCGACTTCGAGCGCCTCGCGGCGTCGTACGACGTCCCGTTCCACCACGTGCCGGTCACCCCTGACACCCGGGACGAAGCCGAGGCGCGCCTGCTCGAGCTGGTCGACGAGCTGCGGATCGACCTGGTCGTCCTGGCCCGCTACATGCAGGTGCTGTCCGACACCACGTGCCAGCGGCTGCGGGGCCAGGTGATCAACATCCACCACTCCTTCCTGCCCAGCTTCAAGGGCGCCAAGCCCTATCACCAGGCGCACGACCGCGGGGTCAAGCTGATCGGCGCGACCGCGCACTACGTGACTCCCGATCTCGACGAGGGGCCGATCATCGAGCAGGGGGTGACCCGGGTGAACCACCGGATGACGCCCGACGACCTGGTCAGAGCCGGCCGGGACGTGGAGGCGCAGGTGCTGGCGACGGCCGTCCAGTGGCACACCGAGCAGCGCCTGCTGCTCGACGGCTCGCGGGTCGTGGTCTTCCCGCGCTGACCCGGCCGACCCGCTCGTCACTGTTGCTGATCGTGCAATATGGTCACGGCATGAGCAACGAGGCGACGCGCCCTGCCGGGGCGAAGGCTGTCACCAGCGCCGTCCAGTCCGTCGACCGGGCGCTGGCGATCCTGGAGATCCTGGCCCACGACGGCGAGTCCGGAGTCACCGACATCGCCGCTCAGCTCGAGGTGCACAAGTCCACCGCGTTCCGGCTCATCGCCACCCTCGAGCGCCGCGGCCTGGTCGAGCAGAACGACGACCGCGGCAAGTACCGCCTCGGCGTCGGCATCCTGCGACTGGCCGGCGCCACCACGGCCCGTCTCGACGTGGTCCAGGAGGCCCGGCCGCTCGCGCGGGCGCTGGCCGCCGCGACCCGTGAGACGGTCAACATCGCGGTGCTGTCGGAGGGAGCCGCGCTCTACCTCGACCAGATCGCCGGGGGATCGTCCCTGCAGTCGCACAACTGGGTCGGCCAGCGCATCCCGTTGCACGCGACCGCGAACGGCAAGGCGCTGCTGTCCGGGCTCGACCCGGCCGAGATCGGCGCTGCGGTCAGCACCCCGCTGAGGGCCTACACCGACACGACGGTCACCACGGTCAAGGCCTTGCTCACCGATGTCGCCGCCGTGCGCGAAGCCGGCTACGCGATCGCGATGGACGAGCTGGAGCACGGCCTCACCGCCGTCGCCGCCCCCGTCCGCAATGCACACGGCGACGTGATCGCGTCGCTGTCGGTCTCCGGTCCGACGTTCCGGTTCGACGAGGAGCGACTGTCCGAGACCGTGCGGTCGGTCGTCGAGACCGCCCAGGAGGTCTCGGAAAGACTGGGGTGGCGCGCGCGCGACCGCGGCGGGGTTGCCGAAAACGCTTGACGTGGCGGCCCGCTGCCGCCAAAGTTGTTGCGTAGCCCGGCATATGTTGCACGATAAGCAACACGTAGACCCCCTCGTGCACCCCATACCGTTGGGCGCGCGATAGCGAGGAGCCGCGGTGACCGGACTGTTCGTCGATGGGGCGTGGCACGAGGCAGCGTCCCAAAGGACCCGGGAGATCCGCTGCCCCGCGGACGGCAGCCTGGTCGCGACGGTCCCTGAAGGTGGGCCCGAGGACTCCGAGCTGGCGATCGCCGCCGCGCGGCGCGCGTTCGACGGCGGCCCCTGGCCCGCCACCTCGTCATTGGAGCGCGGAGCGCTGCTGCACCGTGTCGCGGACCTGCTCGAGCGGGACAAGGAGACCGTCGCCCGGCTGGAGTCGCTCGACACCGGCAAGCGGGTCGTCGAGTCCCGCTACGACGTCGACGACGTCGTGGGGGTCTTCCGCCACTTCGCGGGGCTCGCCGGCGCCGAGAGCGGTCGGGTGGTCGACGCCGGACGCGCCGACGTGGTCAGCCGCATCGTCCACGAGCCCGTCGGCGTCTGCTCACTCATCTCCCCGTGGAACTACCCGCTGCTGCAGACGGCGTGGAAGGTCGCGCCGGCGCTCGCGGCCGGCAACACGTTCGTGCTCAAGCCGAGCGAGCTGACCCCCTCGACCGCGATCTGGCTGATGCAGGCACTCACGGAGGCCGGGCTGCCCGCGGGAGTCGCGAACCTCGTCCTCGGTGCGGGCCCCGATGTCGGTCCGACGCTGACGTCGCACCCTGACGTCGACCTCGTGTCGTTCACCGGCGGCCTGACGACCGGACGCGGGATCATGGCCTCGGCGGCTCCGACGGTCAAGCGGATCGCTCTGGAGCTCGGCGGCAAGAATCCCAACATCGTCTTCGCCGACGCCGACCGGGAGACTGCGCTCGACCTCGCGCTGACCGCGGTGTTCCTGCACTCGGGCCAGGTCTGCTCCGCGGGCGCCCGACTGCTGGTGCAGGACTCGATCCACGACGAGTTCGTGGCCGAGCTGGTCCGACGGGCCGAACGCATCCGCATCGGCGGGCCGTTCGACGACGACGCCGAGACCGGTCCGCTCATCAGCGCGGCGCATCGCGACAAGATCGAGGCGTACGTCGCGGCAGGACTGGCCGAGGGTGCAGAACTGCTGACCGGCGGCGCGCGCCCCGAGGGTCCGCAGTACGACGACGGCTTCTACTACCTGCCCACGATCCTCGGCTCGTGCCGCGCGGACATGCAGGTCGTGCGCGAGGAGTCCTTCGGCCCCGTGCTGACCGTCGAGACGTTCGTCGACGAGGACGGTGCGGTGGCCACCGCCAACGACAGCATCTACGGCCTGGCAGGCGCGGTGTGGACCAGCAACGCAGGTCGCGCCGAGCGGGTCGCGGGGCGCCTTCGCATGGGCACGGTGTGGATCAACGACTACCACCCGTACGTCCCCCAGGCCGAGTGGGGCGGCTACAAGCAGTCGGGCTTCGGACGCGAGCTCGGCCTGGCCGGACTCGAGGAGTACCGCGAGACCAAGCACATCTGGCACAACATCGACCCCGCCCCCCAGGCCTGGTTCGACGGCAAGGGGCCCTCATGAAGCGCGAGCGCTACGACATCGTCATCGTGGGCGGCGGCTCCGCGGGCTCCGCACTGGGCAACCGCCTGAGCGCGGACCCGTCGACCACCGTGCTGGTGCTGGAGGCCGGCCGCAGCGACAGCCGGCTCGACCCGTTCATCCACATGCCGGCCGCCCTGCCCTATCCGATCGGCAACCGTCTGTACGACTGGAAGTACGAGTCCGAGCCAGAGCCGTTCATGGCCGGCCGCCGGGTCTTCCACGCTCGCGGCAAGGTCCTCGGCGGCTCGAGCAGCATCAACGGGATGATCTTCCAGCGCGGCAACCCCCTGGACTACGAGCGGTGGGCCGCCGATCCGGGCATGGAGTCATGGAGCTATGCGAGCTGCCTGCCGTACTTCAAGCGCATGGAGACCTGCCTGGCCGGGGCCGACGACTGGCGCGGCGGCTCCGGTCCCTTGATCCTCGAGCGCGGGCCCGGCACCAACCCGCTCTTCGGGGCCTTCCTCCGGGCGACCGAGGAAGCCGGGTACCCGCCGACCGACGACGTCAACGGCTACCGGCAGGAGGGGTTCGCCCGGTTCGACCGCAACGTGCACCGGGGACGCCGGCTGAGCGCGGCCCGCGCGTACCTGCATCCGGTCAAGCACCGGCCCAACCTGCGGATCGAGACCCTCGCCCACGTCACCGGCCTGCGGATGGAGGGCACCCGGGTCGTAGGGGTCGACTACCTGCGCGGCGGACGGCTTCGGCGGAGCATCACTGCGGGAGAGGTCATCTTGTGCGGGGGCGCGATCAACTCCCCCCAGGTCCTGCAGCTGGCCGGTATCGGCAACGCCGACGAGCTCAGTGCCCTCGGCATCGATCCGGTCGTGGACCTGCCGGGCGTCGGGGAGAACCTGCAGGACCACCTCGAGGTCTACATCCAGTACGCCAGCACGCAGCCGGTCTCGATCGGTCCGTGGCTCAAGCACCGGCACAAGCCGCGCATCGGCGCCGAGTGGCTGTTCCTGCGCCGGGGGGTCGGCGCGACCAACCACTTCGAGGCCGGCGGCTTCGTGCGCAGCAACGATCTCGTGGACTACCCCAACCTGATGTTCCACTTCCTGCCGATCGCGATCCGCTACGACGGATCGCAGCCGGCCGCCGAGCACGGCTACCAGGTGCACATCGGCCCGATGTACAGCGACGTGCGCGGATCGGTCAAGATCACCTCCACCGATCCGCTGAGGCATCCGGCACTCCGCTTCAACTACCTGTCGACCGAGACCGACCGGCGCGAGTGGATCGAGATGGTCCGCATCGCGCGGCGCATCCTCAACCAGCCGGCGTTCGACCCGTTCAACGGCGGGGAGATCTCGCCGGGGCCCGAGGTGGAGACCGATCAGGAGATCCTCGACTGGGTCGCCAAGGACGCCGAGACCGCCCTGCACCCGTCGTGCACCGCGCGCATGGGCACCGACGAGATGAGCGTGATCGACCCCCTCACCATGCGGGTGCACGGGGTCGAGGGCCTGCGCGTCGTCGACGCCTCCTCGATGCCATACGTCACCAACGGCAACATCTACGCGCCGGTCATGATGCTCGCCGAGAAGGCCGCCGACCTGATCCTCGGCAACACGCCCCTGCCGCCCGAGACCGATGTGCCGTTCTATCGGTTCCGCGACGGCTCGCCCCTCCACCCGCCGGGCGATCCGCGCAACGCGGTCCCCTCGAAGCAGGAGAAATCATGACCGATCCCGCAGTCAAGGTGGAGAACCTCTGGAAGGTCTTCGGACCCCGGGCCGCACGGATCCCCGGCAGCCCCGAAGGTGACCTGTCCCGCGAGGAGCTGCGCAGCAGGACCGGCTGCGTAGCGGCGGTCAAGGACGTCAGCTTCGAGGTGCAGCAGGGCGAGGTGTTCGTCGTCATGGGGCTCTCGGGCTCGGGCAAGTCAACCCTCGTGCGCTGTCTGACCCGGCTGATCGAGCCCACCGACGGGGAGGTCATGATCAACGGCACCGATGTGCTGACGATGTCGGAGTCGGCGCTGCGCGAGCTGCGGCGCAAGCACGTCGCGATGGTGTTCCAGCACTTCGGCCTGCTCCCCCACCGCCGTGTCCTCGACAACGTCGCGTACGGCCTGGAGGTCCGCGGCGTCGGCCGCAAGGAGCGTCACGCGAAGGCCCGGGAGGTGCTCGACCTCGTCGGCCTGTCGGGCAACGCCTCGTCGTACCCCGACCAGCTCTCCGGCGGGATGCAGCAGCGCGTGGGCCTCGGCCGGGCGCTCGCGGTCGACCCGTCGCTGCTGCTGTTCGACGAGCCGTTCTCGGCCCTCGACCCGCTGATCCGCCGCGACATGCAGAACGAGGTCATCCGGCTGCACCACGAGGTCAAGAAGACGATGGTCTTCATCACCCACGACCTCTCCGAGGCGCTCAAGCTCGGTGACCGCATCCTCATCATGCGCGACGGCGAGGTCGTGCAGGTCGGCACTCCCGACGAGGTCGTCGGTGCGCCTGCGGACGACTACGTGCGCGACTTCGTCAGCGAGGTCCCCAAGTCGCACGTCCTGACGCTCAAGTGGGTGATGCGGCCGCCCCTCGACGGGGAGGCCCTCGACGGACCCGAGCTGGCCCCGGACGTCGTCGTCCAGACCGCCGCCCGCCAGGTGCTCGCCTCCGACAAGCCCATCAAGGTCGTCGAGAACGACCGGCTCCTGGGCGTCGTGACCGACGAGGACATCTTGCGGGTCATCGTCGCGGAAGAAAAAGGCGCGGCGTGAGCACCGCGACGCTGGCACCCGAGGAACCGGAGGTCCGGACGCCGCCGCCGGCGCCCGAGGGCCGGCGGCCCAACCGGGCCGTGATCGTCGCGGGCATCCTCATCGTCTTCGCCGTCGTCGCGACGCTCCTCAACGGCAAGGACACCCGGCCGCTCGCGCGCTCGGACCTCACGGGCTTCCAGGACTGGCTCGGCGAGCTCAGCGACAAGCTCGAGTCCGCCCGCGACTCCAGCGCGATCCTGCAGGGACTGGGCCACATCAGCGACGCCCTCGACTCAGTGGCACAGTTCCTGGCCGAGCTGGTCAGCGAGCCGGCGTTCCCGCGCCCCGTGCCCGAGATCGGCTGGCTCGGGGTCATCGCGGTCGCGGTCTGGATCGCCCTGGCCGTCGCCGGCTGGCGGATGGCCGTCCTGACCGGTGTCAGCTTCGCTGCGTTCGGCCTGTTCGGCTTCTGGACCGAGAGCATGGAGACCCTGATCGTCACGTTCATGTCGGTCGCGATCTGCCTCGTCATCGGCATCCCGGTCGGCATCTGGATGGGCCGCAGCAGACGGGCCACGAGCGTCCTGACGCCCATCCTCGACGGCCTCCAGACGCTCCCCTCGTTCGTCTACCTGCTGCCGATCACCCTCTTCTTCAGCATCGGCGTCGCCGCGGCCGTGATCGTGACCCTCATCTACGCCCTGCCGCCGGTCATCCGCATCAGCGCCCACGGGATCCGCAGCGTCTCGCAGGAGACGATCGAGGCGATGCAGTCGCTCGGCACCAGCAGATCGCAGATGCTGCGCAAGGTGCAGCTGCCGATGGCGAAGCGCACGATCATCGTCGGCGTCAACCAGACGATCATGGCGGCCCTGTCGATGGCGACCATCGCCGCGTTCATCGACGGACCCGGCCTCGGCAAGCCCGTCATCAAGGCCCTGGAGTCGCTCGACGTCGGCCGTGCCGCGACGGCGGGGCTCTGCATCGTGATCATGGCGATCATGCTCGACCGCGTCACGACCGCGGCGAGCATCCGCAGCGAGGCGATCCCGACCCCTCACGGGCGCCGCAACCGCTGGATCGGCCTCGCCGCGAGCGGCGTCGCGGCGATCGTGTGCGTCGTGCTCTCGCGCCAGTACCTCGACCTCGCCGAGTTCCCCGACAAGCCTGATCTCGGCCGCCCGTTCGCGGAGGGTGCCGACTCGGTCTCGGTCTGGCTCTCCGACAACGCCGCGGCCGTCACGGGGGCGATCAAGGACGCCATCACCTACGGGCTGCTCAACCCGCTGCAGGAGCTCATCGCCCAGTCACCGTGGTGGCTCGTCGCGATCGTGCTGATCGGGCTGTCCTACGTGATCGGCGGGCTGCGCTCGCTCATCACCACGATCGTGTGCATCGGCGTGATCCTCGGCGTCGGCCTCTGGCAGGACAGCATGGTCACGCTGACGATGACCCTGGTGGCCACGATCCTCACGATGATCCTCGCCCTGGTCCTCGGCGTGTGGATGGCGCAGAGCCGACGCGTCGACCTGGTGCTGCGGCCGGTCCTGGACGCCGCCCAGGTGGTGCCGCCGTTCGTCTACCTCGTGCCGGCCCTCGCCCTGTTCGACCCCACGCGCTTCACCGCGATCGTGGCCGGCATCGTCTACGCGTCCCCGGTCGCGATCAAGCTGGTCTGCGACGCGATCCGCGACGTCTCACCGACCGTCATCGAGGCCGCCGAGTCGGCCGGCTCGAGCCGCTGGCAGATCATCACGAAGGTCCAGCTGCCCATGGCGCGCAAGGGCATCCAGCTCGCCGCCAACCAGGGAATGCTCTACGTCTTCGCGATGGTCGTGATCGGCGGCCTCGTCGGCGCCGGGGCGCTCGGCTATCTCGTGTACGCCGGGTTCACCCAGGCCGAGCTGTTCGGCAAGGGGCTCGCCGCGGGCATCGCCATCGTCGCCCTCGCGATCATGCTCGACCGGATGGCACAAGGAACGTCGGCCCGCCGGGCGCGGACGGGCACATGAAGTTTCCTCCGATCCTCGGCCCCGGGGACCTGAGCGACACCAGATGAAGGAGCACAGATGAGAACAACGACACGACGGGTGCGTCTGGCCGGAGTCATCGCCGCCAGCGCCCTGCTGACCCTGTCTGCGTGTGGCGGCGGAGACATCGAGGAGGACGACACCGGGTCCTCGGGCGGCAAGAAGTGCGACCAGACCGTCAACATGGCCGTCAACCCGTGGGTGGGCTACGAGGCCTCCGCGCACGTGGTCGGCAAGGTCATCGAGAACGAGCTGGGGTGCAAGGTGGAGTACAAGGACCTCAAGGAGGAGGTCGCCTGGCAGGGCTTCGGCAAGGGCACGGTCGACGTCGTGATCGAGGACTGGGGGCACCCGGCCCTGGAGAAGAAGTACATCGAGGGCGACAAGTCCGCGATCGACGCCGGCCCGAACGGCAACGTGGGCCAGATCGGCTGGTACGTCCCGCCGTGGATGGTCGAGAAGTATCCCGACATCACGGACTGGAAGAACCTCAACAAGTACGCGAGCGAGTTCAAGACCTCCGAGTCCGGCGACAAGGGTCAGATGCTCGACGGCGACCCGTCGTTCGTCACGAACGACGAGGCGCTCGTCAAGAACCTGAAGCTGGACTTCAAGGTCGTGTACGCCGGCAGCGAGGCCGCGTTGATCACGGCCTTCCGTCAGGCCGAGAAGCAGAAGAAGCCGCTCCTGGGCTACTTCTACGCTCCGCAGTGGTTCCTGTCGGAGGTCGACCTGCAGAAGGTCAACCTGCCGGAGTGGACCGAGGGCTGCGATGCGGACGCCGCGAAGGTCGCGTGCGACTACCCCGAGACGGACCTGAAGAAGATCGTGGCGACGAAGTTCTCCGAGTCCGGCAGCCCGGCGTACGACGTGGTCAAGAACTTCACCTGGACCAATGACGACCAGAACCTGGTCGCCAAGTACATCGCCGAGGACAAGATGGACCCCGACGACGCGGCGCAGAAGTGGATCGACGCCAACCCCGACACGGTCAAGACCTGGCTCGGCTGAGGCCACCCCGCACGACGATCGCCGCACCCCGGGAGCCGCACTCCCGGGGTGCGGTGCGTCCGGAGCCCCGCGACCCTTGACACCCCGGAGCGGCGGGCACACGATGGACCCACCTTGTCTCGCATAGCGAACCATGTTGCGTCTTTCGCAACGATCGAAGGGGTCATCCCATGGCAGAGCTGCCCTCCAGCGCACGCGTGGTCGTCATCGGCGCCGGCATCGTCGGCAACAGCCTCGTCTACCACCTCGCCCGGCTCGGATGGCGCGACATCGTGCAGATCGACAAGGGGCCGCTGCCCAATCCGGGCGGGTCCACGGGGCACGCGTCGAACTTCATCTTCCCGGTGGACCACTCCCGCGAGATCACGGACCTGACGCTCGACAGCATGAGGCAGTACCAGGAGATGGGCGTCTTCACCGAGTCCGGCGGCTACGAGGTGGCCCGCACCGAGGAGCGGATGGAGGAGCTCCGGCGGCGGATGTCGTCGGCCAAGGCCTGGGGCATCCCCTCCGAGATCGTGACGCCGGAGCAGGTGGCCGAGAAGGTCCCGTTCCTGGATCCATCGGTCATCGTCGGCGCGTTCTACACCCCGAGCGTCGGCGTGGTCGACTCCCTGCGGGCGGGCACGATCATGCGTGAGCGCGCGCTGGAGCTCGGTGCCCTGCAGGTCGTGCCGACCGTCGAGGTCGAGGGACTGGACGTCGAGGGCGGCCGCATCCGCCGCGTGCGCACGTCCGGCGGCGACATCGAGACCGAGACGGTCGTGATCGCGTGCGGCGTGTGGAGCCCGCGCATCGCCCGGATGGCCGGGGCGCACATCCCGCTGACGCCTGCGGTGCACCAGATGATCAGCGTCGGGCCGGTCCCCCAGCTCGCCGGCACGGTCGGCGAGATCTCGTTCCCGATCGTCCGTGACATGGACACGTTCTGCTACGAGCGACAGCACGGCGGCGACATGGAGGTCGGCTCGTACGCCCACCGCGCGATCCTGCACGACCCCGACGACATCCCCTCGATCGAGCAGTCCAAGCTGTCGCCGACCGAGATGCCGTTCACGGCCGACGACTTCGATCAGCAGCTCGAGGAGGCCCTCGAGCTGATGCCCGAGGTGCTCGGCAACCCCGACGTCGAGATCCGCTACGCGATCAACGGTCTGCTGTCGCTGACCCCCGACGGCAGCCCGATCCTCGGCGAGACGCCCGAGGTCAAGGGCCTCTGGTCGGCCGCCGCGGTGTGGATCAAGGAGGGTCCCGGCGTCGGCCGCGCGGTCGCCGAGTGGATGACCGACGGCAATCCCGAGATCGACATCCACCAGTCCGACATCGCGCGGTTCTACCCGCACCAGCAGACCAAGCAGCACGTCGCGGCGCGCACCAGCGAGGGCTTCAACAAGACGTACGGCATCGTGCACCCCTCCGAGCAGTGGCAGAGCGATCGGCAGGCCCGCCTCGCGCCGATGCACGCCCGGCAGCAAGAGCTCGGGGCGACGTTCTTCGAGACGGCCGGATGGGAGCGTCCGCACTGGTACGCCTCGAACGAGGCCCTGCTCGGCGACTACGGCGATGCGGTCATGCCGCGGGCCCACGAGTGGGACGCCCGCTGGTGGTCGCCGATCATCAACGCCGAGCACCTCGCGATGCGCGAGCGCGCGGGGCTGGTCGACCTGTCGGCGTTCTCGCTCTTCGACGTCACGGGCCCCGGCGCACTCGACGCCGTGCAACGCATCGCGGTCGCCCAGATGGACGTCGCACCGGGTCGCGTCGTCTACACCCCCGTCATCGACGAGCGCGGCGGCTACCGCGCGGACCTGACGATCATGCGGCTCGGCGAGTCACACTTCCGCGTCGTCACCGGTGGCGCGCACGGCAACCTCGACCGCAAGTGGTTCCGCGACCACATGCCCGCCGACGGCTCGGCACAGGTGAGCGACCAGACCTCGGCGTTCACGACCATCGGCGTGTGGGGCCCCCGGGCCCGCGACGTCCTCGGCGCGCTGACCGACAGCGACATCGGGCACGACGCGTTCGGGTTCGGGACGTGCCGCCACATCGAGCTGGGCTCGACCCAGGTCCTGGCGTCCCGCATCTCGTACGTCGGCGAGCTCGGCTGGGAGCTGTACGTCCCCATGGAGGGCGGCGCCCGCCTCTGGGACCAGGTCAGCGAGGCCGGGCGCCCGCACGGCCTCGTCCCGGTGGGCATCGGCGTCTACGGGACGACGGGGCGCATCGAGAAGGGCTACCGGGCGTACGGGGCCGAGCTGGACAGTGAGCGGACCATCGTCGAGGCCGGGATGCAGCGGCCCAAGGTCAAGGACGCCGACTTCATCGGCCGCGAGGCGTACGTCAAGCAGCGCGGCGAGGACCCGCTGGCGGTGATGTGCACCCTCGCGGTCGACGACCACACCTCGGCCAGCGGCGTCGAGCGCTACATGCTGGGCGGCGAGCCCGTCGTGACCCCCGACGGCGAGCCTCTCATCGACGGCCGCGGCCGCCGGTCCTACGTGACCTCGGCCGGCTCGGCGCCGTCGCTCGGCAAGCACCTCCTCATGGCCTACCTCCCGCCCGAGCAGGCTGTCGTCGGCACCCGGCTGGCAGTCGACTACATGGAGGAGCGCTATCCCGTGACGGTCGGCTCGGCGGACGCGACCGGACTGTTCGACCCCAGCAACGACCGGGTCCGGGCCTGACATGACCGACGTCCTGGTCTGCATCAAGCGCGTGCCCGAGACCTCCACCCAGGTGCTGCTGTCCGATGACCGGATGTCGGTCGACGCCCGGCACGTCGGGCACACGATCAGCCCCCATGAGGAGGCGGCCATCGAGATCGCGGTCCAGGTCGCCGAGGCGAGCGGCGGGACCGCGACCGTGCTGACCCTGGGCCCGGCCGACGCGGTCGAGCAGCTCCGGGACGCGATCGCGCTCGGGTGCACCCGCGCGGTGCACATCGAGGCCGACTCCGAGGCGTTCGGACCCGCCGACGTCGCCGCGGCGGTCGCCGAGCTCGTCCGCGGCGAGGACTTCGGGCTCGTGCTGGTCGGCAACGACGCGGCGGACAGCGGCGACTTCCAGGTCGGGGTCCGGCTGGCGTACGCCCTCGGACGCCCGGTCGTCACCGGCATCTCGACCCTCACGATCGACGGCGAGAGGCTCACCGCGCGGGGCTCGGGCCCCGACGGCGACGAGATCTACGAGCTGCCGTGCCCGGCCGTGATCGCGATCCAGGAGGGCGGCGTCGCACCGCGCTACCCCTCGATCGTGGGCCGCATGAAGGCCAAGAAGCTGCCGATCGAGACGATCTCGACGAGCGTGTCGCCCACGAGCCAGCGGCTCGGGCTGACCTCCCCTCCGGAGAAGCCGAGCACGGTCGAGGTGCTCGGCGAGGGGCCCGAGGCCGCCAAGGCCGTCGTGGACATGCTGGTCGGCATCGGGGTGGTGTCGTCATGATCCTCGTCCTCGTCGAGACCGACGCGCAAGGTGTGACCCTGACCTCCCGCGAGGCGCTGACCTTCGCCCGGACGACGGCCGAGCGGATGGGCGACCAGCAGGTCGAGGCCGTCGCCCTCGGCCCCCTGCCCGACGCACCCGCAACCCTCGCCCAGCTCGGTGAGCAGGGCGTCGCGGTCCTGCACCACGCCGACGACGAACGCCTCGCGCCCTACGGCGCTGCCGCCTGGGCCGCTGCCGTGGTGGACGCCGCCACGTCCGCGGCGGCCCGGCTCGTCGTCGCCTCCGGCACCCCGCGCGGCATGGAGGTGCTGGCGCACGTGGCCACCCGCATGGACTGCCTGATGGCCGCGAACGTCGTCGCGGTCGAGGACACCGACCCGCTCGTCGTGTCCCGCCAGGTCATGGGCGGCGGGGTCTTCGAGCGCATGCGGCTGGACGGCGACGTCGCTGTCGTCGCGGTCGCCGGGCACGCGGTCGAGCCCGCACCCGCGGCGCACCCCGGCGCACCCGACGTCCGCACGTACGTGCCCACGCTCACCGACGCCGACCTGTCGACCCGGGTGGTGCGCACCGAGAAGGCCGAGGGCGACGACACCTCCGCACTCACTGGTGCGAGGGTCGTCGTCGGGGCCGGACGGGGTGCAGGCAGTGCCGAGGGATTCACCGACCTGCTGGAGCTGAGGGACCTGCTGGGTGGCGCGCTCGGCGTCTCCCGCGTCGTGACGAGCCTGGGCTGGCGCCCGCACCACGAGCAGGTCGGCCAGACCGGCAGCCGCATCTCGCCGGATCTCTACGTCGCGTGCGGCATCAGCGGGGCGATCCAGCACTGGGCTGGCTGCCAGAGCGCCAAGACGATCCTGGCGATCAACACCGACCCGGACGCCCCGATGGTCACCCAGGCGCACTACGCCGTGATCGGCGATCTGCACGAGGTCGTGCCGGCGATCAACGAGGAGCTCCGCCGGCGGCGGGGCTGAGCTGCCGGCTCAGCCGCTGACCACCACGAGCTCGGGCTCGCGCCCCTCGAGGAGGCGCTTCACCTGGGCGCGGACGATCGCGTCGATGCGCGGCTGCATCGCCGACGACATGCCCCCGACGTGCGGGGAGATGAGGACGCCGGGGACGCTCCACAACGGATGGTCCGCGGGCAGCGGCTCGGGATCGGTGACGTCTGCCGCGAACCGGATGCGGCCGCCCTGACGGACGATCGCGTCGGTGTCGGCGACCTTGCCGCGCGAGACGTTGACGACGATCGCCCCGTCGGGGAGCGCCGAGAGGAAGGCGTCGTCGACCATGCCCTCGGTCCGGTCGGTCAGGGGCACGGCCAGCACGACCGCGTCGACCGTGGGCAGCAGGGACGCGAGCTCGTCGTTGCCGTGGACCACGCCACGATCGTCCTCTCGCCGGTGGGTCGCCACCCGGACGATCTCGGCGTCGAAGCCGTCGAGGCGCTTCTCCAGCTCTGCGCCGATCCCGCCGGTCCCGACGAGCAGGATCCGCCGGTCGATCAGGCTGGCGGTGAAGCGGCGGTTCCACTGACCGGCCTCGCGGGCGTACCGGTCGACCTCGCGCTGCGAGGCCAGCAGCAGCGCGACGGCCAGCTCGGCGGTCGAGGCCTCGTGCACGCCGACCGCGTTGCAGTAGGTGATGCCCGCGGGGAGGGTCTCGGCGACCCCGTCGTAGCCCAGCGCCTGTGACTGGATGACGGACAGGCGTGAGGGGTCGAGGGTCTCGAGCCCGGCCGCCGCGACGGTGTACGGGCGCACCGCGAGGTCGATGTGGCGCTCGGGCTGCGGGTCCGAGAAGTCCCAGACCGTCAGGTCGACGTCCTGGAGATCCGAGAGCCGGTCGATCCAGCCGATGTCGGGCACGGTGACATGGAGCGTACGAGGGGCCATGCCTCGATCATGCAGGCACCGGGAGCTCGCTGCGACAGCACCCTCATGCGCCACCCAGGATTGTCTGACAATCTGGTAGCGTCGACCCATCATGCCTGCTGACCCGACCGATGCCGCGGTCCGCCCCGACGCCGTCGTCGCGGCTCTGCGCGACGCGATCCTGCGCCGCGAGCTCGCACCGGCCGGCGCCGTCACCGAGGCCTACGTCGCCACGACGTACGCCGTCGCTCGTCCCACGGCCCGCATCGCGATCGATCGCCTGGTCGCCGACGGCCTCCTGACGCGCGAGCCGCACCACGCGGCGCGCGTACGCCGCCTCGGCCGCGACGACATCGACGACCTGTTCACGACCCGGGCCGCGATCGAGGCGGCCGCCGTCGAGCTCCTCGCCGCGACCTCCACCTCCCCGTCGGAGGCCCGCGACGCCAACCGGGCGCTCGCCGACCTCCCGGCCGACGAGTCGTACGCCGCTCGCGACATCGCCTTCCACCGGGCGCTGGTGCGGGGCACCACGTCGACCCGGCTCCCCCGGCTCCACGACCTGCTGATGGGCGAGATCGAGCTCGGCATCGCGCAGGTCGAGGCGCATGGGCTGCGCTCGGTCGGCGAGGTCACCGCGGATCACCAGCTGATCCTCGACGCGATCGCCGCCGGCGACGTCGAGTCCGCCGGCCGGCTCGCCCGCGCCCACGTCCTTGCCTCCCGCGACCGCCTGGTCGCCCACTACGACGCCACCCACGAAAGGTGATCCAGATGGTGCAGCGCCAGTTCCCCCGTCCCCGCGAGGTCTTCGACCTGCTGCAGTTCAAGAAGCCGGTGCTCAGCCCCAAGCGCCGCCGCCTCGAGGCAGCGCTCACGATCCACGACCTGCGCCGCATCGCCCAACGTCGTACGCCGCGGGCTGCCTTCGACTACACCGACGGCGCGGCGGAGGGCGAGCTGTCGCTCGCCCGTGCGCGTCAGGCGTTCGAGGACGTCGAGTTCAGCCCGCGCGTGCTGCGCCCGGCGCTGGACGTCGACACGACGACGACCATCCTCGGCGGGCCGTCACGCCTGCCGTTCGCGATCGCGCCGACCGGCTTCACCCGCCTCATGCAGACCGAGGGCGAGGTCGCCGGAGCCGGAGCCGCGGGCGCGGCCGGGATCCCGTTCACCCTGTCGACGCTCGGCACGACCTCGATCGAGGGGGTCAAGGCAGCCAACCCGCACGGGCGCAACTGGTTCCAGCTCTACGTGATGCGTGACCGCGAGGTCTCCTACGAGCTCACCCGCCGGGCCGCTGCGGCCGGCTTCGACACGCTGCAGTTCACGGTCGACACCCCGGTCGCGGGCGCTCGCCTGCGCGACAAGCGCAACGGCTTCTCGATCCCGCCGCAGATCTCGCTGCGCACGGTCCTCAACGCGGCAGTCCGACCGTGGTGGTGGTACGACTTCCTGACCACGCCCAAGCTCGAGTTCGCCTCGCTGAGCTCGACCGGCGGCACGGTCGGCGAGCTGCTCGACTCCGCGATGGATCCGACGATCTCGTACGCGGACCTCGAGGTGATCCGCGGGATCTGGCCCGGCAAGATCGTCATCAAGGGCGTGCAGAACGTCCAGGACGCCAAGCAGCTCGCGACCCAGGGCGTCGACGGCATCATCTTGTCCAACCACGGCGGACGCCAGCTCGACCGCGCGCCGGTCCCGTTCCACCTGCTGCCCGAGGTCAAGCGCGAGGTGGGCGCCCACCTCGAGATCGGCGTCGACACCGGCATCATGTCCGGCGCCGACATCGTGGCCGCCTCGGCGCTCGGCGCCGACTTCTCGCTGATCGGTCGCGCGTACCTCTACGGCCTCATGGCCGGCGGGCGCGCCGGGGTCGACCGCACGATCGCGATCCTCGAGGACGAGATCGTCCGCACGATGAAGCTGCTGGGCGCCTCGTCGATCGCCGAGCTCGAGCCCGCCCACGTCACCCAGCTCGAGCGCCTGGTCCCCCGCGCCCGTCCCTGACCACCGACTGGCGCAACCAGGACCGCGAGTGGCGCGTAGTGAAGTTTGTGAGACGGCGTGTCGTCCACTTCTGCGCCACTCGCGGGACGGGTTGCGCCACTCGCGGGACGGGTGGCTAGCTGCGAGGGGTGAAGCGGACGAGGTCGTGGGTCGCGGCGATGAGGGCGCGCATGTCCTCGAGGGTGCCGCCGACGGCGCCGAGGGCGCGGGCCTGCACCAGCACGTTGCCGAGCGCGGTCGCCTCGACCGGGCCGGCCAGCACCGTACGACCGCTGCGGTCGGCCGTGGCCTGGCACAGCAGGTGGTTGAGCGAGCCGCCGCCGACCACGTGGACGGTCCGGATCGTACGACCTGAGAGCTTCGCGGCCTGGTCCAGCGCGTCGGCGAACGCCTGCGCGAGGCTCTCCACGATCGAGCGGACGAGGGCCGCCTTGCCGGCCGGCGCCCGTACGCCGCGCTCGGCGCACCACTCGGCGATCCGGGTCGGCATGTCACCGGGCGGCATGAACCGCGGGTCCTGGACGTCGAAGACCGGGACCTCGTCGGTGACGGCCGCCGCAGCGCGCAGGACGTCGGGCAGCTCGACGGCGTCGCCCTCTGACCGCCACTGGCGCAGGGTCTCGCTGAGCAGCCATGTGCCCATGACGTTGGTGAGGAAGCGGGTACGACCGTCGACGCCGCCCTCGTTCGTGAAGTTGGCGGCGCGCGCGTCCTCGGTCATGACCGGCGCGTCGAGCTCGACCCCGACCAGGCCCCAGGTGCCGCACGAGATGTACGCCGCGTCGTCGCCCTGCATCGGCACGCCGACCACGGCCGAGGCGGTGTCGTGCGAGCCGACGACGGTGACGTCCAGTCCGGGGGCCCCGATGCGGGCACCCACCTCGGGCGTCACCGGACCGAGGGTGTCCCCCGGCGCGACGAGCTCGGTGAGGATGGCCGGCGACAGGCCGGAGCGCTCGACGAGGTCGAGGTCCCAGGCGCCGGTACGCGGGTCGAGCAGGCCCGTCGTCGAGGCATTCGTCAGCTCGGTCACCGAGCGCCCCGTGAGCCAGTAGCCGACCAGGTCGGGGATGAGCAGCATCCTGTCGGCCTCGTCCACGAGGGGGTCGACCGCGAGCTGGTAGATCGTGTTGAACGGCAGGAACTGCAGCCCGTTGCGGGCGTAGAGCTCGGCCGGCGACACCCGGGCGTGGATGCGCTCCACACCCGCGGTCGTCCGCTCGTCCCGGTAGTGGAACGGCACGCCCAGCATGCGGTCGTCCCGCATGAGGGCGTAGTCGACCGCCCACGAGTCCACCGCCACGCTCCCGAGCCCGTCGGGTGACTGGCTCACGGCTGTCCACAGTCCGTCGAGAGCGTGGCGGTAGAGCTCGAGGGGGTCCCAATGGAGGCCGTCCTGGAGGGTGACGACCTCATTGGCGAAGCGCGCGACAGCGCGCAGCTCGAGGCGCCCCGGCCCCACGTCGCCGACCATCACGCGGCCGCTGGAGGCGCCGAGATCGATGGCGGCGACGGAGACGGGGTGCATACGGGTCCTCTAGCGAAGGAACGCGGCGGCGACGCCGGCGTCCACGGGGATGTGCAGACCGGTGGTCTGGGTCAGGTCGGGTCCGACCAGCGCGTACACCGCGTTCGCGACGTGGTCCGGCAGGACCTCGCGCTTGAGCAGCGTGCGCTGCGCGTAGAACGCACCCAGGTCCTTCTCGTCGACTCCGTAGACCGCGGCGCGGTTCGCGCCCCAGCCGCTGGAGAAGATGCCCGAGCCCTGCACGACGCCGTCGGGATTGATGCCGTTGACCCGCACGCCGTGGCCACCGAGCTCGGCGGCCAGCAGGCGCACCTGGTGGGCCTGGTCGGCCTTGGTCGCCGAGTACGCGATGTTGTTGGGTCCGGCGAACACCGAGTTCTTGCTGGAGATGTAGACGATGTCGCCACCCAGCCCCTGCTCGATCAGTGCCTTCGCGGCGGTCCGCGAGACCAGGAACGAGCCCTTGGCCATCACGTTGTGCTGCAGGTCCCAGTCCGCGACGGTCGTGTCCAGCAGCGACTTCGACAGCGACAGACCCGCGTTGTTGACCACGAGATCAAGACCGCCGAACGCCAGCAGCGTCGCGTCGACAGCGGCCTGGACGGCGTCCTCGTCGGACACGTCGGCCTGGACGCCGATCGCGACGTCGGTGCCGCCGATCTCGGCGGCCGCGGCCTGAGCCTTGGCCAGGTCGAGGTCGGCGATCGCGACGACCGCACCCTGCGAGGCGAGCTTCTTGGCGATGGCCTTGCCGATGCCGGACGCGGCACCGGTCACGAGCGCGATGCGGGTCGCGAGGGGCTTCGGCGCGGGCATGCGCTGCAGCTTGGCCTCCTCGAGCGCCCAGTACTCGATGCGGAACTTCTCCGCCTCGTCGATCGGGGCGTACGTCGACAGGCCCTCGGCGCCGCGCATCACGTTGATCGCGTTGACGTAGAACTCACCGGCGACGCGAGCGGTCTGCTTGTCCTTGCCGAAGCTGAACATGCCGACGCCCGGCACCAGGACGATGAGCGGATCGGCGCCGCGGATCGCCGGGCTGTCCGCAACCGCGTTGCGGTCGTAGTACGCCTGGTAGTCCTCGCGGTACGCGACGTGCAGCTCGCGCAGACGGGAGATCGAGTCCTCGACCGAGGCGTCCGACGGCAGGTCCAGCACGAGCGGCTTGACCTTGGTGCGCAGGAAGTGGTCAGGGCAGCTCGTGCCGAGCGCGGCAAGACGCGGGTGCTCGGACGAGGCGAGGAAGTCCAGGACGACGTCGCTGTCGGTGAAGTGACCGACCATCGGCTTGTCCTGCGAGGCGATCGAGCGGATCGTCGGCACGAGGGCGGCAGCCTTGGCGCGACGCTCGGTCTCGGGCAGCGGCGCGTAGCCGTCCAGCGCGGGCCCGAAGGGCTCAGGACGCGAGTGCTCGTCGATGTACGCCGCAGCGGTCTCGATGATCCACAGCGAGTTCTTCTCGGCCTCGTCGGACGTGTCGCCCCACGCGGTGATGCCGTGACCGCCCAGGATGCAGCCGATCGCGTCGGGGTTCTTCGCCTTGATCTCCGCGATGTCCAGGCCCAGCTGGAAGCCGGGACGGCGCCACGGCACCCACACGACCTTCCCGCCGAAGATCGTCTGCGTCAGCTGCTCGCCGTCCGCAGCGGTCGCGATCGCGATGCCGGAGTCCGGGTGCAGGTGGTCCACGTGCGCCGCGTCGACGAGACCGTGCATCGCGGTGTCGATCGACGGCGCGGCGCCGCCCTTGCCGTGCAGGCAGTAGTCGAACGCGGCGACCATCTCGTCCTCGCGCTCGAGGCCCGGGTAGACGTCGACGAGCGCCCGCATGCGGTCGAGCCGGAGCACGGCCAGGCCCTGCTCCTTCAACGTGCCGAGGTCTCCTCCGGAGCCCTTCACCCAGAGCAGCTCGACGTCCTCGCCCGTGACGGGGTCGGTCTCGATGCCCTTGGCGGAGGTGTTGCCGCCCGCGTAGTTGGTGTTCTTGGGGTCGCTGCCGAGGCGGTTGGACCGCGCGATCAGCTCGGCTGCGGTGCCCGATGTCGTGGAGTTCAGTGTCATGTGAGGTGTCCTGTGTCCTAGTTCCAGCTGGCCTGGGTGCCGCCGACTCGCTCGGCCTCGATCTGCTCCTGGTAACCGCTCTCGGCGTACGCCCGCATGGGGTTGGCCGGCAGTCCCTGCTCCTCGCGCCACGCGGCGAGATCGGCGCGGACGTCGGTGTAGAACGCGTCCATGAAGATCTCGTTGGCGCCCAGCACGTCGCCCTCGTCCTGAGCCTGCTGGAGCGCTGCGGTGTCGAGCATCAGCGCTCGCGCCGTCATCTCCTGCACGTTGAGGACCGAGCGGATCTGCCCCGGGATCTTCTTCTCGATGTTGTGGCACTGGTCGAGCATGAACGCGACGTCACTGTCGGGGCCGTAGCCGCCGCCACGGACGACCTCGACCATGATGCGGAACAGCTGGAACGGGTCCGCCGAGCCCACGATCAGGTCGTCGTCGGCGTAGAACCGGCTGTTGAAGTCGAAGGAGCCGAGCTTCCCGAGGCGCAGGAGCTGCGCGACGATGAACTCGATGTTGGTGCCCGGCGCGTGGTGGCCGGTGTCGAGGCACACGAACGCCTTCTCGCCCAGCGCGGCGACCTGCACGTACGACGTGCCCCAGTCCGGGACGTCCGTGTGGTAGAACGCCGGCTCGAAGAACTTGTACTCCAGCACGAGGCGCTGGTCGTCGCCGATGCGGTCGTAGATCGTCGACAGCGACTCGGCGAGCCGGTCCTGCCGGCCACGCATGTCGCCCTGGCCGGGGTAGTTCGTGCCCTCGGCGAGCCAGATCTTCAGGTCGCGCGAGCCCGTCTGGTCCATGACGTCGACACATGCCAGGTGGTGGTCGATGGCCTTCTGCCGGATGCGCTTGTCGGTGTGCGTCAGCGCGCCGAGCTTGTAGTCGTCGTCCTGGAAGGTGTTGGAGTTGATCGTGCCGAGCCCGATGCCGAGATCCTCGGCGTAGCGCCGCAGGGCGGCGAAGTCGTCGACCAGGTCCCACGGGATGTGCAGGGAGACGAGCGGCGCGAGGCCCGTGAAGCGGTTGACGGTCGCGGCATCGGCGATCTTCTCCTCGACCGTACGTGGGGTGCCGGCCGAGCCGAACACCTTGAACCGGGTACCGGAGTTGCCGTAGGCCCAGGACGGGACCTCGATGGCCTGTCCTGCGAGCTGCGCGCTGATCGCGCTGAAAGTCGTCATCGTCTGCTTCTCTCGTTCCGCGGCGCCCGCTCGGCGCCTGCGCGTTAAATCGATTCAATCACACGGTCATGCGTCCCGCCACCGACGTACGTCAGGCGGTGGGACGGTCCAGCTGGTCCTCCAGGTGGAAGACCTCCTCGAGCTCCAGGAAGCCCGTGTCGGGAGCGGCGTCGCCGAGGTCGACGAAGAACTCGGCCATCTCGGCCTGCCAGCGTCCGTTCACCTCGGTGCGCGCCATGCCCTCCTGCGCGTCCCGCAGGGACGGGGTCTCGAAGTAGCCGATCAACAGGCCGTCGGGACGCAGGAAGAGCGAGTAGTTGTGCCAGCCGGTGTCGGCCAGCGCTCGGAGCATGTCCGGCCAGACCGCTGCGTGGCGCCGCTTGTACTCCTCGATGCGCTCGGGCTTGACCTGGAGCTGGAAGCAGACGCGACGCATCGCACGGGGCCTTTCTCGCCGGGGAAGTGTGAGGGGGTGCCCGGCCGGCGGCACGAGGCCGCCGGCCGGGCGCGGTTCATCGACTCAGAAGTCGAAGTCGCCGATGTTGTCCTTGTTGAACTCGAACGGGTCGCCCAGCACGACGACGCCGTCCTTGCCGACGGTGTAGTCACCGAGCTTGCCGGCGGTGAACTTGTCACCCTCCTTGCCCGAGATGTCGCCGTCGACGAGCGCCTTGGCCGCGAATGCCGCCAGGTAGCCGAGGTCCTCGGGGTTCCACAGCGCGAACGCATCGACGGTGCCGTTCTCGACGTACTCACGCATCTGGTTCGGCGTGCCGAGGCCCGTGACCTTGACCTTGCCCTTGTAGTCCGAGTCGGACACGTAGCGCGCGGCCGCGGCGATGCCGACGGTCGTGGGCGAGACGATGCCCTTGAGCTTCGGGTACTTCTGCAGCAGCGCCGACGTCTTGTCGAACGACGTCTGGTCGTCATCGTTGCCGTAGACCGTGTCGACGAGCTCGATGTCGGGGTGGTTGGCCTCGAGGTCCTTCTTCATGAGGTCGATCCACGTGTTCTGGTTGGTGGCGTTGGCCGCGGCCGACAGGATCGCGATCTGGCCCTTGCCACCGATCTGCTCGGCGATCATCTTGACCTGCACCTTGGCGATGCCCTCGGCGCTGGCCTGGTTGATGAACAGGTCGCGGTACTCCGGCTCGACGTCGGAGTCGAACGTGACGACCTTGGTGCCCGCGTCGCGAGCCTCCTCCAGTGCGTCACCGATGGCCTTGGGGTCGTTGGCCGAGACGACGAGCGCGTTGACGCCCTGCTGCGCCGCGGTGTTGATGAACGGGACCTGCGCGTCGGGGCTGGCCTCCTGCGGGCCGACCTCGGAGAACTTGCCGCCGAACTCCTTGACGGCGGTCTTGCCGCCCTTGTCGCTCGTGTCGAAGTACGGGTTGCCCAGGTTCTTGGGCAAGAAGGTGACCGAGACGGACTTGCCGTCCGTGCCGCTTCCACTGCCCTCGCTGCTGTCGCTGCCGCCGCACGCGGAGAGCGTGAGCGCAGCGCTGGCAACCAGTGCCGTCAGGGCGCTGGCCCGCTTCTTGTTGAACTTCATTCGTTCTTCCCTTCGGTGTGAGCTGACGCCAGCTGCTGGCGCTCATCGGGGCGAGAGCCGCCCCGCTTCTTGATCCCTGTCGTCGCCCGAGAGACCGCGGACAGGAAGCTGGTGGACATCACGGAGATCACGAGGAGCAAGCCGATGATGATGTTGATGATGTTGTCGGTGACGTCCTCCAGGCGCAGTGCGCTGGAGATGACACCGATCAGCAGGACGCCGGGGATGACGCCGTGCAGCGCCCCCCGTCCGCCGAAGATGGACACGCCGCCGAGCAGGACCGCCGCGATGACGCGCATCTCCATGCCGGTCGCGTTGTCGCCACGCGCACTGCCGAACCGCAACGTGAAGTAGACACCTGCGAACGCGGCGACCGCTCCGGCCATCACGAACAGCAAGAACTTGGTGCGGGCCACGTTGACGCCGGTGAAGTGGGCGGCCTCGTCGTTCAGGCCGATGTCGAAGATCCCCCGGCCGAACGAGGTGAAGTGCAGGAGCACGATGAAGAAGATCGCCAGCACCAGGAACGGGATCATGATGACCGGATAGCTGCTGTCGCCGATCCGGTCCTTGGCCAGATCGGTCCACTTCTCGGGGAAGTCGGTCACAGCCGTGGTGCCGAGCAGACCGACCGCGAGACCGCGGTAGAGCGCGAGCGTGCCGATCGTCACGGCCAGGGAGGGCAGCCCGACGTACGCGATGAGGAAGCCGTTGAACGCCCCGCACACGATGCCGACCGCGATCGCCACGAGCGCAGCCGACGGGATCGACCAGCCGCTCTGGTGCAGGTCGCCGACCAGGACGCTGCTGAGCCCGACCACGCTGGCGACCGACAGGTCGATCTCCCCCGTGATGATGATGAGCGTCATGGGCAGGGCGATCAGCAGGATCGGTGCGAGGTCGAGCAGCAGGTAGTAGACCGTCAGCGGGCCGTCGAAGGCCGGGACCTCGCTGCGCGAGTAGAAGAACACGACGAGCAGCAGCGCGATGACGGCGAACTCGCGGGTCAGGATGACGCGCTGCCACAACGGCTTGGCATAGGACGCGTACGTGCGCCTGGTCGTGGTCGCGGGGTCTGTGGTGGTGGTCATGATGCGTCCCTCGCCTCGATGAGCTTGCGCGATCTACGGACGGCGAGGAGCCGGTCCAGGACGATCGCGCCGATGATGAGCACGCCGACGACGGCCTGCTGCCAGAAGTCCTGCACGCCGATGATGGGCAGAGCACGGTTGATCGTGATGAGCAGCCAGGCTCCGATCGCGGCGCCCCAGACCGATCCGCTGCCGCCGAAGATCGCGACGCCGCCGATCACGGCCGCGCCGATCGCCTGCAGCTCGATGCCGCTGCCGGCGTTGGAGGCGACCGTGCCGTAGCGGGCCGCGAACAGCACGCCGGCGAGACCGGCCAGGGCGCCGCACAGGACGAACGCACCGGCGACGCGACGGCGCACCTTCAGGCCGTAGAGGTGGGCGGCATCAGGATCGGACCCGATCGCGTAGAGCTCACGCCCGCCGCGAGTGGTCCGCAGGTAGTAGCCCACCGCGACCAGCACCACGACGGCGATGATCGTGAGCACCGGGATGGACAGGATCGACTTGGTGCCGAGGGACAGGAATCCCGACGGCATGTCGGAGGCGTTGATGCGGTTGCTGCCGGCCCACTCGAGGACCACGCCGCGGTAGATGTAGAGCGTCCCGAGGGTGATGACCAGCGCGGGGACCCTGCCGAACGCCACGAGCAGACCGTTGATCAGTCCGAGCCCGGCGCCGACGGCGATGCCGATGACGAACACCAGCACGATCGGGATGCCCGGGTTGTCGACGAAGAGCCGGCCCGTCAGGTACGCGGTGAGTGCCAGCGTCGAGCCGACCGAGAGGTCGATGTTGCGGGTGATGATGACCACCGACTGGCCGACCGCCAGCAGGAGCAGGATCGCCGGGGCCAGCAGCAGGTCACGCCAGCTGTCGCTGCTGAACAGGAACGACTGGCGCTGCGACGTCGCGGCGAGCACGACCAGCACGAGCACCAGCGCGATGGCTGACTCACGAGAGGTGAGGAGCGTCGAGACGAACCGCTGGGCGGACGACTTCCTGCTCGGGGCGACGAGGGTGTCGGTCATGCGGGGACTCCAGCGTTCGTGGCGGCGGTCATGACGCTCTCGGGCGTCGCGTCCGCGCGGTCGATGTCTGCGGTGATGCGTCCCTCGTTGACGACGAGGACGCGGTCGGCCATGCCCAGCACCTCGGGCAGCTCGGAGGAGATCATGAGGATCGCCATGCCCTGGCCGGCCAGCTCGGAGAGGAGACGGTGGACCTCGGACTTGGTGCCCACGTCGATGCCGCGGGTCGGCTCGTCGATGATCAGCAGCTGGGGATCCGTCGCGAGCCACTTGGCGATGACGACCTTCTGCTGGTTGCCGCCGCTCATCGTCGCGGCGTTCATGCTGAGCGCGTTGGTCTTGACCTCGAGCCGTCCGGCCCAGGGCGCGGCAGCCTTGTTCTCCGCGGCACGCGTGAGGATCCCGAGCTTCGCGAGCTTGCCCCGGATCACGGCCGCGACGTTGTGCGCGACGGACGCGTCGACGACGAGTCCCTGCTGGCGGCGGTCCTCGGGGACGAAGGCCATGCCGAGGCGGATCGCGGCCCGCGGGTTGCGCGCCGGGACGGGCGTGCCGCCGAGGACGACGGTGCCGGAGTCGTACGCGTCGACGCCGAAGACCGCGCGGGCGATCTCACTGCGCCCAGCCCCGACCAGGCCGGCCAGTGCGACGATCTCACCCGAGCGGACCTCGAAGCTGACGTCGTGGAACACGCCGGCGCGCTCGAGGTTGCTGACCTGCAGCACCGGGTCGCCGATCACGGCGGGCGTCTTGGGGAACAGGTCGCCGACCTCGCGGCCGACCATCTTGGCGACGATCTCCCCGCTGGTGGTCTCGGCGATCGGGTCGGTCGAGATGTACTCGCCGTCACGCATGACCGTGACCATGTCGCACAGCGCGAAGACCTCCTCGAAGCGGTGCGAGATGAACACGAGGGCACGTCCCTCGTCGCGCAGGCTGCGCGCGACCGCGAACAGCCGGTCGACCTCGACACCGCTCAGGGCGGCCGTCGGCTCGTCCATGATCAGGACGCTGGCGTCCAGGGAGATGGCCTTGGCGATCTCGATGATCTGCTGGTCCGCGATCGACAGGCCCTCGGCCAGGCGCCGCGGGTCCAGGTTGACGCCGAGTCGCTGGAACAGCCGCTGCGCCTCGGCGTGCATCGCCTTGCGGTCGATGCGACGACCCGCGCCGAGCGGCTGACGGCCCATGAACAGGTTCTCGGTGACCGACAGGTCGGGGAAGAGCGTGGGCTCCTGGTAGATGACGGCGATGCCGGCGTCCTTCGACGCGGCGGTCGAGGAGAAGTCGACGCTCTTGCCGTGCAGCAGGAACTCGCCACCGTCGCGCTGGTAGAGCCCTGCGATGATCTTGACCAGGGTCGACTTGCCGGCGCCGTTCTCGCCCACCAGGGCGTGGATCGACCCCGAGTGCACCGTCAGACTGCCCGATCGCAGCGCGGCGACGGGCCCGAAGGACTTGCGCACCTGCTGGAGCTGCAGAGCGACAGGACCGCTCGTGTTCATGTGATCTCCGTGATCTGTACGGCGTCTTTGAATCGTTTTAATGTACAACTCCGAGACTGTAGGTCGGCAATCGCGGGTTCGTCAACCCGTTTGGTTAAATCGTGTTAACCTCCTCGACATGCCCGTGGCCCAGGTGCGTGACGTCGCCGCTCTGGCCGGCGTGTCCCCCGCGACGGTGTCCAATGCGCTGAACCACCCGTCGAAGGTCTCCCCCGACACGTTCGCGCGCATCCAGGCGGCCATCGACGAGCTGGGCTACATCCGCAACGATGCAGCGCGGCAGCTCCGGGCCGGCACCAACCGCGCGATCGGCATGATCGTGCTCGACATCGGCAACCCGTTCTTCACCGACGTCGCGCGTGGCGTGGAGGACGTCCTGCTCGACCAGCAGCGCCCGCTCATCCTCGGCAACAGCGCCCAGCAGCCCGCGCGCGAGACCAACTACCTCGACCTGTTCGAGCAGCAGCGCATGGACGGCGTGCTCATCACGCCGGTCGGTGACGTCCTGGACCGGCTGCGGCGACTGCGCGACCGTGGGACGAGCGTCGTGCTGGTCGACCGCATGACCCGCGCGAAGGAGTTCTCCTCGGTCGCCCTCGACGACAAGATGGGCGGTCGCATCGCGACCGAGCACCTGCTGGCGACGGGCCGCGAGCGCATCGTGTTCATCGGCGGGCCGGCCAAGATCACCCAGGTCAAGACCCGTCTCGCTGCCGCCCGGCTCGCCGTCGAGCAGCACGGTGGTGCCGCCGAGCTCACGTTCGTGGAGACCGATGCCATGAACGCCGAGGCGGGTCGCGCCGGCGTCGAGCAGCTCCTCGCGCTGCCCGCCAAGCAGCGTCCCGATGCGGTCTTCGCAGCCAACGACCTCATCGCCCTCGGCGTGCTGCAGGCGCTGACGCTCGCCGGGCTACGCGTGCCGGACGACATCGCGATCATCGGCTACGACGACATCGACTTCGCCGCGTCGGCGGCCATCCCGCTGTCGTCGGTGCGTCAGCCGGCACACGACATGGGCTCGGTCGCCGCGAGGACGCTGATCGGCGTCATCGCCGACCCCGCGGGCTCGAAGGTCCAGCACGTCACGCTCAAGCCGCAGCTCGTCGTCCGCCGCTCGACCGGGGGCTAGTCCAGCGCCGCGCCCGACGCCGGACCATCAGCGTCCGTGCGACAGCAGGGGGTCCCCGAGCTCCCTGACCGAGGCCCGGGCTCCGTGGTCGCGCAGCCCTTGCATCGCCGTCACGTACGCGGTCACGAACCGCTCGTCGTCCCGGACACCTTCGAACATCGAGAGCGACAGCATCGCGGCGGGATCGCCGTCCTGTCTCGTGGCCGCCGTGGTGATCTCGTCGTGCCGGACGTCGACGAGCTCGAGCGGCCGACCTTCGTCGTCGACGCCCTCGGCGTAGCGCGCCCACCCCGCGAGGGCCAGCACCGCGCGGTCGATCTCGCCGCCCGCCGCGAGCTGGGCACGCAGGACGGGAAGCAGGAACTTTGGCAGCCGCTCCGATCCGTCGACGCACTGACGGGCCAGCGTGTCGGCGATGTGGGCGTTGCCGAACCGCTGCATGAGCGTGGCCCGGTAGGCGGCGAAGTCGACGTCGGGCACGGGCTCGAGGGTCGGCTGTCCCTCGTGCTCCATGTAGCCCTCGACCAGCGCCGCGAAGTCCTCGTCGTGGGCGGCGTCGTGGACGTGGGTCAGCCCGGCGAGCGATCCGAGGTAGCCCATGACCTGGTGGCTCGCGTTCAGCAGACGCAGCTTCATGAGCTCGTGGGGGCGGACGTCGTCGACCACGGTCACCCCGACGCCCTCGAGGTCGGGCCGGCCAGCGCTGAACTCGTCACTGATGACCCACTGGAGGTAGGGCTCGCAGGTCACCGGACGCGCGTCGTCGATGCCGAACCGCTCCGCCAGGAACTCGCGGTCCGCATCGGTCGTCACCGGGGTGATGCGGTCGACCATGCTGTGGGGAAAGGCGACGCGCTGCTCGATCCACGCGGCCAGCTCGTCATCGCGCAGAGCCGCGAAACCCTGGATCGCCCGACGGGCCACGGCGCCGTTGGCCTCGATGTTGTCGCACGAGACGACCGTGAACGGCTCCAGACCGCGCCGGCGACGGCGGTCGAGCGCCTCGGCGACGATGCCGAACACCGTCGCGGGCGTCGCACCCGGCTCGAGATCCGCCGTGACCGCCGGGGCGTCGGCGTCGAACTCCCCGTCCCCGCCGATCAGGTTGTAGCCGCCCTCGGTGATCGTCAGCGACACGATGCGGGTCGCCTCTGCCGCCATCTTCTCGATGGCGGCCTCGGTGTCGTCGGGCGCGTACAGGAAGTCCACGATCGAGCCGATGACGCGCGCCTGCACGTCGCCGTCAGGGTGTCGCTCCACCACGGTGTAGAGGTGGTCCTGCGCCGCGAGCGCCGCCTGCATCTCCCGGTCCGGCGGGAGCAGACCCACGCCACAGATGCCCCATTCCGTCGCGCCGGCCTCGAGGAGCCGGTCGACGAAGACCGCCTGGTGCGAGCGGTGGAACCCGCCGACCCCCACGTGCACGATGCCCGGCGACACCGCCGAACGCTCGTAGGTCGGCCTCGCGACCTCAGGTGGCAGGTCTGCCAACGACGCGTCGCTCAGCCTCATGGAGTCATCATGGCTCAGCGCCGCCGCATCCGCAGCCGAGCGCCCGTCAGGAGACCATGTCCCACGCGATGCCGTCGAGGATGTCGTGCTCGCTGACCACCAGCGTGTCGGTCTCCAGGGGCAGCAGCTCGATCAGCCGGTCCAGGATCAGTGCGCCGCCGCCGATGACGTCGGCTCGGCCCGGGTGCATGAACGGCAGGGCGCGCCGGTCCGCGACGGACATGCCGACGAGCGACAGGCACGCGGCCTGCACGTCCTCCAGGGCCAGCTTCGCGCCGTGAATGATCGCCGAGTCGTACGACGGCAGGCCGAGCGAGTGCGCGGCGACGGTCGTGATCGTGCCGGCCACCCCCACGAACGAGCTGATCGGGGCGAGGCCCGCGAGCACGGGACGGAAGACGTCGTCGAGGTGGGTCATGCAGTCGGCGACCTCGTTGACGCGTGCGGGGTCACCTGCGAGGAACCGCTCGGTCAGCCGCACGGATCCCACGTCGAGCGACACCGACCACTCGATCTCGTCGGCCGTGCCGACCACGAGCTCGGTCGATCCACCGCCGATGTCCACCACGAGGGTCCGCACCTGCTCCAGGTCGCGGGTCGCCCCGAGGAAGGACGCGCGGGCCTCGTCGACACCCGCGAGCACCACCGGTCGTACGCCGAGGATGCCCTCGACCGCGTCCTCGAGCTCGGCACCGTTGTCGGCGTCGCGCATCGCGGACGTCGCACAGAACCTGATGTCCGAGACGCCGAACATCGCGATGAGCTCGGCGTACTCGCGCGTGGCCTGCAGCGTACGCGCGACGGCCTCGTCCGCGAGGTGCCCCGTGCGGTCCACTCCCTCCCCCAGCCTGACGACGCGCATCTCGCGCAGCAGGTCCGTCTTGGTCTCCCCGTCGATGTCGCTGACCAGGAGGCGGATGGAGTTGGTGCCACAGTCGATCGCCGCAACGCGGCGACGGGGGTCGGCAGGCATGGCGATGATCGTATCGGCTGCCGCGGGAGGCGTCAGGCGGGCGTCACCTGGCGCTGCTCCTCCTCGTCCGGTGAGTCCAGCATCGTCGCCTCGTCGAAGGGCCGCTCCCCCGCCAGCACGGCATCGAGCTGGGCCCGGTCGAGCGAGCCGGTCCAGTGACCCACGAGCACGGTCGCGATGCTGTTGCCCGCGAAGTTCGTCAGAGCCCGCGCCTCGGACATGAACCGGTCGATCCCGACGATCAGGCCGACGCCCTCGACCAGGTCGGGTCGGTGGGAGTTGAGGCCGCCGGCCAGGGTGGCCAGGCCCGCGCCCGAGACGCCGGCGGCTCCCTTCGAGGCGATGATCATGAAGACCAGCAGCGAGATCTGCTCGCCGATCGACAGCGGGTCACCCATCGCCTCCGCCACGAACAGCGAGGCCATCGTGAGGTAGATCGCGGTGCCGTCGAGGTTGAACGAGTAGCCGGTCGGCACCACGACCCCGACCGTCGTGCGGTCGACGCCGGCATGCTCCATCTTGGCGATCAGCCGCGGGAGCGCAGACTCCGAGGACGACGTCGAGACGATCAGCAGGAACTCGCGGCCGAGATACCTCAGCAGGGAGAACACGCTGACGCCGGAGGCGACCCGCAGCAGCGTCCCGAGGATGCCGAAGACGAACAGGACGCAGGTGATGTAGAACGCGATCATCACCATGGCGAGGCTCTTGAGCGCGTCCACGCCCGTGGCCCCGACGACCGCCGCCATCGCACCGAAGGCGCCGATCGGCGCGAGCCACATGATCATCGCGAGGATCCGGAACACGACCCTCTGGATGTGCTCGATGCCCGTGAGGACGGGTTGGCCGGCCGAGCCCATGGCCTGCAGCGCGAAGCCGAACAGCAGCGCGACGAAGAGGGTCTGCAGGACCTCGCCGGACGTCAGGGCCGAGACCAGGGTGTCGGGGACGATGCCGAGGACGAAGTCCCAGCCGCTCTCCTTCTCCCCCACCTGCTCGGCGCCTGCGGACCGCAGCTCGTCAGTGAGGTTCAGGCCCTCGCCGGGCTTGATCAGGTTGCCGACGACCAGGCCGATCGCCAGGGCGAACGTGGACATCGTGATGAAGTAGCCGAGCGCGAGACCGCCGACCTTGCCGACCTGCGCCGCGCTCGCGACCGAACCGACCCCGAGGACGATCGTGCAGAAGATGACCGGCGAGATCATCATCTTGACCAGGTTGACGAACAGGTCACCCAGGGGCTGCAGCTTGACTGCGAAGTCCGGGACGACGATGCCGAGGGTGATGCCGGCGACGACCGCCACGATCACGCCGATGTAGAGGTAGTGGCTGCGATCCTTGCGGACCTTGGGCGTGCTGCTGCTCATGGACGCTCCCGGGGACGTGACGGGGGTCACAGCCCCCCGACTGCCCCCATCCTCACCCGGATGGGGCAGGGGCGCACGTGCAGATCAGTCGGCGGCGGGATCGGGGTCGGGCTCGACCCAGTCCGCGGCACACGGGGTGCCTTCCCACCACGCGCCGAGCAGCTCGATCGTCTCGTCGCCCAGCGGGTTGACCCCGGGACCCTTCGCGAGCGAGTGGGCCACCAGGACGTGCAGGCACTTGACGCGGGTCGGCATGCCGCCGGCCGAGATGCCCGCGATCTCCGGGACGTGGCCGAGGGCCTCGCGCTCGGCGAGGTACGACTCGTGGGCGCGCGCGTAGTGGGCCGCGAGCTCTGGGTCGTCGGCGATGCGCTGGGTCATCTCGCGCATGAGACCCGACGCCTCGAGCGTGCCGATCTCGCCCGCGAGGCGCGGGCACGTGAGGTAGAACATCGTCGGGAACGGGGTGCCGTCGTCGAGGCGCGGCTCGGTCTTGACGACGTTGGGGTGCCCCGAGGGGCAGCGCGACATGATCTCGAGAATGCCCCGCGGGGGGCGGCCGAGCTGCTCGGCGACGGCATCGAGGTCGGTCTGGGCGACGTTCACTGGTCCTTCAGCACCTTGTCCGGGTCGGGGGTCGTGGTGGGGCGCGGCTTCGGGTCCTTGCCGGACTCCTTGACGCTTCCCCAGAGCTTGTCGTACCACTGCGGCTGCTCGGCCTCCGGCGGGGCGTCGAGGGTCGGGACGTCCGCACCCTGCACCTTGCCGTCGCTGCCGATCACGCGGTAGCCCACCTCACCGGGCGAGACCCAGCCGAAGCGTTCCTTGGCCTGCTGCTTGACGTACGCGGGATCGTTCCAGCGTTGCTTCTGGTCCTCGAGCTCGGCGATGTCGTCGCGGGTCGAGGCGATCTGCGCGCGCGTCTGCTGGATCTCGCCTCGCTGCTGCCACCACGCGTGCAGCGTCGAGGTGTAGGACGCGAGCAGCAGCAGCACGACTGCGAGCAGCACGATCGCGCGCGTGGTCAGCCGCGGCACGGACGCCGCAGAGATGCCCGGCCGCGACGGCGAGTCGGGCCGGTCGGCCGGACGCGCACCCCGCTGCCCGGTCGGCTTCCCCGTGGGTGCTCCCCCACGAGGCGGCCGACCGGGACCGCGAGGTGAACGTGCGGCCATGGGTCAGAGCGCCAGCCGCGGGAACGCGGACGCGCCGGCGTACGTCGCCGACGAGCCGAGGAGCTCCTCGATGCGGAGCAGCTGGTTGTACTTCGCGACCCGGTCGGACCGGGCCGGGGCGCCGGTCTTGATCTGGCCACAGTTGGTCGCGACGGCGAGGTCGGCGATCGTGGTGTCCTCGGTCTCGCCCGAGCGGTGGCTCATCATGCACGCGAAGCCGTGGCGGTGGGCGAGGTCGACCGAGTCCAGCGTCTCGGTGAGCGAGCCGATCTGGTTGACCTTGACGAGCAGCGCATTGGCCGCGCCCTCCTCGATGCCGCGGGTCAGGCGCTCGACGTTCGTGACGAACAGGTCGTCACCGACGATCTGGACGTCGTCGCCGATCGTCTCGGTCAGCGTCGCCCACCCGGACCAGTCGTCCTCGTCCAGCGGGTCCTCGATCGAGACGATCGGGAAGTCCGCGGCCAGCTGCGCGTAGTAGGCCGACATCTCCTCGGCCGACTTCTGCGCACCCTCGAACGCGTAGGCGCCGTCGGTGAAGAACTCCGACGCGGCGACGTCGAGCGCCATCGCGATGTCGGTGCCGACCCGCAGGCCGGCCTTCTCGATCGCGACCGAGATGAGCTCGAGCGCGGCCCGGTTGGAGTCGAGGTTGGGGGCGAAGCCGCCCTCGTCGCCGAGGCCCGTCGAGAGCCCGCGCTCGTTGAGCACCGACTTCAGCGCGTGGTAGACCTCGGCGCCGTGACGCAACGCCTCGGAGAACGACTCGGCACCGATCGGGGCGATCATGAACTCTTGGACGTCCACGTTGGAGTCCGCGTGCGAGCCGCCGTTGAGGATGTTCATCATCGGCACCGGCAGCACGTGGGCGTTGGGCCCGCCGACGTAGCGGAACAGCGGCAGCTTGGCCGACTCGGCGGCGGCGCGGGCCGTGGCCAGCGAGACGCCGAGGATCGCGTTGGCGCCGAGCGTGGCCTTGTTGGCCGTGCCGTCGAGGTCCAGCATCGCCTGGTCGAGCGCGCGCTGGTCGTCGGCGTCGAAGCCCACCAGGGCCGGGCCGATGCGGTCGTTGACGCCCGCGACGGCCTTGAGCACGCCCTTGCCGAGGTAGCGCGATCCGCCGTCCCTAAGCTCGACGGCCTCGAAGGCCCCGGTCGACGCGCCGGAGGGCACCGCCGCGCGGCCGATCGTGCCGTCGTCGAGGGCGACCTCGACCTCGACGGTCGGGTTGCCCCGTGAATCCAGAATTTCCCGTGCGCCGACGGCGTCGATGCGTGCCAAGAGACCGCTCCTCTGAGTGAAAGAACCTGCGTGGACAGCCTAGTCCCGCGGCGCCTGCACTCCGACCCGCCTCGCCCGGGGGTCCTGGACGAGCCGGCGCACGGCCTGGCGCAGCGTCTCCTCGGCGTCCAGGCCCTGCGCTCGCGCCTCGGCCACGAGCGCGAGCAGGCGCGACCCGAGATCGTCGCCCGACACGTCGACGTCACCCAGGCGACCGATGATCTTGTCGGCGTACGCCAGGGCGGGCAGCGTGGCGGGGACGCCCTCGAGGGGCGAGGACCGCTGCTTCTCGCTGGCCTTGAGCCGCTGCCAGGCGGCATCGACCTCCTCCGGCGTGCTCGCCGCTCCGTCCGCGAAGACGTGGGGGCTGCGACGGATCAGCTTGGCCGTGATGCCCGCCGCGACGTCGTCGATGTCCCAGCCGCCGCCCTCCTCGGCCGATTCCTCGGCCGCGATCCGCGCGTGGAACACGATCTGCATCAGGAGATCGCCGAGCTCCTCGCGCAGGTGCTCGCCGTCGCCGCTGTCGAGGGCCTCGAGCGTCTCGTGCGCCTCCTCCAGCAGGTAGCGGCTGAGGCTCGCGTGCGTCTGCCGGCTCGTCCACGGGCACTCCCGCCGCAGCCGGTCCATGACCTCGACGACGTCCAGCAGGGCCGAGCCCGGCAGGTCGTACGAGCCGAACACCACCTCGACCGACTCCTCGTCCGATGCGGAGCCGCCCATCAGGTCGTCCGCAACCGCGCGGGCCCAGGCGGCATCACCCACGGGGGCGATCCACACCGTGCCCGGGTCGAGCGACGGCGTCCCCGGCGTGACCTCGACGGCCACCCCGGAGGCGATGACGGCCCGCACGTGCGGTCCGTCCTCGGCTGCGCGCACGACGGTCGCCGCTCGCAGCGCGTCCCACGCCGCGAGCGTGAGGATGCCCGGCGCGACGCGCGGGCTGAGGACCAGGATCTGCATCAGGAGCAGCGCTGCGTGTCCGGGAGCTCCTCGGCCGGCGTGGCCTCGAGATCCACCGGCGCCACCGAGATCGAGCCGGTGTCCGCACGGACCTGTCCGGACGAACTCAGGCCGAAGCGCGGTGCGAACTTCACGTCCTCGTCCGCGAACGCCTTGGTGATCTCGTCGCGGCCGATCTGGAGCAGCTGCTGCTGATTGGCCTCCGACGGGGCCTGACCGGTCCGCTTGGCAGCCAGGGCGATCGCGATCACCGAGACCTTGTTGTCCTCCTCGATGGCCCTCGCGAGCTCGTCGACGTTCGCGTTCGGGAACGCCTTGGCGAGCTGGTCGCGCATGCTGGGCGTGACCTCCCAGGCACTGGGCCTGACGTCGAGGTCCTCCCGCTTGGCAAGGTCCTCCGCCACGACCGAGGTCGCGAGAGCCACGACCGCCTGGCGACGGATGTCGGCGTTGCTGATCGCCTGGACCGCACCTCCCTGCTGCTGCGCCGCATTGAGGGTGAGCGTGCAGTACGCCTGCGCGGTCTCGTCGAGCGTCTTCATCGAGATCGTCTTCCCGTCCACGACCGCGGCCGAACCGGGGTGGACGTTGCCGCACGCGGCGAGCGACAGGCCGGCCACGGCGAGGACGACAGCACGTACGCGAGTGAGCATGGTCACAGACTATCCGCGCGGGGTCACCGGTCGGCGCCGTCCCTCTCGAGAGGGATCTTCGTGTGCAGCTTGGAGTGGTGCCGGCCGTACGCCAGGTAGACGATCAGGCCGAGCGCGAGCCACACCAGGAACCGCAGCCAGGTCTCCACGGCCAGGTTGGTCATCAGCGCGATGCACAGCACCCCCGACACGACCGGGAGCAGCGGCACCTGCGGGGTGCGGAAGGGCCGCTTCATCCGCGGCTTGGTGCGACGGAGCACGACGACGGCCACCGACACGACGAGGAAGGCGAACAGGGTGCCGATCGACACCATCTCGGCGAGCACCGCGAGCGGCACGAATGCGGCCAGGACCGCGACCGCGACGGTCGTCCCGACCGTGATGACGACGGGGGTCTGGTACTTCGGGTGGATCCGGCCGATCGCCGGCGGGAGCAGCCCGTCGCGGCACAGCGCGAAACCGATGCGGCCCATCGCGACGATGTCGACCAGGATCACCGACGTCAGGCCCGCGACCGCAGCCGTCCCGATGATGATGCTGGCCCAGCCGAGACCCGCCTGGTCGAAGGCGTCGGCGAGCGGCTCGCCCGTGCTCAGCCGGGTGTACTTGACCATGCCGGTCAGCACGAAGCAGACGGCCACGTAGAGCACGGTGCAGACGATCAGGGTGCCGATGAGCCCGCGTGGCATGTCCTTGCCGGGGTTCTTCGTCTCCTCGCCGAGGTTGGCGACGGCCTCGAAGCCCGAGTAGGCGAAGAAGACGATCGCCGCCGCCACCAGCACGCCGGTCACGCCGTAGGCGGTCTGGTCGACGCCGGTGACCCACTGCCACAGGGGCTGCTTGAGCCCGCTGGCTCCCTCGACCTTCTCACTCGGGGGGATGTACGGCTTCTGGTTGTCCATGTTCACGTAGAACAGCCCGACCGCGATGATGAACAGGCAGATCGAGACCTTGATGACCACCAGCGAGTTGGTCACCAGCTTTGACTCACGGATGCCCATCGCGGCGACGACGCCCAGGACGAGCACGATGAACACCGCACCGAGGTTGACCACGCTGTCGTCCTCGCCGAAGAACGCCCTCGGCAGGTCGAACACACCTTGCAGGTAGCCCGACCAGCCACGTGCCACGACGGCGGCGCCGAGCGCGAACTCCAGGATCAGGTCCCAGGCGATGATCCAGGCGAAGATCTCGCCGATCGTCGTGTACGCATAGGTGTACGAGCTGCCGGCGGTGGGGACGGCGGCCGCCAGCTCGGCGTAGCAGAGCGCCGCGAGCATCGCCACGATGCCGGCGATGAGGAACGAGATCATGACCGCCGGTCCGGCATTGTCCTTCGCGGCGGTGCCGGTCAGGGTGAAGATGCCCGTACCGATGACGATGCCGATGCCGAATCCCATGAGGTCCCACACCGTCAGTCGGCGGCTCAGCCGGGTGTGGTGGTCATCCCCGGAGGGATCGTCGTCGTTCTGGTGAATGACGTCGTCGACGTCCTTGGTGCGCACCAGGTGCTTGAGCGATCCGCGGATGGGCATGGGGTCGATCGTAGACCGGCAGTTGTCGCCCGCAACTGTAGGCGACGTGGTCCCGGTCACCCCGGCCAGCGATCGTCGGCGAATTGTGCGACGCGATTTTCTCTGGAATATCAGTAGAAATCTGGCCCAACACCCTTGCGGAAGACGCGAAGGAGCACTAGAATCGAACATATGTTCTAGCGGCTCTGGAGGCCCCGATGATCGTCGACCAGCTGTTGTTACTGGGTGATGATCTAGCTGCGCTCGAGCCGTGGACGTTGACCGGTTCGGAGGTCAAGCAGGTGTCCCTGGCGCTCGTGAGGGCGCGGACCTCGATGGATGCCGCCCTGTCGAGACTGGCTGGTTGCGCCGAGGGCATGGGACTGCCCAAGGAGGAGGGCGCGACCTCGACGACCACCTGGTTGGCGAACAGCACCGGGATCAGCAAGGGCGAGGCGGCCAAGTTGGTCGCGATGGCGCGGGTCAGCACGTCTGACACCGAGACCACGCGCAAGGCATGGGCGTCAGGCGACCTGTCGACCGACCAGGCCGGCGTGATCATGAAGGCGATCGACGCGCTGCCTGACTGGTGCGGCGACCAGGAGCGGGCCGATGCCGAGGCGCACCTGATCGCGCTTGCTGGCCAGTACTCGCTGGACGACCTCCGGCGGCTGGCCAACCGGGTCCTGGAGGTCATCGACCCCGACGGCGCCGACGAGCATCTCGGGGAGCAGTTGCGCAAGCAGGAGCAGAAGGCCTGGGATGCGACGCGGCTGTCGGTGCGTCGCCGCGGCGACGGGACGACGCACGGAGCGTTCACGATCCCCGACGCGGACGCCGACACGTTGCGTGCCGCGATCGAAGGGATCATCGCGCCACGCCGGACCGCGGAGAACGCCGACCGGCACGGCCTGGGAGCCGATGACTGGCTGGCGCTGCCGCGGGATCAGAAGATGGGCCACGCTTTCGTGGAGCTGATCGATCACCTGCCCACCGGCGCGCTCCCCGTCGCAGGTGGTCTCGCTGCCACGGTTGCGGTCACGGTCGACGTCGACGATCTCCGGACGGGGCAGGGCGTCGCGACCAACACCTCGGACACGACGATGTCAGCGACCAAGGCGCAGCGGATGGCCTGCAACGCGCACCTCGTGGCGATGTACCTGGAGAACGGCACCCGCGTCATCGACCACGGCATGACCAAGCGGTTGTACGACCGGCACCAGCGCCTCGCGCTGGCCGTGCGTGACAAGGGCTGCGTGTTCCCGGGTTGCGATCGGCCACCGGCCTGGTGCGAGGCCCACCACCTGAGCTTCTGGTCCGAGGGCGGACCGACCGATCTCGAGAACGCAGCCTTGCTGTGCCACTTCCACCACTTCCTGGTGCACGAAGGGGAATGGGAGGCGCGGATGGGCGCCGGCGGCATCCCCGAGATCATCCCGCCACCACGCATCGACCCCGACAGACGTCCCAGGCGCCACGCCAGATTCACCCGACAACAGCCCCGTGCCGCATAGCCATAGGGTTGGTGCATGATTCGTCAGCGACTGGCCCGCACGATCGTCCGGCTGATGCGTTACCGCATGGTGGGCGAGGTGCCGCAGACCGGAATCCTGGTCGGCGCGCCCCACACGTCCAACTGGGACTTCGTCACGATGCTGCTCGTGATGTGGCACGGCGGCGCGCACCCGCGGGTGCTGGTCAAGAAGCAGCTGTTCAAGGGACCGCTCGGCTGGCTCATCACGGCGCTCGGCGGCGTGCCGCTCGATCGCGACAACGCCGGGACGGTCGTGCGCGAGCTGGTCGACGAGGCCGGATCGGGCGAGCCGTTCCGGCTGATCCTCGCCGCGGAGGGCACCCGGTCCAAGGGCGAGTACTGGAAGTCCGGCTTCCTGCGCCTGTCGAGGGAGACTGGGCTGCCGATCACGCTCGCCTTCTTCGACCCGCCGACCCGGACGATGGGCTTCGGCCCGACCTTCCTGGCCAGCGACGACGTCAGCTCCGACATGGACATCGTCCGCGAGTTCTACGCCGACAAGCTCGGCATCAAGCCCAAGAACGCCACTCCCCCGCGCCTGCGCGAAGAGGGTTGACTGTGACGGACGTCGGTCGCAACGAGACGGTCCAGCTGGACGAGGACGACTCCCAGGTCTCGATCTTCCAGAATCACTGCGCCTTCGACCGGATCTCCACGCACTGGATCGAGGCCGACGCCCGCGCGGGTCACGATCCGAAGCATGATCAGTCGGTAAAGACGATGCCGACCCCGTTTGACCGAACGAGCCAGGACGACATCGATCGCACCCAGGACGATCTCGTAATCCAGCTGTCGGCAGAGGTCGATGCACACTGTCTGGACGTCCTGTTGAGCACCGCGCTGCCAGTGGACGACGTCGATCCGACTCAGATCAATCAGTGGGTTCGCCAGAGCATCCTGGAGACGCGTCTTGGCACTCGGAGCCAGTGCGGAGTCGACATCGTCGTCGACGGCGAGCTCGAACCGTTGCTGACGACGATCAACACGGTCGGCCCCCGCGCTGTCGACGTCGGATGGGAGCGAGCCAACGTCTACGCCATGAACCGCTACCGCCCGATCGACGCTGGGCTGTACGTCGTGGTGAACCTCCAGCACGTCATCGGCATGTCGACTCGCGCCACGCTCTTCTACACGTCGCACTCCCTCGATGAGGGCACCGAGTACCTCAGCGCCCGCTGTGACCTGACGTACCGGCCCCGGCTCGATTTCCACCCGGGCGCGGTGCGGGTCGCGCGCGTCGCCTTCGCCGACGAGGCGGCCTGGAGGACTGCCGCGCGCGCGGCTGCGCTCGACTGATCACCAGCCCTCCCCGCCCGCCGGGCGTGCTCAGGCCGCCGGCACGGGCGCCGGGACGAGCGTGTCGATGACGGTGCGGGTCCACTCCAGGAGCTCGCGGCCGACCAGGGGCTTGCCGCCGACCGCCGCCGTCTTGGGCCTCGGGACGAGCGCGACCTCGGCGGCGACCTTGTACGTGCTGCGGGGATAGACCCGCTGCAGACGCATCTGCGCCGAGTCGGGCAGCTTGAGCGGAGCGAACCGGACGTTGGGACCCGCCGCGGTGACCTCGGTGAGTCCGGCCTCCCGCACGCGTACGCGCAGCCGGGCGACGTCGAGCAGGACGTCGACGGCCTCGGGCGGCTCGCCGTAGCGATCGACCAGCTCGACCCGGATCTCGTCCACCTCGCGGAGCTCGCGGACGTCGGCGAGACGCTTGTACATCTCGAGGCGCAGGCGCTCGCTGCCCACGTAGTCGTGCGGCAGGTGCGCCTCGATCGGCAGCTCGATCTTGACCTCGCGCTCGGGCTCGGCGTCGCCGCGGAACTCCGCGACGGCCTCACCGACGAGCCGGACGTACAGGTCGAAACCGACGTCCGCGATGTGGCCCGACTGCTCACCGCCGAGCAGGTTGCCCGCGCCGCGGATCTCCAGGTCCTTCATCGCGACCGCCATTCCTCCGCCGAGCTCGGAGTGCTGGGCGATCGTCGCCAGGCGGTCGTGCGCGGTCTCGGTCAGCGGCTTCTCCGGCGGGTACAGGAAGTACGCGTAGGCGCGCTCGCGCGAGCGGCCCACCCGGCCCCGCAGCTGGTGCAGCTGCGACAGACCGAGCGTGTCGGCGCGCTCGATGATCATGGTGTTGGCGTTGGACACGTCAAGACCCGACTCGACGATCGTGGTGCAGACCAGGACGTCGTAGCGCTTCTCCCAGAAGTCGACCATGACCTCCTCGAGCTGGTGCTCGCCCATCTGGCCGTGCGCCGCGGCGACGCGCGCCTCCGGCACGAGCTCCTTGATCCGCGCGACAGCCTTGTCGATGCTCTGCACCCGGTTGTGGATATAGAACGCCTGCCCCTCGCGCAGCAGCTCGCGGCGGATCGCCGCGATGACCTGACGGTCCTCGTAGGGACCCACGAACGAGAGCACCGGGTGGCGCTCCTCCGGCGGGGTCGCGATCGTCGACATCTCGCGGATGCCGGTGATCGCCATCTCCAGGGTGCGCGGGATCGGCGTCGCGGACATCGACAACACGTCGACCGCAGCGCGCAGCATCTTCATCGCTTCCTTGTGCTCGACGCCGAACCGCTGCTCCTCATCGACGATCACGAGGCCGAGGTCCTTGATCTTCACGCCGGGCTGCAGCAGCCGGTGCGTGCCGATGACCATGTCGATCGAGCCGTCCGCGAGCCCCGCGAGGGTCTCCTTGGTCTCCTTCTCGGTCTGGAACCGCGACAGCGGCTTCATCGTGACCGGGAACTGGCCGAACCTCTCGGCGAACGTGGCGAAGTGCTGCTGCACGAGCAGGGTCGTCGGGACCAGCAGGATGACCTGCTTGCCGTCCTGGATCGCCTTGAACGCCGCGCGCACCGCGATCTCGGTCTTGCCGTAGCCGACGTCGCCGCAGACCAGCCGGTCCATCGGGACCGTGCGCTCCATGTCGCGCTTGACCTCGTCGATCGTGATCATCTGGTCGGGCGTCTCGACGAATGCGAACGCGTCCTCGAGCTCGGCCTGCCACGGGGTGTCGGGCCCGAAGGCGTGCCCCTTGGTCGCCTGCCGGGCGGCATAGAGCTTGATGAGCTCGCCGGCGATCTGGCGGACGGCCTTGCGGGCCTTGTTCTTGCGGCTGGTCCAGTCCGAGCCGCCGAGGCGGTCCAGGGACGGCGACTCACCACCGACGTAGCGGCTGATCTGGTCGAGCTGGTCCATCGGCACGAAGAGACGGTCGGCCGGTTGTCCGCGCTTGGACGGCGCGTACTCGATCACGAGGTACTCGCGCGCCGCGCCCTGCACGACCCGCTGCGTCAGCTCGATGTACTTGCCGAGGCCGTGCTGCTCGTGGACCACGAAGTCGCCGGTCCTCAGCTCGAGCGGGTCCACCTGCTTGCGGCGACGGGCCGGCATCTTGCGCTCGGTACGGTCTGCGGTGCGCTGGCCCACCAGGTCGTCGTACGTCATGACCGCCAGCTGCAGCGCCGACGACACGAAGCCGTGCTGGAGCTCGCCGCAGCTGACCTGCACGACGCCCGGCGTGGGCTTGGTGACCTCGTCGTCCAGGGCCGACGCGACGTCGTTCTCGCCCAGCCACTCGCTCGTGCGCTGGGCCTGGCCGTGCCCGGGAGCCACGAAGACCACCCGCATGCCGGCGCCGACCCACTCCTTGATGTCGGCCAGCGCGGCGGCGGTGTCGCCGCGATAGGCAGCGGCGGCCTCCATCTCGACCGCCCGGGTCCCCTCGTCAAGATCGAGGCCGAACGGGGACTGGGTGAACCAGGTGTGCCCAAGGCCCATGGTCTCCTCGCGGACGTCCTCGAGCGAGCGGAACGCCGCCGAGCCGAGGTCGATCGGTGACTCGCCGCCCCCGGCTGCCGCGGCCCAGGAGGCCTGGAGGAACTCCTCGCTCGTCGCGACCAGGTCGGCGGCGCGCGCCTTGATGCGCTCGGGGTCCATCAGCAGGATCGCCGAGCGCTGCGGCAGGAGGTTGACGAACGACTCCATCTCGTCGGTCAGCACGGGGGTCAGCGACTCCATGCCCTCGACCGCGTGGCCCTGGGAGATCTTGGTGAAGATCTCGACCAGGGACGGGTGCTCGATCGCGAGCTGGGCGGCCCGGGCGCGCACCTCGTCGGTCAGCAGCAGCTCGCGGCACGGCGGGGCCCAGACGTGCGTGATCTGCTCGAGGGTCCGCTGGTCCGCCACCGCGAAGCGCCGGATCTCGTCGACCTCGTCGCCGAAGAACTCGATGCGCAGCGGGTGCTCCTCGGTCGGCGGGAACACGTCGATGATGCCGCCTCGCACCGCGAACTCCCCGCGGCGCTCGACCAGGTCGACGCGCGAGTACGCCGCCGCGGCCAGGTCGCGCACGACCTGCTCGAGCTCGACCCGGTCGCCCTGGTGCAGCTCGACCGGGACCAGGTCGGCCAGCCCCTTGACCTGCGGCTGCAGCAGCGAGCGGATCGGCGCGACGACCACGCGCACGGGCCCGGTGCTGGTGTCGGAGTCCAGCGCGGAGGGATCCGTCGGGTGCACGAGGCGGCGCAGCACCGCGAGTCGCCGGCCGACGGTGTCCGAGCGCGGCGAGAGCCGCTCGTGCGGGAGCGTCTCCCACGCCGGGAAGTACACGACCGCGTCGCCGCCCAGCAGCTCACCCAGCTGGGTCGTCAGGTCCTCGGCCTCGCGGGCCGTCGCGGTCACGGCCACCACCGTCGACTGCTGCGCGAGGGCGTGCGCGAGGAAGGGCCGCAGCGGCTCGGGGGCCTGGAGGTGAAGCTCCCGCAGCCCGTCCTGCCGATCGGTCAGGGCCTGCGCGATGGTCGGTTCGGTGGCGACGAGAGTCGCGAGAGGCTGCAGGTTCATGACCAGCCCAATCTACCGTTCAGCGGCAACCGGGCGACCTGGCGTGCCACGATGAAAGCGTGAGCAGCGCGCCGGCCACCGACGAGGGTCCGCACTTCGTCGCGAGCATCGTGATCCCGGCCCACGACGAGGAGCGCGTGATCGGCAGGACGCTCGGCGCACTGCTCGACGGCTGCGGCCGCTTCGACGTCGTCGTGGTCTGCAACGGGTGCACCGACCGCACCGCCGACCTCGCCCGCTCGATGGGTCCTGCGGTGCGGGTCCTGGAGATCGCCGAGGCCTCCAAGAGCGCTGCGGTCCGTGCCGGCAACGCAGCGACCGACGTCTTCCCGCGGGTGCACCTCGACGCCGACGTCGAGGTGTCCGGGGCCGACGTGGTGCGGCTCGTCGAGGCGCTCGACGACGAGGGCGTCCTGGCCACTGCGCCCCGTCGCCTGGTCCCCCGTGAGGGGTGCCACCCCCTCGTGCGGTGGTACCTGGACGTGTGGGAGCAGCTCCCCCAGGTCGCGGACGGGCTCTTCGCCCGAGGAGTGATCGCGCTGAGCCACCCCGGTCAGGACCGGGTCGATGCGCTGCCCCGAGTCATGAGCGACGATCTCGCCATCTCGGACGCGTTCGCCGCGCACGAGCGCCGTGTCGTCGACACCGCCACCGTGATCGTCCGCCCACCGCGCACCGTGGGCGACCTCCTGCGCCGACGCGTCCGGGTGGCCACCGGCAACGCCCAGGCCACAGCTGACGGCGTACGCCGGGCGGGCTCGGCCACCGGGCTCTCGACCCTCGGGCAGATCGTCCGCGACCGTCCGGCACTGGCGCCGCGCGTCATCGTCTTCCTGGCCGTCACCGTGGTCGCCCGGGCGCGGGCCCGCCGGCTCGTCCGGTCCGGCGACTTCACGACCTGGCATCGCGACGAGTCGTCCCGCAGCTGAGCCTCAGTCGACGATCGCAGGGGTCCGGCTGTCCGGGTTCGCGGCCAGCCACTCCGCGACAGCGTCGTCCCGCACGGCCGACCACAGCTCCTCGCCGCCGGACCGGTCCAGGTGGACGACGCTCTGCGATCCCTCCATCCCGGTGCCCTTGACAGGGACGGTCAGGTAGCCGATGCCCGCCGAGCGTAGGTGCCGCAGCGAGAGCAGCAGGCTGCGCATCTGACCCACCGACCAGTCGCTGTCCACGGACAGGTTCGTCGTCAGGATGTCGAGGATCCGGTACGCGTGGCGGGGTTCCCTGACCAGCTCCTGCGTCAGGGTCTCGTCCAGCAGGGTGCTCAGGAAGTGCTGCTGCCGGTGGATCCGGTCGAAGTCGCCCCCGGGCAGCCCCGCACGCTGGCCGACGTAGTCGAGCGCCTCGTCGCCGTTCATCGTGTGACGCCCGGCGGTCCAGGTGATGTCGCGGTAGCTGTCGTGCACGGTCTCGGGGACGTCGAGCGTCACCCCGCCGAGCGCGTCGGTGAGCTCGCGGAACCCGCTCCAGTCGACGACGGCCAGGTGGTCGATCCGCAGATCCGTCACGTTCTCGATCGTCCGCACCGCGAGTGCAGGCCCCCCGTAGGAGAAGGCCGCGTTGATCTTCGCAGGCCCGTGCCCCGGGATCGTGACCCAGGAGTCCCGCGGGATCGAGACGACCGAGGCGCCGCGCCGGTCCGCGTCGATGTGCAGGATCATGATGGCGTCGGAGCGCTGCGCGCCGCGCTTCCACTGCGCCGAGGGCCCGTCGGTGCCGAGCAGCAGGATGTTGACCGCGTCCGCCGCCGCTCCGGACGCGCGCTCCGGACGCTCCCCGGGGCCCGCCGCGAACACTCCGTCGATGCGATCGATCTGGCTGGTCAGGCGGTGCTGCAGGTACAGCGCGAAGCCCAGCGACAACAGGACGGGCACCATCAGGCAGACCGTCACGACCACGAGGACGCGGCGCAGGCGAGGACACCGGCGTCGCCGCCGGGGAGCGGGCATCAGCATGTGCGGGTCTCACTCCGCCCGTGGCTCGAGGAGGTCCCCCTGTTGGACGTACGCCTCACCGGTCCGCGGGCAGGTGAGCTCCCCTGCACCCGCGTCCTCCAGCGGCACCCCCGCGCGGCCGACCCAACCGATCCGACGGGCCGGCACGCCGGCGACGAGGGCGAAGTCGGGCACGTCCCTCGTGACGACGGAGCCGGCCGCGACCATCGCCCAGCGACCGATCCGGACCGGGGCGATGCACACGGCACGGGCCCCGATCGACGCACCCGTCATCGCGACGACTCCCACGGCGTCCCAGTCCTCGGCCCGCTTCAGCTCGCCGGCCGGCGTCACGGCCCGCGGGAACAGGTCGTTGGTCAGCACCGCCGCGGGGCCGACGAAGACGCCGTCCCCCAGCACCGCCGGCTCGTAGACGAGTGCATGGTTCTGGACCTTGCACCTGTCCCCCAGCACCACGCCGGGGCCGAGGTACGCGCCCCGGCCGATGACGCACTGCTCGCCCAGCCGAGCCTCCTCGCGCACCTGTGCGAGGTCCCAGACAACGGTCCCCGTGCCGATCGAGGCACGGGGATCGATGTCAGCAGTCGCCGCGATGTGCGCGGCACGCAGGTCTTTCATGATCGCCCCATGGGACGAGTGTCCGCACGATCGTGAAAGGAGCGTCAAAAACGCCGGCCGCGCTCGAAGTCGTCCGCCAAACACCCGCCACTGGCTCCCGGCGGAGGCGATTCTGGCAGGAGTCACAGCAGGAACGGCGCTCTCGGCGGTCCTCGGAGGGTGACTGTGGGTCACGAAGCAGAGGTAGAGATGTCGAACTCCCGCAGGGGCCACCTGGCGCCCCGCCGTGCCGTGGTGGCGTTGGCCGGCGGACTCCTGCTCGCAGGCCTGCTCACCGCTGTCAGCAGCGCGCCGTCCTCCGCCGCCGTCGATCCCTGCGGACCGGCCGGCAACAAGATCTCGTGCGAGAACAGCAAGCCCGGCTCGCCGCCGACCGAGTGGGACATCGAGGGCGCCGGTGACGACGACATCCAGGGCTTCGCGACCGACATCAGCGTCAACGTCGGCAGCCGGGTCGACTTCAAGATCGACACCACGGCCCGCGCGTACTCCGTCACGATCTACCGCACCGGCTACTACGGCGGTGACGGAGCGCGCAAGATCGCGACACTCACTCCGTCCGCCGCCCTGCCGCAGCAGCAGCCCGCGTGCCTCACCGACATCGCGACCGAGCTGTACGACTGCGGCACCTGGGGCGTCTCGGCGTCGTGGGACGTCCCCAGCACGGCGGTCTCCGGCGTCTACATCGCCAAGCTGCGCCGGGCGGACACCGGCGGCGTCAGCCACATCACCTTCATCGTCCGGGACGACTCCAGCACCTCGGCGATCGTCGCCCAGACCTCGGACCCGACGTGGCACGCCTACAACATGTACGGCGGCGCGAACTTCTATCGCGGCGGCGGCAACGGGCGCGCGTACAAGCTGAGCTACAACCGACCGTTCGCGACCCGGCAGGGCGTCGAGGCGCGTGACTTCTACTTCGGCGCCGAGTACCCGCTCGTGCGGTTCATGGAGAAGAACGGCTACGACGTCAGCTACATCGCCGGCGTCGACTCGGACCGCAACGGGGCCCTGATCAAGAAGCACAAGACGTTCGTGTCGATGGGCCACGACGAGTACTGGAGCAAGGCACAGCGCGCGAATGTCGAGGCGGCCCGCGACGCGGGCGTCAACCTGATGTTCCTCAGCGGCAACGAGGTCTATTGGAAGACCCGCTACGAGCCGTCCAGCACCGCAGGTCAGACCCCGTACCGGACCCTCACGTCCTACAAGGAGACCTGGTCCAACGACAAGATCGACCCCTCCGCCGAGTGGACCGGGACGTGGCGCGATCCACGCTTCGCCCCGAAGGACAAGGGCGGAGGTCGGCCCGAGAACGGCCTGACCGGCACCCTCTACATGTCGAACGACACCGATCTGCCGGTCACGGTCAGCGCCGCGGAGGGAAAGCTGCGGCTGTGGCGGGACACCGGGCTGCAGTCCCTCGCCGCCGGCACGAGCGCGCAGCTCGCACCGCACACGGTGGGCTACGAGTCCAACGAGGACATCGACAACGGCTCCCGGCCCCCCGGACTGATCCGGCTCTCGACGACGACCGGCCCGGCTCCCCAGTATCTGCAGGACTTCGGCAACGACGTCGCCGCGGGCACCACGACCCACCACGTGACGCTGTACCGGGCTCCGAGCGGGGCCCTCGTGTTCTCCGCCGGATCGATCCAGTGGACCTGGGGCCTGGACGCCACCCACGACGGCAACGGTGCTGCGGCCGACCGGCGCATGCAGCAGGCCCAGGTCAACCTCTTCGCCGACATGGGCGCCCAGCCCACGACGCTGGCCACGACCCTGACCCCGGCGACGAAGTCGACCGACACGACCGGCCCGACGACCGCGATCAGCTCCCCGGCCGGCGGCGCGACCGTCGCGAACGGCACCCGGGTCACCGCGACGGGCACCGCCGCCGACAGCTCGGGTGTCGTGGCGGGGGTCGAGGTGTCGACGGACGGAGGGACCACGTGGCACCCGGCCAGCGGCACGACCACGTGGAGCTATCAGTACGTCCAGCACGGCACCGGCCCCACGCCGCTGATGGCCCGGGCTATCGACGACAGTGCCAACATCGGCGCCTCCACGAGCCGGTCCCTGACCATCACCTGCCCGTGCAGCGTGTACGGAGCGGAGGTCCCCGCCATCCAGGCGGTCAGCGACACGGCTGGCACCGAGGTAGGCCTCCGGTTCTCCCCCACGACTGACGGCTACGTCTCCGGCGTGCGGTTCTACAAGGGCGCCGGCAACTCCGGCACCCACGAGGGATCGCTGTGGAGCAGCAGCGGGCAGAAGCTCGCGGGCGTCACCTTCTCCGGCGAGAGCGCGACCGGGTGGCAGCAGGCCACGTTCGCCTCGGCGGTCCCGGTCGTGAAGGACGCGACGTACGTCGTGTCGTACACCGCACCCAACGGTCGCTACGCGGTCCAGTCGGGTGCCTTCACGGCGCTCGGACTCGACTCGTCGCCGCTGACGGTGGCCGGCGGCTACGGCGCCGCGCCGGCCGGCACGTTCGCCGACCCGGGTCGTTTCCCCACGACCACCTACCGCAGCAGCAGCTACTTCGTGGACGCGATGTTCACCACCACTGACGACTCGCCGCTGACCGTCATGTCCCAGTGGCCCGTCGCGGACTCGTCCAGCGTCCCGGCAGGCTCGACCGTGTCTGCCACGTTCTCCAAGCCCGTGTCGGCCGGCTCGGCGGCACTGACGCTCAAGGATGCGAACGGCGACGCCGTCGCCGGCAGCACGACGTACGCGGCGGGCAGCCGAACGATCAGCTTCACACCTTCCTCACCGCTCGACGGATTCGTGAAGTACACCGCGAAGGCCGCGGGGGTCGACGCCCAGGGCACCACGGTCACCGACGGCAGGACCTGGTCGTTCACGTCCGCCCGACCCGCTCCCGCGCCGGGCGTGTGCCCGTGCGGCCTGTTCAACGACTCGACGGTGCCGACGCTCCTGCAGGACTCGGATCCCGCAGCGGTGACGCTGGGCGTCCGTTTCGCCTCGGACTCGGCGGGCACCATCACGGGGGTCAAGTTCTACAAGGGCCCCAACAACACCGGCACCCACACCGGCACCCTGTGGACGACGTCGGGCACCAAGCTCGCGGAGGGCACGTTCACCGGCGAGAGCAGCAGCGGCTGGCAGACCCTCACCTTCACGCAGCCCGTCGAGATCGCCAAGGACACCGAGTACATCGCGTCCTACCGAGCCCCAGCAGGCCGTTACTCCGCCACGCCCGGCGGCTTCGGCGCGGACCGTCCCGGATCCCCGCTCCGGACGCCGTCCGACGGCGGGTCCTACACGTACGGCACCGGCTTCCCCAGCTCTCGTTCCTCGGCGAACTATCTCGTCGACGTGGTCTTCGAGAAGCCTGTGCCGACGATCGCGATCACGTCGCAGGATCCGGCACCGGGCGCGATGGACGTACCTCCGAGCACCAGCATCGAGGTGGAGCTCAACGACACGATCGAGCCGGGAGCGGTGATGACCGTGACGAGTGGCTCGTCCCCGGTCGGCGGGACCACGCGGCTCGGCCAGGACGCGCGCAGGCTGACGTTCGACCCCAGCGGATCGCTCCCCGGTGACAGCACCATCACCGTGACGCTCAGCGGCGTGACGTCGACCAGCGGCGCGTCGCTCGCCACGAAGACGTGGACCTTCCGCACCGCGGCGTCCGACGACACCACGACACCGCAGACCCTGTTCAGCAATCAGGTCCCGGCCGTGCCGGCGGTGAACGAGGGCGCTGCGGTCGAGCTCGGCACGGTCTTCCAGCCGAAGAAGAACGGCCGGATCACCTCGATCCGCTTCTACAAGGGGGCCGGCAACTCGGGCACCCACGTGGGTCGCATCTGGAGCGCCACGGGACAGCAGCTGGCCACCGTCACGTTCACGAACGAGACCGCCGCCGGCTGGCAGACCGCGAAGCTCGCCCAGCCGCTCACCGTCACGGCCGGGACGTCGTACGTCGTGTCGTACCTCGCTCCGCAGGGTCACTACGCCTCCACCGGCGGCTTCTTCTCCACGCCGCTCACGAACGGCGACCTGACGGCGCCCGCCGGCAAGAACGGTCGCTATCTCTACGGTACGGGCGGCGGCTTCCCGATCTACGACTGGAACGCGACGAGCTACTTCGTCGACGTCGCCTTCGTCGCCGACGCCCCCACGATCACCGTGACGGACGTGAGCCCCCGGGACGGGGCGACGGACGTGCCGCGCCCGAGCAAGGTCACCGCATCGCTCTCGGCACCCGCGGCGTCCGGCTGGTCGCTCACTGTCTGGGACGGCCTGACGCCGGTCTCGGGCACCGCCACGATCGCCAGCGATCAACGAACCATCACCTTCCAGCCGTCCTCCCCTCTGCCCCCGGGCACCGATCTGACCGCGCGACTCAGCGGAGTGGTGTCGACCGAGGGCGCTGCCCTCCCGGTCAGGACCTGGTCGTTCCGGACCGAGGCGACCGGCTCGACGACGTACACGATGTTCGACGGGCAGACGCCCAGCATCCCGGCGATCAACGACAGCGACCCGGTCGAGCTGGGCACCGCGTTCTCGTCCTCCGTGGACGCGGTCGTCACCGGGATCCGGTTCTACAAGGGCGCGGGCAACAACGGGACGCACGTGGGCAGCCTGTGGTCGGCGAGCGGCACGCGGCTCGCCACGGTCACCTTCGCGGGCGAGACGGCCAGCGGTTGGCAGACCGCGCAGCTGTCGACGCCCGTGCCGATCACGGCGGGGACGACGTACGTCGTGTCCTACTACGCCCCGCAGGGCCGCTACTCCGGGACGCCCCGCTTCTTCGCCTCGCCGTGGACGGTCGGCCCGCTGAGCGCGCGCGCCAGCAACAACGGCGTCTTCGCATACGGGACCGGCGGCGGGTTCCCGACCGGCTCGTTCAACGCCACCAACTACTTCGTCGACGTGATCGTGCGGGCGGCGTCCTGATGAGAGGAACATCGTGACAACTGACAACACACTCGGGGTCGCCGTCATCGGAGCGGGCTACTGGGGTCCCAACCTCGCGCGCAACTTCCGCTCCAGCGACGACTGGGAGCTGCGCGCCGTCTGCGACCTCGACCTGGACCGCGCCCGCAGGGTGGCCGGGGACGGTGTCACCGTCACCAGCTCGCTGGAGGAGGTGCTGGCCCGCCCCGACATCGACGCGGTGGCCATCGCGACGCCCGCGCGGACCCACCAGGCGATCGCCCTGCCGGCGCTGGAGGCCGGCAAGCACGTCGTGGTGGAGAAGCCGCTGGCCGACAGCCTCGCGAACGCGACGCAGATGGTCACGATCGCCCGGGACCGCGGTCTGGTCCTGATGGCCGATCACACGTACTGCTACACGCCGGCCGTCCTGAAGATCCGCGAGCTCATCGCGGACGGCTCGCTCGGCGACATCCTCTTCGTGGACTCCGTGCGCATCAACCTCGGGCTGATCCAGCCCGACGTCGACGTGTTCTGGGACCTCGCGCCGCACGACCTGTCGATCCTCGACTTCATCCTGCCGGGCGGCCTGCGCCCGTCCGGGGTCGCGGCCCACGGCGCCGATCCGCTCGGAGCCGGCCGGCCGTGCGTCGGCTACCTGACGCTGCCGTTCGGCGACGGCGCCCTCGCCCACGTCCACGTCAACTGGCTCAGCCCGACCAAGATCCGCCAGATGGTCATCGGAGGGACCCGCCGCACCCTCGTGTGGGACGACCTCAACCCCCAACAGCCCCTGAGCGTGTACGACCGCGGGGTGGACCTCGCCGGGCAGTCGTCCACGGCCGCGGATCGGCGGGACTCGACCATCTCCTACCGGCTCGGCGACACCTGGGCGCCGGCGCTGCCCCATCGTGAGGCCCTCGGGCAGATGGCGACCGAGTTCGCGGCGTGCATCCGCGAGGGCCGTTCGTCCCGCACCGACGGCGAGTCGGGCCTGCGGGTGCTCTCGGTCCTCGAGGCGGCCGCCCGGAGCCTGCGCACCGACGGAGCGCTCACCGGCATGGAGCCGGCACCCGTCCCCGTACCCCCGATCGCCACCAGGAAGGTGACAGCCGCATGACCTCACTCGACGGAGCCCGCGTGCTCGTGACCGGCGGTGCCGGGACGATCGGATCGACGATCGTGGACCAGCTGCTCGACGCAGGCGCGAGCCACGTCGACGTCCTCGACAACCTCGTGCGGGGGCGCCTGGGCAATCTCGACGCGGCGCTCGCCACCGGCCGGGTGACCCTGGTCGAGGGCGACATCCGTGACCGGGACCTGGTCCACGACGTCACCCTCGGCCAGGACGTCGTCTTCCACCAGGCGGCGCTGCGGATCACCCAGTGCGCCGAGGAGCCGAGGCTCGCGCTCGAGGTGCTGGTCGACGGGACGTTCAACGTCTACGAGGCGGCCGTCGACGGAGGCGTCGACAAGGTCGTGTCGGCCTCGTCCGCGTCCGTCTACGGGATGGCGGAGGAGTTCCCCACCGACGAGCGGCACCACCACCACAACAACGACACGTTCTACGGTGCTGCCAAGTCGTTCAACGAGGGCATGCTGCGCAGCTTCCGGGCGATGCACGGGCTCGACTACGTCCTGCTGCGCTACTTCAACGTGTACGGGCCGCGGATGGACGTGCACGGCCTCTACACCGAGGTGCTGGTGCGGTGGATGGAGCGCATCGAGGACGGCGAGGCGCCCCTCGTGTTCGGAGACGGGTGGCAGACCATGGACTTCGCGTTCACGACCGACATCGCCCGTGCCAACATCCTGGCCGCCGAGAGCAGGGTCACCGAGGGCGTCTACAACATCGCGTCGGGCACCGAGACGAGCCTGCTGCAGCTGGCCGAGACCCTGTCCGAGGTCATGGGATCGCACGTCCCGGTCGAGCACGGGCCGGAGCGGGCCGTCAACGGGGTGGCCCGCCGGCTCGCGGACGTGTCGGCCGCGCGCCGGGACCTGGGCTTCGAGACACGGGTGGACCTCGCCGACGGGCTGGCCGAGCTGGTGAGCTGGTGGCGGCCGCTACGGGCGGAGATCTCGGTCGGCCGCAGCATGGAGACCCGCCGATGAGCCGCGTGAACGTGATGCAGCCGTGGCTCGGCAAGGAGGAGGTCGCCGCCCTCACCGAGGTGATCTCGTCCGGCTGGATCGCCCAGGGTCCACGCGTCGCGGCATTCGAGGACGCCTTCGCGCGCCTGCAGCAGGCCGACCACGCGATCGCCGTGTCCAGCTGCACGACCGCCCTGCACCTCGCTCTGGAGGTCGCGGGCGTACGGCTCGGCGACGAGGTGGTGGTCCCGTCCTTCTCGTTCATCGCGACCGCGAACGCCCCTACGTACGTCGGAGCCCGACCGGTGTTCGCGGACGTCGACCCCGTGACCGGCAACCTGACGGCCGACACGGTGGAGCGGGCGCTCTCGGAGCGGACGCGGGCGGTCATCGCGGTGGACCAGGGCGGCGTTCCCGTCGACCTCCGCGAGCTCCGCGCACTGTGCGACCCCCGCGGCATCGTGGTGATCGAGGACGCCGCCTGCGGTGCCGGGTCGACCTATCACGGGCGCCCGGTCGCGGCGGGCGCGGAGATCGCGGTCTGGTCGTTCCACCCCCGCAAGATCGTCACGACCGGCGAGGGCGGCATGGTCACCACGTCCCGTGCCGACTGGGCCGACCGGGCGCGACGCCTTCGTGAGCACGCGATGAGCGTGTCGGCGGCCGATCGCCACGGGACCACCTTGGCGCCGATCGAGGAGTACACCGAGATCGGCTTCAACTACCGCATGACCGACATGCAGGCCGCGGTCGGGATCGTGCAGCTGCGCAAGATGCGCGACCTGGTGGAACGCCGGCGAGAGCTCGCCGGGGTCTACACCAAGTACGTCAGCGACATCGAGGGCCTGCGCCCGGTCGCCGACCCGAGCTGGGGCACGACGAACTTCCAGTCGTACTGGATCGAGGTCACCGATCCCTATCCGCTCGACCGGGACGGCCTCCTGACGCATCTGGCGTCGCTGGACATCTCGGCGCGCCGCGGCATCATGACCGCGCACCGTCAGCCGGCGTACGCCCACGAGGCGCTCGGGACCGGCCCGCTGCCGGTCTCGGAGCACCTGAGCGACACGACGCTGATCCTGCCCCTGTTCCACCAGATGTCCGTGGGCGAGCAGGCCCGCGTCATCGCAGCCCTCATCAGCGGAAGCGGGGAAGAACGATGGACAACCTCATCCTGATCGGCGCCGGCGGGCTGGCCCGGGAGGTCGGCGAGGCCGTCACCGCCTCGGGCCGTTACCGGATCCTCGGCGTCGTCGACGACGACCCGGGCGTGCACGGGACCTCCGTCAACGGCATGCCCGTGCTCGGCGGGCTCGACCAGGTCTACTGGGACCGCAGCTCGTACGTCGTGGTCTGCGCCGGACAGGGGCGGACACGGCAGGCGATCGTCGACCGGCTCGCCGATCACGACATCGGGCCGTCGCGGTTCGGCACCGTGGTCCACCCGTCCGTGCAGGTCCCCCGCTCGTGCTTCCTCGGCGTGGGGTCCGTGCTGCTCGCGCAGGTCGCGATCACCGCCGACGTGCGCATCGGCCGTCATGTCGTCGCGATGCCCAACGTCACGCTCACCCACGACGACGTCGTCGGTGACTACGCCACGTTGTGCGCCGGCGTGAGCCTCGCCGGCGGGGTCTCGGTGGGGCCGGCTGCCTATCTCGGCACCAACGCGAGCGTGCGGCAGGACGTGCGCGTGGGTGCCGGCAGCACGCTCGGGATGGGATCGACCCTGCTGCAGGACCTGCCCGACGGCGAGACGTGGGCGGGGGTCCCGGCACGTCTTCTCGCCCCCGGACGCCGCCTGACCGCGGCGACCACGATGGAGGCGGTCTCATGAGGGTCCCGCTGGTGGACCTCGGCGCCCAACAGGCAGAGGTCGCTGCCGAGGTCAGGGCCGGGCTCGACCGCGTGTTCGCTGCCACCGCCTTCGTCGGCGGTGTCGACGTGGAGGAGTTCGAGCAGGCATATGCCGCCGAGACCGGCGTTGCGCACTGCGTCGGCGTCGGCAACGGGACGGACGCGCTCGAGCTCGCGCTCCGGGTCGCGGGCGTCACCCCCGGCGGGGAGGTGATCCTGCCGGCCAACACGTTCATCGCCACGGCCGAGGCGGTCTCCCGCATCGGTGCCCGTCCGGTCCTGGTCGACGTGGACCCGGTCCACCTGCTGATCGACCCGGACCGGGTCGGGGAGGCCGTCACCTCGCGGACCCAGGCCATCGTGCCGGTCCACCTGTTCGGCCAGATGGCTCCGATGGAGCGCATCGCCGAGATCGCGGCCCCCGCCGGCATCCCGGTCGTCGAGGACGCCGCCCAGTCGCAGGGGGCGGCCCGGCACGATCAGCTCTCGGGAGGGCTGGGTCTCGTCGCGGCGACCAGCTTCTACCCGGGCAAGAACCTCGGCGCGGCCGGCGATGCCGGCGCGGTCACCACCAATGACGCGGGCATCGCCCAGGCCGTTCGCGTGCTGGCCGCCCACGGGAGCCCCGCCAAGTACGTCCACGACGTGATCGGGATGAACTCCCGCCTCGACACGGTCCAGGCCGTCGTCCTGAAGGCCAAGCTCAAGCGCCTGGCGGGGTGGAACGAGAGCCGCCGCAAGGCAGCCGCCCGCTACGACGAGCTGCTCTCGCCCGTCGACCGCGTCACCCGCCCCTGCTCGGCCCCGGGCAACATCGATGTCTGGCACCTCTACGTCGTCCAGGTCGACGATCGCGACGACGTCCTCGGCGCGCTCCACGCCGCAGGGGTCGGCGCGGGCATCCACTACCCGACCCCCGTGCACCTCACCCGGGCCTACGCCCACCTCGGCCTCGGCCGGGGCCGCTTCCCCGTGGCGGAGGCTGCGGCGGACCGGATCCTGTCGCTGCCGATGTTCCCCCACCTCTCCCCCGAGCAGCAGGAGCACGTCGTGGCGAGCCTCGTGGAGGCGTTGCGGTGACGTCGAGCGGGCACGACGCGGAGGCCACCGCCGCAGGGAACGCCTCGTCGGCGTTCGCCTGGAGCTTTGCCAACACCGTGATCGCGCGGCTCGGCACCTTGGCCATCGGCATCGCTCTCGCGCGGCTGCTCGGTCCCGAGGAGTTCGGCACGTACGCGGTCGCCTTCATCGCCCTGCTCGCGGTGCTGAGCTTCAACGAGCTCGGGGTCAGCCTGGCGATCGTGCGCTGGACCGAGGATCCGCGAGCCATCGCGCCGACGGTCACCACCGTGTCGCTCGCCATGAGCGCCCTGATCACCGTGGGGATGCTGCTGGCTGCAGGCCCGTTCGCCGACGCCATGGGCGACTCGAGCGCGGCCGGCATGGTCCGCGCGCTCAGCCTCTGCGTCCTGATCAACGGCGCAGTGGCCACCCCTGCCGCGCTGCTGCAGCGCTACTTCCGGCAGGACCGGCGGATGATCAGCGACCAGGTCAACGTCTGGGTCGGTGCCGGGGTGTCGCTGGCCCTGGCGCTGTCCGGGGCGGGCGCCTGGAGCCTCGTCATCGGCCGGCTCGCGGGGGCGCTGACGTCCGGCGTCCTGCTGCTCGCCTACTCCCCCCTGCCGTACCGGGTCGGCCTCGACCGCCGACACGTCCGGGCGCTGCTGCGGTTCGGCGGTCCACTCGCCGGCGCGAGTCTCGTCGTCTTCGCGATCGGCTTCGTCGACCAGCTCGCCGTCGGGCACCTGCTCGGTCCGGTGGTGCTGGGCTACTACGTCCTGGCGTTCAACCTGTCCAGCTGGCCCGTCAGCATCTTCTCGCAGCCGTTGCGAAGCGTCGCGCCCGCGATGTTCGCCCGCCTGCAGCACGACCCCGCGGCGATGACCGCGACATTCCACCGCATCCTCCGTCCGCTGGCGGCTGTCGCCCTGCCCAGCTGCCTGGTGCTCGGCGCCTGCGCCCCCGACATCATCCGGTTCGTGTACGGACCCGAGTGGGCGCCGGCGGCCACTCCCCTGCGATGGCTCTGCCTGCTGGCCGCACTGCGCATCTTCTTCGAGCTGACCTACGACTACCTCGTCGTCCTGCGGCGGTCCCGCTCGATCCTCGCGATCCAGCTGGTGTGGCTCGTGGCCCTCGTACCGTCCGTGATCGTGGGCGTGAGGGTCGGCGGGGCAGGTGGGGCGGGGCTGGCCGTCGCGGGGGTGGCCGGGGTCGTCGTCCTGCCGTTGTACCTTCGTGCGCTCGCCGGCGTCGGCATCGACCTGCGTGCCGTCTGGAGGCACGCGGCTCTCGCGCTGACGGTGACCGTCGCCCTCGGGGTCGTGCTGACGGCCGCAGCTGCCACTCTCGGGACGTTCTCCACGCTGGCCGCCGCAGGGCTGCTGGGCGCGGCGACGACGGGCGGACTGCTGTGGCGTGAGCGGTCGACGGTCGCGATGTTGCGGTCGCGGCCGACGGCGGTGGTCTCATGAGGATCCTCGTGTACCCGCACGACCTGGGCATCGGAGGCAGCCAGCTCAACGCGATCGAGATCGGCCACGAGATCAGCCGGCTCGGCCACGAGGTGATCGTCTACGGCCAGCCGGGCGCGCTCAGCGCCAGGATCGCCGACCTGGGACTCGAGATGATCGCCTCCCCGCCGCTGGGTCGCCGCCCGACCCGGTCCGTGGTGCACGACATCGGGCGCATCGTCGACGAGCGTCACATCGACATCGTGCACGGCTACGAGTGGCCACCTGGGCTCGAGGCGTACCTCGCCTGTCGCGGACGTCCGCACGCCCAGGCCGTCACCACCGTCATGTCCATGGCAGTCGCACCGTTCCTGCCGCGCTCGATCCCCTTGGTGGTCGGCACCGAACAGATCGCGGCCCAGGAGCGTGCCGACGGACGCTGCCTCGTGTCGGTCCTCGAGCCTCCGGTCGACCTGACGACCAACCACCCCGGGGCGGCCGGCGACCTCCAGGCCGTCCGGGAGCAATGGGGCCTGCGCGACGACATACCGACCGTGGTGTGCGTGACCAGGCTGGCCCGCCAGCTCAAGCTCGAGGGGCTGCTCACCGCGATCGACGCCGTGGGAGTCCTGCATCCCGAGCACCCGGTGCAGCTGCTCATCGTGGGCGACGGCGACTCCCGCGACGAGGTGGCGCGCCGCGCCGCGGAGGTCAACCAGGCCCTGGGACGCCGAGCCGTCATCCTCACCGGCGAGCTCGAGGACCCACGTCCGGCCTACGACCTGGCGGACGTCTGCATCGGCATGGGCGGGTCCGCGCTGCGATCCATGGCGTTCGCCAAGCCCCTCATCGTCCAGGGCGAGGGTGGCTTCTTCCGCCTGCTGACGCCCGAGTCGCTCCCTGACTTCCTCTGGACCGGCTGGTACGGACACGGCGGCTCAGCACCGGTCGCCGCTCTGGCAGCGATGCTGCGGGAGCTGCTGGATGCTCCTCAGCGGCGCGCGGATCTGGGACGTTTCGCCCGCACCACCGTCGAGCAGCGGTTCTCGCTCGCCGCGGCCGCCGACCGACAGCTCGCGATCTACCGGACCGCGCTCGACACCGCGCGCCCCCGACCGAGCGTCACCGCAGAGGCGGCAGCCGTGGCCGCGTTCGGCACGTACCACCTCGCCAAGCGTGCCGCCCGAGCACGCGGCCGCCGTTCGACGGACGACTTCAACGCGCGACCGGTCGTCCGGTCCGGCCCTCCGCCGCCCGGGGCGTCCACCGACGGCACGATCGTGTACTTCGCGGGCGTGTCCTGGGACGCGGTGGCCGGGACCGACCGGCACCTCGCGACAGCCCTCGCCCGGCGACAGCGGGTCATCTGGGTCGATCCCCCGATGTCGTGGGTCGCGCGACGGCGCCGCGGGATCACCGTGCCCCCGCTGAGCGAGGTGGGCGACGCCGGCAGCCGCCTCCTCCGGGTCTCCACCAGCTGCCCGCCCGGAGTGAGCCGCCCCCTGCTGCGTAGCATCGCCCGGTGGCTCACCCAGCGCAATGCGCGGCGCGCGGCGAGGCAGCATGGGGCCGACGTCTCCGCAGTGATCGTCAGCTCTCCTGGGCAGCTCCTGCCGGCCTGGGACGACGACGCCGTCAAGGTCTACTTCGAGACCGACGACTTCGTGGCCGGCGCGGAGCTGCTGGGATTCGCGCCGGCGTACGCGACACGACGTCGGAGGGCCAACGTCCGCCGCAGCGACCTCGTCGTCGGGGTCTCGGAGTCCCTGACGGCCGATCTGCGCGGCGGAGACGCCCACGCGATGACCCTGCCCAACGGCACGAGTCACCGCCACTTCCTGACGGACCTCTCGATCGCCGGGCCACCGGAGCTGGTCCTGGACCGGCCCGTTGCCGGGGTGGTCGGACAGCTGAACGACCGGCTCGACCTGGGGATGCTCGAGGCCGTGGCCGAGCTGGAGGTCGGCCTCCTCCTTCTCGGACCTCGCCATGAGATGTCCCCCGGGACCCGTGCACGGCTCGACGCATTGATCGGGAGGCACAACGTCCAGTGGATCGATCGGCAGCCGTTCGAGCGCCTCCCTGCCTTTTTGTTCGCCATGGACGTCGGTCTGACCCCCTACACCGACACGGCCTTCAACCGCTCGAGCTCTCCCCTCAAGTCCCTCGAGTACCTGGCCGCCGGCCTGCCCGTGGTCTCGACCGATCTGCCGTCCGCCCGTGCGCTCCGCACGGACCTCGTGATGCTGGCCTCGACCCCGGCAGACTTCGCCAAGCTGACCGCCCAGGCGATCGAGCGCCCGGTCGACCCGCAGCTTCGCGAGCGGCGTCGAGCAGTCGCGGCCGCTCACAGCTGGGAAGCTCGCGCGGACCAGCTGCTGGCGGCCATCGGCGCGGCCCGGGACGGCGGGTCATGAGCACGCCGGCGGAGCGGACCCCCGGCTTCGCGGTCTTCAGCTCCGCCTCGGGGCAGCTGGCCCGAGAGCGTGCGCGCCGGACGACGAGCCTCGTCCCGGCCGCCTCCGTGATCGCAGCCGACGAGCACACCCACGTCGTGCTGTGGGGCGACCTCCGGCACCGCACACTCGACGCCCCGATCGTCCTCACCCGCGGGGCCCGCACGAGCCGCGCGGATGTCGGCCCGGACGAGGCGCGGCGCATCGTCACGGGCGAGCTGGACCTGCGGGACGTCCTGCCGCCCTTCGCCGCGATCGACTGGGACGCGGCGCTGGGTCGGCTGGTCCTGGTGGTCGACTGGCTGGGCATGCGCCACCTCTATCTCAGTGAGGGCGACGGGATCGTGGGCGCCTCGTCGTCGTCCGCGGTCCTGGCAGGCCTGTCCACCGATCGCCGCATCGACCGCGAGGCCATCGGCGTGCAGTCGCTCCTGGGCTGGCAGCTGGGAGCCGGCACTCCCTTCGCGGGCGTCCAGAAGATGGGCCCGGGATCGCGAGTCACGCTCTCCCGCGGGGTTCTCACCTCGTGCGAGGACCCGCCGGCGCCCGTCCGGGACGCACCCTCCGCGGCGGACGCCGCGCGCACCGCCGCGAACGTCCTGTCCGACTTCGTCTCAGTCCAGCTCGACGGCCACCCCGACACCGTCCTGCAGCTCACCGGAGGTCTCGACTCTCGCCTGCTTCTGGCAGCCATACCGCGAAACCGCCGGTCCAGTGTCGAGGCGATGACCTTGGCGGTTCCCGGCAGCTCCGATGTCGAGATCGCTTCGCGACTCGTGGTGGACCAGGGAATGAAGCACCGGACCGTCGAGCTGCGCGGCCTCCAGGCGTTGACGGATGAGGACGCATGGTCACTGTGCGCGGCGGCAGCCCGGGACCTCGACTGCTCGGCCGACCCCGTCGCGTTCGCCTCGATCCGCTGGGCCGACCCGGCCCAGTCCCAGCAGCCCCGTCTGGCCGGCCTCGGCGGAGAGGTGGCGCGGGGCTTCTACTACTTCGGTCCTCTTGCGCCGGTCGGGGTCTCGCGGACGCTGGCCTCGGTCCTCGCCCAGTGGCGCCTGTTCCCCAACGAGCGGGTGAGCCCTGACGCACTCGAGCCGGCCTTCGCCGCCGCAGCCACGGAGATCGCCGTCGACAGGGTGCACGACGCTCTCACCTCTGCCTCGGACACGTGGTGGACCGCAACGGACGAGTTCTACCTGTGGCAGCGCATGCAGCGCTGGGCGGGGACGCTCGCGTCGGCGACGTGCTTCGACCGCCCGGTCATCAACCCGATGCTCGACGACCGCTTCGTGCGGATCGCTCGCGCTCTCCCTCCGGCCGACAAGAAGAACATGCGCTTCTTGAGCCGCATCCTGCTCGAGCTGGACCCCGATCTCGCGAACATCCCGCTCGACAACCGGCCGAGCCCTCGTACGTACGCCGAGCCGTCCGCCGCCAACCGATGCCGACTGGCAGCGCTCCAGGCCCGCAAGGTGGTCGGGAAGGCGCAGCAGCGATGGTCACACGTCACGCATCCGCCGCCGGGTGGTGAGCTGCTCGCCGGCAAGGTCGTGCGGCACTGGCGCACCGACCCGCAGATCCTGGACCCGCTCCGCCATCTGGGCATCTTTCGCCAGTCCTGGCTGGAGGGCGTGGTCACCGGCGGGCAGCCCGCAGATCCGTCCGCGGTGGCCCTCCTTGTCAACCTGGTGGTCGCGTGCGGCACCGTCCCGGCACTCACCGCGGGATCAGGGAGCCGGTTCCCATGATCTGCGGAGGACGACGATGAGGACGCAGCAGCGCCGCGACGGCAGCCCGGGACTGGCGGTGTCCGCGGGCCACCCAGCTGATCTCGCTGAGGACGGTGGCCGCGAAGTAGGACGCCGAGCGCAGCAGACCGTTGCGACGACGGTACAGGCGGACGCGATTGATGATCTGCATCGTGTGGATGACATCACTCCGGCCGGACTGCGCCCCGATGTGCACCGCGCCGGCCTGGGGCTCGTACCGCACCCGGAAGCCGAGATCGCGCGCCCGCAGGCAGTAGTCGGTCTCCTCGGAGTACAGGAAGAACGACTCGTCCCACGGGCCGACCGCATCCAGGCAGCGCCGGGACACCGCCAGGACGGCTCCGAGTGCCCAGTCCACGTCATGGGCGACGCGGTAGGCCGACGTCTCCTGCACGTGCTCGGAGAAGGCCGCCCGGCGCAGCCGCGAGAGTCCCAGGGCCCGCAGGAGCGTGGGATCGCGCCGCAGCGAAAGGTGCAGGGACCCATCGGCGGACCGCACACGAGGGGCGCTGATGCCCACGTCCTCCGCGTCGAGTGCTCGGACGAGGGACCGGATCGACCCCGGGTCCAGGCGGACGTCCGGGTTGAGAATGACGATGTCTCCGGTGGGACCGGCCGATCGTATGCCCCGGTTGATCCCGGCCGAGTAGCCGTCGTTCTCCGCCTCGACCAGTCGGCAGTCCGCTCGGGCCCGCACCATCGCCGCCGTCTCGTCGGACGAACCGTTGTCGACCACCACGACATCTGCGGTGAGCCCCGCCAGCGCGGGACCCAGCGAGTCCAGCAGGCCCTCGATCATCGGCGCGCTGTTGTACGTCACGATCACCACCACGACGTCAGGAGCCACCCATGAATCGTAGGACCGATCAGGCGCGCGACCGGTCGGTTCGGCCAACCGATCTGCACGATCTGCGGCTGCTGCTCGTGGCACCCACGATCGACAGCTCCGACGTGGGCGAGTCCTGGGTCGCCTACCAGTGGGCCGCGCACCTGTCGGAGCGGTTCGACACCACCGTCCTGACCTATCGCAAGCGCGGCCGCCCGAGCGCGGTCGCGCAGCTGCCGCACGCGCGGGTCGTGGAGTGGATGGAGCCGCGCGGCCTCGGCCGTGCCGAGCGACTCAACAGTCTCGCCAAGCCGGCGTACGTCCCGTTCCACTGGCATGCGAGACGATGGATCCGGGATGCGCTGGCACGCGGAGAGCGCTTCGACGTCGCACACCAGCCCCTGCCGGTCGCGATGCGATATCCCTCGCCTCTCGCCGGATTCGACATCCCGTTCATCCTGGGCCCGGTCGGCGGCAGCCTGGGCTCCCCCTCCGGGTTCGAGGACGGCGACACCGCCCCGTGGTACGTCGGCCTGCGCCGGATCGACCCGTGGCGCCTGCGGCACGACTGGCTCCTTCGTCGCACGTACACGGACGCGTCGATCGTGCTCGGCATCGCGCCCTACGTCGCGGATGCGCTGAGCGACGTGCCGGTGAGGGACCTGCGAATGATGCCGGAGACTGCGCTCGACGTCCTGCCCGAATGGCGACCGGTCCGCCATGGCCCGACCATCCACCTGCTGTTCGTCGGTCGCCTGGTGCGGACGAAAGGCGCCCGGGAAGCCATCCGCGCCATGGCGTTGCTGCGCGAGCACGACGTGGTCCTCGACGTCGTCGGCGACGGCTTCGACCGTGGCGAGTGCGAACGGCTGGCTGCCGAGCTGGACCTCAAGGGGCGCGTCCGCTTCCACGGGGCGCGGACCCGGGCGGAGGTGGAGCAGTTCTACCGCGCGGCGGACGTCTTCGTCTTCCCCAGCTTCCGCGAACCGGGAGGCAATGTCGTGTTCGAGGCGATGGGGCACCATCTGCCCGTCGTCACCTGCGATCGGGGCGGTCCGGGCGCCGCCGTCGACGACACGTGCGGGATCCGTGTGCCTGTCCACTCGCCCGATCAGCTCGTCCGGGATCTCGCCGAGGCCCTGACCTCACTGATCCTCGATCCCGCCCTGCGGACATCGATGGGGACCGCGGCCCGGTCGAGGGTTGAGCGTGTCGGGCTGTGGACGGGGAAGGTCGATGCGATCTGCGACCTCTACGCGTCGATCTGCCGGGAACCTGATGGTCCCGGCAGACCGACGACGCTCCAGCCTCAGCGGCCGACCGGGGTGAGGTCCTCGTCCCAGTAGTTGCCCGTCCAGGTGTTCCCCGGGTCCGAGAGCGTGAACGAGGCGACGACTCCGTAGTAGCCACATCGCGGCGAGAACTTCTTGCTGAACCGGTTGTCGACGAACCGGATGTTCGCCGTGGCGCCCTTCTGACCTGCGCCGCCGTAGACGCAGTAGCCCCCGCCGGCCAACAGGTTGTCCTCCACCAGGTTGTTCTTCTGGGTCCCGAAGTCCTGGTAGAACGCGATCGTGGCCGTCTGATCGAACTGGTTGAAGATCGTGTTGTGGCGGATCGTCATGCCCCCGCCGCCGTTGGAGGCGATCCCCACGTCGTGGGACAGACCCGGTACGGCCGCCATGTCATGGATGTACGAGTCCTCCACGAGGCCCCCGCCCGACGAGACGCCGGCGCTGCAGGCGTGGATGTCGACCCGCTTGACGGTGGGCTTGGAGTCTCCGATGTTGAAGACGCAGGCGATGTCCTGAGGAGTGCCCTCCGGGGTCCTGATCTCGGAGTCCACGATCGTCAGGTTGTCGGCGCCGGGTCGCACGATCACGACCCAGTCGGCCGATCCCGCGCCCCGCCCGCCGGTGACCCTCGTGTTCTTGATGGTGACGTTCTTGGCCGTCACGTTGATCTCGCCGGTGATGTCGAGCCCGTCGATGACCTGTCCGTCCCGCGAGGCATTGACCGAGTCGGACTTCTTGAGATCGACCCCGCTCGGGACACCGGTGTTGGTCGCGTCGGGGTATCCACAGGAGCTGGGGACCGCGGCGCAGCGCGTGCCTCCCGGTGTGGATGGAGCGGGAGTGGTCGGTTCGGGCTCCGCCGTCGGCGTCGGCTCGGGCTCGGTGGCCGTCGGCTCCGGCGTCGTGGGTTCAGCCGTCGTGGGCTCCGGAGTCGTGGGCTCCGGCGTGGGAGTGGGCTCGGGGGTCGGCGTCGTGGGGCCGTCGGGAACGTCGGGGCAGTGCCGCGACCAGTACCGGTGCCATCCGCTCCACCAGCTGTCGCCGTCCGCGTCGTCGTCACGGCATCCCCACCAGCCCGTCCCTCCGTCGTCACTCGCCGGTGACGACTGGGACTCGGAGCGATCACCCCCGTTGGCGAAGGCGGCCGAGGACCCGGTCGCGATCACGAGCACGAAACCGATGACGCACATCAGGCGGATGAGAGGTGTCCTGCGGTCTCCGGGCATGGAGACGTACTTGCGGATTGAGTGCATGAATCTGTCTTTCGGTCTGGGCCCCGGCCGTCGATTGGTTCAATGACTGCGCGGGCCCGACACCGCGATCCAACCCCAAAAACGTAACACCGATCGAGGAGACCTCAAACTTCTAGGGACACGTCGGAGTGCAGGACCGCCGCCTCATGCCGGCTCAGCCGCACTGCCGCGCCGGCCATGCCCAGCATGAGGAAGAACAGGCCCGCGGACATGGGGAAGCTCAGTCCGTCGAACACCGCGAGCGACGCGGCGCCCGCTGCAACAGCAGCCGCGAGGCCCTGCGCAGCCTGCCGCGGAAGCCCGTCACCCACGCGGCGCCGGGTCCGCAGGACGCACACCAGGGCCGTGACGATCAGCGCGACGAACGCCGCCAGTCCGACGATGCCCACCTCGATCAGCAGACCGAGGAACTGGTTGTCCAGGATCCGGTACTTCGGCAGGAACGTCGAGAATCCCCGGCCGAACAAGGGGGATTTCTCCACGAACTCGAACGCGATCGGATACGACCCGGTGCGCGACAGTGCGCTGCTGTCGCCGCCGATGCCGGTGAACAGTCCCAGCAGGCTCCCGAGCATCCCCGGAACCGTGATGTAGACACCGACCGTCATCACTGCCGCGCCTGCCGCCGCGATCCGTCGCGCGGCCGGGGGCCAGCTCAAGATGATGACCAAGCAGCCCACCACTGCCGACAACAAAGCGGACCGGGAGATCGACAGCGGCACCGAGATCGCCAGCGCGAGGACCGGGAACCACCGACGCAGCGCACCGCGTGACGTGTCGCTGAACGCGAGGGCGAGCGCCAGCGGCAGGATCATCGTGATCACCGCGCCGTACTCGATGGGATGCGTCGCCATGCCGCTCGGACGGGTGAAGCCTTCCCGCTCGGTCAGACCGAACATGGTGTGGTTGGACGACAGGCCGGGGATGCTGATGCCGTCCACCAACGGCTGTCCCGTCACGAACTGCGCGATGCCCAGGGTCGCCATGGCGCCGCCCGCAGCCACCACGCGGCGCAGCAGCACGTAGAGGCGCTCGAGACTCGGGATCCCGTCGTGGGCCACCAGGAGCACCCCGCCCCACCCGGCCACGAGCACCATCCCCAGCTGCGCGCCGCTGAACTCCTCACCGGCGATGGGTCGGGTCATCGCGGCGATGAAGCTGGCCGAGAAGGCGAACGCCATGAGGATGAACGCCCACCGCACCGGCTGGAACCCGTCCGGGTCCGGCTCCGACCGCTGTGCCCGGGACCAGATCCACCACGCCAGGCACCCGAGCCCCACGACCCCGGCAGGAGAGCCGGCGCCCCCCAAGGGGCTCAGGACCAGTCGCGACGGGATGCAGGTCAGGGCGATGAGGTAGACCGTGAGGACCGTGACGCCGTCAGCCTGCGGAGGACGGCGTCCCGCTCGAAGACGCTCAAGCGCCGCGACGCTCACGCGACCCCCGTCCCAGGCAGACGGAGCCGAGCACTACTTGTTGCCTGCCTTCTGCTTGTTGCCTGCCGTCTGTTCGGAGGGGGCGTCCATCGCGTCGGTCCGAAGAAGCAGCTCGGCGGACCTGCGCATCGTCCGGGTCAGCAACACCCCGTCGAGGAAGCCGATCAGCACGAACGCCAGGAACAGCCAGACCGCACCCGCCAGGGCCGCCATGCGGTAGCGCGCCTTGTTGATCGCACTCGGACCGTCGTCAGTGGGCACCTCGAGCGTGGTGATCTGCGAGTTCGCGCGGACACCGAGGGAGGCCTGCAGGCGCCGGAAGACGGTGGGCACCTCGGCCACGACAGCATCGAGCATCTCCTGTGCGCCCGCACTCGAGGAGTCCGTGGCCGTGATGACCAGGATCGGAGCACTGGTGGTCAGATCGGCGCTCACCTCGTACTCGCCGGTCGTGGCGGTCTTCGCGATCTGGTCGCGCGTGGCGTCAGCGTTCACCGCGCGCGCCAGCACGTCGACGCTCTGCTCCAGCCCGCCGAGATACAGGTAGGGGTTGCCGGACACCCCGGTCGTGGTCTTGGGCGGGACCAGCACGAGGCTGGACGTCGTCTGATAGGTGGGCGAGACGGCGCTGAGCGCGGCGAAGCACACCCCCACCGTGAGCGCGAGCGCGCCGAGAACCAGATACCAACGTCTCAGGAGGCTGTCGCCCAGATCGCGCAGATACATGTTCGCCTCTCGCCCAGTTCATCTCACTGTACGTACGAGACAACCCTTCCGTCCCAGAAACTGCCGAGAAGTCTCGACTGCGAAAAAACCCTGTCGCCGCAGGGCAGATCTGCGATACTTGGTCACACTTCTTGGAGGCGGATGTGACGGTGCTCGAGGTGCTGCGGACGCTCTGGCACCGACGCGTCCTGACCCTTGTGGGCCTCGTCGGCGTCGCGATCGCCATGAGCCTCGTGGCCGCCCACCAGGACGTCTACTGGAGCCAGGCCAACGTCGTGTTCCTCGAGCCGACCACCGACCAGCATCCCAACTCGCTGACCTCGGCGTCGGCCAGCCTTGTCGCCACAGCGGGGTACGTCGAGAAGATCGTCAACGCCGGCGGCCAGAAGCCCGCAACGGCCGCGAACGTGACGCTGTTGGGCCGCGGAGTTCGCGACGGCTACACCGTCGACCTCCCGGACAGCGGTGGTCAGTGGTCCCACAACTTCGAGCAGGCCATGCTCAGCGTGCAGGTCACCGGGCCCAGCGAGGCCGTAGTGCGGGCACGGCTCGATCGCCTGGTCGCCCGGATCCGCACCGTCGCGCGCGACATACAGGTCACGGCCGGCGTCCCTGCTGACGACACGATCCGGACCGATCTGGCTCCGACGAACCCGGGCGTCAACCTCGCCGGCGGGAGCCGGATACGGGCGGTCGGTGCGACGGCGCTCCTCGGTCTTGGACTGACCGTCTCCGCCGTGCTCGGGCTCGACCGTCTGGCCGCCCGCCGCAGCGGGAGACCCCGCCCCCCGAGAACGGTGACCTCCTCATGAGCTCTGCGCGCATCCTGGTCGTCTACGGCACCCGGCCCGAGGCGATCAAGCTCGCCACCGTCGTCAAGCGACTGACCGCCTCCCCGCACCTGGAGGCCGTGGTCGCGGTGACCGGACAGCATCGCGAGATGCTCGACCAGGTCAACACGTTGTTCGACATCGTCCCGGATCACGATCTCGACATCATCCAGCCACGCCAGCAGCTGCACGAGATCACGATGCGTGCCCTGGGCGGACTGACTGACACCATCCGCGCGGAGCGACCGGACGCCGTCGTGGTGCAAGGGGACACGACGACGAGCTTCGTCGCGGGACTCGCGGCGTTCTACGAGAAGGTCCCGGTCATCCACGTGGAGGCGGGGCTGCGGACCAGCGACCTGTACAACCCGTTCCCGGAGGAGATCAACCGGCGGCTGACCTCGCAGCTGACCTCGCTCCACCTGGCGCCGACCCCGCTGTCTCGATCGAACCTCATGGCCGAGGGCATCGCGCCCGAGAGGATCAGCGTCACCGGCAACACCGTCATCGATGCGCTCCTGGACGTGGTCAGCCGTCGCCTCCCCCATCTCGACCCCGCGCTCTCGGCCATCGACACCGCACCGGGCCGCCGCATGGTGCTGGTCACCAGCCACCGCCGCGAGTCCTGGGGCGAACCGATGGCCAGGACCGCCAGCGCACTGGCCCGTCTGGCATCGGCCTTCCCCGACGTCCTGTTCCTGCTGCCGGCGCACCTCAACCCGACAGTCCGGGAGGTGCTGCTGCCGCCGCTCACGGGATTCGACAACGTCGTCATCACCGAGCCGCTGAGCTACAGCGACTTCGCGCTCGCGATGGACGCCGGGACGATCATGCTGACCGACAGCGGCGGCGTGCAGGAGGAGGCGCCGAGCCTCGGCAAGCCGGTCCTCGTGCTGCGCGACACGACCGAGCGGCCCGAGGCGGTGACTGCGGGCACCGTACGACTGGTGGGGACGGACGAGGACCTCATCGTCGCGTCGGTCACCGAGCTGCTCACCGACGAGGCGGCCTATTCATCCATGGCACACGCCGTGAATCCCTACGGCGACGGCAAGGCCTCGGACCGCACCGTGCAGGCCATCGAGCACCACTTCGGCCTCGGCGATCGGCCGGAGGACTTCAGCCCGGCGTGAGCACCGGCCCCGGGGCGTACGCCTCGGGTCGCGGTCAGCGCCACACGCCCCGGGTGTCGTAGACGACCTTGCCCTCGAGCCGGGACCGGCTCAGCGACTTGAAGTGGTCGTGGTCCACGAGCAGCAGCACGATGTCGGCGTCGGCGATCGCGCTGGCGGCCGGCTGCAGCTGGACGTTCCCGTGCGACGAGAGCGACTGCGGGAGCACGTGGACGAACGGCTCGGCGACCCGGATGTCCAGCTCGGGCAGCACGCGTGCGATCTCGTCGACGATCGCGACCGCAGGGCTCTCGCGCAGGTCGTCGATGTTGGGCTTGTACGCGAGTCCGAGGCATGCGACGGTCGGCTCGCGGAACCGGGCGGTCTTGACGATCAGCTGCTCGGCCACGTGGTGGGGCTTGGAGTCGTTGATCGCGCGGGCTGCCCGGATCAGCGGCGTCAGCTCGGGCGATGCACCCACGATGAACCACGGATCGACGGCGATGCAGTGGCCACCGACGCCCGGGCCGGGGGTGAGCACGTTGACGCGAGGGTGGTGGTTCGCGAGCTTGATGACCTCCCAGACGTCCAGGTTGAGGTCCTCGCTGATGAGGGACAGCTCGTTCGCGAACGCGATGTTGACGTCCCGGTACGCGTTCTCGACCAGCTTGGACATCTCGGCGCTCGCCGCGTCGGTCAGGAGGATCTCGCCCAGGCAGAAGACCCGGTAAATCGAGGCGGCCTTGCGGGCGCACTCCTGCGTGATGCCGCCGACGACCCGGTCGTTCGTGATCATCTCGATCATGATCTTGCCCGGCAGGACCCGCTCGGGGCAGTGCGCGACGTGGAGATCGGGCAGCCCCTCCGAGGCGTGCGCGGGGTTGAGGTCCGGCCGCAGCTCCTCGAGCCACCGGCTCACGTTCTCGGTCGAGCCGGGCGGTGAGGTCGACTCCAGCACGATGATCTCGCCGCCGCGCAGCCGCGGTGCGATCTGCTCGACCGCCGCCCGGACGTACGACATGTCGGCCTCGTGGTTGTCCAGGAACGGCGTGGGGACGGCGATGATGAACGCATCCGCCTCCGGCGTCACGGTCGAGGCGGTGAGCGATCCCATCGAGACCGCGCCGCTGACCCCGACCGCGAGATCGGGCTCGATGAACGGCACCTGGCCGTTCGCGACGGCCTTGACGGTGTCCTCGTTGACGTCGACACCGACGACCTCGACCCCCCGGGTGGCCAGGGCGACCGCGGTCGGCAGCCCGATGTAGCCCAGGCCGATGATCGCGACGCGCCCCTCGAAGATCTCATTCATGTGCGGTGCCTTCCTTGGCGGTGGTGGGTGGGTCGTACGGGCGCGTCCGACTGATCCGCTCCCGGATCAGCAGCAGCACGAACGCGGTGTTGGTGGTGAGATAGCGCCGCCAGAGGCGGCCCGGCTCCTGCAGCACCCGGTAGAGCCACTCCATGCCCCAGCGCTGCCAGCGCTCGGGTGCACGCTTCGTGAGCCCGCTCAGGACGTCGAAGGACCCGCCGACGCCGTGCAGCACAGGGACGCCGAGGGACGGGCCGTGCGTCCCGAGGAAGATCTCCTTGTGGGGCGACGGCATCGCGATGAAGAGCATGTCGGCCCCGGACGCCGCGATGCCCGCCGCGACCTCGGCCGAGGCGGCGGCGCCGAAGTAGCCGTCCCGGCTGCCGACGACGCGGGCACCCGGCCACCGTCTCGCGACGGCCTCCTCGACCCCACGCAGCACGCTCGGCGTGGCCCCGAGGAGATAGACCGATCGGCGGTCACGGTCCGCGAGCGCCAGCAGCTGCTCGAACAGGTCGATCCCGGCGACGCGCTGGGGCAGCGGCTGCCCCAGCAACCGACTCGCCCAGACGACCGACTGGCCGTCGGCGAGCAGGACGTCGCACTCGAGCAGCGACTCGCGCAGCAGCCGGTCCGATCGCAGGTGGACGACCTTCGCGGCGTTGACGACACCGATGAGCAGGCGCCTGCGGGACTGCACCGCCTGATCGGCCAGCCCGATCACGTCATCGGCCGTCAGGGCGTCCACCCGCAGGCCGAACAGCTGCCGTCGGGGCGCCGGGCCGAGCAGCGCGGTCATGCGCTCTCACCCTGTCGCGGGGGCAGCCAGGCGTACAACAGCCAGCCCAGCTCGTAGGGTCGGCACTCGTGGTCGACGCGGCTGACGGGGAACGCCCGGTCGAGCCCCGGCACGTGCATCCCCGGGCGGATCGCGGTGGTGACGGCCGAGATGCGGCGTACGGTCTTGGCCCACTCCCGCCGCCCGGCCTTCCGCCAGATCAGGCCGAGGGACTCGGCAAGCAGCGGCTCGTCGACCTCCGGGTGGTCCTCGATCCATCGCAGCCCCCGCACGATCTCGGACGTGCGGTCGGTGCCGCCGGCGTCCGCGAGGTCGAACAACGTCATCGGCGCCATCGCGTGCTGGTGCACGCTGTAGACCGGGAACCGCTCGACCACGTCACCCGTGCGCACGTCGTAGTGCCACCACCACTGACCAGCTGTTCCCTGCAGCTCGCAGAGCCGATCGGCGGTGGCCTGCGCGGCGCGCACGAGCCCGGCGTCGCCGCGCGCCTGCGACAGCCGCGCGAGCGCCTGGATCGGGTAGACCTGGTCGGCGAACGAGCCGACGTGCCGCCGCCAGCGATTCTGCGAGTCCGCCGGCACCACGTGCGGGAAGATCCCGTGGGAGCCCTGGGCCGCGAGCAGCCTCGCGCTCATGGCCGTGGCCATCTCCAGCAGGTCCCCGCCCGCCGCCACGGCGGCCGTGACCATCCACGAGAGGGTGACCGTCGGCAGAGGACGTCCCGAGGAGACCTCGGCGCCGAGTCGTGCGAACAGGGCCACGTCGATCGTGCCCGCCACCTCTGCGACCGCCCAGGCGGCGATCGCGACGGCGCCCGGGTCCGCCTGCTCCAGCGCCAGCACCCCGGTGGCCCGGGCCAGCTCGGCCGCCGTCGTGCCACCGAGCACCGACCGCTGCTCCTCGACGGGGAGCCGGGACAGCCCGAGGGCCGCCATCGCCGCGTAGCGCAGGCTCGTCCCCTCCCGTCGCACCGGCGCGCCCGGCCCGTCCGAGCGCCTGACGGTCTGCGCGAACGCGCCGCTGTCGACGTCGTACGCCGACGGCAGCCCACGACGCGCGGCCTCGACGAGCCGGCGCACCTGTTCCCCGGCGCCGAGGCTCTCGATCCGCGCGATCCGGCCCGCGGCGCTCGGGGCGTCGCGCCCCTCCCCCTGCACGTCAGCGCTCATCGTCCTGCACTCCTCACGATCGACGGGGACCACGCCTGCTCGATGAAGATCGAGGGCTTGGCACCGGAAGTTGTCCTGATCCTCCAGATGTCGCTCACGCCGGTCTCGCCCTCGCGCGGCAGTCCGTACAGCAGCGAGTCGTCGTCGAGCCACTCGACCTGGTCGTCGACGTTGCGGGTCTCCCCGTCGAGGGTCACGGCCCGCCCGGAGGCGAGGTCGAGGACCACCATCTGCCAGTACGGCGCCGAGCCGCCCACGTCGTGCTTGAACGCGATCTGCGAGCCGTCGGGCGACAGCGAAGGGCATTCGGCCCCCTTGCGCAGGGTCGTGAGCGTTCGCGCGGACAGGTCGCCGCGCGCGAGGTACGTCGTGCCGCCGGTCGCGACCGTCGCGTAGAACGTGTCGTCGTCGCGTGCGAAGGTCACGCCCCAGATGTTGCGGTCGCTGGGTCGGACCGTCCTGCCGTCCACGACCAGCCGGAACTGCTCGAGATTGCCCAGGTCGCGCCCGCCCACCTCACGGATGTCCGTCGCGGTCGAGAAGCCCACCTGCATGTAGGTGTGCCCCGTGACGAACGAGGTCGTGGCCAGCAGGGTGCCGTCGGCCGAGACGCGGGTTCGGCTGGGGATGCCCGGCAGCCCCCAGGACTCGACCTCGTCCCACTCGGCGTCGAGCTGCACCGCCTTGAAGGTCGTCGCGAGGCCCCGCTTGGTGCGCAGGCAGCTCGCGGTGCCTGCCGCGGCGTAGACCCGGTCGCAGGCGACGTCGGTGAAGGCGCGGGGGCCGCGCGGGTCGGCGAGGCTCACGATCGACACCAGCCCGTAGCGCGAGCCGATCTCGGTGTTGCGGAACACCACGTGCGGCGCGCCCTCCAGCGAAGAGACGCGGGCGACCGCGACCTTCGGCGCGGCATCCGCGCGGGCCGACGCCCGGTTGACCGCGACGACGACGCACAGCCCCGCACCGATCACCAGCACCGTGGTCAGGCCGATGAACGTCGTCAGGCGTGCGCTGCCCGTCACGGCCATCGCCTCATGCCGAGACGCCCGGCTGGACACGGCGGACGGGTCCGCGCGGCTCCTCGGCCATCACGACGGCCATCGGATCGTCGTAGTCCATCAGCACTGAGAGGATCGAGTCGCCGGTCACCGCCCGGTGGGCCGACCACGTGATCTCCAGGCCGCCGTCCTGATATCCCTCGTCGGCATCGACGTACGCGCGACCGGCCGTGCCGGACAGATAGCTCGTCGCGTTGTACTGCTCCATGACCGACATCAGTCCGGCCGCGCCCCTGCCGCTCGGCGGACGCGCGATCGAGACCGGCGTGCGGATGTCGAGCAGCTCGCGGATACCGAGGATCAGCTGCAGGTTGAGCTGCCACAGGTGCTCGGTGTGGATGTCGTCGATCATGTCGAGGATCGCCGGGCCGTGGCGCGACCAGTGCTTGGCGTCGTCGTAGCGCTCGGTCACGACGGACGTGAGCACCTCGCGGGTCTCGCGGGGCAGGATCCTGGCCTCGGAGATCAGCGATCCGGCCGGACCCGCGACGATCGGGATCGAGGCCCAGCGGCCCCGCATCATGACCCGTCGCTGGAAGCCGCGTGGATGGATGGGGTCGAAGATCCTCAGGTCGAACAGGTCCGCCTTGGCCATCTTGTACCAGAATCCCGAGTACGGCAGCAGGTCCGCCTGGTGTCCAGCGATGATCATCGCCGGCCTCCCACGGCCTCACGCACGGGCCTCACCCGTGGGCCCGCGGACATCCGCACGACTGCGAACTGCTCAGCCCACGCGATGTGCCTCGACTGCCCCACGAGGGCGGCATTCCTTCGCAGCCCCCCGGCGAGCGGGGAGCCGTACTCGAGCGCGGCAGCGCACTTGCGCTCCACGTCGCGCTCGTCCAGCGGCTCGTGGATCGTCCACAGGACGTCCTCGGCGTAGTCCGCCACCTCGACCGCGCCCACGTCGTACGCGAGCACCGTCACCGGACGCCGGGCGCCGTAGCCGTACGGGGTCCGCAGGGCCCTCATGCCGGCCTCGTACGCCACCGCCCGGTCGTGGTGGTTCGACGGGAACGGGAGGTACACCGTCGAGGGCTGCACGGCAGTGAGCAGATCGGCCAGCATGCCCACCAGCAGGTCCATGTCCTCGCCGAGACGATGGCGCGAGAACCCGAGCACCGTGGCGGCCGGCCGGCCGAGCTCGAGCTGGGCGGCGAGGAACTGCTCGCGGCGCCGTTCGTCGGGCTCGGCGAGGATCGCGAGGGCCGCTTCGTCCGCGTGGCGGGCGAGCACTCCCCCGCACCCGAGGGTCTCGTCACCCACGTGTGGTGCGATGACGAGCCTGGTGGCTCGTCGCGGCGTACGAGGCACGCCGGTTCCTTGATCAGTCATGCAGAGGCTCCCTGGATGTGCGTGGCGGAGCCAGGTCGGATGGCTCCGTGCAATGCCCCCCGCACATGCACGGATCCGAGTCGAGCCCCAAGGTGATCGGCTCATTAGTGCACGGCCCGAGAAAATTTGCGTCAAAGCGAAATGCCCTGTCTCGTTCTCGCCGGCAAGCCCCTGGACGTGCAGGAGACTGCGCTGAACCAGGGGTTCTGCGCAGCCTCCCTCTACCCGCAGCGAAGCGACACCCTCGGGGCGATGACTGCCTCGCTCACGGAAGCTCTTCGCGCCATTTCACGTGCGTTGCTGCCGTGCAGACCATGATGGACCGACGCCGTCAAGGGAGCGTCAAACCGGGACGAACATCCTCCGGAGACCGGGCACTAAGTCACGATCTGGACAAAGTTCTCGTTTCTCCAACGCCCCAGAATTGTGGTCGTACTCTGGAAAAGTCCCAACTCAAGGACATGCCAAGGACGCAAGGAACAAGCCGAAGACGCAGCCAGCTGACTGCTCGAGAAGCCCGCGCCCGGGCATCCAGGTCGGAGGTTCGTCACATGCACGACCGCATCGAGATTCGTATGTTCGGCAGGTTGTTCGTCCGCAGGTCCAACGGCGAGGTCGTCGAGGCCGATGAGTGGAGCACCGGCAAGACCACCGATCTGCTCAGACTGCTCGCACTCAACAACAACCGAGCGGTGAGCCCCCAGAGCATCATCGACAAGCTGTGGCCCGACGTCGCCGAGGACAAGGCCCGCGCGAGTCTGCGCACCGCCGTGTCCCGGGTGCGTCATGTGCTCGACGAGCCGTGCATCGAACGTCATCTCGGCGGTCTCGTCCTGCGCAACGCCTGGGTCGACGTCACGGCGTTCCAGGCCGCGACGCACGATCTGAGCGCGGCGCTGCACGCCGGCGACCACGCGCGCGTCGTCTCGTTGGCCCGGGAGGCCGAGGCGCTGTACGTCGCGGACTTCCGCGCGCACGACGACAAGAGCTTCTGGGCCACGCAGACGCGCGACTCGCTGCTCCTGAGCCGGCAGTCGGTGCTCGCGGACGCCGGGGAGTCGGCCCTCAAGCTGCAGTGGATGCGCGACGCGATCGACTTCTCGACCCTTGCGGTCGCGGAGGACCCGTGCTTCGAACGGCCCCACCGCACCTTGATGCAGGCCCACAGCGCGCTCGGCGAGACCGAGCTGGCCCTTCGCGCCTTCGAGCACCTGCGCGTGTGCCTCCTGCAGGAGCTCGGCGCGGACCCCTCTCCCCAGACCAGGGCGCTGCACATCCAGATGCTCTCCTGCGAGACGCCCCCCGAGTTCACCCGCCGACCGTTCATCGGCCGTCGCGCCCAGGTCACCTCGCTCGCTGCCGACCTCCGCTCCGCGATCGCCTCGGACGGCTGCGACGTGATCTGCCTGACCGGGCCGAGCCGGTCCGGGCGCAAGGCCCTGCTCGACGCCGCCGTGGCCCAGGTCGAGCACGCCCACCTGCGTCATCTGATCGAGGACGGCCGCCGCTCGTCGGCGGCGGAGAGGCTCGCTCGCCTGGCCAGCGACCGCCGCTCGGACATCACGGTCTGGGGCCCGTCGAACCACGATGCGGTCTCGGACGTGGAGCTGCTGCGGACATTCCTCGCCGGCCTCGACCCACGCCTCCCCCGTGTCATCGCCGTCATCGCCTCCGAGGAGGCGGGCGAGCTCCTCGCGCAGCAGCTCGGGGGCGGCGCGGTCACGGTCCACCGCCAGACGGTCGGCCCCCTGTCCGACGCCGACCTGCTCGCCCTCGCGACCGTCACGCTGTCGGCGCCGCCGAGCCCGCGCCTGCTGGAGGAGCTCCGCGACCAGAGCGGATGCCTGGCCGGCAAGGCCGTCGCGATCCTGCGGGAGTGGATCGCGTCGGGCTGGATCATCTCGACCATGAGCGGCGTCGACCTCTACAACGGCGCGAACGCCTACACCGGGGGCTTCCCCGTCGGTGACTACTTCCGGACCATGCTCGAGCAGCTGTCCGTCGCGGAGACCGAGCTGTGCCAGCTGCTGGCCGTCCTGGACCGTCCCGCCTCGGGAGATGCACTGACGGACATCGTCGCTGCGGACATCGATCGGCCCGCGCACGTCCACGACCTCCAGTCGAGCCTCGACGAGCTCGCGGACCTCGGCATCCTGCGCGTCTCTCCGTGCGGCTACGAGATGCGCAACCGCGCGCTCCGCGACGCGTTCGAGCACCGGCTCCGGCCCGCGGTGAAGGCGCGGCTCCTGCGCCAGGTCAGGACCGCGGTGCCCCACGAGATCGCCGCGGAGGCGTGACCTCGCGAGCTGGCGTCAGGCCCGCGGCGGGGCGTCGAGGTCCCTGACCCAGACGTACGCCACGACCACCACGACGAGCAGCAGGCCCGCGACCGTGAGCAACGCCCGGTGGGGACCCATCGTGAACCACAGGAGACCGAAGCCGGTCGAGGCGACCAGGCGCGCGAGCGCCACGACTGTCTGGGCGCACGCGATGCCGCTCGCGCGCACCTCCGGCGCGGCCAGGCGCCCGGCGACCGCGGCCAGCACGCCGTCGGTCGCCGCGTAGAACGTGCCGAGCAGGAGCAGGGGCAGGATGACGACCGCGAGCCCGCCCAGCGGCAGCGCCGCGCAGACGTACGTCAGGATCAGCGCCACGTGGCCGCCGACCAGCACCCGCGTGCGACCCACTCGGTCGGCGATCCGGCCGAGTGGCACGGCGAGCGCGAGATAGGCCAGGTTCGTCCCGACGTAGAGCAGCGCGAACCAGGTGGCCGCGAACCCGCCCCGGTCCAGCAGCGCCAGATAGACGAATCCGTCCCCGACCGTGAGCAGGCCCAGCGCACCGGCCGCCACCAGGAGCTTGGTCAGCTGTGGATCGCACACCTGCCGCCAGCGGAAGGCCGGCGCAGTCCGGGCCGGCGAGGCCGGGCGAGTGAGCCGCTGGTCCGGGACGAGCAGTCCCAGCAGCGCCAGGCCGACCAGCGCGAAGGCCAGCGAGACGATCATGACGGTCGTGTAGCCGTCGGGCACCGCCCACAGGATCGCGAAGGCGATGAACGGCCCCAGCACGGCGCCGATCGTGTCGAGCGTGCGGTGCACGGCAAAGGCGCGTCCCAGGTGCGACACCGGGCTCGAGGCCGCGATCATCGCATCGCGGGGGGCGGTCCGGATGCCCTTGCCGACGCGGTCGACTGCGACGACCGCCGTGATCGCAGCGAACCCGCTCGCGACCAGCAGCCCGACCTTGGCCACGGCCGACAGGCCGTAGCCGAGGAAGGCGACCCACTTGGGATGCCCACCGCGATCGGCCGCCCATCCGCTCGCGATCCGAACCAGCGCGCTGGCTCCTTGGTAGAGGCCGTCGAGGAAGCCGTACGCGACGGGTGACAGGCCCAGCACGGTGGTCAGGTAGAGCGGAAGGATCGCCGCGACCGACTCCGACGAGATGTCCGTCAGCAGGCTGACCAGGCCGAGGGACACGACGACCGGCGCGACCCTGACCCGCTTGCCGCTCCCCTTGCCTGCCGCTGAGCCCCGTCCGCCCGCGGGACGGTCATTGACCGATATGTACACGTGTCATCCCCGCCTCGCGCCCGCTCGCCACGGCTCAGTCCTTCGCGCCGGCGCGGATGACACCGAACAAGGAATAGCCCGTGCGTCCGCTGCCCCCGGTGGTCGTCACGGTGAGGTGATCGCGGCCACGGGCGAACGCCGACGCGGTCGATCCACCCACCGCAGGGGACGGCGACTCGACGAAGCCGTACGCCGTGAGGATCCTGCGGTACCCCGCGAGGATCCGTTCGGGGGACCGCTCGTGCGTGGCCACCAGGGACACCTGGACCACGTCCGACCTCGAGGACACCCCGCTCGACCGCACGGTCGATCCCGGCAGGACGGGCAGCACCGCCAGTGGGAAGCCGGCCACGACCGCGCCGCGGCTGCTCGCGGTACGTGGTGACGACGTCAGCAGCGGCTTCTTCGACGCCTTCGCACGAGGGCGCTCGGGCGCCACCTCCTCGTCCGCCGAGCGCTCGGACGTCGACGGTCGCGACGGCATGATCTCCGACGCGTTCTCGTCGGCCGAGCTGCGCGTGTCGGCGCGTGCCGCGGACCGGTCCCGGGCCTGTACGTCGTTGGTGCCCCTGTCGCCGTCACCTCGGATCCCGACCGTGACCAGCGCGATCGCCACGACGGCCACCACGACGGCGGCCGAGAGTCGGGCGACTCCCGCGAGGCTCACACCGCACCGTCGCGGGTGAGGACCACGCGGGCGGTCCTCATGGCGATGAGCAGGTCGTCGCGCAGCGTCGCGTTGTCCACGTAGTCGATGTCCAGCCGGACGGATTCCGACCAGCTGAGGTTCGAGCGGCCGCCCACCTGCCAAGCGCCCGTCATGCCCGGCTTGGCGCTCAGGCGACGATGGACCCACTCGTCGTACGCCATCGTCTCCACCGGCAGGCTCGGTCGCGGCCCCACCAGGGACATCTGCCCCTTGAGGACGTTCACGAGCTGCGGGAGCTCGTCGATCGAGCTGCGCCGCAGGAATCGCCCGATACGCGTGGCGCGGGGATCTGCCGCCATCTTGAACAGCGGGCCCGCGGCCTCGTTCTCGGCCAGGAGCCCCGCGAGCAGCGACTCGGCGTCGACGACCATCGTGCGGAACTTCAACACCTCGAACAGCGCTCCATCGCGGCCGACGCGCGTCTGCCGGAAGAGCGCAGGGCCTGGAGAGTCCCGGCGGACCAGGACCGCCACGAGGGCCAGCACCGGCGACAGCAGCACCAGCAGGAGCGCCGCGGCCACCCGGTCGAGCAGACCCTTGCCCCACAGCGCCGGGCCCGATCGACCGCCCGGCCGCACCGAGAGCATGACCCGGTGGCCGATCACCTGCGGGACGATGCGGCGCGGCAGGATGCCGTCGACCTCTGCTGCCACCGAGAGCTCCACCGAGGTCTTCTCGAGCGACCAGCTCAGCCGGCGCACGTCGTACGCGGTGAGCAGCGGGCCGGGCGCGACGACGACAGCGTCCACCCCGAGGCCGGCCGCAGCCGCCACGACGTCGTCGATCGACCCGACCACCGGGACGTCGATGATCTGGTCCGCCCCGTCGCCCACGAACTCCGGAAGGCACACCCCCTCGACCCGGACGTCGGGGCACGACGCCCACTGGGTGATGAGCTGCGCGGCGCCGACTCGGCCGCCGACCAGCAGCACCGTGCGCGGGCCACGCGCGGCGCGGGCCAGCCACGCACCGGCCAGGAAGGCGACGGACGCGAGCAGCACGATCGCGAGCTCGGCGCGCGCCTGGCCCGGCGTCAGCCACGCGAACGAGGTGGCGGCGAGAAGGGCTGTGCCCGCGACCAGGCCGAGACGCTTGAGCGGTGCCGCGATGCTGACCGGCCCGAGGGACCGTGACATGACGAGGTCGTACGCCAGGGCCAGCACGACGACCGCCGCTGCCGTCCACACGACCGGCCCCCCGGCGCGCGTCAGGACCGCGGCGGCGGCGGTGCCCACGAGGCACGCGGACACGTACGGCTGGACCCGTGCTCTCGCCCACCGCTCGCCGGACCGTCGCAGGCCCGGGGCGAGCCCCGCCCAGCGTCCACTGACTGTCCTGGCGCGGCCGCCTGTCGACCCCGCGCCGAGTTCGACTGCCGTCACAGATCCACCCCACAGCAAGAGCCCGAATTGATTGCAGGGCCAAGCGTCGCGCGAGGTCGTCAAATATCCGCGAAACCCCGAAGGGCCGCAAGAATCAGCGGTTGAACGCGCTCTGGGTCTGCTCGAGCCCGACCGTGATCAGGCTCTCGACCGCGTCGGCGGCCTCCTCGACGTACGTCGGGAGGTCCTTGCGCTCGGTCGAGGAGTAGGGCTTGAGGACGAAGTCGTGCACGTCCTGCCTGCCAGGGGGCCGGCCGATGCCGACGCGGACGCGGTAGAAGTCGCCGGTGTCCAGCGACTGACGGATCGACTTGAGCCCGTTGTGGCCGTTGTCCCCGCCACCGCGCTTGACCCGCAGCATGCCGAAGTCGATGTCGAGCTCGTCGTGGATCGCGATCACGTGATCCGCGTCGATGCCGTAGAACTTGGCGAGCGTCGACACCGGGCCGCCGCTCTCGTTCATGTACGACCGCGCGCGGCCGAGGACGACCCGCTCGCCGGCGAGCCGCCCCTCGACCACGTCAGCGCGGCCGGACTTGTGCTTCTTGAACGATGCACCCATGCGGGCTGCCAGCACGTCGGCCACCATGTAGCCGATGTTGTGGCGCGTGGCAGCGTACGTCGGGCCCGGATTGCCGAGCCCGACGACCAGCCAGGTCACTCCGACTCGGCAACAGCCTCAGCCTCGGCCGGAGCGTCGTCGCTCTCCGACTCGGGAGCGTCGTGCTCGATGCCGGCCTCTGCCTCGGCCTCGGCGAGCTCGGACTCGAGCTGGGCCTCGGTCGGTGCGGCGGTGACGTTGACGATGAGCAGGTCCTCGTCGACCGCGAGGGACGAGCCCTCGGGCAGCTCGATGTCCTTGGCCAGGATCTGGTCGCCGGCAGTCATGCCCTCGATCGAGATCTCGAACGACTCGGGGATGTGGGTCGCCTCGGCCTCGATCGCGATCGTCGCGTTCTCCAGGACGACGAGGTTGCCGCTGACTGCGTCGCCGACGGGGAGGATGCGGACGTCGACGGTGACCTTCTCGCCCTTGCGGACGATGAGCAGGTCGGCGTGCTCGATGAAGCCCTTCAGCGGGTCACGCTGAACCTGCTTGGGGATCGCGAGGTGCTGCTCGGAGCCCAGGTCGATCGTGAGCAGGGCGTTCGCGTTCTTCAGGGCCAGCATGAGCTGGTGACCCGGGAGGGCGACGTGGACCGGGTCGGCGCCGTGTCCGTAGAGGACTGCGGGCACCTTGTCAGCGCGACGGATGCGGCGGGCGGCGCCCTTGCCGAACTCGGTGCGGGTTTCGGCTGCGATCTTGATCTCGGCCACGGGGAACTTCTCCTGATGAGTGCGTCATGGGGTGAAACAATGGTCTGTGGTCACCGGGCAAGGCGCTCGACACAGCACTCCTGTGGAGCGCCCTGTCGATCACGGTCCGCGAAGGACCCTCGCCGAGGCAACTGGGGCAGTCTATCGCAGCGTCCCGGGACGATGAAATCCGTGCTCTCACGGTGTGACCCACTCGTGCGGCCCCCGGCCGCGAAGTGGCCCCGCCGGGACCCGCGGTTGGGATACGCTGCGGCCATGAGGGCGTCTGCACTCCGCCCGCGCGAGCCGCAGCGCACCGCGATCAGCTTCGGAGCCAGCGTGTTCCGCACCCAGGCGCTCCTTGCCGGGGCCTTCGGGGTCGTGGTCTGCGTGACGCTGGCCCTGTCGGAGCGGCGCTTCGACGACAGCCCCGGCTTCTTCGCCGGCCTGACGATCGTCCTCTGGGCGACGATCGCGGCGGCGATCGTCCCGTGGCTGCGGCTGCCGGTGCACGCGCAGATCGCCCTCCCCCTGCTCGACATCTTCGCGATCGTGCTGCTCCGCAACGCGTCCCCGGAGAGCGGATTCGGCATCCTGCTGATCTTCCCGGCGATCTGGCTCGCGATGGCGTTCGGTCGCCTCGGCAGCGTGCTCGGTCCCCTGTTCGCGGGAGTCCTGCTGTGGGGTGGCGTCGCCCAGGCCCAGCTGGGCGTCGGACCCGCTGCGGGCACGTCGGCCGGCAGCGCTGTCGCGGCCGCGAGCCTCACCGTCACCCTGGCCTTCGTCAGCGTCATCACCCACCTGACCGCCGAGCGGGTCGAGTCGCAGCGAGTGCTGCTGCGGCGGCAGACCGCGATGCTCGAGAAGGCGCTGCAGCGCGCCCGCCGCCAGGAGGCGATCCTGCGGGAGGCCTTCGACGCGGTGGAGTTCGCGGTCATCAGCCTCGACCTGGACGGCACCACGCTGACGACGAACCGGGCGACCCGCGCCCTGCTGTCCCACCTCGGGCTGCCGGACGACACGCCCTGGGAACGCTATCCCCTCTACCGCGCGGACCGGGTCACCCCCGTTCCTGCGCAGGAGATGCCCCACCTCCGGGTCATGCGGGGCGAGACCGTCGACAGCGAGACGTACGTCATCGGGCACCGCACCGGGACCCGCTTCACGATCCACGTCACCGCCCGCATGCTGCGCGACGAGAGTGGCGAGGTCGACCGCGTCGTGCTGGTGCTGCGCGACGTCTCGGCCGAGGTCCGGGCCATCGCGGACCGCGACGACCTGGTCACCTCGATGTCGCACGAGCTGCGCACCCCGCTGAGCTCGGTGCTCGGCTACGTCGACCTGGCGCTCGAGGTCGACGGGCTCCCGGACGAGGCCCGCTCGATGCTCGACATCGCTCTCGTCAACACGCAGCGGCTCAACTCGCTGGTCAACGACCTGCTCTCCGCCCGCTCCAGGAGCCCCGAGAACGCGATCACCGTGAGCCTCCAGGACTGCGACATCACCGCGATCGTGGTGGAGTCGATCGACGCGCAGCGGATCATCGCGAGCGAGCGGCTGATCCCGGTGAACCTCGTGACCGACGGCGGGACCGTCCGGGCGCCCGCGGATGCGTTCCGGCTTCGCCAGGTCGTGGACAACCTGCTGTCCAACGCGATCAAGTACAACGACATCGGCGGCCGGGTCACGGTGGCCGTCCACGACGTGGTGCGCGACGACGGGTCCGAGGCCGTCGAGATCCGGGTCAGCGACACCGGGCGCGGCATGACGCTGGACGAGCAGAAGGGACTGTTCGAGCGGTTCTACCGCGCCGAGTCGGTCCGCGGCTCCACGACCCACGGCACGGGCCTCGGTCTGGCGATCTCTCGCGAGATCGTCGTGATGCACGGAGGGGCGATCGAGGTCGCGAGCGAGCCTGACCGCGGCACCGAGGTCGTCGTGACGCTGCCGAATCGGCCCGCCGCGCACCCATCTGCTGTCCGTACGAAGGAAGCCTGACATGGACCTGGACATCGACCTCACCACGCTGCTCGTGGCGTGCGCCCTCGCGCTCGCCACCGTGACCACGGTGTTCACAATCACCGCGGCGCTCCGGCACAACGACGAGTCCAACCGCACGTGGGTCGGGGCATTCGCAGCGGCCCTGTGTGCCACTGGGCTCACCGCGATCTACGGGCTCGACCGCTCGACCCCGGCGGCGGTCGTCGCGACGATCGACGCCTCCTGGGTCTTTGCGACGGGTGCCCTCTGGGCCGGCTGCCGTCTCCTGGACGGTCGACGGCGCTCGCTGATCCTGGTGGTCCTGCTGGTCGGCCTCGCAGCGGCCGCGCCCGCGTCGCTCGGCGGCCCGGACCCCGATCTCGACGTGGTCTCGATCGTGCGGCTCGGGCTCTCGGGGTTCTTCGCGTGGCTCGCCGCGACCGAGCTGATGCGTGGGCCGATGCGGCTCAACCTCAACGCCCGCATCCTGCAGACCACGCTGCTCGTCGTGGGGGGCTGGTTCATTGCCGCCGCGGCACTCTTCGCAGCGGGCGAGGACGGCGGGCGACCGGGCCAGGCGAGCACGATCCTGCCCTTCACGGCGATCTTCGTGGTGGCCGCGATCTGCCTGTCGGCGCTGCGAGTCGAGCGCTCGGGCAACTGGTGGTCGGTCAGCGTCGAGTCACGCCGGCAGTCCGATCTGCCGGTGCTGGCCGCGGAGTCCTTCCGCGAGGACGCCCGGGACCGGGTCGAGAGAGCCGCACTCACCGGCGGGCAGGTCGGCCTCGTCCTGGCCGAGATCAGCGATCTCGACGAGCTCAACTCCGCATTCGGCCGTGATGCCGGCGACCGGGCGCTGATCCACTTCACGCAGGTGCTGCGCTCCCACGTCCCCGCCTCGGCGCTGATCGGCTACCTCGGTGCCGGCCGGTTCGCGGTCCTCGTCGACTCCGCGATGTCCGGCGCCACGGCGCTGGTCGTGTCCGCGGTGCGCACCGGCCTGGTCGAGGAGTCGCTCGGCGAGCGCCTCGAGATCCGTACCGGCGCCCGCTTCGGCACGAGCGGCGGCATCCAGGTCGCCCCCACGTTCGAGGGCCTGCTCGCCGATGCGACAGCCGACCTGGACCGGGTGCGCGTCCTCGACGGCTGAGCCGGGTGCGCGAGAACTGCGCAAATCCTGAGCAGACCTTGTGCCAACGCTGACCCAAGCCTGACCTCGGCCCGCGACGATGGCGGGGAGGGACCCGCGCACGGGTCCGCGGCCGCAGGGAGCAGGAGCAGCACGTGAACGATGATGGCATCGGCTACGCCGACCACGCACCGACGTTCGATCCGGTGATGGACCACTACGCGCAGCAGTTCATGGCCGAGATCGAGTCCCTGCCGACCTTCAAGTCGACCGTCGGATGCGTGATCCCCGCGTACAACGAGGAGGACGCCATCGCCGGCGTGCTCGACTCGCTGCTCGCCCAGACCCTCCTGCCCGACGCGATCCACGTGATCGTCAACAACACCTCCGACGCGACGGTCGAGATCGCCAGCCACTACGCAGGCCTGCACACGCGCGGCGAGGGTCGCGACGAGCAGATGACCGAGATCTTCGTCCACGACATCGGCGAGAACCCCGACAAGAAGGTCGGCGCGCTCAACTACGGCTACACACTGGTCGAGGGCATGGACTACCTCCTGGGCGTGGACGGTGACACGACCGCCGACCCCCGGGCGGTCGAGTACCTCGTGCAGGAGATCCAGGACGATGAGCGCATCGGCGGCATCTCCGCGATCTACAGCATCGACGACAGCGGGCTAGACACCCTGACGAGCAAGTTCCTCATCGCCGGGCAGCGCGCCCAGTTCGCCGCGTTCAACATGCAGAACCTCCTGCGCGGCCGCAACATGGCGGTGCTCGGCGGCCAGTTCTCGATCTTCTCGACCGAGGCCCTGCGCCGGGTCGTGGCCCAGACCCACCAGCGCTACCCGTGGGTCCGCGACAGCGAGATCGAGGACTCCCTGCTCTCGCTGCAGATCAAGAGTGCGGGCTACCTGACCAAGATCAGTGCCCGGGCGCGTGCCAACGTCGGTGGCATGACCACCCTGCGGTCGCTGGACGCCCAGCAGGTCAAGTGGAACACCGGGGCGATCGACCTGATGTGGCCCGGCCAGCGCGGTGACACGAAGGGGCAGCCGTTCCACCCCAACCTGCGCCTGCGCTGGTTCGAGAACATCTCGATGGCGACCAACGGCTTCACCCGCATGATCTTCGGCTTCCTGCTCATCAGCTCGCTGCTGCTGCACGCGTACGTCTTCGCCGCCCTGTGGCTGGTGCCGACGCTCATGGCAGCGTTGCTGAACGCCCGCATCGCCCACGCGATGCACAACCGCAACCGGCGCGACTACCTGTTCGCCCTGCTGGTGCTGCCTGCCGAGATCTACATGTGGGTGCGCCTGGGCCACTTCGCCCGGTCGTGGGCCAAGTTCGCCTCGAGCTCGCAGACCGACAACTGGGCGCTGCAGGCCAAGGCCGAGAGCGGCGGAGGCGGCCCCGCCCACCTCGCGCCCGTGGCGATCGTCGTGGTCCTTCTCGTCGCCGCCGTCGCCATCTGGTCGCAGTTCACGACCGCGGTCCGCTCGGACATCCTGCTCGCGGGCTGGACCGTCCTGGGCGTCGTCACGATCCTGCAGACCGCGTGGATGGCACTCAAGCTGCTGAAGCGTTACAAGGGGTTCACGGCATGACCTCCTCCCCCACCGTCCGACCCGTTCCCCCTGCCACCAGGAGCCTTCCCGTGCACACTTCCCTCCGCCGCCGTGCGGCCGCCGCGATCGCGCTGACCGCGACGCTCCTCCTCAGCGGCTGCGGCCTCAGCGACTTCGCCGCCCAGGACCCCGAGCCGGTCGCGACGAAGCCCACCGCCTCCCCCACCCCGGCGTTCGACTCACAGTTCACCCGCGACGGCACGTTCCAGTCGCACGTCGACATCGACGGCATGGACTTCGTCTACACGCTGTGGCCGACCAAGTCGACGCCGCGGACGAACCTCTGGTTCCCCAAGGGCAACAAGTACTTCTCGTTCACCCTCCAGGCATACGACCTCGACCAAGACCTGCGCGACAAGTTCTCGACCAAGCGCAAGGTGTGGCTGGACCGGATCCGGGTCGAGTCCGAGACCACGACGAAGTCCGGTGCGGTCGAGCGGCCGTACGATCTCGATGCCACGGCCTCGCGGATCACCTTCGACCCTGAGCCCGTCACGACCAAGCGCGGCATGCTCATCACCTCACCCAAGGGAGCGTTCGAGCTGCGCAACCAGAAGATCGGGACGCTCGCGATGGACACCAGCGGGCTCAACCTGATCTTCCGCGCGACGGTCCACATCCAGCGCTCCGCAGGCTCCAAGACGTACTACAAGGAGACGATCCGCCAGCGCGTGCCGATCGCGATCTTCGCCTCCGACCAGGAGACCGTGGCCGCCAAGATCCCGATCGACGCCAACTGATCGGCACCAGCACACGACGAAGGGCCCCCGCCTCGTGGCGGGGGCCCTTCGTGGTCGTGCAGGTGAGGCGTGCTCAGACGGGATCGCGGTCGGAGGCCAGTCGGTAGCCCACGCCCCGGACCGTCTCGATGAATCGCGGCGTCGAGGACGAGTCGCCGATCTTGCGACGCAGGTTGGCCAGGTGGACCTCGACCGCACGCTTGTCGGCGTCGTTGACGTAGTAGGTCGTCACGTAGCTCTCGCCGCGCAGCATCAGCACGAGGTCGGCCTTGCTGCGGACCCGGCGTCCCGTGCTCAGCAGGGCAGCCAACAGGTCGAACTCGCTGCGGGTCAGGTCGACGCTTCGTCCGTCGACCTCGGTCATGCGGGTGCTGGTGTTGAGCCGCAGTCCGCGGTGCTCGAGCCAGCCGTCGCTCGACGGGACAGGAGCCTCGGCCGACAGAGCATGGCCGGAGATCCGCACCGGCGCCGCGTGGGCGACCGCAGCGGCCGGGGGCAGCTGCACCTGTGCGGCCTGCTGCATCTGGGCGGCCTGCTGGACCTGCACGGCCGGCTGGACCTGCGGCAGGGGCGCGGGAGGCGCCGCGGAGAAGACGGGCTCGGGTGCCGACGCGGGGACGAACGGCTCGGAGGCGGCGGGCACGCGGATGCGGTCGGCCTGGACCGGCGCCTCGGCGGGGCTGGTGACGCCCGCGCGCTCGCGCGGGCGGCGCATCATCGTCTCGATGCGGGCGCGGAGCTCACGAGGACGGAAGGGCTTGAGCAGGTAGTCGTCGGCTCCCGAGTCGAGCCCCTGGACGATGTCGATCTCGTCGGACAGCGCCGTCAGCATGACGAGGTAGGTGTTGCTGAACTCGCGGATGCGCTTCGCCGCGGCGAAGCCGTCCATGCCGGGCATCGACACGTCGAGCGTCGTCAGCACGGGGTCGTGCAGGCGCACGGCCTCGATGCCGTCGGCTCCGTTGGTCGTCATGATCGTCTGGAAGCCGCTCTGGGTCAGCACGGTCTTCAACAGGTGCCGGACGTCAGCGTCATCCTCGATGATCACCGCGATTTTTTCTGCGTTCATGCAGCGATCCTAGGGTGAACAGATCTTGTCCGTAGCGAAAAACAAACTGAGGGACGGGAGGCGAATGTCACCATCCCGCGTTGCGCGCGAGCTCGAGCGCCCGCTCGGTCCAGAACTCACCCGCCCCAGGGCCCCCACCGCACGTGCCGTCGCTCTCGCCCGGAGGCTTGATCCAGAGCCGCGCGTCCAGGCCCCCCGCGGACACGTGATCGGGTTCCTGGCCGAGTGCCCGTCCCGCCGGATTGCACCACTCGCCGTCGGATCCAGCCCCGTTGCGACTGGTGTCGATCACCCAGTGGGTCGGGGACGTCAGCGCAGAGCTCACCGCCTCTGCGTACGCAGCCTCGTCCTCGTCGGACTCATAGCCCGAGACGTTGGTCGAGAAGCCCCTCGCCTTGTCGACACCGACGGCCGACAGCATCGACGCCATGACCCCCGGGTCGGTCCAGCTCCCGTGCCCCGCGTCCACGTAGACCGTCGGACCGCCGTCGACGAGGCGGTCGACCGCGTCGCCGAGCAGCTCGGTGCGCTGGTCCAGCTGATCGCACTCCTCCGCGGTCGCCAGCGCGTCCGGCTCGAGGATCGCGACCGACTCGGTGCCGGCGGCCTCGGCGATCTGCTCGACCCACTCCTCGTACTGGTCCGGCGGCAGTCCGCCACTCGACTCGCCGTCGATGCAGTCGCGGTCGGTGATGCCGTAGACCACGAGGACGGGCACCTTCCCGGCCTCGTCAGCAGCCTGGACGATGCCGGTGACGAACTCGCCGACCGATCCGGGCGGATGGGCCTCCGGCGTGAGCCAGATGCCCGTGGGGACTCCGGCGAGTCGTTCGAGGACGGCGCGGTCGCTGCCGCTTGCCGATTCCGCAGCCTGGCGGGCCGCCGATCCGGTCCACGTGAACTGGGTCCGGTCGGCGAAGGGGTTGCTCTCCTGCGCCGAGGAGTCCACGCCGACCGACGAGGCGTACCGGGCGAGGCCGAACACCAGCACGAAGATCAGGAACGGCACGAGGAGCAGGAGCCCCCGGCGCGCGGGAGAGGATCGCTCGGCTGCCCTGATCGACACGTTCCCTCATCTCGAAGCGCTCGCCTGGGCAGCGCACGTCATTGAACGCCTCAGCGTAGCGGTCGGGCGGGCGATCCCCGGTCGCCCTGCAGGTGAGTCAGGACACCAACGACAGACTCGCGATCCGTCGGACAGGACGGGCATCTGACGATAAAATCTGCTCCACCGCCGGTGAGTCCTCGCCTGCAGAGCGAGGGAGAAAAATCATCGTGTCCAGTCGTCGTCGTGCGCTTGCCGCCGCCTCGTCCATGCTCCTGCTCCTCGCCGGCCTGGTCGCCGTGTCCGGCCCCTCGCAGGCCGCGGCCCCCCACGCACGGATCTACGGGTACGTGACCGACGCGAGCGGCAAGGCAGCGCGGACCATGACCGTCCGACTGTTCCGCTCGGGCGCGGACGACAAGAGCTGGACGTACCTGCGCAAGGACGACGTCAGCTCGAGCGGAATCTACGAGCTGCCCACGGACGGCCCGGGGCGCTACCACCTGCAGGTCGTCGAGCGACGTCCCGCGTACGACACTCGCTCGAATGCGCGCGTCCCGGACGTCCCGGTGAACGTCGGCACCACCGCGGTCGTGAAGAACATCTCGGTCCGGCGGGGCGGCGCGATCGGCGGCACGGTCAAGGTCCGGGTCAAGTCCCGTGGGAAGTACCGCAGCAAGGCTGCCGCCTCCGCGAGCATCCGGGCCGTCAGCGACGACAGACAGATCTACGAGGTCGCCGCGAACCGCTCCGGCCAGTACGCGATGGGTGGCCTGCCCCGGAACAACTACCGGGTCTTCGCCTACGACAAGCAGGGACGCCGCGTCGGGACCGGCAAGCTCGTCCGCGGCGTGAAGCTCGGCAAATATCGCCAGGTGTCGTTCGTCCTTCGCACCCGCCCCGCCGCCTACAAGGGATTCCTCACGACCGGGGGCACCCTTGCCAAGGGCAGCGTGACCGTCACCGCGGTCAACCGGCGCACCGGCGAGTACTGGGTCCGCAAGATCTCCCGAGGCGCGCTCTCGCTCACCGGCCTGACACCCGGCAGCTATGTCCTGACGGTCCCCGACACGGCCGGCTACTTCGGTCGCACCCTCACGCTGCCGTCGTTGAGGGCCGGCCAGACGCGGCGTCCCAACGTGAACCTGCCCACCACGGCCGGGACCTTCACGGGGCAGATCGTCGACGCGACGAGCGGCAACCCGATCCCCAACATCAGCGTCCGGCTCACGGACTCCAGCGGCAAGGTCCAGCAGGAGCTGCCGGCGTCGAGCACCGGGACGTTCTCGATCGGCGGGACGTTGCGCGCCCAGTCCGGCGTGACGGTCACGATCTTCGCGTACGACAAGATCGGCGAGCACTACTACCTGCCGCGATCGTTCTCGGGTCTGCAGATCGCCGACAACCAGACGCTGGACCTCAACACGATCAGCGGGGACACGCTCCCGAACGGCACCAAGGTGATCAGGCTGCAGCGCAAGCCGATCGAGACCCCGACGCCGGCTCCGACCACGCCGACTCCGACGACCCCGGCGCCGACGCCGACGACGCCTGTCCCCACCACACCGGTCCCCCCGACGCCGGAGGCATGATCACGCCGCGGGTCCTGAGCTGCGGGGGCGCCGCCCCGTGGCCCGCCACAGCACCGCGCCGATCATGATGAACAGCACACCCAGCACGACGAACGCCATCACGTCGTAGGTCGTGCGTCCGAGCGACGTCAGGTCGCCCACGATCGTCATCAGCACCTGGACGCCGATGAACGCTCCCACGAGGGCGCCGGCCAGCGTCACGAGCACGCGTCGAGCCGTCGAGGGCGGCTCTGCGGCGACCACCGGGCCGGGCTGCGCCGGGCCCTCGTGCCGGGGAGCACGGGGCAGGTCCAGATCGACCACACCCGGGAGCAGCACCCAGGTCGCGGCCGCTCCCACGGCACCGAGCACGACGAGCGCGATCAGTGACCCGACGAACAGCAGCGGCGACACCGTGAGCACCGACAGCACCCCCGACGCGAGCCCGGCCGCGAGCGCTCCGCGGAGCCGCCGCCTCGTGGCTGAGCCGCTCGTCGCATCGGCCACCCCGCGCCCGACCGCGAGCCCCGCCACGCCCACGACGAGCCCCACCACCGTCCCGACCAGGGCCGCGATGACGTACAGCGCCGGCAGGTCCTGCCGATCGGCGAACGAGGGGATGTCATCGGTGCCGATCACCGCCAGACCGAGGAGCTGACTCACCAGGATCCCGACGGCCGCTCCCACAAAGCCACCGCGCAGCACGACCTTGCCCATGGATGCCCCCAGCTGATCGATCCGACCCGTCAGCTGGATCCTAGGGGTTCCTGGCCCGGCACCCAGCTTCGCTGCGGGCGCCTTCGGCGCGAGCGCTCTCGCTCGCAGAGCGAGCGAGTCCTCAGGACTTGAAGAGGCTGGTGACCGAGCCCTCTTCGAAGACCGCCGCGGTCGCCTGCGCAAGCAGCGGGGCGATCGAGAGGACCGTGAGCTTGTCGAAGCGCTTGTCGTCCGCGATCGGCAGCGTGTTCGTCACGATGACCTCGCACGCGGTGCTGTTCTTGAGCCGGTCGACGGCCGGGCCGGAGAACACCGCGTGCGTCGCGACGATCACGACGTCCTCGGCACCGTCGGCCATGAGCGCCTCGGCGGCCTGGACGATCGTGCCGCCGGTGTCGATGAGGTCGTCGACGAGGATGCAGACCCGACCGGTGACGTCACCGACGACCCGGTTGGCCTTGGACTCGTTGGGACGGCGGGGATCGCGGGTCTTGTGGATGAACGCGAGCGGAGCACCGCCGAGCGCGTTGGCCCACTGCTCGGCGACCTTGATGCGGCCCGCGTCGGGCGAGACGACCGCGAGGTCCTTCTTGCCGTAGCGCTTCTTGACGTGGCGCGTGAGGATCGGCATCGCCAGCAGGTGGTCGACCGGGCCGTCGAAGAAGCCCTGGATCTGCGCGGTGTGCAGGTCGACCGTCATGAGCCGGTCCGCTCCCGCGGTGAGGAACAGGTCGGCCATGAGGCGCGCGGAGATGGGCTCGCGGCCGAGGTGCTTCTTGTCCTGGCGGGCGTAGCCGTAGAACGGCAGGATGACCGTGATGCGCTTGGCGGAGGCCCGCTTGAGCGCGTCGATCATGATGAGCTGCTCCATGATCGCCTCGTTGATGGGCGAGGAGTGGCTCTGCAGCACGAACGCGTCGCAGCCACGCACCGACTCGTCGAAGCGGACGTAGATCTCGCCGTTGGCGAAGTCGTACGCCGTGGTCGGCACGACGTCGATCTCGAGGAGATCGGCGACCTCCTGGGCCAGCGTCGGGTGGGCGCGGCCCGAGAACAGCAGCATGTTGCGGGTCGGCGTCCGCTTGGACAGGCTACTCACCGGGGGCCTCCAGATTGGTGTCTGCGTCGGCTGCTCGCGCCGCTTGGTCTGACGGGGAGCCGGGACGTTTGTCCCGCACCCACCCCTCAATGTTCCTCTGTGACCCGGCACTCACCGCCAGCGCCCCCGCCGGGACGTCCTGGCGGATCGTGGCGCCCGCCCCCGTGAAGGCGCCGTCGCCCACGGACACCGGGGCCACGAACGTGTTGTTGGAGCTGGTCTTGGCGTGACGCCCGATCGTCGTCCGGTTCTTGTTCACGCCGTCGTAGTTGGCGAAGATCGTGCCCGCACCGATGTTGGCGCCCTCGCCGATGTCGGCGTCACCGACGTAGGACAGGTGCGGCACCTTGGCCCCCACCCCGATGACGGAGTTCTTGACCTCGACGAACGTGCCGATCTTGCCGCCCTCGCGCAGGTCGGCGCCCGGGCGCAGGTAGGCGTACGGACCGACGGTCGCGCCGGCCCCCACGACCGCGTCCGAGCCGTGGGTGCGCACGACCGTGGACCGGGCTCCCACCTCGACGTTGCGCAAGGTGGTGTCGGGCCCGACCGTGGCAGCCTCGCCGACGACCGTGGCGCCCAGCAGCTGCGTGCCGGGCAGCAGGGTGACGTCCTGCGCGACGGTCACCGCGGAGTCGATCCAGGTCGTCGCGGGATCGACGATCGTGACGCCCTCGGACATCCAGTGCCGGGTCAGGCGGTCGTTGAGCTCGCGCCCGAGGCGGGCGAGCTGGACCCGGTCGTTGACGCCCTCGGTCTGCCAGACGTCCTCCAGGACGTGAGCGCCGACGGGTCGCCCCTCGGCGACGGCGCGGCCCACGATGTCGGTCAGGTAGAGCTCGCCCTGCGCGTTGCCCGACTCCAGCGTCGCGACGGCGTGCCGCAGGAACGCGGCGTCCACCGCGAGGATGCCGCTGTTGATCTCGCGGACCGCCAGCTCCTCGGCGGACGCGTCGCGGTGCTCACGGATGGCCGTGACCCCGCCGTCCTCACCCCGCAGGATGCGGCCGTAGCCGGTGGGGTCGTCGACCTCGGCGGTCAGGATCGTCACGGCGCGCTTCGCGGCCTGGTGGTCGGCGAGCAGCTCCGAGAGCGTCTGCGAGGTCAGCAGCGGCACGTCGCCGTACGTCACGAGGACCGTGCCCTCGGGTGGCGCGTCCAGCGACTCCAGCGCGATCTGGACCGCGTGGCCCGTGCCGTTCTGCTCCTCCTGGACGGCCAGCACGATCGCGGGATCGTACGCCGCGATCGCCGCCGACACCTGCTCGCGGTCGTGGCCCACGACCGCGACGGTCCGCTCGACCCCTGCGCCCGCCACTGCGACGAGTGCGTGCTCGATCATGCTGCGGCCCGCGATCTCGTGCAGGACCTTCGCTCGGGAGGACTTCATCCGCGTGCCGGCACCTGCCGCCAGCACGATTGCCGTCACGCCTGCCGCGTGTGGGCTAGTGGTCACGGGGACTCCTTCACTTGCTCGCTCGCGCCTGCCCGCACCTCGGCGGTGCTGGCTCCCCGGGTAGGAGTCGAACCTACGTCGCTTGTCCGCATTCAAAGTGCGGCGGGCCCTGCCGGCAGACCAACCGGGGAACAGCAACCGGCGGACCGGGGCTGCCCCACGAGCGTACCGGAGTCAGACCGGGCGGCGGGCCACGACGAAGGTACGGCGGAACGGGAACACGGTGCCCCACGGGCGTCGCGGGTACGCGCCGCGCAGCGCGGTGCGGTAGGCCGCGACGAAGCTCTCGCGCAGGTCGTCGGGCAGCGCCTGCACGTACGGCCGGGCGCCCGTGCCGGAGACCCAGTCATAGACGGGGTCGTCACCCTGCAGGACGTGCAGGTAGGTCGTCTCCCACAGGTCGACGTGCCAGCCGAGGCCGGCGAAGAGCTCGAGGTATGCCGCCGGCTCGGTCCCGCGGTCGGCGAGGACGTCGGCGGTGGCCTCCGCGAAGGGGGCCTCGGCGGCGATGTCCCGCAGCAGCGTGTGGCTGGGCGAGTCGTAGTTGCGCGGGACCTGCAGAGCGAACGTCCCCTCGGCGGCCACGTGGGCCGTGAGCCGCTCGATGACGTCGAGCTGGTCGGGCACCCACTGGAACAGGGCGTTGGAGACCATGAGGTCGACCGGGGCGTCCGGCGCCCATGCGGCGACGTCCGCGAGCTCGTACGTCGCAGCGTCGTCATGGTTGCCGGCCAGCGCGCGCTCGATCATCTCCGGCGAGGAGTCGATCCCGTGCACGGTCGCGTGCGGCCACCGCTCGCGCAGCACCGCGGTCAGGTGTCCGGGCCCGCAGCCGAGGTCGACGATGCTGCGCGGCGTCCCCTGCACGCGGCCCACCAGGTCGACGAAGGGCCGGGAGCGGTCATCGGCGAACTGCAGGTAGCGGGCCGGGTCCCAGGTCGGCATCAGGCGCTCCGCTCGAGCTGGCCGGCCAGCGCCATGAGCCGCGCGTCGTCGTCCCGCCGGGCGATCAGCTGGATCGCGAGCGGCAGACCGTTCGCCGTCGAGCCGGCCGGCATCGAGACGGCCGGGACGCCCGCGTGGTTCCACTGGGCGGTGTACGGGTAGAAGGCGTTCATCGACACGACCGTGGCCAGGCCGCCCTTGCCCTTCCAGTGCTCGACCTCGATCGCCGGGCCGGACATCACCGGCGTCAGCAGCACGTCGACGCCCAGGTCGTCGTGCGCCCGGCCGCCCCACTCCTGTCCCTTGCGCTTGGCCCACTCGACCGCACGGGGCCCGAACGGGCGGCCGAGCCGGGCGATGGACCGCGTGCGCGCCTCGAGCCGGTCGGGGCGGTCGACGCCGTCCGCACCGTCCCGGATGCCCGCGAGATAGCGGACGGTCAGGGCCTTGGCCGCGACCCCATACGGGACGTCCACCTCCACGACGGTGTGGCCCGCGGAACGGAAGGTCTCGGCGGCGGCCCGGACCGTCGCGCGTACGTCGGGGTCCAGCGGCGCCGCCTTGGTCGCGGCCGAGGCGCTGAACGACACCCCGATCCGCAGCGGCGCGGGATCGACCGCAGCGGCCTCGACCAGCGAGTCCGCGAAGCTGCCGAACGTGTCGAGGAACAGCGCACTGTCCGCGACGCGACGCGCGAGCCCGCCCTGGGTCGACAGGTCGTGCCAGCCGCCCGAGCTCGGCATCGTGCCCTGGGTCGGCTTGAAGCCGACGAGGCCGCAGCACGCGGCCGGGATGCGGATCGAGCCCGCGCCGTCGGACGCGGTCGCGATCCCCACGGCCCCGACCGCCACGAGCGCGGCGGACCCGCCGGACGAACCGCCCGGGGTGCGGCGGTGGTCGTGCGGGTTGCGCGTCACGCCGGTCGCCTCGGACTCGGTGAACCCGAAGATCGCGAGCTCGGGCAGGGTCGACTTGGCGACCACGACCATGCCCTCCGCGCGCAGGGCGGCGACCAGGTCGCTGTCCTGGGAGGCGTCGTGCAGCATCGCGCGCGAGCCGAGCCCCGTGCGGTGCCGCGCGATCGCGAGATCGTCCTTGACCGCGATCGGCACCCCCAGGAGGGGGCCGTCCTGTCCCGACGCGCGACGCCGGTCGGCCTCGTCCGCGGAGGCGAGCGCCTCCCCCTCCAGCACCTGCACGACCGCGTTGATCGCGGGGTTCTCTCGCTCGATCGCCGTCAGCGTCGCCTCGGTCAGCTGGCGGGACGTCATCGTGCCTGACCTCAGCAGCTCGGCCTGTCGAGTGGGTCCGGCGCTCACGGCCTCGGATGCGTCCATCGCACGAACGTACCGCGCAAACAATCTCGACATCAAGAATCTTGATAGGCTCAGGCCATGGAGGACGACGTCGACCGGCTGATCGCCGCCTGGCAGCACGAGCGGCCGGACCTGGACGTGTCCCCCATGCACGTCCTCAGCCGGGTCACCCGGCTGGCGCTCCACCTCGACCGGGCCCGCAAGGACGCGTTCGAGGACCAGGGCCTGGAGCCGTCCGAGTTCGACGTCCTGTCCGCCCTGCGCCGGGCCGGTGAGCCCTATCAGCTCTCGCCCGGGCAGCTCGTGCAGGAGACGCTCGTGACCAGCGGCACCATGACGAACCGGGTCGACCGCCTGGTCCGCAAGGAGCTCGTCGACCGGCTGCCCGACCCTGCGGACCGCCGCGGCGTGCAGGTGCGGCTCACGTCCCAGGGCCGTGAGGCCGTCGACGGCGCGCTCGACGCGCTGCTCGTGGCGGAGAAGAAGCTGCTGGCCGGTCTGACCCCCGCGGAGGCGACCCAGCTGGCGGATGCGCTGCGCAAGCTGTCCCAGCCGTTCGACCGCTGACCGGGGCTGAGGCACCGCCGCCTAGACTCGTGCAGTGGCTCATCTTCTCGGCGTGGAACAGATCGCGCTCGACTTCCCCACCAAGACCGTCTTCGAGTCGGTCACCATCGGCATCGACGAGGGCGACCGGATCGGCATCGTCGGACGCAACGGCGACGGCAAGTCGACGCTGCTGCGCATCTTCGCCGGCCGGCTCCAGCCCGACTCCGGACGCGTCACGACCCGCGGCGGCGTGACGATCGGGATGCTCGACCAGACCGACACCCTCGACCAGGACGGCACGGTCGGTCACGCGATCGTCGGCGACAAGGCCGACTACGAGTGGGCAGGCGACGCCAAGATCCGCGACGTCATCGCCGGTCTGGTGTCCGACATCCCGTGGGACGCGACCGTCGGGACCCTGTCCGGCGGCCAGCGGCGGCGGGTGGCCCTGGCGCGGCTGCTGGTCGGCGACGACGACGTCCTGTTCCTCGACGAGCCGACCAACCACCTCGACGTCGAGGGCATCACCTGGCTCGCCGGTCACCTCAAGTCGCGCTGGTCGGCCAACGCAGGCGGCCTCCTGGTCGTGACCCACGACCGCTGGTTCCTCGACGAGGTCTGCACCGCGACCTGGGAGGTGCACGACGGCATCGTCGAGCCCTTCGAGGGCGGCTACGCGGCGTACATCCTGCAGCGCGTCGAGCGCGACCGGCATGCCTCCGCGACCGAGTCCAAGCGGCAGAACCTCATGCGCAAGGAGCTCGCCTGGCTGCGCCGCGGCGCCCCCGCGCGTACGTCCAAGCCCAAGTTCCGCATCGACGCGGCCAATGAGCTGATCGCCAACGAGCCGCCGCCGCGCGATCCGATCCAGCTCAAGCAGATGGCCACCTCGCGCCTCGGCAAGGACGTCGTCGACATCCTCGACGTCTCGGTGTCGTACGACCACGAGGTGCTCAAGCACGTCGAGTGGCGCATCGGGCCGGGTGAGCGCACCGGCATCCTCGGCGCGAACGGTGCCGGCAAGTCGACGCTGCTCGGGCTGGTGACCGGCAAGGTCCAGCCGACCTCGGGACGGGTCAAGAAGGGCAAGACGGTCAAGGTCGTCACGTTGACCCAGGAGCTGGACGAGCTCAAGGACGTCGGCGACGACCGCGTCAGCGACGTCGTGGGGCGCCAGCGCACGGCGTACGTGTCGGGCGGCAAGGAGATGACCCCCTCGCAGCTGCTGGAGCGGCTCGGCTTCTCCAGCGCCCAGATGTCGACCCCGGTGCGTGATCTCTCGGGCGGGCAGAAGCGTCGCCTCCAGCTGCTGCTGATCCTGCTCGACGAGCCCAACGTGCTGGTGCTCGACGAGCCGACCAACGACCTCGACACCGACATGCTCGCGGCGATGGAGGACCTGCTCGACTCGTGGCCCGGCACGCTGCTCGTGGTCTCGCACGACCGCTACCTGCTCGAGCGCATCACCGACCAGCAGTACGCGATCCTCGACGGCCACTTCCGGCACCTGCCCGGCGGCGTGGACCAGTACCTGCGCCTGCGCAAGGAGCAGGACACCCCCGCGGCGTCCAACCCGTCGACCGCGGGGCACGTCAAGGCCTCGAAGCTGTCGAGCGCTGACGAGCGCAACGCCCGCAAGGAGGTCGGCTCGATCGACCGCAAGATGCAAAAGCTCTCCGCCCGCATCGACGCCCTCCACGTCGAGCTCGCCGAGCACGACCCCTCGGACGTCCCCGGGCTGCTGGCGCGGACCAAGGAGGTCGCCGACCTCGAGGCCCAGGTCGCCGCCCACGAGGAGCGCTGGCTCGAGCTCACCGAGCTCCTCGAGGGCTGACCGGCCCGGGCCCGGGCGCGGACGGGGCCGGGGCCGGGGCCGGACCCACGATGAGGGTTTTGGGTAGCCCCCGGTGCCGCAAACCCTCACCCTCGGTCGCCGCCGGGACCGAGGATGAGGGTTTGCGGTAGCGGGCGCTGCCGCAAACCCTCATCGCTCGTCCGTGTCCACAGGGGGACGCGGCGCGGGCGGCGTCCACAGCGGGCGAGATCGGCGTCGCGCGGCGGCAACGGCGTGACGACCGTGGACGCATGAGAACTGTCTTCCGTACGTCGGAGGTCGTCGCCGTGCGTGGTCGCGGTGCGGTGCGCCACGCGATCGCGTCGGGCCGCTGGCAGTCACCGTGCCGCGGCGTCGTCGTGACCCACTCCGGCCCCCTCTCCCTCGACGAGCGCGAGCTGGTCGCGCTCCACACGTGCGCGCCGGCCTCGGCCCTGGCGGGACTGAGCGCACTGCGGCACGACGGCTTCACCGGAGTCGAGACGGAGACGACGTACGTGGTGCTGCCCGAGGGCGCCGACCGACCGCGCGACGCGCCGTTCAGCACCCACTGGAGCACCGATCTCGGCCCGCAGGACGTCCACCCCCTGAAGGAGCCGCGCCGCACCCGCCCCGCTCGGAGCCTGATCGACGCGGCGAGCTGGTGCGACAGCGACCGACTCGCGCGCACGATCGTGATCGCCGGTGTGCAGCAGGGCCTGGTCAACGACCGCCTGATGCACGTGGCTCTCGACCGTCGCGGCGCGTGCCGCCGTCGCGGGCTCGTCCGCGAGTCGATCCTCGACGCGTCCGGAGGCATCCACTCGCTGCCGGAGAAGGACTTCGACGACATCCGACGCAGCGCGGGCCTGCCACCGCCGACCCGCCAGAAGGTCGTCCGGGGCCCCGACGGCCGCTACTACCTCGACGTGTCGTGGGACGCCCTGCACATCGCGGTCGAGGTCCACGGCGCGCCGCACCAGGCAGTCGCGCGATGGGACGCCGACCTGATCCGTGGCAACGAGATCGTGATCGACGGACGTCGGCTGCTGATCTTCACGTCGTACGCGATCCGGCACACTCCCGACGTCGTCGCCGCCCAGCTCACGCGGATGTTCGCGGCCCTCGGCTGGCCCGCGGCCTGACGGACGATGAGGGTTTGCGGCAGCCCCAGCTGCCACTAACACTCATCGTCGGTCCCGCCCCCGGCGAGCGATGAGGGTTAAGGGCAGCCCCAGCTGCCGCAAACCCTCATCGTCGGTCCGCCCGGAGGGCTAGGTGAGGCGGGCGCCGTGGACGGGGCCGCGGGACTGGACGACGTCCGCGCAGGCGGCGGCACTGCTGAGGGCGAAGGCGATGTCCAGGCCGTGCTGCTCGTCCGAGGCCAGGAACAGCGCCGTCGGGCCCGACCCCGAGAGGATCGCGCCGAGGGCGCCCGCCTCGATGCCGATCGAGAGGGTGTCCTCGAGCTCGGGACGCAGTGACAGCGCCGCCTCGGTCAGGTCGTTGGAGAGGGCACCGCCGAGCGCGTGGGCGTCGCCGGCCCGCAGGGCAGCGAGCAGGGCGTCCGGCACCACGGGATCGGGCACCGTCGCGCCCGCGTTGAGCCGGTCGAACTCGGCATAGACCGCAGCGGTCGAGAGTCCTTCGTGCGCCATCGCGAAGACCCAGTGGTACGTGCCGCGCGCCAGCACCGGGCTGATCGTCTCGCCGCGGCCACCGCCGATCGCGTTGCCGCCGTGCAGCAAGAACGGCACGTCGCTGCCGAGCTGTGCCGCGAGCTGCTCCAGCGCCGCGCGGGACAGGCCCGTGCCCCACGCCTCGTTGCACGCGACGAGGGACGCCGCAGCGTCCGCGGATCCCCCTGCCATGCCACCGGCCACCGGGATCACCTTGCGGATCGCCAGGTCCGCGCCGAACGGCACGCCGGTGCGCTCGCGCAGCAGGCGGGCGGCCCGGACCGCCAGGTTGTCATCGTCCTCGGGCACGAACGCGATCTCGGAACGTACGTCGAGCTCGGACTGCACGGACACCCTGATCTCGCCGTCCGCGCGGGACGTCGCGCGCACCTCGTCGTGCAGGTCGACGGCCTGGTAGACCGTCGCCAACGGGTGGTAGCCGTCGTCGCGGACCGGCCCGACACCCAGGCACAGGTTGATCTTGGCGGGGACGCGGACGTTGGCAGAGCTCACCCGATCAACTTAGTGGCTCCCCCCTGCTCGCCGCCCCCGGACGTCCGACCGGGTCTCGCCGATCCGCCGGGCGAGCTCGATCAGCGCGTGGTCCGAGCCGGCCGGTCCGACCAGGCACGCGCCCGCGGGAAGCCCGCCGTCCGTCGTGACCGGGACGCTCACCGCCGGCAGCCCGCCGATCGTCGCGACGCAGGTGAGCTGCAGCGTGGCCTGTCGCACCGCGTCCAGCGACCGCGGCCGGCCCACGGGCGGCGCGACCGACGAAGCGGCCGGCAGCAGCAGCACCCGGTCACCGAGATATCCGCGCATGCCGGTGCGATGGCGGTCGAGCTCGGCCCGGGCCGCCTGCGCCTGGGCAGGCGTGACAGCCGCGGCGCGTGCGAACCGCGACCGCACGTCAGCACCCAGGGCGTCGGGCCGGGTCGCGAGCCACGCGCCGTGGGCGCCCCAGGCCTCGTACGCCTGCACGGTCTGCATCGCGGCGAGCATCCCCGGCATCGAGGCCATGGGCCAGCCGATCCGCGGCAACCCGGCCGCCAGCGCTCCCACCGCTGCGGCGACGTCGGCGTCGGCCAGCGCGAGCAGCTCGTCGACCACCACGACCTCCTCCACCGCGGCACCTCCCGGCGGCAGCAACGAACGGCCGACCTCGGCGAGCAGCGTCGGGCCGTGCGTCAGCCAGCCGATCGTGTCGAATGAGCTCGCGAGCGGCAGCAGTCCGTCGACGCGTACGGCCCCGACGGTCGGCCGGATGCCCCAGAGCCCCTGGTACGCGGCGGGCACGCGGATCGAGCCGGCGGTGTCGGTGCCGAGCCCGATCGTCGCCTCGGACATCGACACCGCGGACGCCGGCCCCGAGCTCGACCCACCGGGGATGCGGTGCGGTGCAAGGGGGTTGGGCGGCGTGCCGTAGTGAGGGTTGACGCCGGCCAGGCTGTACGCGAGCTCGTCGGTCTGCGCGATGCCCCGCACGGCCGCGCCGTCGGCGAGCAGGCGTTCCACGGCCCAGGCGTGGGCGAGCTCGGGCACCGCGTGCTCGAGCCAGGCCGGGTTGCCCGCGCCGATCCGCTGCCCGGCGACTGCGAGGACGTCCTTGACCGCCACGGTCTGGTCCGTCAGCGCGCCCGAGCCGGTCGGCCGGACGAGGGGGTCGCCGACGACCCGCCAGATCCTCGGGTCCGTCATGCGACGTCCACCCCGCGGATGCAGTCGGCAGCCGGGTCGCGAGCGGTCACAGGCCCAGAGTAGGGCGCGCCCGGTGCCCCGGCGGCCGATCGGCTCAGCGCAGGGAGGCGCCGGCCGCCGGCACGAGGTGCCGCGCGAGCCGGGCGAAGTCCTCGACCGTGAGCTGCTCGCCGCGTGCCTGCGGCGAGATGTCGGCAGCCACGAGGGCCTCCTCGGCCGCAGCGCCCGAGCCCGCGAGGTTCGCGAGTGCTGCGCGCATGGTCTTGCGACGCTGCGCGAAGGCCGCATCCGCGACCGCGAACGTCCGCACGCGCAGCTCCTCGTCGCCGGGCGGCTCCCGCCGGGTCCACGCCACGAGCGAGGACTCGACGTTGGGCATGGGCCAGAAGACGTTGCGACCGACCGACCCGGACAGCCTCATCTCGGCGTACCAGGCCGACTTCACGCTCGGCACGCCGTACGTCTTGGAGCCCGGCCCCGCGGCGAGCCGGTGCGCGACCTCGGCCTGCACCATGACCAGGCCCGTGCGGATCGACGGGAACCGCTCGAAGAAGGTCAGCAGCACCGGCACCGAGACGTTGTAGGGCAGATTGGCCACGAGCGCCGTCGGCGCCGGCCCCGGCAGCGAGGTGACCTTCATGGCGTCCGCGGTGACCAGGTCGAACGATCCGGCCTGGTCGGGCGCGTGCTCCGCGATGGTCTGCGGCAGCTGGCCCGCCAGCACCTCGTCGATCTCGACCGCCGTGACGTGCGCGGCGACCTCGAGCAGCCCGAGGGTCAGCGAGCCGAGCCCGGGTCCGATCTCGACGACGACGTCGTCAGCGGTGATGCCCGAGGCGTTGACGATCCGGCGCACCGTGTTGGCGTCGTGGACGAAGTTCTGTCCACGCTGCTTGGTCGGGCGGATCCCACAGGACTCGGCTAGACGTCGGACGTCAGCGGCTCCGAGCAGCCGGGGAGGCGTCAGTTGAACCTCGCCCCGGCGCAGCCCCACTGGCCCCAGCCCGAGCGGGCCTGAAGGATCTTGGCGTACTTGATCTGGACCTCGCGGCTGTTCTGGTGCGGCAGGCCCGGGCCGCCGACGCTCTTCCACGTCGCGGCGCTGAACTGCAGGCCGCCGTAGTAGCCGTTGCCGGTGTTGATCGACCAGTTGCCGCCGGACTCGCACTGGGCGATCTTGTCCCAGACGGTGTCGCCGGTCGACATGTCAGGAGCGGGCGTCTTGGGACGCTGGGTGCCGCGCGAGACGATCTGCGTGACGGGCTTGGCGACGCGGTTGGTGGACAGGACGGCCTTCTTGCGCAGCTTGCCGTCGGCGTAGACCAGCTGGACCTGCTGGCGGGCCTTGCCGTCGCGGCCCGGGCGGACGACCTCGGTCTCGCCCACCATCGCGTCGGCATCCTTGCGGACGACCGTCTCGTGCTTGAGGTCCACGGTCTGGGTCTTGGTGACCTTCTTGATGCGGACGACGCGGACCTTGTCGTCGGCGCTGACGTACTGGCTCTTGGCGGGCCTGACCTCGTCGTCCTTGTCGAGCGTCACGCCGGCCTCCTCGAGGACGCCGGCGACCTTCGGGGTCGTGGTGGTGACGGTCTTCTTCTTGCCGTCGGCCACGATCGTCAGCGCCTTGGGCGTGCTGACGACGAGCGTGGTGCCCGCGCGCGGGATGACGGTCGAGCGCTTCTCCGACACGTACGAGCCCGTCGGCTGGGCCAGGTCGAGCGAGTCCAGCGCGTCGTCGACCGTGCGGTCGAACACCGTGCGGGTCGTCTTCTTGCCGTCGACGGTCAACGTGAGGGGCTTGGCGTACGCGACCTCGATCGTGTCGCCGTCGGACAGACCGCTTGTCTTCTCCATGTTGAGCCGGTCACCGGGACGCAGCGAGACGGAGTGGTCCTTCAGGACGTCACCGACCGTCCCGCCGAACGTGCGGATGTCCTGGCTCTCGCCGTCGACCGTGAGCGTCACGGTCTGGCTGAGAGCGCCGTATGCGGCGGTGCCGCCGCCCACCAGGAGCACGGTCGCCAGTCCGAGAACGATGGACTTGCGGGGACGACGCTTGGCCTGTGCGGCCGTTTCGCCGCCGGTGGTGGGGGGCTGATGTGAAGCTGAAGACACTACATTCCTCGAGGATCGATGAGTGAACCGACCCTCCACGATAGCCAGCGTGTGCGTGTGGTCAAGTGCGCTGTGCCCAGGGGCCGCCGAAGGCGCGATCGGTGTTGGCGTCGATGTCGCGGCAGAGCTCGTCGACCGTTTTGCCTGCGATCCCAGCCATGAACCGCACCGTGAGCGGCACCAGGAACGAGGCATTTGGCTGACCACGGTATGGAGATGGTGTGAGGAAGGGCGCATCCGTCTCCACGAGGAGCCGGTCCGCGGGGGTCACGCGCAGCGCGGCCCGCAGGTTGTCGGCGTTCTTGAACGTCACGGTGCCCGCGAACGACAGGTAGGCGCCCCGCTCGAGGCACTCCCGAGCGAAGTCGGCGTCGCCCGAGAAGCAGTGCATCACGACCCGGTCGGGCACGCCCTCGTCGTCGAGCACCGCGAGCACGTCGTCGTGGGCGTCACGGTCGTGGATGACCAGGGTCTTGTCGTGCCGCTTCGCGATGCGGATGTGCTCGCGGAACGAGGCGTGCTGGGCCTCGCGGCCGTCCTCGCCGGTCCGGAAGTAGTCCAGCCCGGTCTCGCCGACCGCCCGCACGTGCTCGCCGGCCTGGGCCAGCCGATCGATCTCGGCCAGCGCGGCGTCGAGCTCCCCGGCGGATGCCAGCAGCGGTGCCTCGTTGGGGTGCAGCGCGACGGCTGCCACCACCGAGTCGTACGCCGCCGCGGTCGAGGCCGCCCAGCGCGAGCCCTCGAGGTCGCAGCCGACCTGCACGATGCGGGTCACGTTGACCGCGGCGGCCCGGTCGAGCGCCTCGTCGACCGGGATCAGCAGGCCGCCCTCGACCCCCTTGCTGTACGCCCGGTGGTCGAGGTGGCAGTGGTTGTCGACGACCGGGGACGGCAGCGCCTCGGGCGTCTCGGGCCAGCCTGCGGTGAGCGTCATCCGGCGGCGGTCTCGATCCGCGGGAACAGCGATGCGGGCTTGGTGATCGTCGAGCCCGCGGGCAGCTGGTCCCACGCGGCGACCGCGTCGATGCGCTGATCGGCCAGCGCGCCCAGGTCGGCCTCGGCCCCCAGCGAGTCCCACAGCACCGCGGACGCCTTGGGCATCACGGGGTTGAGCAGCACTGCGAGGACGCGCAGGCCCTCGGCGGTGGTGTGCAGGATCGTGGCGAGGCGGTCGCCGTCAGGATCCTCCTTCGCGACCTTCCACGGGGCCTGCTCGGTGATGTAGCCGTTGAGCCCGTCGACGATCCGCCAGATCGCGGTGAGCGCGTCCTGCGGGGCGACCGCCTCGATCGCGGCGTCCGCATCGCGTACGGCCTCAGCCACGGTGTCGATCACGACCGTCTCGGCGTCGGTGCGCGCGCCGGGTGCCGGGAGCGTCCCGTCGAAGTACTTGCCGATCATCGCCGCGACCCGGGACGCGAGGTTGCCGAAGCCGTTGGCGAGCTCCGCGTGGTAGCGCGCGCTGATGTCCTCCCACGAGATCGAGCCGTCGGACCCGAACGTCAGGGCGCGCGCGAAGTAGTAGCGGTAGGCGTCGGAGCCGAAGGTGTCGACGATCTCGTCGGGACGGATGCCGTTGGCCTTGGACTTGCTCATCTTCTGACCGCCGACCAGCAGCCAGCCGTGGGCGAACACCTGGTGCGGCACGGGCTGGCCCGCGGCCATCAGCATCGCGGGCCAGATGACAGCGTGGAAGCGGGCGATGTCCTTGCCGACGATGTGGATGTTGGCGGGCCAGATCTTCTCGAACCGCTCGGGGTCGCTGCCGTAGCCGATCGCCGTCACGTAGTTGAGCAGCGCCTCGACCCAGACGTACATCACGTGCTTGTCGTCCCACGGCACGGCGATGCCCCAGTCGAACGTCGAGCGCGAGATCGACAGGTCCTTGAGGCCGCGCGACACGAACGAGATGACCTCGTTGCGGGCCGACTCGGGCTGGATGAACGTCGGGTTGGCCTCGTAGAAGTCGAGCAGCTTCTGCTGGTAGTCGCTGAGACGGAAGAAGTAGTTCTCCTCGGTCATGTGCTCGACCCGGCTGCCGTCGAGCGTCGAGACCTTGAAGCCCTCGTCGTCGCCCTCGCCGTCGGCGACGTCGTCATCGCTGACGAACTCCTCGCTGCCGACGCTGTACCAGCCGCTGAACGAGCCCTTGTAGACCGCGTCCCGCTGGTGGAGGTCCTGCCAGAACGCCTGGGAACCCTCGAGGTGACGCTGCTCGGTCGTGCGGATGAAGTCGTCGTTGGCGACGTCGATCGTCTTGAGGAGCGGCTTCCACTCCTCCTCGACGAGCCTGTCGACCCACTCCTGCGGCGAGACGCCGTTGGCCTCGGCCTTGCGCAGGACCTTCTGGCCGTGCTCGTCGGTGCCGGTGAGGTACCAGACGTCCTCACCGCGCTGGCGGTGCCACCTGGTGATGATGTCGCCCATGACCGTCGTGTAGCCGTGCCCGATGTGGGGCGCGTCGTTGACGTAGTAGATGGGCGTGGTCACGTAGAACGTTTGGTCGGACACCCCTTGATCCTAGTGGGGCGCGCGGACGGGGCTACGAGTGCGCGGCGTCGTAGACATCCTTCTTGCGGACGCCCGTCTCGCCGGCGACCTGCTCGATCGCGTCCTTGCGGCTGAGGCCGTCGCCCTGCCGGGCCGCGACCAGCTCGCGCAGGTCCTCGGGGGCGTACGTCCGGGACTCGGCGACCACTCCCCCGACGACGATCGTCACCTCGCCGCGTACGCCCTGCTCCTGGCCGGCGGCCCACTCGACGAGCTCGGCGAGGCCACCGCGGGCCACTTCCTCGTACGTCTTGGTGAGCTCGCGGCACACCGCGGCCGGACGGTCGCCGCCCCACACCTCCGCCATCGCGCGAAGGGACGTCTCGGTGCGGTGGGGCGACTCGAAGAACACCATCGTGCGGCGCTCGGTCGCCAGCTCGGTCAGCGCGCGGGTGCGTTCGCCGGCCTTGCGGGGGAGGAAGCCCTCGAAGCAGAACCGGTCGACCGGGAGGCCCGAGACCGCCAGGGCGGTGAGCACCGCGGACGGGCCGGGGATCGCGGTCACCGTCACGTCCGCCTCGATCGCCGCGATGACCAGGCGATAGCCGGGATCGGACACGCTCGGCATGCCCGCGTCGGTCACCAGCACCACGGTCTGGCCGTCGGCCAGCATCGCGGCGAGCTCGGGGGTGCGACGCTCCTCGTTGCCCTCGAAGTAGGACACGACCCGGCCGCCGATCTCGACGCCCAGATCGGACGCGAGCCGCTTGAGCCGCCTGGTGTCCTCGGCCGCGACGACGTCCGCGGACACCAGCGCTTCGGCCAGACGTCCGCTCGCGTCGGCGACCTGACCGATCGGTGTCGCAGCGAGGATCAGCATGTCCTCATCCTCTCAGCCCCCAGCGGGCGCGGTGCGTACGCCACCGTTTCCCGTGGGCGCGGTGCGTACGCCACCATTTCCCGTGGGCGCGGTGCGTACGCCACCTTCTGGCGCCGGATCGGGCCTCATACGGTGGCGTACGCACCGCGGCCCCCGGAGACGGTGGCGTACGCACCGCGCCACCGGGACGTCCTAGTCTTGCGGGGTGACGTCACTGGCCCGCCTGTCCCCGTACAGGTGGTCCGACCGCCTCTGGGGCTGGATCGGTCCGGTGGCCGTGGCGGTGCTGGCCTTCGTCCTGCGGATCTGGAACGTCGGGTACCCGAACAAGTTCGTCTTCGACGAGACCTACTACGCCAAGGACGCGTGGTCGCTGCTCCAGCACGGCTACGTCCAGGACTACACCGACAAGGCCGACGCGCAGATCCTCAAGGGCGACCTGTCGGGCGTCTTCACCGGCGAGCCGTCCTGGATCGTCCACCCCGACGGCGGCAAGTGGCTCATCGCGATCGGCGAGCACTTCTTCGGCTTTGACTCGTTCGGCTGGCGCATCTCCGGCGTCGTGATCGGCGCGCTGACGGTGCTGGTGCTGGCCCGTCTCGTGCGCCGCATGACCGGCTCGACGTTCATCGGCTGCCTCGCCGGACTGCTGCTGACGGTGGACGGCATGCACTTCGTGATGTCCCGCCTGTCCCTGCTCGACATCTTCTTGACGTTCTGGATCGTGTGCGGCGTTGCATGCCTCGACGCCGACCGCGACTGGATCCGGGCACGGCTGGACCGCTACCACGCACTGCGCCCCTGGCAGCTGGCCGCGGGTCTGTGCCTCGGCATGGCCTGCGCCACCAAGTGGAGCGGTGTGTACGTCCTCGCGGCGTTCGGCCTGACCTGCGTCGTGTGGGAGGTGCTCGCCCGGATGCGCAATCCGCGCACAGCGATGCACCACGGCTGGGTCCGCACGACGTTGCGGGTCGGCGTGCCGGCGTTCGCCTCGATCGTCCTGCTCGCGGGCGTCGTCTACCTCGTGTCGTGGACCGGCTTCCTGGTGCACCACGAGGCGTACGAGGCCCGGTTCGGCCGCGGCTACGGCGACTACTCCAAGCCCTGGGGGGCGTACGTCGATCGGCCGAGCTCGGGCTTCCTGGGCGAGACGTGGGACGCACTGCGCTCGCTGTGGCACTTCCACGTCATGACGTTCGACTTCCACACCAAGGAGATCGTCAACGCCGAGCCGCACCCCTATCAGTCCCATCCCGGCGGCTGGCTCCTGCAGTGGCGCCCGGTCGGCGCGGACGCACAGTTCGACCTGCCGAAGACCACCCAGTGCGGGCAGGCCCCCGGCTCGACCTGCATCCGGGAGATCCTCATCCTCGGCAACCCGGTCATCTGGTGGTCGGGCGCGGTCGCTCTGCTGGGCTCGATCGGCGCCTGGATCATCACCCGCCGCTGGGTGTGGGGCGTGCCGCTCATCGGCGTCGCGGCCTGCTGGCTGCCCTGGTTCCTCAGCACCGACCGGCCGATCTTCTCCTTCTACGCCGTCACGATCGTCCCGTTCACGATCATCGCGATCTCCCTCGTCGCCAACGCCCTGCTCCGGGCCCGCAGCACCCCGCGCCAGACGTACGCCGTGGGCCTCGTGATCGGGCTGTACGTGCTCGCCGCGGTGGTCGCGTTCTGCTACTTCCACCCGATCTGGACCGACACGCTCATGCCGTACGACGAGTGGCGCGACCGCATGTGGCTGACCCGCTGGATCTGACGCCCGTCACCGGAGAGTTCACACGGCGGTGGCGCTGTCCACCAGCGGAGCCAGGCCGTGGGCCCGGAAGCGCTCGACCAGCGTCGCCCGGTCCTCGGGCATCCCGTAGAGGAAGCCCTGCAGGTGGGTCGCGCCGGCGTCACCCAGGACGCGTGCCTCCTCCTCGGCGGTCACGCCTTCGGCGACGACCCAGAAGCCGAGCTCCTCGAGCAGTGCCGTGGTGCGCGTGACGACGAGCGTCTGGCGGGGGTTCGCCAGATCGGTGAGCAGGTTGCGGTCGAGCTTCACGGTGTCGACCCGTGGCAGGTAGAGGGAGCCAAGACCCGCGAACCCGGAGCCGAAGTCGTCGATCGCGATGAGCACGCCGGCGTCCTGCAGCCGTGACGTGACCTGGGCGTTGGCCTCGGTCCAGTCACCGATCGAGTTCTCCGAGATCTCCACGACGACGGTGAGGTCGTGCTCGCGGCAGCAGTCCGCGATGCGCTGCAGCAGGGGCGACCACACCATCATCTGCTCGAGCTCGAGGTTGATCGAGAACATCGTGAGATCCGCGACGTGGCGCCGGCACTCGAGCAGCGTCTCGACGGCCTGCTCGAGCACGAGGGCCGTCATGTCGTCCAGCATGTTGAGCCGGATCGCGGACTCGACGATGACCGGCGGCGGGATCGACCCGAGTCGCGCGTCGGTGCAGCGCACGAGGGCCTCCAGGCAACGGATCTCGCCACGCGCGACGTTGACCACCGGCTGGTACGCCGTCCAGAGCGTCCCGTCGACGATCGCGTGGCGGACCGCGTCGTCGATGCCCGACGTGACCTGCGGATCCGCGGCGTGGATCGCGCGCTTGCGCTGGATCATCTGCTGGTCGGCGGCCCGCACGAGCGCCATCAGGTCGTCGTCGGCGCTCGACGACAGCGCGCAGCCGATGCTCGCGCGAAGCCTCACGGTGCTCTGCCCGACCAGCAGGGGTCGGGCGACCAGGGCCGTCAGGCGTTCACACTCCTCGGTCAGAGCCGCGTAGTCGCGGACGTCGCGCACGAGCACTGCGAACTCGTCGCCGCCGTACCGCGTGATCGAGCGGGCGTCGCCGCTGCGCTCGAGCAGGCGCTGCGCGACGGTGCGGATCGCGACGTCACCCGCCACGTGGCCGAAGCGGTCATTGATCTTCTTGAACCCGTCGAGGTCGAGGAACACGACCGCGATGGACTCCCCCGGCCGTCGGGTGCGGCTGACCTCCGAGAGGGTCTCCCGGAAGTACGTGTAGGTCGACAGGCCGGTCAGCGCGTCGATGTTGAGCCGCTCGCGCAGGTGGTCGATCTGGGTCGCTTCTCGCCGGGACGTCTCGGACATGTGGGCCAGCGCCTCGAGCACCTGCCGCTCCACGTGGGTGAACGGGAGGTCACCCGGGCTGCGGCCCGCGACCGCGAACCGTCCGTCCACGAGGGGGACGCTGAGGTCCCCGCGCGCTCCTGGCTCCTCACGGACGTCGACCCGCTCGGCCCGGATGCCCTGGGCACCCCACCGTCCGAGGGACGCGTCGATCTCGTCGCGGCGCCACGGCATGGCCACGGCCGCGCGCGACAGCGCCGCGACACTGCGGTTGAGCTCGCGATTGCGCATCGTGAGCCCGATGGCCACCGCCCCGAGGCCGACCATCGACACGATGAAGCTGGGCACGAGAGGCAGGTGCAGACCGGCCTCGAGGCGTCGAAGGGCCGCCAGGACGCAACCGAGGTAGAACATTGCGAGCCCGATGACGAGGGCCCAGGTCCACCGCAGGCGCAGCGGGTGGCCGTCCCCGGTCGGGGCCGCGAGGCGGGCACGAACGATCTCGAGCAGGCAGATGGCCACGAAGTACGCCACGAGGCCTGCGAACACCCGGTCGAACGGCGCAAAGTCGATGTCCGCGACCTCCGCGACCCGCAGCAGCACCGCACCGCCGAGGATCTGCACCGCCGCACGGAACTGTCCCCAGGTCTCGTCGCGGTGGAAAAGCGCGTACGAGCCGGCGACCAGGATCGCCCAGATCGGCAGGATCGAGGCCTGCCGGTCGACGTCCGCCGAGAACAGCACAGCCGCCGTCATGCCCAGCGTCAGGCGCGTCTCGCCCCGCGACACCGTGATCTGCGTACGCACCGCGAGCGGCACCAGCAGCAGGGCGATGATCGCGACGACATTGAGGTCCGGCGGACCCGTGCGCCACTGGAACGTCCGGAAGCAGATCGCAGTCACGGCGACAGCGATGACGAGGACCTCGTAGCGTCGCTCGGCGCGCGTACGAACCGTCATCCCCCGCCTTCCTGTGACCCCGCGCGTCATCCTACGGTTGCCGGGGGGTCCCACGGGTCACTTCAAGACCACCCGTCTCGCCCACATCGCGGGGATGATGGAAGATAGGCACATCCACAGCGCGATCGGAGGGGGTCCACCCATGCGCCTCGTACGCCGTCGCTCCGCCGCGCTGGTCGCGGCCCTGGCCCTCGCGGGCACCAGCCTCAGCCTCGCCCCGTCACCTGTCTCGGCCGCCGAGTGCACGGGTGGCACCGCGTGCGTCATCGTCAACGTCGTCCGCACCGTCGACGGGAACCAGACCACCCTCTACCGGGGCGCCGTCACGGCCGATCAGATCAAGGAATGGTCGGACTTCGACGAGACGCGGCAGTACTACAAGCGCCGCAACGTCGCCGGCGACGTCTCGGAGGGTCCGACCGTCAAGGCGAAGCGCGGCATCTCGTTGCACGCGCTGCTGGCCAAGATCAGCGAGCTGCACCCCGAGGCAGGCAGGCCGGCGACCTTCTCCGAGACGCCCAACGCCAGCCAGATCCCCTCGGTCCTCTCCGACGCTGAGCTCGCGGACCCCGCCGAGGCCGACTACCCGTTCGACGACAGCCTCCCCCCGGCGGTCTACCTGGCCGGCGACCAGATCGGCTACGTCCGACCGCTGCGCGACGCCAACAAGGACGTCAACATCTCCGACATCTTCAAGGTGTCAGGCCCCCTCGAGCTCACGTTCCACACCACCGGCAAGCTCCTGGAGCCCTCGGTCAAGGTCGACAAGACCGACGTGACGACCAAGACCAAGAACACGTTCTCGGTCTCGTACGCCAAGGAGCCCGGCACCCGCATCATCAGGACGCGGTGGGACTTCGGCGACGGCTCGGTCAAGGGGACCAAGCGCGAGAGCCCGTCCAAGACCTATGCCAAGAAGGGCACCTACCCCGTGTCCGTGAGCGTCTACGGCGCCAACGGCTCCTACGGTCGCTCGTCCGCGGTGGAGATGAAGGTCGAGAAGCCACCGAAGCCCCCGAAGGCGCCCGACTCCGGCGGCACCGGTGGCGGAACCGGTGGCGGAACCGGGGGCGGAACCGGCGGGGGAACAGGTGGCGGCGGATACGTCCCGCCGTACGACCCGGCCCCGATCGAACCGGAGCCTCTCGACCCGCCGTCCGACATCTCTCCGGACCAGGACATCCCCGACGACGAGCCGACCGAGACCGCGCCGGTCGACGACGGCCTCGAGGAGGTCGAGGGCTATGTGCTGGCGGGCGCCGAGATCGTGCCCGGCGGATCCCCCGAGGCCATCCCCGGGACCCAGGACACCAGCCGGCCCACTCCCGCGTCCGAGGCGTCGCTCCGCAAGCGCGTCGCGACCTGGGTGCTCGCGGGTCTCACGATCGCCCTGCTCGTCGGCGCCGGCGCCGCGAGTGAGACACGATGGTTCCGAAACCGACTGCGCCCACTCAGGAGACGTGCATGAGCGACAAGATCTACGACTTCATCTTCCGCGTCGCGGAGGTGCTCGAGCTCCCGGTCGTGATCCTCACCCTGCTCGCCCTCGCTGTCGTCCTGGTCGAGGTCGGGGCACTCATCACCGAGCTCATCAAGCGTCGCAGCCGTACGTTCTCGGCCCTCGCCCGTGCCGGCGCCTCCGCCCGTCGCGCGGTCGACGAGCGGCGCATGGACGAGGCCTCGGCCCTGCTGCAGACCGTCGCGTGGTCCGGGCCCGTCGGCAAGGCGTTCAAGGTGCTCGTGGGCGCGGTCGACAAGCCGGGCGCCGACACCCGCATCGCCAAGGAGCTCGCGGACTTCGACTTCGGCCGCCAGGCCCGGCTCGGCCGCACCCGCCTCCTGGTCCGCCTCGGCCCGGCCCTCGGCCTGATGGGCACCCTCATCCCGCTCGCCCCGGCGTTGGACGGACTGGCACGCGGCGACGTCGACGCGCTGACCGAGAACCTGCGCCTGGCGTTCAGCATCACCGTGCTGGGCATCCTCATCGGCGTCATCGCGCTCGCCCTGTCGCTGCTCCGCGAGCGCCTCTACGGCCAGGACTTCTCCGATCTCGAGTACGTCGCGGCGATCCTGACCGACGACGGCTCCGCTGCGGCCTCGATCGCCCCGACCGGCACGATCACGCCGAGCGTCCCGCCCACGCCGTCGCGACCCGTCACGAGCTCGGAGACCGTCTCGCTCCCGCCGCTCGTGCCGCCCGCTCCGCCGGCGGCCCCCGCCCCGAGCGGGACGGACGTCTCCTCATGATCAAGGTGACGCCGCGGGCCCGCGTCCACCAGGACAAGGCCGGTGACCCGCTCGACGGGCTGGTCAACATGTTCGACATCGGCATCGTCCTGGCCGTGGGCTTCCTCATCGCCGCGCTGTCGTCCCTGGGCCTGTCCGGGGCGGTCAACGAGGGCGGACTGACCAAGCCCGCTCTCGGCGAGGTGACGGTCAAGCCCGGGGAGACCGTCGAGGACGTCCCCGACGAGGGGGTCAAGACCGTGGGCCGCGGCACGCCCGTCGGCACGGTCTACCGCCTCGCGGACGGCCGCCTGGTCTACGTCACGGGCGACGGCACCGCCGCGCCGGTCAGCCCCGGCGCGGACCCGACCGATCCCACGTCTCCCGCCGACCCCACCGCCCCGGCCGATCCGTCGGCGACGGACGACGTCCCGTCCGCGGACGTGCCCGACATCCCGGCTCCCTGACCCGCGTCCCCCCTCAGCCCCGGGCGGCCGCGCCGCGCAGGGCCAGCCCCACGAGCCAGGCGATGTCGTCCGCGGCCTCGGCGGGGGGCTTCGAGGGGCGGGTGAGCGCAGACAGCACCAGGCGGACGACCGACTCCACCGCGACCTCCAGCTCGTCGCTCGTGAACGGTGTCGGCGCGAAGAGCTCCTCGATGCTCTGGCGCACCACCAGCACCGCGGCCTCCACGATCTCGCCCGACTCGGTCGTCAAGATCTGCAGCAGGTCGGTGTCGTGCTCCCCGGGCAACGAGCCCACGACCGTACGGACCAGCACGCTTCGCCGGCCCATCTCCAGCGCGCCCTCGCACGCGGACCGGATGCCGTCGAGGAGGTCGTCGGCGGCCGCCATGCGCTCCCGGACCACCCCGAGGAACCGGTCGAGCTCGCGCAGGGCGAGCTGCTCGGCCAGTCCGCGCTTGGTGCCGAACTCGTTGTAGACGGTCTGCCTGCTCACTCCGGCGGCCTCGGCGACGGCCGCCATCGTGACCGTCGACCAGCCGGTCGACTCGATGACCGCGTGGGCTGCGTCGAGCAGCCGCACCCTGACCGTCACGCGCCGGCCTCGGGGTCCAGCACCTCGTCGAGCCTCGCGTGGTCGGCGATCCAGGCCCGCGCGGTGCGGACGTCGCGCGGCCTGCCGATCGACACCGCACCCCGCACGACGCCGTCGTCGAGCAGGTAGGCGATGAAGTCGCGATCGCCGATCGATCCCCGCACGACCATGTCGTGGGAGCCCTGGGGCCAGCCCGCCACCTGGAGGTTCACGCCGTACTGGTCCGACCAGCACCACGGGACCTCGACGAATGCACCGTCGCCGCCGGCCATGACCTTGCCGACCGCGGTGCCGTGGTTCTGGGCACCCTGCCAGTGCTCGACGCGATGGCGCCCGCCGAGCACCCCGTTGGGCTGGTTGGCGACGTCGCCGGCAGCGAAGACCCCGGGGGCGGACGTCCGGCCGCGGTCGTCCACCAGGATCCCGCCGCCCTCGGACGCCGGCGCGATGCCGATGCCCGCGGCGTCCGCGAGCTCCACGTTGGGCTCCATGCCGACCGCGACCACGACCACCGGCGCGGACCACGTGCGACCGTCGACGGACCGGACGACCGTGGTGCCCGCCTCGTCCTGGATCGAGGAGACCATGACACCGGTGTGCAGGTCGGTGCCCTCGGCCTTGTGCAGGTCGCGGTACATCTCCCCCAGCGCAGTCGGCAGCAGGCGCGGGAGCGGCAGGGAGGCGGTCTCCAGCAGCGTCACGTCGCAGCCGAGCTCGCGGGCGCTGGCGGCGATCTCCGAGCCGATCAGGCCCGCGCCGACCACGACGACCGGCCCGCGCGCCGAGAGCTCGTCCTTGAGCCTCGGGACGTCGGCGAGACCACGCAGCGTGCGGACGCCGTCCGCGTCCCACGGGCTGCGGGCCCGACCACCCGTCGCGAGCAGCAGCTGGTCGTAGAGCAGCGGCTCGCCCTCGCTGAGGCGTACCGCCCTCGCCTCGGTGTCGATCGAGGTCACCGAGACGCCCGTGCGCAGCGCGATGCCCTGCTGCTCGTACCACTCGGCCTTCTTGATGCGGACCTCGTCCGCGGTCTTGTCACCGCGGATGATCTCCTTGGAGACCGGAGGGCGTCGGTACGGCAGGCCGGGCTCGTCGCCGAGCAGGTCGATCGTGCCGTCGTAGCCGGCGGACCGCAGGGCGGCCGCGGCGCTGACGCCGGCGATGCCGGCTCCGACGATGACGGTGCGGTGGGTCATCGAGCGCTCAGAGCTCCACCATCACGAAGTCGGCCTTGGCCGCACCGCAGTCGGGGCACGTCCAGTCGTCAGGGATGTCCTCCCACTTGGTGCCGGGCGGGATGTCCTCCTCGACCCAGCCTTCCGCCTCGTCGTAGACGAAGCCGCACTGCTGGCATTCCCAACGCTTCATGACAGATCTCCTGGGGTGGTGGTGTGGGGCAGGAAGTCGACCTGCTCGCGCACCCCGCAGTCGGGGCACGTCCAATCGGGGTCGACGTCGGCGAACGGGGTGCCGGCGGGCCACCCCTCGCGGGGGTTGCCGCGCTCCTCGTCGTAGACGTACTCGCAGTTCGGGCAGATGAACTGTGCCACGTCAGGCTCCCGCCCCCGCGTGGCGGCGCCGATAGCGCGCTGCGGTGCGCGGATGCAGGTTGGTGCGGGACAGGTCGCCGTCGTAGTGGTCCAGCACCTTCTCGTCCATCACCGACCTCCAGATCTGCGGCACCCACGTCAGGACGATCATGCCCGCGTACCCCGTGGGCAACGTCGGCGCCTCCTTGAAGTCCCGCAGGGCCTGGTAGCGGCGGGTCGGGTTGGCGTGGTGGTCGCTGTGACGCTGCAGGTGGTAGAGCAGCACGTTGGTGCCGATGTTGTTGGAGTTCCAGCTGTGGCTCGGGTTGACCCGCTCGTAGCGGCCCGATGCGAGCTTCTGGCGCTTCATCCCGTAGTGCTCGAGGTAGTTGACCGACTCGAGCAGCCAGATGCCGACGACGGCCTGCAGCACGAGGTACGGCAGGATCTGCCAGCCGAAGGCGACCATGAGCGCACCCCACAGGACGACCGAGAACGCCCACGCGTTGAGCACGTCGTTGCGCGGCGACCAGTGCGACGTCTTCAGGCGTCCGAAGCGCTTCTTCTCCAGCTCCCACGCACTCCTGAGGCTGCCGGTCACGGTGCGCGGCATGAACTCCCAGACGGTCTCGCCGAGGCGGCCGCTCGCCGGGTCCTCGGGGGTGGCGACGCGGACGTGGTGGCCGCGGTTGTGCTCGATGAAGAAGTGTCCGTAGAACGTCTGCGCGAGAGCGACGCGGGCGAACCAGCGCTCGTGCTCCTGCTTCTTGTGGCCCAGCTCGTGCGCGGTGTTGATGCCGATCCCGGCGACCATGCCCAGCCCGAGCGAGAGGCCGATCTTCTGGGCGATCGTCAAGGGGTCCTCGATGCCCGGCAGAGTGCCACCGCCGAGCAGGTACGCACCCCAGACGAGTCCGGCGATCTGCGCAGGGATGAACAAGTAGGTCACCCATCGGTAGTAGCGATCCTCCTCGAGCTGCTCGAGGACCTCGTCAGGCGGGTTCTCGCCGTCCCGGCCCGCCACCAGGTCGGCGAGCGGGACGACCACGAACATGAAGAACGGTCCGAAGTACCACGCGAGGGTTGAGTCGGTGACGGCGTAGATGCCCCACATCGCGACAGGGATCAGCGGGACGATGGCCCCGATGACCCACAGGTGGCGCTTGCGGTCACGCCACTGGATGACCGTCCCGTCGACGGTGGCCTCGATCGTCATCTGTTCCTCTCGTGCACTCTCGGAGATGTGCTTTACATGAACGTAGCGAATGTAAACCTCGCTGACAATGATCCACCCGTGCCGGTGAGCGTCGGATGAGGTGTCGGAGCCCGTCCCTAGAGTGAAGGAAAGGCTGCAAGGAGAGGAGGATCCCGTGCTCGACGACCGCCAGATGATCGATCAGATCGTGATCCGCCGCGAGGCCATGGCCTCCCTCGACGCTGCCGAGGCCGCCGATCTGGTGGACTACGTCGACCGCGCCCCGGGCCCGCGCCGGGCCGATGCCGCAGTCCACGAGCTGTCGCTCGCACTGACCCAGCCGGTGCCCACGATCGAGCGGCGCATCGCCCAGGCACGGCGGCTGCGGTCCACGATGCCCACGGTCTGGCAGGCCTGGCACGACGGACGCCTGAGCACGAGCGCGGTCGGTGAGATCGACCGGGCCGCCCGGCGCCTGACCCATCCCACCTCCCGGGTCGACCTCGACGGCCAAGCCGTGGACGCCGCGAGCGGCCGCACCCCGGGCCAGCTGTCACGGTGGCTGGACCGGTGGGTCGAACGCACCGAGGCCCACGCCGCCCGCGCCCGTCACGAGACCGCCCGTGCCGACCGGGCGGTGCGCCTGCGTCCCCTGGGCGACGCGATGACCCGGCTGACCGTGGACATCCCGGCCACCGAGGCCGCGGCGATCGCCCAAAGGCTCACCGCTGCCGCCCACGCACTGGCCTCCGACGACCCCCGGACCCTTGACCAGGCCCGCGCCGACATCGTGTGCGACGTGCTGCTGGATCGCCGCGACGGAGCCCTGGGCTACCGCGCGGTCATCGGGATCACCGTGCCCCTGTCATCGCTGCTGGGCTTCAGCGACGCCCCCGGCGAGCTGACCGACCGGTCCGCGACCATCCCCGCCTTCATCGTGCGCGAGGCCGTGGCCGACGAGCACAGCCTCCTGTATCGCCTGGTCACCGACGACATCGGCAACCTGCTGACCGTGCAGTGGCTGGGCCGCTTCGCCCCCGCCCGCCTCCGACAAGTCCTGGCGTTTCGCGACGGCACCTCGGTGTTCCCCACCAGCTCGGTGCCCGCCGCCCACTGCGACAGCGACCACACCGATCCCTGGCCCGCGCCCACCCACGCCGCCAACACCGGCCCGCTGAACCGCCGCGCCCACCGGCTCAAGACCGAAGGCCTCATCGACCTGCGACAGCCCACACCTGGGGTCTTCGCATGGACCACCCACACGGGGCACCGCTACACACGACGTCCCGAACCCGTCCCGATCGCCGACTGGGACCTCCCGCCACCGCACCCCGCCTGACCGTCCCGCGCGAGACGATGGGTCACGTCCCGACATCTGGGGGCAGAGACATGTCTGCACACCCGCACAGATCGGAGCCGCCCGGTGACCGCACCACCGACGACCGAGCACGGCACGGCCGCCACCGACCGGGATCTCCTCGTGCGGGCCGCTGCCGGCGACCGGGGCGCGTTCGGCCTGCTGTACGACAGGCACGTCCGCCCGGTCTACTGGCAGGCCTACGCGGTGGTGCACGACGCCGACGAGGCCCAGGACGTCACCCAGGACGTCTTCATCACGATGTGGCGCAAGATCCGCACGATCACGGTCGTCGACGAGTCCGTCCTGCCGTGGTTGCTCGTCACGTCGCGGTTCACCGCCCTCAACGCGGGACGCCGCAGGATGCGAACGCCGTTTCGCGAGCTGGACCCAGAGGCGCCGGCCGACATGACCGTGGAGGACGAGGTCGAAGCCGGCCTCGTCCGCGCGGAGATCGACAAGGCCGCGGCGGCCCTCACCCCGGCGGACCGGCGGCTCTACGAGCTGTGCGTCGAGGGTGACCACACCTACGAGATGGCGGCGCGCGAGCTGGGCGTCAGCCACGCGGCGGTCCGCAACCGGCTCTCGCGCCTGCGCACCCGGCTCCGCGCCGACCTGCGATCCATGAGGGAGACATCATGACGAGCCCCGGACTGAACGACGACCGCATCGAGGCCATGCGCGGAAGCGTCATGACCGCGGTCGACCGCGACATCAGGCGACGCGGCCGTCGGGCCCGACGCGCGATCGGTCTCACTGCTGCGAGTGTGCTGGTCGTCGGCGTGGGCGGCTATGCGCTCTCGTCGATCGACCTGCAGGGGTCCTCGTCCAGCTCTGAGGCCTCCTCCAGCTCCGAGTCCTCATCGTCGCTCGACAGCGAGGGCTCCGACGCCGCGGGCGGCAGGGCGGATGCGCGGACCAACAAGCGTCTCGGCGGGACCACCAACCGGGCTGTGCCCGACGCGGACCGACAGGTCGTGACCACGGGCTCGGTCTCGGTGACGGTCACCCGTCCTCGTCAGGTCGCGGCGCGGCTCAGCACGTACGTCGAGGGGATCGGCGGGCGGGTCGACGACCGGAGCGAGAGCGGAGACGGCCAGGACGCCACGGCGACCCTCCGCGTCCGCGTGCCGGCCACGAAGGTCGCCGCCACGATCGCCCGTCTGGAGGAGCAGGGCACCGTCGAGGACGTCTCGCTCGAGAACCAGGACGTCACCTCGGTCTCGCAGGACCTCGACGCACGGATCGACGCACTGGAGATCTCGGTCGATCGCCTGGAGTCGATCCTCGGCGCGAGCGAGACCAGCAAGGAGGTCATCTCAGCCGAGTCGGCCCTGACGAAGCGGCAGGAGCAGCTGGAGAGCCTGCAGTCGCAACGACGCTCACTGGCCGGGCAGGTCGAGCTGTCGACCATCACGATCGACCTCGCGCAGGAGCCGCGGGTCGACTCGGTCGAGCCCGGCGGATTCTCCGGCGGTCTGCGGGACGGCTGGAACGGCCTCGTCACGACGGTCAACGCCGTCGTCGAGGTCGCAGGCCGCTTGCTCCCCTGGGCCGCCGTCGCGGTCGTGGTCGCTGGCGCGGTCCGGCTCGTCACCCGGCGCCGGGCGCACGGCTGAGGCAGGCCCTTCCGGCCGGGCCACTGGACCCTTCCCAGGCCCGGCACACAGGCGTTCCATGGAACCGGCGCCGTGCCGGCCCGAAGGCCGCGACGGTGGAGGCCCCCCGGCTGCCCGGCGCAGGGCACCCTTCCGAGGAACGGAGAGACGCATGAGCATCCTGAACGAGACCGCATCCCTCGCCAATGGCGTCCAGATCCCCAAGCTGGGGCTCGGCACGTGGTTCATCGACGATGCGGTGGCCGCCGACGCCGTCCGTGCCGCGATCGAGATCGGGTACCGCAACATCGACACCGCCCAGGCCTACGGCAACGAGCGCGGCGTCGGCGAGGGCGTCCGCACCAGCGGCGTCCCCCGCGATGAGCTGTTCGTGTCGACCAAGCTCGCTGCCGAGATCAAGGACCACGACGGTGCCGTGACCGCCATCGAGGGATCGCTGGACACGCTGGGTCTTGGCCACATCGATCTGATGCTCATCCACGCGCCCCAGCCGTGGGCCGACTTCCGCGGCGGCGACTACGCCGACGGCAACCTCCAGGCATGGAAGGCGCTGGAGGTGGCACACGCGGCGGGCCGGATCAGGGCGATCGGGGTGTCGAACTTCCTGCAGGCCGATCTGGAGAACATCCTGACCCGCGGCACGGTCGTCCCACACGTGAACCAGATCCTCGTGCACCCCGGCAACACCCCGACCGAGCTGATCCAGTACTGCCGGAGCAGGGACATCCTCGTGGAGGCGTACTCGCCGATCGCGCACGGCGAGATCCTGCGCAACCCCGCCGTCGCAGCGATTGCCGAGCGGTACGGGGTGTCGGTGCCGCAGCTGTGCATCCGGTACACGATCCAGCTCGGGACCGTCTCGCTGCCGAAGACCGCGAATCCCGATCACATGCGCAGCAACGCCCAGATCGACTTCACGATCAGCGACGAGGACATGAGCGCTCTGCGCGACCTCGACGCCAGGGACTACGGCAAGCTCGCCGCTTTCCCTGTCTACAGCGGCAAGTGAGTCGCAGACCGCTGACCGAGGTCAGTCGCACCCCATCGGTCCGACCAGCCGAACCGACTCGCCTTCGTAGTTCAGCACGAGTCGCCCGTCGGACTTGGTCACGGTTCCGTCGTAGGTGCCGACGGGGACGTCCGTCTCCGGGCCGAGGTCTTTCCTCGGTGTCGTGTAGAGACCGCCGTCGACGTCGAGCGTCCCCACGATGTTCACGTCGAGTCCGGGTTTGGTCACGACCAGGACTGAGACGTCTTGCTTCGCTCCCTCAGCCATCGGCTTCGACGTGAAGCAGGGCTCGGACTCGGTGATTCCGCAACCTCCGAGGAGCGTTGCTGTGGCGGCGCCCAGGAGTAGCAGCCTGACCCCGTTCCGGTGACGGTGAGGCGAGTCGTGCATGTGGACCTCCCGGGTCGTCGGCGGACGTCGATTCCAGCGTCAGATGAGGGACGGTGGCGATCCAGGGGTGGCCGTCGTGTGTCTCCCGACAAGATGAAGAAGGCCCGACCGGTGACGGTCGGGCCTCTTCCACTGGTGGAGCATAGGAGATTCGAACTCCTGACCTCTTCGATGCGAACGAAGCGCGCTACCAACTGCGCCAATGCCCCAGTGCTGGTCCTTCACGCACCCAACGAGCGAGTGCTCCGCAACTTTATCAGGCCCGTCAGTGGCCCACCGCGCGGCGTTCCTCTCCCGTGTCATCTGCCCGCTTCGGCAGCTCCACCTCCTCGCCCTCGATGTGGCCCGAGGTCCACGTGTTGGGCTGCGAGAAGTCGATCGTGCGGACCGTGCGGCCGGCGCGGGGCTTGGTGACGTAGGTCGGCAGGGTGACCGGCAGCGGGTCCCAGAGGGCCTCGCCGGAGGAGGAGACCGACGGCACCGCGATGACGATCTGGTCGTCGAGCGCATCCGCCTCGAGGTCGACGACCTCCATCTCGTGCTTGCGGCCCGGGTCGATGTCCTCGAACAGGCCCGAGACGATGACCGTCTCCTCCTCGTCGGGGCTGAGCCGGGGCGTGACCTTGGCGGCGGTCTTGCTCTTGGTCCTGGCGCTCGGTGCAGCGTCCGACGTCGCCACGCCCGTGCGGGGCTTCTTCTCGCGCACGATGCCCAGCTCGCCGCGCACCTGGATGCGGCAGGCCACGAGCCAGGCGGCGACGAGTGCGACGGGGGCGGCGATCGCGAGGGTCGGCAGGACTCCCGTGACGGCCAGGACGGCCACGACGGCGGTCAGGCCGAGCAGGGTCAGCAGGGTGCGCCGGCGGCGGCGGGCGGCCAGCCTCGCGGCGGGACGATCGAGGTCGCGCTTGGGGGCGGCGGGCGCACGAACGGACGCGGCGGGAGCCGCAGGTGCGGCCGCTTGCGTGGCCGCGGACGGCTTGGTGACGACGCGGCTGAGCGTCCCGGTCGTCTCGACCGACTCGTTCTTGGTGGCGTCGTCGTAGCGGCGCAGGGCGAGCGGGATGAAGTACGCCGCCCAGACAACGACGACGAACGCGATGATCAACCCGCTGCTAGGACCCACGGTCAAAACCCTAGGCCGTCGCGACCCCGATCGTCCGCACCCGCCGCGTGTGTCGCGGGAGAAGTCTGTGACGGGTGTGGCGGGCGGGACCGGGCGAGACGGGTCAGGACCCGCCGGGCTCCTGTCCGGGTGCCTGGACCCGGGCCATCAAGCCACCGGGGACGTCCTCGGCGAGGATCTGGAAGATCCGGTGGTCGCGCCACTCCCCCGCGATGTGCAGGAACCGACGCGCCACCCCGATCTCGGTGAAGCCGAGCTTCTCCACGACCCGCAGACTTGCTGCGTTCTCGGGGCGGATCGCGATCTCGACGCGGTGCAGCCCGACCGTGGTGAGCAGGTGGTCGCACACCAGCGCGACCGCGATGGGCGTGATCCCGCGACCTGCGTGGCTGCGAGAGACCCAGTAGCCCATGTTGGCCCAGCGGGCCGATCCCCACGTGATCCCGTTGACCGTCAGCATGCCGACCAGCTCGCCGTCCCAGGTCAGGGCGAACGGCATCGTGTGCCCGAGCCGCGCGCGACGTCGCAGCGTGCTGATCATGCCCACGTACGAGCTGGCGGGGCTCCCGGCCTCGCGGGGCAGTGTGGCCTCCCACGGGCCGAGCCAGTCGGCGTTGTCGGCGCGAAGCCGGGCCCAGGCGCGGGCGTCACGGCGGCGCACCGGACGTACGCCCACCGAGCCGTGCTGCAGCTCGACGGGCCAGCCGGGGCTCAGGAGTCGCTCCGCGGGTGATCGCCGCCGTGCAGCTGGTCGACGGCGTGCGGCAGGATCTCGGCCAGCACCGCGAGCCCGTCCTTGACGCCACCCCGCGATCCGGGGAGGTTGACGACGACCGCGCTGCCGGCGACACCGGCCAGCCCCCGCGAGAGGGCGGCGGTGGGCACCCCGGCCGCGACACCACGCGCCCGCACGGCCTCGGCGACGCCGGGCAGCTCGCGATCGAGCAGCGGGCGGGTCGCCTCGGGCGTGCGGTCGGTCGGGTTGATGCCGGTGCCGCCCGTGGTGACGACCGCGGAGACCCCGTCGGCGAGGGCGGCGGCGATCGCGGTCGCGACGGGGTCGCCGTCACCGACGACGACCGGCTCGGCGACCTCGAAGCCCCACGACGTCAGCGCCTCGACGATCAATGGCCCCGTCTCGTCCTCGTAGACCCCGGCAGCGGCGCGGTTGGAGGCGACGACGACCGCCGCCCGTGGTGAGCCGTTCATCGGCGCCAGTCGCCGCTCTTGCCGCCGGACTTCGCGACCACCTCGATGTCGGTGATGCGCGCGAGCTTGTCGACCGCCTTGACCATGTCGACCACGGTCAGGGCCGCGACGCTGACCGACGTGAGGGCCTCCATCTCGACTCCCGTGCGGTCCGCGGTGCGGACGGTGGCCTCGACCAGCACCACGCCCTGCCCCTCAGGGGTCGTGTCGACCTCCAGGTCGACCTCGACGCCGCCGATCGCCAGCGGATGGCACAGCGGGATGAGGTCGGGCGTGCGCTTGGCGGCCATGATGCCGGCGATGCGGGCGACCGCGAGTGCGTCGCCCTTGGGCACGCCCTCGCCCTGCAGGAGCCTGACGACCTCGGCGCTGACCTCGACGCGACCGCGTGCGGTCGCGGTGCGGGCGGTGACCTGCTTGGCCGTGACGTCGACCATGCGGGCCGCGCCCGAGTCGTCGACGTGCGTCAGCCGGTCAGCCACTAGAACGGCCTGTCGAGCACGAGCGTGCGGACCGTGTCGCCCATGTTGAGGGCAGTCTGGTCCTCGCCGACGATGATGAGGGCATTGGCCTTGGCCAGCGTGCCGATCAGGTGCGAGCCGGCACCGGCCAGCGGGGTGACCTTCGCACCGCGGTGGGTGACCTCGAAGACGCCGCGGACGTACTGCCGGACACCGGGACGTGACTGGATGTCCGAGGCCAGCACCGCGTGGACCATGGGCCGGCGATAGGGGGTGCGGCCCATCATTCGACGGATGGCCGGCAGCACGAAGACCTCGAACGAGACGTAGGCCGAGACGGCATTGCCCGGCAGGGTGATGATCGGCGTCTGCTCGTCGAACACCCGCCCGAATCCCTGCGGCTTGCCCGGCTGCATCGCGACCTCGTTGAACTCGACCGTGCCGAGGGCCGAGAGCGTCTCCTTGACGACGTCGTGGTCGCCCTTGCTGATCCCGCCACTGGTGACGACGAGGTCCGCGCGCACGAGCTGCTCGGACAGCACCCGCTGGAACGTGCGGGGGTTGTCGTCGACGGCGCCCACGCGATAGCAGATCGCGCCGGCCTCGCGGACGGCTGCGGCGAGCATGTAGCTGTTGCCGTCGTTGATCGAGTCGTAGTCGAGGTGGGTGCCCGGCTCGCGCAGCTCGCTGCCGGTCGAGATCACGACGACCCGCGGTCGCGGGCGGGCCTTGACCCGGGGCGCCCCGAGCGCGGCCAGCAGGCCGATCTCGCGCGGGCCCAGGACGGTGCCCTCGGGCAGCACGACGTCGCCCTTGGTGACGTCGTCGCCCTTCGGCCGGATGCGGGCCCCGGGCCGCGCCGGGGCGTAGATCTGGACGCGGGCGTTGCCGCGGTCGGTGTCCTCGAACGGGACGACAGCGTCGGCGCCGCGCGGGATCGGGGCCCCGGTCATGATCTTGACCGCGGTGCCTGCGCTGATCGCGAACGGTCGCGCGGAGCCGGCCTGGATCTCGCCGACCACAGGGAGCATGACGGGGTGGTCGCGGTCGGCCGCGGCGACGTCCTCGGCACGCACCGCATATCCGTCCATCGAGGAGTTGTCGAACAGCGGCAGGTCCATGGGGGCCACGAAGGCCTCGTGCAGCGGCAGTCCTAGCGACTCGACGAGCGGCTGGTCGTACGCCGCCAGCGGGCCGACGCCCCGCAGGATCTTCTCGAGGTGGTCCTCGACGGTCAGCAGACCCTCGCGGATGCTGGCGGGGCGGGGCCGCGTGGGCTGGGTACCCGGCCCGGTCGGCGACGCACCCTGCTCCGATCCGTCGTCGGATCCTCCTGTCGACATGCCGATCAGCCTAACCGCGACCCGGATGCCACGCTCTCGGCGGCGCCCGTGTCGTCGAGCGTCACGTCACCGTGCACCACGACGTCGCGGCCGAAACGCCAGTCGCCACGGACCGTCAGCGAGGTCGCCTCGGCCAGCGAGGGCGGGGTCGGGATCCGCGCGTCGAAGTCGGCGATCGTGGTGTAGAACCGGCGGTCCAGATCGATCAGGGGCGGCGTGGGCACCGTCGCCCGCACCCGGAAGTCGTCCCCCACGCCGTAGACGTCCGAGCGCAGCAGCAGCAGGTCGTTGGTCGTCTTGACCGGCAGGAAGCGCGAGCGGTCGACCTCGATCGCGGTGGCGCCGTCGAACACCTCGACCGCAGCACCCATCGCGGACTCGATCTGCACGACCTTGGTCGAGGACGGATCTGTCGGGTCGACCGTCTTGGAGTTGCGGATCAGCGGCAGGCCGAGGATGCCGTCGCGCGCCTCGAGCGTCGCCTTCATGACGTGCAGGTCGAACCAGAGGTTGTTGGTGTGGAAGTACAGGTGCTTGTCAGGGTCCGCGGCGGCGGCCGCGTCCTCGTCGGCGGTCTGGGCGGTCTCGCGCAGGACGAGCCGTCCGTCGCTCTTGCGGACCACGATGTGGCCGCCCTTGACGTCCGCAGGCGTGCGGCGGCAGACCTCGGCGGCGTAGGGCGCTCCGGAGGCGGCGAACCAGCCCATCATGGCCGGATCGGGCGCGGCGCCGAGGTTGTCGGCGTTGGAGACCGTCGCGTAGCGGTAGCCCGCGTCGATCAGGGCGTCGAGGATGCCGGAGACCTCGAGCGCCGTGTAGAGATCGCCGTGTCCCGGCGGGCACCACTCGAGCGAGGGGTCCTGGGGCCAGTCGGCCGGCGTCAGGTCGTCGGCGCGCAGCTTGGGCTCGCGGTTCTGCAGGAAGTCCAGGGGAAGCCCTTCGACCTCGAGGTCGTCGTAGGACGCGAGGGCGGCGAGGGTGTCGTCACGCGTGCGGAAGCTGTTCATGAACAGCAGCGGCAACGTGACGCCGAGCTCCGCACGGACGTGGCGCACCTGGCCGGCGATGACGTCGAGGAAGCTGAGGTCGGGCCGGACGGGCAGCAGCGTCTTGGCGCGGTCCAGGCCCATCGAGGTGCCGAGACCGCCGTTGAGCTTGATGACGGCCGTGACCGACGCGGCCTCGCGGCACTGCTCGTCGCTCAGCGTGATCGCGCCCGCGTGGTCGATGTCCGTGAGGGGATCCACGTCCGACTCCCGGATCATGCCCGTCTCGCCCTGCTGCAGCTGGCCGTAGAAGGACGCGAAGACGTCGATCGCGCGCTGCGGCACCCCGGCGTCCGTCATCCGCTGCCGTGCCTGCTCGAGTCCGTCCATGTCAGCGCCTCCGCTCACGAAATCTCCCTGTTCGTCCGCGCCCATAGGTTAGCGTCAGGCCGTGACGAAGGCACAGGTGCGCACGGCGCTGCTCGCCCGCAGACGCGCCATGACCGGGGCTGAGCGTGCCGAGGCGGCCGAGGCGATCGCGCTGCACGTGCTGGCCATGCCGGCCGTGGTCCGCGCCCGCCGGGTCGCCTGCTATCTCTCGATGCCGTCCGAGCCCGGCACCGCCCCGACCCTTGCGGGGCTGCACGAGCGGGGCATCGAGGTCGTGGTGCCCGTGAGCCTGCCCGGGGGAACGCTCGACTGGGCCGTCCACGACCCGGCAGGGTCCTTCACCGTGACCCCAATGGGCATCGCGGAGCCGGACGGCCCGCGCCTCGGCGCGGACGCGCTGGCGGGTTGCGACGTCGTGCTGCTGCCGGCCCTGGCGGTCGACCACGCAGGTCACCGGCTGGGACGTGGGGCCGGTTACTACGACAGGGCCCTCGCGGCCACGACGGCACCCCTGTGCGCGATCGTCTTCACCGACGAGCTGCTGCCCGAGGTCCCCCACGAGGCCCACGACGTCCCCGTCCAGATGGCCGTGACCCCCTCGGGCCTGTTCCGCGTCAGGCCGAGCCGCGCGACGTGAGGGTCAGGGTGTCGTCGGTGGCGTCCTCGACGGCTCGGCGGCCGAACACCCACGGCACGGTCTCGCCCTTGCGCCACCGCTCCTGCTGGTCCACGTAGTGGTCGTGGAACGCATGTCCGGAGGCGCCGGTGAGCTGGATCCAGCGTGACCGGTCCAGGTCCGCGAGGTCGACGATCATCCGCATCGACGGCACGGACGTGACCTCGTAGCCCTCCGTCGCGTCCCAGCTCGTCGCGTCCACGATGCCGCCGCCGCCGCCGACGCGGTACGGGCCACGGTTGAACAGCTTGTCGACCAGCCCGACGCCGGAGTCGCCGAGCGTCGGGTTGACCAGCTCCAGCTTGTGCATCGTCCCCCAGCGCCACTGGCTGGGATTGCGCGACTGGATCATCGTCAGCTCGTCGCGGGCGTCCTGCATCGCCGTGGAAAGTATCTGGTCGCGCGACTCCTTCTCGGGGGTCGAGACGTCGTCCCACCAGTGGCTGCCGGGCTTGTCGAGCAGGCCGCTCACGACGTTGAACCAGCGCTCCCCACCCTCGGGCCACACGGCCTCGGGCAGCTCGTCGTGGAACGTCAGCTCCAGCAGGTGGCGCCAGACGGAGTTGAAGTACGCCGCTCCGGGTGAGTCCGCGTCCTGCTTGAGGTCCCACTTCTCGAGGGTGGCCTGCCCTTGGCGGTGGTAGCGGCTGCCCAGCTCGACCTTGAGCAGCGCCGGCACCAGACGAGCGGCGTTCGCGCTGTAGGTGTCGTTCTGGATGCTCGACATGTCCTGGACGTCCAGGCCCTTGCCGCCCTTGCCGATCCGAGACTCGATCAGCTCGCGGATGCGCTCCGAGCGGTAGCCCGCGGCGGTGTCCGCCCCCAGCAGCTTCGGGTACTGGTCCCCGATGACCTTGTTGTTGGCCGTGACGATGAAGCCCTCGTCCGGGTTGAGGACGCTCGGCAGCTCGTCGAACGGGATCGAGCCCTTCCACTCGAAGGCGGGGTCCCAGCCCGGCACCGGCCAGCGCCCGTCGCCCTGGCGACGGACCGGGATCGTGCCCGGGGACTGGTAGCCGATGTTGCCGTCGACGTCCGCGTACACCAGGTTCTGCGACGGCACCGTGAACAGCTTCGCCGCGGCCCGGAAGTCGTCCCAGTCCTGGGCCCGGCCCAGGGCGAAGACCGCCTTGATCGTCGGCTCCGGCGTGAGCGCGGTCCACCGCAGCGCGACCTCGTACGAGCCGCGGGTCGCATTCTTCTGCGCGGCCTCGCCCACGTCCTCGGCGTCCTCGTCGAGATCGGACAGGATCGGGCCGTGACGAGTCGATCGCACCGTGATGGTCTGCGACTCCTCGCCGGCGATCTTGAACGTCTCGCGGCGGGTCTTCAGCGGCACCTGCTTCCCGTCGTACTCGTACGTGTCGCCCGTGACCCGCTCGAGGTAGAGATCGGCCACGTCGGCGTACATCGTCGTGACGCCCCACGCGATCTTGGCGTTGTGCCCCACGACCACACCGGGCAGGCCCGAGAACGAGAAGCCCGCGACGTCGTACGGGCAGGCCTCGTCGACGGTCCGGCAGTGCAGGCCGACCTGGTACCAGATGCCGGGCATCGACGGCGCGAGGTGCGGGTCGTTCGCGAGGATCGGCTCGCCGGTGGTCGTGTGGTCGCCGTCGACGACCCAGGAGTTCGAGCCGATGCCGTCGCCGATGCCGAGGAGGGCCGGCAGCGCCTCTGCGCTCGACCTGGCCTTCTTCAGCGACGTGACCGCCGAGCGCGCCAGGCCCTCCTGGGTCGGGGCGGGCGCCTGTGCGGTGAACGCGCCGTCACGGACGGTGCCCTCGTCGCCGACGATCGTGCGGTGGCCCTTCGGGTAGTCCGGATAGAGCTCCTCGACCTGCGCGACGGTCAGCTTCTCGGTGGCGAGGACGCGGTCGATCTCGTCGGTCATGTTGCTGCGCAGGTCCCACGCCATCGCCTTGATCCAGGCGAGCGAGTCCACGACCGTCCACGGCTCGGGCGTGTAGTCCGGCCCGGTCAGCTCCAGGACCGCGTACTCCAGCGACAGCTCGGAGCTCGACCGGTTGTCGATGTAGGAGTTGACGCCGCGCGCGTACGCCTTGAGCAACGACAGCGTCGTGTCGTCGAGGAGGGCGACCTCCTTCTCGGCCACCCGGCGCCAGCCGAGCGTGCGCACGTACTTGTCGGTGTCGAGGGCCGCGTCCCCCACCAGCTCCGCGAGCCGGCCGGACGTCACGTGCCGGCGGAAGTCCATCTCGTAGAACCGGTCCTGCGCGTGCACGTAGCCCTGGGCGAGGAACAGGTCCTCGGGGGTGTCGGCGTAGATCTGCGGGATGCCCAGACCGTCGCGCTTGACCTCCACGTCGCCCGCGAGGCTCGAGATCTGGACCTGGCCGTTGGTGTCGGGGAACGACTTGCGTACCGTCACGAACGAGAAGATCGCGACCCCGACGACGACGATGGCGAGCAGACCGGAGATGACGATCAGGAGGCGGCGCACGGAGACAGTCTGGACCACGACCCGGCCGCGGTCGCTCAGGACGTGCGGCCGGCCGCGGGCCGATTGCTGCGGATCTCGCCGACGAGCTCCTCGAGGACGTCCTCGAGCATGATGACGCCCAGCACCGTGCCGCTCTCGTCGGCCACGCGCGCCATGTGGGAGCCGCGGGTCTGCATCGTCCGCAGGGCCTCGTAGAGCCCCGAACCGGCCGCGACCGTCGCGAGCGGGCGCAGCCACTTGTCGGCGATCGTCACCAGGCGCGACCGCTCGTCGGTCTCCAGCACGTCCTTGATGTGCAGGTAGCCGGTGATGTCACCGTCCTCGTCCTCGACCGGGAACCGCGAGAAGCCGGTCTGGGCGCAGGCCTGCTCGACGTCGGCCGGCGTGGCGCTCGGCGGGATCGTGACGAGGCCGTCGCGCGGGAGCAGCACCTGGTCGATCGTGCCGTCGGAGAAGTCGAGGGCACCGGACACGAGACCGTACTCGTCCTCGTCGAGCAGACCCTCGCGGCGGGACTCCTCGACCAGGCCGGCGACCTCGTCGTGCGTGTACGTCGAGGAGACCTCGTCGACCGGCTCGACCCGGAACAGCCGCACGACCAGGTTGGCGGTCCCGTTGAGCACCACGACGAACGGCTTGAGCACGAACACGACGCCGAGCATGAACGGGCCGAGGAACAAGGCAGCCCGGTCGGGTCCCACGAGCGCGAGGTTCTTGGGGACCATCTCGCCGAGGACCACGTGCGCACCGACGACCAGGGTCATCGCGATGATGAACGAGACGGGGTGGACGAAGTTCTCGGGCATCCCGACGGCCTCGAACACGGGCTCCATCAGGTGGGCGACCGCGGGCTCTCCCACGGCGCCGAGGCCCAGCGAGCAGATCGTGATGCCGAGCTGCGCGGCGGCCATCACCTGCGTGATGCTCTCGATCGCCCGCATCGCCATGCGGGCGGGACGTGAGCCCGCCGCGATGCGTGGCTCGAGCTGCGTCCGCCGCGCCGAGATCAGCGCGAACTCGGCCGCGACGAACAACGCGTTGAGCGCCAGCAGCACGAACGTCAGTGCGACGCCTCCCCAGTCGCTCATGACGTGGCCCCCGTGGTCGTCGCGTCGGCCGGTTCGTCGTCGATGACCGTCAGGGAGACGCGGTCGATCCGGCGCCCCTCCATCCGCTCGATCGTCAGGGCGACGTGCAGCGGCTCGGGATCGTCCTCGTCGTCGTCGGGGGTGCGGTCGATGTCGAGGACCACGACGTCGCCGCGGACGCCGATGCGTCCGAGCTTCTCGAGGATCAGACCTGCGATCGTCTCGTAGTCCTCGCCCTCGGGGAGCGCGATGCCGGTCTGCTCCTCGACCTCGTCGGGACGCAGCAGGCCCGACAGCGACCAGGTGCCGTCACGGCGGTGCCGGCTGCGGGAGGAGAGCCGGTCGTGCTCGTCGGCGATGTCACCCACGATCTCCTCGATGAGGTCCTCGAGGGTCACGACGCCGTCAGTGCCGCCGTACTCGTCGACGACGATCGCCATCTGCATGCCCTGCTCGCGCAGCACCGAGAGCAGGGGGTCCAGCTCGATGCTGTCCGGAACGGTCGTCGCCGGGACCAGGATGTCCACGAGGCGTACGTTGCGGCGGCGGTTCAGGTCGACGCCGACCGCGTCCTTGACGTGGACGATGCCCAGGATCTCGTCGGGTCCCTTGCCGATGACCGGGAACCGGGAGTGGCCGGTCTGCCGCGCCGCCTCGATGACGTCGTGCGCCGTGTCGCGCCCCTCCAGGAAGTGCACGCGGACGCGCGGGGTGCGGACGTCGGCGGCGGTGCGGTCGCCGAACGCGATGCTGCGGGCGACCAGGTCGGCCGTCTCGTCGTCGATCGCGCCCTCGATCGCGGAGCGGAGCACGAGCGAGCGGAGCTCGACCGGCGATCGGGCCGAACGCAGCTCCTCCTGCGGCTCGACGCCGAGGGCCCGCAGGATCGCGTTGGCCATGCCGTTGAGGAGCCGGATCGGCCACGCCATCGCCTTGGTGAACAGGCGTTGCGGCAGCTGGGTCATCGCGGCGGTGCGCTGCGGCAGGGCCAGGGCGAAGTTCTTGGGCACGAGCTCGCCGACGAGCATCGTCACGACGGTGCTGAGCACGAGCGCGATGCCGTACGAGACGCCCCGGAGCGCGCCGCCCTCCAGGCCCGCGGCCTCGAGGGGATCGCGCAGCAGGTTGCCGATCGCCGGCTCGGCCAGATAGCCGATCGCCAGGTTGGTGATCGTGATGCCGAGCTGTGCGCCGCTGAGCTGGGTCGACAGCGATCGCAGGGCGATCAAGGTGCCCTGCGCGCCCCGGTCACCTGCCTCGGCGTCGCGCTCGATCGTGGCACGGTCGACCGTGACGAAGGAGAACTCCGCGGCAACGAAGATGCCGCACGCGAGCATGAGGAGCAGGGACGTGGCCAGGAGAAGCCATTCGGTCATCGATGGGCTCCGGGAGGGACGGATTCGGTCACGGTGGGGCCAACTGTACCCTTGGGAAGCATTTTCGATCGAGCGGGAGCAAGTCGTGCCGAAGTACCAGTACCAGTGCAAGGACTGCGGAGAAGCGCTGGAGGTCCAGCAGAGCTTCACCGACGATGCGCTGACCGTCTGCCCCACCTGTGGGGGCGATCTGCGCAAGGTGTTCAACGCCGTGGGTGTCGTGTTCAAGGGCTCGGGTTTCTACAAGACCGACAGCCGTTCGGGCTCCACGTCGTCCAGCTCGTCGGGCTCGTCGGGCTCGTCCTCGTCCTCGGGCGACAGCTCGTCGTCCGCAGCGTCGACGTCCTCGAGCGACAGCAAGCCGGCCGCGTCCACCCCGGCCTCCACATCGGGCAGCGACTCCGCCGCCTGACGTCCGCTCCGCGGGCCTGACCTGTGGACGACGGGCGGCACCGTCCGGCCGGACCTGCCTAGAGTCCGGTCATGGACCGGATCCAGGAGCTCGTGCTCGAGCACCGTCGTCTGCTCGCCGCGCTCTTCGCGGGTCTCGCAGTCCTCGCCGCTCTCACGTCGCTTCGCCACGACGTCGACGGCGTACGGGTGCAGGTGGTCCACCGCGATCTCCTCAGCGGGCACGTGATCGGAGCCGGCGACCTGCGCACGACCGTCGTGCCCGCGGCCGTGGCGCCGGCACACGCCCTTGAGCGGGCCGAGGCCGTCGGCCGCCGGGTCGCCGGCCCGATGCGCGCAGGCGAGGTCGTCACGGACTTCCGCATCGTGCGGGCCGGCTCCCTGTCGGGCTACGGGGCCGGGGCCGTGCTGACCACGATCCGGGTCGACCGGGCCGATGGTGCAGCAGCCGTACGCGTCGGTGACCGGGTCGACGTGGTCGCGGTCGACCCCGACGGCGAGAGCGAGGCGAGCGTGGTCGCCCGCGACGTCGAGGTCGTGACCGTGCCGTCCGACGACGACTCCGACGCGACCGCCCTGGGCCTCGTGACCACCGAGAAGAATGCGCTCAGGCTGGCCGGGGCGGGGCTGACGTCTCGGTTCAGCGTGATCACGTCCACCCCCGGGAGTCCCTAGTTCACGCTGGGAGTTCTCGCTAGGGTCGAGCCACCCATCGAACCCACAGAGGGGGCACCATGCTCAAGGGATTCAAGGACTTCCTGCTGCGCGGCAACATCGTCGACCTGGCGGTCGCTGTCGTCATCGGCACTGCGTTCACGGCGCTGGTGTCCTCGTTCACCTCGTCGTTCATCAACCCGCTGCTCGCGGCCGCAGGTGGCAGGGACTCCGCCAACGGGCTCGGGTTCAAGATCTTCAGCGGCAACGACGAGACCCTGGTCGACGTCGGTGGCTTCATCAACTCCGTGATCACGTTCGTGATCACCGCGGCCGTCGTCTACTTCTTCATCGTCGTGCCGATGAAGAAGATCAACGAGAGGCGGGACGCGGGCAAGGAGCCCGAGCCCGAGGGCGTCAGCGAGGACATCGCCCTGCTGCGCGAGATCCGGGACTCCCTCAAGAGCCGCCCCGGAGGGACGACCCAGCTCTAGCCCGGTTCCCGGCTCAGCCGTGGTGGGGCGGGACGTCGCGGAGGTACTCCTCGTCGCGGGACTTCGCCCCACGCTCGCCCCATCCCTCGTCGGTCTCGTCGGAGGTCGTGCTGGGCAGGAGGTCCCCGAGCAGCTCGGCCGCCCGGCGGCGGCGCTCCTGCTCGGCGCGGTCAGGCTTCGACGAGCTCATCGAACCACGCTGACGTGAGCTGGGGATGGCGCGGGTGCCACCCCGTGCGCTCGCTGAACAGGTGCGAGCTGACTCGCTGCGAACGCGTGAGGATCTCGAGCTTCTCGCCGCCGAGGCGCAGGATCCACGGGGGCAGGAAGTGCCCGCCCGTGCGGCCGGCTGCCTGGGCGATCGTGTCGACGTAGTCGCGCCGCTGGACCGGTTCGGAGCCGACGTTGTAGTAGCCCCCCGGGGCACACAGCGCGTGGACCACGGCCGTGCCCACGTCGTCGGGGTGGACGACGTGCATCCACGTGTCCTCCCTCCCCAGTCCGATGGACCTGCCGGCCGCCGCACGGCGGAACAGCCACGCGGTGTTGGCGTCGTCCCCGGTGATCAGCCCGAAGCGCAGGCTGACCGCGACGCCGCCCCGGTCGCCGAACGCGCGAACGTTGTCCTCCGCCACGACGACCGGCTCGGTCGCGCGGGTCACGTCGACAGGGCTGTGCTCGTCGATCCACTCGTCCGCCTGGTCGGCGTAGATGAAGCTGAGGCTCTGCTGGACGAGGCGCCCGACGCCGGCTCGCGTCGCGGCGTCCGCGACGACCCGGGACCCGTTGAGCCGGATGCGGTCGATCGCCTTGAGCGATCCGGGCCTGAGGGCGGCGGCGCCGACCGGGACCTTGGTGGCGAGATTGGCGACGGCGTCGCACCCGGCCATGCCGGCCGCGAGCGTCTGCCGGTCGTACAGGTCACCCTTCCACGGCTGGGCGCCCGTCGCGGCCACCATGGCGGCGTGCTCCTCGGTCCGGACCAGCCCGACCACGTCATGACCTGCCTGGTGCAAGGCCTCGATGGACGATCGGCCCATCACTCCGCTCGCACCCGTGAGAAAAACCTTCACGCTTCGCTCCCTGGTGAGTTGCCCAGGCACGAACGGCCCGGGCGTCCCCCTCATGGACCTGTGGGCCCGGTCAGGAGATTACGAAACGATAACAAATTTCGCCCCGGATGCGTTACCCGCAGGTAACAACTGCGCGTCGGGCAGATCAGACGACGAGAGGCACGATGTCGGCGATCGAGGAGTAGATCTCGGTCGGCCGGAACGGGAAGCGGTCGACCGCGCTGGCCGGGGTCGACCCGGTCAGCACGAGGAACGTCCGCAGCCCGGCCTCGAGACCGGACAGCACGTCGGTGTCCATCCGGTCACCGATCATCACCGTGACCTCCGAGTGCGCCTCGATCTGGTTGAGGGCGCTGCGCATCATGAGCGGATTGGGCTTGCCGACGAAGTAGGGCTCCACGCCGGTCGCCTTCGTGATCAAGGCCGCGACCGATCCGGTCGCGGGCAGCGAGCCCGTGGGCGAGGGGCCGGTCGCGTCCGGATTGGTCGCGATGAACCGGGCACCCTTCTCGATCAGCTGGATCGCCCGGGTGATGGCCTCGAACGAGTACGTCCGGGTCTCCCCCAGCACGACGTAGTCCGGTGCGCTGCTCGTCATGATGTAGCCGACGTTGTGCAGCGCGGTCGTCATGCCGGCCTCGCCGATCACGTACGCCGTGCCCTCGGGGCGCTGCTCGGAGAGGAACTTCGCGGTCGCCAGGGCCGAGGTCCAGATCGCGGACTCGGGCACGTCGATGCCCGCGGCGCGCAGCCGTGCGCAGAGATCGCGTGGCGTGAAGATCGAGTTGTTGGTCAGGATCAGGAACTTGCGACCCGTCTCGTTGAGCCGCCCGATGAACTCCGCCGCGCCGGGGATCGCCTTCTCCTCGTGGACCAGCACCCCGTCCATGTCCGTCAGCCAGGTCTCGATGGGCTTGGTCATCGCGTCACCACGACCTGCTGGTTGCTCATGGACCTATTGTCCACCAGCGGGATGCTGGGCGAAGAACTTCCAGATCAGCGCCGTCGCGTCCACCGGGCTGTCCTTGGTGCGGGAGGTGCGACCAGGTGACATCGGGCCGCCGCCGGGCCATCCGTGCACGCCCCCGACCACCGCGTAGATCTCGACCGACGTGCCGTCCTCGCAGCCGGCCCAGGCGAAGTGCCGCACCGTGCTCGTCGCCCGGGTCGTGGCCCCGTCGGAGGGGCAGCGGTCGTGCTTCGCCCACTGGGACATGATGTCGTTGACCGGCGGCAGGTGGCCGATCACCGTGTTGGCGCCCTTGAACGGCACGGTCGTGTCGGCCGTCCCGTGGAAGTAGACGATCGAGGCCGGGGGCGCCTCGGCGCACTGCGGCTCGTAGTAGGGGCCCGACACCGCCGCGTACGCCGCGAACTGCGTCGACGCGTCGCACGCCAGCGCCAGGGTGAGCGCAGAGCCGTTGGAGAAGCCTGCAGCGTACGTGCGCGAGGAGTCGACGCACGCGTCCTTCTTCAGCTGCTTGACGAGCGCGCGGACGAAGGCGAGGTCTGACCGCGGGTTGGAGGTGGGTGAGCGGAAGTGCCACTGCGAGGGCTTGCCGCGACCCAGCGGCACCGCCAGGATCGCGTTGGCCTTGTCGGCCATCACCCCCATCTCGGTGGACTCGAGCACGGTGCGGGGATCGCCGCCGAGCCCGTGGAACATCAGCACCAGCGGGGTGCGCTCGGTCGGCCGGTAGCCCGGCGGCACGTGCAGGAGGTACGACCGCTCGCGACCGCCGACGACGATCGAGCGGTCCGTGTCACCTGCCGGAAGCGGGCGCGCGGTCGTGCAGCCGGCTTGCACGGCGCCCGACGCCGCGGTGTCGGCCGGCGCCCCGCACGCCGCGAGCGTGCCCAGGATCAGCGTCAGGATCGCGAGCCCGATCAGGGGCCGCCTCACGACTCACGCCCCGGGCATGACGGAGGCTGGGGACGACAGGGCACAGGGCGATCGTAGGTGCTCGGGGCAAGGCCCGATAGCCTGACACCCACGCCCTCGTAGCTCAGTCGGATAGAGCGACCGCCTCCTAAGCGGTAGGCCACAGGTTCGATTCCTGTCGAGGGCACTCCATGGCACTCGCCACCTCGAGACGCGCGACGTCGACACTTTCGCCAAGGTCGTGTCAAGGTTGCGTGAAGGTGCTTCCGCCCGTCCCGCAGCGGTCCTACGTTCGTGATGTCAGCACGTCACCGGCTCGAGGAGCACCACCGCATGAAGACTCTGGTCGTCCCCGTCCGCCGTTCGCCGCTCGGGACCCTCACCCTGATGACGGCCCGTCAAAAGAGCGGCACGCGGGTCGGCATCGCCTTCAGCTCGATCGCTGCGCTCGAGGCAGTCCAGCCTGGACGGGACTGGATCAGGCTGAGCGAGGGCGCGCTCCATGCGCTGCTCGCGCCCCTGGACATCGTCACGATCCAGGTCGATCCCCAGCTGATCGTGGCCGATCTGCGCAGCTCGGCCCCCGATCGCCCCCTCTGCGCCTGACGTCTCACAGCCAGCGCCGCCGCTTGAAGACGACGTAGAGGACGAGGCTCGTCAGGGCCATCGCCGCCAGCGCGGACGGGAAGCCGAATCTCCAGGCCAGCTCGGGCATGTGCTCGAAGTTCATGCCGTAGATCGTGCCGACCACCGTGGGTGCGAACAGGATCGCGGCCCAGCCGGAGATCTTCTTGACCTCCTCGCTCTGCGCGAGGCTCGTCTCGGCGAGATTGCGCATCTCGTCGTTCTGCCGCTGGCTGATCAGTGTGCTGTGGACCGTGAGCGCATTCTGCAGGATCGCCCGGAACGAGTCAGCGCGCTCGGCGATGCGGGCACAGTGCGCCCGTACGAGGCGCAGGCGGTGCTGCAGCTCGTGCTCGACGCCGTACTTGTCGAAGCCGTCCTCCAGGGACGCGATCATGTTCAGCAAGGAGTGGGTCGCCCGCTGGAACTCGATGACCTCACGCGCGAGCTCGTAGATCCGCCTCGAGACCGTGGCCTCGCCACGGAACAGCTGGTCCTCGATCTCGTCGATGTCGTCCTCGAGCCCACGCAGGACCGGCGCGTACTCGTCGACGACCTGGTCGATGATCGCGTACAGGACCGACTCCGGACCGGCACGGAGCAGCTCCGCATCGGCCTCGAGGTCCCGCCGCACCCGGCCGAGATCAGGCGACTCGGCATGCCGGATGGTCACCACGAAGTCCGGCCCGACGAAGACGTGCAGCTCGCCGAACTCGACCTTCTCGGTCTCCTGGACGTACCTCGCAGGTCGCAGGACCGCGAACAAGGTGCTGCCGTAACGCTCGAGCTTGGGACGTTGGTGGGCGGCGATCGCGTCGTCGACCGCCGACTGGTGCAGCTCGAACTCGGCCGCGACCGCGCAGATCTCGGCGACGTCCGGCCGGTAGAGCCCGATCCAGGCCATCCCCTGCTGCGACCGCAACAGCTCGAACGTGGCCTCGAGGGTCTCGGGGTTGGCCATGCGTCGCCCGCCGACGTAGATCGCGTTGTCGATGAGGCTCATGCGGGATTGAACCGGTAGCCCAGACCTGCCTCGGTGATGAAGAGCCGCGGTTCGCCCGGGTCCGGCTCGAGCTTGCGCCGGATGCTCGCGAGGTGCACGCGCAGGTAGTTCGTCTCCTGCTCGTAGCCGGGTCCCCACACCTCGTGCAGCAGGTCCGCCTGCCGCACGAGCCGCCCGCGGTTGCGGACGAGCACCGAGACGATCTTCCACTCGGTCGGCGTGAGGTGGATGATCACGCCGTCACGCGTGGCCTTGGAGTCGGCCGAGTCGATCAGCAGCCCGCCCACCTGCACGACCGGCTCGACCGCACCGGTGATGTTGCGCCGCGTCGCGGCCCGCACGCGCGCGAGCAGCTCCTCCATGCTGAACGGCTTGGAGACGTAGTCGTCCGCGCCGAGGTCGAGCGCCTCGACCTTGTCGTCGGACTCGGCCCGCGCGGACACCACGATGACCGGCACCTGACTGAAGGACCGGACCTGGCGCAGGACCGCGATGCCGTCCAGGTCAGGCAGGCCCAGGTCCAGCAGGATCGCGTCGGGCATGCACTCGTGGACGATCTGCAGCGCCGAACGACCGTCGGTGGCGATCTCCACGCCGTAGCCCCGCGCCTTCAGGTTGATGCTCAAGGTGCGAAGGATTGCCGGATCGTCGTCGACGGTCAGCACGAGGGTCATGACTGCTCCTGAGGTGTGGTGAGCTCGAGGACGAAGGTGAGTCCCCCGCCCGGGGTGTCCTCAGCGGTGAGGGTGCCGCCCATGGCCTCGGTGAGGCCCTGGGCCACCGCGAGCCCGAGGCCGACGCCGTCCCCGGCCGGGACGTCGCCGAGGCGTTGGAACGGCGCGAAGAGACGCTCGTGGTTCTCCTCGGCGATGCCCGGGCCGCTGTCCGCGATCCGGATCACGACGCCCCGAGACGTCCGGGACCCGTCGACCGTGATCGGCGCCGGCGGCGGTGAGTACTTGATCGCGTTCTCGCAGATGTTGGCGACGACACGTTCCAGCAGGCCCGGATCGGCGAGCGCGACGAGCGACTCATCCAGGCGCACCGCGATGCGGCTGCCCTCGGCCACCGTGCCGATCGCCTGGTGCACCGTGTCGTCCAGGTCGACCTCGGTGAGGGTGGGCCTGACGGCGCCGGTCTGGATGCGACTCATGTCGAGCAGGTTCACGACGAGCGCGTTGAGCCGGTCTGCGGAGTCCTCGATCGTCTCGAGCAGCTGCGCCTCGTCGTCCGGGGACCACCGGATGTCCGTGTTGCGCAGGCTGCCTGCCGCCGCCTTCACCGCCGCAAGGGGCGAGCGGAGGTCGTGCGAGACGGCCGCGAGGAGCGCGGTCCGTGTCTTGTTGCCCACCGCGAGCTGGGCCCGCTCCGTCTCGGCCTGGTGGGCTCGGGTCCGCTCGGCCAGGACGGCTGCGTGCGCGGCGTACGCCTTGAGCAGACGCCGGTCGGACGCGTCGAGCCTTCGTCCGCAGAGGGCCAGCGTCGTGGACTCGTCGATCGAGACCGTGACGTCTGCGGAATCCAACGAGGCAGGAGGAGCACCCGACGCGGCCATGACCTCCTGCCGACCGTCGACGGCGCCGAAGACCGCCGCACCCCTGGCCCCGAACAGCTCACATGCGCTCGCCAGCAGGGTCTCCACGTCGTCACCCGCGTGCAGGAGGCTGTGGGCGAGCACGGTCAGGGCGTCGGACTCCGCCCGCGCCTTGCGGGCCAGCACCGTGTTGCGGGCGGCGCGGTCCACGACCGAGGCGACCGCGATGCCCACCACGAGGAACAACCCGATCGCGAAGGCGTTCTCGGGATCGGCGATCGTCAGCGACCACAACGGCGGGGTGAAGACGAGGTTGAGCGCCAGGCTGCTGACGACGGCCGAGATGATCGCCGGGACGATGCCGCCCACCAGCGCGGTGCCGACGACGACCGCCATCAGGACCATGGCCTCGGTCGGCAGGCCGTGCAGGGAATCGGTCAGGACCAGCAGCTCGCTGGCGACCAGCGGCGCCAGGATGCCGAAGGCGTATCCCAGGTACAGGCGCCCGCGGCTCAGGTTGCTGGAGGCGCGCACCGTCGTGTTCTTGCGTCGCGCGTAGTCGTGGGTGACCACGTGCGCGTCGATGTCGCCCGACGCGGCGATGACCAGCTCGCCCACCCCAGGGCGCAGCAGGGTCGAGAGCCGGCCACGGCGGCTGGCCCCGATGATCACCTGGCTCGCGTTCTCGGCACGAGCGAAGTCCAGGATCGCCGTGGCCGTGTCGTCGCCGACGACGGTGTGCAGCGTGCCGCCGAGGTCCTCGGTGGTCCTGCGGAGCTTGAGCAGCTGGTCCGGGGTGACCCCGGACAACCCGTCGCGACGTGCGACGTAGAGCGCCATCCACTCTCCTCCGGACCCGCGGGACGCGATGCGGGCGGCCCGGCGCAGCAGCGCCGCCGACTCCGGTCCGCCGGTCAGCGCGACCACGATGCGTTCGCGGGTGGCCCAGGTGGAGTCGATCTCGTGCTTCTCGCGGTACTGGTCGAGCCCCTCGTCCACCCGGTCGGCGAGCCACAGCAGGGCGAGCTCCCGCAGCGCGGCCAGATTGCCCTCACGGAAGTACTGCCCCAGGGCCACGTCGACCTTGTCGTGGCTGTAGATGTTGCCGTGCGCCATGCGCCGACGCAGTGCCTGCGGGCTCATGTCGACCAGCTCGATCGCATCGGCCTGACGCACCACCCGGTCAGGCACGGTCTCGCGCTGACGCTGTCCCGTGATGGCCTCGACGACGTCGTTGAGCGACTCCAGGTGCTGGATGTTGACTGTCGTGATCACGTGGATGCCGGCTGCCAGGATCGCCTCGACGTCCTGCCACCGCTTCTCGTGCAGCGAGCCGCCGATGTTGGTGTGCGCGAGCTCGTCGACCAGCACGACCTCGGGCCGCCGCGCGAGGACGCCGTCGAGATCCATCTCGAGGTAGGTGGTGCCGCGGTAGTCCATGGACCGCCGCGGCACCACCTCCAGGCCGGCGAGCGCCTTGGCGGTGTTCTCGCGGCCGTGCGTCTCCACGACGCCGACGACCACGTCGGTCCCCCGGGCGACCCGCCGCTGCGCCTCGTCGAGCATCGCGTACGTCTTGCCGACTCCCGGGGCAGCGCCGAGGTAGACCCGGAGCTTGCCTCGGGAGTCCACAGTCAGCTCGCCGCCTGCGTCGCGGCGTCCTTGACGGCCACGTTGAGCCGCAGGACGTTGACGCCCGGCTCGCCGAGGAAGCCGAGCGAGCGCCCCTCGGTGAAGCGGTCGACCAGGGACCGGACCGCAGACGCGCTCAGTCCGTTGGCCTCGGCCACCCGGTCGACCTGGATGTCGGCGTACGCCACAGAGATGTGGGGGTCCAGTCCCGACCCGGACGCCGTGACGGCGTCGGGCGGGACCTCGGACGGATCGACCGACTCCGTCTTCGCGACCGCCGCACGACGCTCCTCGATGGCCGCGATCAGATCCGTGTTGGACGGCCCGAGGTTGGAGGGAGCCGAGGCCAGGGTGTCGTAGTCGTTGGGCGACGGACGCGAGTGGAACCACTCGTCGCCCTCGAAGTTCTGACCGATGATGCCCGAGCCGACGACCCGCCCGTCCATCGTCACCGGCTGCCCGTCGGTCTGGTGGTGCACGGTCCGACCGAGTCCCCAGACGGCCGCCGGGTAGACGATGCCGAGGATGACGGTGAAGACCAGGAGGATGCGCAGTCCCGCCAGGGACTGACGGCCGAAGTCTTTGATCATGCTGATTACCCGATTCCTGGGATGGTGGAGATGAGCAGGTCGATGAGCTTGATGCCGATGAACGGTGCGATGACGCCACCGACGCCGAACACGAGGATGTTGCGCCGCAGGACCGCCGAGGCGGACGCAGGACGGAACTTGACGCCGCGCAGGGCCAGCGGGATCAGCGCCACGATCACCAAGGCGTTGAAGATGACCGCCGAGAGGATGGCCGACTGGGGAGTGGCCAGCCCCATGATGTTGAGCGCGTCGAGCGACGGGTAGGCGACCATGAACATCGCCGGGATGATCGCGAAGTACTTCGCGACGTCGTTGGCGATCGAGAACGTGGTCAGCGCGCCGCGGGTGATGAGCAGCTGCTTTCCGATCTCGACGATGTCGATGAGCTTGGTCGGGTCGGAGTCGAGGTCGACCATGTTGCCGGCCTCCTTGGCCGCCGACGTGCCCGTGTTCATCGCCACGCCGACGTCCGCGGCGGCCAGCGCCGGCGCATCGTTGGTGCCGTCGCCGGTCATCGCGACCAGGCGTCCCCCGGCCTGCTCCCTGCGGATCAGGTCCATCTTGTCCTCGGGCGTGGCTTCGGCCAGGAAGTCGTCGACACCGGCCTCGGCGGCGATCGACTTGGCGGTGAGGGCGTTGTCGCCGGTGACCATGACGGTGCGGATGCCCATCGATCGCAGCTGGGCGAAGCGCTCGACCATGCCCTCCTTGACCACGTCCTTCAGGTGGATGACACCAAGCACGGTGCTCGTGTCGCCGTGCTTGGACGCCACGACGAGCGGGGTGCCGCCGTCGCTGGAGATCCACTCGATGACGTCGGTCAGCTGCGACGGCATCGTCCCGCCGACCCAGCCGTGGATCGCCGATCCCGCGCCCTTGCGGATCTGGGTGCCGTCCGCGAGGTCGACACCCGACATGCGGGTCTGCGCGGTGAACTCGACGAACGACGCACCCTGCGGCAGGTCGTTGTCGTCCGCGCCCTCGGCCAGCGCCAGCGCGACGATCGATCGTCCCTCGGGGGTCTGGTCGGCCAGGCTGGAGAGCCGCACGACGTCGCGCAGCTCGGTGTCGGTGACGCTGCCGATCGGGACGAAGCGGGCGGCCTGCCGGTTGCCGTACGTGATGGTGCCGGTCTTGTCGAGCAGCAACGTGCTGACGTCTCCCGCGGCCTCGACCGCGCGGCCGGACATGGCCAGCACGTTGACCCGCACGAGGCGGTCCATGCCGGCGATGCCGATCGCGCTGAGCAGCGCTCCGATCGTGGTGGGGATGAGGCACACGAGCAGCGCGATCAGCACCGTCAGGTCCTGCGGGGCTCCGGCGTAGTCGGCCATCGGTGCCAGGGTGGCGACCGCGAGGACGAACACCAGCGTCAGGCTGACCAGCAAAATCGACAGGGCGATCTCGTTGGGGGTCTTGCGGCGCGACGTGCCCTCGACCAGCGCGATCATCTTGTCGAGGAACGTGCTGCCGGGGGCCGACGTGATCTTGACGGTGATCTCGTCCGACAGCACCTTCGTGCCGCCGGTCACCGCTGACCGGTCGCCGCCGGCCTCCCGGATCACCGGGGCGGACTCGCCGGTGATGGCCGACTCGTCGACCGAGGCGACTCCCACCACGACGTCACCGTCGCCGGGGATGACCTCGCCCGCCGCGACGAGCACGAGGTCACCGACCTTCAGCTGCGTGCCGGGCACTGACGACTCGGTGCCGTCGGGCCCGACGACGCGCGCGATCGTGTCGGTACGGGCCGCGCGCAGCGAGGCAGCCTGCGCCTTGCCGCGGCCCTCGGCGACGGCCTCGGCGAGGTTGCCGAAGATGACCGTCAGCCACAGCCAGATCGCCAGGGAGATCGTGAAGGTGCTCGGATCGGCGAAGACCGCGATCGTGGTCGCGACCGAGCCGAGCCAGACGATGAACATCACCGGGCTGCGCCACAGGTGGCGCGGGTCGAGCTTGCGAAGCGCTGCCGGCAGCTGGGCCAGCATCTGCTTCAGCAGGATGGAAAACGTCATGACAGTGCCTCCGCGATGGGACCGAGAGCCAGCGCCGGGAAGAAGGTCAGGCCTGTGATGAGCAGGATGACGCCGACGAGCAGGCCCCCGAAAAGGGGTGTGGTGGTGGGAAGGGTGCCTGCGGTCTCGGGCACCTTGGCCTGCTTGGCCAATGAACCGGCGAGCAGCAGGACCAGCACGATGGGGATCAGACGGCCCAGCAGCATCGCGAGGCCGATCGTGATCTGGAAGAAGTCCGAGGTCACGGTGATGCCGCCGAACGCGCTGCCGTTGTTGTTGGCTCCCGAGGTGTACGCGTAGACGACCTCGCTGAACCCGTGGCCGCCCGGATTGCCCATCGCGTCCGGCGTGCTGGCCAGCGAGATGGCGGTTCCGACGCCGACGAGGATGATCGCCGGGACAGTCAGCACGTACAGCGCGACGTACGTCATCTCCTTCGAGCCGATCTTCTTGCCCAGGAACTCAGGCGTGCGCCCGACCAGGAGCCCGGCGATGAACACCGTGAGGATCGACATGATCAAGATGCCGTAGATGCCCGAGCCGACGCCGCCGGGAGTGACCTCGCCGAGCATCATGTTGAGCAGCGCCATGCCGCCGCCGACCGGGGTCATGGAGTCGTGCGACGCGTTGACCGCGCCCGTGGAGGTGCCGGTCGTCATCACGGCGAAGAGCGACGACGCCCACTCCCCCAGACGTGTCTCCTTGCCCTCCATCGATGCCCCGGCGACCTGGGCGGCCTGCGAGTGCGCGCCGACCTCGGCCCAGGTCACGACCGCGACGAACGTGGCCATGAGCGCGACCATCGCACCGAGGACCGTCAGGCCCTGGCGGCGGTTGCCGAGCATCGTGCCGAGCGTGCGGGTGAGGCAGATCGGGATGAGCAGGATCAAGAAGATCTCGAACAGGTTGGTGAAGCCGTTGGGGTTCTCGAAGGGATGGGCCGAGTTGGCGTTGTAGAACCCGCCGCCGTTCGTGCCGAGGAGCTTGATGACCTCCTGGCTCGCGACGGGCCCGCCCGTGATGGTCTGGCTGTGACCGGCCAACGTGTCGACTGACCTGTCCGTGAAGTTCTGCATGACGCCGTTGCCGGCGAGGACGAGGGCGCCCACGACGGCGATGGGCAGCAGGATCCGGATGGTCCCGCGGGTCAGGTCGACCCAGAAGTTGCCGAGCTCGCCGCTGCGCACGCGGACGAAGCCACGGATCAGCGCGACGGCCACCGCGATGCCGACGGCGGCGGACAGGAAGTTCTGCACCGCCAGCCCGCCGGCCTGCGCGGCGAAGCCCAAGGTCGACTCACCGCCGTACGACTGCCAGTTCGTGTTGGCCACGAACGAGCTCGCCGTGTTGAACGACATCCACCACGGCATGCCGGGCAGGTCACGGCTGAACGGCAGGTGCGCCTGGCCGAGCAGGATGGCCATCAGGACCACGACGCTGACGACCGAGAAGCCGACCACGCTCATCGCGTAGGCGCGCGGGCTCTGCTCGGCATCGGCGTTGACGCCGCCGAGGCGGTAGATGCGTCGTTCCACGCGGGAGTGACGCGGGGTCGTGAAGACCTTGGCCATGTAGTCACCGAGCGGCACGTAGACGAGGGCGAGGACGCCCACGAGCGTGACGAGGGTGAGGAGGCCGCTCCAGGTGTCGGACATCAGAAACGCTCCGGGAAGATCAGGGCCGCCAGCAGGTACGCCACGAGCGCGACGACCAGGACGATCAACAAACCGCTTTCGATACTCATGGGCGTCAGTCAATCGCCGGGTCCGGGCGGATCCGCCGGCTTTGACAGCCTCCTAGCGGGTCTTGACGCGTTCTTAGCGCGGGCGTCCTGCGACGCCTGCAGACCCCCTGCCGGCGACCGGCGTCAAGATCGCGTCAAGATGTGGGGCCTACGCCGCGAGCCGGGCCTAGGTTGAGCAGGTGACCTCTTCCCGCCCGGCCTCACGCGACGTCCTTCGACTCGCGGTCGTGGTGGGCGCCCTCGGCGTCGTGTTCGGCGACATCGGCACCAGCCCGATCTACACGATCCAGACCGTCTTCAACCCCGACGACCCGCATCCCGTCCCGGTGACCGACGCCCACGTGCTGGGCGTGGTCTCGCTGATCCTGTGGTCGATCACGCTGATCGTGACCATCACGTACGTGATGCTGGCGATGCGTGTCGACCACGACGGCGAGGGCGGCATCATGGCGCTGATCTCGCTGGTACGCCGCTGGCTGGGCGACGGCAGGCGCGGTGCAGCGGTCGTGCTCGCAGGGCTCGGGCTCTTCGGCGCGTCCCTGTTCCTCGGCGACAGCATGATCACCCCGGCGATCTCGGTGCTGTCGGCGGTGGAGGGCGTCAAGACGATCGAGCCCGGTTTCGAGCCGTGGATCGTGCCGGTCACGGCCGCGATCATCGTGCTGCTGTTCTCGGTGCAACGTCACGGCACAGCCGTCGTCGGCAGATTCTTCGGGCCTGTGATGATCGCGTGGTTCGCAGCGATCGGTGCGTGCGGCGCGTGGGGCATCACGAAGGACGTCGACATCCTCAAGGCCGTCTCCCCCGTCTACGCGATCGACTTCCTGGCCGGCAGCTTCCACTACGCGTTCTTCGCCTTGGCCGCGATCGTGTTGGCGGTCACCGGCGCCGAGGCGCTGTACGCCGACATGGGCCACTTCGGACGCCGCCCGATCGCGACCGGCTGGCTCTTCCTGGTGTTTCCCGCGTGCGCCCTCAGCTACATGGGACAGGGAGCACTGATCCTGGAGGATCCGGACAACATCAGCGCCCCCTTCTTCCTGCTCGCCCCGGAGTGGGCGAGGATCCCGCTGATCGTCCTCGCGACAGCCGCGACGGTGATCGCCTCGCAGGCGGTGATCACGGGCGCCTTCTCCGTGACCTCGCAGGCCGCGCAGCTCGGCTACCTGCCGCGGCTGCGCATCCTCCACACGTCGTCGTCGGCGCGTGGACAGATCTACGTGCCCGGCATCAACTGGCTCCTGCTCATCTCGGTGCTCACGCTCGTCTTCGCGTTCCGCACCTCGGCCGCGCTCGCGTACGCGTTCGGCATGGCGGTCACCGGCACGATCACCATCACGACCATCTTGTTCTTCTACGTCGCCCACCGGGTGTGGAGCACACCCACGTGGGTCCTGGCGCTGGCGGCGGTCCCGCTCCTGGCCGTCGACGCGTTGTTCATCGGCGCGAACCTCACCAAGCTCGTCCACGGCGCGTGGCTGCCGCTCGCCATCGCGGTCACCGCCTTCACGGTGATGACGACCTGGCAGCGCGGCCGGTCGCTCGTGACCTCACGCCGTGAGCAGATGGAGGGACCACTGCAGGATTTCGTGGACGATCTCGACGACGAGGCCAAGGCGCCCGCGGTCGTCCCGGGCACCGCGATCTTCCTCAACCGAGGGACGACCACTCCCCTGGCGCTGCGTGCGAACGTCGAGCGCAACCACGTCCGGCACGAGCACGTGGTCATCGCGACGATCGAGATCGAGCCCGTGCCCCGGGTGGACCCGGCCGACCGCGTCCAGGCCGACTCGCTCGGCCACGAGCAGGACGGCATCACCCGCGTGATCGTCCGGTTCGGTTATGCCGAGCACGCGGACGTCCCGGCTGCCCTTGCGCTGCTCAGTCCCGAGCAGACCGAGGGACCGGTCGACCTGGAGGACGCGACCTACTTCCTGTCGCGGATCGAGCTGCGCGTCGGGTCCGACGAAACCATGGCGACCTGGCGCAAGCGGCTGTTCATCGCCACGTCGCACGTCACCGCCGACGCCGCCGACCACTTCAGCCTGCCTCGCGACCGGGTGGTCGTGCTCGGATCGCACGTCGACGTCTGATCCGGGGCCGGCCGCAAGGATCGCGTCAAGACGGCGGCAGGGTTGCGTCAAGCACCTGTCCCCACAGGCGAGCCCGGCGCAGGATCGTGGAGTGACTCTCACCGACGACGCCGACCGACACCTCCAGCTCACGCACCACGCGTACCGACACCTGGCCGAGGCCTGGGACCTTGGTCTCGAGGCCGTCCTCGAGCACGACGTGCGGGCAGCCCGGCAGGTCATGCGGGGGGCGACCACCCGCAGGTCCATGCTGCGCACCGCGCACGAGCACCTGCAGTGGGACGAGTCCCTGCGGCCCACGGGCACGAGCCGGCGTCCGGCGTCACAGCTGGTCGTGATCGCCGACCTCATGCGGATGAACCGGCTGCTGGGTCAGATCGCCCAGCTCGTGATCGCCGCGCCCTCGGGAGCGGCCGGCACGCTGGACGACCGGGACCGCGCCCGCGTCGAGGTCGCACGGCGCGTCGGCGCACAGCGCCTGCGGCAGTTCGCGGAGTCGACGCCCCGGCCCGTGCTCGATCGCGCGTACGTCGCCGCGGGGCACGAGCTCCTCGACGCGCTCGCCGCGCTGGCCGAGCACGCGCCACGACGGGGATCGGCCACCGATCTCTGCCTCGCCCTGGTCGTCACGATGATCGAGGTCTCCCGGCACACCACACGGATCGCCTGATCCGTGCGCCGCCCGGTTTCGAGGGACGTGCGACGGGTAAGGCTCCTTGGCCATGGTCCGACTCCGCCGCACGTCCCCGTCATCTCCCGGTTGGTCACGGGTCCGCCACGGGCGTGGGTTCCGCTACCTCGACGAGGACGGGCTGCCGCTCGAGCCCGAGCAGATCATGCGCTGCAAGCAGCTCGTCATCCCGCCGGCCTGGACCGAGGTGTGGATCTGCTCGGTGCCCAACGGTCACCTGCAGGCCGTCGGCACCGACGATGCGGGGCGCCGCCAGTATCTCTACCACCCGTATTGGCGCGAACGTCGCGACCAGGAGAAGTTCGCCCGCATGGAGGGCTTCGCGGCCGCCCTGCTCCAGAACCGCGCTGCGGCGCGGCGGGACCTCGGCGGCGACGACATGTCGCTCGAGCGCGTGTCCGCGACCGCGTTCAGCCTGCTCGACCTCGGGATGTTCCGCATCGGCTCGGACCGGTACGTCGAGGAGAACGGCAGCTTCGGGCTCACCACGTTGCTCAAGCAGCACGTGCACCCCGAGGGACGCGGCCTCGGCTTCTCGTACGCCGCGAAGTCCGGGCAGCACGTCGAGGTGACCGTGCGCGACGAGCGGGTGCAGGCCGTGCTGGAGCAGCTGCGCCGCCGACGTGGCGGCGGTGACCGGCTGCTCGCGTACAAGAGCGGGCGACAGTGGAAGTGGCTCGACGCGACCGACGTCAACGCGTACGTCAAGGAGCGCCTCGGCCCCGACTACTCGGCCAAGGACTTCCGCACGTGGCGCGGCACCACGATCGCGGCACTCGCACTGGCCCGCTCCACCGCCACGTCGGCGACCGCTCGCAAGCGGGCCGCCGCTGCCGCGATGCGTGAGGTCTCCGAGCACCTCGGCAACACTCCCGCGGTCGCCCGCTCCTCATACGTCGACCCTCGCGTGGTCGACGAGTTCGAGAACGGCGTCACGGTGGGGGCCGAGCACCGACGCGTCGCGCCGGGCGCACCCACGAGCCGTACTCTCGAGCGCCAGGTGCTCCGCCTCCTGCGCAACGCCTGACCCGACGACGGCCGCCACCCGGTCCGCGACTGGCGCAACCCGGACAAAATGAGACGGCGTGTCGTCCATTTTCGCGCCACTCGCGGTCGGGGTTGCGCCAGTCGGGGTCGGTCAGAGGGCGGACTCGATCGCGCGCCAGAACGTCGGATAGGCGTAGATCGTGTTGGCGAGGGTGTCCACGGGGATCTCGGCGCGCACCGCGAACGCGAGCGCCGAGAGGGTCTCCCCGCCGTCCGGGCCCGCGCTGGTGGCGCCCACGATGACCCCCCGGTCGTCGTCGATGACCAGCTTGATGAGTCCCCGGTTGCCCGGGCCGTGGATGAACCCCCGGCTGCTGGCCGCCAGGTCGGTCGACCCGACCCGGACCGTGAGGCCCTGCTCGCGGGCCTGCTTCTCGGTGATCCCCACCGCCCCGATCTCCGGATCGGTGAACGTGACCCGCGGCAGGCTCGTGTCGTAGTCCGGCAGGTGCTCCCCGAGGATCGCCTTGGCGACACGCTCGGCCTGGTACATCGAGACGTGGGTGAACGCGCCGCGCCCCACGATGTCGCCGATCGCCCACAACCCGTCCGTGACCTGCATCGAGTCGTCGACCGTCAGGTGGTGGCCCGCCTCGACGCCCACACTCTCCAGGCCGATGTCGTCCAGACGGGACCGACGGCCGGCGGCGACCAGCACCCGCTCGGCCTCGTAGGTGACCACACCGCTCGTGACGTGGAAGACCTCGCCGTCGTGAGCCACGCCGTCGATCGTGATGCCGGCGTGGACGCCGATGCCCTCCGCCTCGAACACTGATGCGACGAGCTCGGACGACTCCGGCTCCTCGACCGCCAGGATGCGCTCGCCGACCTCCAGCACGGTCACCGCGGTGCCGAAGCGGGCAAAGGCCTGGGCCAGCTCGAGACCGATCGCCCCGCCGCCGATGACGATCAGCGACGCCGGCGCCGTCTCGGTCTCGAGGATCTCGCGGTTGGTCCAGAACGGGGTGCCGGCCAGGCCCTCGATCGGCGGCACCGCCGGCGTCGTGCCGGTGTTGAGCACGACCCCGCGCGAGGCGACGTAGGTGTCGTCGCCCACCGTGACCCGCCGCTCGCCGGCGAGGCGGCCGTGCCCGCGGACGAGCCGGGCCCCCGCGTCGGTGATGCGGTCGGCGGCGACGGTGTCGTCCCAGTCGTCGGTCGCCTCGTCGCGAATGCGTCGGGCCACGAGGGAGAAGTCCGGTGTCACCGAGGCCGAGCCGGCCAGCTCGTCGATCCGTCGAGCCTCCGCGAGGGCGTTCGCGGCCCGGATCAGCATCTTGGACGGGATGCAGCCCCAGTAGGGACACTCACCGCCGACGAGCTCGGCCTCGACCGCGACGACGTCGAGACCCGCCTTCGCGAGGCGGGCGACGAGCGCCTCTCCACCGGGACCGAGACCGACCACCACGACATCGCACGCGATTTCTGCCATGCCCCATCCTCAGTCATGAGGACGACGATGGCCACAGGTCGAGGACAGGACGCCCCGGAGAGCTACCTCTCGGCGCTCGTGCGGTCGGCGGCCGCGGTCCGGTCGCGGGGCTCGCGCCACTTCACGATGCTGTAGACCAGCAGCACCAGCGCGGCCACGGCCGAGGTCCACAGGCCGAGCGCGGTGCCCCACCCGGCGGCGGGGAGCTCGGGCCCGAAGCCCACGCCGAGGATCTCGAACTCGGGGATGTCGGGCTTCACCCACCACACGGCGCCGAGGAACACGAGCCACAGCACGCCGAGGACGCTGACGAAGATGCGGGGCCAGGTCGCGACGCCGAACTTGGCGGCGTCGATCGCCTTGCGCTCCAGCGGGTCGAGCAGCTTCTGCGCCCAGACGTAGTGACGTGACAACAGGGCGACACCGGCCACCACGACGATCGTGCCCGGTCCCGGCAAGGGCCACAGCACAGCGCCGAGCGCGATGAGGATCCAGCCGAGGACCTCGGTGCCCGTGCGCTGGGACCAGCCCTTCAACCTGGTTCCGACGCTCATGAGAACAGTCTGCCGCATCGTCTGAACTCAGATGGCGCAACCCTGCGGCCCCCGGTTGACTTGTCGCCGTGAACATCGCATCCTCCCTCCTCGGGCTCGCCGAGGAGACTCTCGGCCTGCCCCTGCCCATCCGTCTGCGGGCGTGGGACGGCAGCGAGGCCGGCGTGCCCGGCGCTCCGGTCGTGGTCATCCGCAGCAAGCGCGCCCTGCGCCACGTGATCTGGAAGCCCGGCGAGCTCGGTGTCGCGCGGGCGTACGTCCAGGGCGACCTGGACGTCGAGGGCGATCTCGGGGACGGTCTGCGCGCGATGTGGGACGCGGTGCGCGACGCCCGGGTCGCCGACGCCTCGGCCGGTCGGCCGCGGATCGGGCCACGGCAGCTGCTCAAGGGGGCAGCCCTCGCCGTACGCCTGGGAGCGATCGGCCCGCGTCCGCCCGCTCCGGCCGCCGAGTCCGTCCTGACCGGCGAGCTGCACAGCAAGGAGCGCGACCAGGCGGCGATCTCGCACCACTACGACCTGTCGAACGACTTCTACGAGCTGATCCTCGACCCGCACATGGCCTACTCCAGTGGCTTCCACCACACGCCGGGGATGACGCTCGAGGAGGCCCAGACGGCCAAGCTGCACCTGATCTGCCGCAAGCTCGGCCTCGAGCCGGGCATGAAGATGGTCGACATCGGCTCGGGGTGGGGCTCGCTGACGCTCTTCGCGGCCGAGCACTACGGCGTCCACGTGACCGGAGTGACCCTGTCGGTCGAGCAGCGCGACTACGTCATGGCCAAGGCGGCCGACCGCGGTCTCGCCGACCGGGTCGACGTCAGCCTGCGCCACTTCCGCGATCTCGAGGCCTCGGGCGTGCGCGACGGGCAGGTGGACGCGATCGCGTCGGTCGAGATGGGCGAGCACGTGGGTGACGCCGAGTACGTCGTCTTCGTCGACTCGATCCACCGTTATCTGCGCCCCGGTGGCCGGGCGCTGATCCAGCAGATGTCCCGCAGCAACGACGCCCCCGGCGACAGCCCGGGCGGCGGCCCGTTCATCGAGACCTACATCGCCCCCGACATGCACATGAAGCCGTTGGCCAGGACGATCGGGCTGATCGCGGCGTCGGGCCTGGAGATCCGCGACGTGCAGGCGATGCGTGAGCACTACCCACAGACGGTCGCGGGGTGGGCCGCCCGCCTCGAGGAGAGCTGGGACCGCGCGGTCAAGCTGATCGGCGAGGAGAGCGCGCGGGTGTGGCGCCTGTACCTCGTCGGCGGGGCGCTGGCGTTCGAGGAGAACCGCATGGGCGTCGACCAGATCCTGGCCGTCAAGCCGTCTCGCCGCGGCGTCAGCGGGATGCCGGCCTCTCCCCTGGCGTGGCTGCCGTGATCCCCAACGACCTGTCGCAGACAGCCGCCACCGCGGCGGCGTGCCTCGGTGCCCTGCTGGTCTTCATGGGCCTCGGCCTGGCGTACGCACTTCGCCGCCGGCTGCTCTCGATCGTCGACACGCTGTGGGGCCTCGGCTTCGTCGTCGTCGCGACGGTCGCCGCGATCGTCTCCCTCGGCGGCAGCGGCGGGACCGTCCAGCGCTGGATCGTGCTGGTGATGGTCGCGGTCTGGGGCCTGCGCCTCGCGTGGCACGTCGGCGGGCGCAACCACGGCACGGGCGAGGACCCCCGCTACGCGGATCTGCTCGAGCAGGGTGAGCAGAAGGGCCGGTCCTTCACCCGGACGGCCGTGACCCGGGTGTTCGTGCCGCAGGGCGTCGCGATGTTCATCGTCTCGGCCCCGCTCATCGTCGGTCCCAACAACGAGCGCATGTCGCTGCCGCTGACCGTCGCAGGCGTGCTGGTCTGGGCCGTCGGGCTGTTCTTCGAGGCCGTCGGCGACGCGCAGCTCAAGGCGTACAAGCGTGATCCGGCTCACCAGGGCAAGATCATGGACACGGGCCTGTGGAGCCTGACCCGCCACCCGAACTACTTCGGCGATGCGTGCGTCTGGTGGGGCCTGGGACTCGTGGGGGCGGGCTCGTGGCCCGGCCTGGTCGCGCTGATCGGGCCGGCCGTCATGACGTACTCACTGGTCAACGTCACCGGCGCCAAGCTCAACGAGAAGAGCCAGCGCAGGAAGCCGGGCTGGGACGACTACGCCCGGCGCACCAGCTACTTCGTCCCGCGGAAGCCGAGGCCGCCTGCGGCCGAGCGCTGACGCGCGCCAGCGCAGCGTGAGCGTGCGCGGCGCAGCCGCCTCCTGCGAGGCGGGAAGCCGAGGCCGCCTGCGGCCGAGCGCTGACGCGCGCCAGCCTGGGCCCGTTGCTCAGGCCGAGACGAAGATGTGGGCGGCTGCCTCGGCGTCGATCTCCGCGGTCTCGCCCTGGCGGGCGACGATCACGCCGTCGTGCCCCCGCGAGACGAGGACGTCGTTGCCGGGCAGCGCGCCGACGCGGCGCAGCACCGACATGACCTCGATGTCCTTCTGCAGCTCCTCCGCGATGCGGCGGACGACCAGGCGGACCGGCTCGGCCGCGCCCCGCACCGCACCCGTCATCGACTGCACGCCGGTGAGGAACTGGGCCGGCACCTCGGCCTCGCCGAGCTCGGCCAGGCCCGGGATCGGGTTGCCGTAGGGGGACTCGGTCGGGTGCTCGAGGATCTCGACGAGGCGACGCTCGACCTGCTCGGACATCACGTGCTCCCAGCGGCACGCCTCCTCGTGGACGAACTCGATCTCCAGACCGATGACGTCGATCAGCAGGCGCTCCGCGAGACGGTGCTTGCGCATCACGCGGGTCGCGAGCTGGCGTCCCTTCTCGGACAGCTCGAGGTGGCGGTCGCCCTCGACGGCCAGCAGACCGTCACGCTCCATGCGCGCCACGGTCTGGGACACGGTCGGTCCGCTCTGGTGCAGGCGTTCGGCGATGCGCGCCCGCAGGGGCACGATGCCTTCCTCCTCCAGCTCGTAGACGGTGCGTAGATACATCTCGGTGGTGTCGATCAGCTCGCTCACACGTCCATTGTCCCACGTCGGGCACACTGCTCGATCACGCCGCAGAATGGAGCGCATGCCGACGTCAGTCATGTGGTTCCGCACCGATCTGCGCCTCCACGACCAGCCCGCCCTGCGCGCCGCGATCGAGGAGGGCCGCGACGGTGTCGTGCCGCTGCTGGTGCTGGACGACCGCTACTGGGGACCCGGAGCGTCGACCCGGCAGGCGTACCTCGTGCGCCTGATCGGCGACTTCGCCGACCGCATCGGCGGCCTGCACCTCGTGCACGGCGACCCGGTCACCGAGGTGCTCCGGGTGGCTCGGCAGGTCGACGCCTCCTCGGTGCACGTGTCGGCCGACTTCACGCCGATGGGCGCGGAGCGCGACCGGGACGTCGAGGCAGCCCTGGCCGACCACGACATCCCGCTCGTCCGCACCGGGTCGCCGTACGCGGTCTCGCCGGGTCGGGTGGCCAAGGACGACGGCACCGGCTACCGGGTGTTCACCCCGTTCTTCCGCGCATGGCAGGAGCACGGGTGGCGACAGCCCGCCGACGCCCCCGACGACGTCCCGTGGCTGCGGTCCGACGGCGGGACGGCCCGGCTCCCCGAGGCGACCGTGCCCGAGGGGATGACGCTCCCGCCGCACGGGGAGGACGCGGCCCGGGCCAGATGGGCCGAGTTCCTCGCCGACGACGTCGCGGACTACGCCTCGGCACGCGATCTCCCGGGTCCGGACCGCACGTCGCACATGTCCGTCCACCTCAAGTGGGGCACGATCCATCCGCGCACGATGCTGGCCGATCTGGCGCCCCTGCGCTCCGAGGGCGCAGCCGCGTACGCGCGCGAGCTCGCCTTCCGGGAGTTCTACGCCGACGTGCTCCACCAGCGACCGGACTCCACCTTCGGCTACTACAACCGGGCGTTCGAGCAGATGCGGTACGACGAGCCCGGCGGCGACCTCGAGGCCTGGAAGGCCGGCCGCACCGGCATCCCCATCGTCGACGCCGGGATGCGACAGCTGCGCGGCGAGGGCTGGGTGCACAACCGGGTGCGGATGATCGTCGCGAGCTTCCTCGTCAAGGATCTGCACCTGGAGTGGCAGCACGGGGCCCGGCACTTCCTCGACCTGCTCGTCGACGCCGATCTCGCGTCCAACCAGCACGGTTGGCAGTGGGTCGCCGGATCCGGCACGGACGCCTCGCCGTACTTCCGGATCTTCAACCCCATGACGCAGGGCAAGAAGTTCGACCCCGACGGCCAGTACGTGCGCCGCTGGGTGCCCGAGCTCGCCGACGTGCCTGCCAGGCACGTGCACACCCCGTGGGAGATGGCCGAGCCGCCGGCCGACTATCCCGCACCGATCGTCGACCACGCCGAGGAACGACGCGAGTCCCTGCGGCGCTACGAGGAGATCAGGCCGGGTCGGTAGGGTCGGGCCCCATGGTGACGATCCCGGCACAGTTCAACGGACCCGACCACTCCGGCAACGGCGGCTACGTCGCCGGACTCATCGCGCAGGAGGTGGGGACCGGGCCGGTCACCTCGACGCTGCGCATCCCCCCGCCGCTCGACGTCCCTCTGAGCTGGGAGCGCGAGGGCGACCACGTGCGCCTGCTGACCGCCGGCGGCGCCGTCGTCGGCGAGGCCGGACCGGGAGAGCTCGGGTCCGACGTCCCCGCGATGCCGTCCGCCGCGGAGGCCACGACCGGCCTCGCGGCGTACCCCGGCTTCGACCACCACCCGTTCGACCGCTGCTTCACGTGCGGCACCGCTCGCGGCGATGGCGACGGGCTGCGCCTGTTCACCGGTCCGTTCGCCGAGGGCCGCACCGCGGGGCCGTGGGTCCCCGACGCCGCCTTCGCCGCGGAGGACGGTCTCCTGGACGTCCCGACGACGTGGGCGGCCCTCGACTGCCCCGGCGGGTGGGCCGCCGACTTCACCCGTCAGACGATGGTGCTGGGCCGGATGACCGCCGAGGTGCTGCGCCGTCCCCGCGCCGGAGAGTCGCTCATCGCGACCGGAGAGCTCTTCGGGACGAGTGGGCGCAAGTTCTTCACGGGCACCGCGCTGTACGCCCTGGACGGCGAGCTGCTGGGTCGCGCGGAGCAGGTCTGGATCCAGATCGACGTCACCTCGTTCGGCTGAGCGCTTGCTGAGGCGAAGCCGTGGGAGCGGGCGTAACGTGACCTGACGTGCCGCGGTCCGTCTCCCACTTCTTCGCGGACGTCCGCCCCCTGCGCAACCACCACTTCCGGCGGCTCTGGATCGCCAACATCATCACGGTGATCGGGGCCCAGCTGACGGTCGTCGCGGTGCCCGCACAGCTCTACGCCGACACGGGCGAGTCGTTCTACGTGGGGCTGGCCGGCGTCTTCGGCCTGGTCCCGCTGGTGATCTTCGGTCTGTACGGTGGCGCGCTCGCGGACGTCTTCGACCGGCGCACGATCCTGGTGGTCACGACGATCGGCCTCATCGTGACCAGCGCACTGTTCTGGGCGCAGGCCGCCGCGGACAACCGGAACGTCTGGCTCCTGCTGTGCCTGTTCTCGGTCCAGCAGGCGTTCTTCGCGGTCAACCAGCCCACCCGCAGCGCAGTCCTCCCCCGCCTCATCGCGCCCGAGCTGCTTCCTGCGGCCAACTCGCTCAACATGACCGTCACGATGGCCGGCGCGATCGCCGGCCCGCTCGTGGCGGGGATACTGATCCCGGTCATCGGGTTCGAGTGGATGTACCTGATCGACACGATCACGCTCTTCGCGACGCTCGGCGCGGTGCTCCGGCTGCCGAGCCTGCAGGTGCTGGAGGCGGCGGCCGGCGCCCCGGGCATCCGTGCGGTGATCGACGGCTTCGTCTACCTGCGCACGCAGCCCGTGCTGCTGATGTCGTTCGTGGTCGACCTCATCGCGATGGTGTTCGGCATGCCACGGGCGCTGTTCCCCGAGATCGCCCACGTGTCGTTCGACGGTCCCGACAACGGCGGCATCGTGTTCGCCCTGCTCTTCGCCGCGATCCCCGCCGGCGCGGTGATCGGCGGCGTCTTCAGCGGCTGGGTCTCGCACGTCGAGCGGCAGGGCCGGGCCGTCGTCATCTGCATCGGGGTCTGGGGCGTCGCGATGACCGGGTTCGGGCTGGCCGTCGCGCTCGCCGACCACTGGATGACCCCGATGCTGGTCGTGGCGCTGCTGATGCTCGTCGTCGGGGGTGCCGCGGACATGGCGTCGGCGGCGTTCCGATCGAGCATGCTGCAGTCCGCCGCCGACGACGCGATGCGCGGACGCCTCCAGGGTGTGTTCATCGTGGTCGTCGCCGGTGGGCCCCGCATCGCCGACACCCTGCACGGCGCGTCGGCCGCGGCCGTGGGAACCGCTGCGGCCGCGGCCGGCGGCGGCGTCCTGGTCGTCGTCGGCGTCGTGATCGCGTCGATCGCGGTGCCCTCGTTCGTGCGCTACCGGATCACGCGCTCGGCGTCCTGAGCGTCCACAGCGACAGGCTCGTCACGCCGTACGAGCGCACCTGCTCGCGGTGGAAGTCACGGTTCAGCCTGGCCAGCTCGGGCGCGCCCCGGTGGGACGGGTAGCCACGGGTGACGACCCAGACCCGCTCCGCTGCCACGGGGACGCTGTCCGCCTGGGCCACGACGAGCCGCTCGAACGGTCCCTCGTACGCGTCCACGAACTTCAGGAACGAGGCGGGCACCGCGACCACCGCGTCACCGGGTGCGACCTCCGCCGCGAGATCGCGGGTCAGTGACCTCAGGTCGTCCGGACGCCGGTCCGGTGCCCGGATGTCGCGGTGTCCCGGCAGCACCGCGAGTGCCACCACGACCAGGATCGCGCCGAGGGCGACGGGGCGGCCCCGGCCGAGCACGCGGGCGACCCCGTCGACGCCCGCGCCCACCAGCAGCGCGACCGCGGGCACGACGTAGAGCACGTAGCGGTCGGCGTAGACCGGCTGCACCTGGGACACCAGCCACGACACCGCGACGGGCAGCACGGCCCACAGCAGGGGCAGCGGCGACCTGCGCAGCACCCACGCACCGCTGACAGCGAGCAGCGCGAGCCCGACCGTGGCGACGTCGGTGCCGCCGATCTGGTCGACGAGCCCGCGAAGCTCGCTGAGGCCCGGGCGCCGGATCCAGCCGAGCTGGCCCGCCCGCTGCCCCGCCGCGACCACGGCCAGCGGCAGCAGGACGACGGCTGCGCCCGCCCACGCGAGCGCCACCTCGCGCGCGATCTGCCGGGCGGCAAGAAGGACGTACGCGCCGTGGGCCGCGAGCAGCAGCAAGGCGTAGAGGTGCAGGCAGCCGAGGACCGCGACCGAGGCGGAGTACGCGACGACCCGCCCAGGGGAGGGCCGCTCGACCATCCGCAGCAGGGCCAGCGCCGACAGGACGGCCACCATGCTCACCAGCGCGTACGACCGGCCCTCCTGTGCGAAGCGGCTCGTGACGGGCAGGATCGCGTAGACGACCCCCGCGCACGTGGCCGCCGTCCGGCCCATGAGCCGCCGACCGACCAGGACGACACCCACCGTCGCGACGACGAACCCCACGAGGGACGGCAGCCGCACCCCCAGCTCGACCGGATCGATCCAGATCGTGAGGCGCAGCAGCAGGTCGTACGCGGCATGGACCGCATCAACCTCTCCCCACTCACGCCATGCATCGCCCAGGGGCTCCCGCGCGAAGTGCACGCTGACCGACTCGTCCCGCCAGAGCGCCGGTCTCGTGATCGACCACGCGCCGACGAGCGCGGCGAGCAGGGCGGGTCCGACGAGCTGTGCGAGCCCCGGCCAGGAACGGCGGCGGGGCTCGGCGGAGGTCACGGCGGGAGGCTACCCGACCCGTGGCCCCTGCGCGTGTCTCACACGAGCGGCTCCCCCACCAGCGTCTGCAGGGACGGTCGTGCGAGGACGCCCGTCGCCCGCTCGAGGGACGCGGTGTCCGGAGCCGCTCGCCCGGGGCGGACGCCGGTCGCGGCGCGGACCAGGAGCACCGGCAGCACGCCGACGCCCACCAGCACCAGCAACAGCCAGGCCGCACGGCCCAACGCATCGGTGGCTGCGCCGACCAGCCCGGCGACGACCGTCCCTCCGCCCACGTAGACCGCGGACCACAGGCTCGAGCCGGCGACGGAGGCGACGGCGAACCGGCGGTACTCCAGGCCGGACGCGCCCGCCGCGGCCGGGGTGAGGGTGCGGACCACGGGGACGAGGCGCGTCAGGAGCACAGCTGTGCCACCTCGGCGGCGCAGCAGGTCCATCGCGTGGTCGAGGTGGCGTCGGCCGAGCCGTCGCACCGCCCGGGTGTCGCGCAGGGCGTCGCCGTAGCGGCGACCCAGGACGTACCCGACGTGGTCGCCGAGGCTCGCACCCGCCGCGACGGCCAGGCCGAGCAGGATCAGCTCCGCCGGCGTGTCCAGGCCCGCGGCGAGGACGACGACGGCGGTCTCGCCGGGCAGGAGCATCCCGAGCCCCAGTCCCGACTCCGCGAAGGCGAGGGCAAGGCCCAGCCCGAGTGTCAGGGCGATTCCGGTCATGGTCCGAGCCTGCGAGGCCGAGGCGTACCCCCACCGGCGCCCGGATGGCCGTGAGGTGAACTCCGCCCGACAGGTACCGACCGGCTGCACGCCGCCGTGAGTAGGCTCGCCCCATGACTACGGTGCTGACCTACGGGACGTTCGACCTGTTCCACATCGGTCACCTCAACCTGATCAACCGGCTCGCCGAGCTCGGCGACCGCCTCGTGATCGGGGTGTCCACCGACGAGTTCAACGCGGGCAAGGGCAAGACGTCCGTCGTGTCGTACGAGGACCGCGCTCGCATCATCGCCAGCATCAAGGGCGTCGACCTGGTGATCCCCGAGACGTCGTGGGATCAGAAGGTCTCCGACATCAAGGAGCACGACGTCGACGTCTTCGCGATCGGCGACGACTGGCGCGGCAAGTTCGACGACCTCAAGGAGCTGTGCGAGGTCGTCTACCTCCCCCGCACCGACGGCATCTCCAGCACCGAGATCAAGCAGATGCTCCGCGTGCTCGATCCCCAGCACATCACCGAGATGCAGGAGGCGCTGGCCGTCATGAGCCGGCTCCTCGAGCACTACCGCGACCTCACCTGACCCCCCCCCGCCCAGCCCAGCCCCGCCCCGCCCAGATTTGCGGAGTTCTGCACGCTTTGCGGGCAGAATTCGGTGCAGGAGCCCGCAAATCTGGGCGGGGTTGGGGTTGGGGTTGGGGTTGGGGTTGGGGGTCAGGGGGCGAGGCGCTCGCGGACCCAGCCGCCCGGGACCTCGGTGAAGCGGATGCGGTCGTGCAGGCGTCCCAGCCGTCCCTGCCAGAACTCGATCGACTCGATCGAGACGCGGTAACCGCCCCAGACCTGGGGACGCTCGACGTCGCGGCCCTCGAACGTGCGCTCGGCCTCGGCGACCCGCTCGTCCAGCACGGCGCGGCTCGCGATCGGCTGTGACTGCGGCGACGCGACGGCACCGATCTGCGATCCCCGCGGTCGGGAGGCGAAGTACGCATCCGACTCCGCCTCGTCGAGCAGGCTCACGGCCCCCTCGATCCGCACCTGGCGCTGGAGCGGGTGCCACAGCATCGTCGCGGCGGCGCGCGGGTTCTCGGCGAGCTCGAAGCCCTTGCGCGACTCGTACCCGGTGAAGAACGTGAGCCCGCGCTCGTCGATGCCCTTGAGCAGGACGATCCGCACCGAGGGACGTCCGTCGTGGGTCGCCGTGGCCAGGGCCATCGCATTGGGTTCGTACAGGCGAGCCGTCAGAGCGTCGTCCAGCCAGCGTCCGAACAGGGCCAGCGGATCGTCCCCTGCGTCGGTCTCGTCGAGGCCCGCGCGGGCGTAGTCCTCACGCATCCGGGCGAGATCGGGTGTCTCCATGTGTACAACGTATCCGCGCAGGGCAGAATGCAGCGTATGACTGAAGTCCATCACGGACTCGAGGGCGTCATCGCCTTCGAGAGTGAAATCGCCGAACCTGACAAGGAAGGGTCTGCGCTTCGCTATCGCGGCGTCGACATCGACGACCTCGTCGGTCGCGTCCCCTTCGAGAAGATCTGGGGCCTGCTGGTCGACGGGGCGTACGAGCCCGGTCTTCCCCCGGCCGAGCCGTTCCCGATCCCCGTGCACTCCGGCGACATCCGCGCCGACGTGCAGAGCGCCATCGCACTGACCGCCCCCGCGTGGGGCATGAAGCAGCTGTACGACATCGACGACGCCCAGGCGCGCGACGACCTCGCCCGCGCCGCGGTCATGGTCCTGTCGTACGTCGCCCAGGCGGCTCGCGGTGTCGGACAGCCCTTCGTCCCGCAGAGCGAGGTCGACAAGGCCGGCACCATCACCGAGCGCTTCCTGACGCGCTGGCGGGGTGAGGTCAACCCCGATCACGCCAAGGCCATCGACGCGTACTGGGTCTCGGCGGCCGAGCACGGCATGAACGCCTCGACGTTCACGGCCCGTGTCATCGCCTCGACCGGTGCCGACGCAGCTGCCGCACTCTCGGGTGCGGTCGGCGCGATGTCGGGCCCGCTGCACGGCGGCGCCCCGGCCCGTGTGCTGACGATGATCGAGGAGGTCGAGAAGTCCGGCGACGCCACCAAGTACGTCAAGGACCTGCTCGACAAGGGCGAGCGGCTCATGGGCTTCGGCCACCGCGTCTACCGCGCCCAGGACCCCCGCGCCCGCACCCTGCGACGTACGGCCAAGGAGCTCAACGCCCCGCGTGCCGAGGTCGCGATCGCGCTGGAGGAGGCGGCGCTCAAGGAGCTCAAGGAGCGTCGCCCCGACCGCGTCCTGGAGACCAACGTCGAGTTCTGGGCCGCCATCGTCCTGGACTACGCCGAGATTCCCCCGCACATGTTCACCGCGATGTTCACCTCGGCGCGCACGGCCGGCTGGAGCGCACACATCCTGGAGCAGAAGCGCACCGGACGCCTGATCCGACCGTCCGCGATCTACACCGGTCCCGCCTCGCGCGGAGCCGACGAGGTCGAGGGCTGGAACCCCGACTGGGCCAAGGCCTGAGCCACCCCCCAAGCGCCCCGCTCGACCTGTCGAGCGGGGCGCTTGGCATGTCGGGCGACTCCCAGCGGGCTATCTCGCGAGCTCGTGCAACGAGTGAGCCACGCCCCGGACGTCGAGCACGTCGGCGAGCAGGACCCTGGCCCGCTCCACGAACGAGTGCCGCGACGCGATCGCCACGGCATTGGCGTCCAGCTCGTCCTGGCTGGGCCACCGGTGCAGATCGGCGCTCGCGAGGTCGCTGAGGTCCTCGAGCGAGTCGTACGTCTGCACCGAGGGACCGAAGATCTCCTCCAGCCCCGGCACCCGGTCCGAGACGATGCGCGCGCCGGACGCGGCGGCGTCGAAGAGCCGGTTGGACAAGAAGCCGTTGCGGGCCATGTCCTCCCAGTGGTCGTTGAGCACGACGTGCGCGGCCCGATAGGCAGGAGCCAGGTTGACGTTGTCGAGGTACGTCGCGGCGACGTGCGACTCGTCGATGAACGCCTCCCACCCCCGGCCGTACAGCCGCAGGTCGAGCCCGGCCTCGATCGCGTCGCCCACGATCTGGCGCATGTGGCCGCGGGTGTTGCCCACGAACAGGGCGCCGCCCACGTCCGCGGCACCCACCGAGGGCCTGAACCGGTCGGGGTTGGTGGCCTGCAGCAGGGGCCGCACCTCGACCCCGGCCGTCGCGCTCATGTGCTCGGCCCAGGGCACGCCCGCGGCGTAGACCAGGTCGTAGCCGTGGGCGAGCTCCTCGACCGGGACCTCGTCGGGATGGCTGATGACCCACACCACGTTGGTCGCTCCCTGCAGGGGGGCGCACGGGACGCGTCCACGCAGCAGCAGGGTCACGTCGTCGTGGTCGTCGCTGCCCGGCCGCTGGAAAGCGGGCCGGCGGTCGACCACGACCTCCTGGCCCCAGTGGCGCAGGGCGTGGGCGAGGTCGCCCGCGAAGAAGGTGTCGCCCCACACGTCGCCGAGCGGGCCCCAGGTGGCTGGGTTCTTGATCGCCCAGCGCAGGCGCGGGAGCCCCGCGGCCGGTCCGCTCTCGACCACCGTGGCGCGTCGGCGCAGCACGGGCTTGACCGCGGTACGCCGTCCCGTCTGGGGCAGGCCCGCGTCGACCGCGAGCCGCAGCACCTCGAAGCCGGCCTGCTCCCACTGGGACGTGTCCGGGGTGGGCAGCCGACCGTGCCAGCGGTCGAGCAGCCGCAGCCGGTTGGACTCGACCCGGGCGAAGCGACCGGGTGACTTGCTCTCCAGGTGGACCACCTGGGACGCGGGCACCGTGACGAAGCTGCCTCCGCGCTCCTCAGCGAGGCGCAGGCACAGGTCGACGTCCTCCATCCCGTTGGCGAACACGGGATCGAAGCCGCGGGACGGCGCGAGCACGTCGGCGCGTACGGCCATGCAGGCGGCCGTGACGGCCGGGAAGCGCAGGTCGATCTCGGGCTTCACGTCCTCGACCGGATGGGCTGCGAGCAGGTGCCCGGGGATGCTGTCGGGACCGTTGAAGACCGTCCCGGCGGACTGGACCGTGCCGTCCCCGTAGAGCAGCAGCGGCTGGGCGCCGAGAACGTCGGGGCCCTCCAGCGCCTCGACCAGCGGCGGGAGCCAGCCCGCCTGCACCTCGGTGTCGTTGTTGAGGAACACCACGACCTCGCCGGTCGACTCGGCGAAGGCGACGTTGGACGCCGTGCCGAAGTTGGTGTTGCGCGGCAGTCGCCTGATCCGCACCCGCGGATCGCCCGCGAACGTCCCCGCGAACACCGACGTCAGGTCGCGGTCGGAGCCGTTGTCGACCACGACGACCTCGATGTCGGCCGGCGAGTGGGCCAGCACGTGCTCGACCGCGGCCCGGACGAGCAGGCGGTCGCGGAAGGCCGGGATCAGCATCGAGACCCGGCCGGGCACGCGCTCGGCGACCTGCTGCTCGATGAGGGGCCAGTCCAGGATGTGCTCGGCACGGATGACGTGCTCGTGCGTGCTGCGCAGCCCCGGGGTCAGCGGCAGCGCGCCGAGATCGGACCCGCGCACCGCGACGAACGGGACGAACGTGCTCGGCAGGTCGCTGCGCAGGAGGTGGTCCCAGCCGTACTGGTCCTCGGCCTCGGCCCGGAAGGCACCATCACCCGCACGGAGCTGCTCGGTCGGGAACAACATCCCGGCCAGTCCGCGGGGCTGGTCCCACAGCAGGGTGTCGCGGGCGGGGAGCTCGGCCCGCCAGAGCGGCCCGGTGTCCTTGGCCTCCCCGGTGCCGCTGTCGACGGTCGCGGCGTGCGCGCCGACGCCGTCGGCGACACCGGACAGCAGGCCGCTGAGGTGGTGCGGCGACCAGGCCTCCTGGGGCTGCCAGAAGCAGGCCCACGGCTCGTCCGCGGTCGACAGGACGTCGTGGACGCGCTCGGCCCACGACGTCGAGGTCGTCTCCACCAGGACGACGCGCCCTCCCTCGTGGAGCTCGGCCAGCGACAGCGGCACGGGCTGCCCGGCGTCCACCGCCACGCGCAGCGTCCACCGCGGATGCTCCTGGCGCAGGACGGTGTCGACGTTCTTGGGCCTCCATTTCGTCCACTCACGCGCATCGCTGACGATCGCGACCGGGACCGTCGGATCGCCCGCCTCGGGCACGGCTGCGTCGAGCCACCAGCGAGCGTACGTCGTGGAGGGACGGCGCGCGATCCGTTCCTGCTCCCCGAGGTCGGCGGCGACGCGACGCATCGTGGCCACCAGCGCGCCGAGCTCGGTGGGCTCGATCCCGGAGGCCGGGGCGGGGACCGTGGGCGTCGACTCGTCCGCGTGCTCGAGGAAGTGGCCGAGGGGCCCGCCCACGTGGTCCGCCGCCTCAGGACGCCGCTCGAGGTACGTCGTGCCGTCGAAGTGCGGCCCGGCGGCCCCGCGTACCTGGCCCGTCCGCAGGAAGCTCGCGAACTTGAGCGGCATGTGGGCGTTCGCGGACCCTCGGTACCAGAGCCGGTCGTACAGGGGCTGGGGGGTGAGCCCTGCGGACTCGCCGATCTCGAGGAAGTGCCACACCGCAGCCGTGCCGGACAGGAACGTGCGCCCGGCCTGGAGCTCGTAGTAGTCGCGGTCGAACAGCCCCGACTTCACGATCCTGCGAAGGGCGTCACCCTGCTGCTGACGGTGGGCGACGAAACGCCTCCAGCTGCGGGTGCCCAGCTGGGGGACGGGCGCACCGGCGTGCGCGTGCTCGAGATAGAAGCCGACGGGTCCTCCGGGGTGATCGGCCGCTCCCACCGCGTCCGCCACGAGGGCGACGTCGTCGAGCAGCGGCCGCACCGGGAAGAGCCGCGCGGACCCGTCCCGCACGGCGGCCGCGACGGCGTCCGGGGCCAGCCCGGTCGCCTCGACGTCCGTCAGCGGATTGGGCAGCAGCCCCTCGGCGGCACCGACGTCGAGGTAGTGCCGTGCGGCCTCGTGCGCGTCCATCGACCTGCCGGTCTGGAGCGAGTAGTACCACGGGTCGACGAGCCTGGAGTCGACGAGCGGCTGGAGCTCTGATGGCGCTGATCGTTCGACGCGGCGCACCACGCTCCTGAGCCTTCTGCCCGATGCCACTAGGACCCCCACATCGTTTCCGATCAGCGTACACAACCGGCGACGGGCCCCTGGACAGGCAGAGGGGTCGGCCATCCCCCCGAGACGGCCGACCCCGCGACGCTGGTGCGTCCTGTGTCTCTCGCATGAAAAGTAGCGGACCGCGGAGGGAAAGTGCAGTCTTGACATTCGGGATGTGACTAGTTATTTGGAACTAGTCGTCACTAGTCCTTCCGGGTCGGGTCGCGTCCGCCGGCTCGGCAGGGCGGAATGTCTGAGGACGAGCGGGGGTTCCATCCACATGACCACCATCGGACTCATCGGCTCAGGCCTCATCGGCAGCCAGCTCGCTCGCGCCGCGACCGCACACGGCCACGACGTCGTGCTCAGCAACTCGCGCGGACCCGAGACACTCGCGGGGCTCGTCGACGAGCTCGGCCCGCACGCCCGGGCCGCCACGCCTGCGGAGGCCGCCGCGGCGGGCGATCTCGTCGTGGTGACGATCCCCTTCCACGCGATCGCGACCGTCCCGGTCGAGCCGCTGGCGGGCAGGACCGTCATCGACACGACCAACTACTACCCGCAGCGCGACGGGCAGGTGGCAGGGCTCGACGACGAGTCGACCACGAGCTCCGAGCTGCTCCAGGACCGTCTGGTCGGGGCGCACGTCGTCAAGGCGTTCAACCACATCAGCGCGGCCCACCTCTCCGAGCACGCGACACCCGCCGGCACCCCGGACCGCCGGGCTCTCGCGATCGCGGGCGACGACGCGGACGCCAAGGCCGCGGTGTCCACGTTCATCGACGAGATCGGGTTCGACGTCGTCGACCTCGGACCTCTCGCCGAGGGGTGGCGCGTGCAGCCCGGCACCCCCGCCTACGGTCCGCGGATGACCGCGGAGCAGCTGCGCGAGGCCGCGGCGTCTGCGCAGCGCGGCCAGGGCTGATCAGCGCAGCGGGACCAGCCGGGACAGGTCGTCGCGGGGAAGCTCGTCGACGACGGCGCTGACCGCCATCCACCGCAGGTCCACCGCGGCGCCGTGCTGACTCAGGAACGCGGTCTCGGACGCGTCCTGACCTGTCGCGATGCGCACGAGCGAGCTCCGCGGCGCGAGAGCGGTGGCGTCGACGACGTGCCAGCCCCCGTCGACGTACGCCTCGGCGACCGCGTGGAAGTCCATGGGGAACAGCCCCGGCGCGTAGACCGAGGCCAGGCGCGCGGGGATGTCGAGGGCGCGCAGCAGGGCAACCACCAGGTGGGCGTAGTCCCGGCACACCCCGGCCCGGGCGAGCATCGTCGCGACGGCCCCGTCGGTCGGCTGGCTGGCACCGGGGACGTACGTCAGGCGGTCCCCGACCCACGAGCTGACCGCGTCGAGCAGCTCCTTGCCCTCGAGGCCCGTGAACTCCGAGCGAGCGGTCGCGAAGAGGGTGTCGGACTCGCAGTAGCGGCTCGGACGCCGGTACTCGATGATGTCGAGCTCCTCGACCGGCGCCAGAGGTGCCTGGCCGCTGACCTCGGCGGAGTAGTCGATGACCATCGGTCCGGGGCGACCGGTCAGGCGGTGCAGCCGCGTGCCGTGCCGTCCGGCGACCACGTGCGCCTCGAGCGGGCTGCCGCCGGAGGTGATCTGGAGGGTCTCGTCGCAGTCATTGCCCTCCGCGACCGCGATCGAGAAGATCAGGTCGGCCTCGCCGTGCAGGTAGAGCTCGAGGTGGGCCGTCACTGATCGCTTCACGAAGCCGATCGTTTCACATCCCGCCCTCCCCGCGAGTGGCGCACACCTCCCCGCGAGTGGCGCAGTTGCGCACGACACGCCGTCCCACTTCCTTCACCTTGCGCCAGTCCCGGATCGGGTTGCGCCAGTCGCGGATCGGGTCAGGAGTCGTAGGCCTCGAGGATCCTGTCGGCGGCGGCCGCGGCGGGCAGCTCGCCGGACAGGACCGCCTCGCGGATCTCCTCGCGCATCGCCGCGACGGCGGGGTTGGTGCGCAGGCGCTGGTCCAGCTCGTCGCGCACGAGCGCCCAGGTGAAGTCGAGCTGCTGCTGCGCCCGCTTCTCGCGCAGCCCACGGGTGCCCATGAACTCGCGGTGACGGATGACGCGCGCCCACACCGTGTCGATGCCGGTGCCCTCGAGCGCCGAGCAGCTCAGCACGGGCGGGACCCACCCGGTCCCCCCGGCGTACACGAGCCGCAACGCGCCGGCGAGCTCGCGCGACGTCCCCTCGGCCTCCTGCGCCCGGTCGCCGTCGGCCTTGTTGACCGCCACGACGTCCGCGATCTCCAGGATGCCCTTCTTGATCCCCTGGAGCTGGTCACCCGTTCGCGCGATCGTCAGGAACAAGAAGGTGTCGACCATGCCCGCGACGGTGATCTCGGACTGTCCCACCCCGACCGTCTCGACCAGGATGACGTCGAACCCCGCGGCCTCCAGCACCGTCATCGCCTGGCTCGTCGCCCGCGCGACGCCACCGAGGGTGCCCGCGCTCGGCGACGGGCGGATGAACGCGTCGGGAGTGACCGACAGCTTCGCCATGCGCGTCTTGTCGCCCAGCACCGAGCCGCCGGTACGCACGCTGGACGGGTCCACCGCGAGCACGCCGACGCGGTGTCCCTCGTCGATCAGGTGGGTGCCGAGCGCCTCGATGAAGGTCGACTTGCCCACTCCGGGGACGCCCGAGATGCCGACCCGGATCGCGCCGCCGATCCCACCGCCGTGTTCGGGATCGCTGAGCAGGCTCAGCAGCTCCCGTGCCTCGGCGCGGTGGTCGCCGCGGCTCGACTCGACCAGCGTGATCGCCCGCGAGATGGCCGCGCGCTTGCCGACGCGCACGTCGTCGGCGAGCTCCGCGACGTCGACCATCAGCGCTGTCCGCTCACGACTGCAGGGTCGTGCGCAGCTTGTCGAGCAGGTCCAGTGCCGAGTCGGCGATGACCGTGCCCGGCAGGAACACCGCGGCCGCGCCCATGTCCTTGAGCGTCTCGACGTCGTCGGGCGGGATGACGCCGCCGATGACGACCATGATGTCGGGACGGCCGAGCTCCTCCAACGACGTCTTGAGCGCGGGCAGCAGGGTCAGGTGACCCGCAGCCAGCGAGGACACGCCGACGATGTGCACGTCGGCGTCGATCGCCTGCTGGGCGACCTCCTCGGGCGTCGAGAACAGGGGGCCCACGTCGACGTCGAAGCCCATGTCGGCGAACGCCGTGACGATGACCTTCTGGCCGCGGTCGTGCCCGTCCTGGCCCATCTTGGCGACCAGGATGCGGGGGCGACGGCCCTCGGCCTGCTCGAACTCGTCGGTGGCCTCGATGACCTTGGCGACGTTGTCGGCCTGCCCTGCCTCGGTGCGGTACACACCTGAGATCGTACGGATGACCGCCTGGTGACGTCCGTAGACCTTCTCCAGCGCGTCGGAGATCTCGCCGACCGTCGCCTTGGCGCGGGCCGCATTGACCGCGAGCGTCAGCAGGTTGTCGTCGAGCGATCCGTCGCTGGCCGAGCCACGCTCCGCGCTGCGCGTCAGCGCCGCGAGCGCCTCGTCGACGTCGTCCTGGTTGCGCTCGGCGCGCAGCCGCTCGAGCTTGGCGATCTGCGAGGCGTAGACCGCCTTGTTGTCAACCTTGAGCACGTCGAGGGGATCCTCGTCGGCGAGCCGGTACGTGTTGACCCCGATCACGGCCTGCCGGCCCGAGTCGATCCGCGCCTGCGTACGCGCGGCAGCCTCCTCGATGCGCATCTTGGGGATGCCGGCCTCGATGGCCTTGGACATGCCGCCGGCCTTCTCGACCTCCTGGATGTGCGCCCAGGCGCGGTTCGCGAGGTCGTGGGTCAGGCGCTCGACGTAGTAGGAGCCGCCCCACGGGTCGATGATGTCGGTCGTGCCGGACTCCTGCTGCAGCAGCAGCTGGGTGTTGCGCGCGATGCGGGCGCTGAAGTCGGTCGGCAGTGCGATCGCCTCGTCGAGGGCGTTGGTGTGCAGCGACTGCGTGTGTCCCTGGGTCGCGGCCATCGCCTCGATCGCGGTGCGCCCGACGTTGTTGTAGACGTCCTGCGCGGTCAGCGACCAGCCCGACGTCTGGCTGTGCGTCCGCAGGCTCAGGCTCTTGGGGTTCTTGGGGTTGAAGTCCGCCACGAGCTGCGCCCAGAGAGCGCGCGCGGCGCGCATCTTGGCGATCTCCATGTAGAAGTTCATGCCGATCGCCCAGAAGAAGCTGAGGCGCGGTGCGAACGCGTCGATGTCCAGGCCCACGTCGAGGCCGGCCCGGATGTACTCGACGCCGTCGGCCAGCGTGTACGCCAGCTCGAGGTCGTTCGTCGCCCCGGCCTCCTGGATGTGATAGCCCGAGATCGAGATCGAGTTGAACCGAGGCATCTTCTGCGCGGTGTACGCGAAGATGTCCGAGATGATCCGCATCGACGGCGCGGGCGGGTAGATGTAGGTGTTGCGGACCATGAACTCTTTGAGGATGTCGTTCTGGATGGTCCCCGACAGCTTCTCGGGCGGGACGCCCTGCTCCTCGGCCGCGACGATGTAGAGCGCGAGCACCGGCAGGACCGCGCCGTTCATCGTCATCGACACGCTCATCTCGTCGAGCGGGATGCCCTCGAACAGCTTGCGCGTGTCGTAGATCGAGTCGATCGCGACACCGGCCATACCGACGTCGCCCACGACGCGCGAATTGTCCGAGTCGTAGCCGCGGTGGGTCGCCAGGTCGAACGCGACCGAGAGCCCCTTCTGCCCGGCCGCGAGGTTGCGGCGGTAGAACGCATTGGACTCCTCCGCGGTGGAGAAGCCGGCGTACTGGCGGATCGTCCACGGCTGCGTCGTGTACATCGCCGGGTAGGGGCCGCGCAGGAACGGGGTGAGGCCCGGATAGGTGTCGAGCGCGTCGAGGCCCTCGAGGTCCGCGGGCGTGTAGAGGCCCTCGACCTCGATGCCCTCGGGCGAGGCCCACGGCTCGGCGCCGTCAGTCGCGCGGGCGTACGTCTCGGGGTCGGGCTCGTACGGCTGCTCGGGATCGAGCGGCAGGTCGCTGAAGCTCTCCGGGATGCTCATGCTCCCAGCTCCTCTCGGATCGAACGGAGGAAGGCCAGTGCGTCCAGCCCCATCGCGATGGTCGTGTCGGCACCCACGTCGGCCTTGCCGGCCAGGATCACGTACGTCGCCCCGGCGCCGCGAAGGGCCGTGACGAGGTCTGCGCCCCACTGCTCGTACGCCGCGTCGTTGCCGACGAGGCACACGACGGACGGCTTGCCCGCCGCGTCGTACGCCGTGAGGACGTCGTCGGGGCCGTCGGTGGCACCGGCGACGACGGTCTTCACACCGCCGGCGGCCAGCAGGTTGGCGGCGAACGTGGCACGCGCGGTGTGGGCCGCGATCGGTCCCATCGAGGCGAGGAACACCGGCTGCCTCGTCGGCTCGTCACGCAGCGCCTCGAACTCGCCCGCGTAGCGGTGCACCTCGAGGGGCTCGGCGTACGGACGGCGCTCGGGCAGCTGCTCGTCCAGGTTGGGGAACTCCGAGACGCCCGTGATGGGGCGGCGGCGCTTGGCGATCGCGAGCGCGCGCTCTGAGACGGTCTGCTCGACCTTGCCGCGCACGAGCGACAGCGCGGCGTCGAGGCTGTCGGTCGCGTCGATCTCGCCGAACAGCGCCCATGCGGCGCGGGCGAGGTCGTCGGTGAGCTTCTCCACCGCGTGGGAGCCGCCGGCCGGGTCTGTGACCGCCGCGACGTGCGACTCGCTGATGAGCAGGCTGGACGTGTTGCGGGCGATCCGGCGGCTGAACGGCTCCGGGAGGCCCAGCGGCTCGTCGAAGGGCAGGACGGTCACCGAGGTGGCACCACCGACACCGGCCGCGAACGAGGCCACGGTCGTGCGGAGCATGTTCACGTAGGGGTCGTACCTGGCCATCATCGGGCGGGAGGTGACCCCGTGCTGGACCTGCCCGGCCGCAGCGGAGGTGACGCCGCTGAGCTCGGCCACGCGGTTCCAGAGGCGGCGGGCTGCGCGGAACTTCGCGATCGTCGGGAACTGCTCGTCGGTCGCGGCGTAGCGGAAGTCGATCAGCCCGGCTGCGGTGTCGACGTCGAGGCCGGCGTCGACCAGCAGGCGCAGGTACGTCACCCCGGCGCCGAGCGAGTAGGCCAGCTCCTGGACGTCCGAGGCGCCGGCGTCGTGCACCGCCGTCGCGTCGACCGTGATGCCGCGCGCCCCGACCGTCTGCGCCAGACGGGCGACCTGCACCGCGACGTCGAGGTCGGTGACCCCGCGGCCGCGGAACGCGGCGCCGATCGGGTCCGCACCGAGGCTCGTGCCCGGGGCGGGGTCCACGCCCTTGTCGCCGATCACGTCGACGAGGGCCTGCGCCGCCTCCACCGGCTCGAACGGGGCGTCGAGGACGACCGGCGCGAGGTCCAGGAAGACCGGCTCGAGCACGCGGCCCAGGGCGTCCAGCGGGACGCCGCCGGTGCCGGCGGAGATCCAGAGCGAGTTGACGCCGTTCTCGAGGTCGGTGACGACGTCGCGTGCCGTGCGCTCGGGATCGGGATCGGTGAACCACGCGCGGACGTCCCAGCCGTCCAGCTCGCGGGACGCGACCGCACCACGCGTGAAGGGCGCCTGCCCGGGGAGGCCGCCGTCGGGGACGTCAGCGCTCAGCGCCGGGGTGCCGAGGGGTGTGACCACGATCCCGTCGAGCGTGGTCGTGGCCAGCGTCGACCAGACGTCGCTGTCGGCCGCGTCGTCGGACAGCCGGCGGGACTTGCGAAGGACGGCTGCCGTCGCCTGCTCCCACTCCTGCTGCGTGTGCTCCAGCCCTTCGGAGAGCGGGACGTCGACTGTCGAGCCGTCAGATGCCATAGGGGGCATCGTACGAACCCCGCCCGGCACCGGCCACCCAATGTGACGTATGTGACGACAGTGTTACGAGGCGTCCTCGTCGAGCTGCACCAGGAAGCCCGCCATGTCGAGCACCTGCACGTGCTCGGCCGGCGTGCCGCCGATCTCGTGCGCGACGGTGCGGCGCCGTCCGGTGAGCATCACGATGCGCCCGACCGTGCCGGCGATCTCGACGTCGCCGTCGTCGTCGACCGCACTCGTCACCTCGACGTCGAGCCCGTCGGGCAGCTGGGGCAGCAGCTCGGCGAAGTCGTCCGAGAGCCCGGTCCACGCCACCTCGTCGCCGACGGCGAAGCCGCCCTCCACCACGATGTCCTCGGCCCCGTCCACCCATGTCCACATGCCGCCGACCCTACGGGCACGCCCCACGTGGCGACGGGCTGAGACACTGGACGGGTGAAGATTCCCGCCGAGCTGTTGCCGAAGGACGGACGTTTCGGGTCCGGTCCGTCGAAGGTCCGCGTCGAGGCCCTCGACGCCCTCGCCGCGACCGGGACCTCCCTGATGGGCACGTCGCACCGCCAGGCACCGGTCAAGGACCTCGTCGGCCGGCTCCGCGAGGGGCTCGGCACCCTGTTCTCCCTGCCGGACGGCTACGAGGTCGTGCTCGGCGTCGGCGGCTCGCACGCCTTCTTCGACGCCGCGATGTTCGGCCTGGTCGACAAGCGGGCACAGCACCTGGTGCACGGCGAGTTCTCCCGCAAGTTCGCGACCGCCGTCGCGGCAGCTCCGTTCCTGCAGGACCCCGAGATCCTCGAGAGCGATCCCTCGACCCACCCGCTCCCCCACGCCACGGCCGGCGTCGACGTCTACGCCTGGGCGCACAACGAGACCTCGACCGGCGTCATGCTGCCCATCGAGCGCGTGTGCGACGCGGACCCGGGCGCCCTCGTCCTGGTCGACGCGACCTCCGGTGCCGGCGGGCTCCCCGTGGACGTCTCGCAGACCGACGTCTACTACTTCGCCCCGCAGAAGGGCTTCGCATCGGACGGAGGGCTGTGGATCGCCCTCATGTCGCCGGCGGCGATCGAGCGGGCCGAGCGGATCAAGGCGAGCGGTCGGCACGTGCCGGGCTTCCTCGACCTGCCCGTCGCGATCGACAACTCGCGCAAGAACCAGACGTACAACACGCCCGCGCTCGCGACCCTGTTCCTCATGGAGCAGCAGGTGCAGTGGCTGCTCGGCAAGGGTGGGCTCGACTGGGCCGTGTCCCGCACCGCGGACTCGTCCTCACGCCTCTATGCGTGGGCCGAGGCCTCGACGTACGCCTCGCCGTTCGTCACCGCGCCTGCCGAGCGTTCGCAGGTCGTGGGCACGATCGACCTCGACGGGGTCGCGCAGGAGGCCGTCACCGCCGCGCTGCGCGAGAACGGCATCGTCGACGTCGACAGCTATCGCGGCCTCGGTCGCAACCAGCTGCGGGTCGCGATGTTCCCCGCGATCGAGCCCGAGGACGTCACCCAGTTGACCCGCTGCATCGACTACGTCGTCGACAACCTCTAGCCCGACTGGCGGGGCGGGTCAGGCGAGGGTCGTGCCGGCGCGGTGGAGGTCGCGGTGCTCCTCGTAGATCGCGGCGTTGTGGTGCAGCTTGTCGATCTCGGCCTGGCTCAGCTCGCGACGCACCTTGGCCGGCACGCCGGCGACGAGCGAGCGGGGCGGCACGACCGTGCCCTCCAGCACGAGCGCCCCGGCAGCCACGAGCGACTCGGCGCCGATGACCGAGCCGTTCATGATCGTGGCGCTCATGCCGACGAGCACGTGGTCCTCGACGGTCGCCCCGTGGATCACCGCACCGTGGCCGACCGAGACACCCTCGCCCAGCACGACCGGCTTGCCCTTGTCGACGTGGAACACCGCATTGTCCTGGACGTTGCTGCGGGCGCCGATCGTGATGGGCTCGTTGTCGGCGCGCAGGACTGCGCCGTACCAGATGCTCGCGCCCTCGCCGATGACGACCGAGCCGGCGAGCACGGCGGTCGGCGCGACCCACGCGCCGTCCGCGACCTGGGGGACCTTGTCTCCGAGTGCGATCTGCATGACGCCAACCTAGCGACGTGCGACCGCACCCGGACGAGGACTCCCCGGGTCAGCTGACCCAGCGGGAGATCGGGTCGATCGCGAAGTAGACCACGAACAGCGCCGCGATGAGCCACATCAGGGCGTGCACCTGGCCGATCTTGCCCTTGACGATCTTGAGCAGGACGAACGCGATGAAGCCCGCGCCGATGCCGGCGGTGATCGAGTACGTGAACGGCATGAGGGCGATCGTCAGGAAGGCGGGGATCGCGATCTCCTCGTCGCGCCAGTCGATGTCCGCGACCTGGGTCATCATCAAGAAGCCGACCAGCACGAGCGCGGGCACTGCGGCCTCGCTCGGGATGTGCTCGACGATCGGCGTGAAGATCGTGGCGAGCAGGAACAGCAGGCCCGTCACGACCGCCGACAGACCCGTCCGCGCGCCGTCGCCGACGCCCGAGGCGGACTCGATGTACGACGTGTTGCTCGAGACGCCTGCGGCTCCGCCGGCCGCGGCGGCGATCGAGTCGACGATCAGGATGCGCTGGGCGCCGGCGGGTGCGCCGTCCTCGTCGTTGAGCCCCGCCTCGGCGCCGATCGCCGTCATCGTGCCCATGGTGTCGAAGAAGTCCGCGAGCAGGAGGCTGAAGACGAGCAGGACCACCGTGACGATCCCGACCCGCTCGATCGAGCCGAACAGGCTGAACTCACCGAGCAGGCCGAAGTCGGGGCTCTTGACGATCGAGTCAGGCAGCGCCGGGACGTTCAGGTTCCAGCCCTTGGGGTTCGCCTTGCCGTCGACGACGCTCGGACCGGCGTCGACGATCTTCTCCACGACGAGCGCAAGGATCGAGGTGATGACGATGCCGAGCAGGATCGCGCCCGGGACGCGACGCGCGTGGAGCGCGATCATCAGGAGCAGGCCGATGCAGAACACGAGGACGGGCCAGCCGGACAGCGTTCCACCCGTGCCCAGGCCGATGGGCGGGGACGCATTGCCGGTCGTGCGCACGAAGCCCGCGTCGACCAGGCCGATCAGTGCGATGAACAGGCCGATGCCGACCGCGATCGCGGTCTTGAGCTCTCGGGGCACCGCGTCGAAGACGGCCTTGCGGAAGCCCGTGAGGACCAGCACCAGGATCACGAGGCCCTCGAGCACGACCAGCCCCATCGCGTCGGCCCAGGTCATCTGGGAGGCGACGGAGAACGCGACGAACGCGTTCAGGCCGAGGCCCGCGGCCAGGGCGAGCGGGAAGTTGGCGACCACGCCCATGAGGATCGTGAGGACACCTGCGACGAGGGCCGTGGTGGCCGCGATCATGGGCAGGTCCGGGGCGGACCCGCCGCCGAGGTACTGGCCGTCGGCGTCCTTGACGAAGCCGAGGATCAGCGGGTTCAGCACGATGATGTACGCCATCGTCAAGAAGGTCACGACGCCGCCGCGGACCTCACGGCTGACGGTCGACCCGCGCTCGCCGATCTTGAAGTAGCTGTCGATGTGTTGACGCATGGGGCTCCCGTTCCGGACCGGTGTGAACGGATGGATGATGCCAGAACCGCGCCGCGGCTCGCACACTGCCTCCTGCTAGCGGCTCCTCGTCGCGGCAGCACTGATGACCGCCAGCAGCGCGATGACGACGCCTGCCCACAGCCACGTCGCTCCCGCGAAGCCGTTGCCACCCTCGGGCGGTCCCTGGTCGGGCGCGGCGGGAGCGCCTGCGGCGGGCGCCGTCCCTGCGCGCTCGGTCGGCTCCACCTCGGGCACCGGCGCGGTGAACGCGACCCGGAACAGCGGGGAGTCGCCACCCTCGCTGCCCACGAGGATCGAGCGGCCGTCCGGCTCCATCGCCAGCGTCTCGCCCTGCCGCACCGAGGGCAGCGCGAGGGTGTCCACCTGCTTCCACGTGCGGGCGTCGAGCACGTACGCCCGCGAGTAGCTGCGCGCCACGACGTACGCGCCGTCCGGCGTGAACGCAGCGTCGGTGAGCATGCCCGGCACCGTGGCGTCGAGGACCCTCACCCGGTTGGGCTCGTCCTGCTCCAGCCGGTCGGGCAGGGCGAAGACCTCTCCACCGAGCAGCCCCTTGGTGAGCAGGAACTTCTCGTCGGTGCGGGGGTTGACGACCAGGCTCTCGACGTCACGGCGCCCCTCGGGGTACGTGAGGGGGAAGCGCTTCACGCTGACCGCTCCCCCGTCCTCACGCCCGAACGCGGGCAGCGAGTAGAGCGCGACGTCGGAGCGCTGACGGTTGTTGTCGCCGGTGTCGGCGACCCAGAGCGTGCCCGCGCGGTCAGCCGACAGCGCCTCGGTGTCGGTGAAGGTCGCGGCCGGCGTCGCGCTGCCGACGACCCGCCCCGTGGGGACGTCCACCGCGTACACCGCGGCGGCGTTGCCCGAGTCGTTGATCGTGTAGGCCAGGTCAGCGTCCGCACGATCGATCACGAGGCCGCTCGACTCGGTGATCCGCGCGTCCGCGATGCGACTGACCGGCTCTCCGGACGTCGCGGCTCCGGCCTTGTCGGCCAGCGAGCTCACCACCACGATGATGAGCAGGGCGACCAGGAGGCCCGGGATGAGGAGGCGACGGTGACGCGGATTCATGGGTCTCCAGCATGACAGCAGGGAGCCGGCGCGATGATCGCGGCGGGTAGTGTGAACGTGTGAGCGACGAGGACGAGTGGGCGATCCGCCAGAGCGACGGACCCGAGACCATCGAGCGCAAGATGGGCCACCGGGAGATCGCCCGGCTGGAGCGCGCCGCCCGCCGTCATGAGTTCGGCCGGCCCGAGCTCACCGAGCTCGAGATCGGCAAGACGACGCACCGCGTCGCCGAGGTCGAGCCGATGGACGTCGACGGCGTCCGCACCATGACGGTCGGCACGATCGCCTGGGGCGTGCTCGCGATCGCCCTGCTGCCGTTCCTCGGCACGCTGGAGGAGAACGGCCGCACGTGGTGGCTGTGGACCGCGGTCGCCGGCTTCGGCCTCGGCTGCATCGGCATCGAGTACTGCCGCCGTCGTCGCAACGCCCTGCGCATGCAGCCCGGCCGCCGCCGCGCCGGCGACTGACCCGCCCCGCCCCCAGCCCAGATTTGCGGACTCCTGCACCGAATTCCTCGCGGAAACGGTGCAGAAGTACGCAGATCGGGGCGGGTCAGGCGTCGGTGTCGGCGTCGGCGTCCTTGCGGACCGTGAGGCGCAGCGGCGCCTCGCGGATCAGCAGCGCGGCGAGCAGGCTGAGCACCGAGACGATCGCGGCGACCATGAAGATCGTGCCGGTCGCGTCGCCGTACGCCTCGCGGACGATCTCGGCCACCTGCGGCGGCAAGTTCTTGACGTCGAGCAGCGAGCCGCCCGCGCCGGAGGACTCGACCCCGAGCGCCGCGAGCTTGGACGTGACGTCGCCCTTGACCTGCGAGGCGAGGATCGCGCCCAGCACCGAGACGCCCACCGCGCCACCGAGGGAGCGGAAGAAGGCGACCGTCGCGCTGGCCGCGCCGACCTGGGAGACGTCCACCGTGTTCTGCACCGCGAGCACGTAGTTCTGCAGCAGCATGCCCATGCCGATGCCGAGGAACGCCATGAAGACCATCGCGTGCCACTCCGGGGTGGTGTGGTCGATCGTGGCGAGTAGCCCGCAGCCGATGATCAGGGAGACCGAGCCGATCACGAGGAAGCGCTTCCACCTGCCGTAGCGGGTGATCAGCTGGCCCGAGACGATCGTGCCGACCAGCGAGCCGAGCATCAGCGGGATCGTGAGCAGACCCGCCTGGGTGGGGGTGCGACCGCCGGCGACCTGGAAGTACTGGCCGATGAAGACCGAGCCACCGAACATCGCGATGCCGACGGCGACGCTGCCCACGATCGCCAGCGCGGTGGTGCGCTCGCGGACGACCGACAGCGGGACGAGGGGCTCGGGGTGACGCAGCTCGACCCGCACCGCGATCGCGCCGGCCAGGAGTGTGCCGCCGAGGTACGCGGCGCTCTGCCAGGAGACCCAGTCGAACGAGTCACCGGCGAAGGTGACCCACAGCAGCGGGAGGCTGGCCGCGATCGCGATGAAGATCGCGCCGAAGTAGTCGAAGTTGACCTTGCGGCGCACCGTGGCGATGCGCAGGTACTTCTGCAGCACGACCAGGCTGATGACCGCGAGCGGCACGCAGACGAAGAACGTCCAGCGCCAGCCCAGCCCGGGGGTGTCGACGATGAGCCCGCCGAGCAGCGGCCCACTGACCGTCGCGACGGCCATCGTCGCGCCCATGTAGCCGCTGTAGCGGCCGCGCTGGCGCGGCGGGATGATCGAGCCGATGATCGACTGCGCGTTGGCGGTCAGGCCACCCATCGCGACGCCCTGGACGACGCGCATCGCGATCAGCTCGGGCACGTTGCGGGACAGCCCCGCGAGCATCGAGCCGATCACGAACAGCACGATCGAGATCTGCACCAGGACCTTCTTGTTGACCAGGTCCGAGAGCTTGCCCCACACGGGGGTGGACACGGTCATGGCGAGCAGCGAGGCCGTGACGACCCAGGTGTACTGGGTCTGTGAGCCCTCCAGGTCCGCGATGATCGTCGGCAGCGCATTCGACACGATCGTGCTGCTGATGATCGCCGTGAACAGCGCCGCGAGGAGGCCGAACAGGACCTCCATGATCTCGCGGTGCGACAGCTCGCCCTGGACGGCTGGTGCCCGGCCGGCGCCGGCCTCGGTGCTTAGTTGCATGCAGCAACCATACGTTGGCGCCGAAGGGTCCGCAATAGCGACAGCCCCACGTGAGCAGTCTCACATGGGGCTGTCGGGCGTACGTGTCAGAGTCCGTCGACCTCGTCGAGCGTCAGCGTGTCGAAGACCGGCGGCGGCAGCTCCTGGGCGCTCGCCGCGCGGCTGAGCCGGGCACCGGAGTGGGCCCCGCACCCGTGGTCGAACGAGACCACGCGGCCGTCGTCATTGGCCATGCCGTTGGCGCAGACCCCGAACCGGTCCGACAGCGGGCCGGCCAGGCTCACCAGGAATCCGCAGGAGTGGCACACTCCCCCGGCCTGCTGGGCGATGGGTGCGTCGGGTCCCTGGTCGCCGCCCTGCCAGCGATCTGCGGCCATCTCGCGGCCCTCGAGCGACAGGACCCACTCGCGGCCGAGGCCGACCTCGCGGGCGAAGAAGCGGTCAGGCGTCTGCTCCTCACCGTCGCCGGCCGACCACGCGGGCACGAGTCGCAGATCGTCCTCGTCGGGCGGCAGCACGTCACCAGGGCTCAGATCGCCCGGGCGGATGCGGTCGCGGTACGGCGTCCAGGCCGGCGCGATGATCGCGTCGTCACCGGGCAGCAGCACGACGTCGTTGATCGTCACGACATCGCTGTCGGGGGCGCGCGAGACGCTGACCGACCAGTACCAGCCGACGTAGCCGGGCATCAGGCACGCGAAGTGGTGCGAGACCAGACGCTCGCCGTCCTCGACGACCCGCAGGTGATCGCCCACGGCTCCGGCGTCGGCAGCGCCGTCGGCCGCCGCACGGGCGATGTCGACGGCTGCGGACAGCTGGGAATCACTGGACATTCGTCAATTGTGACCCATGTCCGGGGGCACGCCGATCCCGGGGTGAGGCAGGATGAAGAGCATGGAGGAACCCGAGGGGCCGTACGACTACGCGAGCGATCCGGCGTACGCACGCGAGCCGTCCGGGGCCGGGACCCCACCCCCCTCCTCGCCCTCCCGACTCGCTCGCACGGCGCACGGGATCGGGCGGGCGTCGCGCAGCACCGCTCACGTCGTCGCCAAGGGCAGCAACGTCGCGTTCACCGGCGCCCGCCGCTTCACGCACTCCGGCGGAGCGGGCGAGAGCGGCTTCTCCCGCCTGCTCGAGCTGCACGCGTTCAACACCGCAGGTGACGCCGCCGTCGCGATCTCCCTGGCGGGGACGCTGTTCTTCACGGTGCCGACCGGTGAGGCCACGGGCCAGGTCGCGCTCTTCCTCGTCCTGACGATGCTGCCGTTCGCGATCGTCGCTCCCCTGATCGGGCCGTTCCTCGACCGCTTCCGCCGTGGTCGCAGGTGGGCCATCGGAGCGACCCTCGCGATCCGCGCGTTCTGCTGCTGGGTCCTGGCGGGCGCGGTCGCCGACGCCTCCCCCGCGTTCTACTTCGCGGCGCTCGGCTGCCTCGTGTCGTCCAAGGCGTACGGCGTGACACGGGCGTCGGCGGTCCCCCGGCTGCTGCCTGAGACGTTCACGCTGGTCAAGGCCAACTCGCGCATCTCGCTGACGGGCACGGGCGCCGCCGCGATCTCCGCACCGCTGGCCGTCGGCGCGGCCACGATCGGTGCCGACTGGGCCCTGCGCTACGCGGCGCTGCTGTTCGCGATCGGGACGATCCTGGCGATCCTGCTGCCGGCGAAGGTGGACTCCAGCGAGGGCGAGGAGCCCGTCGACCTGGCCGGGCACGCCACCTCCGGCCCCCAGAAGGGTCTCAGCATCAGCCGCGCGGTCGTCAACGCCCTGCGCAGCAACTCGGGGCTGCGGCTGCTCTCGGGGTTCTTGACGATCTTCATGGCGTTCACGCTGCGTGAGCCCCCCGCGTCGATGGGCTGGGACGGCAACGCGACGATCCTGCTCGGCCTCGTGGTCGGCGGCGCCGGCGCGGGCAACACGATCGGCACGCTCATCGGCTCGGCCGCGAGCACCCGCCGCCCCGAGCAGGTCGTGGTCGGCGTCCTGGTCCTCGACGTCGTCGTACTGGCCGTGGTCGGCGTGTTCTTCACGTGGTGGACCGCGGTGATCCTCGGCCTGACCGTCGGCATCTGCCAGTCCCTGGGCAAGCTCAGCCTCGACGCGCTGATCCAGCGCGACGTGCCCGAGCGCGTCCGCACCAGCATGTTCGCGCGGTCGGAGACGCTGCTGCAGCTCGGCTGGGTGACCGGGGGCCTGATCGGCATCGGGCTGTTCAGCCTCGACGCGACGCCCCAGGTCGGCGCGCTCGTGATCGGCGGCCTGCTGATCGTCTGGCTCGGATTCGTGCTGACCCGGGCGCGTCGGCCCGAGCCGGCGGTCGCGACGGCACGCCGCCCTCAGGCGTGAGCCGCTCCGCTCAGAGCTCGAGCTCGCTCGCCACGGCGCGCAGCACCTGGGCGACCGGCTTGGCCTTCTTGGCGTCGGGGTGCCGGCCGTGACGGTAGGACTCGCCGATCGAGTCGAGCATCCGGATCAGGTCCTCGACGATGACGGCCATCGCCTCGGGATCCTTGCGACGGGCCTGCTGCTGCGCCCGTGAGACCGAGCTGACGGGCTCGAGGACACGCACCTGCAGGGCCTGGTCACCCCGGCTGCCCTGCACGATCCCGAACTCGACGCGGGTGCCGGCCTTGAGGGTCGTCACCCCGTCGGGCAGCGCGTCTGAGCGCACGTGGACGTCAGGACCGTTCTCCTGGGTCAGGAAGCCGAAGCCCTTGCCTGCGTCGTACCACTTGACTTTGCCCGTGGGCATGATGCCACCTTCATGTCGCTGTGATCAGGACGACCGATGGTCGTACGCCCAGACTAGTCGGCCGGTGGTCCCCCCGGCACCGCGAGCACGTCGCGGCGCCTCAGGAGGCGTCGGCGGAGGGTTGCTGAGCGGTCTCGTCGGCCTCGCGCGGCACCTGCGGCGTACGGTCGGCGAAGGTCACCTCGACGGACTCGAACCCCTTGTGCCGCTGCGCCTTGGCGTACGCCACGTAGGCCCGCTGATCCGCGGGCGTGAGGATCACATTGTCCGTGAACGGCGTCAGGAGGGCTCGCGGGTACAGGCGACGACGGAGCACCACATTCACCTCCAGGCCCAGCACGGCCATGATCGACGCGATGTAGATGAACGCGACGAGGCCGAGGACCAGGGCGAACGTCTGGTTGACCTGGTTGTCCGCCTTGCCGATGACCTCGCGGACGTACGTGTTGCCGATCCACTGCAGCGCCTGCCACAGCGCCCCGGTCACAGCCGCCCCGGGGACCACGGCGCGCGGCTTGGCGCGTCCGAGGCTCACGAGACGGAAGATCGCGGTGAAGATGAGGACCGTCAGCAAGAAGCTCGCGAGCTGCACGAGGCGGCCGAGCGCGGGCCCGAGGTCCGTGCCGATGACGCCTGGGTTGGACAGCACGGACGTGGTGATCGCGAGCGCCATGATGCCGATGCCACCGACGAGCAGGAACGCCAGGCTGCGCAGCCTCAGCAGGAACGGGTTGGCACGGCTGTTGCGCGGCACGGACCAGGCGATGTTGGCGGCATTCTGGATCGCCTGGCCCAGCCCCATCGCACCGTACGTCGCCGTCACCGCACCGACGATGATCGCGCCGGTGCTGCCCTGCAGTCCCTCGGGACGGCCGAGCTGGTCGCCGACGATCGGGAACTGGCTGAGCGCCGAGTCGAGCAGGCGGTCGCGCAGCCCCTCGTCGCCCTGCAGGATGAACCCGAGGATCGAGGTGCTGAGCAGGAGCAGCGGGAAGATCGCGATGAACGCGTAGTAGGTGATGATGGCCGAGAGATAGGCGCCTTGGTCGTCGAAGTACTTGTAGATGACCGCGATCGGGAAGCCCACCACCGGGTGCTTGCGCTGGAATCGATCGATCCTGCCGATCGGCCGAGGACCCTCCTCGCTCACGGCGTCCTCGGCGGGACGGGGAGGTACGGCTCGAGCGCGCTCACGACGGCGTCGAAGCGGGGCTCGTCGAGCACCGCGCCCTCGCGCCGCACGTCGGCGGGGTCGATCACGAGGAACCGGTTGAGCCGCACCTCGCTGGGTCGGCCCTCGCGGTCCCACGGGCCCGAGCCGACGTCGAGCCAGAAGCGGCCGTCGCGCGCCTCCTGCTCGTGATCGCGGTCGTGGTCCTTCGAGGTCATCATCAGCCCGACGAGCGATGCGCCGTCGTGGGAGATCAGGAGCACCGGACGGTCCTTGCCCTGGGACGGGTCGTCCTCGTAAGGGACCCACGTCCAGACGACCTCGCCCGGGTCCGGCTGCCCGTCCGGATGCGGGTCGTAGGCGATGTCCACCCGGCAAGCGTGCCACAGCCGGGCGCGACGGCACGCCAGCGCGCTCAAGCGGCCAGTGTTCGTCCGAGGTAGGCGCTGCGCAGACCCGCGCGGGCCCGGGTGCCGAGCGCAGAGACCGCATTGGCCGACAGCCCCAGCTCGGCGGCCAGCTCGTGCGGCCGTCGGCCCTCAACCTCGAGCTGCCACAGCACGCGCTGCCATCGCTCCGGCAGCGTCCGGTACGCCTCGCGCACCTCGTCGTCGAGCTCGGGCAGCGAGGTGGGCGTCGCCAGCGCCTCGATCTCGGCGGTCGGCTCGCACCGCCGCCCCTGCGCCCGCCGCCGCGCCGCCTCGTGGCGGACTGCCGTCAGCAGATAGGCCCGGAAGGACGCCACGGGTCCGCGGCCCGCACAGATCTGCGCCAGCACCCGCGCGAACGACTCGGACACCACGTCGTCGACGTCCTCGCGGCTCGTGGACCGTCGGGCGACCCGCTCCGCCACCGCTCGGTGGCGCACGAACAGCACCCCGTACGCCTCGCGGTCCCCGGTCCGGGCCAGCACCACCAGCTCTGCGTCTGTGTCCATGGGACCAGTTATCGCCGACCCGGCAGGGCTGCCACCAGTGCCGTGACCCCTGCCTGTGGACAACCGGGACCGCCGGCGCCCGTCACGACGAGACTGGCGCCGTGGAGACCTTGACCCTCACCGAGCTGGCCCGCCGCATGTGCCGGCGCTGGCCGACGATCCTGGCCGGGGCCGGTGCGGGGCTGGTCCTCGGGCTGGCCACGCACGTCCTGCTGCCGACCCGCTACGAGGCGGTGGCCGTCGTCCGGGTCGACGGGCCCGACCCCGCGCGGATCGACATGGCCGCCGAGGAGGCGATGGCCTCGTCCCGGCGTGTCACGGCCGAGGCTCGCGACGCCCTCGGGGAGCCCGGCCTCTCGATCCGCGAGCTCGAGGACGCGGTCTCGGCCACGACGGTCAAGGAGTCCCGCGTCCTGCAGGTGTCATACGCCGCGGACGACCCGAGGCGGGCGGCCCGCGCGGCGGACGCGGTCGCCAACGCATATCTCGCGGTCCGGGCCGTCGACGCGAGACGGCTCGGCGGGCGAGCGGCCTCGACCGCCGAGGTCATCGACCCCGCACGCACGCCCACGGCCCCGCTCGGACCGGGTCGCCCGACGTCAGCGCTCGGCGGGCTGGCCCTGGGGCTGCTGCTCGCGGCGCCGGTCTCGGCGCGGCCTACTGCTCGAACGCGGGCAGGTCGCGCTTCATGACCTTGCCGGTCGGGTTGCGCGGGAGCTCGTCCAAGAACATCGTGCGCGCCGGCACCGCGAACCGGGCGACCCGGCCCTTGGCGTACGCCGCGACGTCCTCCTCGCTGAGCGAGCTGCCCTCGCGCACGACGACGTACGCGGCGAGGACCTGGCCGAACCTCTCGTCGTCGATGCCCGTGACCACCACGTCGGAGATGTCCGGGTGCTCGACCAGCGCGTCCTCCAGCTCGCGGGGGAACACGTTCTCCCCACCGGAGATGACCATGTCGTCGTCTCGGCCCGAGACGAACAGGCGACCATTCTCGTCGAAGTGGCCCACGTCGCCGGTGTTCATCAGGCCGTCCGCGAACGCCTTGCTGTTGCCGTCGGTGTAGCCGCCGAACGGCATGTCGTTGCCGACGTGGATCACGCCGGTCTCACCCTGCGGCACCTCGCGACCGTCGGGGTCGAGGACCTTGACCGTGGTCCTGAAGGGCGGCACCCCCGCGGTGCCGGGCGCCTCGCGCAGGTCACGGGGTCCGGCGATCGTGACCCAGCCGGTCTCGGTCGCACCGTAGAAGTTGTAGACGGAGTCGGTGAACAGGTCCATGTAGCGGTTGGCGAGGTCGCCACCGAGCGCCGAGCCGCTGCTCGCGGTGATGCGCAGCGACGAGACGTCGGTCCGGGCGATGACGTCCGGGTCGGCGTCGACCATGCGCTGCATCATCAACGGCACGACGACCAGCGCCTCCGCGCGGTGCTGCTCGACGTCGCGGAGCACCTGCTCGGGATCGAAGCGGCGCCGCAGGACGTAGGTCGGCACGGTCGAGAGGTTGAACGCGAAGTTGAGCAGTCCCCACGAGTGGAACAGCGGCGCCGCGATGACGATCGTGGAGCGGCCGCGGTACGGGATCGCGCCGAAGAAGGCGATCAGCGGCCTGAGGTCCTTGGGCTCCTCGCGGCGGGCTCCCTTGGGCAGGCCCGTGGTGCCGGACGTGAAGATGATGATCTGCCCGTGGCGCGACGGCTTCGGGTGCGCCTTCGCCGAGAGCCCGCGGGCGAGCCCGGACACCGTCGGCAGGTCCGCGGGAGCGTCGGCGTCCGCCCAGCCGAGGACGATCGTGGACCGGTCGACGTCTTGCGCGACGTCCAGGAACTCCTGGTCCACGATGACGCACGAGGCGTCCTCGCGCTCCGCGAGCTCGGCGAGCTGGGAGCGGCTCGCCATGGTGTTGAGCAGCAGCACCCGGGCACCCACCTGCATGATCGCGACGATCGCGACGATCATGTGGCGGTGGTTGCGGGCGAGCACCGCGATCGAGTCACCGGGCTCCACGCCACGGTCCTTGAGCGCCTGCGTGAACCGGTTGACCTCGGCCGAGAGCTCGGACCACGTGATCTCGCCCGCCTCGTCGACGATCGCCGCCTGACCCGGGAAGCGCGCGGCCGCGGAGTGGACCCCCGACGGCAGGCCCGGCCCCCACTTGGCGAGCTGGATCCCGGCGCCGAGCAGGCGGTGGGGCGGGACCGGCCGCAGCATGCCGATACGGCGCACGACCTTCAGCGTGTAGCCCAGCTCAGTCATGGATCCTCGTTCCGCAGCGGTGGCCCGACCGTATCCGTCGGGACGACCCGAGCGAGTGTAACAACGAGTTACAGCATCTTCCAGAGCGCTGCTAGAGCGCTCCGTCGCGGGCCAGCACGGCTCGGACGGTGCGCGCGAGGATCGCCAGGTCCAGCCGCAGGTTCCAGTTGTTGACGTACTGCAGGTCCATGCGGATCGACTCCTCCCAGGAGAGCGACGAGCGTCCGCTGACCTGCCACAGCCCCGTGAGGCCCGGCTTGACGTGCAGGCGTCGCCAGACCCACTCGCTGTACTGGGAGGTCTCGGACGGCAGCGCGGGACGCGGCCCGACGAGCGACATCTCCCCCCGGAGCACGTTGACCAGCTGCGGGAGCTCGTCGATCGACGTGCTGCGCAGCACGCGCCCGAAGCGGGTCACCCGTGGGTCGTTGGTCAGCTTGAACAGCGGACCGGCACCCTCGTTGCGCTTGCGGAGCGACGGGAGGCGCTTCTCCGCATCCACGACCATGGTGCGGAACTTCCAGATCGTGAACGGTCGGCCGTCCTGGCCCGAGCGCTCCTGCTTGAAGATCGCGGGTCCGCGGGAGCCGAGACGGATCAGCACCGCGATGAGCAGCAGGAGGGGTGACAGCACCAGCAGGAGAACCGCGGCCGTGACCCGGTCGAGCACCGACTTGAGCGCCAGCGACATGAGGTGGTCGTTGGGGGCGCGCAGCGACAGCGCGATCTGGTCGCCCACCCGCCGGGGGCGGAGGAACTCGACGTGATCGCTCATGTCGGCGACCACGAGGCACTCGACCTCGGCCCGCTGCAGCGCCCACGCGAGATGACGCAGTGCGGGCGTGGAGAGCGCCCGCCCGCTGGCGATGACGACCGACGTGGCCTGGCGCTGCACGACAGCCGCGAGGACCTCGCGGACGACCTCGGCGAGCCCGTCGTCGGACACCGCACCGACGGGGGCGAGCTCGTGCGGCGACCGCCACGAGCAGGTCGCGACGACGTTGACGTCCTTGCGCTTCGCCCAACGCGACTCGAGCCGCCGCACGGACTCCACCTGGCCCACCAGGATGGTCGGGGTGCGCCGCAGGAGCTGGCGGTGCAGCACCGCGGAGAGCGACAGGACCACCGGCGCGGCGGCGACTGCGACCGCCGCCTGCCGGACGAGCTCGGTGTTCGGCGCGTCACCGAGGACGAAGCCGAAGGACGCGAGACCGAGGATCTCCACGAAACGGATCGCCGGCTTGAACGAGCGCGCCCGCTCGAAGGCGCGCAGGGCGGCGAAGCTGTAGAGCAGCCAGATCGCGACCAGCCCCACGACCCCTGCCTGCCACGACAGCGGCAGGGCGAAGTGGCGGTGCGCGAGATACCACGTGACCGCGAGGGCAGCGGCGTAGCCGATCACGCCCTGGCGCAGCACCGCCCGCGGGGCGCGGCTCAGCCTGGTGCCGCGCACGGCACGCGCGGCGACGTCGGTCTCGAGACCCATCAGCGGGGTGCTCACGTTCATCACGGCCATGCCTAGATCCCCTTCCCCGCGAGATTGGCGACCCGCGCCACGACGTCGGCGGACAGCAGCCGGAACGAGATCAGCAGGCCGAGCCAGGCGCGGACGTCGTGCCGCCGTGCGCCCAGCGCCCGACGGAGCCAGGGCCGCGCCTCACGTCGGCGACCGGCCGCGGCGAGCGCGAAACCGATCTGCGAGCTCATCCGCGCGAGCGCCGCGGGGTCCTCGCGGAGGCCCGGGTGCTTGTCGAGCAGATAGGTCAGCCCTTCGGCGTACTGCGCCCACCTGCCGTAGAAGAACGACTGCCCGGACCAGCGGACCGAGACCAAGGGCTCGTTGACGAGCCGGATCGGGGCGACCTGCGAGGTCGTCAGCAGCACGTCGTAGTCCTCGCCGTACGCCCCGGGAAGCTCCTCGTCGATCATGCCGACGGTGTCGACGAGCACGGACCGGCGAAAGACGAAGCTGCTCGAGTGCAGCCCCGCGATGCGGTCCCGCACGAGGTCGTCGTGGGTGACCACGGTCAGTGGGACGGGGCGTTGGTGGGTGCGGCGACCGTCGTCGACCTCCATGGCCGTGCCGACGAGGCCCACCTCGGGATGGGCCGCGAACACGGCCATCTGCGCCTCGAGCTTGCCGGGCAGCCAGTGGTCGTCGTCGTCGAGGAAGGCCACGAACTCGTGCGAGGCGGCGAGGATCCCGGTGTTGCGGGCCCCGGCCAGGCCCCGCACGCGGTCGTTCGTGACGGCCCGCAGGACGCGAAGGGGTGAGGTCTCGACGGCGGGGAGCTCGGGCTCGCACGCGTCGAAGACCACGATGATCTCGATCGGGCCGGAATAGGTCTGGTCCACGATGCTCTGCACGGCCCGCCTCATGAGCTCGGGACGGCGGTGCGTGGGAACGACCGCGGTGATGGGCGGGCACACGTCGGTGCCCGCGGTCGACGGACGCCGCTCGGAGGCGATCACTCGCCGCGCTCCGTCAGGAACGAGCGCAGCATCGAGCTGGAGGTGTGCCGCGTGTAGGGGAAGTAGACGACGTCCACGTCGAGAGCGGCCATCGCGCGCTCCAGCCGATAGCCCTTGGGTGTCCCCTGCCAGTCGTTGCCCTTGAAGATCGCGTCGAACGGGCGCTGCTCCCAGGCCGCGACCTTGTCCTCGGACCGGTCGATGATGACCTCGTCGACGATCCCGAGCGCGGAGATGATGTCGATCCGCTCGTCACAGGGCACGACCGGGGGGCGACCCTTCAGGTTCTCGACGTACTCGTCGCTCGCAACCCCCACCACGAGGTGGTCACAGCGGTTGCGCGCCCGCCGCAGCAGGTTGAGGTGTCCGACGTGGAACATGTCGAAGACGCCACTGGAGTAGCCGACGTCGTACCTGGGGCGCACATCACTCACGGATTCCATGCCTTCACTCGGTGTCGACATGGAAGAGACCGCTGCCGCTGCTTCGTGACGGGAACGTGACGAGAATTCGCGAGCCGGCTCAGGAGGACGGTGGCGCGGCGACCTCTTGGTCGACCTCCTGCAGGTCCAGGTAGATCGACATGCACTCGCGGCAGACCGGGAGGTGGCCGTGGACCTTCTCCTGGTCACGCGCGGACGCGGTACGGCGCACGAACGCCGAGAGCTTGGCCCGCACGTCCCGGCACGAACGGCTGTCCTCCGGCGCGGCGGACTTCACGTGCTGCTGCAGGTACGCCTCGCGCAGACCGTTGCGTGCGCGGTAGACCAGGGCCGAGACGCCGTTGGGCGACAGGTCGAGCAAGGACACGAGCTCGTGCGGCTTGCGCCCGTCGACATCGAGGTGCCACAGCACCGTGCGCCACCGAGGGGGCAGCGACTCGTAGGCCGCGCGGATCGCGGCACGCTCGAAGCCGTCGAGCTGGCCGTCGCCGAAGGGCACGGGCTGATCGATCTTGGCGACGTCGTCGGTGGGCGTGACCCGTTTGCGCGCCTTCGCCCGCCGGGCCGACTCATGCCGGATCGTGGTGAACAGATAGGCCCGGAACGCGGTCTCGGGGCCCTTGCCCCGCCGCACGAGGTCGAGCACTCGGGCGAACGACTCCGCGACGACGTCCTCGGCGTCCTCGTACTGCCCCAGATTTCGGGCCAGGCGGTGCGCGGCGTAGCTGTAGCGCGTGAAGAGGGCGGCATAGGCCTCTGCGTGGCCGTCACGAGCCTGCGCCAGCAGCACTCCGTCGTCGACCTCGACGGATCTGTCGGCGCCAGGCACGTTGACCAAGTCAACGTCCTGCATGGTGTCCCCTGGATTTTTGTCGATCGAACCTCGTGAGAGATTCCCCTGGATCAGCTACCGCTTGTCACGGCAATCGGAAGCATGGCACGCGTCCCGGGGTTCGTCCATAGCTCGAACGGCCCCTGTTCCCGGTGATTTCACCCGTCAGCCCTGGGCAAAACCGACTACCCGGGCACCACGGGACGCCAATGGTTTTCCGGACCCTCGCGGAAGAAAAATCTTGTACGCGCGTCATGTCCGGGTGGTGCCCCGCTCTCTTGGAGTAGAGCCCCGAACAGGGGAACCGTGACCCCAAGGACGAATTCAGATGGCCTCCGCCCAGCAACCTGTGCAGCTGACCGACCTCGTCGGTTCGCTCAAGCGGCACTGGTCCGTCGTCGCCGTCGTGGCGATCGTCGGCCTCATCCTCGGAGTGCTCGCCTCCTTCGCGATCCCGCCGACGTACGACGCCACCACGACGGTGTCGGTCAACCCCATGGACGCCGATCCGCTCAGCTCAGGTGCCGACGCCTCCAAGTCGGTCAGCATGGCGACGGAGGCCGGCATCGTCACGTCGAGCAAGGTCGCCAAGGCCGCGGCCGCACTGCTTCGTCCCACCTATGACCTCAGCACCGAGCAGGTCCGCAGTGCGACGTCCACCGACTCCCCCGAGGGCTCGCTGATCCTTCGCATCCACTTCTCCGGCGACACCGCGAAGCAGGCCGCCGCCGGCGCGGACGCGGTCGCGGAGGCCTATCTGACGCTGCGCCGCGACGAGGCCGCAGGCCAGGTCGACCGCCTCGTCAAGGCCGCGAACACGCAGCTGCGCAAGATCCGCATCGACTCCAACACCGACGCGTACGCGAGCCGGCTCGCCCAGCAGTCCCTGCGCATCCAGGCCGACGCCCTGGGCGAGAGGATCGCCCAGATGAGCTCATTCGACCTGGTCCCCGGGCAGGTCGTCGGCGTCGCCGACGTCCCGTCGAGCCCGTCCAGCCCCGGTCCGGTCCCGCTGGGCGCGGCGGGCCTGTTCCTCGGCCTGCTGGTCGGCATCCCGATCGCCCTGTTCCGCAAGGAGGAGGAGGACTCCGAGATCGGCGGCGTCGACCGGTTGCACGCGCTCGGCGACCAGATCGTCCTCGACGGCACCAAGGACAGCAACCGCGCCGACACATGGGACATCGCGGCGTTCATGCTGAAGATCCCGACCACGATCGGGGCCGACGGCCCGTTCATCATCATGGTGGACGCCGAGGACGACAACGGGCGCTCGCTCACCCCGGGCGAGGAGCTCGTGGACGCCCTGGCGCGCCGCGGCCGCGCCGCCCGCTTCGTCGACGCCGGTGCGATCAACGAGGGCAAGATCAGCCGCGGCTGGCCGACCGAGAAGAAGCGTCAGTCCTGGGCCGGCGAGATCGTCGTGATCGACACGACCCGCATGACCTCCGACGCCAACAAGGTCGCCCTGGCCACCCGCTCGGACTCGGTCCTGCTGGCCCGCGCCACGACGGACGACGCAGCGGCGCTGCGCAGGCTCGCGGGGCTGCTCTCGTCCAAGGGTGTCGACATCGCCCTGGCGGCGCTGTTCCCGCCCCGCACCGAGATGCTCGCCCTCAGCCGCTGACGCCGCCGCCCGCCGCTCGTCTCACCGCGAGCGGTGGGCGACCAGGTCGACGAGGCCCAGCCGGTGCCGCAGGGGGAAGCTGATCCCGAGGTAGACCGCGGCCACGACCACGACCGTGCCGAGCATGACCGGCACGGACGATCCGAGGACCAGGCGCGCCGCGAGGCACAGGGACCCCGTGAGCGCGAGCGAGAGCGCTGCGGCGACCAGGAGCGGTCTCCCCTGCGGGCGCAGGTCCATCAGGTGCTGCACCTGGTACACCACGACGGCGGTGTCCACGAGGATCGTGACGGCCCAGGCGACGGCCGCCCCCTCGATTCCCCACATCGGCACCAGGACCAGGTTGAGGGCGACGTTGAGCGCCAGCGCGCCGGACTTGTCGGCGAGCTGCCACGTGCTGCGACCGCCCATCAGCAAGATGGTCTGCACGGTCCCCGCGGCCGTGGCCAGGCCCATCGCGACCGCGAGCGTCGCCAAGGCGGGCCACCCTGCGTCGAAGCCGGGTCCGAACAGCGAGAGCACGGCATCGCCGAACACCGCCAGCACCACGAAGAACGGCCACGCGAGCCAGATCATCGCGGAGGTCACCAGGCCGTAGATCTCCCGGGCCTCGTGGACCGCGCCTCGCGCGAGCGCCGCGCTGATCTGCGGTCCCACCGCGATGCGGGCCGCCTGCTGGATCACCTCGCCGGCGCGGGCGCACCGGGTCACCACCGCGTACACCCCCGCCTCCTCAGCCGAGGTGAGCACGCCGACGATGAGGACGTCGACCCACTCGAGCAGGATCTCGACCGCGGCCGTCACGCCACGGGTCGCGCTGAACGTCCAGAACTCGCCGGACGCCCGCCGCAGCTCGGCGGGGCGGGCCGGGCGCCCCCGGACGGTTCCCGCGTGACGCCGCAGCATCATGACCGCGACCAGCGTCGCGAGCACGAGGACGACCGGCACCGGGGCCATCCAGGCCGTCAGCACCGCAGCGACACCCCCGCCCGCCGAGACCACCGCGAAGACGGCACCCAGGCGCAGGAACGGCAGGGCGATGTTCTGCAGCAAGGGGTACGTCAGCACGTCGCCGAGACCGCGGGACACCGACAGCATCACCGCGATCAGCGACGACAGCACCGCGAGCGCTGCGGCACCCACCACGAAGCGCGACGAGAGACCGTCGAACGCTCCCGGGTACGTGCGGACCGTCGCCGCCGCGACCGCCACGACGAGGACACCCCCCAGCACGACCGGACGCAGCGCGGTTCGCACCAGGTGGGGCACGTCCGCCGACCTCCCGGTGGCGCGCGCGGCCGAGACGAACCGCACCAGACCGGTGTCAGCCCCGAGCTCGGCGACGTTGGAGACGATCATGAAGACCGCGACGACCAGGAAGTAGGTGCCCGCGCCCTCCGTGCCGAGCTCACGTCCCACGACGGCCGCGAGCAGCAGGCCCACGACCGAGCCCGCGGCGCCGCCCACCAGGTTGACCGCCCCGGCCCACGCGATGCCGCGGGTGCCGGGCTCAGCCACCGGGGCGGGACGGGTCGAGGCCGTAGCGCCGGCGCAGGAGCACGGCGGCCACGAGCATCACGGTCAGCAGCTGCATGATGTCCATGCCGTAGACGAGGATGATCACGCTGGCGACCACGAGCACGCTGTGCAGCACCAGGTCGATGTCGCCGGGAGCGCGCCACGTGCGAGCGGCGGTGCCCCACAGGAAGACCAGGAACAGCGCGAGCCCGACGAAGCCGAAGCTGAACATCAGCATCCACACATAGCCCTGGGTGCCGAGCGAGATGCCCGGCTCCGCGGAGGGCCGCGGCGCCCCGTAGCCGAGCAGGGGCGACTGCAACGTGCGGCGGAACGTCTCCTCGTAGAGGCCGAACCGGGTCCCGTTGGAGTCGCCGTACTCCTGCCGGGTGTGGATCTGGGTCAGCAGGCCGTTGGCGACGAGCACCACCGCCGCCCCGATGCCGAGCACCGCGATCGTGATGACCGGGGCCGCTCGGTTGCGCACCGCCATGCGGATCACCACGTAGACGGCCGCCAGGACGAGCCCCGCGAACATCCCCCGGTTGGAGGTGCTGAGCGCAGGTGCCAGCATCCCGCACATCCCGGCCACGATGCCCGCCCGCAGCAGGATCGACCGGGTCTGCAGGAAGCACGCCACCGCGACGGGCGTGAGCAGGACGATCGCGACCCCCCAGCTGTTCGCGTACGGGAACGGCGCGGACGGCCGGATGAAGTCGGTCGGCGAGCCGAAGGGCGACTGGATCTCCGCGAACGGCGGGAAGAACAGGTCATGGACGTACTCGTTGCTCGTCAGCGACGACGGCAGCAGCAGGCCCACCGGGGTCGACAGGCGCACCGTGGGGAACGCGAGCCCGGCCAGACCGCCGACGACCGTGAAGAACCAGACGAACGTCAGCGCATCGACGATCCTGCGGCGGCTCAGCCGGCTGCCGGCCGCGATCGTGTAGACGAACGCGGTCCCGACGATCACGAGGATCGAGAACCGGTAGGCGTATCCGAGCAGCCGGGACGTTCCCTCGACCATCACCGCGCAGGGCACGACCCACACCACGAACGCCGTGAAGGCGTGGACGCCGGGGACGAACCGGGTGGCTGCGTAGTGCGCGAGGTACGACAGCATCACCACGGTCAGCAGCACACCCGTGATGACGGTCGCCCCGAGCAGCCAGAAGACCGGGAACCCCCACAGCAGTGCGAGGACCGGCCAGCCCGGCAGGGCCTCGGCCGGCGAGTCGACGACGACGTCCGGCTCCCGGACGCGGGCCACGGTGGCCATCAGGCCCCGCGGGCGAGCGATGCGAGCTCGCGACGGCGACGGACGCAGGTCGCGGCCAGCAGCAGCGCGTTGAGCGCCGCGAACACGCCGTAGGCCCACAGGAACGGGGTCGTCCAGGCCCACAGCACCACGACAAGGTTGAGCAGGCCGGTGTCGGCCGGGGCCTGGATCCACACGCCGAACCGGGGCACCGACTCAGGACCTGCCACGGGGTCCCTGCGCGCGAGCTGCTCGGCCAGGATCTGCGCGAAGAACCGCACGGTCGAGACCAGGGCGAACACGAGCGGCACGAGCAGCACCGCGTCGGAGACGTCCGTGAAGCGATGGAGCCCGATCAGCACCGCGAGGTGGAAGAGCAGGTGCCGGGCCGAGTCGACGACGTGGTCGAGCCATTCCCCCGCGGGCGATCCCGTGCCGCGCAGCCGTGCGAGCTGGCCGTCGGCGGAGTCGAGTGCGAAGCCGAGCTGCAGCAGCAGCATCGAGGCGACAGCCATCGCCGGGCCCGGCTCGACCCCGACCAGGAGGCCGGCCCCGGCCAGGAATGCGAGGAAGCTGGCCGCCGTCATGTGATCGGGCGTGGCCCGGGTCTGGGCGGCGCCCGCCGCGATGAGCCGGCCCAGCCGGCGGTTGACCACCCGCATGTACCAGGGGACCCCGGCCCCGCTCTTCTGCGCGCGGGACAGCGCGGCGTACGCGGCCCGCACCCCCGTCGCCTCGGTCAGCCCGGGCGCCGTGCTCACGAGGTCGCCACGAGCGACAGGTCCATGCTGGCGCTCGGGGTCGCCCGATAGTTCGAGTGCACCTCGACCGCGATGCTGTTGGCGCCGTCCTTCAGGACGCTGACCGGCACGTCGATCGTCACCGGGGCGGCCAGCGCCGACGCGGTCGACACTGCCGTCGTGGCGTACGTCGTGCGCGTCAGCGCGCCGACGGGCAGGTTGGACCGCCCCACCTCGACGCCGTTGACGTGGATCGCGACTCCGTCGTCCGCGCGGGTCACCAGCGTGAGCTTCTTGACCGCGGACGCGTCGGGCACCGCGAACGAGCGCCGGTAGTACGACGTGAGCGCCCGCGTGCCCCCGGCGGCGACGTCGATGTTCGTCATGATCGGACCCGACGTGCCCCAGCCGAGGGGGGCCGCGCCGGTCCGCCACCCGCTCGTGGCCGCCTCGGACGTCGTCCAGCCCGCCGGGACCGTGGCCGCGTTGTCGAAGAGGTACGACCACGTCGACCCGGCCGGGACGAGAGGTGTCGACGTCGCCTCCGCGCCCGGCGCCTGGTTGCCCGCCTCGGCGACGAGCGACATGTCCATGCTCGAGCTCGGCGTCGACTTGTACATCGAGTGGACCTCGACGCCGATCGTGTTGGAGCCCGTACGCAGTGCCGACACCGGGACCGTGAAGGTGACCGGATTGGCCACGGCGGTCGCGGTCGACGGCGCGGACAGGGCGTACGTGCTCGCGCTGAGTGCGCCGGCCGGGAGGTTCGACCGTCCCACCTCGACACCGTTGACGTGGACCGCGACGGCGTCGTCGGCCCGCGTCGTCAGCGTGACGGTCCCGAAGGTGCTGCCCGGCGCGATCGTGAACTTCTTGCGGTAGTACGACGTCACGGGGCGGGTCTGGCCCGCGGGGACGTCGACGTTGGTCGCGAGCGGGCCCGTGCCCCAGCCGAGGGGTGCGGCTCCCGTGCTCCATGCGGAGTCGTCGAAGAACGACCGGTTCCAGTCGCTGCCGACCGCGCTCGGGTCGACGCGGTAGGCCCACGTGGAGCCTGTGGGCACCAGGGTCGTGGTGACGGGTGCGACCGCCGCGGAGACGACTGCGGTGGACGCCGAGCGGTTGCCCCAGCTGTCCGCGGCCCGGACCGCGTAGCGATCGGCCTCGGTCGCGCCCGGGACCGTGACGCGCGTGGAGGTGCTGGTCGCCACGACCCGGTCGTTGCGCAGCACCTCGTACGTGACGCCGGACGTCGAGCTCGCGCTCCAGCTCACGGTCGCGGAGCTGCCGCTGCGCGCCACCGTGAGCCCACCCGGCCGGCCGGGCGCGGTGCTCGGCCTCGGGGCGTAGCGCACGAAGCCGCCGATCCACTGGTTGGCGCCGTTCTCCTTGACCGACGACGTGATCGAGCCGCCGGCCCAGAGCGTGCCGTCGCTCGCGACCTTCAGCGCCCAGGCGCCGAGACCGTTGCGCGCGCGCATCTCGGGTGTGAACTCCATCGCGAAGTCACCGGTCTGCTCGTCCCACGCGCCCACGTAGTAGGTCTTGTCTGCCTGCGTCCAGGTGATGTTGGTCGAGCCGGGGCTCGTGGTGTCGTACGCCGCGGTGTCCGAGTAGTTCCAGTGCTCGCAGTGGCACCCGCCGTAGACGACCCCGTTGCCGCCCGTGATGGCCTGCAGATCACCACCTGCCTTGGTGATGTGGGTGTTCTCCAGCGCGAAGGTCGAGGTGTCGTAGGAGAACATGCTGTGCTGGGAGCCGCCCAGCCAGACCTTGCTGCCGACCTGCTGCACCGCCTGCTGGTAGCGGGCCGAGCCCTTGGTGCTGAACGTGGGCTGCCAGGCGGCGGTCCTGTTGCCGCCCGCCGCGGTGCTGATCGCGGCGGCCCGGTCCGCAGGCTGGGCGCCGTCCTTCATCGTGGTGAAGTAGCCAGCGAAGTAGACCGTCGACTTGTCGTCGCTGACGTCCAGCGCCGTCCCGGTGCCGTTGAAACCGGGGTTCCAGCCGTTGTCCGCGGTGCCGGTCGACAGGGCGATGCGGCCGCCGTTCTTGGCGTAGCGCTCCGTCGTCCCGGCCTTGATGAAGTGCGTGAACGCACCGGTGAGGTAGAGGTAGGTGCCGTCGGTGTCGAGGCCACGCACCGACACCTTGCCACCCGACATGCGGTTCTCCAGGTTGGTCGCCCACGAGGTGTCGAGCGCACCCGTCGTGGGGTTCAGGACGACGAGGCCGCTGCGGGCCGTGCCCGCGACCTGCGTGAACTCCCCGCCGACCGCGAGCCTGCCGTCCGGCAGCGCGGCGAGCGACTTGACCATGCTGTTGAGCCGAGGGGTGAACGACCTGATGAACTCCCCCGTCTTGACGTCGAAGGCGGCGAGGTACGGCTGGGCCACGCGGTCGTTCCCGGTCGCCGTGGCCCCCTTGAGGACGGTCGTGAAGTTGCCGCCGACGTACATCGTGCCGCCGATCTGGGCGAACGCCTGCACCTCGGTCGCGTTCTCGGTCGTGCCGCCGTTGCCCAGGCCCGTGACACCCCACGTCGTGGTGAGCGAGCCGTTCTTGGGGACCGCGCGGATGGTCTGTGCGGGCGTGCCCGCGGCGGGGATCTCGGTGAACGTCAGGTCGCTGCTGCGCAGCTTGGGCCGGATGAAGACCTGGCTGAACGGCGTGCCGTACGCGCCGCCGGACGCCTTGGAGTAGATGTAGCTGCCGGCCGCGGTCGAGCCGATGCCGTTCTGGCCGAAGCTGAAGCCGCGCACGTAGCCGTTCCTGGCGTTCTCGTGCGTCCACAGCCGCTTGTAGGCCGTGTCGGCGCCGAACTCGTACGTCGTGGTGTTGGAGATGGACGAGCCACCGATCGTGACCGTCGCGAGGGGGAAACCGGCCCCCAGCGCCCAGCTCCACCTGTCGCGGGAGCCGGCCCGGTACGACCATCGCGTCTCCTGCCAGCTGGTGCCGTCCTGGTTGACCGCGCGGCGGACCCGCACCCCGCTGCCGTATGCGGGGTCGTCGAACCGTTTGCCGCCGAGCAGCCCGTTGATGACGGTCGAGTCGAGCTGACGGGGGGCGAAGGCGGCCTGGCCCGTGACCGTGCCGGCGACCTCGGCCGGGGTGCCCTTGCCGTTGTAGTTGTAGGTCCAGTTCTCGCGGCCGCGGCCGATGAGCGCCCAGCCACCGCCGTCCGTGCTCTGGTCGCAGTAGATCTGCGTCGGGACCTGCAGCTGCGGGGTGAGGATCCAGTAGACGCCGTCCGGTGCAGCACTGTCGAGCTGCTTGACCTCCCAGCACGAGGCCGCGGCGGTCGAGGGCGACAGGCCGTCGACCGGGGTCGCGGCCCCGGCCGGGGAGCTGAGACCGGCGAGGCCGGACACGACCAGCACCGGCAGGAGGGCAGCCAGCAGGGCCGCACGGAGGGGGCGGTGGGAGAACGCGCTCACGGTGGATCCTCGGGATGTCGGAACCGGGCGCGACGAGACACCGCACCCTTCTACGAGGAAAGAGTCACCACACGCCCCATCATGACGTCGTGCCGGCACCCGATTGCCGGAACGCCGGGGTCATCGGGCTGGTTCGGCGGCGAGCAGCCGGGCCTCCTCCTCGGTGAAGATGCGCGAGCGGATGATGAACCGGTTGCCCGTGGGGCCCTCGATCGAGAACCCCGCGCCCCGTCCCGGCACGACGTCGATCGTGATGTGGGTGTGGGACCAGTACGCGAACTGCTCGCGCGAGATCCACACCGGCGCGACCTCGGGCGCCCCGTACTCCAGGTCCCCGAGATGGACGTCCTGGTGGCCGGTGAGGAACGTGCCCTCGGTGAAGCACATGGGGGCCGACCCGTCGCAGCACCCGCCGGACTGGTGGAACATCAGCGGCTTGTCGTGCGAGGCCCGAAGGCCGCGGAGCAGCTCCGCAGCCTTCGGGGTCAGCGCGACCCGCTCGACCGATGAGGGGTCGAGCGGAGACATCAGAAGAAGCCCAGCTTGTTCTCGTCGTACGAGACCAGCAGGTTCTTGGTCTGCTGGTAGTGATCGAGCATCATCTTGTGGTTCTCACGCCCGATGCCCGAGGACTTGTAGCCGCCGAACGCCGCATGGGCCGGGTACTGGTGGTAGCAGTTCGTCCACACGCGGCCGGCCTGGATGTCGCGCCCCGCCTTGTACGCGGTGTTGGAGTCGCGGGACCAGACCCCGGCGCCGAGCCCGTAGAGCGAGTCGTTGGCGATGTCGATCGCCTCGGCGTAGTCCTCGAAGCCGGTGACCGAGACGACCGGGCCGAAGATCTCCTCCTGGAACACGCGCATCTTGTTGTGCCCCTGGAAGATCGTCGGCGCGACGTAGTAGCCACCCGACAGGTCGCCGCCGAGGTCCACGCGCTCACCGCCGGTGATGACGCGGGCGCCCTCCTGCACCCCGATGTCGAAGTACGACAGGATCTTCTCCAGCTGGTCGTTGCTGGCCTGCGCTCCGAGCATCGTCTCGGTGTCGAGCGGATTGCCCTGCTTGATCGCCTTGACCCGCTCGGTGGCGGCCGGCAGGAACTGCTCGAGGATCGAGTTCTGGATCAGGCCACGGCTCGGGCACGTGCAGACCTCGCCCTGGTTGAGGGCGAACATCGCGAACCCCTCGAGGGCCTTGTCGTAGAACGCGTCGTCCTTGCTCGCAACGTCCTCGAAGAAGATGTTGGGGCTCTTGCCGCCGAGCTCGAGCGTCGCCGGGATGAGGTTCTGGCTCGCGTACTGCGCGATGAGGCGGCCCGTCGTGGTCTCGCCCGTGAAGGCGATCTTGCGGATGCGCGAGCTCGAGGCGAGCGGTGCACCGGCCTCGACCCCGAAGCCGTTGACGATGTTGACGACACCGGCCGGCAGCAGGTCACCGATCAGCTCGATCAGCAGCATGATCGACGCGGGGGTCTGCTCGGCAGGCTTGAGCACGACCGCATTGCCCGCGGCCAGTGCCGGGGCTAGCTTCCAGGTCGCCATGAGCAGTGGGAAGTTCCACGGGATGATCTGGCCGACCACGCCGAGCGGCTCGTGGAAGTGGTACGCGACCGTCTGCTCGTCGAGCTGCGACAGCGCACCCTCCTGGGCGCGGATCGCCCCGGCGAAGTAGCGGAAGTGGTCGACCACGAGCGGCAGATCGGCCGCCATCGTCTCGCGGACGGGCTTGCCGTTGTCCCACGTCTCGCCGACCGCGAGCATCTCCAGGTTCTGCTCGATGCGATCGGCGATCTGGTTGAGGATCGCGGAGCGCTCGGTGACGGACGTCTTGCCCCACGCGGGCGCGGCGGCGTGAGCCGCGTCGAGCGCCGCCTCGATGTCCTCGGCCGTGCCGCGGGCGACCTCGGTGAAGACCTTGCCGTTGACCGGCGACACGTTCTCGAAGTACTGGCCCTTGACCGGGGCGACGTACTCGCCGCCGATCCAGTGGTCGTAGCGCGACTTGTAGGAGACGACGCTTCCTTCGGCTCCTGGCTGGGCGTACACGGTCATGCGTAACTCCTTGGCTCGGGGATCGTGACGCTAGTCACAGCCCCGTTGCAGCGCCGTTGCAGCGGCCTGGGATGTCGACGGGCCGTCAGCCGAGCTCGTCGTCGAGCCTCGCCACGTGGCCCGCGACCTGCGCACCGCGCGGCGACGTGGGGGGCAGGATCGACAGGACCCGTTCCCAGATCTCGAAGTCGTCGCGCCCGTGATCGGTGTCGGCGAACGACAGCAGCGCATCGGCGTCGTCGGAGGCGAGCAGGCACGACCTGACGCGCATGTGCAGCTCGTCGCGCAGCCGCTCGACCCCCGGCGCCGTGGACGCGGGCAGCACCGGCCCGCGGTAGCGCGCGACGGCCCGGCGCAGGCGACCGGCCACCAGGTCGTCCCTGACCTGCGCGACGTCGGTGACGATGCCGCCGTCGACGCGGTAGGGCCGCGACAGCAGGCCGACGGGTCCCAGCACACCGCGGAGCCGGGACAGCTCCGCCCGGACCGTCACGGGCGCCTGGTCGTCGTCGTTGAGGGCGACGGCGAGCTCGGCGGTGGTCAGCCCGTCCTGCGAGTCCGCGAGCAGCAGGATGATCTCGCTGTGCCGCAGGCTCAGTCGCGTCGTCGTGGTGTCGTGGCGCAGGGTCGCTCCGTGGACTCCCAGCACCTCGAGGGCCGGGGCCGGCCGCCCGTGCCTCGTGACGGACGTACGCCGCGGTGGGCTCAGCCGCTCGATCCGCAGCTCGGCCTCGACCGCCGCGACCGTCGCTCGGACGAGCGACAGGCTCTGGGGCGACACGACCTCGACGCCGCCGGTGAGGTCGAGGACGCCGAGGATCGCACCGGTGTCGGGGTCGTGGATCGGCGCCGCCGAGCAGCTCCACGGGGTGACCTGCCGCGCGAGGTGCTCGGGGCCGAAGATCTGCACCGGCCGGTCGAGGGCCAGCGCCGTCCCGGGGGCGTTGGTGCCGACGCTCGACTCGCTCCAGTCCGCGCCGGGCAGGAAGTGCATGGCCTCGGCCCTCCCCCTGAGGGCCGCATCTCCCTCGACCCACAACAGCTGCCCCGCGGCGTCGCTCACCGCGACCAGGAGACCTGCGTCCGCGGCGCTCTCGACCAGGAGCTCGCGGATCACCGGCATGCCCGCAGCGAGCGGGTGGGAGTCGCGGATGCTCGCGAGCGCGGCGTCGTCGAGGCGGATGGCCGCGAGCACCTGCTCGGGGTCGAGCCCGTTGCGGACGCTGCGACGCCACGACTCGAGCACCAGACCGCGAAGGGCGGGATCGCCTCGGCCCGACGCCACGAACGTGTCGTGCGCGGCGTTGAGATACCTCGACAGGGTGACCGGGTCGGCTCCCGGTGGCATCGCGAGGTCGTTGGTCCGACCCATCCTCGGAGTCTACGTCTCGACGTGACCTGCGTCACGCCGATCGCCGTGCGGGCCTCCCGAGCCGGGATCAGGGCAGGTCGTCGAGGCTCCAGTCGACGTCCTCGCGGACGATCCGCGCGGGCGAGCCCGCCGCGACCGTGTGCGGTGGCACCTTCTGGCCACGCACCATGCTTCGCATCCCGACGACCGCCCCGTCGCCGATCTCGACGTGGCCGGTCACGACCGCGTCGCGGCACAGCCACACGTGCCGGCCGAGGCGGATGTGTGCCCCGTACGGATTGATCCGCTCGCCCGTCCGGCGGTCCTCGAGGCGGTGCATGTCGTCGGTCGCGATGTACACGTCGGCGGCCCAGAGCTGATCGGGCTCCGCGACGATGCTCCCGCCGTTGCGGGCGTCCACGATCGCGCTGCGCGTCGCGACGAGCGGGCCGTGCAGGACGATCTGCGAGCCCGCTCCGCAGTAGAGCTCCCCCGCCGTGAGCGCACACTCGCGCCCGATGAAGACCGTCGCGCCGTCGCCGCCGACGAGCAGCGAGGTGAGCCACTCCAGGTGCGAGCCGACCGCGACCAGCACGTCCCGCACGGGGAACAGCTGCAGCGACGCCAGGACGTGGTCGGGCAGCGAGGCGCCGTCAGCCAGGTAGAGGGCGTTGCCGCAGTCGTGCCACCAGTCGGGCATCGCGTCGGTCGCGAGGTGCCAGGTCGTCCCGTCGAGGGCCGGGGCGTCGGCGCCGGCCGCCCGCAGGCGGTCTCGGTGCTCGACGGACAGGGTCGGGCGGGGGCTCAGGTCCACCGCGACATCATCGCGTCCGCCACGGTCCACCCTGTCGTCGGGGCGGCACGCTCAGGCGTCGCGCCGCACGAACAGCGTGTACGCGAGAGCGATCAGGGCGGCCACGAACACCCCCATGACGATCCCTCCACCGAGCGCGCCGAACGGCTCGGCACCGAGGGCGCGCTGCACGAAGTCGTCGACCGACGACTGGACGTACATCTGGCTGCCGGCGTCGTACGGGAGGTACTTGAGGATCGCGGTGATGCCTCCCGAGCCGCGCGGATCGGCCGAGTTGGTCTTGATGATGACCACGATGCTCTGGACGATGAACTCCAGCAGGCTCGGCACCAGCATCAGCAGGGCAACCGCCGCGGTCTGGTTGCGCACGATCGCGGCGTACGCCAGGCCCGACAGGGCGAACAGCGCGGTGTACAGCACGATCCCGGCGCTCGTCTCGACGAAGGCCCCACTGCGGGGCATGTCGAGCCCGTAGACCGCGATGCACAGCAGCCCGATCAGCACGCACAGCACCGCCGTCACCGCGGCGATCACGGCGGTCGAGATCACCTTGGCCCAGAACACGTGCGTGCGGTTCGGGATCGCCGTGAGGGTTGCGCGGATCATGCCGTGCCGGTACTCGTGACCGGTCGAGAACACCCCCAGCAGGCCCACGACGTACGCCATCAGCAGCGGGGCACCGGTCGAGCCGCCGATCGTCGCCAGCACCTGGAAGGTCTCGTCACCGCCGGCGAACGACGTGGAGCGGTCGAGCGACCAGGCGATCAGCACCGCGAAGACCACCTGCAGCGCGAGTGCGATGCCGATCAGCCAGTACGTCGACCGGATCGTCCGCAGGCGCACGTACTCATAGCGCAGGGCGTCCATCATGACGGCTCCCCCTGGGTCCCGCGGAACTCCTCGGACAGGCCGGTGGCCTCGAGGAAGGCCTCCTCGAGCGTCGCCTGCCGGGTCGTGAGCTGGTGGACGCGTGCACCCACGGCCTGCGCCGCATCGCCGACCTGCTCGGCCGAGACGCCCCGGACCACGAGATCGTCCCCCTCGGGGGCGATCGTGGCGCCCAACGCGTCCAGGGCCGGGCGCAGCAGCGCTGCGTCGGGCGTCCGCACCGTCACCGAGCCGAGGCGGCTGTGCGACACGAAGTCCTGCACCGGGCCGTTCGCGAGCATCCGGCCCCGCCCGATCACGACCAGCTGGTCGGCCAGCATCCCCATCTCCTGCAGCAGGTGGCTGGACACGAACACCGAGCGGCCCTCGGCGGCGAGCGACTGGAGCAGGTGGCGCAGCCAGGTGATGCCCTGCGGGTCCAGCCCGTTGCTCGGCTCGTCCAGGATCAGGGTGTCCGGATCGCCGAGCAGCGCCGCTGCGATGCCCAGCCGTTGCCCCATCCCGAGGCTGAACTTGCCCGGCTTGCCGCGGGTGACGCCGGTCAGGCCGACCATCTCGATGACCTCGTCGACCCGGCTGTCGGGGATGCGGTTGGGCGCCGCGAGCATCCGCAGGTGGTTGCGCGCCGATCGGGTGGGATGGAACGGCTTGGCCTCCAGCAGCGTCCCGACGTGCCGCATCGGGTGGTCCAGCTCGCCGAAGGTCAGGCCGTCGTACGTCGTGGTCCCCTCACCCCGGTCCAGCCCCAGCATGAGCCGCATCGTGGTGGACTTGCCCGAGCCGTTCGGCCCGAGGAATCCGGTGACGCTGCCGGGCCGCACCGTGAACGACAGGTCGTGCACCGCCCGGTTGCTCCCGTACGCCTTGCCGAGCGAGCGTGCCTCGATGAGTGCCATCCGCTCACCCTGCCACGAACCGGCACCGCCTACCGTTCAGACATGGACCCCACATTTCGACCCATCGAGGACGAGGTCACCACCGACCTCCGCGGCGAGATGACCTACGCCGGCTATCTCCAGCTGCCGACCCTGCTGTCGGCCCAGCGTCCCGTCTCGGACCACCACGACGAGATGCTGTTCATCGTCCAGCACCAGGTGACCGAGCTGTGGCTCAAGCAGCTGATCCATGAGCTGCGCTCCGCGATCGCCCTGCTGGCGGAGGACGAGCTGTCCCCCGCGCTCAAGCGGCTGGCACGCGTCAAGGCGATCCAGCGCCAGATGTTCGAGCAGTGGTCGGTGCTCGAGACGCTGACCCCCGTGGAGTACGTGCAGTTCCGCGACTCGCTCGGCAAGGCGTCGGGGTTCCAGTCACCCCAGTACCGCACCGTCGAGTTCCTGCTCGGCAACAAGAACCCGCAGATGATCGACGTCTTCGCGCACGATCCCGAGCTGCGCGCCGGGCTGCAGGCGGACCTGGAGTCGCCGAGCCTCTACGACGCGTTCCTGCACTATCTCCGCCGCCACGGCCACGACGTGCCGGCCACCGTCCTCGACCGGGACCTCACCCAGCCGTACGCCGCGGACCCGGGCGTCGTCGAGGTGTTCCGCCGGGTCTACGCCGACCCGCAGGCCCACTGGGACGCGTACGAGATGTGCGAGGAGCTGGTCGACGTCGAGGAGAGCTTCCAGCTCTGGCGGTTCCGCCACCTCAAGACCGTCGAGCGCATCATCGGGTTCAAGCGCGGCACCGGTGGGTCTTCCGGCGTCCACTTCCTGCAGAAGGCGCTCGAGCTCACGTTCTTCCCCGAGCTCCGCGACGTCCGCACCCACCTCTGACCCGCGGGTGGCCTCCTACGCGGGGACGGGGACGGGCTCGGAGCGGCGCTGGTAGCGCAGGCCGACGATGAAGATCGCCAGGCCCAAGGTGGCCAGCACCACGCCGACGAGGCTGGTCGCACGATAGCCGTGGCCCGCCTGGATGATGACCGAGCCGAAGAACGCTCCGAGGCCGTTCGCGATGTTGAGCGAGGAGTGGTTCAGCGCGGCGCCGAGCATCTGCGCCTCCCCTGCGGCGTCCATCAGCCGGATCTGCAGGTTGATCGCGACGATCGAGCCGAGTGCGCCGACGGCGAAGACCAGCACGAGCGCCGGCACGACCTGCGCCGCGGCGAAGTAGAACGCGACCAGGACCAGCGGTGTGGCGATGAACCCGGCCAGGACCGAACGCTCGACGTCCCAGTCGGCCAGCAGGCCCGCAGCCCAGGAGCCGACCACCGAGCCGAGGCCGAAGGCGAGCGTGAAGACGGCGATCCACCCGGCGTCGAGATCGGCGACCTTGGTGACGATCGGCGCGATGTAGCTGTACATCGCGAACAGGCCGCCGAAGCCGACCATGCCGGCCGCGACCGCGAACAGCACCTGGGGCTGCTTGAGGGCCGAGAGCTCTCCGCGCACGGAGGCGCCGGTGTTGGCCGGCGAGTGCGGGACGAACACGAAGATCATGAGGGCGGCAGCGGCCGCGATGCCGAGCACGGCCCAGTACGCGCTGCGCCACCCCAGCGACTGGCCGAGGAGCGTGCTCGCAGGCACACCCGCCACGGTCGCGACCGACAGCCCGAGCATCACCGAGCTGACGGCGCGTCCCCGCATCTCAGGACGTACGAGGGAGGCTGCGAGCAGCGAGGCGACGCCGAAGTAGGCGCCGTGCGGCAGGCCCGCGACGAATCGCGCCGCCATGACGGGCAGGTAGCCGCTGGCCAGCGCGGTGATCGCGTTGCCGAGACCGAGCGCGAGGATCAGCCCGATCGCGAGCCCCTTCTTGGGCAGGCGCGCGCCGAGGGAGACGATGATCGGCGCGCCGATCACGACACCGAACGCGTACGCCGTGATGAGGTGACCGGTCTCGGCGTTGGTGCGCTGGATGCCGTCGGCGATCTCCTCCAGCAGCCCCATCGTCATGAACTCGGTCGTGCCGATGGCGAATCCGCCCATGGCGAGGGCGATCAGGGCCAGCGACACGTGCCGCGTGCGCAGAGGGGTCTCGAGAACAGTCACACTTCAGTGCAAGCCGTCCCGGCGCCGAGGTGTTCCCCGGTCGACCTGCGTGTCACGTCACACTCGCGGGCGGCGTCATCTCACCTTGGTGCTCGCGCTGACCGCAGCGACGGACGCGAATCCCTTCTTGGTGCCGGTGACCCGCACGGACACCCGCTTGCGCCGGTCCTTCTTGGTCAGCTTGTAGGTCGACTTGGTCGCCCCCGAGATCGGCTTGCCGTTGCGCAGCCAGCGGAACGTCGTGTAGCGGTAGCCCGCACCGCTCCAGGCCCCGCGGCTCTTGATCTTGACCTTCTTGCCCACCTTGAACGTGCCCGAGACCGTGGGCCGGCTCCCGGCGTACGCGGGGATCCGCAGCGCGGCCGTGCTCGTCTCCAGCTCAGGTGCATCGTCCTTGACCGAGGTCGTCCGGAACGCGATCGAGCGTCCGGCGTCCTCGGTGGTCAGCAGGTACGTCTGCCCGGACGCCCCGAGGATGTCGAGCCCGTCGCGGGTCCACGACGAGATGACCGAGGCGCCCTCCGTGCCCGGGCTCGTGAACGTGGCCGTCAGGGTGCGCTTGACCGCGGCCGTGCCGCTGACCCTGACACCGGGTGCGGCGAGTCCGCGCTTCGTCGCCACGATCTCGTTGGACCGCAGCGGCTCGCGGCTCTCGTCGTACGGTCGGACCAGGACGCTCAGGCGCTGTCCGACGTCCTCGGGCGTGACCGTGTGCTCCGGGCCGGTGTCGCCGGGGCCGGGGACCTGCTCACCGTCCCACAACCAGACGTACGTGTAGCCGCCCGAGTCACCCTCGAGCGAGCCGAGGCTCTTGATCGTGAGCGTCTCGCCCACGCGTCCGGTGCCCGAGATGACGGGCGCCACCAGCGCCCCCTCGGCGTCCGCCGAGGATCTCGGCAGCACGAGGCCGGCCGCCGCGAGGGCCAGGACGGACAGCGCGAGGAGGAGCTTCTTCATGGGACACCTTCTGCTCGTGAGGTGTCCGGGACGGCTCGCAGACACCGTCCCGGACACTCACGAAGAGTCCGTGCCCCTCACTTCATGACGCGGAACGTCAGCTGAGCGTGGCCAGCACCTCGAGCAGCGTGCCCGAGGGACGCATGACCGCCTTCACCTTGGTCTCGTCGGGGCGGTAGTAGCCGCCGATGTCGGCCGGGGAGCCCTGCACCGCCAGGAGCTCGTCGACGATCTTCTGCTCGTTGCTGACGAGCGCGTCGGCGACCTCGGTGAACGCGGCCGCGAGGTCGGCGTCCTCGGTCTGGCTGCTCAGCTCCTTGGCCCAGTAGAGCGCCAGGTAGAAGTGGCTTCCACGGTTGTCGATCGTGCCCAGCTTGCGTCCCGGCGACTTGTTCTCGTCGAGGAACGTGCCGGTGGCCCGGTCGAGGGTGTCGGCCAGGATCTGCGCCCGGGCGTTGCCGGTCGTGGTCGCCATGTGCTCGAAGCTCGAGGCCAGGGCCAGGAACTCGCCCAGGCTGTCCCAGCGCAGGTAGTTCTCCTTCACGAGCTGCTGCACGTGCTTGGGAGCCGAGCCGCCGGCGCCGGTCTCGAACAGTCCGCCGCCGTTGATGAGCGGGACGATCGAGAGCATCTTGGCGCTCGTGCCCAGCTCGAGGATCGGGAACAGGTCCGTGTTGTAGTCACGCAGCACGTTGCCGGTCACCGAGATCGTGTCCTCACCCTTGCGGATGCGGTCGATCGAGTACTGGGTCGCCTCGACCGGGGACATGATCTCGATCGTCAGGCCGTCGGTGTCGTGCTCGGCCAGGTACGTCCGCACCTTCTCGATGAGGTTGGCGTCGTGGGCGCGCGACGGGTCGAGCCAGAACACCGCGGGGGTGTCGGACGCCCGGGCGCGCGTCACGGCGAGCTTGACCCAGTCGCGGATCGGGACGTCCTTGGTCTGGCACGCACGCCACACGTCGCCGGGCTCGACCGCGTGCTCGATCAGCACCGTGCCGTCGGCGGCGACGACCTGGACCGTGCCGGTCTCCGCGATCTCGAACGTCTTGTCGTGGCTGCCGTACTCCTCGGCCGCCTGCGCCATGAGGCCCACGTTGGGCACCGAGCCCATGGTCGTCGGGTCGTACGCGCCGTTGGCGCGGCAGTCGTCGATCACGGTCTGGTAGACGCCCGCGTACGAGCTGTCGGGGATCACCGCGAGGGTGTCGGCCTCGTTGCCGTCGGGGCCCCACATGTGGCCCGACGTGCGGATCATGGCCGGCATGGACGCATCGACGATGACATCGCTCGGGACGTGCAGGTTGGTGATGCCCTTGTCGGAGTCGACCATCGCCAGCGGGGGGCCGTCCGCGAGTCCCTGCTCGAACGCGGCCTTGATCTCGGCGCCGTTGGGGAGCTTGTCGAGGCCGGCCAGGATGCCGCCGAGGCCGTTGCTCGGGCTGAGGCCCGCGGCCTGGAGGTCGGCGCCGTACTGCTCGAAGACCGCCGGGAAGAACGCCTTGACGACGTGGCCGAAGATGATCGGGTCCGAGACCTTCATCATCGTGGCCTTGAGGTGCACCGAGAACAGGACACCCTCCTCCTTGGCCCGGGCGACCTGCGCGGCGAGGAACGAGTCGAGGGCGGCCGCGCGCATGACCGTGCCGTCGACGATCTCGCCCGCGAGGACGGGGAAGGCGTCCTTCAGCGTCGTCGTGGTGCCGTCGGCGCCCACGTGCTGGATCGACACGGTCGTATCGGCGTCGATGACGACCGACTTCTCGTTGGAGCGGAAGTCGTCCGCGCCCATCGTGGCGACGTTGGTCTTGGAGTCGCTGCTCCACGCACCCATCGAGTGCGGGTGCTTGCGGGCGTAGTTCTTGACCGACGCGGGTGCGCGGCGATCGGAGTTGCCCTCGCGCAGGACCGGGTTGACCGCACTTCCCTTGACCTTGTCGTAGCGCGCGCGGACGTCCCGGTCCTCGTCGGTCTGCGGGTCGTCCGGGTAGTCGGGGAGGTCGTAGCCCTGCGACTGCAGCTCGGCGATGGCCGCCTTGAGCTGCGGCACCGAGGCACTGATGTTGGGCAGCTTGATGATGTTGGCCTCGGGCGTCTTGGCCAGCTCGCCCAGCTCGGCCAGTGCGTCACCGATCTGCTGCTCGGGGCGCAGGCGGTCGCCGAACAGGGCGATGATGCGCCCGGCCAGCGAGATGTCGCGGGTCTCGACCTCGACCCCGGCGGTCGAGGCGTAGGCCTCGACGATGGGGAGGAACGAGTAGGTGGCGAGGAGCGGGGCCTCGTCGGTGTGGGTGTAGATGATCGTGGCCATGAGAGCGGTGTCTCCTCCAGAGTGGGACGCCAGGAAAGTTGTTTGACATCAAGATATCTCACTCGGCGCCGGGGCGCTGCCGTCCCCTCCGGGAGCCGAAACGCCCGTGTCGGTCCGCGGCACCCGCACCGCCCCCGGGGCGCCTTCGGGACGCGGCTGCGCTACTTTCGGAAGGTATCTCCCAGATTTCCGCACCGTTCAAGGAGCACCTCTCGTGAGCACAACCCCCGTCAAGGTCGCCGTCACCGGCGCTGCCGGCCAGATCGGCTACAGCCTTCTCTTTCGACTCGCCAGCGGTTCGCTGCTCGGTCCTGACACCCCGATCCAGCTGCAGCTGCTCGAGATCACCCCGGCGCTGAAGGCGCTCGAGGGCGTCGTCATGGAGCTCGACGACTGCGCGTTCCCGACCCTCGCGGGCGTCGAGATCGGCGACGACGCCGAGAAGATCTTCGACGGCGTCAACCTCGCCCTCCTCGTCGGCGCGCGTCCGCGCGGCCCGGGCATGGAGCGCGGCGACCTGCTGTCGGCGAACGGCGCGATCTTCACCGCGCAGGGCAAGGCGCTCAACAAGGTCGCGGCCGACGACGTCCGCATCGGTGTCACCGGAAACCCCGCCAACACCAACGCGCTGATCGCCATGACGAACGCCCCCGACATCCCGCAGGAGCGCTTCTCCGCGCTGACGCGTCTCGATCACAACCGGGCGATCTCGCAGCTGGCCGCCAAGACCGGCTCGGCCGTGTCGGACATCAAGAAGGTCACGATCTGGGGCAACCACTCCGCGACCCAGTACCCCGACATCTTCCACGCGGAGATCGCGGGCAAGAACGCCGCCGAGACGGTCAACGACCAGTCGTGGATCGAGAACGACTTCATCCCGACCGTCGCCAAGCGCGGCGCCGCGATCATCGAGGCCCGCGGTTCGTCCTCGGCCGCCTCCGCGGCGTCCGCCACGATCGACGCGGCCCGCGACTGGCTGCAGGGCACGCCCGAAGGTGACTGGGCGTCGATGGCTGTCCGCTCCGACGGCTCGTACGACGTCCCCGAGGGCCTGATCTACTCCTTCCCCGTGACGACCAAGAACGGTGACTGGGAGATCGTCCAGGGTCTCGAGATCGACGAGTTCTCGCGCAGCAAGATGGACGCGACCGCGGCCGAGCTCATCGAGGAGCGCGACGCGGTCAAGGAGCTCGGCCTCATCTGAGCCGACCCCGCCCCATGAGTGGCGCAGCGTGACTGGTTCCCCAGGGAGTCCAGCCGCGCTGCGCCACTGGCGTTCGGGGGCCTTTCGCGTTCGGAGCCCTCAGCCGGGCTGGCCGGGGATGACCCAGGCGAGCACGATCAGCGCCGACCCCAGGGTCGCCATCCAGAAGATGTCGAACGCCTTGCCGCGCACCCGCAGCATGCCGGTGTGGTCGATCGGCACGACCGAGCGGGCGAGCGCTCCCACGACGAACGCGGCGCCGATCGCGACGATCCCCACGCGCCACGGTCCGACCACGACGAGCACGAGCCCGACGAGGACGACCAGCAGCTGCAGCAGGTACAGCTGCGAGCCGCGGCTGCGGGGTCCCCTCACGGGTGGAGACGCTCGGCGGTGTCGACCACGTTGGCCAGCAGCAGGGCACGGGTCATCGGACCCACGCCGCCGGGGTTGGGCGAGATCCAGCCCGCGACCTCGTACGCCGCGGGGTCGACGTCGCCGACGATGCCATTCGCGTCCCGGCTCACGCCCACGTCGAGCAGGGCCGCACCGGGCTTGACCATGTCGGCGCGGATGATGCCGGGGACGCCCGCCGCGGCGATCACGATGTCCGCGCGGCGCACCTCTGCAGCGAGATCTTTCGTGCCGGTGTGGCACAGCGTCACGGTCGCGTTCTCGGAGCGACGGGTCAGGAGCAGCCCCATGGGACGTCCGACGGTGATGCCGCGGCCGACCACGACGACGTGCTGCCCCGCGATCGGGACGTCGTGGCGGCGGAGCAGCTCGATGATGCCGCGCGGCGTGCACGGCAGCGGCGCCTCCTTGCCCAGCACGAGCCAACCGAGATTGGTCGGGTGCAGGCCGTCCGCGTCCTTGTCGGGGTCGATGCGCCCGATCGCGGCGTTCTCGTCCAGGCCCTTGGGCAGCGGCAGCTGCAGGATGTAGCCGGTGCACGACGGGTCTGCGTTGAGCTGGTCGATCGCGGCCTCGACGTCGCCCTGGCTCGCGGTCTCGGGCAGGTCGATCCGGATCGACTCGATGCCGACCTCGGCGCAGTCGCGGTGCTTGCCCGCGACGTACCACTGGCTGCCCGGGTCGTTGCCCACGAGGATCGTGCCGAGGCCGGGCACGACTCCCTTCTCGCGAAGAGCGTTCACCCGCTCACGGAGCTCGCTCTTGATCGCGGCTGCGGCCGCCTTGCCGTCGAGGATCTGCGCTGTCACGGGACGAGTGTTTCACGTCCGGGGCGCCAAATCGGCGACGGGCCGAGCCGGACGGACGCCTAGACTCTCCTGCGTAGCGATGTCTGGAGCAGGTCCAGGCACGTGAATGCGTAACATTTCCCGAGGGAGCATCGATGGTCACCCGTGCCCAGCTGTCCCAAGAACGCAGCCGCGTGCGTCGTGACGAGCTGCTGGCGGCGGCGATCGACCTGTTCATCGAAGGCGGGTCCCGGGCGATCACGCACCGTGCCGTCGCCGCCCGCGCGGGCCTTCCTCCCGCCACCACGACGTACTACTTCGAGTCGATCGACGAGCTGATCCGTGAGGCCCTCAGCTCCCACATCACGCAGTGGACGGTTGAGCTGGACGCGCTCGCGCAGATCGACATCGACGTGTCCGTGAGCCTGGACGAGGCGGCGACGTTCATGGGCAACGTCTTCGCCCACCGCGGCCCGGAGGCCGCGGCCGTGGAGCTGTCCATCTTCCTGGCGGCCGCGCGCGAGCCCGGGCTGCGTCACGCCGCCCAGGCGGCCATCACCTCGCTCGAGGCGGTGGCGACCAGCGTCCTCGGCCAGCTGGGCGTCGACCGGCCTGAACGCCTTGCCGCAATGATCGTCTCCCTCGTCGCGGGCACGGCACTGCGCCGACAGGCCGGCGTCTACGCCGAGGACGAGGAGGCCCGCATCCTGACCGCCGCGGTCCGCGACCTCGTCGCCGCGCACACCCTCGGGCCGGACGGAGTCGACCGCACGCTCGCGACGCTGCGGCCCGAGCCGGCCTGAGCAATTACGCTGTTCTCTCTTCTCAATTCGATTGTTTGTCGATAGATTAGTATCGACCGACGATTGGATCCGCTCATGGCCCGACCCACCATCCTCGTGCTGCGACTCGTGATCGCCGCCATCGTCCTCGGCTCGTTGTTCGTGCAGGTCGTCATCGTGCCGCTGCTGGCGACCGACCTGTCCGAGGACGTCAACGACGACGTCGCAGCCGTCCGGGTCCCCGTCGTGGTGATCATCCTGCTCGCGATCGTGTGCGTGCAGGTCTCGATGATCAGCGTGTGGCGCCTGCTGACCATGGTCCGGCGAGGCACCGTCTTCTCACCTCGCGCCTTTCGCCACGTCGACGTGGTCATCGGTGCGATCGCGGTGGCGGCTGCGCTGATGTTCGCGCTCGGTGCGGTCCTGGCCCCCGGCGAGGCGGCCGCGCCCGGGGTGGTCCTGCTCATCGGAGGACTCGGCGTGCTGCTCGCGGGCGTCGCGCTCATCGTCACCGTGCAGCGCGCACTGCTGGTGCAGGCCGTCGAGCGCGACGTCCGGGCCCAGCAGCTCGAGTCTGAGCTCGGCGAGGTGATCTGATGGCGATCGTCGTGGACATCGACGTCATGCAGGCCCGCCGCAAGATGTCGGTCGCCACCCTCGCCGAGCTCGTGGGCATCACCCCCGCCAATCTCGCGGTGCTCAAGAACGGCCGGGCCAAGGCGGTGCGGTTCACCACGCTGGAGGCCCTGTGCGTCGCGCTGGACTGCCAGCCCGGGGACCTGCTGCGCTGGGTCCCCGACGACGCCGAGGAGCAGCCGCCGCTCAGTGGAAGAAGTGCCGGGTCCCCGTCACGTACATCGTGACGCCGGCGGCCTCGGCCGCCGCGATCGACTCCTCGTCCCGCACCGATCCGCCCGGCTGCACGACAGCCTTGACCCCGGCGTCGAGCAGCACCTGTAGGCCGTCGGCGAACGGGAAGAACGCGTCGGAGGCCGCGACGGCACCGGTCGAGCGCTCGGCACCGGCCCGCTCGACCGCGAGGCGGCACGAGTCGACCCGGTTGACCTGGCCCATGCCGACGCCGACCGAGGCGCCGTCCTTGGCCAGGAGGATCGCATTGGACTTCACCGCACGGCACGCGGTCCACGCGAACGCCAGATCGGCCAGAGTCGCCTCGTCCACGGGCTCACCCGCCGCGAGGGTCCAGGTGGACGGGTCGTCACCCTCGGCGTCGACGTGGTCGCGCACCTGGACGACGACGCCGCCGCTGATCTGACGGAACTCGCCCACCGTGTCGTCACCGCCGGCACAGCGCAGGACACGGATGTTCTTCTTGCCCTGCAGCACCTCGAGCGCTCCGGGCTCGTAGTCCGGGGCGACGATGACCTCGGTGAAGACCTCGGCGACCTGCTCGGCCATCGCGACGCTGACCGGGCGGTTGGTCGCGATGACGCCGCCGAAGGCCGAGACCGGATCGCAGGCGTGGGCCCGCGCGTGCGCCTCGGCCACGTCCGCGCCGACGGCGATGCCGCACGGGTTGGCGTGCTTGATGATGGCCACGGCCGGCTGGTCGAAGTCGTACGCAGCGCGGCGCGCCGCGTCGGTGTCGACGTAGTTGTTGTACGACATCTCCTTGCCGTGCAGCTGCTCGGCCTCGGCGAGCCCTCCGGTGCCGTCGGTGTAGAGGGCCGCCCCCTGGTGCGGGTTCTCGCCGTAGCGGAGCACCGTGGACTTGTCCCACACCTCGCCGGCGAACTCGGGCCAGCCGTCCTCGGAGGCTGCGTAGCCGCTGGCGAACCACGCGGCGACGGCGACGTCATACGCGGCGGTGTGGGCGAACGCCCGCCCCGCGAGCTGCTTGCGCTGCTCGAGCGTGAAGCCGCCTGCCGCGATCGCGGCGCGGACGTCGTCGTACGCCGACGGGGAGACGACCACCGCGACGCTGGGGTGGTTCTTGGCCGCGGCACGGACCATCGACGGTCCGCCGATGTCGATCTGCTCGACGCACTCGTCGGGCGTCGCGCCGGAGTCGACGGTCTCGCGGAACGGGTAGAGGTTGACGATCACCAGGTCGAAGGGCTCGATCTCGAGCTCGGCCAGCTGCTCGACGTGCGAGTCGAGCCGCAGATCGGCCAGGATGCCGGCGTGGACCCGCGGGTGCAGCGTCTTGACCCGCCCGTCCAGGCACTCGGGGAAGCCCGTGAGCTCCTCGACCGGGGTCACCGGCACGCCTGCGGCCTCGATGGTCTTGGCGGTGGAGCCGGTCGACACGATCGAGACACCCGCGGCGTGCAGGTCGCGCGCGAGCTCCTCGAGGCCGGTCTTGTCGTAGACCGAGACGAGGGCGCGCTTCAGGGGGCGGGGTGCGTCAGTCATGCCAGCTCTTTCATCGGGGGTGGTCCGGGCCGAGCCGCACGGCCCGGTCGTCGAGGTGGAAACCTTCGCGCGCGAGCGTGCCGACCCACTCGACCAGCATCGCGCGCTCGCTCGTCTTGATCCGCTCGTGCAGGGAGCTCTCGTCGTCCTCGTCCAGGACGGGCACCGCGACCTGGGCCACGATCGGTCCGGTGTCGACCCCCTCGTCGACGACGAAGAGCGTCGCTCCGGTGACCTTGACGCCGTACGCGAGGGCGTCACGGGGTCCGTGCATGCCGGGGAACGCCGGGGACAGTGCCGGGTGGGTGTTGAGCGTGCGCCCGCCGAACAGGGCCAGGAACGCGGGCCCGGTGAGCTTCATGAAGCCGGCCAGGACCACGAGATCGGGATCGTACGACGCGACCTTGTCCGCCAGGGCGATGTCCCAGGCCTGGCGGTCCTCGAACTCAGCGGTGCGCAGGACGAAGGTGGGGATCTCGTGACGCTCGGCGCGGGCCAGGCCCTCGATGCCGTCACGGTCGGCGCCGACCGCCACGATCTGCGCCCCGTACGCCGGGTCAGTGGACGCGTCGATCAGCGCCTGCAGGTTCGTCCCGCTGCCAGAGACGAGGACGACCAGTCGCGCTGGTGTCCGAGGGGCGAGGGGCACGGCCACCACGATAGTGGTTGAGCGCCGCGCCGATGGCCCCGCCCACCGCCATGACGGGCACGGCGACGAGCAGGGGGGTCAGGGCGGGCGGGCCGGCATCAGCCATGCGCCCCGGACCGATCGCCCCTCCGGACAGTGCGACCAGCACCCCGAGGACGAGTCCGGCGAGCGCGCCGGCGGCGGCACCGAGCGCAACCCTGGCCAGGACGCCCTCGCGCGCACCCGGGAGGAGCCGCCAGCCGCACAGGGCGCCCGCGAGCAGCGGCACGAGCCCCAGCACGAAGACCCAGTCGGGGAACTGACCCGGCGCGGGCAGACCGGCGAGGACGGGGAAGCCCGGCACCTGGCCGAGCTGGGCGCCGCTGAGATCGACCGAGGTGTCGGTGCCGAGTGCGAAACCAGGACCGAGCAGGACCGAGGTGGTCCACAGGATCAGCGTCGGGACGGCCAGCAGGGACCCGACCCCGAGCGCCACTCCGCCGCCCGGTCCCGGGTCGAGCAGCGCCCAGAGGTCGCCTGCGCGGGCCACACCGCGGACCAGCAGCACCGCCACGACCGCGGTCGCACTCACCAGCACGGCGGCGATCCCGGGCACCGCGGCGCGGATCACCGCGCGGACGTCCTCCGACGAGGTGAACCACCAGCGCTCGGCGTCCCGGTGCCGGACGGCCGATCCGAGCGCGGCCCCCAGCCCACCGACCACGAAGGCGGCCAGCGCGGCGCGGGTCGTGGAGATGTCGACCTCGCCCGCATTGGTGACGGTCGAGGCGACCCCGGCGATGACGCCGTACGCACCCGCGGACGAGGCCGCGAAGGCCACGAGGTCGTGGAGCGGCTCGGCCACGATCCAGGCGGCGACCGCGGCCACGATCACGAGGCAGACCAGCGTCGCCCCCAGCGGCACGAGCCCCACGGAGACCGCTCCGGCCTCGATGCCCGATCCCATCGAGACCAGCCACGTGCGGACGCTCGCCCGGCCGAACGACACGAGCGAGAGGTCGGAGGCGCCCCGGGCCAGCAGCACCAGGACCGCGGAGACACCGATCGAGACGAGGGCGGCGACGAGGGCGGTCAGGAAGGCGGGCCGGAGGAAGGAGGACTCAGCGGGCTCGGGCACCGCTTCATCATCCCCTGTAAAGTTGGCGCGTCGCACACAGGCACGCCGATCACCGAGGAGGCTGAGGATGACCCGCGTCGACGAGTTCGACAACTTCTACTCCTCGACCTTCGCCGAGGCCGTCCAGGTGACGTACGCCGTCAGCGGCGACCGGCAGGTCGCCTACGAGGCGACCGTCGACGCCTATCGACGGGCCTGGCGCGACTGGTCCAAGATCCGCGACCGCAACCCCATCTCGTACGTCCGCAACGAGGCCTGGAAGCTCACCGCACTCAGCCGCGGCACGCACCCCCTGCGCAAGCGCAACGAGGACGACAGCGACACCGAGCTGCTGACCGCGCTGCACGGCCTCGCGGTCGACGACCGGCGACTGATCGTCCTCATGACGCTCGGCAACACCGATCTGGAGGAGGCGTCCAGCGAGGTCGGCCTCCCGGCGGAGGAGGGCATCGAGAACGTCACGACCGCGCTCTCCGCGCTCGAGACGTCCCTCGGCGAGGGCATCGACGCGATCGAGCGCCGCATGCACGGCTTGTCGGCCGTGACCGACTCCCTGCCCGTCCCCTCCCCCGCGGACGTCCGCACTGCGGCCCGGCGCGGGCTGCGCCGCAACACGATCATGCTCGTCGCCGCGGCGATCGCGCTCATCGTGGGCAGCGGCTTCGTCGCGACCGAGGGCGACGCCCTCGCGACGAGCTCGGACCTGCCGACCCGGCAGAAGTTCGGCGACGAGACCCCCGACGTCAAGCTCGACGCGCGCCAGGTCAGCGCCGACAACCTGCTGTCCGCCAAGCAGGTCAGCGCACTGGACCCCGCGCGCACCTGGAAGGTCACGAGCACTGACGAGGACGTCACCAACACGACGCCCTATGCGACCTGCCCGACCAAGCGCTTCGCAGATCCCGACCCCGTCAAGGTCTTCGTCCGGACGTTCGACGCCGCGGGGCCCACCAACGAGCGCGTCGCGCAGTCGATCGAGGTCTCCAAGAGCGATGCGGTGGCCACCCAGTCCTACGAGCGGCTCGTGCAGTGGTACTCCGACTGCGAGCACCCCCGTGTCGAGCTGGTCGCGGCTTACACCGTCAAGCGGCCGTTCGGCGACTTCAAGATCCTCAAGCTGCGCTCCCACCGCCAGCCCGAGCGGACGTTCACGGTCGGCTTCAGCCACTCCGGCACCATCACGAGCACCCTGGTGCACGAGGTCGACGGCGCCAGGGGCCCCAGCACGCAGGCCTTCGCCCGTACGCTCAACGAGTCGGTCGCCAAGGTCTGCAAGGACAGCGGTGGCAAGTGCTCGCGCACGATCAAGGTCATGCGCACCGATCCCCCGCCCACGTCCGAGGCGCCGGCCTTCCTGGGCATCGTCGACCTGCCGCCGATCGCCGACATCGACAAGGTCTGGGCCGCTGCCCGGGTCGATGCGCGCAACAACCCCGCCGCCACCTTGTGCGACAGGGCGGACTTCACCAACAAGTCGGTCTCGTCGGTCGGCTCGCGGATCTACGTGCTCTACCAGGCCAAGGACCTGCCCCGGGAGTTCGGCGTGGCCGAGACCGTGGCCCGGTTCCGGTCGACCAAGAAGGCTCGCGCGTTCGTCGACACGGTCGAGCGGCGGATCAGGACCTGCGACGACAAGATCCCGTCCGCCCGCATCGACCAGACCTCGACGATCAAGGGTCCGGGCTTCACAGGCCGGATCTGGCGAGTCGGCTTCGACATCTCCGACAAGAGCAAGAAGCGCGTCTACTACCGCACCGCGATCATCCGCCGCGGTGACGACGTGGCCCAGGTGACCTTCACCCCGGCCGGCAAGTACGACATCTCCCAGCGCCAGTTCGTCAAGATCGCGACCCGCGCCGGCACCCGTCTCCAGTACGCCGAGGAGCCGGCCCCCAAGACCACCCCCACCCCCAAGACCACCCCGACCCCCACCACCAAGCCGAAGAGCTGACCGGGCCCCCAGCCCCAAGCCGCCCCGACCACATACGAACAAGACCCCCGGCGCCGCAAGGCGCCGGGGGTCTTGTGTTCGGGAGTCGAAACCCGTCAGAGGGTCCTTACAGACCCTTGAGGATCTCCCGCATGAGGTCGGCGGTCTCGGACGGCGTCTTGCCGACCTTGACGCCCGCTGCCTCGAGGGCTTCCTTCTTGCCCTGCGCGGTGCCCGCACCGTCGGAGACGATGGCGCCGGCGTGGCCCATCGTCTTGCCCTCGGGAGCGGTGAAGCCGGCCACGTAGCCGACGACCGGCTTGGTGACGTGGGCCTTGATGTAGGCCGCAGCCTTCTCCTCGGCGTCTCCACCGATCTCGCCGATCATCACGATCGCCTTGGTCTCGGGGTCCGCCTCGAACGCCTCGAGGGCGTCGATGTGCGTCGTGCCGATGATCGGGTCGCCGCCGATGCCGATGGCGGTCGAGAAGCCGAAGTCGCGCAGCTCGAACATCATCTGGTAGGTCAGCGTGCCCGACTTGGAGACGAGACCGATCGGGCCCTTGCCGGCGATGTTCGCCGGCGTGATGCCCGCGAGCGCCTCGCCCGGCGTGATGATGCCGGGGCAGTTGGGGCCGATGATGCGCGTCTTCTTGCCCTGGGCGTACGCCCAGAACTCGGCGCTGTCCTGGACCGGCACGCCCTCGGTGATGATGACGAGCAGGCCGATCTCGGCGTCGATGGCCTCGATGACGGCATCCTTCGTGAACGCCGGCGGGACGAAGGCGACCGACACGTCGGCGCCCGTCTTCTCGATGGCCTCGGCGACCGAGCCGAACACGGGGAGCTCGACGGTGTTGCCGTCGGCGTCCTTGTGCTCGACCGTGGTGCCGGCCTTGCGTGCGTTGACGCCGCCGACGACCTGCGTGCCGGCGGCCAGCATGCGGGCGGTGTGCTTGGAGCCCTCACCGCCGGTGATGCCCTGGACGATGACCTTGGAGTCCTTGGTCAGAAAAATAGCCATGTCTGCCCCTTAGCCGTTCGCCAGTTCGGCGGCCTTGTCGGCCGCGCCGTCCATCGTGTCCACCTGGGTGACGAGCGGGTGGTTGAGCTCGTTGAGGATCGCACGACCCTCCTCGACGTTGTTGCCGTCGAGACGGACGACCAGCGGCTTGGAGGCCTCGTCACCGAGGAGCTCGAGAGCGCCCTTGATGCCGTTGGCGACCGCGTCGCACGACGTGATGCCGCCGAAGACGTTGACGAACACGCTCTTGACCTGCGGATCGTTCAAGATGACGTCCAGGCCGTTGGCCATGACCTCGGCCGACGCGCCTCCGCCGATGTCGAGGAAGTTGGCGGGCTTGACGTTGCCGTGCTTCTCACCGGCGTACGCGACGACGTCGAGGGTGCTCATGACGAGTCCCGCGCCGTTGCCGATGATGCCGACCTCACCGTCGAGCTTGACGTAGTTCAGGCCCTTGGCCTTCGCCTTCGCCTCGAGCGGGTCAGCCTCTTCGTGGATGACGAACTCTTCGTGCTCGGGGTGACGCACCTCGGAGGCGTTCTCGTCCAGGGAGACCTTGCCGTCGAGCGCCTCGAGCTTGTCGCCCTCGAGGCGAGCCAGCGGGTTGACCTCGACGAGCGTGGCGTCCTCCTCGACGAAGACCTTCCACAGCGACTGGACCATGGCCACGGCCTGGTCGGCGAGCTCGGCCGGGAACTTGGCCTCCTCGACGATCGCGCGGGCCTTGGCCTCGTCGACACCGGTGCCGGCGTCGATCGGGATCTGGCGCACGGCCTCGGGGTTGGTCTTGGCGACCTCCTCGATCTCCACACCACCCTCGACGCTGGCGATGCAGAGGTAGCTGCGGTTCGAGCGGTCCAGCAGGAAGGAGAAGTAGTACTCCTCGACCGGCGGGGTCGCGGGCGTGACGAGCACACGGTTGACCGTGAGGCCCTTGATCTCCATGCCCAAGATGTTGGAGGCGTGCTCGAAGGCGTCCTCGGGGGTCTTGGCGATCTTGACGCCGCCGGCCTTGCCGCGTCCGCCGGCCTTGACCTGCGCCTTGATGACGGTGACGCCACCGAGCTGCTCGGCGGCGGCCTTGGCTTCGTCGGCGGTCTGGACGACAACGCCGAGCGTCGTCGCGACCCCATGCTTGGCGAAGAGCTCCTTCGCCTGGTATTCCATCAAATCCACGGTGGTGTCCGTCCTCAGTTGGAAGTTCCGCTGTGCTCACGGTCGGCCGGAGGCCGCCTCAAATGAGCCTTTGCGACTCTAGCCGTTAACTCAGCGTTCACGAGCGTTGGCTGCGTCACACCGCGGCGTACCCACCTGCGGCGCGTCGACACCCAGTTCGGCGCAGAGGGCCCGCAGGCGCTCGAGGTCGTCCTCGGCGCCGTCCGCGACGATGCGGCTCGCGTCCTCGGCGACCGCGGTGCGGACGAGCTGTTCGGCCGACTGCTCACCGCCGACGAGCACCACCTCGTGCCCCTCGTCCCGCAGCCTGCGCGCGATCTCCCGCACGCGGGAGTCGGCACCGAACGCCCCCACCACGACCCGGTCCCTCACCATGGCCCCGATGCTCCCACAGCGGTGAGTGCTGTCACAGTTTCGGGCGGCTCTGCGCGGGAAACGCGCGCCAAGGCCAAGACTTGTACATATACGGTTTCCCCCGCACCCAGCCGTCGGCTAGGCTCCACGAGTTCCCGTTTCCACCCCCGGAGGTTTTCTGCGTGTCTTCGTCTGCGCCTAAACGCCGACTTGACGTTCGACACGAGACCCCTACCCGCGTGGCAGGCAAGCGTGCCGCCGAACGTCGCAGGACCCGCAAGCGCTTCACCCCCACTCCAGCCATGGCCGGTGCCTTCGCACTCGTCCTGGCTGCTTTTGGTTCTGCCGTCGTCAGCGACAACACGGACGCCAACTCGCTGCGGGCCGACAAGTACCAGACCATCTCGCAGAGCTACACAGGTCCGGACGAGGCTGCGGGCGGCGACGTCGACATCAGCCGCGACTTCAACCGCACGACACAGCTGCGCCAGACCAAGGCCCAGGCCGGTCAGACCCAGCGCGCCCAGCAGGAGCTGGTCAAGGCCGTCGGCAAGGAAGCGACCAAGCAGCGCCTCAACCAGTGGGTCATCCCGGTCACGGGCTACCACCTGACGGCGCGATTCGGCCAGCGCAGCGGCCTGTGGTCGACGACCCACACGGGCCTGGACTTCGCCGGTCCCGCCGGCACCACGATCGTCTCGATCGCCGCCGGCACCGTGAAGTCCACCGGCTACGAGGGCGCCTACGGCAACCGCACCGTCATCACCCTCAATGACGGCACCGAGGTCTGGTACTGCCACCAGAGCAAGATCGCCGTCTCACCGGGCGACCAGGTCGGACCCGGCGACGTGATCGGCTACACCGGCTCGACGGGCAACGTCACCGGTCCGCACCTGCACCTCGAGGTCCGCCCCGGCGGCGGCGGCCCGATCGACCCGTACGCGGCGCTGGTCGAGCACAAGGTCACCCCGTAACGCTGCCCGCCCGGGTCAGAGCTTCTCGACCGGCGCGTAGCGCAGGAGCAGGCGCTTGACACCCTGCGAGCCGAAGTCGACCGACGCCACGGACTTCTCGGCCTGACCCTCCACCGTGATCACGGTGCCGAGTCCGAAGCTGTCGTGGCTGACCCGGTCGCCCGGTGCCAGCGACACGATCTCACGGTCGCCCTTCTTGCGGGCCCGCGCCGCGACGTTGGACGTGCGGAACGACGACTGCGCGGTCGCGGACGGCTGGCTCGGCGTCCACTGGGTCGGCGGCGAGGCGAGGCGGCGCCACTGCACCAGCGACTCCGGCAGCTCGTCGAGGAAGCGCGACGCCGGGTTGTACGCGGGAGCGCCCCACGCCGAGCGGGTCGTCGCCCGGGTGACGTACAGGCGCGTACGGGCCCGGGTGATGCCGACGTACGCGAGCCGCCGCTCCTCCTCGAGCTCCTTGTTGTCGGCCATCGAGCGCATGTGCGGGAACACCCCGTCCTCGAGGCCGGTGAGGAACACGACCGGGAACTCCAGGCCCTTGGCGGTGTGCAACGTCATCAAGGTGACGACACCGTCACCCTCGTCGGGGATCTGGTCGGCGTCGGCCACGAGCGCGACCTGCTCGAGGAAGGCCGCGAGCGACCCCTCCCCCAGGCTCGGCTCGTCGGGGATCGCCTCGACCGCGGCCGGACGCTCCTCGGCCGGCTGATCGTCGGTGTCGTCGTCGACGGTGCTCGCGCCGACCACGAACTCGCGGGCGACCGCGACGAGCTCCGCGAGGTTCTCGACGCGGGTCTCGTCCTGCGGGTCCGAGCTCTGCTCCAACGAGCCGAGGTAGCCGCTGCGGGTCAGCGCGGCCTCGAGCACCGCGTCGGCCGGCGCTCCGGAGTCGGCCATCTCCATGAGCTCGCCCATGAAGGTCGTGAACGCCTGGATCGCGTTGAGGGAACGGGTGGCCAGGTCGGGTGCCTCGTCCGCGCGGGTCAGCGCCTCCCAGAAGCTGATGCCGTGCATCGTGGCGAGCCGCTGGATCGAGGCCTCGGCCCGATCGCCGATGCCCCGCTTGGGCTCGTTGATGATGCGGCGCAGCGAGACGGTGTCGCGGGGGTTGACCAGCACCCGGACGTACGCGAGCGCGTCCTTGATCTCCTTGCGCTCGTAGAACCGCACACCCCCGACGACGCGATAGGGCAGGCCGACGCGGATGAACACCTCCTCGAACACCCGGCTCTGGGCGTTGGTGCGATAGAAGATCGCGACGTCCTTGGCCGCGAACTCGCCGGAGTCGACGAGCTTGTCGACCTCATCGGCGATGAACTGTGCCTCGTCGCGCTCGTCGTCGCCCACGTAGCCGACGATCTTCTCGCCGTCGCCCTCCGCGGACCACAGCTGCTTGTCCCTGCGGCCCTCGTTGCGGCTGATGACCGCATTGGCCGCCGACAGGATCGTCTGGGTCGAGCGGTAGTTCTGCTCGAGCAGGATCGTGGCGGCGTTGGGGAAGTCGTCCTCGAACTCCAGGATGTTGCGGATGTTGGCACCGCGGAACGCGTAGATCGACTGGTCGGAGTCGCCCACGACCAGCAGATCGGACTCCTCGTCCGTGAGCTCCTTGATCAGCGCGTACTGCGCGTGGTTGGTGTCCTGGTACTCGTCCACCAGGATGTGGCGGAAGCGGCGGCGGTACGTCTCGCGGACGTCGGGCCAGGCCTGGAACAGGTGGACCGTGTTCATGATCAGGTCGTCGAAGTCCATCGCATTGGCGGACTGCAGGCGCCCCTGGTAGGCCTTGTAGGCCTCGGCGTAGATCTCCTCGGTGGGGTTGGTCGCCCGGCCGGCCGCCGACTCGTGGTCCACGAGCTCGTTCTTGAGGTTGGAGATCCAGTTGAGCACCGCGCGCGGGTTGACCTTCTTGGGGTCCAGGTCCATGTCGCGGCAGATCAGGGTCATCAGCCGCCGCTGGTCGGCCGCGTCGTAGATCGTGAACGAGGACGTGAAGCCGAACTTGGTCGCCTCGCGGCGCAGGATGCGCACGCACGCGGAGTGGAACGTCGAGACCCACATCATGCGGGCCCGCGGGCCGACGAGGTCCGCGACGCGCTCGCGCATCTCGGCGGCCGCCTTGTTGGTGAAGGTGATCGCGAGGATCGAGCCGGGGTGGGCTCCACGGGCCGCGATGAGCCAGGCGATCCGCCGGGTCAGCACGCGGGTCTTGCCCGATCCGGCGCCGGCCACCACGAGCAGCGGCCCACCCGGATGGGACACCGCAGCCCGCTGCGCGTCGTTGAGGCCTTCCAGCAGGGTCTCGGAGCGGGGACGCCGCGCGTCGGCGGGCGTCAGGGAGGCGGCGGGTGGCACGGGGAACGGCAGCGTCATCGTGCCTTCCAGCCTAGTTGCCGCACCCGACATCGGGGGCGGGGGTTCCAGCGAACGTAGACTCCTGCCCATGCACCCCGCCCATGCCGTCCGGGAGGCCCGCGAGGGCGATCTCGATGCGCTGACCGACGTGTGGGAGCGAGCCGCCCGGTCGTCCCACGCCTTCATGGGCGACGAGGAGATCGCGGGCATGCGGCCCTTCATCCGCGATGCGTACCTGCCCTCGATGGACGTCTGGCTGGTGGAGGACGGGAGCGCCGCGATCGCATTCGTCGGCGCCCGCGACTCCCACGTCGAGCTGCTCTACGTCGACCCGCCGTTCCACGGCCGCGGCCTCGGCACGTACCTGCTGGCCCGCGTGGGCGCCACCAGCGTCGAGGTCTACGAGGGCAACGACACGGGCCTCGGTTTCTACCGCTCGCAGGGATTCGTCGCGGTGCGGCGACGTGAACGCGACGCGGCGGGCCGGCCGTTCCCGATGGTGGTGCTGGAGCGATGAGCCTCGACGTCGCGATCGACCCGACCGCCCCCGACGCCCCGTTCGAGCAGCTGCGCCGTCAGGTCGCCGAGCAGGCGGCCGACGGCCGGCTGGCCGCAGGCCACCGGCTGCCGACGGTCCGTGGCCTCGCCGAGACCCTCGGCCTGGCGACCAACACGATCGCCAAGGCGTACCGCGCGCTCGAGGCCGACGGGATCATCGAGACGCACGGACGCGGCGGGACGTTCATCGCGGCCCGCCGCCTGGACGACGCCGAGTCCGACGCGGCCGCTCAGGCGTACGCCCGGCTGGCCCGCCGGCAGGGCCTCTCGCGGGACGAGGCGCTCCGCCTGGTCGAGCGGCACTGGACCGCCTGACGGGCGTACGGGCCATTGATCGGACCGGATATCCTCAGGACGTGCCGTTCACCTTCGTCCTGTTCCTGCTCCTCGTCGCGGGCATCGTCCTCATCGGTCTGGCCCTCACCGGAGCCGGCAGCCGCGACCGGTCGCACGAGGCCCCGCCCCGCCTGCCCGGTCACGACGTGATCGAGAAGCGCAAGAAGCGCGAGAACCCCGAAGCCTAGTCATTCGGCGTTGGGGTTGGGCTTGCGCCACGTGCGCTCGAACGGCAGCCGCCACGCGCCCGGCGCGATGAGCTGGTGGATCGCGTTGGGTCCCCACGTGCCCTGCTGGTAGGGCCGCACCGGAGGCGGGTCCTCGAGCAGCGGCTCGGAGATCTCCCACAGCCGCTCGATGCCCTCGGCCGTCGTGAACAGGGTCCGGTCGCCGCGCATCGCGTCGTGGATCAACCGCTCGTACGCCTCGAGCACCTCACCGGCACGCTCGGTCTCCTGCATCGCGAACTGCATGCTGAGCTTGTCCAGCCGCAGCCCCGGACCGGGTCGCTTGCCGTAGAACGACAGCGACAGCCGGGAGGCGTCGGCGAGGTCGAACGTCAGATGGTCCGGCCCCGCGAGGCCGACACCCGATCCGGCGGGGAACATGCTCTTGGGCGGCTCGCGGAACGCGATCGAGATGATCCGCGCCCCTTCGGCCATCTTCTTGCCGGTGCGCAGGTAGAACGGGACGCCGGCCCACCGCCAGTTGTCGATCTCGGCCTTCAGCGCGACGAACGTGTCGGTCTCGGAGTCCGAGGCGACACCGTCCTCGTCGCGATAACCCTGGTACTGACCGCGGACGACGTGGTGCGGGTCCAGCGGCCGCATCGAGCGGAAGACCTTGTTCTTCTCCTCCGAGATCCAGTCCGAGTCCAGCGACGTCGGCGGCTCCATCGCCATGAACGCGAGCACCTGGAACAGGTGGGTCACGACCATGTCCTTGAACGCTCCGGTGCCCTCGTAGAAGCCGGACCTGCCCGCCAGCGACAGCGTCTCGGGGACGTCGATCTGCACGTGGTCGATGAAGTTGCGGTTCCAGATCGGCTCGAACAATCCGTTCGCGAAGCGGAAGGCCAGGATGTTGAGCGCCGCCTCCTTGCCGAGGAAGTGGTCGATGCGGAAGATCTGCTCCTCGTCGAAGACTTCGTGGAGCTCGGCGTTCAGGGCCTTCGCGCTGGCCAGGTCCGTCCCGAACGGCTTCTCCATGATGATGCGCGAGCGTTCCACGAGGTTCGCCTCGTCGAGCGTGTGCACCACGTCCAGCGCCGACTTGGGCGGGACGCTCAGGTAGTGCAGCCGGCGCGGGCTGCCGCCGAGGTCCTTCTCGAGCTCCGCGGCAGCCCTCGCGAGCCCGTCGGCGCCCTCGCTCACGTTGATGTACGACAGCTTCGGCGCGAAGTCGCGCCACTTCTGCTCGTCGATCTCCCGCGTGCTGAACTCGCGGTAGGCCTCGCCGGCGAACGTCCGGAAGCCCTCGTCGTCGAAGTCGTCCATCGAGACGCCGAGGATGCGCGAGTCCGGGACCAGACCCGACTGCAGCAGGTGCATCACTCCGGGCAGGAGCTTGCGGCGGGCCAGATCGCCCGTGGCACCGAAGATCACGATCAGATGCGGCTGCTCGTCCATGCCCACAGGCTAGACCCGCCGGCGGGTCCCGGCGAGCCCTCAGCGGGTCGCGTTGACGCTGCGCAGGATCGCTCGCGGCGCGACCCGGGTCAGATACTTCGTGGACACCTTCGCGGGCATCTCGACCGTGATGACAGCTCCCGCCTTGTGGTGCTTGCGGAACCACATCGAGTACGTCCCGTGGCACGAGGAGAAGCAGTCGAACGCCTTCTTGGGCAGCCGGATCTGCGCGGCGAGGCGCTTGGCCCACTTGTTGTTGCCGGTGTCGCGGATGTCGATGCCGTTGAGCGGCTGGTGGAAACTGATCGTGTACTCGGGCTTGATCTTGTCAGCGAAGCTGCGGATGGCCCTCGACTCGGGCTCGGAGAAGGCCTTGCGTCCGGAGTAGGTCGCCCCGCCCTGCTTCTTCCACCCGGTCGAGAAGTTGCGGTTGAGGTCGACCCCGCGGGCGTTCTGTCGCTTGCCCTTGGCCACCCCGTCACGGTTGAGGACGGGAACGACCCAGATGTCGGCACCCTTGATGGGCCGCCCGTCGCGCAGGGCGCGCAGCGTGCGCGTCGGGCCGGTCTCGTTGCCGTGCATCGCGGCGATGAGCAGCACCTTCTTCTTCGACGTCGGCGTGCCGAGTCGCCAGGCCACGATGTCGCGGCCGTTCACGCTCTGGCCGATGACCTTCTTCTCCACGATCGCGGACCGTGGCTTCTCGGCGGCGACCGCAGTCGACCCGGCCGTGGGGACGGCGAGCGCGACGGTGACCAGCAGGGCGGTGCCAAGAGACGTCATGGCGACCATCATGTCCCAGCCCGCCCGCGTACGCGAGTGGCGCAAACCCGTCCGCGAGTGGCGCAAACCCATCCGCGAGTGGCGCGGAAGTGGACGACACGCCGTCTCATTTCCTTCACTTTGCGCCAGTCGCGGGTTCGGGTCAGATGAGGCGGCGGTCGTTGGCCCAGCGGGTGAGCTCGTGGCGGCTCGAGAGCTGCAGCTTGCGCAGGACGCTGGAGACGTGGGTCTCGACGGTCTTGATCGAGATGAACAGCTCCTTGGCCACCTCCTTGTACGCATAGCCGCGGGCGATCAGGCGCATGACCTCGCGCTCGCGCTCGGTCAGCCGGTCCAGGTCCTCGTCGACCTGGGCGATCTCGATCGTCCCGGCGAAGGCGTCGAGCACGAATCCTGCGAGGCGCGGCGAGAACACCGCGTCGCCGGCCGCGACCCGGCCGATCGCGTCCAGCAGCTCGGGGCCCGAGATGTTCTTGGTGACGTAGCCCCGTGCTCCCGCGCGGATGATGCCGATGACGTCCTCGGCCGCATCGCTGACCGACAGGGCCAGGAACTTGGTCTCGGGGTGCCGCAGGTGCAGCCGACGGATCACCTCGAGCCCTCCCCCGCCGGGCATGTGGACGTCGAGCAGGACGACGTCGGGCTTCGTCGCCGCGATCTGCGCCACGGCGCTGTCGACGTCCTCGGCCTCCGCGACGACGTCGACGGGGCCGTCGATCTCGGCTCGTACACCGGTGCGGAACATGGCGTGGTCGTCGACGATCGCGACGCGCAGGGTGGTCATGAGGGAGCCTCTTCGGTCGGTGGGGGTTCAGCGGGAGCGGGTCCGGTCGTCGGCTCGCCGGGACTGAGCGTGACACGCAGCGCGACCTCGGTGCCTTCGCCCGGACCGCTGCGGACCGAGGCGGTGCCACCGTGGCGCTCGACGCGGTCGACGATCGAGCCGCGGACGCCCATGCGGTCGGCCGCGATGGTCGCGAGGTCGAAGCCCACACCGCGGTCCCGCACGAACACCTCGGCGACGTGCCCGTCCGTCTCGGCGTACACGTCGATCCGCTCGACCTTCGCGTGCTTCGCGGCGTTGATCATGGCCTCGCGCGCGGCGCGGGACAGCGCCAGCGCGTCGGAGTCGAGAGGGGCGTCACCGACCGCGATGACCTCGACCGGCACGCGGTGGGTGTCCTCGACCTCTGCCGCCGCGGCCCGCAGCGCCGCCACGAGCGAGTCCCCGGCCTGCTCGTCGTCGCCGTAGAGCCAGGCCCGCAGCTCTCGCTCCTGCCGGCGTGCGAGCGTGGCGACGGTCGCGGAGTCGCCCGCGTTCTTCTGCAGCAGCGCGAGCGTCTGGAGCACCGAGTCGTGCAGGTGGGCCGCGACGTCCGCGCGCTCCTGGGAGCGGACCCGCTCGCGTCGCTCCTCCCCCAGGTCGCCGACGAGCCGCGAGATCCACGGACCGAGGATGAGACCGATGCCCAGCACCGCGATGACCAGTGCGGACGCCAGGTTGAGCGCGGCACCCCAGCCGCCCTCCTTGCCCAGGAAGTAGAGCACCGCGAGCGCGACGAGCGCTGCGCCGGCCGCGAGGCGGGACGCGAACGCCCAGCCGCGGGTCTGCCGCATCCAGCGCTCCCACGCGACGTCGTCGAACTGGCGCCAGATGACCGCCAGCCCCACCACGCCGACCAGGAGCGGTGCGAACAGTCCGCCGCCGATACCGCGTCCGGTCGCCTGGATCAGGAACAGGACCCCGACCCCGACCGCTCCGAGGGCGATCGTCTGGGCGATCTCGGTCGGTCCGGTCCGGTCTCGGGTGCGCAGGCCGCGGCGGGTCGCCGACTCCAGGCCGGGCGAGAGCTCGGGGCGCTCCAACGGCAGGAACCGCCACAGCAGGAGGTACGCGATGACGCCCGCGCCCTGCATCCACGTCGCGACGATGAACACCAGCCGCACGTAGAGGACCGGGACGCCGAGGTGCTCGGCCAGTCCCGCCGAGACACCGCCCACGAGACGGTGGTCCGCGGGCCGGTACGCGCGCCGATAGCCGTCGGCGACGCGCAGGGGGTCTGGACTCACCCATGAATCGTCACACGTACGTGCGCGCGCCCGCCACCAGGAAGGCCCCTCGACCGTCGTCAGGGTGCCCGGGTGGGATTCAGGGTCGTACCCGATGTCCCGGCGCGCCGGTCTCCGCCACGATGGTGACATGACCGACTCCCAGCCGCCGCCCGCCCCGGGCCCTCAGCCCGGCGCCCGGGACGACGAGTTCGACCCGCACCGGTTGCGGACGATCATCGACATGAAGCGCTCGCAGGACGATCGTGTGGTCGCCGGCGTGTGCGCGGGAGCCGCACGATATCTGCGCATCGACCCGGTCGTGGTCCGCGTCGCGATCGTCGTCCTCACCGTGGCGGGCTTCGCCGGCGTGATCCTGTACGTCGCGGCGTGGGTGCTGCTGCCGTCCGAGGGCTCCGACAGGAGCCTGGCCGCCGAGTGGTTCAACCTGGACCGCAACGAGGAGCAGGTGCGCGTCGCGGGTCTGCTCGTGGCGGTGGTCCTGGCCTCGCTCGCGCTGGTCGGCGACACCAGCTGGTCCTGGTGGGACGGCTCACCGTGGTGGTTGCTCCCCGTCGCCCTGGTGGTCTGGGTGTTCTACCTCGGACCGCGGCGCCGACGCGAGGAGCGCGAGCGCCTCGAGCAGCCGGCGACGGTCCACGCGCCCGGCGGTGCGGCGGACCCGGCGGCGACCCGCCGGTTCCAGCGCCAGACGGCCGGCACACCGCGGGACCGGCGCTCCCAGGCCCTCCTGGGTCTCACGATGTCGTGGGTGGCCATCGCGGTCGCGGTGACGGTCATCTACGACGTGACGCAGGAGAGCGTGCCCCGGACGACGTACATCGCGGTCGCCCTGACGGTCGTCGCGATGGGACTCCTGGTCGGCGCGTTCTTCGGCAACAGCGGCGGTCTCATCGCGATCGGCGCGCTGCTGGCCATCGCCTTGACCATCGGCTCCCTGCTCCCGAACGGGCGGATCGGTGCGCAGCAGCCGACCCCGGTCACGGCCGCGGCGGTCGACGCGCACTACCGTCACGGGGTGGGGCTGCTCGAGGTCGACCTGTCACAGGTCGCGGACCCCCAGGCCCTGGTCGGGCGCAGGATCGTGATCCACGCAGGGATCGGCCACACCAAGGTCGTCGTGCCGGACGGTCTGGCCGTCCGGGTCGACGCGGACCTGCGGGCCGGCGAGATCACCCTGTTCGGACTCACCGACAACGGCACGGACGTCTCGCTGGAGACCGGAGCCCTCGACCGGTCGGCCGCCCTGACCATCGACATCGCGCAGAAGCTCGGCAACATCGAGGTGATCAGAGAATGACCCGCCATCCGTTCCGCTGGGAGAGCCTCGCGTTCGGGCTGTTCTTCCTGGCCGTCGTCGGCAACTGGGCCGTCTGGGAGCGTGATCTGCTGACTCCGCGGGAGCTCAGCCTGACCGCGTCGGCCGTCCTGATCCTGCTCGGCCTGATCGGCATCGCAGCAACTGTCCGCCAGACCCGACCCACCCCCCACACCACGTCCCCCACCTCAGAAGGAGTCCCCGATGAAGAAGCTGACCCGCAACACTGACGACCGATGGATCGCCGGCATCTGCTCCGGCCTGGCCGACTACACCGGCATGGACGCCACCGTCGTCCGGCTGGTCCTGGTCGTCCTCACGGTCCTCGGAGCGGGATCGCTGATCATCGCCTACCTGGTCGCGTGGGTGCTGATCCCCAAGCGCTCCGACACGATCTGGGTGCAGCCTAACGACGTGCCGCCCACGCCTCCCGGGCCCGGACAGCCGTCTGCGTGAAGTCGCTGAACACGCCGTCGACACCTGCGTCGTAGAACGCGAGGTACTCGCGCACGGCATCGCCGTGGGCGGCCTTGTCGCGGCCGAGCCGGAGGTCGACCGGTAGGAAGTTGTTCTCGTTGCGCATCGTCCAGACGTGCACCAGCAGTCCGAGCTCGTGGGCGTCGCGCACGAGCCCGGTCTCGCGGGTCAGCCGCTGCGCGCGGTCACGCCCGATGACCAGGCTCTTGTTGGGCCCGATCCCGTCGGCGTACGCGGCGACGTCCCGCAGGCCTTCGGGCGTGGCCAGTGCAGCGTACGACCGTGGGTCGCCCGCCGCCTTCAGGTCGTACGGTGCGCCCTGCCGGTCCAGGAGCTGTACCAGCGTGAGCGGCGTCCGCTCCCGCAGGGCGCGCAGGTGGGTCGTCTCGTCGGACTGGATGACGATGCGAGCCCCTTCGTGGTTGACCCCTCGCCGCTCGAGATCCGCGATCAGCAGGTCGTCGAGATCCAGGCCGAGACCGGCGAAGTACGTCGGATGCTTGGTCTCGACGTAGACCCCGATCGGCTCGTCACGGCCGACGCTGGCCTCCTCGGCGATGTCGAGGACCTCCTCGAAGGTCAGGATCTCCTCGGTGTGGGCCAGTGGGATGTTCTGCGGGCGCAGCTTGGGCAGCCGCTCGCGCGTCCGGAGCGTCTTGATCTCCTCGAGCGTGAAGTCCTCGGTGAACCAGCCCGCGCGGGGCACTCCGTCCACGACCTTGAGAGTCTTGCGGTCCGCGAACTCGGGCCGCTCGGCGACGTCGGTCGTCCCGTCGATCTCGTTCTCGTGGCGGGCGACGAGCACCCCGTCCCGGGTCGCGACGACGTCGGGCTCGATGTAGTCGCAGCCCTGCTCGATCGCCAGCAGATAGGACGCCCTGGTGTGCTCGAGACGCTCCCCGGGCACCCCGCGGTGGCCGATCACGACAGGTGTCGCCGGCATGCTTCCCGTCACCCCGGCATCGTGGGCGCGGGACCGTGGACCAGACGCACGGCACCGTCGCGGCGCGGGTCGGCAGCGGCCACCAGGTGCCCGTCGGGGCGCCGCAGCGTGGCGCCGACCCCGCCGTAGTACATCGTGAGGTCGGTCTCGGTCCGCACCACCTCGTCGGGCCGGCCGGCCCGGTGCACGTGGACCCGGCGGTGGTTGACCGCGTCCTGCAGACCGAGGCCGCCGTTGACGAAGCCCGCGAGCGTCTGCACGATCGCCGTCGTGATGCGGTCCGCACCCGGAGACCCGATCGCCATCGCGGAGCCGTCGACGTGCTGCCCGACCGTCGGTGCCATGTTGGACAGCAGTCGCGTCCCCGGGGCGAGGCCGTGCAGGCCTCGGGCGTTGAGCTCGGGCTCCCCGAGGCAGTTGTTGAGCCAGATGCCGGTCCCCTGCGCGATCATGCCTGAGCTGTAGCCCGACGAGACAGTGACCGCGCAGGCACCACCGTCGCTGTCGGTGGTCGAGACGTGCGCGGTGGACCCGGACTCCAGGAGCGCCAGGTCGTCACGGTCCACGAGGTCGAGGAACGCCGCCGCGTCGCGCTCGAGGTCGTCGGTGTGGTCGAGCACCGAGAGTCGGTGACCCAGGACTGCGCGCTGCACGTCGATGATGTGCTGGACGTCCTCGGGCTCCCAGTCGCCGCGCGGGCGTCCGTCGAGCAGTCTCAGCATCGCCGCGACGCACACCCCGCCGACCGACGGCGGCGGATTGGTGCCGAACGTCCAGTCGCCGGCGCGGGCCACGAGCGAGGGACGCACGACCGGACGGTAGTCGGCGAGGTCCTGGGCGCCCAGGATGCCGCCGCGCCGGACGACGTCCGCGCTGATGAGCCGCGCGAGCTCACCGGTGTGGAGCGCGCTCGCCCCGTCCGCCGCGATCAGCTCGAGCGACGCCGCGAGGTCAGGGACGACGATCAGGCCGGTCTCGATCTCACCCTCGGCGTCGTGCACCGCCGTGCGACTCTCCTCGTCCCAGCCGAAGATGGTCTGGTGGACGTGATCGAGGTAGTAGCGGGAGGCCGAGCTCATGTGGAAGCCCTGCCGCGCGACCTCGATCGCCGGGGTCACCAGCTCGCGCCACGGGACGCTGCCCCAGCGCCGGTGCGTCTCCTCGAGCGCAGCGACCGAGCCGTGCGCGGCCACCGAGCCCGGCCCGATGGTGACCCTCACGCCGCCGCCGTACTCGGTGTCGGTGTCCCACGTGCCGCCACCGAGCGCCTGGCCGCGGCCCGGCATGTCCATCCAGCCGTCGACGGTCTGCGGCGGCCCGCCGTCGGGGGGCTGCACCGTGACGAAGCCACCTGAGCTGAGCGAGACGAGGCCGACCTCGTTGACCATCGTGACGAGCACCGCCGCCACCGCAGCGTCGACCGCGTTGCCGCCGGCCAGGGCGATCTGCTCGCCGGCATCGGCCGCGGCCTCGTTGGGAGCAGCGATCGCGACGTCAGGCATGTCCGCAGGCTACCCGTGCGCGCGGAGGAGTGCCGGGCGCCGCGGCAGCAGCGTCGGCCGTAGAATGGTCGCTGGTGCGCCGGGAAGTCTGGTCGGCATGACGTCGTCGACCCCGGAAGCCCCATGACCACTTCACGCAATCGCCTGTTCAACCGCGGATCCTGGCCCGAGGCCTCGCGGATCGCCGAGATCCTTCGCCAGGAGACGATCGGCGGGGCGCTGCTGATCGTCGCCGCCGTCGCTGCCCTGGTGGCGGCGAACACCGGCGACTGGTACGCCGATCTGCGCGACACCGTGATCGGCCCGTCCGCCCTCCACCTGGACCTCAGCGTGGGCGCCTGGGCCGCGGACGGCCTGCTCGCGATCTTCTTCTTCGTGGCAGGACTCGAGCTCAAGCGCGAGTTCGTCGCGGGCGATCTGCGCGATCCACGGCGAGCCGCGATCCCCGTGCTCGCCGCGGTCGGCGGCATGATCGTGCCCGCGGTCCTGTTCGTGCTGATCAACCTGGGCGGCTCGCTGGACGGCTGGGCCGTCCCGACGGCGACCGACATCGCGTTCGCCCTCGCGGTCCTCGCGGTCATCAGCACGCACCTGCCGACCGGGCTGCGCACCTTCTTGCTGACCCTCGCGATCGTCGACGACCTGCTCGCGATCGTCATCATCGCCGTCTTCTTCACCAGCGACCTGCAGATCGTCTGGCTCCTCGTCGCGCTGCTGCCACTGGGCGCGTTCACGATTCTCGTGCAGCGCCGCATCCGGACCTGGTGGATCCTGCTGCCGCTCGCAGTCACGATCTGGGCGCTCGTGCACGCCTCGGGCATCCACGCGACCGTCGCCGGCGTGCTCATGGGCTTCGCGGTCCCGGTGCTGCGCCGGGACGGGTCCGACGGTCCCGGGCTGGCCGAGCACCTCGAGCACGTCTTCCGCCCGCTGTCGGCCGCCGTCGCGGTGCCGGTCTTCGCCTTCTTCTCCGCCGGGGTCGCGATCGGCGGGCTCGACGGGCTGCGGTCCGCGCTGCGTGACCCGATCACGATCGGCGTGGTCGTGGGGCTGTTCGCGGGCAAGAGCATCGGCGTGCTCGGCGCGACCTGGCTCGCGTCCCGCTTCACCAAGGCCGATCTCGACGAGGACCTCGCGTGGATCGACGTCGCAGGGCTCGCGATGCTGGCCGGCATCGGGTTCACGGTCTCGCTGCTGATCGGCGAGCTCGCGTACGGTGTCGGGACCCAGGCCGACGAGCACGTCAAGGTCGGCGTGCTGCTCGGCTCGCTGATCTCGGCGATCGCTGCCGCCGTGCTGCTGCGAGCCCGCAACCGGCACTACCGCGGGGTCCACGAGCGCGAGATCCGCGACGCGGACGGGGACGGCATCCCGGACGTGTACGAGGACTGACCACGGATGTGACGCCGGTCACGAATCACTAGCACAGATGGTTCGATGTGGCCATACCCACATCTGTGGGTATCCCTGTGAACTTGCGGTTCAGCCGTCGAGGGCACGGTCCAGGTTGATCGCCGCGCTGATCAGCGCCAGATGCGTGAATCCCTGCGGGAAGTTGCCGAGCTGGTCTCCGGTCGCACCGACCTCCTCGGCGTACAGCCCGACGTGGTTGGCGTAGGTGAACATCTTCTCCAGCGCGAGCTGCGCGTCGTCCAGGCGGCCCGCACGGGTCAGCGCCTCGACGTACCAGAACGAGCACAGCGAGAACGTGCCCTCCTCGCCGTCGAGACCGTCCGGGGCCTGGTCGGGGTCGTAGCGGAACACCAGGCTGTCGACCACGAGCCGCTCCTCGATCGCCTTGAGCGTCGAGAGGAAGCGCGGATCGGCAGGCGACAGGAACTTGACCATCGGCATGAGGAGCACGCCCGCGTCGAGGGCGTCGCCGTTCTCGACCTGGGTGAACGCCTTGAGGTCCGGGTTCCACGACTCGGTCATGATGCGCTCGTAGATCTGGTCGCGCACCGCGGACCACGCCGAGATGTCGCCGGGCAGACCCCGCTGACGGGCGATGCGGATCGTGCGCTCGATCGCCACCCAGCACATCAGCCGGGACGTGGTGTGCGCCCGCGTCCGGCCGCGCACCTCCCACATCCCGGCGTCCTCGCGGTCCCAGTTGTCGCACACCCACTCCACGACCCGAGTGACATCGCGCCACGCGTCGCTGCTGATGCCCGCGCCGTACTTGTTGAACAGGTAGACCGAGTCGATGAGCTCGCCGTAGATGTCGAGCTGGAGCTGGTCGACCGCCGCATTGCCGGCCCGCACGGGCCGCGAGCCACGGTGCCCCGCCAGATGGTCCAGGACGGTCTCCTCGCGGGGGACGTTCCCGTCGATGTCGTACAGGACGCGCAGCGGCCCGAGGTTGTCGTCCATGTCGTCGGTGTCGTTGCCGAGTCGCTCGGACAGCCAGCGGATGAAGGCCGAGGCCTCGTCGGTGAAACCGAGGCGCAGGAGGGCGTACAGCGTGAATCCCGCATCGCGCATCCACACGTAGCGGTAGTCCCAGTTGCGGTCACCGCCGATCGCCTCGGGCAGACTCGTCGTCGGCGCCGCGATGACGGCCCCGCTCGGCTCATGGGTCAACAGCTTCAGCGTGATCGCCGAGCGGTTGACCATCTCGCGCCAGCGGCCCGTGTACGTGGACTGCCCGAGCCATCCGCGCCAGAACTTCGCGGTCGCCTCGAACAGCGTCGACGTGTCCCGGACGTCGGCCTGCCGGAGCTCCTCGTCCTGGCCGAGCACCTCCAGCACGAACAGCGCGACGTCTCCGGTCGTGAGCTCCAGGTCCGCCGACACCACGCCGTCGTCGTCGCTCTCGACCTCGCACGACGCGCTGAGCCCCATGCGCACCCCGTCGCCGGTCAGCAGGACGCCGTGCTCGACCGGCTCGGTCGTGCAGCGGGCCCGACCGTAGTCGGGTCGGGCGTCCAGGCGCATCCGGATGCGTGTGGTGCCCCGCACCGCCACGACGCGGCGCACGAGCCGCTGCCGGTGATCGGGGTCTCCGGCCTGCAGCACGGGCATGAAGTCGTGAACCTCCACGACCCCGTCGTGGGTCAGGAACCGGGTCGCGAGCATTGCGGAGTCAGGGAAGTAGAACTGCTGGGTGCGGACCGTGCCCTCGCGGGGTGCGATCTCCCAGGAGCCGCCCTCCTCCGGGTCCAGGATCGCCCCGAACACGCTGGGTGAGTCGAAACGGGGGACGCAGAACCAGTCGATCGTCCCGTTGGTCCCGACGAGCGCCGCGGTGCGCAGGTCACCGATCAGGCCATGGTCCTCGATGCCGAGCAGGTTGTCGGGGCGCTCAGGCATCCGGGAGCCGCCAGCCGCGGCTGCCGGGGAGGGCGACCGCGTCGTCGGGTCCCCACGAACCCTGCGCGTACGGCTGCGTGGGCGGCCGCGAGTCGAGCACCGGCTGGCAGATCTGCCACAGCCGGTCGACCTCGTCGGAGCGGGTGAACAGCGTCTGGTCGCCCTTCATGACGTCGAGCAGGAGCCGCTCGTACGCCTCGAGGGGCTCGTCCTGCGGGTCGTCCTCGGCGACCTCGAGGTGGAGCGTGGACGTCGTGAGCGCCATCGTGGGTCCGGGCCGCTTGGCGTACAGGTCGACGCTGACGGTCGGCGAGTCGGTGAGCTCGAGGACGAGCTCGTTGGGCCCGTACGCGTCATCGCCGAAGCGACCCATCGGCGGCGTGCGGAAGGTCAGGGTGATGGTGCGCCGGGTCGCACCGAGGGCCTTGCCGGTGCGCAGGTAGAACGGCACGCCCTGCCAGCGCTCGGTGTCGACCCACGCCTCGAGGGCGACGAAGGTCTCGACCTCGGAGTCGGGGTCGACGTCCTCCTCGTCCCGATATCCCTCGTACTGGCCGAAGACGACCCGCTCGGGGTCGAGCGGGCGCATCGCGGCGAAGACCTTGGACTTCTCGTTGCGCAGCGCCGTCGGGTCGAGGGTGACCGGCGGCTCCAGCGCGACGAAGCCCATCACCTGGCACAGGTGGGTCGTGATCATGTCGCGGAACGCGCCGGTGGACTCATAGAAGCTGCCGCGTCCCTCGGCGGTCAGCTCCTCGGGGATGTCGACCTGGACCGAGACCACGTGGTCCCGGTTCCACGCGGGCTCGATCAGGCCGTTCGCGAACCGCAGCGCGAGGATGTTCTGCACCGCCTCCTTGCCCAGGAAGTGGTCGATGCGGAAGACCTGGTCCTCCGACACGACGTCCTTGAGGGTCGCGTCGAGCTCGCGAGAGGACGACAGGTCAGTGCCGAAGGGCTTCTCGATCACGAGGCGGGCGTCGTCGGCGACCCCCTCCCTGCCGAGCATCCCGATCATCGGCTCCATCGCGGTCGGCGGCACCGAGAGGTAGATGAGCTTCTCCGCCCCCTCGCCCAGGTCGTCGAGAGCAGAATCCACTGCCTCGGCGAGGTCCGCGCCGTCGTCGGCGTCCGAGACGCAGAAGGTCAGCCGGCCGAGCACGTCGTCGGCGATCGAGTCGTCCAGGTCGTCGACGAACTCCGTCAGCGACTCGCGGATCTTGTCGCGGAACTCCTCGTCGGAGCCGGGCGAGTGGCGCCCCGAGCCGATGATCGCGTAGTCGTCGGGCAGCCTCGACGCTGCTGCGAGCCGGTAGAGACCCGGGAACAGCTTGCGCCGGGCGAGGTCACCGGTCGCACCGAAGATGACGAAGACGTGCGGGGACGGGGTGTCGTTGTCAGGGGCCACCCCGCCAGCCTAGGCACCGTGCGGGGAGGCGCAACGGGAACGATCAGTCGTAATCGGACTCGTTGTCGAGCGAGATCCAGTCCGACGACTTCTGCTTCGTCGTGCGGCCGTCCTTCGTCACGACCAGGGTGCCGTCGTAGGCCTGCACGGCGTAGGAGACGCCGTCCTTCTTGGCCACGAACGCGTCGAGCTGGGGGTCGTACTCACCCTTGACGTCGACCGTGTCGCCGCCGTCGGCCTGCGTGACGAAGCGGAACTCCTCCCCCGAGCTCGTCCTGCCACAGATCGACGTCTTGGCGCCCGTCGTCGTGGTCTTGTAGAGGATCACCGGGTAGGAACCGCCGCACGAGAGACCGAGGCCGGACTTCTTCTGCTCAGCCGGGGTGACCGGCGCGGGGGCGCCGCAGTCCGGCAGCAGGCTCTCCTGGCGGATGCCCTCGACGTTGAACTGGGTGTCCGGGCCCTCGCACTTCTCAGGCGCCTCGGCCTTCGGTGACGTCTTCTCCGGCGCGGGCGTCGTCGACGCCTCGGGCGAGGGTGTCTCGGACGTCGGCTCGCCGCTCGGGCCCGCGGCGAGCGGCGACACGTCGTCGTCCCCGCCGAGACGCCACACGGCCACGGCCACCAGCGCCGCGACCGCGAGGGCGACGACGAGGAGGAGCAGGGGCTTGCGCCGCGATGAGGCGGACTGACTCACGGTGTTGCCTTCCGGTGGACTGCCACGACCCTAACAAGACAGCGCCGTCTCGTCGGCATCGTGGCCTCGGCCCCCGGCACCCCGAGCGCTTTGGTCCAAGTGTCAAGCGCTGCCTAGGTAGCCAAGGGTCTCATCAGGGCTTGCGCCGCTCCCACCAAAACAGGGCGAGGGTCGCTCGTCGCTCAGGTCCCGTTGGGCCGATGTGCCTTCCGGGGATCACTGCCCTTGAGTTCCTCTTCTTCGCAACCACAGGCCCCCCGACACCACTGCCACGGCGAGGAGGATGAACCCGACGGTCCTCCACGCCGGATCGCGTGCGTCGATGATCGACAGGTTGTTGATGAGGCCGAGGACAGCCGCGAGGCCGCAGCTCAGGAGGAACCATTCTCGTGCTGGCATCGGCGATCCTTCATGGATGGAGGTGAGTCGGGCCATGGCAAGGAACTGACACCCGGCGGCGGTCAACGGCGCTTGGAGAGCCTGTAGTTCCGTACCAGCACAAGAATCCCCAGTGGGAAAAGGATGACCCCCGCTACAACCCGGAGCGCACCAGGCGCATCGCTGGTCATCACCCCGAAGAGAACGAAGAGAACGACAAGCACCGCAACACTCAGAACCGCCTGACGACGTTTCTCTGAAGTACTGCTCGTCATCCGGAGCCCAATCGGTGATGGAACCAGTGATGGCCACAGGCGTTGAGTGGTGACGCCTCCCGCGATGGTAATCACGTCGAATCCCCGTGTCCCCGGTTTCGACGTGACCGAAGAGACCACCGAAACTCCTGCACACAAGCACCCGTGCAGGCGGCGACACCATTCACGAAGTTGTACACGTCGCCAGACGCGCTGAGGTCAACACCCGCGGGCGCTCACTCCCACTCGATGGTTCCCGGCGGCTTGCTCGTGATGTCCAGCACGACGCGGTTGACCTCGTCGACCTCGTTGGTGATGCGGGTCGAGATGCGCTCGAGCACCTCGTAGGGCAGCCGGCTCCAGTCCGCCGTCATGGCGTCCTCGCTCGACACGGGACGCAGCACGATCGGGTGACCGTAGGTGCGGCCGTCGCCCTGCACGCCGACCGAGCGGACGTCGGCGAGCAGCACGACCGGGAACTGCCAGATCTCTGCGTCGAGGCCTGCTGCGGTGGTCTCCTCGCGGACGATCGCGTCGGCCGCGCGCAGGATGCGCAGCCGCTCGGCGTCGACCGCGCCGACGATGCGGATCGCGAGACCGGGCCCCGGGAACGGGTGGCGCCCGACGATCGCCTCGGGGATCCCGAGCTGACGACCGACGTCACGGACCTCGTCCTTGAACAGGGTGCGCAGCGGCTCGATCAGGCTGAACTCGAGGTCCTCGGGCAGACCGCCCACGTTGTGGTGGCTCTTGATGTTGGACGCGCCCGCACCGCCGCCGGACTCCACGACGTCCGGGTAGAGGGTGCCCTGCACCAGGAACTTGACCGGCGTGCCCGGCGTCGCGAGCACCTCGCGCTCGGCTGCCTCGAAGACCCGGATGAACTCGCGCCCGATGATCTTGCGCTTCTGCTCGGGGTCGGAGACGCCCTCGAGGAAGCCGAGGAACTGGTCCTTGGCGTCCACGACCTTCAGGTCGACCCCGGTCGCCTCGACGTAGTCCTTCTCGACCTGCTCGGCCTCTCCCTCGCGCAGCAGGCCGTGGTCGACGAACACCGCGGTGAGCTGATCGCCGATCGCACGCTGCACGAGCGCGGTCGAGACGGCGGAGTCGACCCCGCCCGACAGCGCGGAGATCACGCGGGCGTCGCCGACCTGCTCACGGATGAGCTCGATCTGCTCCTCCACGATGTTGCTGCTGGTCCAGGTCTGGCGGCAGCCGGCGATGTCGACGAGGAACGACTCGAGGATGCGCTGGCCGTGCTCGCTGTGCAGCACCTCGGGGTGCCACTGAACGCCGGCCAGACGCCGGTCGTCGTTCTCGAACGCCGCGACGGTGGCGCGCGGGGACTTCGCGTTGACCACGAAGCCCTCGGGGGCGCTGACGACCTCGTCGCCGTGCGACATCCAGGACGTGAGGCTGGTCGGCAGGCCCGAGAGCAGCTTGCCCGGCTCCATGACGCTGACCACGGTGCGACCGTACTCGCGCTGCCCGGTGTGGGCCACGGTGCCGCCGAGCGCCTGCGCCATCGCCATGAAGCCGTAGCAGATGCCGAAGACGGGGGTCGTGGACTCGAACAGGGCCGCGTCCAGCCGCGGGGCCCCCTCCTCGTACACCGACGACGGGCCGCCGGACAGGATGATCGCGGCGGGGTTGCGGGCGAGCATCTCCTCGACCGGCATGGTGTGGGGGACGATCTCGGAGTAGACCCGAGCCTCCCTCACGCGGCGGGCGATCAGCTGGGCGTACTGCGCCCCGAAGTCGACGACAAGGACAAGGTCATGTTCGGGGGTCACGGCCCCAAGTCTATCGGCTGGGGTCCGCTCAGCTCACGCCGACGATCGGCAGGCGCAGGGCGGCCGGAGCGTCCTCGGGGACGACCGGGTTCTTGGGCGCGATCGGCTCGATCCGGCGGTAGGTCTCCCCCATCGCCGGACGCGGGTCGGCCTCGCCCTTGTTGGGCCAGTACGACATCGCGCGCTCGGTCTGGGCGGTGATCGTGAGCGACGGGTTGACGCCGAGATTGGCACTGACCGTCGAGCCGTCGGCGACGTGCAGGCCCTCGTGGCCGTAGAGCCGCTGATAGGGGTCGACGACACCGCTCTCGGGCGAGTCCCCGATCGCGCACCCACCCATGAAGTGTGCGGTCAGCGGGACGTTGAACGGCTCACCGATCGTGCCGCCCGGGGTGCCGCCCATCTCCTCGGCCATCATCTGCACCGCCCGGTGGCCGGGCTCGATGAATGCCGGGTTGGGCGCACCGTGGCCCTGCTTGGACGTCAGGCGACGCCGCCCCGTGATGCCACGCTTGGTGTAGGTCGTGATCGAGTTGTCGTGCGTCTGCATGACCAGCGCGATGACCGTGCGCTCGGACCAGTGCTGCAGATCGTAGAGCTTGCGCAGGTTGCGCTTCTGGCGCCACATCTCCTTGAGCCACACCCGCCACCGCGGGACCGTGGTGCTGCCGTCGGTGAGCACGGTCTGCAGCAGCGACATCGCATTGGACCGCCGGCCGTAGCGCGTCGGCTCGACGTGGGTGAACTCGTCGGGGTGGAACGACGAGGTGATGGCGACGCCCTCGCTGTAGTCGACGTCGTTGTCGTCGGCGATCGATCCGAGCAACGCCTCGGAGTTGGTCCGGGTCAGGACACCGAGGCGGGCCGAGACGCGCGGCAGGTGGCCCTGGTCGCGCATCCGGTGCAGGAGCTTCTGGGTGCCCATCGTGCTGGCGCTGAAGACGACCTGCTCGGCCGTGATCACCCGGTGCTTGCGGAACCGCTTGTCGGTCCGGCGGGTCTCGATCTCGTAGCCACCACCGGCCCGCGGGCGTACGGACACCACGGTCGTGAGCGGGTGCACCTCCGCGCCCGCGGCCTCCGCGAGGTGGAGGTAGTTCTTGACCAGCGTGTTCTTGGCGTTGTGCCGGCAGCCGGTCATGCACTCGCCGCAGTTGAGGCACGCGTTGCGGTCGGGCCCCATGCCGCCGAAGAACGGGTCGGGCACGGGGGCGCCGCCCGGGGCAGGCGGCTCCTCGCCGGGCTCACCGAAGAAGACGCCGACGGGGGTGTGGTGGAACGTGCCACCTACGCCCATCCGCTCGGCGACCTTCTTGACGATCTCGTCGGCCGGCGACACGTACGGGTAGACCGTGACGCCCAGCATGCGCTTGGCCTGGTCGTAGTACGGCGCGAGCTCGGCCTTCCAGTCCGTGATGTGGCCCCATGCGGGGTCCTCGTAGAAGGGATCGAGCGGTTCGTAGAGCGTGTTGGCATAGACGAGCGAGCCCCCGCCGACGCCGGCGCCGGACAGGATCAGCGCGTCCCGCAGCTTGTCGATGCGCTGGATGCCGTAGCAGCCGAGCTGGGGCAGCCAGAGGAACTTGCGCAGGTGCCACGAGCTCGCGGCGAAGTCCGCGTCCTCGTAGCGCTTGCCCGCCTCGAGCACCGCGACCTTGTAGCCCTTCTCGGTCAGGCGGAGGGCCGAGACGCTGCCGCCGAAGCCGGAGCCGATCACCAGGACGTCGTAGTCGAACGCGGTCATACCCTGAGTATGACATCGGCGCTGTCACATGGCTACCGGTCGGTAACCATGCGCCGCCCGCAGATAGACTGCCCTGTGACCACCCCGCTCTTCCGGCTCCTCGCAGAGGACCTCCGGAGGGTCGGACCGGGCGCGGTGAACGGGCTGACCGCGACCCGCGTGGGCATCGCCGTCGCGGTCCCGTTGCTCACGCTCGTCGCGCTCGATCGTCTGGAGTGGTCGGCGTTCTGTGCCTTCGGGGCGTTCGCGGCGATCTACGGACGGACGCTCCCGCGTCGCGTTCGCGCCGTCCAGCAGGTGCAGGTGAGCCTCGCGCTCGTCACGGCCATCACCACCGGCACGATAGCCGCACTGTCGCCGCACCAGACCTTCTGGATCGTCGTCGGCGGATCGCTCGCGGCCATGATCATGGCCGTCCTGGCGGACGTCTGGCAGTGGAAGCCTCCCGGCGGCCTGTTCGCGGTGTTCGCGTTCTCGGTGTGCGCGACCCAGGCCGACGCCACGTGTGCCACCGTGCTGATCGCCGCCGCCCTCGGCACCGCGTCCGCCGCGTTCGCGATCCTCGTCTGCAGCATCGGACCCGAGGGCACCGGTCCCGTGCCGCAGCGGCGGGACGTGCGAGCCCACCTGGCCGATCCGGCGACCGTCCGGCACGCCGTCCGGCACCTGCTCGCGCCGCTGCTCACCGGATCGGTCGCGGTGGCGCTCGACATCGGCCACCCCTACTGGGGCATGGTCGCCTCGATCGTCCCGCTCACCTCGCCGTCGATGCGCGAGATGGCGTTCCGGGGCGCCCACCGGCTGATCGGCACGGCGCTGGGTCTGGGCCTGACGGCAGCGATCCTCGCCTTCCACCCCGGCGAGGTGGCCCTGGTCGTGGTGATCATCGCGGCGCAGCTCCTGACCGAGCTGATCGTGATGCGCCACTACGCGCTGGCGCTGGTGTTCATCACGCCGTTGGCGCTGTTGATGGGCCAGCTCGTGCACCCGCTCCCCGCGGGCGACGTGGTCACCCAGCGCGGCGTCGAGACGCTCCTCGGCGTGGTCATCGGGCTCGCGGTCGCCTGGGCGACGCGCCGTCGGCCTCAGGCGAAGAGCTTCTCGCCCCAGTAGCCCTTCGTGTCGACGCCGGGCGGGCACGCGAACAGGCCCGAGCCGACGTGGACGATGTACTCGTTGAGGAGGTCGTTCTGCAGGCCGGCCAGCGAGCGCTGGATCTGCACGAACTGCTTCTCCGGGTCCCGCTGGTACGCGATGAAGAACAGGCCGGCCGAGAGCTGACCCAGCCCGTTGGAGCCGTCCACGAAGTTGTAGCCGCGGCGCAGGAGCTTGGCACCCTTGTTGACGTCGGGGTGCGCAAGACGTACGTGCGACTTCATGTCGATCATGGGCTTGCCGGTCTCGTCCTTGGCGTCGAAGTCCAGCGGTACGAACTCGTCGCCACCGGAGCGGGGACCACCGGAGCCCTTGGTGCGTCCGATGATCGCCTCCTGGCCCTCCAGCGGCTCGCGGTCCCAGGTCTCGATGCGCATGTCGATCTTGCGGGAGACGAGGTAGGAGCCGCCGACGAGCCACGCAGGACCCTCGTCCTCGTGGACCCAGACGAAGTCGTCGACGTCCTTGGTGTCCTCGACCTTGACGTTCGCGGTCCCGTCCTTGAAGCCGAACAGGTTGCGTGCGGTGACCTGTGCGGTCGACGTCGACGACGTACGGCCGAAGCCCATCTGGGAGTAGCGGACCGAGGCACGTCCGAAGGCGATGCGGGCGAAGTTGCGCACCGCGTGCACCGCGACCTGCGGATCGTTGGCGCAGGCCTGCACCGCGATGTCCCCGTCGCTGATCGCCGGGTCGAGCCGGTCGCCGGCGAACGACGGCAGGTCCTGCAGACGCTCGGGGAGCTGCCCGTCGAGACCGAAGCGGGCCCTGCCCTTGTCGTCCACGAACAGGCTGCGCCCGAAGCCGACCGTGACGGTCAGGCCCGACGGCGGCAGGCCGAGCGCCTCGCCGGTGTCCTCGGGCGGTGCGTACGGCGATCCGCTGACGGCGCCGAAGTCGCCCACGTCGTTGCCCTGCGTCATCTGACGGGCCGCCGCGGTCCAGTCCTTCAGCAGCGAGATCAGGTCCTCGCGCTCGTCCGAGGTCATGTCGAACGTCGCGAAGTAGAGCCGGTCCTGCGCCGGGGTGACGATGCCGGCCTGGTGGGCCCCTTCGAACGGGACCGGCGCGGCGTGGGGATCGGCGACCCCCGCCGGCGTCGCGGGCTCCCCGGCCGCCTGCCCGACCGCGTAGCCGCCACCGGCACCGACAGCCAGCGCGCCGACGCCGGCCGCCCCCAGCAGCTTCCTGCGGGAGAGGCCGGAAGCGGAGCGATCCTGGGCGGTCATGTCGTCAGGCTACGCAGACTTCGCAACCACGGCCGCGACCTGGCTGATGGGCTCGCTCAGCCCCGCCACCGCGTTGGACAGCGCCTTGACCTGGTCCTTGGTCAGCTCGTCGTAGAACATCCAGTCGCCCGTGGTCTTGTCCTGGTGCTGGTTGAGCTCCTTGTCGAGCGCCGCGAACTGCGCGTCGATCTTCTTCACGAGCGCGGGGTCCTGCTTCTCGAGCACGGGGCGCAGCGACGCGATCGCTGCCTGCGAGCCCTCGATGTTGGCCTTGAAGTCCCACAGGTCGGTGTGGCTGAACTCGTCCTCCTCGCCGGTGATCTTGCCGGTCGCGACCTCGTCCAGCAGCCCCTTCGAGCCCTGCGCGAGCTCGAGGGCGGTGAGCGGGGTGTCCTGACCCAGCTGGACGATCTTCTTGACGTTGGCGAGGAGCTGATCGGCGTACTTGTCCATGCCCTCGGTGTTGTCCTCGACCCACAGCTGCTTCTCGATGCGGTGCCAGCCGGTGAAGTCGACGCCCTCGGCCTTCGCGTCGGGCTCGCGACCGTCGGTGATGGGGTCGAGGTCGCCGAACTTCTCCGCGACCGGCTCGATGCGCTCCCAGTACGTGCGCGCGATCGGGTAGAGCTTCTTGGCCTTGTCGACATCGCCGGCCTTGACCGCGTCGACGAACTCGGTGGTCTTGACGATCAGGGTGTCGCTCTGTGACTTCACGTAGCGGGCATAGCTGTCGGCGGCGGCCTGCAGCTCCTGGGAGTCCGAGAGCTTCTTGGCCGCGCCGCCCGTGACGGTCAGGGTCTGACGTATGCCGTCGCCGATCATGCCGGGCTTGCACGCTCCTTCGTACGTCCCCTTGGGCAGGTCGACGACCAGGTTGCGGGTCAGGCCGGGACCGATGTTCTCGACCTCGCCCATGATGCGGTCGCCGTCCGCGTACACGTAGAACTCGGTGACCTTGGAGCCCTTGTTGCTGACCTTGAAGGTCGAGGGTCCGGCCTTGAGCTTCGTGGCCGACACCTCGCACTTCGAGTCGCTCGCGGCGACGGACAGGTCACCGCTCGCAGTCGACTCCGAAGGATCGGACGCGCAGGCGCTGAGACCGATCGCGGCGAGGGCGCCGAGGACGGCGAGGCTGGACTTCATGGGCATTCCTTCGACGCTGTGGAGCCCGCCGATTTAGGCAAGCCTCACCATGCTAAGCGAGATCATCCGCTGAAGCGACGGGGACGGGCGAACTGGCACCGGGTCGACGGAGCATGGAGGATGGAGACATGAGGCAGGCCTTGACGTGGATCGTCCCCGCAGCGCTGGCCGCCGCGGCCTGGCTCGCCTGGTTGGGCTGGGACGAGAGCGGGACGTACGCGGCCTGGCAGGTCGTCGGATCGGCGGTCTCGCTGGTCGGCGTCGTGGCGCTGGCCACCCTCGTTTTCCGGGACCCGGGGCAGGTCGCGCTCGCGGCGACAGCGGGCTACGCGATCGCATGCGCCGGGACCGCCACCACGGACGACGGGTCCGGGCTCTCGGACATCGGCCTCGCGCTGCTCGTGATCGGCGTGGGCGCGGCGTCGTTCGCGGTGGCGTTCGGCACCAGGGAGGCCCGCGCCCGGCAGCAGGGCGACCGTCCGCACCCCTAGGGCTCAGCCGAGCAGCTTCTCGAAGCAGAGCGAGTAGGTCACGGCCTCGTAGGGCGGGAACACCGGGATGGGCGTGTAGCCGTGGCGGGCGTAGAACTTCAACGCGGCGTGCTGGCGGTCCCCCGTGTGGACCACGATGCGCGGGGCGCCGAGATCGCGCGCGACCTGCTCGATCGCGTCGAGCAGGGCATCGGCCGCTCCCCTGCCCCGCGACGGCTCGCGGACGTACAGCCGCTTCATCTCCGGCACCCCGGCCAGGTCGCCGTCGAGGAGTCGTACGCACGCGTGCCCGATCGGCTCGTCCCCGTCGTACGCCACGAACGTCGCCACGATCGTGGTCGGGTCGATGCCCTCGGAGCCGCCACGGTGGACCGCGGCGGGATCGTCGGCATACAGCCGGTTGCCCAATGCGACGTGCTCGTCGCGCAGCGCCACCGCGTCGGGATGGTCGAAGTCGACCCGCTCGACGCGCATCACAGACCTGCCGGGCAGCGGATCAACCGACGACGACCTCGACCCGCTGGAACTCCTTGAGATCGGTGTAGCCGGTCGTGGCCATCGCACGACGCAGGGCACCGATGAGGTTCATGGTGCCGTCGGGGACGGACGAGGGACCGAACAGGACCGACTCGAGGTCGCCGACCGTACCGATGTCGACGCGCTCGCCACGAGGCAGGTCGGGGTGCCAGGCCTCGGCGCCCCAGTGGAAGCCGCGTCCCGGTGCCTCGACCGCGCGGGCGAACGGCGAGCCGATCATGACGGCGTCGGCACCGCACGCGATCGCCTTCGCGATGTCACCGCTGCGGCCGATCGAGCCGTCGGCGATCACGTGGACGTAGCGACCGCCCGACTCGTCGAGGTAGTCCCTCCGAGCCGCGGCGACGTCGGCGACGGCCGAGGCCATCGGCACCGAGATGCCCAGCACCGAGCGGGTCGTGTGCGCAGCGCCGCCACCGAAGCCGACCAGCACGCCGGCCGCACCGGTCCGCATGAGGTGCAGCGCCGCCTGGTAGGTCGCGCAGCCGCCCACGATGACCGGGACGTCGAGCTCGTAGATGAACTCCTTGAGGTTCAGCGGCTCGGTCTGGCCCGAGACGTGCTCGGCGGAGACGGTCGTGCCGCGGATCACGAACAGGTCCACGCCTGCGTCGACCACGGCGTCGGCGAACTGCTTGGTGCGCTGCGGCGACAGGGCGCCGGCGACCGTGACGCCGGACTCGCGCACCTGCTTGAGCCGGGCCGTGATGAGCTCGGCCTTGATCGGCTCGGCGTAGATCTCCTGCAGACGCTTCGTCGCGCGGGGGCCCTCGATCTGCGCGACCTCGTCGAGCAGCTCCTCGGGGTTGTCGTAGCGGGTCCAGAGCCCCTCGAGGTCGAGGACGCCGAGACCACCGTGCTGACCCAGCGCGATCGCCGTCTCGGGGCTCATGACCGAGTCCATGGGCGCCGCGAGGACAGGCAGGTCGAACCGGTAGGCGTCGATCTGCCAGGCCGTGGACACCTCCTCGGGGTCACGGGTACGCCGGCTCGGGACGATCGCGATGTCGTCGAAGGAGTACGCCCGCCGACCGCGCTTGGCCGTGCCGATCTCGATGTCTGCCATGGGTCCAGCCTAGTGGTTGGCGAGACGACGCCCGGGGGGCCTCCGGCTACTGCACGCCGCGCTGGATGTCGTCGAGCGACAGGTCGGTCAGCATGCCCGCGGGGTTGTTGGCGCGGCGCACCAGGACCGGCTGCGTGTCGTCGCTCTCGCGCGCGAGGGCGTACTGCGTGTCGGCCAGTGCGAAGCGCAGGGCACGCGACATCGAGCTGACCTTGGCGTCGGACGGGCTGATGCGAGGTGCGGCGGCCTTGATCGCCATCGCGAGGATCGGCAGGGTGCCGCCCTGGTTGGCGAGCTGGTCGCAGAAGCTGCGGACCTTGGGATCGGACAGGATCTGCTTGATGATCGCCTTGTAGTCCTCCGGCGACGTCGCCGGCCCCTCGTGGATGACCTCGATCTCCTTGGCCATCTCGTGCCACGAGATCTTGGCGCCACCCTTGGGCTGCTCGTGCTTGACCGCGCGCCTGGGCGCCCGCTCGCCCTTCACGGGCTCGGTCACGGCCGGCTCGGTCACGGCGGGCTCGGACTTGGCCTGCTCGGCCCGGCGGGCCGGACGCTCCGACCGGGGCCGCTCCGACCGCGCGGGACGGCCGGTCGGCAGCTTCGCCGACGGATCGCCGGAGAAGATCGGCTGCAGCGCCGCAGCGGGCGGCGTGGGCTTGACCTTCAGCGGGACGTACTGGTCAACCTCCTGCTCGAGCACGTTGTTGACCGGGTGGTCGGACAGTGTCGCCCCGATGACGTACTTGTCCAGCTCGTGCAGGCGTCGAACCAGCGGGACGAAGTCGCCGTCCGCGGACACGATGATGAAGACCTCGAGCTGCTCGAGATCCGCCGCGGCGCGCAGGCAGTCCACGACGAGCACGATGTCGGCGGCGTTCTTCTCGGCCTTGCTGACCGAGAAGACCTGCATCGTCTGGACGCCCGCCCGCTCGACGTCGCGGCGGAAGTCCTCCAGCCCCAGCGCGCCCCAGTCGGCGTACGCCCGGGCCAGCGCGATGTCGCCGGCGCCTGCCTCGCGCGCCGCAGCGCGCTCGAGCTGGTCGAGGATGTCGGCCATCGACAGATCGGGGATGTCGAGCTTGCCGTAGCCCTTGAAGAGATTCTCGGCGTCGATGAAGACGGCGACGTTGCGACTGGTCACAAGGTCGAGGTTATCGGTGATCGACCGCGGCCCGCACCACAGCCACCCGGGCGCCGCACTCAGCGAGCCGAGTAGTTGGGCGCCTCTGCCGTCACCTGGATGTCGTGGGGGTGGCTCTCCTTGAGCGAGGCCGAGGTGATCCGGACGAAGCGGCCCTTCTCCTGCAGCTCGGGGATCGTGCGCGCACCGACGTAGAACATCGACTGCGTCAGACCGCCGATGAGCTGGTGAGCGACTGCGGACAGCGGCCCGCGGTACGCGACCTGGCCCTCGACGCCCTCGGGGACGATCATGTCGTCGCTCGTGACCTCGGCCTGGAAGTAGCGGTCCTTCGAGTACGACTTCTTGCCGCGGCTGCTCATCGCGGCGAGCGATCCCATGCCGCGGTATGCCTTGAACTGCTTGCCGTTGACGAAGATGACCTCGCTCGGCGACTCCTCGACGCCCGCGAGCATGGACCCGATCATCACGGTCTCCGCGCCTGCGACGAGGGCCTTGGCGATGTCGCCGGACTGCTGGAGGCCGCCGTCGGCGATCACGGGGATGCCGGCCGCCTTGGCCGCCAGCGACGCCTCGTAGACCGCGGTGACCTGCGGGACGCCGCATCCGGTCACGACACGGGTGGTGCAGATCGAGCCGGGGCCGAAGCCGACCTTGACGGCGTCCGCACCGGCGTCGACGAACGCCTGCGCGCCCTCGCGGGTCGCGACGTTGCCGCCGATCACCTGCACGTGGCGGGTGGCCGGATCGGTCTTGAGCCGCTTGACGATGTCGAGCAGGAGGCGCACGTGACCGTGGGCCGTGTCGGCGACGAGCACGTCGACCCCCGCCTCGATGAGCGTCGTCGCGCGCTCCCACGCGTCGCCGAAGTAGCCGATCGCCGCGCCGACCATCAGGCGGCCGTCGCCGTCGTAGGACGCCTGCGGGAACTGCTCGCCCTTGACGAAGTCCTTGACCGTGATGAGCCCGGCGAGGCGCCCGTCTGCGTCGACCAACGGCAGGCGCTCACGCTTGTGCTTGCGCAGCAGCAGGGTCGCCTCCTCACGGCTGATCCCGACGTCACCGGTGATCAGCGGCATCGGCGTCATCATCTCGTCGACCTTGGTGGTCGCCCACTCCGCGAGCGGCGTGAACCGCAGGTCACGGTTGGTGATGATGCCGATCAATCGGTTGTCGCGGTCGACGACCGGGAGACCCGAGACGCGGTACTCCCCGCAGATCCGGTCGAGGTCCTCGAGCGTCGCGTCGGGGCCGATCGTGACGGGGTTGGAGATGATCCCGGTCTGGGTCCGCTTGACCAGATCGACCTGATAGGCCTGGTCCTGCAGGGACAGATTGCGGTGCAGCACGCCGATCCCGCCCTGGCGCGCCATCGCGATCGCCATGCGCGACTCGGTCACGGTGTCCATCGCGGCGCTGATCAGCGGCACCTTCAAGGTGATCTCCCGCGTCAGTCGCGAGGTCGTGTCGATCTCCGCCGGGTTGAGGTCGGAGTACCCCGGCAACAGGAGCACGTCGTCGTACGTGAGTCCAAGAGATGCGAACTTGTCAGGAATGCCCGTCTGCTCCATGACCCCATGCTATCTCCCGGCCGAAGGCCTCCCCCGGCGCCCGCAGGGGCGACGACGGCGATGGACTCGGCACTTTCCGGACCAGAGTAGGGTGTGTTCCATGGAGCGCAAGCCAGGGCGCCCGCGGGCCCTCACTGTCGAAGTGATCGCCCAAGCGGCCCTCGACGACGGTATCGACAGCTTCAGCATGCCCTCGGTCGCTCGTCGGCTGGGTGTCGCGCACTCCGGGCTCTACCGCTACGTCACCGATCGCGACGACCTCCTGGTGCGCGCGATGGACATCGCCTACCAGGACGCGGTGTGGCCCGGCTCCGACCTGTCGTGGGAGGAGCTGCTGCGCGAGCTCGGCGAGTCGACCTGGCGCGCCTGCGACGCCCACCCCGGCCTCGACCGGGCGACACAGATGGCACCTCGCCCCGCGCCCTCCGTCCTCGCGCAGATGCCCGGCTGGGTCAGCCAGGTCCAGAAGGGCGGATTCACCCGCGAGGACGCCGCGGTGGCGGTCGAGTTCGTGCTGGCCCTGGCCCTCGACTCGTCCTCGCAGATGGCGCGTCTGCGCCGCATCCGGGAGAAGTACGAGCAGAGCAACGACGTCCCCGTCGTCGAGCCCTACGACACCGATGAGGTGTGGACCGGCCGGGGTCTCTACGGCCGCAAGCTGGACATCTTCCTGGCCGGTCTCGAGACCCGCCGCAACGCCTGATCCCACGACGAAGGGGCCGCACACCGGTTGCCCGGTGCACGACCCCTCAGGTCGGCGGACCTACTTCTGCTTCTCCAGGTCGTCCGCGAGCCGGTCCATGAGGTCGGCGTACGCCTGGTAGCTCGGCGGCGCGACCGACGTCCACGGCACGTAGGCGTCGTTCTTGGCCGCGTCGAGGGTCTGGAAGACCTTCTCCTTCTCGAACAGCTGCATGCCGGCCTCGCCGATGCGGTCGTCGTACAAGAAGATGTCGGCCGGGTACTTGTCGGCCTTCTCCCAGCTGAGGCTCTCGAAGTAGCCGCCCTCGTCGGGGTTGTCCGGCACGGTCAGGGGCAGGCCGAGCTCGTCCTTCCAGTAGGACAGATCGGGGCTGACCTTGGGGTTGGAGACGTAGTAGTAGTCCGTGGCGGCCGAGCCGGCAAGGATCGTGCGGTCACCGAGATCGGCCGAGACCTGCTTGACCCTGTCCGCCGCAGCCTTGAACGCATCGTGCGTCGCCGTGACCTTGTCGGACTCCAGGTCCGCGCCCAGGGCCTTCGCGGCCCGCTCGGTGCCGTCCAGCAGCTCGGGCAGGGTCTTGCCGTCGAAGCTGACCACCAGGATCGGCGCGAGCTTCTCCAGCGCGGTCGCGCTCTTGTCGTTGATGTACCACAGGTCGTCGTCGAGATAGGCGCTCGTCACGACCAGGTCGGGCTTGAGCGCCGCGGCACCCTCGAGGTCGATCGAGCCGTACTCACCGCCACCGGTGACGTCCTTGACCGAGGAGACGTCGAGCCCGGCCACCTGCGAGTCGGGCTTCCCGTCAGCCGTCTTGAGCGGGCCGAACGTGCCGACGATCTTGTCGCCGAGACCGAGATCGGTCAGGGCCGCCGCCATCGACGACTGCACGAGCAGGCGCTCAGGGGCCTTGTCGAGATCGATCTGGTTGCCGAGGTCGTCCTTGTAGCTGAACGAGGAGGAGGCGGAGCCACCACCCTCGGAGTCGGATGAGCCGCCGCACGCGGACAGGGTCAGGAGCGCCGTCGCGGCGAGCGCAGCGAGGAAGGTCTTCTTCATAAGGGAAGGCTAACCTATGGGAAGGTGGTCTCCCGTGTGAGTCCCCTCATAGGTGAACACGACGCGGCGTCGCCCCTCGTCCACCTCCGCGAGCCGCACGCGGACGTGCTCGCCCTCGGGCAGGCCGGCACCGCGGCACGTCGCGATCGTCGGCGGCCTGGTCAGCACGATCTCGCCCTCGTCGTCGCCCGCCCGCAGGACGACCGCGTCGAAGACCTCGCCGATGCGCGACTCGAGCTCCCAGACCTCGGCCAGGTCGATGCAGGCGCGATCGGCCTTGGCGGCGCGCTGGTCGGACGTCCTCATGAGGTCGCCGAGCTCGGGCAGGGCCGATCGCACCCAGGCGGGCACGTCCGTGCCCCCGCAGATCGCGAGACAGATCTCGGTGCCGAACCGGTCGACCAGGCGGCGGAGCGGGGCAGTCACGTGGGCGTACGGGGCGCCGATCCCGGCATGGCCCGGCAGCTCCGGGGCGGCGCCGTCGAACGCGGTGTAGCCCGCCCCCCGGAGCAGACCCGTGGCCTCCCGCATCAGGGCGATCGAGGCCGGCAGGTCCGGGTCGAGGCCGGCCAGCACCTCGGCCGCGGTCGTCCCGTCGGCCACCGGGATGCCCAGCGTCGCGGCCGTGCGCAACAGCTCGGCGACCGCGTCCGGGTCAGCCTGCGGGAGCGTGCGGAGCAGGCCGATGCCGGCATCCAGCATGAGCCGGGCCGCCGCCATCCCCGTGAGCAGGGAGATCTCGGCGTTCCAGGCGTCGACGTCGGTGCGCCGGCGCATCCGGACGACCCAGTCGTCACCCTCGGCCGTGACCTCCTGCTCGGGCAGGGCGAGCTCGATCGCGCCGAGACCCACGCGGACGTCGAGCCGCAGGCGACCCAGGTCGGCCAGCGCCTCGACGGAGGGGTGGGGCGTCCCGGCGTCGAACGAGGCCTGGGCGCCCTCGTAGTCGAGCTGGGCGACGGACCGGATGCGGGCCCGCCTGACCGAGGCGTCGGTCACAACACCCCCACCATCCACGTCGATGGTCCACAGCGCCGCCGACCTGACCTCGCCCGGGAGCAGGCTCAGCGTGCCCTCGGAGATGACCGGCGGGTGCAGGGGGACACGGCCGTCCGGAAGGTAGATCGTCTGGCCCCGGCGCCTGGCCTCGGCATCGATCGCCCCGCCCGGGTCGATCGCGGACCCGAGGTCGGCGATCGCGTAGTGGACCCGGAAGCCCTCGCCCACCCGCTCGAGGAACATCGCCTGGTCCAGATCGCGCGCACCGGGCGGGTCGATCGTCACGAACGGGATCGCCGTGGCGTCCTCCCCCTCTGCGGGCCCCCGCGCCGCGATCGTCGCGGCCTCGGTGAGCACGTCGTCCGGGAACCTGTCGGTCTCGCCGGCGGGCGGCAGCTCGAGCTCGGCACGGACGGACTCGAAGTCATGGGGCACGTCCCGAACGTACAACGCCCGCCCCGGTGGACCGGGGCGGGCGTCGTGCGATCAGCTGCGGATCAGTGGTTGTGACCCGCGTGCGCCTCGTCGGCCTCTTCGGCCGGCTTCTCGACGATCAGCGTCTCGGTCGTCAGGAGCATCGCGGTGATGGACGCGGCGTTGGCGAGCGCGGAGCGCGTCACCTTGACCGGGTCCAGGACGCCCTGGCCGACCAGGTCGCCGTACTCACCCGTGGCCGCGTTGTAGCCCTGTCCGCTCTCGCGGACCTTGTTCACGACGACCTCGCCGGAGACGCCGCCGTTGCGGGCGATCCACTCGAGCGGGGCGTCGGCGCCGAGGCGGACGATGCGGACACCGACAGCCTCGTCACCGGTCAGACCCAGGTTGTCGTCCAGGACCGACACGGCGTGGACGAGGGCGGAACCGCCGCCTGCGACGATGCCTTCCTCGATCGCCGCGCGGGTCGCCGAGACGGCGTCCTCGATGCGGTGCTTCTTCTCCTTGAGCTCGACCTCGGTGGCTGCGCCGACCTGGATGACGCAGACGCCACCGGCCAGCTTGGCCAGGCGCTCCTGGAGCTTCTCGCGGTCCCAGTCCGAGTCGGTGTTGTCGATCTCGGCCTTGATCTGGCTGACGCGACCCTCGACGTCGGCCTTGTCGCCGCCGCCCTCGATGATCGTGGTGTCGTCCTTGGTGATGACGACGCGGCGCGCCGTGCCGAGCGCCTCGAGGCCGATCGTGTCGAGCTTGAGGCCGACGTCGGGCGTCACGACCTCCGCGCCCGTGAGGGTCGCGATGTCCTGGAGCATGGCCTTGCGGCGGTCACCGAACGCGGGCGCCTTGACGGCGGCCGAGGTGAACGTGCCCTTGATCTTGTTGACGACCAGCGTCGACAGGGCCTCGCCCTCGACGTCCTCGGCGATGATGAACAGCGCCTTGCCGGACTGGACGACCTTCTCCAGGATCGGCAGCAGATCGCTGACCGAGGAGATCTTGCCCTGGTTGACCAGGATGTAGGGATCGTCCAGGACGACCTCCATGCGCTCGGTGTCGGTCACCATGTAGGGCGACAGGTAGCCCTTGTCGAACTGCATGCCCTCGGTGAACTCGAGCTCGGTGCCCATCGTGTTGGACTCCTCGACGGTGATGACACCGTCCTTGCCGACCTTGTCGAAGGCCTCGGCGATGAGCTCACCGATGTGGGCGTCGCGCGAGGACACCGTGGCGACGTCCGTCATGTCCTTGATGTCGTCGACGTCGCGGGCCTGCTCGTGAAGGCGCTCGACGACGGCCTTGACGGCTGCCTCGATGCCCTTCTTCAGGCCGACCGGGTTGGCGCCGGCGGCGACGGCGCGCAGGCCCTCGTGCACCATGGCCTGGGCCAGGACGGTCGCGGTCGTCGTGCCGTCACCGGCGACGTCGTTGGTCTTGGTGGCGACTTCCTTGGCCAGCTGGGCGCCGAGGTTCTCGAACGGGTCGTCGAGCTCGATCTCGCGGGCGACGGTCACGCCGTCGTTGGTGATCGTGGGGGCGCCCCACTTCTTGTCCAGGACGACGTAGCGACCCTTGGGGCCGAGCGTCACCTTGACGGTGTTGGCGAGCTTGTCCACGCCGCGCTCGAGTGAGCGACGAGCGGTCTCGTCAAATTCAAGAATCTTGGGCATCTGTTGCCTCTCCTACGAAAAATGGGGGTCTTGCCAGGACTGGGAGCAGTCCGAAAAGTGAGAGGCCCCAGCGCCCCGCATGGGGGCGCCGGGGCGTCAGATCACGAAACGACAGCGAGAACGTCGCGCGCGGACAGGATGAGGTACTCCTCGCCCGCGTACTTGACCTCGGTGCCGCCGTACTTGCTGAAGATGACCTTGTCACCCTCGGCAACGTCGAGCGGGACGCGGTTGCCGTTGTCGTCGACCCGACCGGGGCCGACCGACACGACGATGCCTTCCTGAGGCTTCTCCTTGGCGGTGTCCGGGATGACGAGTCCGGATGCAGTGGTCTGCTCTGCTTCGACGACCTGGATGACCAGGCGATCCTCGAGCGGCTTGATGGTGACCGACACGTGTCGACCTCCCCTTTCAGGCGGTGAAACGTTGGACGTAGGTGAGAACGCCGTCGCGGGGGTCGTGCTCACCTGTGAATTAGCACTCTCATGGTGGGAGTGCCAGTACCAAAGTTAGCACTCTCACGAGGTGACTGCTACCGGCTCCTGGCCGCGTTCCGCGATCTCCTTGAGCAGGCGCCCGATGATGCGCTGGATTGCAGCGTCGATCACCGGTTCGTCCACGTCGTCGATGCCCTCCAGGTGGCCGACGATCCAGGTCTTGGCGAATGCACCGAGCTTCTCCATGACCTCGGTGCCCTTCGCCGTCATCGTGAGATCGCCCAGCGAACCGGCCAGGTGTCCCGAGTGCAGCAGGCTCTCGAACGTCGGCTGCATGACGATCGCCGGCACCCGGTGCGCCTGCGCGACCTCGCCCAGGCTGGCCGGATGGCCCGTCCGGGCACGCCCGTGCACCTCCAGCAGGGCCCAGGTCCTGCCCTCGTCGAGCCCCAGGTCGGCGTCCTGCATGATCTGGATCAGCGGGCGTCCGTGGTCGGCGTACACCAGCCGCGCGATGCGCGTGGCCAGCCGGTCCTCGGCGCTCGCGGAGTCCGGCATCGCGAAGCCCTCGCCCAGGTCGGCCGCACCGGGCTTGACGCTTCCGTGCAGCGTGACCTGCGGGATCAGCAGGGCGATCAGGAGTCCCAGCAGCGCCACCGGCGCCGCCCACGCGAAGACGTGGTCGAGCGACTCGGCATAGGCGTGGACGACGGGCTGGATCGTCTGGTCCGAGAGCTTGTGCAGCGCCGACGGCGTGGACGCGTCCTGGGGTGTCACCGCTCCCTTGGTCGCGGCGATCGCCTCGGGCAGGCGGCCGGACAAGAAGTTGGAGTACAGCGAGCCGAACACCGCCGCGCCGAACGCACCCCCCAGGGTGCGGAAGAAGGTCACCGCGGAGGTCGCGACGCCGAGATCGCGGTAGTCGACGGTGTTCTGCACGATGATGGTCAGGACCTGCATCGAGGCCCCGATGCCGAGGCCCAGCACGAACATCGACCCGGCCTCCTGGAGCGCCGGGCTGCTCTCGTCGAGCCGGCTGAGCAGCAGCAGGCCGATCGCGATGACGGGTGTCCCGACCACCGGGAAGATCTTGTACCGCCCGGTCTTGCTCACGATGTTGCCCGAGGTGATCGCGGTGAGCATCAGGCCCAGCACCATCGGCAGCATCCGCACGCCGGAGTCCATGGCACTCACGCCGTCGACGTACTGCAGGAACGTCGGCAGGAACGTGATCGAGCCCATCATGGCGAACCCGACGACGAACGAGAGCGCGCAGCACGTCCAGAACACCCGTTCGCGGAACAGGCGCATCGGCAGGATCGGCTGGACCGCCCGCAGCTCGACCAGCACGAAGATCCCCAGGGCCAGCGCTCCGCCGGCGAACAGGCCGATGATCGTGGGCGACCCCCACGGATGCGTGGTGCCGCCCCAGCTGGTCGCCAGCACCAGGCACGACGAACCGATCGTGATGAACACGATCCCGACGTAGTCGATGACCTGGCGACCCGTCGCCCGGACGTTGGGAAGCGTGCGGCCGGCGACCGCGATGACCACCAGCGCAAGCGGCACGTTGATGTAGAACACCCAGCGCCAGCTCAGGTTGTCGGTGAAGAAGCCGCCCAGCAGCGGCCCCAGGACGGTGGTGATGCCGAAGACCGCGCCGAGCGCGCCCTGGTAACGGCCGCGGTCCCGCAGCGGGATGATGTCGGCGATCAGGGCGGTCGCGGTGACGGTGAGGCCGCCCGCACCGAGACCCTGGAGCGCGCGGGAGCCGATCAGCCAGCCCATGCCCTGGGCCATGCCGCACAGCGCCGATCCGATGATGAACAGCGCGACGGACAGCTGGAAGATCGTCTTGCGACCGAACTGGTCGCCGAACTTGCCGATGACGGCCGTGACGACGGTCTGCGCCAGCAGGTAGGACGTCACGACCCACGAGACGTGGTCGCCGCCGCCGAGATCGCCGACGATCGTGGGCAGCGCCGTCGACACGACCGTCGAGTCCAGCGCCGCCAGCAACATCCCCAGCGCGATGGTCAGGAAGGCGACCGTGCGCGCCCGTCCGGTCAGCGTGTGCGCCTCCGGTGCTCGTTCCTCCACCATCGCCGTTGCCATGGCTCGACGCTCGCACAGGCCCGCCCGGACGTCGCCCGCCAAAGGTCCCGGGCGACCGGCAGACTTGGGGCATGGACCCGGAGACGTTCGCCCAGCTCATGACCCCCCGGGGACAGGAGCTCCTCGGAGAGATCGCCGCGCGCGCCGGGGTCGAGTCCGACCTGGCTCTCGGCACCCGTCTCCGCCGGACCCACCCGGTCGACCTGGTGGCCGCGGCAGTGACGCAGAACCACCTGCGGGGCAAGGCCGTTCGCAAGTTCGGCGCCGACGCCGCGAAGATGTTCTTCACCCATGACGCCCTCGAGCAGTCCACCCGCATGAGCGTCGCGACCCACCGCGCTGAGCGCCTGGCCTCGACCGGCGCCACGGCGGTCGTCGACCTCGGCTGCGGCATCGGCGGCGACCTCATCGCCCTGGCCCGCGCCGGCCTGTCGGTCCGCGGCGTCGAGCAGGACCCCGTACGGGCCGCGATCGCCGAGGCCAACCTCCGCGGGCTAGGCCTGGCCGGAGAGGTCGTCTGCGCGGACGCCAGGGAGGTGGACATCCGGCCGGACGAGGTCGCGTTCATCGATCCCGCACGGCGTGACGGCCGGGGACGGACGTTCTCGACCGCCGACCTCCAGCCGCCGTGGGACTGGGTGCGGGGGCTTCTGGCCGGCCGGGCCGTGGCCAAGGTCATGCCAGGGCTGGCCCACGACGCCGTCCCGGACGGTGTGGAGGCCGAGTGGGTCAGCGACGGCGGCGACCTCGTCGAGGCGTGCCTCTGGGGGGTCCCGTTCGCGACGGCGGCCCGACGCGCCACGGTGCTCCCGTCCGGCGCGGGCCTGGTCGCGAGCGATGCGCCGGTCCAGGTCGGCGACGTCGGCACGTACCTGTACGAGCCGGACGACGCGGTCATCCGGTCCGGCCTGGTGGGCGAGCTCGCCGCGACGCTCGACGGCTGGCTGCCCGATCCCCACATCGCGTACGTGAGCTCCGAGCGCGCGGTGGCCACTCCGCTGGCCCGCGGGTTCCGGATCGTCGAGGAGCTGCCGTTCCGCGAGAAGGCGCTCAAGGCCGCGCTCCAGGAGCGTGGGGTCGGCACGCTGACGATCAAGAAGCGCGGCGTCGACGTCGTGCCGGAGGAGGTCGTGCGCCGGATGAAGCTCAAGGGGTCCGCGACGGCGCTCGTGGTCATGACCCGGGTCCGGGGGATCGGCGCGGCCTATCTGGTGGAGAGGATCTAGGTCATGCGGATCGACCTCAACGCCGACCTGGGCGAGTCGTGGCAGCGGTGGCGCTCGGGTGAGGACGTCGAGCTGCTCGACGTGGTGACGTCCGCCAACGTCTGCTGCGGCGCGTACGCGGGAGACGCGGAGCTCATGCGGGTGACCTGCGAGGCCGCGGTCGAGCGCGGCGTCGCGATCGGCGCGCAGGTGGGATATCCCGACCGCGCGGGCTTCGGCCGCGCGCCGTGGAATGTCCCGGCTGACGAGCTGGCCGCCGAGCTGCTCGGCCAGGTGCTGCTGCTCGACGAGATCGCCCGCGCCGCCGGTGGGCGGGTCGCGTACGTCAAGCCGCACGGCGCGCTCTACAACACGATCGTGCACGACGAGGTCCACGCGCGGGCGGTCGTCGCCGCGATCCGGCGGCTCGTGGCGCCGGTCCCCCTCCTCGGGCTGCCGGGCGCGGTCTCACTGGACCTCGCGGCCGCACGCGGCATCCCCGTCGTCCACGAGGGCTTCGCCGACCGGGCCTACACGAGTGACGGGCGGCTCGTGGCCCGCTCAGAGGCGGGCGCGGTCCTGGACGATCCGCAGGCGGTCGCCGCGCAGGCGGTCCGGCTCCTGGGCGAGGTCGCGTCGATCTGCGTGCACAGCGACAGCCCCGGGGCGCTGCAGCTCGCACGCGCGGTGCGGTCCGCGCTCGAGGGCGCCGGGGCCGAGGTCGCGAGCGCCCCATGAACGTACGCCCCTGCGGCGACCGCGCGGTCGTGCTCGACTGCACGAGCCTCGAGGAGGCCCAGGGCTGGTTCGCGGCCCTGCACGGGCAGGCCGAGGTCGTCCTGGGTGCGCGGACCGTGCTGCTGCGAGGCGAGCCGTCCGCCCTGCGAGCGCTGGTGGAGCGCACCACCCCCGTGGCCCCCGGCTCGCGGCCCGACGCGACCGTCGTGGAGATCCCCGTGGCGTACGACGGTCCGGACCTCGACGACGTCGCCCGGCTGACCGGTCTGGGGACCGACGAGGTCGTCACGGCCCACACCGCGACGCCGTGGACCGTCGCGTTCGGGGGCTTCGCGCCGGGATTCGCCTATCTCGTGGGCGGCGACCCGCGACTCGCCGTGCCGCGCCGCAGCTCACCCCGCACGAGCGTCCCCGCCGGGTCGGTCGGCCTCGCCGGTGAGTTCAGCGGGGTCTACCCCCGCTCCTCCCCCGGCGGATGGCAGCTCATCGGCCGCACACCCGTGACGATGTGGGACTCCGGCCGCCCGGAGCCCGCGCTGCTGACGGCCGGGGCCACGGTCAGGTTCGTGGCAGCATGACGCTCCTCGTCGAGCGGCCGGGGCCGCTCAGCCTCGTGCAGGACCGCGGCCGTCCGGGACTCGGCCACCTCGGGGTCAGCGCCTCGGGCGCCTTCGACCGCGGCGCGCTCCGGCAGGCCAACGCCCTGCTCGGCAACGACGACGGGGCCGCCGCGATCGAGGTGGTGGCCGGCGGGCTCGTGCTCCGCGCGGCAGCGCCGCACGTCGTCGCGGTGACCGGCGCGGCCGGGCCGGTGACGATCGACGGTCGCCAGGTCCCTGCCGGGCGTGCCCTGCGCCTGGACACCGGTCAGCGCCTGGCCGTCGATCCGCCGACCTGGGGCCTGCGCACGTACGTCGGCGTGTCCGGAGGCCTCGCGGTCGCGGCGGAGCTCGGATCGGCCTCGACCGACACGCTCGCGGGCCTCGGACCGGCACCGCTTCGCGCCGGCGAGACCCTGCGCACCGGGGTCGGCCGGCCCCCGCCGCACCTCGAGGACGTGCCCGCGCTCGCGCGCACCGGCGAGATCACCGTGGACGTCGTGCTGGGCCCGCGCGACGACTGGTTCGTGCCCGCGGCCGTGCGGCGCCTGCTCGACGATCCGTGGCAGGTCAGCCCGGTGTCGGACCGGGTCGGCGTCCGGTTGACCGGCGGGGTCCTCCGACGCGCACGCGACGCCGAGCTGCCCAGCGAGCCCTGCTTGCGGGGCAGCGTCCAGGTGGCTGCCGACGGCTTGCCCATCGTCTTCGGGCCCGATCATCCCGTGACCGGCGGCTACCCGGTCATCGCCGTGGTGCTCGATGCGCACACCGACCGACTCGCCCAGGCGCGCCCCGGGCAGGTCGTGCGCTTCCGGCGGCGGCCCTGACCGCACGCCGGCTCAGCAGCGCTTGGGTGCGGGAACCCCGACGTCGACCGGGAGCTGCCCCTGCGCGCGAGCCTTGCCCTGCAGGACCTGGACCAACGCCCGCATCGCGGGGACGCCACGACCGTAGAGAGCGATCTTGGTCGGCGCAGCGCTGGACGCCAGCCCGTACGGCGCGTCGGTCGAGACCACGACGTCGCCCGACCCGCCCGAGGACCCCGGCCCGAGGAACACGACCGTCGTCCCCGCTCCGACGGGCAGTCCGGCCTCTTCCGCGGCGGTCCGGAAGGCCGTGACCGCCTCGGGCGATCCCACCGGGACGACCCCGGTGATCTTCGGGACGGGGCACGGGTGGGCCACGATCGTGGCGGCCGCGGCGCTCAGCGCCTGCGACTCGGCCACGTGGCTGCCCGGCTTCCCCGGCAGCTCGGGCGAGGACTGTGCGTGCAACAGGTACGCGATCGTGCGGGCCGCGGAGCGACGGGCCTGCTGCTCGGGGATCTCCCCCGACCGCAGCGCCTCGAGCACCGCGTCGTACGCCTCGTCGTTGTCGGCCGGCATCAGGGCGAGGTCGCTGCCCGCCTTGATCGCCTCGACGGTCGCGTCGCCGCCCGGATAGCGGTTCATGACCGCGCCCATGCCGAGGGAGTCGCTGATGACGAGCCCGTCGAAGCCCAGGTTGTCGCGCAGCCCGCGCGTGATGACCTTGTGCGACATCGAGGCCGGCACGCCCTTGTCGATCGCGGGCACGTCGAGGTGGCCGGTCATGATGCCGGGGGCGGCTTCCGCGACCGCCGCCGCGAACGGCACCAGGTCGTGGCTCCGCAGCCGCTCGCGGTCGCTGCGCAGGACCGGCAGGCCCTCGTGGCTGTCCTCGTCCACGTTGTGGCCGGGGAAGTGCTTGACCGCCGAGATCATCCCGGCCTCGGAGTAGCCGTCCACCGCTGCGACCACCGCGCGCGCCACCGTCTCGGGCTCCGAGCCTGCGGAGCGGCTGCCGATGATCGGGTCGGCGGGGCCGATCGTGATGTCACCGTCGGGGGCGAAGACCGTGTTGTAGCCCGCGGCACGCAGCTCGGCGCCGGAGGCCCGCGCCGCGGCGGTCACGACGGCCTCGCCGCGAGCGCCGTGCCCCGCGACAGCCGCGCCCGCGGACATGAAGCTCGGGAACGTCGTGAGCGGATCGGCCAGGCGCGCGACCAGCCCGCCCTCCTGGTCGATCGGCACCATGACGGGGAAGCCGCGGTCCTTGCCCGCGTCCTGCAGCTGTCGGTTGAACGCCTTGACGCTGTCCAGCGGGTCGTCGGTCGTGACATCGAGGATCTGCTGTCCCGTCACCATCACGCCCGCGAAGTGCTTGTCGCGCACGAGCTCGAGCGACGACTCGTTGGAGAAGCTGCGCGCGATGATGAGCTGTCCGGCGAGCTCCTTGAGCGACAGCCCCTCCGCGAGAGAGCGCGCCTGGTCCTTCTCGGCCGCGGTCGGCCCCCAGCCGGCCGGCTCCTTCGCGGCCTTCGCCCGGGGCGCGTCGCCCGCGCTCGGGGCTGCCGCTGGGGAGCCGGGCGACGAGGTGTCGCGGTCCGCCCACCACACGACGCCGCCCGCGACGACGAGCGCCACGACGGTCAAGCCGATGAGGACGGCCAGGCGACGGGCCCGGCGTGAGGCCGACACCTCAGGCCGCGACCACGTGGGTCACGGGCATGCTCGAGTCGACCGGCAGGTCGAGCGCGGACGGGGCCACACCGCGTCGTACGACCTCGGCACCGAGCGCGGCAACCATCGCGCCGTTGTCGGTGCACAGCCCCATCCGCGGGATGCGCACCTTGATGCCGGCCTTGGCGGCGCGCTCCTCGGCGTAGTGACGCAGCCGTCCGTTGGCGGCCACCCCTCCCCCGATGATCAGCGTGTCGACGTCGTGCTCGACGCACGCCGCGATCGTCTTCTTGGTCAGCACGTCGCAGACCGCGTCCTGGAACGAGGCGGCGACGTCGGCGGTCGAGATGCTCCGCCCCATGCGCTGCTCGTGCTGGACGTGGCGGGCGACCGCGCTCTTGAGCCCGGAGAAGGAGAAGTCGTAGCGGTGCTTGTCCAGGTCGCGTCCGGTCGTGAGGCCTCGGGGGAACGCGATCGCAGTCGGATCGCCGTCGCGGGCGACCCGGTCGATGTGCGGTCCGCCCGGGTAGGGCAGGTCCAGCAGGCGGGCGACCTTGTCGAACGCCTCGCCCGCGGCGTCGTCGATCGTCTGACCGAGCATCGTGATGTCGGTGACGATGTCGTCCACGAGCAACAGCTCGGTGTGCCCCCCGCTGACCAGGAGCGCCGCGACCCGCTGGTCGAAGCGGCCGTGCTCGAGCTGGTCGACCGCGACGTGGGCGGCCAGGTGGTTGACCCCGTAGAGCGGCTTGTCGTGGGCCAGCGCGAGCGCCTTCGCCGCCGCGACGCCGACCAGCAGCGCACCGGTCAGGCCCGGCCCGCTGGTCACCGCGATCGCGTCGACGTCCTGCACCCGGATGCCCGACTCGGCGTACGCCTGCTCGAGCGTGGGCACCATCGCCTCGAGGTGCGCGCGGCTCGCGACCTCGGGCACGACGCCGCCGAAGCGCACGTGCTGCTCCATGCTCGAGCTCAGTGCGTGCGCGAGCAGCTCGGTGCCGCGCACGATGCCTACTCCGGTCTCGTCGCAGGACGACTCGATACCCATCACCAACGGTTCACTCACCAGCACATTGTGTCAGGGTGGGCAGATGGCACGCACCGACGACATCCCCCAGGCGTACGACGAGCGGTCGGTCCTGCTGCAGGTGCTGCACTACGCGCAGGACACCGCGGTCATGAAGGTCAGTGGCTTGAGCGAGGAGCTGGGCCACCGGGCGCCGCTCGCGGGGTCACCGCTGATGAGCCCCGTCAACCTGCTCAACCACCTGCGCTGGGTCGAGCGATCGTGGATCAACGCCGATCTGTTCGGCGGGGAGGACGACGCGCCGTGGAGCGAGGAGGACCCGGATGCGGAGTTCCGCCAGGGCGAGAGCCTCACCGTCGCCGAGGTGATCGACCTGTACGAGCAGGAGGCCGCCCGCACCCGCGCAGTCTTCGCCGAGGTCGACCTCGACATGGTGCGCCGCGGCGGACGCATCGAGCATCCGGTGACCGCGCGGTGGATCCTGCAGCACCTCATCGAGGAGACCGCCCGCCACAACGGCCACCTCGACATCCTGCGCGAGCTCGCCGACGGCTCGACCGGCGACTGACTACTCCTCGATGCTGACCTGTGACCGGTCGAACGCGACGTAGCCGCTGAAGTCGCTGCCCACGCGGTCGAATGCGGTCGGGATCGGGTCGGGGTAGGACCAGCCGCCGTCACGCGCGACGTCGTCGCCCGATCCGACGTTCCAGTACTGCGCATCGCCCTTCCACGGGCAGTGGTAGGCCGTGGGACTCTTCTCGAACGCACCGTCGGCCAGGCTCGACGGCGGGAAGTACCAGTTGCCCTCGATCTTCACGAGGTCCTCGGTGGGCGCCTCGGCGACGACCGTGGACCCGACGACTGCCTTCATGTGTGCCTCCTGGGTCTGTGCCTCCCAGTCTGCACCCGCGGGTCGAGCCCCGCGAGGTCTCAGCGGCCGGCAGAACGCCGGGCAGCGCGGGCGGCGTACTCCTGCTCGTCGAGCCGTGCCGCCTCCTCGAGCGTCGGGGCGGTGCCGCCGTGGCGAGCCGGGGCCCACCACTGGCCGACGGGGCTGAGGGGGTACTCGAGGATCGCTCGGTCCAGCAGGTCGCTCATCGCCGCGCGCAGTCGTGCGGTCTCGGCCACGGGGTCCTCCCCCGTCACCTCCAGCGGCGCACCGACGTGCAGGCCGATCGTCTTGCCCCGGCCCGTCAGGTCCGACGGGTGATCCTTGGTCTTCAGCAGCTGTGTGCCCCACGTGACCATCGGGATCAGCGGGACGCCTGCCTCGGCGGCCATGCGCACGGCTCCGGTCTTGAGCTCCTTGATCTCGAACGCGCGGCTGATCGTGGCCTCGGGGAAGATGCCGACGATCTCACCCTCACGGGCGTAGCGAACCGCGTCGTCGTACGACTGCTGGCCGTTGTCGCGGTCGACGCTGATGTGGTGGTACGAGCGCATGACGGGCCCGGAGACCTTGTGGTCGAACGCGTCCTTCTTGGCCATGAACCGCACCAGGCGACCGCTCGGCTGGGCCGCGAGCCCGTCGAAGATGAAGTCGACGTAGCTGATGTGGTTGGCCGCCAGGATCGCGCCGCCGGTGCGGGGGATGTGCTCGGTTCCGGTCATCTGGAACTTCATCCCGAGGACCTTGAACAGCGTCTTGGCGGTCAGGATCGTGGCCGGATACGTGAAGTCGCGCATGGCGCCAGAGTAGTGCACACGCGTGCACTCGGCGGGTGGCCGAGTGCACGCGTGCAGTAGTTGGTGGCGGTCAGTCCTCGATGACGTGGACCGCGGCCTCCTCGGCGCTCGATGCGGCGCCGTCGATCCCGACGTCCTCGCCGATGAGGTCCTTCTCGGTGTCCTCGCCGATGCCGCCGTCGGGGTCGACGAGACGGCCGGCGCGCTCCGCCCCGACCTCACCGTCGTCGAGGACCTCCTCGTCCGCGACGGCGTACGGATCGGGCTCGGGCTCCTCCTGGCGGAGTCGCTCGTCCAAGGTCTCACCTTCCAGCTGCTCCTCGGCGGTCGTGCCGAATCCCTCGCCCCGGTAGCTCTCCGGCGGCGAGTACCCCGAGTCCAGGACCTCGTCGGGATCCGCGAACACGGCGTCCTGATCGAGGATCTCCGTGGGCTCGTTCGTGCGCTCGTTGGGTGTCTCAGTCATGCTTCCAGCGTCGCACGCCGACGCCGACACGCAAGAGGAGCGGGCGCCTCGACCAGCAAAAAAACCCAGCCCAGATTTGCGGGCTCCTGCACCGTTCCGCGCTACGGATTCGGTGCAGGAGTCCGCAAATCTGGGTTGGGGGTGACCGGATCCTGCGGTGCGGCTCTCACCGCCACTCCGCGATCGTGAGCTCCATCACGAGGGCGTCGACACCGCCTGCGTAGTAGCCGCGCCGGGTGCTGATCGTGTCGAACCCGAACGACTCGTAGAGGCCGATCGCGGGCGCGTTGTCGGCCGCGACCTCGAGCAGCAGGCGCCCCGCGCCGAGATCGCGGGCGCGGTCGACGAGCTCCTCGAGCACGTCCCGCGCAATCCCCCGGCCCCGCGCACCCGGCAGCACCGCGATGCGGTCCAGGTCGGCGGTCTCCCCCGCCAGCGACACGGCTCCGTACGCCGTCAGGTCGTCGTCCACCAGCACGACGTGCCGGTCGCTGACGACCTCCTCGCGCACCAGGGCCTCGCTCCACGCGGAGCCGCCGAAGCAGGCCTGCTCGATCGCGGCGATCGCGGCGACGTCGGCCTCCGTGGCCTCGCGGGTCATGCCCGCTTGGACGAGGCCTGCGGCACCGCGTCGGGCCGGCGCAGGTAGAGCGGCTCGAGTGGCACCTGCACCGCACGCCCGGAGGCCACGAGGTTCGCGAGCACCGCCGCCCGCGGGTCGCCGGCCTCGCCCGACGCGCGCAGGACGCCGTCGTAGAGGTGGGCACCGCGCCCGTACGCAGGCAGGTCGGGGTGCTGGGCCGCCAGGTCCGCGGGCTTCAGCACGTGGGGTCCGTCCAGGCGCACGTGATCGGCCCCGTAGCGGGCCCAGTAGACCTCCTTGCGGCGGGCGTCGGTCGCGACCAGGAACTCACCCTCAACCTGGACGTCGGCGGCGACGACGTCGAGCGAGCACACGCCGTGGGTCGTCAGGCCGAGGGTCGAGCCGAGGGTCAGCGCGGTGACGACGCCGACGCGCAGCCCTGTGAAAGGGCCCGGGCCCACGCCGACCGCGACGTCGGTCAGGTCGGCCATCGTGGCACCCGCCCGGGACATCGCCTCACGGATCGCGGGGGCGAGGAGCTCCCCGTGCGCCATCGCCCCCTCGCCGTACGCCTCGGCGATCACCCGGGTGCCGTCGTGGACGGCAACGGTGATCGCAGGAGTGGCGGTGTCGAACGCGAGGAGGAGCACGGCGCTAGCCTACGAGCCGAGCAGCGTGGAGCGGAGCGGGACACCGACCCAGCGGGGGCCGTGCGGCTTGATCGTGACGACGCGCGGGTCGACCTCGTCGGGGACGTCGCCGTCGTGCGGCGTGCCGAGCGGGTCGATCGGGCGCGGGCCACGGACCTCGATCTTGACGTGCAGCCAGCTGTCGGCGAGCTGTTCGGCCATGCCGTCGCCCCACTCCACGACGGTCACCGCCGACTCGGTCGTCGAGTCCAGGTCGAGGTCGTCGATCTCGCTGAGATCGCCCAGCCGGTAGGCGTCGACGTGCACGAGCGGGGGTCCGTCGACCAGCGAGGGGTGGGTGCGGGCGAGGACGAACGTGGGCGACGTGATCGGGCCGCGGACGCCGAGGGCCTCCCCGAGGCCCTGGGTGAACGTCGTCTTGCCGGCCCCGAGATCGCCCGACAGCACCAGGAGGTCGCCGGCGCGCAGCAGCGGCGCGAGCCGCGCTGCGAGGGCCTGCATCTCCTCGGCCGTCGGCACTTCACGCGCAAGCCACAACGTCTTGCCGAACTCGATGAACGGCTCGTCCCGGCCCACGGGCTCGTAGCGGCGCCGCGACCAGAACTGCACGGTGTCCGGCAGCTCCTCACGGACGTCGAGCCAGATGCCGTCCTTGCCGCGCTCCTCCGCGGTGTCCTCCGCGACGCCCACCATCGCCGAGGCGACGCCCCGGGCCTGGATGTCGGGATCGACGCACACGCGGCGAAGGCCCAGCTGGCCCGGCCGCGACTCGTCGAACAGCATCGCGCCCATCGGCAGGCCCCGGCGCTCGACGAGCAGGCCGCCCGCGGTCGCGAGGGTGTGAGCGACCGACTCGACGGTCTCGTCCAGGGCGGTGCTCGGCGGGTCCAGCACGGGACGGGCGCCGAACGAGCGGTGGATGATGTCGACGATCACCTCCGCGTGCTCGGGCCCCGCGTCGATGACGTTGAGAGCGTTGCTGCCGGTCATGACTCGATGTCCTCCAGGACGTCCTCGATCGCCCGGGTGACGGTCTCGTGAGCCTCGAACGGGGCCATGTGGCCGACGTCCTCCAGCACGATGAGCTTGGCGTCCGGTATCCGGTCGGCCAGCACGCGGGCGTGCTTGATGGGGGTCAGCAGGTCCGCGGTGCCGCCGATGACGGTGGTGCGGGCCCGGCCGAGATCGCCCAGACCTGCAGTCAGGTCCAGGCTGACGAAGTTGGGGTAGAAGTCCATGAGCACGCGGGTCGGCGCGCGCAGGATCATCTCGTTGACCATGTCGACGTGGCGCTCCGCGGCGCGCGGGCCGAGGGCCCACCGACGGATGACCGAATAGCTGTTGAAGCGGCGGCCCCAGTCCAGCACGGGGGTGCCGGCGCGCAGCAACGGCACGAGGTAGCGAAGAGCCGGGCTGCTGCGCATGAGCCGGCCCGAGCTGGTCGAGACGAGCACGACCCCCTCGACGCGGTCGCCGAACAGCTCCGGCCGCGTGCGGGCGAGCTCCATGATCGTCATGCCGCCCATCGAGTGGCCGACGAGCACGATCGGGCCCTCCGGGACGACCTGCTCCAGGACGGTCTCGAGATCGTCCGCGAGATCGGCCAGCGAGGAGTTGCCGGCAGACGATCGACCCGAGCGCCCGTGGGAGCGCATGTCGACGAACACCGAGCGCACGCGTCCGCGCAGCGCGAGGCGCTGGTAGTGCCACAGGTCGCTGTCCTCGACCCACCCGTGCAGGAACACGACCGTCGGGGTCGGGTGATCGGCCTCCTCCACCTCAACGTGCAGCGCGACCCCGTCGGGGGCCAGCAGCGACAGGGGCGTGCTGCGCACCGACCCGAACTCGACGTCCTCACCGCGTCGGCGGCGTCGCCCCGTGCGGTGGCGGCCGTTGAGCAGCGTGGCGACCGTCCCGGCGGCCACGAAGGCTCCTGCGGTCGTCGCGAGCTTCGCCGTTCTCCTCATGCGCCACCCTCATAGGTCCGGACGATGCGGCCACCCAGCCGGGTGACCACCTCGTACGCAATGGTGCCCGATGCGGTTGCCCAGTCCTCTGCGGTGGGTTCGCCGTCGTGGCCGGGACCGAACAGGACGACCGCGTCGCCGCGCCGTGCGGACCGCTCGCCCAGGTCGACGACGAACTGGTCCATGCACACCCGACCGACGAGGGGCACCCGCGCGCCCGCGGCCAGCACCTCCGCACGGTTGGACGCCGAGACCGCGATGCCCTCGCCGTATCCGAGGGGCACGAGGCCCACCGTGGTGTCGCGCTCCGCGGTCCAGGTCTGGCCGTACGAGACCTTGGCCCCGGCGGGGATGCGCTTGACCTGCGCCAGCCGGCCGCGCAGCGTGAGCACGGGCGTCAGCGGGGTCTCGTAGGTCATGCCCGGGTCGGGACGGATGCCGTAGGCCGCGATGCCCACGCGCACCATGTCGAAGTGGGCCGACGGCCGGGTCAGCGTCGCGGGCGAGTTGCAGAGGTGGCGCAGCCCTGGCTCGATCCCGGCGGCGGTCAGCTCGTCGACCGCAGCGACGAACACCGCCTCCTGTGCGTCGTTGGCGGGATGGGCGGGCTCGTCGGCGCACGCGAAGTGCGACCAGATGCCGGTGACCTCGACGCGTCCGGCCGCCTGCGCCGCCGCGGCAGCCGCGACGAGCGCGGTCCACTCCCGGCCGAGCGCGCCGTTGCGCGACAGGCCCGTGTCGACCTTGAGCTGCACCCGGGGACGACGCGGCGCGGCGGCCAGGATCTCGGCCAGCTGATCGGTCGACGAGGCAGTGACCTCGACGTCCGCCTCGACGGCGGCCGCGTAGTCGGCGCCGGGTGCGGCAAGCCAGCACAGGAGATCGCCCGTGTCGCCCGACTCCCGCAGGGCGAGCGCCTCGGCGAGCGTCGCGACACCCAGCCAGTCGGTTCCCGCGGCACGAGCGGCGCGGGCCATCGGGACCATGCCGTGGCCGTACGCATCGGCCTTCACGACCGTCATCTGCGCCGACGAGGGCGCACACGCCGCAAGCGCCTCGAGATTGGCGCCGAAGGCGTCGAGGTCGATGACCGCCTCTGCCTGTGGTGCGGTCATCGTCAGTGTCTCCAGTCGCGGACGTCGTCGAGCAGGCCGTCGTGGAAGGCAGCGACCGTGCCCGGGAGCGCGGCGGCGACGGCGGACGCCGTGACGGGCCCTCCGGGGTTGGCCCGGACGCTCGCGGCACCGTGCAGGAACGCCGCGAGGGAGCCGGCGTCGTGCGGGTCCGCGCCGGCGGCCATGAGCGATCCGGCGAGGCCGGCGAGCACGTCGCCCGATCCCGCGGTGCCGAGCCACGGCGAGCCCGTGAGGTTGACCCGGGTCGGGCGTCCGGGCGTCACGACGAGGGTGCGGGCACCCTTGAGCAGCACCGTGGCCCCCCACCGCTCGGCCGCGCGCGACGCATGGGCCAGCGGCTCGGCCTCCACGCTCGCGCGGTCGGTGTCGAGCATCTGGGCGAGCTCGCCCGCGTGGGGCGTGAGCAGGGCCGGGACGTCGAACGATCCGGGCAGGTGCTGCAGGCCCGAGGCGTCGACCAGCACCGGCACGTCGTCCTCGAGCGCCATCGACAGCTGGCCGGCCCCGTCGTCGCCACCGCCGGGGCCGACGACCCAGGCCTGCACACGTCCTCGGCCGACGACGACCTCGGGGGCACGGTCCACGATGCGCCTGCCGAGCTCGTCGCTGCCGACGAACCGCACCATGCCGGCCAGGCCCGCCTGCGCACCTGCGACGCAGAGGTGCGCCGCGCCCGCGTACTGCTCCGAGCCGGCCGCGATGCCGACGACACCCCGCGCGTACTTGTGGCTCGTGGGGCTGCGGAGCCAGTCGAAGAGATCGTCCAGCAGCCAGGAGTCCGAGGGCTCGATGGCCTCGACCGACGCGGCCGGCAGGAACGGGCCCAGGCCGATGTCCACGAGCTCGGCGATCGACGTGCCGTTCCAGCCGGCCGCTCCGCTCGCGGGCGCGACCAGCAGGGCGTTCTTGTAGGTCCCGAAGGTGATCGTCGCATCGGCCCGCACGTGGGCCCCGGGCACCGTCGCCCCGTCCACGTCGACGCCGGACGGCACGTCGACGGCGATCGTGTGGGGCCGGGCCCGGGCGATCCACTCGGCCCAGTCCGCCGCCCGTCCGGTGAGGCCGGGGCGCGCGCCGATCCCGAAGACCGCGTCGAGGCAGTGCCGCTGGTCGGTCGGCTCCTCGACCACCCGGGCGCCGGCGCCCAGCGCGGTCGCGAGACCGTCTGCGTGCACCGTGCCGGGGTCGAGCAGGCACAGGTCGACCCGGACCCCGCGATCCAGCAGGTGCGCCGCGGCGTAGAGCGCGTCGCCCCCGTTGTTGCCCGGGCCGATCAGCATCAGCACCACCTCGCCCGCCGCGACGTGACCGAGGGCGTCGGCGAGGCCCCGGGAGGCGCGGCGCATGAGCTCGCCGTCCGGCAGCGTGGCCGCGAGGGCGGCCTCCGCGGCGCGGACGTCCTCGACCCGGTGGGACCTCAGCATTCGGCCACCACGAACGCCGTCGCCACGGTGGTGTCGTGCGAGATCGACAGGTGCGTCGCCGTGACGCCCAGCTCGGCCGCCCGGTCGAGCGCGGCACCGTGCAGCTTCAGCTCGGGCGCACCCTGGGCGTCGCTGACCACCTCGATGTCCTGCCATGACATGCCCGCAGGGGCCCGAAGGGCCTTGACGAACGCCTCCTTGGCCGCGAAGCGGCCCGCCAACGACTCCAGCGGCAGATCGGCCTCCGCCGCCGTGAACAGCCGGTTGCGCAGCGTCGGCGTACGCTCCAGCGACGCCGCGAACCTGGGGATGTCGACGACGTCCACGCCGATTCCGAGGATGGTCATGCGGTGGTCCCGAGGATCACTCGACCGTGACCGACTTGGCGAGGTTGCGGGGCTGGTCGACGTCGTGGCCAAGGAGGCTCGCGAACTCCGCGGCGAATATCTGCAGCGGTACCGTCGAGACGAGGGGCTGCAGCAGGGTGGGGACCTTGGGCAGCCGGATCAGGTGATCGGCGTAGGGCACGACGTCCTCGTCACCGTCCTCAGCCAGCACGATCGTGCGGGCACCGCGCGCGCGGATCTCCTGGATGTTGCTGACGGTCTTCTCCTGCAGCTGGTCGCGGCCCTTGGGCGGCACGATGACGAACACCGGGAGGCCCTCCTCGATCACCGCGATCGGGCCGTGCTTGAGCTCACCTGCGGCGAAGCCCTCGGCGTGGATGTAGGCCAGCTCCTTGAGCTTGAGCGCACCCTCCAGGGCCACCGGGTAGCCGACGTGGCGACCGAGGAAGAGAATCGAGCGCGAGCCGGCGAGCTCGGCCGCGAGCTTGCGCATCTGGTCGCCCTCGTCGAGCATCCGCTGGATCCCGTCGGGGATGCGACCGATCTCGGCGAGGATGCCGTCGATCTCGTCGCCGTACTTCATGCCCTTGACCTGCGCGATGTAGAGGGCGAGGAGGTAGCACGCGACGACCTGGCTGAGGAAGCCCTTGGTCGAGGCGACCGCGACCTCCGGGCCGGCGTGCGTGTAGATGACTGCATCGGACTCGCGGGGGATCGTCGAGCCGTTGGTGTTGCAGATCGACAGCACGCGAGCGCGCTGCTGCCGGGCGTAGCGAATCGCCATGAGCGTGTCCATGGTCTCGCCGGACTGGCTGATCGTGACGACCAGCGTGCTCTTGTCGAGGATCGGGTCGCGGTAGCGGAACTCCGAGGCCAGCTCGACCTCGCACGGCGTGCGCGTCCAGTGCTCGATCGCGTACTTGGCGACCATCGCGGCGTAGAACGACGTGCCGCACGCGATCACGATGATCTTGTGGACCTCGCGCAGCTCATCGTCACTGATGCGCATCTCGTCGAGCTGCAGCAGGCCCCCGGGTGTGTAGCGCCCCAGCAGCGTGTCGGCGACCGCCTGGGGCTGCTCGTCGATCTCCTTGAGCATGAACCACTCGAAGCCGCCCTTCTCGGCAGCCGACACGTCCCAGTCGACGTGGTACTCCGTGGTCTCGGCGGGGTGCCCGTCGAAGTCGGTCACGACGATGTCGTCGGGCGTGATCGTGACGACCTGGTCCTGGCCGAGCTCGACGGCGTCGCGGGTGTACTCGATGAACGCCGCGACGTCCGAGCCGAGGAAGTTCTCGCCGTCGCCACGTCCGACCACGAGGGGCGAGTTGCGGCGGGCGCCGACGACCACGTCGGGCTGGGCGGCGTCGCAGATCACGAGCGTGAAGGCGCCCTCGAGGCGGCGGCAGACCGCACGCACCGCGTCCGACAGGTCGGGGGTGCGCTCGAGCTCGTCGCGCAGCAGGTGGGCGACGACCTCGGTGTCGGTCTCCGAGACCATCTCGTGGCCCCGCTTCTCCAGCTCTGCGCGCAGGGACGCGAAGTTCTCGATGATGCCGTTGTGCACGACCGCGACGCGACCCGTGTCGTCGAGGTGCGGGTGCGCGTTGACGTCGTTGGGCGCACCGTGGGTGGCCCACCGCGTGTGCCCGATGCCGGTGTGCGCGACGGGCAGCGGGTGCGCCGCGAGCTCGGCGTCGAGGTTGACGAGCTTGCCCGCCTTCTTGGCCGAGAGGAGCTCACCGTCGTGCACCAGGGCGACGCCGCCGGAGTCATATCCCCGGTACTCCAGGCGTCGCAGGCCCCCCATGACGACGTCGAGAGCCGAGCGCTGACCGACGTATCCGACAATTCCACACATGGTTCCTAGGGTAGCGAGTGCGGCCCACCTAGGGCCGAGTGCAGCGCCGGAGCGTCAGCCGCGCCACAATGGCGGCATGACGCGCGACCAGTCACCGTACGTTGAGCTCGAACGGGCCGCATGGGCCGAGCTCGCCGGTGACGTCCCCCAGCCGCTCAACCCCGACGAGATCGAGCGGGTACGCGGCCTCGGCGACGAGCTCGACCTCGAGGAGGTCCGCCAGGTCTACCTGCCGATGACGCAGCTGATCAGCATGCGCGTACGCCTCGCGGCCGCCCTGTACGAGGCGACCGAGGAGTTCCTGCACGCCCCCCAGTCGCGGCGCACCCCGTTCGTGATCGGCATCGCCGGATCCGTCGCAGTCGGCAAGTCCACGACCGCCCGCCTGCTGCGCGAGCTGCTGGCCCAGTCCCCCGACCACCCCGTGGTCGAGCTGGTCACGACCGACGGCTTCTTGTTCCCCAACGCCGAGCTCGAGCGCCGGGGGCTGCTGGATCGCAAGGGTTTCCCCGAGTCGTACGACCGCAAGGCCCTCCTGCGCTTCGTGATGGAGGTCAAGTCCGGTGTCGAGGTCGTGACCGCCCCGGTCTACTCCCACCTGACGTACGACCGCACCGACGAGGTCGTGACCGTCAAGGCGCCCGACATCGTCATCGTGGAGGGCCTGAACGTCCTCGCCCCCGCACGACCCCGCGGCGACGGCTCGCCCGGCCTGGCCGTCAGCGACTTCTTCGACTTCTCGATCTACGTCGACGCGTCGGGCAAGGACCTGCGCCGCTGGTACATCGACCGCTTCCTGACCCTGCGCAAGACCGCCTTCGCCGATCCCGCGTCGTACTTCCACCGCTACAGCTCGTTCTCCGACGAGGAGGCGGTGCAGCGCGCGAGCGAGCTGTGGGACACGATCAACTACCCCAACCTCAAGGAGAACATCGCCACGACACGTGGCCGTGCCTCCCTCGTGCTGCGCAAGGGACCCGACCACGCCGTGAGCTGGGTGCGCCTGCGCAAGATCTGAGCCCACGGACCGAGGTCAGATCGTTCGCACGTACTCCCCGGCCCAGGCGCTCTGCCAGAAGCCGAGCCGCTCGTTCACCGCGATCATGTGGGTGTTGCTGGCCGCATTCCACGTCGTGATGCGCCGCCGGCCCTCCAGCAGGTCCGCCGCGGCCTGCATCGCGTGGATCTTGAGCGCGAGACCGAGCCCATGACCGCGGTGGGCCGGACGGACGAGGGTGTCCCACTGATAGACCTCGTCACCCTCGCCGGGGAAGGCCAGCTGGGTGTGGCCCGCGAGCGAGCCGTCGGGGGCACGGGCGACCGACACCTGCATGATGCGGCCGACCCGGGCCAGGTCGGCCTCGTCCTTGCGGACCCGTGCAGCGTCCCAGTGCTCGTTCTCCAGCCCGATGTCGCCGCTGGGCGCCTCGGCATTGAGCATCCGGCGCAGGTCTGCGTACTCGTCGAGCCACTCCTGCGGGCAGGGGCCGCGCCACGTCTCCAGCGTGTACGCGGGGTCGAGCACGAGGGGCGGCACGTCGGCGGGCAACGTCAGCTCACGCACCGCGTCCACGATGTCGAGCGTGAACCCGCGCGCCTCCGCGAAGGCACGCCCCGCATCCGTCTGCTGGTCGACCGCCCACACCGCCTCCCCGAGAGCGATCGTGCGTCCGTGCTGACGTCCGATGTCGAGCAGCGCATCGAGCACGGCCGAGCCGTGACCCCGGCGACGGTGCTCCGGCGGCACGAACACCTCCACGAAGGCGATCGCCGTGTTGTCCTGCAGCGCCATGACCGCCGTGCCGCCCGCGACCGCGAGACCGTGGACGTCCCGGGCGACGACCGCGGCCTTGGTGCCGTACGCGTCGTCGGTCAGGTTGACGCGCTTCTCGATCGCCAGGTAGGGACCGTCGAAGGTCCGTGTGTGCGCTCGTGCGTAGAGACCGTAGAGCTCCGCGAACGCCGCGTCGTCGGACACGTCGACGCGCTGGACCCTGGTCATCCCTCGACCCTACGGCTCCGGCAGGTCCAGGAGCGGCAGGTGCTCGGCCCGCACGATGCCGGCCGACACCGCGTACTCGACCAGCCGCGAGCGGCGCGACGTGGCGAGACGGCCCGCCCCGCCGTAGAGACCCTTCACGCCGTTCCTGGCGAGCCTCTCGCAGACGTTGTCGAGCTTGCGGTTGAAAGTCGTGATGGGCACCCCGAGGCGCTCCGCCGCGGCCGCGCTGGTCGGCACCGCGCCGGGCGCTCCACCCCTGCGCCGGAGCACCGGCTCGGCGAGCGCCAGCACCAGGCGCAGCTGGGACGGGGTCAGCTCGACGGCACCGAGCGTCTCGTCGCCCGATCCCGTGACCGGTGCGGGAGACCCGGAGTAGGCCGGCTCGTCGCAGTCGACGGTGACCTCGTACATCGTGTCGCCCGCCGTGAACAAGATGGCCTGGCTCGCCATGACCACCGGCAGCCGCGACCCGGGGCCGATCCAGGACTGCAGGGTTCCCGCGTCGCCGCTGACCGTGACCGTCAGCCGGGTCCCGACGTTCACGATCCACCAGAAGCCGGCCTCGTGGCGCAGCTCGACCGCACGCCGGTGCAGATAGGGGTTGTCCTCGTCGACGACCAGGTCGCCCTCGCGGCCGATCGTGAAGACGTCGCCCGGCTCCACGACGAGCTCCTCGCCGCAGAACTCGATCGTCAACCGGCTCATGGCGCCACCTCCGGATCGATGTGCTTCATCCGCCATGGTGCCGTGCCGTCCCTCCGCCGCGCGCGCCGAGGCGGTCAGCGCACCGCGACCTTGACGGTCGTGCGGGCAGCGGCCGTGCTGGACGTCCCCGCGTAGTCGACGTGGAACGTCCGGGTGCCGGCGGGCACGCCGGTCAGCGTCACCGTGCCGACGCCCTTCGCGAGGGAGACCGTGCGGCGGACGTCCTTGCGCGAGACCGTGATCGTCCCGCTGGGGTGGTGGCCCGTGGCGCGGCGGGTCACCTCGACCGTGAACGTGGCCCGACCGGTGCCGGGCCTGGACGACACGCCCAGCCGGGCGGTCGACTTCAGCGTGGTGGTCAGGCGCTCGACGAGCGCGCCCTCGTCCAGCGAGAAGACCTGCGGCTGCGTGCTGCCGGCGATCGTCTGCCACCGCGTCGCCCAGATGTTCTTCGGGTCCTCGAACCGCAGCTGCACGTCGTTCGGCGCCTCGGTGGCCAGGTCGTATCGTCCCGTCGACCACGTGCGGGTGGACCCCGCATATCGGCTCGTGCCCACCACGCGAGGCCTGACGGAGATCCCCCGGAGCCGCTCGCCGCTCGTCGAGGTCACGATGCCCTTCACGTGGGCGAGGCGGTGGTCGAGCACGTGGGCCTTGACCGTGGTGGTCGCGCCCTCCTTCACGGTCAGCTCCGTCGCGGCCGTCTCGGAGAACACCTCGTCATGGCACTCCTGCCGGTACGTCGAGGAGGTGTCGCGGTAGCAGAGGGTGTACGTGCCGGCCGGCAGCCCGCGGAAGCGGTACGTCCCCGCGGCGTCGACCCCGCGGTCCACGTCGTACCTCTTCGTCGAGAGGTTCTCGTACACGCTGCTGTCGGGACCGTCGACGATCTCCGCGCGGATGGACGTGGGGGACGCACCGTCTGCCCGGGTGACCTTGCCGGTGATCGTGCCGGCCGGCTTCAGGGTCACGTTGCGGGTGACCGTGCGCGACCGGTTGCCCATGAACTCCCGACGCGCCGTCACGCCGCGTTGGCTCGGGTCGCTCACGACGACGTTGTCGTACCACCACGTCGTGCTGCTGCCGGCGGGACGGGTGAGCGAGTAACGGCCGGCGCTGTCGGTCGTGACCGTCTTGTAGCGGTCGTACGCATCGCCGCTGTCCCCGTCGCGGCGCACCAGGGTCACCTTGGCCCCGGCCAGGGGTGTGCCCGCGATCGTGACCGTGCCCTTCACGGTGCCACCCGGGACGGTGGTCGCGTCGGCCGGTGCCACGAGCAGACCGCCGCCGACGACGACGGCCGACAGGAGCCCGACGAGCGGGCGGATCGTGCGGCGGTGCTGGGTCATGATGTCCTCCGAGAGCTCGCTGACGCGCATCACCTCTGACGCTAGGCGGCGCCCGTCCCGCCGTCCATGGGCAGAGGTTCCCTCAGCGGCGCCGTTCGGCGCCCCGGCATGCCGGCTGCCGTCGGATAGTGTGGATCGCACCCCAGAGCCCAGCGCACCGGCCAGCTCGCTCGCTCCCAGGAGACGCACATCGTGCCAGCACGCGGTCTTCCGCCCCCTGAGCTGGACGGCTTCACCTTCGTCCGGCTCATCGGCCGAGGCGGCTTCGCCGATGTGCACCTGTATCGACAGGCCGTCCCGGCGCGCGAGGTCGCGGTCAAGGTGCTCCACCCGGTCGTCGCCGCCGAGACGGACATCGAGTTCTTCCACGCCGAGGCGAACGTCATGGCCCAGCTGTCCGGGCACCCGTCGATCGTGCCGATCTTCCAGGCCGACGTCGCGGCGGACGGACGGCCCTACATCGTGATGGAGTACTGCCCCGGCCCCAGCCTCGGGGAGCGCTACCGGATCGAGGAGATCCCGCTGTCGGACGTCCTCGAGATCGGCATCAAGATCTCGGCCGCGGTCGAGACCGCCCACCGCGCCGGCATCCTGCACCGTGACATCAAGCCGCACAACGTCCTCACGAACGCGTACGGCACACCCCTGCTGACGGACTTCGGGATCGCGACGGCCACCGACGACCCGCAGACGACCGAGACGACGCTGTCGGTGCCGTGGGCCCCGCCCGAGGCGTTCCGCGGCACGGCCGCCAAGGACGTGCGCAGCGACGTGTACTCGCTCGGCGCCACGGTCTACAGCCTGCTCGCGCGGCGGTCGCCGTACCAGCGCGACGACCAGCCGAACGACGCGATCGCGATGGGCATCCGCATCTCCACCGAACCCTTGCGCCCCACCGGGCGCAGCGACGTCCCGGCCGCCCTCGAGGAGGTGCTGGCCCGGGCGATGGCCCGGTCGATCCACGACAGGTACGCCTCGGCGCTCGACTTCGCTCAGGCCCTGCAGCGCGTCCAGATCGACCTGGGCCTGCCACCGACCCGTATCGAGGTGCTCGACTCCTCCGCCGACCCCCGGCGCGCCACGGCCGTCGTGGACGACCTCACCACCGTTCGCCCGATCACGCTGACCGTTCCCGAGGGAGCACCGGCCGGCACCGGCTCCGGCCCCCGCCCACGACCGGGCTCTCCCGGACGGACCTGGGCGAGGCGGGCAGCGGCGCTGCTCGCGGTCGCGGCGGTCGTCGCGGGGGCCCTGGCCTTCCTGCGTCCCGACGACGCCCCCTCCAGCGACGGACCGCTGCCGAGCGTCGTCGGCGCGGCCTACGACAACCCCGCGTGCACCGAGGAGTACATCCTGCAGCTCACCCGGGGCAATCCGAGAGGCTTCGCCGAGCGGATCAACGCCGTCTCCGAGCTCGTGCCGGACGTGAAGTACCTCCGCGGCTCGGACGCGTGCGAGACCTACGATCCGGTCAACCGCGACGGCGAGCCCTACTACCTCGCGTGGACAGGTCCCTACGCCACGCTCGAGGACGTGTGCACCGCACGCCGCGAGGCCGGCATCAGCGAGGCGATCCCGCACCTGCTCGACGCAGATCAGCGCGGGCGCAGCTTCTGCGTGTGCCTGGAGTCCGTCGACGACCTCCCGGCGCTCGACAGCTCGACCGACACCTCGTTCGACGAGGGGCTTCTCGTCAACGAGCTGCAGCAGATCCTGCTGATCCGCGGCTACCTCGACGAGCCCCGCACCGACGAGGGCATCGGCATCATCGCCCAGGGCTTCGACGCCCCGACGACCGCGGCGCTCAAGGCGTACCAGGCCGACCGGGGCATCGCGCCCGACGGCCGCACCGGGTCCGCGACCTGGAGCGCCCTCAAGGCCGAGGAGTACGACAGCGGACGGCCGGTGTGCCCCTGAGGACCCCGCACCACCCGGGGGTGGTCACAGCGACAGCGTCGAGCGGACCACACCGGCCAGGTGCTCGGCCACCTCGGTGGCCTGCTCGGCCGTCGCCGCCTCCACCATCACGCGCACGAGCGGCTCGGTGCCGGACTGGCGCAGCAGCACCCGGCCCGTGTCGCCGAGCCTCGACGACGCGATGGCCACCTCGCCCAGCAGCGTCGGATCGGTGTCGGCGCGGGACTTGTCGACGCCCGGGACGTTGATCAGCACCTGCGGCAGGCGCGTCATGACCGACGCGAGCCGCGACAGCGGAGTGCCGGACTCGGCCATGCGCGCGGCCAGGTGCACCGCGGTCAGGACCCCGTCGCCGGTGGTCGCGTAGTCGCCCATGATGACGTGGCCCGACTGCTCGCCGCCCATGTTGAAGCCACCGGCACGCATCGCCTCGAGCACGTAGCGGTCGCCGACGGCGGTCTGGATCACGGAGATGCCGGCGCTCTCGAGCGCCTGGACGAAGCCGAGGTTGCTCATCACCGTCGCGACGACCGTGTCGTCGGTCAGGCGTCCGGCGTCGCGTGCTGCGAGCGCCAGGATCGCCAGGATGTGGTCGCCGTCGACGACCGCGCCGGTCTCGTCGACCGCGAGGCAGCGGTCGGCATCACCGTCGAAGGCGAAGCCTGCGTCCGCGCCGTGCCGGACGACGGCGACCTGCAGGTCGTCCAGGTGCGTCGAGCCGCAGTTGTCGTTGATGTTGAGGCCGTCGGGCTCGGCGTGGATCGCGATGACCGTCGCGCCGAGCTCTTCGAACACCGCAGGACCCACCTCGTACGCCGCACCGTTCGCGCAGTCCAGCACGACCCGCAGGCCGTCGAGCGGACGCGGGCAGGTCGACACGAGGTGCTTGACGTACGCCGCCACACCCGCGTGGCTGTCGCCGATGCGACCGACGCCGGCGCCGGTCGGCCGGTCCCACGGCTCCTCGAGGCGATCCTCGATGAGGACCTCGAGCTGGTCGTCGAGCTTGAGCCCGCCGCGGGCGAGGAACTTGATGCCGTTGTCGGGCATCGCGTTGTGGCTCGCGGAGATCATGACGCCCATGTCCGCCTCGAGGAAGGAGGTCAGGAACGCCGCTCCCGGCGTCGGCACGACGCCGAGGCGGTGCACGTCCACGCCGGCAGAAGCAAGGCCCGCGACCACCGCAGCCTCCAGGAACTCTCCTGAGGCGCGGGGATCGCGGGCCACGACTGCTGTGGGGCGCTGGTCGGCGAAAGCACCGACCTCACCCAGGACGTGGGCCGCGGCGACCGCGAGGTCGACTGCGAGCTCGGCCGTCAGATCACGATTCGCGACACCGCGAACGCCATCGGTGCCAAAGATCCGGCCCACGAAGACTCAGCGCTTGCTGTACTGCGGAGCCTTACGAGCCTTCTTGAGACCAGCCTTCTTGCGCTCCTTGATGCGCGAGTCGCGCGTCAGGAGTCCGGCCTTCTTCAGCACCGGGCGGTTGGCCTCTTCGTCGATCTGGTTGAGCGAGCGGGCCACGCCGAGACGCAGGGCGCCGGCCTGACCGGTCATGCCACCACCGGTGACGCGCGCGATGACGTCGAAGCGGTCCTGCAGACCCGTCTCGGCGAAGGCCTCCTTGGCAATCTGCTGGTGCAGCTTGTTGGGGAGGTACTCCTCGAGCGGCTTGCCGTTGACGGTCCAGACGCCGGTGCCCGGCACGATGCGGACGCGAGCGATGGCCTCCTTGCGGCGGCCCGTCGCAGCACCCGGAGCGATCGTCGCGGGCTTGCTGGAGGTCTCGGAAGCGCCAGCTGACTCGGAGGTGTAAGCAACACCCTCGGAGTTGGTCTGGAACTCGGTGGTCTCTTCGGTGGTGGTCTCAGCCACGATGCGCCTGCTTCTCTTCTTTACTGGGAGATCTGCGTGATCTCGAACGGCTGGGGCTTCTGGGCGGTGTGCGGGTGCTCGGGGCCGGAGTAGACCTTGAGCTTCGTGATCAGCTGATCACCCAGACGGTTCTTGGGGAGCATGCCGCGGACCGACTTCTCGATCGCCTTGCGGGCATCCTTGTCCAGCAGGTCACCGTAGGCGATGGACTTGAGTCCACCCGGGTAGCCGCTGTGACGGTACGCGAGCTTGTCGCGACGCTTGTTGCCCGAGAGGGCAACCTTCTCCGCGTTGACGATGATGACGAAGTCGCCACCGTCGACGTGCGGAGCATATGTCGGCTTGTGCTTGCCGCGGAGCAGCGTCGCAGCCTGGACGGCGAGACGGCCCAGAACGATGTCCTCGGCGTCGATGACGTGCCACTGACGGGTGATGTCAGACGGCTTGGGGCTGAACGTGCGCACGGCGTGACCTTCTCGTTCTTCGATGGTGGTGATCCTGAAACAAACTCTATGGTGGTCGCAACCCATGACGAATCCGCTGGGTTCGACGACACACTAGGTTAACCGGCGGTTGAGGCTCGGGTCAAAACGAGGTCCGTCCTGGCACCCCGTTGCCCCGTGAGGTTTGCCTCACGTCTAAGTTGATAACCGGTCCGCGCCACCGTAGCGGACCGTTCAACCCGTCACAGGAGACCCATCGTGACCGAGAACCAGACCCTGACCGTCCGAGACAATCGCTCGGGCGAGGAATTCGAGATCCCGATCACGGATGGCACCATCCGCGCGGGCGACCTCGGCAAGATCGGCAAGACGGACGATGAGCCCGGACTTGCGGTCTACGACCCCGGCTTCACCAACACCGCCTCCACGCGCAGCTCCGTCACGTTCATCGACGGTGACAAGGGCATCCTGGAGTACCGCGGCTACCCGATCGAGCAGCTGGCCGAGAAGTCCACGTTCCTCGAGGTCGCCTACCTGCTCATCCACGGCGAGCTGCCCACCAAGGAGCAGCACGAGCAGTGGGTGCACGAGATCACGTTCCACACGTTCGTGCACGAGAACGTCAAGTCCCTGATGCAGGGCTTCCGCTACGACGCGCACCCCATGGGAATGCTGCTGTCGAGCGTCGGTGCCCTGTCGACGTTCTACCCCGAGGCGCGCAACATCAGCGATCCGCAGGTGCGCCACGAGCAGGTCGTGCGCATGATCGCCAAGATGCCGACGCTCGGCGCATGGTCGTTCCGCCACGCCCAGGGCAAGCCGTACGTCTACCCCGACAACGACCTGTCCTACACCGAGAACTTCCTCTCGATGCTGTTCAAGATGTCCGAGCCGAAGTACGACCCGGACCCGCGCCTGGCCAAGGCCCTCGACGTCCTGCTGATCCTGCACGCGGACCACGAGCAGAACTGCTCGACCAACGCGGTGCGCTCGGTCGGCTCGAGCCAGGTCGACCCCTACTCCGCGGTCAGCGCCGGCATCGCGGCCCTCTACGGCCCGCTGCACGGTGGCGCCAACGAGGCCGTGCTGAAGATGCTCAAGCGCATCGGCAGCAAGGAGAACATCCCGGCGTTCATCGAGGGCGTCAAGAACGGCGACGAGAAGCTCATGGGCTTCGGTCACCGCGTCTACAAGAACTACGATCCGCGCGCCACGATCATCAAGAAGGCCTGTGACGACGTCTTCGAGGTCACCGGGGTCAACCCGCTCCTCGAGATCGCCCAGGAGCTCGAGAGGATCGCGCTCGAGGACGAGTACTTCGTCAAGCGCAAGCTCTACCCCAACGTCGACTTCTACTCGGGCCTGATCTACGAGGCGCTGCAGTTCCCGCCCGAGATGTTCACGGTCCTGTTCGCGATCGGCCGCACCCCGGGCTGGCTCGCACAGTGGTCGGAGCTGGTGGACGACAAGGAGCAGAAGATCGCTCGTCCCAAGCAGATCTACACCGGCGACCGTCAGCTGGAGTTCATCCCCGCTTCCGAGCGCTGGGCCTGACCCACACCCCCTCGAAAGGCCCTCACCGTCCGCGGTGGGGGCCTTCGTCGTGTGCGCCGAGCGTGGGACTACCGTGGGCCGGGTGCGGCTGCGACTGGATCTCTCCTACGACGGAGCGGGTTTCCGCGGCTGGGCCGTCCAACCGGGCCTGCGCACCGTCCAGGGGGAGGTGGAGACCGCGCTCGCGACCATCCTGCGCCGGGACACCGCTCCCCAGCTGACCTGCGCAGGGCGCACCGACGCGGGCGTCCACGCCCGCGGACAGGTCGCCCACGTCGACCTCGAGGACGTCGATCCTCCGGCGCTGGAGCGCCGGCTGCGCCGCCTGCTCCCGCCCGACATCGCCCTGCGCGGCCTGACGGTCGCGCCGGAGGGCTTCGATGCCCGCTTCTCCGCGCTGCAGCGCCGCTACGTCTACCGCCTGTGCGACTCCCCCGCCGGCCCTGACCCGCTCGTCCGGGGCAGCGTCGTGGGCTGGGGACGCCCGCTCGACCCGTCGTTGATGGACGCGGCGGCCGACCACCTGCTCGGCGAGCACGACTTCGCGTCCTTCTGCAAGCGTCGCGAGGGCGCGACCACGATCCGCACGCTGCTGGAGCTGCGCACCGACCGGCGCGGCGACGTCCTGGAGACGACCGTGCGCGCGGACGCGTTCTGCCACTCGATGGTGCGATCCCTCATGGGCGCGCTCGTCGCCGTGGGCGAGGGCCGGTACGCACCCGAGTGGGCCGGCCAGATCCTCGCCGGTGCGACGCGGGACGCCCGGGTCAAGGTGATGCCCGCGCACGGCCTGGTGCTGGAGGAGGTCGTCTATCCCGCCGACGACGCCCTGGCCGCACGGGCCCACGAGTCCCGGAGGCGACGCGACGAATGAACGTCCGTCTCGCCGTCGTGACCCCCATGACCTTCCAGGCCCTGGCCGCGGGCGACATCGTCGCGGCACAGGCGCAGCTCGGCCTGCCCATCCCGCAGGCGTTCGCCGAGGCGGTGGACATCTGGCGCTTCATGAACACCCTCGCGAACGAGCAGCCGGCCAATGCGGACTGGCTCATGCGGGCCGTGGTCGCGGACGACGTCATCGTCGGCAACGCCGGCTTCAAGGGGGCACCCGTGGACGGCCGGGCCGAGATCGGCTACCGGATCCTGCCCGATCACCGCCGCCGCGGACTGGCTCTCGCGGCGGTCCGGCTCCTGGTGGACCACGCGTGCAGCACCCCGGGGCTCGACCGGGTCATCGCCCGCATCGCTCCCGACAACGAGGCCTCCGTCCGGGTCGTGACGGCGGCCGGCTTCGTGCCGGACGGGGAGCACATCAGCCCGCGGTGGGGCCGCCAGCTCCAGTTCGCGATGCAGACACCCGGGCCCGACGCCTGACAGGATGGGGGCGTGGCAATCACGTGGGCGGAGGTCGTGGCGTACGCCGTGACGCTGCCCGAGGTCGCGGAGTCCACCTCGTACCGCACGCCGTCGCTCAAGGTCGCCGGCACGCTCATGGCCCGCCTGCGCACCGAGAGCGAGGGCGGCCTGGCCGTCAAGTGCTCGCTCTCGGACAAGGAGGCCCTCGTGAACGGTGAGGACCCCGCCTACTACACGGTTCCGCACTACGACGGCCACGCGTACGTCCTGGTCGACCTCGAGGTCGTGGATCCCCAGGAGCTCCGCGAGCTCGTCGCCGACGCCTGGCGCATCGCCGCCCCGCCCTCCCTGCGCAGGCGGCTCGACCTGTGACCGGCTTGCTCACCTCGGTCCTGGTGACCCTGGCCCTCTCCGCCTCCCCCGTCGGGCCTCCGCCCACCGGGGGCGTCGCGGACTACCAGCTCGGCGGTGCGTACGCGCCCTCACCCGATGTCGACATCGTGACCCGCGACCGCACCGAGAAGCCCGTCGAGGGCCGCTACTCGATCTGTTACGTCAACTCGTTCCAGACCCAGCCGGGCACGCTCAGGTGGTGGAAGAAGAAGCACCCGAGGCTCCTGCTGCGCGATCGCAAGGGGCACCTCGTCCGCGACGCCGACTGGCCCGACGAGGTGCTGCTGGACATCCGCACGTCCACGCGACGGGCGGCGATCGGCCGGCTCAACCGGGCCTGGTTCGCCCAGTGCGAGCGCAAGGGCTTCCAGGCCGTCGAGCCCGACAACCTGGACTCGTGGACCCGCTCGCGCGGGCTGCTCAAGAAGTCGTACGCGATCAACTTCGGCAAGCGGCTCGTGCGCGAGGCACACCGCTCGGGGGTCGCGATCGCGCAGAAGAACGCTCCCGAGCTGAGCCGCAAGCGCATCGGCTTCGACTTCGCGGTCGCCGAGGAGTGCGAGGTCTACCGCGAGTGCGGGGCGTACACGCGCACGTACGGGACGCGGCTGATCGAGATCGAGTACACCGACAACGGGCGCAGCGCCTTCGCCCGGGCGTGCGCGGCTCGTTCGGGCCGGGCATCGATCCTGCTGCGCGACCGCGACGTCGTCCCGAGGGGCGCCAAGGGGTACGTCTTCCGGTCCTGCTGAGCGGCCCTGAGACACTGGAGCAGTGGCAGAGCACTACTTCGAGGGAACCCCGACCAGCGACGACCGTCGTCGTGACGTCACGACCCACATCTGGGACCAGGACGTCACGTTCACGACGTCGTCAGGCGTCTTCTCCCAGGACGGGCTCGACAAGGCCACAGCAGTCCTCCTTCGCAACAGCGCGCCGCCGGTCGGCGGCACGGTGCTCGACCTCGGCTGCGGGTGGGGCCCCATCGCCTGCTCGCTGGCCCGCAGCGCCGACGCCGTGTGGGCGGTCGACACCAACGAGCGCGCGCTCGAGCTGACCCGGCTCAACGCCGAGCGTCTCGGAGTCACGGTCCACGCGTGCCTGCCGGACGACGTGCCGGCCGACCTGGTGTTCGACGAGATCTGGTCGAACCCGCCGATCCGCATCGGCAAGCAGGCCCTGCATGACCTCCTGCTGCGCTGGCTCCCCCGCCTCGCACCCGGCGGCTCGGCACGGCTCGTCGTCGGCAAGAATCTCGGCGCCGACTCCCTGCAGCGCTGGCTCGGCGAGCAGGGCTGGCCCACCGAGCGGGTCGACAGCGAGAAGGGATTTCGCATCCTCCTCGTGCGTCGGGCTATCGCGCCCTGATCGTGCGGACCGCCGAGTACGTCGACTCGATGTAGTCACTGTCACGGAAGTAGACCCGGATCTTGTGGGTGCCCTTCTTGAGCTTGGGCAGACGCAGCGTCTTGCGTCCACCGCCGGTGCTCGAGAGCCGGGTGACACGGATCCGCTTCTTGCCGTCGTAGACCCGCAGCTCGCCGGTGGGGCTCGCGAACAGGTCGGGGCGTTCGAGGACCCGGATCTTGAGCGTCGCCCGCGATGAGGTCTTCACGCTCGTGCGCAGGGACGTCGACACCTTGGCGGGGAGCCGCTTGATCGTGAGGGCACGACGCGGCGACGACGCCCGGGGAGTCGTCCCGTCGCCGTCGTACGCCGCGCGCACGGACGTGCTGCCGGGCTTCAGCTTGCGGGCCGTGGCGGCCGAGACAGTGATCGAGGCCGTGCCACCCGGGCCGACCGTCCCGCTCCCGTACGTCGTGCCGGAGTCGGACAGCAGCCTGACCCGACCTCCGGTCGCGGAGGCCACGCTCACTGCGACCGTGAACGCCGATCCGTACCTCGGCTGCGAGGCCGGCGTCCTCAGGGTCACGGCGGGCCCGGCCGGGACCGCGGTCGACGCGCTCGAGGTCGCCGACAGCTTGGCGAAGGCGGCGGTCGACGGGGCGACCGTCACGGTGATGGTCCTGCCGACGTCGGCGAGCGTGGGCCAGTAGACGCTGCCCGTGCCCTTGACCACGCCGGCGACCTTCCACGTGTACCTGGGCGCTGACGGCGTGCGCACCCAGGTGCCGAGCGACGCGCGCAGAGGTTCGCCCACGACCGGCGTGCCGGAGATGACCGGGGGCGTCAGGGGCGCCTCGACCCGGCTCAGGTCGAGCCGCCCGCGTCCGCACCACTGGCGGCCCGGCGCGGTGCAGTTGAGGTCGTAGCGGTCGGGCCCGACGGCCTTCTTGGCGTACGCGCCCGACCTCGCTCGAAACGGCGACACCGAGGCGTACAAGGCCCTGGTGAGCTCGGCCGGCGTGGTCAGGCCGAGACCGTGGAGCAGGGCCGCGGCACCGGCGACCTGGGGCGAGGCCATGCTCGTGCCCTCGTAGGCCACCAGCGTGTCGGCGACGGGCCCCTTGGTCCCGCTGTTGCCCAGCGACCAGATGCGGTCGCCCTTGGCGGGGTCGTTGCCGCGGTAGGGGTCCACCTGCGTGTCGCCACCCGGCGCGGACAGGTCGACGGTCGAGCCGACGTTGGAGTAGATCGCACTGAAGCCGTTGATGCTCGTGGCGCCCACCGAGATGAACTCCGAGCACGAGGCGGGGGTGACCCGGTTGGCGTTGCCACCGTCGTTGCCCGCGGCGGCGACGTAGAGCGTGCCGCGTGCCTTGCCGACCCGCGCGGCCGCGTTGTAGACCCGGCACTCGGCCTCGCGCTGCTGGGCCGTGCCGGGCGACCCCGCCAACGACAGGTTCACGACCGCGGCGGGATACGCGTTGTTGCGCAGCCCGGTCAGGGGGATGCCGGCGGCCCACTTCATGGCGTCGACGATGTCGCTGTCCCACCCGCCACAGCGACCGAGCGCACGGATGGGCTGCACCTTGACGTTGGGGGCGACCGCCGCGATGCCCGCGCCGTTGTCGGTGGCCGCTGCGATCTGGCCCGCGACGAACGTGCCGTGCCACGAGCTGTCGCTCGAGCCCGGGAAGTCGCACTGGCCGTTGGCGTACCAGTCCCCCGGGTCGGTGGGGTCGTCGTCGCGGCCCTTCTTGGCGTCGTTGTCCCGGGCGATGGACGAGAACGTGTCGGTGCCCGGCACCCGCTGGGAGGCCGGCAGGTCCCGGTGGTCGACGATCCCGGTGTCGATCACCGCGACGACGGTCGCGGCGCGCCCCTTGGTCGCGCGCCACAGGGCAGGCGCCTTGATGCTGTAGCCGCCGTTGCCGGGCACACCGAGCGACGAGCTGGTCGTGTAGCCGCGGTTCCACAGGTTGTGCTGTGCGGGGAACAGCTGATCGTTCGTGCTCACAGGGGGCGCGGTCTGCACCTGGCGGAGCCGGTTGGGGGCCGCCCACACCACGTCGTTGCGCTCGGCGATCTGCGCTGCGGCGTCTTCTGCGACGTCGGCGGGGACGACCTCGTCGAAATCGACGGTCGAGACGTTCGCGAGCAGCTTGTCGTCCTCGGTGACCTCGGCGTCGTCGCCGAGAGCGGCGTCGGTGGCCGCGAGCAGCCCGTCGGACGGCGTGGCGGTCGTGGTCTCGACGATGATCCCGCGGGCCAGGTCCGGCACCTCGGCCTCGGTGCCGGGACCGCCCTTGGGCGAGGTCACCGTGGGCGGCGGGACGTCAGCTGCGTACGCGTCGACGGACAGACCTGCGACGGTGATCGAGGTGACGACGGCGACGGTCAGTGACCGGCGGATGCTGAGCACAGCTGGTGATCCCCATCTGAAGGCGCGAGGCGTGCCGCTCCGCGCGGAACCTCAAAAGTATCAGCATGCGCCCGGACGGACAGGACGCCCGCCACCTCTGCGGTGACGGGCGTCCTGGATGGTGCTGATGACTACTTGGCGTCGTCCTCGGCCGGGGCCTCGGAATCGGTCGAAGCCTCGAGGTTCTCGGCCGCCTCGGGGGCGTCCTGAGTCGCCTCGACGACGTCGACGTCCGTGCCGAGGTCGTCGGACGGAGCGTCCTCGGCCTCGACGACGGCGGCCTCGGGCTCGGCGGCCGGAGCCGTCGCGCCCTTCTTCGGCGTCTGGTTCTGAGCGCCGAACTGCTTCGCCTCGACGATCTCGATCACGGCCATGGGGGCGTTGTCGCCCTTGCGGGGCGCGATCTTCGTGATGCGCGTGTATCCGCCGGGACGGGTCGCCATGGCGGGACCGATCTCGGTGAACAACGTGTGCAGGATGCTCTTGTCACGGATGATCTTGACGACCTGGCGGCGGTTGGCCACCGTGTCCGTCTTGGCCTTCGTGATGAGCGACTCGGCGTACGGACGCAGACGGCGGGCCTTGGCCTCGGTCGTCGTGATCCGGCCGTGCTCGAACAGGTTCTGTGCGAGGTTGGCGAGGATCAGCCGCTGGTGAGCCGGGCTACCGCCGAGGCGGGGACCCTTCGTGGGGGTGGGCATGGTGATTACTCCAGTTTTGGTGTGATCGGCTTCGACGCGGACGAGAGCAGGAAGCCGTCTGGGCGCTTAGTACTGCTCGTCCTCGGCAAAGCTGGCGTCGTCGTCGTACGCCTCGATGGCCGCGGTCGGGTCGAAACCGGCCGGGCTGTCCTTGAGCGCGAGACCCATCTCGCCCAGCTTGGCCTTGACCTCGTCGATCGACTTCGAACCGAAGTTGCGGATGTCGAGCAGGTCCTGCTCCGAGCGCGTGATGAGCTCGCCCACGGTGTGGACGCCCTCGCGCTTGAGGCAGTTGTAGGACCGGACCGTGAAGTTGAGGTCCTCGATCGGCAGGGCCAGGTCAGCAGCGAGCTGCTCGTCGACCGGGCTCGGGCCGATGTCGATGCCCTCGGCCTCGACGTTCAGCTCACGCGCCAGACCGAACAGCTCGACCAGGGTCGAGCCGGCCGACGCGATCGCGTCACGCGGCAGGATCGACTTCTTGGTCTCGACGTCGATGACGAGCTTGTCGAAGTCGGTGCGCTGCTCGACACGAGTCGCCTCGACCTTGTAGGTCACCTTCAGGACCGGCGAGTAGATCGAGTCGACCGGCATGCGGCCGATCTCTTCGTCACCGGACTTGTTCTGGACCGCGGACACGTAGCCGCGACCGCGCTCGACGACGAGCTCGATCTCGATCTTGCCCTTGGCGTTGAGCGTGGCGATGTGCAGATCGGGGTTGTGGACCTCGACACCAGCCGGGGGCTGGATGTCGGCGGCGGTCACGCTGCCCTCACCCTCCTTGCGGAGGTACATCACGACGGGCTCGTCGTTCTCCGAGGAGACCACGAGCTCCTTCAGGTTAAGGATGATCTCGGTGACGTCCTCGGTCACGCCGGGGACGGTCGAGAACTCGTGCAGGACACCGTCGATCTTGATCGACGTGACGGCTGCACCCGGGATCGACGACAGCAGCGTACGACGCAGCGAGTTGCCGAGGGTGTAGCCGAAGCCGGGCTCGAGGGGCTCGATGACGAACCGCGAACGGAACTCGTCGACGACCTCTTCGGACAGGGCGGGGCGCTGGGCGATCAGCATGATTCTTCCTTTCCGAACCGACCTCTATATGAAGGTCCGGGTAGTGCTCTGTCTCCAGAGCGGGGTGGGATCAGATCTTGGAGTAGAACTCCACGATCAGCTGCTCCTGGATGGGAACGGTGATCTGCTCACGGATCGGCTGGGCGTGGACGAGGATGCGACCGCGGTCGGGCGCCACGTCGAGCCATGCCGGGACGGTGTCCTTGTCGAAGGTCTCACGCGCGACGATGAACGGCGTGGTCTCCAGCGACTTGGGCTTGACGTCGATGATGTCGTGCTTGCTCACCTGGAACGACGGGATGTCGGTCTTGACGCCGTTCACGATGAAGTGACCGTGGTTGACGAGCTGGCGGGCGTGACGACGCGTACGGGCGAAGCCCGCACGGTAGACGACGTTGTCCAGACGCGACTCCAGGATCTGGAGCAGGTTGTCACCGGTCTTGCCGGGACGACGCGAGGCGAGCTCGTAGTACTTGCGGAACTGCTTCTCGAGGACGCCGTAGGTGTAGCGCGCCTTCTGCTTCTCGAGCAGCTGGTTGCGGTACTCCGACTCCTTGACACGCGCGCGGCCGTGCTGGCCGGGAGGGTAAGGACGCTTTTCGAATGCAGCGTCACCACCAACGAGGTCGATGCCGAGACGGCGCGACTTCTTGGTGAGAGGTCCGGTGTAACGGGCCATGGGTGATTACTCCTAGGAAGAAAAGATCGACGTCAGAGACGACGGTGCTTGGGGGGACGGCAGCCGTTGTGGGGGCTGGGGGTCACGTCGGAGATGGTGCCGACCTCGAGGCCGACTCCGCTCAGCGACCGGATCGCCGTCTCGCGGCCCGAACCGGGGCCCTTCACGAAGACGTCGACCTTCTTCATCCCGTGCTCCATCGCCTGGCGACCGGCCGACTCCGCGGCCATGCCGGCAGCGAACGGCGTCGACTTGCGCGAGCCCTTGAATCCGACGGTTCCGCCGGAGGCCCAGGCAATCACGGCACCCGTGGGGTCCGTGATGGTGACGTGGGTGTTGTTGAACGTGCTCTTGATGTGGGCTTCGCCCTGAGCGACGTTCTTCTTCTCCTTGCGGCGAACCTTCTTGCCAGCGGTCTTAGGAGGCATGCGCTATCACTTCTTCTTTCCGGCGACGGTGCGCTTGGGGCCCTTGCGGGTACGCGCGTTGGTCTTGGTGCGCTGGCCGCGAACGGGCAGGTGCGCACGGTGGCGGCGGCCCTGGTAGCTGCCGATCTCCATCTTGCGGCGAATGTCTGCCGTGACGTTGCGGCGAAGATCGCCCTCGGTCTGGTAGTTCGCCTCGATGTGATCGCGCAGAGCGACGAGGTCGTCGTCGTTGAGCTCGTGGACGCGCTTGTCCGGGCTGATGCCGGTTGCTGCGAGGGTCTCGGCGGCGCGGGTGCGGCCGATCCCGAATACATATGTGAGTGCGATCTCGATGCGCTTCTCGCGCGGGAGATCGACTCCTACGAGGCGTGCCATGTAGGCATTTCCTTCCATTCGGCGAGGTGTGGTCACCTGATGCGTCCCGACTGCCTCCCAGATCTTGGATCTGGAGCCGGGCCCCGGCCTACGCTTCCGGGGGTGACCCGCCACGAGTGCTGCTGTGGAGGGAGCGATCAGATGTTTCGATACTGCTGTGTGAAGAAGAGTGCTTAGCCCTGACGCTGCTTGTGGCGGGGGTTCTCGCAGATCACCATGACGCGGCCGTGGCGACGAATCACCTTGCACTTGTCACAGATCTTCTTCACGCTCGGGTTGACCTTCATCGAGATTCTCTCTTTGGGATCTGAACGTGGGTGATGTGTTTACTTGTAGCGGTAGACGATGCGACCGCGGGAGAGGTCGTACGGCGAGAGCTCGACCACGACCCGGTCCTCGGGGAGGATGCGGATGTAGTGCTGACGCATCTTGCCGCTGATGTGCGCGAGAACCTTGTGACCGTTGGCCAGCTCAACACGGAACATCGCGTTGGGCAGTGCCTCGACTACGGCACCTTCCATCTCGATGACGCCTTCTTTTTTCGCCATAACCTCTTCTTTGGTTGCTTGTCCGTCGCATCGGCCCGGGCACACCCTCGACTGCCGCCGGGGCGGCACCATGAACATAGGTTCAGGACATGGAAAGGGGGACCTGGAAAGGCCGACTCTCGATTCTACGCCTACGGGGGCGGCAGACTCAAATCGCGGTCGTCCCGCTCACCGCGGCGGGCCGAACTCGCTCTGCCCCGGACCGTAGCGCTCGATCAGGCGGGAGAGCACGATCGCCGTCTCGGTGTGGTCGACATTGGCGGTCTCGACCCGTACCCGCTCCAGCGCCCGCTCGAGATCGCGGACGTCCTTGGCCACGATGTGCAAGATCGCGTCCGCTGGGCCCGACACCGTCGCAGCGGAGTGGACCTCCGGGACCCGGCTGAAGGCGGCGCGCAGCTCGTCGGGCGAGATCGTGCCGTTGCAGTGCACCTCGACGTACGCCTCGGTGCTCCAGCCGACCTGGTGCGGATCGAGCACGGCGGTGAACCCGCTGATCACGCCGTCGTCGACCAAGCGGTCCATGCGCCGCTTGACCGCGGGCGCCGAGAGCCCGATCCGCTCCCCGATCGCGGCATAGCTGGCGCGGCCGTCCTCGAGCAGACATCCGATGAGCTGACGGTCCAGATCGTCCATGTGCCCAGTCTTGCAAGAATCCGTCGCCGATTCGAGGTCTGCGCAAGAAATCGTCGCTGCGGTGGCGGTTTCGGATTCGTTCATGCCCGCTTGCGCTCCCTAGCATGAGTGCATCGCGCAGAGCCGCTGCCTGACCACACCCCCGGAGGCCTCCTCTTGACCGTTCTCGACACCCGCCCGGGCACCGCGCAGATCGCGATCCGCGAGGCTCGCACCCGCCACTACCTGATGTGCGCGCCCGAGCACTTCGAGGTCTCCTACGCGATCAACCCCTGGATGGACCTGGACAATCCCGTCGACGCCGATCGTGCCCGCGTGCAGTGGGAGATCCTGCGCAACACGTATCTGAGCCTGGGTCACCGGGTCGACCTGATCGACGCCCTGCCGGGTCAGCCGGACATGGTGTTCGCGGCCAACGGCGGTCTCGTCGTGGGCGGCCGGGCCTACGGAGCGAAGTTCCGCTTCCCCGAGCGCGCCGCCGAGGGCGGGGCCTACGCGGCCTGGCTGACCGGTCACGGGCTCCGGGTGACCGAGCCGGCGCACGTCAACGAGGGCGAGGGCGACTTCCTGGCGCTCGGCACGATGATCCTGGCCGGGACGGGCTTTCGGACCTCGCTGCCGGCCCACATCGAGGCGGCCGAGGCCGTGGACCGTCCCGTGGTGTCCCTCGAGCTGGTCGACCCCCGCTTCTACCACCTCGACGTCGCAATCGCGGTGCTCGACGACGGCAACGGCGAGGCGCCGGCCGACATCGCCTACTACCCGGGCGCGTTCAGCGCCCACAGCCAGCGCACGCTGCGCGAGCTGTTCCCCGACGCGATCGTGTGCTCCGAGGCCGACGCGAGGGTGCTCGGCCTCAACGCCGTCAGCGACGGCCACCACGTCGTCCTGCCCGCCGAGGCCACCGAGCTCGCCACGAGCCTGCGCGGTCGCGGCTACTCGCCGGTGCCCGTCGACCTGGGCGAGTTCATCAAGTCCGGAGGCAGCGTCAAGTGCTGCACGATGGAGCTGCACAGATAGCGACCACGCCGGGCTGAATCGGACATCGAGGACCTCATCCAGTCCCACAAACCCCATCCGTCACGTAGAGTGTCGGCGTGTCGCGCATCCGAGTAGCAGTCGCCGTGCTATTTTTCGCCGCCCTTCTGGTGCCGGTTCACTCCGCCCAGGCGGCCTACACGGTGCTGTGCACGGGCTACTCCTCCTGCACGACCAAGGGCTACCCGCACGGTGGCTACGAGTCCCACAAGGGGACGAGCTACTGGAACATGTACACCGGAACGAACTGCACCAACTACGTCGCGTACCGCCTGGTGACGACCAACAAGATGCCCAACAAACGGCCCAAGTCCGGTGTCGGCAACGCCCGCGACTGGGGCACGACGATGTCCTCGATCACCGACAGCAAGCCGGTCGTCGGATCCGTGGCCTGGTGGGGCAAGACGGGCAACCACGTCGCGTACGTCGAGAAGGTCGTGTCCTCGACCGAGATCTACGTGTCCGAATCCAACTGGAGCGGCTCCTTCGACTGGCGACGCATCACCAAGTCCGGCAGCGGGTGGCCCGACGGCTTCATCCACTTCGCCGACCCGGTGACCACCGCCCCCCCGATCGTGAACGAGTCCAAGCCCGCGATCCTCAGCGAGCCCCAGGTGGGAGAGACGCTGAAGGCGTCGGGCGGGGTGTGGAGCCCCAAGGGCAACACGTACGCCTACCAGTGGCTCGCCGACGGCAAGGCCATCAGCGGGGCGACCGCCAAGACGTTCACCCCCTCGTACTCCCAGCTCGCCAAGGACCTGACCGTCTCGGTCACCGCGACCCGGCCGGGCTACACGACCGCGAAGGCCGTCTCGCCGGCGCGCGACGTGGTCCCCGGCACGTTCACCAGCAACTCGGCCCCCGTCGTCACCGGCGTCCCCCGCGTCGACTCCGAGCTCGTCGCTTCGACCGGGGGCTGGTCGCCGGCTGCCTCCGCCTACACCTATCAATGGCTCGCCGACGACACCGCGATCGCCGGGGCGACGTCCTCGACGTTCGTCCCCGGCCCCGCACAGGCCGGTCGCGCGATCACCGTCCGGGTCCGGGCCGCGAAGGGCGGCTACACGGCCGCGACCTCGACGTCCGCGCCCACCGTTGCGGTCGGCCCCGGCAGCCTCGCGTCGACGTCGCGGCCCTCGGTGTCGGGCACTCCCCAGGTCGGGTCCCGCCTCACCGCGTCCCCCGGCGCCTGGTCCCGGCCCTCGCTCACGTACGCCTATCAGTGGCTCGTGGACGGCGCGGAGGTCGCAGGGGCCACGGCCTCGTCCTTCGTCCCCCGGGCGTCCGATCTCGGCAGGACCGTCTCGGTGCGGGTCACCGCGGGTCGCGCGGGCTACACCAGCGCCTCGGCCGTCGGCGCCGCGACGACCGCCGTGGTCCGCGGCGTCCTGACCGTCCGCACCCGCCCGTCGGTCTCGGGCACACCGCGGGTGGGCGCCACGCTGACCGCGGCTCCGGGCAGCTGGTCCTCCCCCGCCACCGCGTCGTTCCGGTGGTACGCGGGCGACCAGGCCGTCGCGGGGGCGACCGGGCGGACGTTCACCCCGACCCACCGCGAGCGCGGCCAGAAGATCCGGGTCCGGGTCACCGGCACGCAGGACGGCTTCACGAGCGTGGCCTCCTCCTCGCCCAGCACCGGCGTCGTGGCGGCCGGCCGCATCACGGTGTCCGCGGCTCCGAGGATCGCCGGCACGGCTCGCCTCGGCACCGTGCTGACGGTCCAGCCCGGCTCCCACGCCCCCGCCAACGCCTCGGCGCGCTACCAGTGGCTGCGCGACGGCAAGGTGCTGAGCGGTGCCACCGGACGTTCCCGGCGCGTGACGACCAACGATCTCGGCCACCGCCTCTCGGCGAAGGTGACCTTCAAAGCCACGGGCTACGCCGCCACGACCGTCACGACAGGACGAAGCGCGAAGGCGAAGGCGACGTCGACCCTCAAGGCCACCCCCGCGACCACGAAGCGCGGCCAGGTCACGTTCAGCGTGCGGGTCACCGCGACCGGCGTCTCCGCCCCTGGCGGCACCGTCACGGTGCACTACGGCTCGTCCCGGACCCGCACCGTGAAGGTCACCAAGGGCAAGGCCACGATCACGCTCACCGGCCAAGCCGCGGGAACGCAGCGCTACCGGTTCACCTACAGCGGCGTGTCAAAGGTCGCCGGCTCGACGTACACACGCAGCGTGACGATCAGCTGATCAGGCCGCCGAGTCGAAGACCACGCGCCAGCGCGAACCGACCCGCTCGACGTCGTAGGACTCGTCGGGGGTGTCGTTGCCCCATGTGATCGTGACCGTCGAGCTGCTGCCGTTGACCCGGCCCGCGGTGTAGACGACCTCGTCGAGGTCGATCCCCTCATCGGCGAAGGTGTCCTTCGCGGCATGGACCACCTCGCAGTCGACCGCCGAGGGCGTCACGACGATCCGGCGCATGGCCCGGCAGTCGCCCTCGTCGAGGGCCCGCATCATGGTCTCGACGGCGCGAGCAGGCCCGGGGGCCGTCGACGGCTTCCCCCCGCTCGGCGAGGTGGTCGTCGAGGTGGCCGGCGCGCTCGGTCGCGAGGCAGTGCCCTCTCCCGGCCCCGACGACCCGTCGGACCCGCACGCAGACACCAGCACGAGGGCTGCGACTGCGAGGAGGCGTCTCATGACCTCAGTCTCCCCCATACGGGACGCCGAGCTCGGCGAGCCGCGTCTTGCCGCCGTCCAGCGCGGTGAGCACCCAGGCGCCGTTGTCGGTGAGGGTGAACGTGTGCTCGTAGTGAGCCGCCCACGAGCCGTCGGTCGTCACCGCGGTCCAGTCGTCGTCCAGGATCCGGGTGCTCGAGGTGCCGAGCGTGACCATCGGCTCGACGGCCAGGGCCAGCCCCTTGACGAGCTTCGCCCCGCGCCGCGGCTTGCCGTAGTTGTGGACGTCGGGCGGCTGGTGCATCTGCGAGCCGATCCCGTGACCCGTGAAGCCCTCGACGATGCCGTAGTCCCCCGCGCCGACGATCGTCGTCTCGATCGCGTGGCTGATGTCCGAGACCCGGCCGCCGAGCCGCGCCGCCGCGATGCCCCGCCACATCGACTCCTCGGTGACCCGCATGAGCGCGAGGACCTCGTCGGGCACGTCGCCGATCGCGACGGTCGTGGCGGCGTCGCCGTGCCAGCCGTCCACGACAGCACCGCAGTCGATCGAGATGATGTCGCCGTCGCGCAGCACCCGCGAGCCGGGGATGCCGTGGACGACCTCGTCGTTGACGGACGTGCAGATCACGCCGGTGAAGCCGTGGTAGCCCAGGAAGTTCGAGCTCGCGCCACGAGAGCGGATGTGCTCGTGCGCGATCGCATCGAGCTCACGGGTCGTGACGCCGGCGACCGCGGACTCCCGCAGCACCTCGAGCGTCTCGGCCACGACGAGCCCCGCCGCCCGCATCGTCTCGATCTGGGCGGGGGTCTTGATCTCGATGCCGCGCTCGAACATCAGCGGAAGCGCGCCCCTACGACGGGAGCGCGTCGGCGATGCGGCGGGACACCTCGTCCACCTCACCCACGCCGTCGACCTGGATGAGGAGTCCGCGCTTGCCGTAGACCTCGAGCAGCGGGGCGGTCTCGGCCGTGTAGACCTCCTGGCGGTGGCGGATGACGTCCTCGGTGTCATCGGCACGGCCGCTGGTCTCAGCACGCTTGAGCAGGCGCTGGATCAGCTCCTCGGGGTCCACCACGAGCTCGATGACGCCGTCGAGCGACGTGCCCAGCTCGTCAAGGATCTCATCGAGCTTGGCGACCTGGTTCACCGTGCGCGGGTAGCCGTCGAGGATGAAGCCGTCGCGGGCGTCCTCCTGCGCGAGACGGTCCTTGACCATCGCATTGGTGACCTCGTCCGGGACGTACTCGCCGGCGTCGGAGTAGCGCTGCGCGGTGCGGCCCAGCTCGGTCTGCTCCTGGATGTTGGCCCGGAAGATGTCGCCCGTGGAGATGTGCGCACCACCGATGCGCTCGGCCAGACTCACGGCCTGGGTTCCCTTGCCCGCGCCGGGCGGGCCCATGATGAGGAGGCGCATTTTACTTGAGGAACCCTTCGTAGTTGCGCTGCTGGAGCTGGCTCTCGATCTGCTTGACCGTGTCCAGCCCCACACCGACGATGATCAGGAGGGTCGTGCCGCCGAACGGGAAGTTCTGGCTGGCACCGATCGCCGCGATGGCGATCATCGGGATCAGGGCGATGAGCCCGAGGTACAGCGCACCCGGGGCCGTGATGCGGCTCAGCACGTACGCGAGGTACTCCTGCGTCGGCCGGCCGGCGCGGATGCCGGGGATGAAGCCGCCGTACTTGCGCATGTTGTCGGCGACCTCTTCGGGGTTGAACGTGATCGACACGTAGAAGTACGTGAAGAACACGATCAGCAGGAAGAAGGTGGCCATGTAGAGCGGGTGGTCACCGCGCACGAAGTTGTCGTTGATCCACGTCGCCCACGAGGCACCGGAGTTGAACTGGGCCATGAGCGCGGGGAGGTACATCAGGGACGAGGCGAAGATGACCGGGATGATGCCGGCCTGGTTGACCTTGAGCGGGATGTACGTCGAGGAGCCGCCGAACATCCGGCGTCCGACCATCCGCTTGGCGTACTGCACCGGGATGCGGCGCTGCGCCTGCTCGATGAAGATCACGCCCGCCACGATCAGCAGGCCGATCAGGACCACGAGGGTGAACGTCGTCCAGCCCTTGGTCTCCTTGATCTGCCACATCGCGCCGGGGAAGGTCGCGACGACCTGCGTGAAGATGAGGATCGACATGCCGTTGCCGACGCCGCGGTCGGTGATGAGCTCACCGAGCCACATGATGACCGCGGTGCCCGCGACCATCGTCAGCACGATCAGCAGGAACGACCAGATGCTGTCGGGGTTGTAGAGCAGCGGCCCGGTCTCGGACCCGCCGAACAGGTTGCCGCTGCGGGCCAGCGCCACGATGCCCGTGGCCTGCAGGATCGCCAGGCCCAGCGTCAGGTATCGCGTGTACTGGGTGATCTTGGTCTGCCCGGACTGGCCCTCCTTCTTGAGGGCCTCCAGCCGTGGGATGACCACGACGAGCAGCTGCAGGATGATGCTTGCGGTGATGTACGGCATGATGCCGAGCGCGAACACCGTGAGCTGCAGCAGCGCACCACCGGAGAAGACGTTGATGAGGGCGAAGAGGCTGCTGTTGTCGCCTGACGAGGCGGCCTCCACGGAGTCCTGCACGTTGCCCACGTTGATGCCGGGAGCCGGCATCGTGGAGCCGAGACGGAACAGGACGATGACGAACAGGACGAAGAGGATCTTCTTCCGCAGGTCTGGCGTTCGAAACGCGTGGACGAAGGCGCTGAGCACCGCGGTCCTCCTCGTGCACTGAGAGTGATCGATGTGAACGGACAAAAGCGGGCTCGCGCCCGCGTGCTGACTCTAACAGCCAGCAAAACAGCCGGGGCAGGGCTCTCGCCCTGCCCCGGACGCGTCAGCCAAGAATGGTGACGCTGCCGCCTGCTGCTTCGATCTTGGTCTTGGCCGAGGCGGAGAACTTGTCCGCCGTGACCTGGACCTTGACGTTGATGTCGCCCTGACCGAGGACCTTGACGGGACGTCCCTTGCGGACCGCTCCGTTGGCGACCAGCGACGCGACGTCGATGTCACCACCCTCGGGGTAGAGCTCCTGGATGCGATCCAGGTTGACGACCTGGTACTCCTCGCGGAACGGGTTCTTGAACCCCTTCAGCTTCGGCAGGCGCATGTGGATGGGAACCTGTCCACCCTCGAAGCCGACGGGAACCTGGTAGCGGGCTGCGGTGCCCTTGGTTCCACGGCCGGCGGTCTTGCCCTTCGAGCCCTCACCACGACCCACACGGGTCTTGGCGGTCTTGGCCCCGGGGGCCGGGCGCAGGTGATGAAGCTTGAGCGCCATGATCAGTCCACCTCCTTGACGTCGACGAGGTGCGGGATGGACGTCGCCATGCCGCGGATCTCGGGACGATCCTCAACGACAACCACGTCGCCGATCCTCTTCAGACCGAGCGAGCGCAGGGTGTCGCGCTGGTTCTGCTTGCGTCCGATGCCGGACTTGGTCTGGGTCACCTGGAGCTTGGCCATCAGGCACCTACCCCGGCGTCAGCCTTGGCCTTGGCCTCGGCGATGCCTTCCTTGCCGGCCCGCAGGAGCGCCGCCGGAGCGACCTCCTCGACCGTCAGGCCGCGGCGCTGGGCCACCTGCTCAGGCGACTCGAGCATGCGAAGAGCTGCGACCGTCGCGTGCACGATGTTGATCGCGTTCGACGAGCCGAGCGACTTCGACAGGACGTCGTGGACGCCGGCCGCCTCGAGCACTGCACGCACCGGGCCACCGGCGATGACGCCGGTACCGGGCGATGCGGGACGAAGGAAGACGACGCCAGCCGCCTTCTCGCCCTGCACCGGGTGCGGGATGGTGCCCTGGATGCGCGGGACGCGGAAGAAGGACTTCTTGGCCTCTTCGACGCCCTTCGCGATCGCGGTGGGGACTTCCTTGGCCTTGCCGTAGCCGATGCCGACCTGTCCGTCGCCGTCGCCGACGATCACGAGGGCGGTGAAGCTGAAGCGACGACCACCCTTGACGACCTTGGCGACACGGTTGATCGTGACGACCTTCTCGATGTACTGCGACTTCTCGGCGCCGCGATCATTACGACCGCGTCCGCCTCCGCCTCCGCGGCGCTGCTGCCCGCTCATGCGGCACTCCTCACGTTTGAGAGAAATTCAGTGTTGTTGGTCATCAGAACTCCAGCCCACCCTCGCGGGCGCCGTCGGCCAGTGCTGCGACGCGACCGGCGTACTTGTTGCCGGCGCGGTCGAAGACGACCGTCTCGACGCCTGCAGCCTTGGCACGGTCCGCGACGAGCTCGCCGACGCGCTTGGCCTTGGCCGTCTTGTCGTCGCTCGACGAACGCAGGTCGGCCTCCATCGTCGACGCGGACGCGAGGGTGTGTCCCTCGAGGTCGTCGACGATCTGGGCAACCATGTGCTTGCTGGAGCGGGTGATGACCAGACGCGGACGCTCGGCCGATCCCTGGATCTTCTTGCGACCACGGATCTGGCGGCGCAGACGCGACGCGGTACGACCCTTGGTGCTCTTGTTGTGCCTGATCGAGATAGCCATGAGCTACTTACCAGCCTTTCCGACCTTGCGGCGGACGTGCTCGCCGGCATAGCGCACACCCTTGCCCTTGTAGGGCTCGGGCTTGCGGATCTTGCGGATGTTCGCTGCGACCTCACCGACGGCCTGCTTGTCGATGCCGTGGACGGCGAACTTGGTGGGCGACTCGACCGAGAACGTGATGCCCTCGGGAGCCTTGACGGGCACCGGGTGGCTGAAGCCGAGCGCGAACTCGAGGTCAGTCGGACCCTTGGCCGCGACGCGGTAACCGACGCCGACGATCTCGAGCTTCTTCTCGTAGCCCTCGGTGACACCGATGACCATGTTGCTGATCAGGGTGCGCGAGAGGCCGTGGAGCGCCTTGCTGCGTCGCTCGTCGTTCGGACGCTCGATCGCGAGCGTGCCGTCCTCGTCCTTGCGGACCGTGATCGGCTCGGCGACGGTGTGCGTGAGCTCGCCCTTGGGACCCTTGACGCGGACGTCCTGGCCCTCGATGGTGACCTCGACGCCCGAGGGAACCGTGACGGGAATCTTGCCAATGCGTGACATGTGTCAGACCCCTCTCACCAGACGTAGGCGAGGACTTCTCCGCCTACGCCCTTCTGGTTGGCCTGGCGGTCCGTGAGCAGACCCTGGCTGGTCGAGATGATCGCGACACCGAGGCCGCCGAGGACCTTGGGCAGACCGGTCGACTTCGCGTAGACGCGAAGACCCGGCTTGCTGATGCGACGGATGCCGGCGATCGAGCGCTCGCGGTGCGGACCGTACTTGAGGGTGATGGTCAGCGTCTTGCCGACCTCGCCCTCCTTGGGCTCGGCGACGTCGATGGACGTGATGTAGCCCTCCTGCTTCAGGATCTCGGCGACGCCGGCCTTCAGCTTGGAGTAGGGCATCGACACGCTGTCGTGGTACGCCTGATTGCCGTTGCGGACACGCGTGAGCATGTCTGCGATCGGATCGGTCATTGTCATGAGTGTGTGTTTTCCATTCCTGCCGTGGTTTCCCTCCGCGGTGCGCAGGGACCTTCGACTGTCAAAAGAGGTGGGTGGTTACCAGGAGCTCTTGGTGATGCCCGGGAGCTCACCGCGGTGTGCCATCTCGCGAAGGCAGATGCGGCAGAGGCCGAACTTCTTGTACACCGAGCGCGGGCGACCGCAACGCTGGCAGCGGGTGTAGCCGCGGACTGCGAACTTCGGCTTGCGAGCGGCCTTGACCTTGAGTCCAGTCTTCGCCATGTCAGTTCTCCTTGTAGGGGAAGCCGAGCAGCTTGAGCAGCGCGCGCCCCTCCTCGTCGTTGGTCGCCGTCGTGACGACCGTGATGTCCATGCCGCGCGAGCGGTCGATCTTGTCCTGGTCGATCTCGTGGAACATGACCTGCTCGGTCAGACCGAACGTGTAGTTGCCACGGCCGTCGAACTGCTTGGGGCTCAGACCACGGAAGTCGCGGATGCGGGGCAGCGCGAGCGTCAGGAGACGATCGAGGAACTCCCACATGCGGTCGCCACGCAGCGTGACGTGCGTGCCGATCGGCATGCCCTCACGCAGCTTGAACTGCGCGATGGACTTGCGGGCCTTGGTGACCTGCGGCTTCTGACCCGTGATGGCCGTGAGGTCGCGAATCGCGCCCTCGATCAGCTTGCCGTCGCGGGCAGCCTCGCCGACGCCCATGTTGACGACGATCTTGGTGAGGCCGGGAACCTGCATGACGTTGTCGTAGTCGAACTGCTCGCGCAGGGCCGGAAGGATCTCCTCGCGGTAGCGCGTCTTGAGACGGGGGGCCGTCTGTGTCTCGCTCATTCTCAGATCTCCTTTCCGGTCTTCTTGGCGATGCGGACGCTGCGCTGTGCGCCGTACGTGGATCCGTCGGGACGCGTCTTGGTGACGTCGTCGCGACGGTAGCCGACACGGGTCGGCTCCTTGTCGGCGAGCAGCATGACGTTCGAGATGTGGATGGGGGCTTCGCTGGTGATGATGCCACCGGATCCTGCGCCACCGGCCTGGGTCGGCTTGGTGTGACGCTTGATGCGGTTGACGCCTTCGACGACGACACGGTCGTGCTCGGCGATCACTTCGATGACCGCGCCCGTGACGCCCTTGTCCTTGCCAGCGATGACCTTGACCTGGTCACCCTTGCGAATGCTGACGTTGCCTTTGCGGGCCATGTCAGAGCACCTCCGGTGCGAGAGAGATGATGCGCATGAACTTCTTGTCGCGAAGCTCACGGCCGACGGGGCCGAAGATGCGCGTTCCACGCGGATCTCCGTCCGCCTTGAGGATGACGGCTGCGTTCTCGTCGAACTTGATGTACGAGCCATCGGGACGACGGCGCTCCTTGACGGTGCGCACGACGACAGCCTTGACGACGTCACCCTTCTTGACGTTTCCGCCGGGGATCGCGTCCTTGACAGTGGCGACGATCGTGTCGCCGATGCCTGCATAACGCCGGCCAGATCCGCCGAGGACACGGATGCAGAGGATTTCCTTTGCACCGGTGTTGTCGGCGACCTTGAGTCGAGACTCCTGCTGAATCATCTGTCGTCTCCTACTTGGCCTTCTCGAGGATCTCGACGATGCGCCAACGCTTGGTCGCCGAGAGCGGACGGGTCTCCATGATGAGGACCCGGTCGCCGACGCCGGCAGCGTTGGACTCGTCGTGAGCCTTGAGCTTGATGTTGCGACGCAGGACCTTGCCGTAGAGCGCGTGCTTGACGCGGTCCTCGACATCGACCACGACGGTCTTGTCCATCTTGTCGCTGACGACAAGACCCTCGCGGGTCTTGCGAGCGGTGCGTTCGGTCACTGCCTCGTCCTTCTGATTCTTGTCGGTCATGCCTGCGACACCTCGTCGGAGGAGGTCTCGACGATGCCGAGCTCGCGCTCGCGCATCACGGTGTAGATCCGGGCGATGTCCTTGCGCACGGCCCGAAGTCGGGCGGTGTTGTCGAGCTGTCCGGTCGCGTTCTGGAAGCGCAGGTTGAACAGCTCTTCCTTGGCCTCGGCCAGCTTCTCGGCCAGGTCCTCGACGCTCACGGCGCGGAGCTCCGCGGCGGTGGTCACGGCTGCCATCACAGCTCACCTGTCTCTCGGGTGATGAAACGGGCCTTCATGGGAAGCTTGTGGATCGCGCGGCGCATGGCCTCGCGAGCCGTCTTCTCGTCGACACCGGACAGCTCGAACATGACGCGTCCGGGCTTGACGTTGGCGACCCACCACTCGGGCGATCCCTTGCCGGAACCCATGCGGGTCTCGGCGGGCTTCTTGGTCAGCGGGCGATCGGGGTAGATGTTGATCCACACCTTGCCGCCACGCTTGATGTGACGCGTCATGGCGATACGAGCGGACTCGATCTGACGGTTCGTCACGTAGGCGGCGGTCACGCACTGGATGCCGTAGTCGCCGAACGCCAGCTCGGTGCCGCCCTTGGCGGCGCCGCGACGGTCGGGGTGGTGCTGCTTGCGGTACTTGACCCTACGGGGCATCAACATCAGGAACCCTCCCCTGCAGGAGTAGCGGCGACGGCCTCGGCCGGCGCCTGGGTCGAAGCGGCAGCGTCGGTCGCCGGAGCGGCCTCGTCGCGGGCGGGACGCTCGGGACGACGCGCGCCACCAGCGGCTCCGCCACGGGCGGGACGACGGTTGCTGCCGGGGGCGGCGGCACGCTTGGCAGCTTCTGCCTCGCGCTCGGCGCGGGTACCCGCGACCTCGCCCTTGTAGATCCAGACCTTCACGCCGATGCGGCCGAAGGTCGTCTTGGCCTCGTAGAAGCCGTAGTCGACGTCAGCACGGAGCGTGTGCAGGGGCACGCGGCCCTCGCGGTAGAACTCCGAGCGCGACATCTCGGCGCCACCGAGGCGGCCCGAGCACTGGATACGGATGCCCTTGGCGCCCGAGCGCATGGTCGACTGCATCGCCTTGCGCATCGCGCGACGGAACTGCACGCGGCCCGAGAGCTGCTCGGCGACGCCCTGGGCGACCAGCTGCGCGTCCATCTCGGGGTTCTTGACCTCGAGGATGTTCAGCTGCACCTGCTTGCCCGTGAGCTTCTCGAGGTCGCCGCGGATGCGGTCGGCCTCGGCGCCACGGCGGCCGATGACGATGCCGGGGCGAGCGGTGTGGATGTCGACGCGGACGCGGTCACGCGTGCGCTCGATCTCGACACGGCTGATGCCGGCGCGGTCCATGCCCTTGGTGAGCATCCGACGGATCTGCACGTCTTCTCCGACGTAGCTCTTGTAGAGCTTGTCGGCGTACCAACGGCTCTTGTGATCCGTCGAGATGCCCAGTCGGAACCCGTGCGGGTTGATCTTCTGTCCCACTATCGGTTCCCGCCCTTCTTCTTGGAGTTTTTGGTGGCCGCGGCGAGGCGCTTGCCCTCGACGAAGTCGGCCGGCTGGACGACCACGGTCAGGTGGCTGCTGCGCTTGAGGATGCGGTTGGCCGCACCCTTGGCGCGGGGACGCCAGCGCTTCATCGTCGGGCCCTCGTCGACGAGGACCGTGGTGATGATCAGCGAGGAGCGGTCGAGCCCCTCGGTGGTCGCGGCGTTCGCAGCGGCGCTCTCGACGAGCTTGTAGAACACCTCGGCGACGGCCTGCGGCGCGAACTGCAGGGTGGCCAGGGCGTTGTCCACGGACTCGCCGCGGATCAGGTCGCCGATGCGGCGCGACTTCTGCGCAGTGACGCGCACGAAGCGAGCCACGGCGAACGCACCGGGCTCGTCGCCCAGGAGCCGCTCGCGCCGTGCGCTCACGCTGTCACGGGTAGCTGCACTCATCGCCTCTTCGCCTTCCGGTCATCCTTCTCGTGTCCGCGGAACGTGCGGGTCGGGGCGAACTCGCCCAGCTTGTGACCCACCATCGAGTCCGTGATGAACACGGGCACGTGCTTGCGGCCGTCGTGCACGGCGATCGTGTGTCCGATGAAGGACGGCAGGATCATCGAGCGGCGCGACCAGGTCTTGATCACGGTGTGGGTGTCGGCGGCGTTCTGCGCGTCGACCTTCTTCTCGAGGTGCCCGTCGACGAACGGGCCCTTCTTCAAACTACGTGGCATCTGTAAACCAATCCTTCTCAGCGGCCGGACTTGCGGCGGCGGACGATCTGGGAGTCGCTGGCCTTGCGCTTGCGCGTACGGCCTTCCGGCTTGCCCCACGGGGAGACCGGGTGACGTCCACCGGACGTCTTGCCCTCACCACCGCCGTGCGGGTGGTCGACCGGGTTCATGGCGACACCACGGACGGTCGGGCGCTTGCCCTTCCAGCGGTTGCGGCCTGCCTTGCCCCAGTTGATGTTGGACTGCTCGGCGTTGCCGACCTCGCCGATCGTGGCGCGGCAGCGGACGTCGACGTAGCGCATCTCGCCCGAGGGCAGACGCAGCTGAGCCTTGTTGCCCTCCTTGGCGACGAGCTGCACGCGCACACCGGCCGAACGGCCCATCTTGGCGCCGCCACCGGGGCGCAGCTCCACGGCGTGGATCTGCGTGCCGACGGGGATGTTGCGCAGCGGCAGGTTGTTGCCGACCTTGATGTCCGCAGCAGCGCCGGACTCGATGGCCTGGCCCTGGGCGATGCCGTCAGGCGCGATGATGTAGCGCTTCTCGCCGTCCGCGTAGTGCAGGAGCGCGATGCGCGCCGTGCGGTTGGGGTCGTACTCGATGTGAGCGACCTTCGCGGGGACGCCGTCCTTGTCGTAGCGACGGAAGTCGATGATGCGGTAGGCACGCTTGTGTCCACCGCCCTGGTGACGCGTCGTGATCCGGCCCTGGTTGTTGCGGCCACCCTTCTTGGGCAGCGGCTCCACCAGGGACTTCTCCGGCGTCGTGCGGGTGATCTCGGCGAAGTCGGCGACGCTCGAGCCACGACGGCCCGGCGTTGTCGGCTTGTACTTGCGAATAGCCATTAGTCCTCAGTCCTCAGTTGCTCGGGCTCGAGAAGATGTCGATGCTCTGGCCGGCGGCGACACTGACGATTGCGCGCTTCGTGTCCTTGCGCTTGCCGAGCCCCGAGCGCGTACGACGCGTCTTGCCCTTGCGGTTGAGCGTGTTGACCGCGGTGACCTTGACGCCGAAGATCTTCTCGACGGCGATCTTGATCTCCGTCTTGTTGGCATCGGGGTGCACCACGAACGTGTACTTGTTGTCGTCGAGCAGGCCGTAGCTCTTCTCGCTGACGACCGGCGCGATCAGAACGTCGCGGTGGTCCTTGTGGATCGTGCTCACTTGTCGTCTCCTGCCTTGGTGAAGCCGGCAGCCTCAGCCGTCTCGGCCGAGTCGAACCAGACCTCGGCCTCGACGTCGTCGTAGCCCGCGTCATCGGCCGTGTGGAAGTGACCCTCGGCGCCCTTGACCTCGTGGCCCTTGGGAGCGTTGCCGCTCTTCAGGGGGGCCTTCGAGCCCGGGCCGTAGGGCTGGGTCGCCGTGGCGTTGGCCGGGACGGTGCTGCCCTCGGCCGCGTCAGCAGCCGGGGCCTCGTCGGCGGGTGCCGCAGCAGCAGCCTTCTTGGCCGGCGCCTTCTTGGCGGTCGCCTTCTTGGGCGCCGGGGCGGCGTCCTTGCTGGAGACCTCGGTGGCCAGCTCGCTGAGGGCGATGGTGTCGCTGCCCTCGGCCGAGCGGGCCGCCACGAACGCGTCGAACGCGCTCTGCGTGAAGACCAGGTCATCGGCCTTCAGCACGTCGTACGTGTTGAGCTGGTCGAAGGTCAGGATGACCGTGTTGTCGACGTTGCGCAGGCTGAGCGCCGTGAGCGTGTCGTCACGGTCGACGACGATCAGCACGCGGGGGCGAGGCGTGAGGCCGCGCAGCGTGGCGATCGCAGCCTTCGTGGACGGCGCGTCGCCTCCCACGATGCTCTCGACGACGTGCAGACGACCTGTGCGGGCCCGGTCCGACAGGGCACCACGCAGAGCGGCAGCCTTCATCTTCTTGGGCGTGCGCTGGTCGTACGAACGCGGCGTCGGGCCGTGGACCGTTCCACCACCGTTGTACTGGGGTGCACGGATCGAGCCCTGACGAGCACGGCCGGTGCCCTTCTGGCGGTAGGGCTTCTTGCCACCGCCGGACACCTCCCCGCGCGTCTTGGTGCTGTGCGTGCCCTGGCGTGCCGCAGCGAGCTGCGCGACGACGACCTGGTGGATCAGCGGGATGTTGGTCTGGACGTCGAAGATGTCGACGGGCAGCTGGGCATCAATGCTGCCCTTGGGAAGATCGAGTGCCATGACGTCAGGCTCCCTTCACTGCAGAGCGGATGACGACGAGAGCACCCTTGGGGCCGGGAACGGCGCCCTTGATGAGGATGACGCCCTTGTCGATGTCGACCGCGTGGACCTTGAGGTTCTGGGTGGTGACCTGCTCGGCACCCATGTGGCCGGCCATGCGCAGACCCTTGAAGACACGACCCGGGGTGGCGCAGCCACCGATCGAGCCGGGCTTGCGGTGGTTGCGGTGCGCGCCGTGCGAGGCGCCCACGCCGGAGAAGCCGTGACGCTTCATGACGCCGGCGAAGCCCTTGCCCTTGCTGGTCGCGGTGACGTCGACGACGTCCCCGGCGGCGAAGATCTCCGGGGAGATCTCCTGGCCCAGCGTGAAGTCGGCGATGGCCTCGGTGCGGATCTCGACCACGTGGCGACGGGGCGTGACGCCGGCCTTCGCGAAGTGACCGGAGACCGGCTTGTTGACCTTGCGGCCGTCGATCTCGCCGAAGCCGACCTGGACGGCGGAGTAGCCGTCGGTCTCACGCGTGCGGATCTGCGTGACGACGTTGGTGTCGGCCGCGATGACGGTGACGGGAACGATCTTGTTGTCGGCATCCCAGACCTGGGTCATGCCGAGCTTGCGGCCGAGGAGGCCGCGCGTGGTGGCTGTGCTGGTGTCGCTCATTGGTCGCTGACTCCCCTCAGAGCTTGATCTCGATGTCGACGCCGGCAGGCAGGTCGAGGCGCATGAGCGAGTCGACTGTCTTCGGCGTCGGGTCAATGATGTCGATGAGGCGCTTGTGGGTGCGCATCTCGAAGTGCTCGCGGCTGTCCTTGTACTTGTGCGGCGAACGGATCACGCAGAAAACGTTCTTCTCGGTGGGCAACGGCACCGGTCCTGCGACCTTGGCGCCCGTGCGCGTCACCGTGTCGACGATCTTGCGTGCCGACGTGTCAATGACCTCGTGGTCGTAGGCCTTGAGCCGGATACGGATTTTTTGTCCCGCCATGCTCTCGCTTGTCCTTTACGTTCGTTCGCTTCGCAGTCTCGCCCCCGGTTGGGGGAAGAAAGGCTCCTCCCTCCCGCCGACCCCCGAGGTCGGGCGTGTCGCGGCCACTCGGGCACAGACGTCACACACTTGTCGAGTTAGGTGGTTGGACCCGCCGCAGCGGGACGAGCTCGATCTCAGTTTCGGCACTGACCTCATGTGTTCGGCGTGAGATGCCGGACGTCAGCGCCCCAGCGATCGAGCCGGAGCAACCGAACTATTCTGACAGACCCGTGCAGGGAAAGACAAATCGAGGCCTGCCCGCGACGCGGTGTGCTCAGTGATGGACGTGCCGCTCGGAGTCCTGATGCCCCGCGGGCTCAATCTGGAAGGTCGAGTGCTCGACGTCGAAGTGGCTTGCGAGACACCCCCGCAGGCGGTCGAGGACCGCGTGCGCCTCGTCCATCCCGGTGATGCCCTCGTCGACCACGACGTGGGCGCTCATCACCGGCATCCCCGAGGTGATCGTCCACACGTGCAGGTCATGGACGTCCTTGACGCCCTCGGTGCCGACGATGTGCTCGCGCAGCTCGACCAGGTCCACGCCCTCGGGCGTCGACTCCAGCAGCACCTCGACGACGTCCTTCAGCAGGGAGATCGCGCGGGGCAGGATCATCGCGGCGATCACGAGGGACGCGATCGCGTCGGCGGCGTACCAGTCGGTGAGCAGGATCACGCTCGCGGACGCCAGCACCGCAACCGAGCCGAGCGCATCGCCCACGACCTCGAGGTACGCGCCACGGACGTTGAGATTGCTCTCCGAGCCGCTGCGCAGCAGGAGCAGACCGGCGACATTGGCCGCGAGGCCCAGGCCGCCGGCCAGGAGGATCAGCCCGCCGTCGAGCTCGGGGGCGTCACCGAAGCGGCGCACCGCGCTCACCGCGACCCACACCGACAGCCCGACCAGGATCAGTCCGTTGAGCCCGGCCGCCAGGATCTCGGTGCGTTGGTAGCCGAACGACCGGCGCGAGCCCGGCCCTCCCCCGCGCTGCGCGACCGTGATCGCGGCCAGCGCCATGACGATGCCGAACGAGTCGCCCAGCACGTGGCCCGCGTCCGCGAGCAGCGCCAGGCTGCCGGTCATCAGCGCGACGACGGCCTCGACGACCAGCACGAGCAGCGACAGGCCGAGGACCGCCGCGAGGCGTCCCCGGTGCTGCACGCCCGTGCCGTGCGCGTGATCGTGTCCCATGCTCCAAGGCTAGGCGGTGCTGGGGCGAACCACGACCCCGTGTCCCGCAGCGAGCACGTGCACCGACGCGAAGGGCCCCGCCCAGCCGAAGCTGGACGGGGCCCTTGCAGAGAGCAGGTGGTGCTAGCTCACTTGTTGATCTTCGTGACGCGACCTGCGCCGACCGTGCGGCCACCCTCGCGGATGGCGAAGCGCAGGCCCTCTTCCATGGCGATCGGCTGGATCAGCTGAACGCTCATCTCGGTGTTGTCGCCGGGCATGACCATCTCGGTGCCCTCGGGCAGCGTGACGACGCCGGTGACGTCCGTGGTGCGGAAGTAGAACTGCGGACGGTAGTTGTTGAAGAACGGCGTGTGACGGCCGCCCTCCTCCTTCGACAGGATGTAGACCTGGCCCTCGAACTCCGTGTGGGGAGTCGTGGAACCGGGCGCGATGATGACCATGCCGCGCTCGACGTCTTCGCGCTTGGTGCCGCGAAGCAGCAGTCCGACGTTCTCGCCGGCCTGACCCTCGTCGAGCAGCTTGCGGAACATCTCGATGCCGGTGACCGTGGTGGTCTGCTTCGTGTCGCGGATGCCGACGATGTCGACGGTCTCGTTGACCTTGATGACACCGCGCTCGATACGACCGGTGATGACGGTTCCACGACCGGTGATCGTGAAGACGTCCTCGACGGGCATGAGGAACGGCTTGTCCGTCTCACGCGGGGGCATCGGGATGTAGTCGTCGACAGCCTGCATGAGCTCGAGGATCGACTCGCCCCACTTGGCATCGCCCTGGAGCGCCGGGTGAGCGGCGACCTGGACGACGGGGACGTTGTCACCGTCGAACTCCTGATCGCTCAGGAGCTCACGGACCTCGAGCTCGACGAGCTCCAGGATCTCTTCGTCATCGACCATGTCGCACTTGTTGAGCGCGACAACCATCGCGGGCACGCCGACCTGGCGAGCGAGCAGCACGTGCTCGCGCGTCTGGGGCATGGGGCCGTCGGTGGCGGCGACCACGAGGATCGCGCCATCCATCTGAGCCGCACCCGTGATCATGTTCTTGACATAGTCCGCGTGACCCGGGCAGTCGACGTGCGCGTAGTGGCGGTTCTCGGTCTGGTACTCGACGTGCGAGATGGAGATCGTGATTCCGCGCTGCTTCTCTTCCGGCGCCTTGTCGATCTGGTCGAAGGCCGAGGCCTCGTTCAGGTCGGGGTACTTGTCGTGCAGCACCTTGGTGATCGCCGCGGTAAGAGTCGTCTTACCGTGGTCGATGTGACCGATGGTGCCGATGTTCATGTGCGGCTTGGTCCGCTCGAACTTCGCCTTAGCCACGTGGGGCTCCTTCTTCGAATTGGTTGCTGTTGAACGCCGTCGGATACTCGCGGCACGAGTCCCTCAGGCCATCTTATGAGATGGACCGCTGTTACTCGCCGCGGGCCTTTTTGATGATCTCTTCCGCGACGTTCTTGGGAACCTCCGCGTAGGAGTCGAACTGCATCGAGTATGACGCACGGCCCGAGGTCTTGGACCTCAGGTCGCCGACGTACCCGAACATCTCGGACAGGGGAACGATCGCCTTGATGATCTTGACGCCGCCCATGCCCTCCTCCATGGCCTGGACTTGGCCACGGCGAGAGTTGAGGTCGCCGATCACGTCGCCCATGTAGTCCTCGGGCGTGGTGACCTCGACCGCGAACACGGGCTCGAGGATCACCGGATCGGCCTTGCGAGCTGCTTCCTTGAACGCCATGGAACCGGCGAGCTTGAAGGCGAGCTCCGAGGAGTCGACGTCGTGGTACGCGCCGTCCTCCAGGGTGACCTTGACGTCGACCATCTGGTAGCCGGCGAGGACACCGAACTGCATGGCGTCCTGCGCACCCTGGTCGACGGAGGGAATGTACTCACGGGGAACGCGTCCACCCGTGACAGCGTTGTCGAACTCGTAGCCACCCTCGCCACCGGCGATCGGGCCCGTGGGCTCGATCGAGATGATGACCTTGGCGAACTGGCCGGAGCCACCCGTCTGCTTCTTGTGGGTGTAGCTGACGTTCTCGACCTTGCGCTTGATGGTCTCGCGGTACGCGACCTGCGGCTTGCCGACGTTGGCCTCGACGTTGAACTCGCGCTTCATGCGGTCCACGAGGATGTCGAGGTGCAGCTCGCCCATGCCGGCGATGATGGTCTGACCCGTCTCCTCGTCGGTGTGGACCTGGAACGTCGGGTCCTCCTCGGCGAGGCGCTGGATGGCCGTGCCGAGCTTCTCCTGGTCGCTCTTGGTCTTGGGCTCGATCGCGACCTGGATGACCGGCGCGGGGAACGTCATGGACTCCAGGACGATCTGCTTCTGCGGGTCGGCCAGGGTCTCGCCGGTCGTGGTGTCCTTCAGACCCATGACGGCGACGATCTGACCGGCGCCGACCGACGCGATCTCGGCACGCTTGTTGGCGTGCATCTGGTAGATCTTGCCGATGCGCTCCTTGCGGCCCTTGGTCACGTTGATGACCGTGGAGCCGGACTCGAGGCGACCGGAGTAGACGCGCAGGTAGGTCAGCTTGCCCAGGTGCGGGTCGGACGCGATCTTGAACGCCAGGGCCGCGAAGGGCTCGCTCTCCTTGGGCTCGCGGGTGTCGGTGACCGTCTCGTCACGCGGGTCGGTGCCGGTGACGGCGCCGACGTCCAGCGGGTTGGGCAGGAAGTCGATGACCGCGTCGAGCAGGGGCTGGATGCCCTTGTTCTTGAACGCGGTGCCGCACAGCACCGGGTTGAGCTTGGCGGCCAGCGTCGCGCGACGGATGGCCGGCTTCAGCAGCTCGGGGGTGATCTCGGCGCCGTCGAGGTAGGCCTCGGCGAACTCGTCGTCGTTGTCGGCCAGGGTCTCGATCATGTCGTTGCGCGCAGCGGCGGCGACGTCGACCAGGTCGGCCGGGATCTCCTCGACCGTGTAGTCCTCACCCATCTGGGTCTCACCGCGCCACACCAGGGCGCGGTTGCCGACCAGGTCGACGACTCCGATGAAGTCGCTCTCGGCGCCGATCGGGACCTGCAGGACCAGGGCCGTCGCGCCGAGGCGCTCACGGATCGTCTTGACGCAGAAGTCGAAGCTGGCGCCGGTGCGGTCGAGCTTGTTGACGAAGCACATGCGCGGGACGCCGTACTTGTCGGCCTGGCGCCAGACCGTCTCGGACTGCGGCTCCACGCCGGCGACACCGTCGAACACGGCGACCGCACCGTCGAGGACGCGCAGGTTGCGCTCGACCTCGACGGTGAAGTCGACGTGCCCGGGGGTGTCGATGATGTTGATCTGGTTGTCTTTCCACCAGCAGGTCGTCGCGGCAGACGTGATCGTGATGCCGCGCTCCTGCTCCTGCTCCATCCAGTCCATCGTGGCGCCGCCGTCGTGGACCTCACCGATCTTGTACGTGATACCGGTGTAGAAGAGGATGCGTTCGGTCGTCGTGGTCTTGCCGGCATCGATGTGCGCCATGATGCCGATGTTGCGGACCCTGCTGAGGTCGGTGGTGATGTCGGTTGCCACGAGTGTGATCGCTTCCTTTGATGCGGGACCCCCGCCGGATCACGGCGAGGAGTGGTGGTGGTGCTTGGTTACCAGCGGTAGTGAGCGAACGCCTTGTTGGCTTCAGCCATCTTGTGCGTGTCCTCACGCTTCTTGACCGCGCCGCCGAGGCCGTTGCTGGCGTCGAGCAGCTCGTTCTGGAGGCGCTCGGCCATGGTCTTCTCACGACGGGCGCCGGCGTAGCTCACGAGCCAGCGCAGGGCCAGCGTGTTCTGGCGAACGGCGCGGACCTCGATCGGGACCTGGTAGGTCGCGCCACCGACGCGGCGGCTCTTGACCTCGATCGCGGGCTTGACGTTGTCGAGCGCGCGCTTGAGCGTGATGACCGGGTCGGTGCCCGACTTCTCACGCGTGCCCTCGAGGGCGGCGTAGACGATGCGCTGGGCGACCTGCTTCTTGCCGTCGACCAGGACCTTGTTGATGAGTGAAGTGACGAGCTGGCTTCCGTAGACCGGATCAGTCTCGACGACGCGCTTCGGGGCGGGACCCTTACGAGGCATTACTTCTTCTCCTTCTTGGCGCCGTACAGGCTGCGAGCCTGCTTGCGGCCCTTGACTGCCTGCGTGTCGAGTGCGCCGCGGATGATCTTGTAACGGACACCGGGCAGATCCTTGACTCGACCGCCACGCACGAGCACGATCGAGTGCTCCTGCAGGTTGTGGCCCTCGCCGGGAATGTATGCAGTGACCTCGGTACCACTGGAGAGCTTCACACGAGCGACCTTGCGAAGCGCCGAGTTCGGCTTCTTCGGGGTGGTCGTGTAGACGCGGGTGCAGACACCGCGACGCTGAGGTGAACCCTTGAGCGCGGGGGTCGTCGTCTTGACGACCTTGCGCTGGCGGCCCTTGCGGACCAGCTGGTTGATCGTGGGCACTACAAACTTCCTTCTTCTGGCTGGCGCGAGCCATGAGTCGTGATGCGCTCACCGCCCCAAACCTCTGGCGGGATGTGCGCAACGGCCTGAGGAGTTCAGGCACGGCTCCTAATACTACCGGTCCCCGCGGCACAGTCCAAATCATCGTCGACCACCGTCTGCGGGGCGGATCACCCGCGCGGCGCAGGCGTGGCGCGTGCACGGCACGGCTGTCCGTCGGGAGTCAGGGTGTCGTGCGGCCTGCCAGCAGGGCGAGCCCGTCATCTCCCTGGAATTGCAGGGATTCCGGGGGCACACGGTGCCACAGCGCGAGGTACAGATCGGACGCCGAGCCGGTCACGACGGCGTCGGCCTCGGCGGTCGGGGGCATCTGCACCGGCGGGTCGGACTCCCCCTCGCCGGGCGCGATGATCCAGGAACGATCGAGGTCCGCGGCGACGAACCTGATGCGCGAGCGGACGTCCGGCCCACGTCCGCCGGCGGTCAGACGGGGGAAGAAGATCCTGAGCACCTCGTCGATGCCGTCGGCTGCGATCTGCGCCGGGACCGCCCACTGCCCGGCCCCGTGGCCGAGGGCCTGCTGGAGGTCGACCACGTGGACGGTCGTCTCGTGCAGCTGGCGGCGCGGCCAGAAGGCAGCGGTCTCGTCGATGCGGGAGAAGTTGGGGACGATCTCGTCGGGGCTGACCGCCCGCAGCACGGCGAGGAGGGCCTCCGCGGTGCCGGCGTACCAGGAGCCGATCGGCCCGGCGATCAACGGCGTGGGCTCGGGCACCCGCTGACCGCCGATCACGATGGCGGCAGCCCAGCGGTGGATCGCCCCGAGGTGCACGGCCAGGTCGCGCACGGTCCATCCCTCACAAGCCGGGACCGCCTCGTCGCCGGTGGCCTGACCGACGAGATCGGCGAATCGGGACGTCGCAGCGCCCAGCTCGCCGAAGACGTCGATCTGCCCGCCGGGGCGCTGCGTCATCTCACTCAGCCGTTCTCGGCCGGGTCGAGGAGCTGGGCCAGGTGGACGGCCTGCACCGCCGCGAGGTCGTCGAGCTGGGTGCGGCACGAGAAGCCGTCCGCGACGACGACCGCCCCCGTGGGGGCGTTCCGGATCGCCGGCATGAGTTGCTGCTCGGCGACGGCCACCGACACCTCGTAGTGCCCCTTCTCGACCCCGAAGTTGCCGGCCAGCCCGCAGCACCCCGAGAGCCGGTCGATCGTCGCGCCGGTCGCGGTCATGATCGCGAGATCGGCCTCGAAGCCGAGCACTGACGCCTGGTGGCAGTGCGGCTGCACGACGAGGGTCGTCCCCGTGAGGTCCGGAGGCGTCCACCCCTCGGTGCGCTGCAGCAGCTCCGACAGTGTGAACACGCCCGCGGCGACGTCGACCGCACGCGGGTCGTCGACGAGCTCGACGGCGTCCGAGCGCAGGACCGCGAGGCACGACGGCTCCAGGCCGACCACGGGCACCCCGGCCGTGACGTAGGGGTGCAGCTGGTCGATCGCCCGTTCGATCATCGTCCGGGCGGTGTCGAGCTGCCCCGTCGTGATCCAGGTCAGCCCGCAGCACTGGGGTCGGCTCAGCACCTCGACGTCGTAACCGGCGCCGTCCAGCACGCGCAGCGCGGCCTGTCCCCCGTCGGTCGAGAAGTACTCCGTGAACGAGTCCGCCCAGATGACGACCTTCGACCGGTCGCCCCGCAGCTGCGGCCGGGCTGCGCGGGAGAATCGCCGCGTCGCGAACGCGGGCAGGCTGCGGCGCTGGTCGACCCCGGCCACCCAACGGGCGATCGACCGCAGCCCCGGGGTGCGGAGCCCGAGATTGGCCAGCCGCGCGACGGGGGACGTGACCCGCGCCCAGAACGGGAGCCGGCCGAGGACGTAGTGGCTGCGAGGCCTCACCCGGCCCTTGTACGACTGGTGCAGGACCTCGGACTTGTAGGAGGCCATGTCGGTGCCGGTCGGGCAGTCGTTGAGGCAGCCCTTGCAGGCCAGGCAGAGGTCGAGGGCCTCGTGCACCTCAGGGGCGCGGAAGCCGCCGGTGACGAGACGGCCGTCGATCATCTCCTGCAGGACGCGGGCCCGCCCCCTCGTCGAGTCCTTCTCCTCGCGGGTGGCCTGGAACGACGGGCACATGACCCCGTTGGAGCCCTGGTTGTCCGCGATGCACTTGCCCACGCCGGTGCAGCGGTGGACGGCCTTGCCGAGATCGCCGTCGTCGTGGAGCAGCCGCAGGCCGAGACGCCGCGACAGCTGCTCGCGCCCGGGTGAGCGGATCGACTCAGGACCTCGCAGGTCGGCGTCCACGGGAGCGGGTCGCACGAGCACCCCGGGATTGAGCAGGTCGTCGGGATCCAGGACTCCCTTGACCTGCTCGAAGAGCGAGATCGCGTCGGCGGAGTACATGAGCGGCAGCAGCTCGGAGCGGGCCCGGCCGTCGCCGTGCTCCCCCGACAGCGAGCCGCCGAGGCTCGCCACCTGGGTCGCGGCGTCGGTCAGGAAGCGGCGGAACACCTGGTGCCCGCCCTCGGCGTCGAGGGGGAAGTCGATGCGGATGTGCACGCAGCCGTCGCCGAAGTGGCCGTAGGGCACCCCGTCGAGGTCGTTCTCGCGCAGCAGGGCGTCGAGCTCGCGCAGGTAGCGCCCGAGCTTCTCCGGCGGGACTGCCGCGTCCTCCCAGCCCGACAGGGCCTTGCCCGGCAGGGTGCGGGTCGCCAGGCCGGCGCCCTCCTCGCGGATGCGCCACAGCACGGCCTGCTCGCCGGCGTCCGTCACGACACGGTGGTCGAGGGCCGACGCGGCGCGGGCGGCTCTCGCGACGGTGTCGGCGATCTCGGCCGGGATCTCGCCGGAGATCTCCACGAAGAGCCAGCCCCCGCCGCGGGGCAGGTCGGGGACGCTCCCCCGATGGGTGCGGTAGACGTCCACGATCCGCGAGTCGAGGCCCTCGCACGCGGTCGGCCCGAACGGCAGCAGCGCCGGGACGTCGTCGGCGGCCTCGGCCATCGAGGCGTAGCCGAGCACCAGAACCTGACGGTACGACGGGTCCTGGACCAGCCGCACCGTGGTGGACGTCATCGTGGCCAGCGTCCCCTCGGTGCCGGCCATGAACGTCGCGACGTCGAAGCCGTTCTCGGGCAGCAGGTGCTCGAGGCTGTAGCCCGAGACCTGGCGTCCGAAGCGGCCGAGCTCGGTGCGGACGGTGGACAGGTTCGCCCCGACGAGGGACCGCAGATCGTCCAGCGTGGACGACGGCGTGCTCGCCCCCGGCCCGAGGACGAGCTCCTCGCCCCGCATCGTCACGACGTCCATGCCGATGACGTTGTCGGCGGTGCGGCCGTACGCGAGCGCGCGCGAGCCGCACGCGTTGTTGCCGATCATGCCGCCGACCGTGCAGCGGGTGTGCGTCGACGGGTCCGGGCCGAACCGCAGGCCGAGCGGCGTCGCGGCCTTCTGCAGCACCGCGTGGACGGTGCCCGGCTCGACCCGCGCGGTGCGGGCGTCGACGTCGATGTCCAGGACCCGGTTGAGGTGGCGGGTGAAGTCGATGACGACGCCGGGCCCGACCGCGTTGCCGGCGATCGAGGTGCCGGCCCCGCGCGACGTCAGCGGCACCCCGGTCGTGCGGCACGCGGCGACGGTCGCCAGCACCTCCTCGGTGCTTCGTGGGCGAACCACGACCTGCGGGACGACGCGATAGAGCGAGGCGTCGGTGCTGTAGAGCGCCCGGGTGAGGGTGGAGTCGTCGACCTCCGCGACGCCGAGGCGCCGCAGCTCGGCGACGACGTCGGTCGTCCTCGTGTCCGTGATCGTCACCAGATCTCCAGCGACTGCTCGAGGATCGAGGCGACCGCGTCCTCGGTGACCTCCAGGGGGGCCGTGGCGAGCAGGCGCTGCTGCTTCATCGTCCCCTCGACGAGCGAGGGGACGTCCCCCTCGTCGAAGCCGACCGCGCCGATGCCCGACGGGATGCCCACGTCGCGCATGATCGAGGCCAGCACCTGCGGCAGGAACTCCGCAGGGTCGTCCGGACGCTCGGCGGTGGGATCGAGCAGCTCGGCGGCACGGATGTGACGCTCGGGCGCCGCCTGGAACGTGTGCCGGAACGCGGCGGGCGCGGTCAGCGAGACGGCCATGCCGTGCGGGACCATCGCGTGGTCCGCGTCGTAGCCCTCGGGCCGGAACTCGCGGACCTGCCCCGCGATGGGATACGCATTGGCGTGCGGGATGTGGACGCCCGCATTGCCGAAGCCGAGGCCCGCGAAGGTCGCGGCCATCGCGACCTCGGTGCGTGCGGCGAGGTCGTCGCCGCGGTGCACCGCGGTGCGGAACGATCCGGCCATGAGGCTCAGCGCCTTCTCGGACCACATGTCCGCGATGGGGTTGGACCCGCAGTAGGGGACGCGCTCGTGGGCCTGCTTGTGCTCGTACGACGCGAACGGACGAGCGGTGTAGCTCTCGAGCGCGTGGCACAGGATGTCCAGTCCCGACGCCGCCGTGACGCCGGCCGGCTGCGTGAGGGTGAGCTCGGGGTCCACGACCGCGAACGCGGGACGGAGCCGGGCGTGCGAGATGCCGGTCTTGACGTGCTGGCTCACGACGTCCAGCACGCAGATCGTCGTGCTCTCACTCCCGGTGCCGGTCGTGGTCGGCACCGCGATGAGCGGCAGCAGCGGATTTTTCGGCGCGCGGGCGCGACCGACCGGCGCGTTGACGTAGTCCATCAGCTCGCCGTCGTTGGTCGTCAGGAGATTGACCGCCTTGGCGGTGTCGATCGCACTTCCCCCGCCGACCGCGACGATCGCGTCGAACGGGCCCTCGGCACGACCGAACGCGATGGCCTCCTCGAGGCTCGCGTCGGTGGGCTCGACGCGGGAGCGGTCGAACACGATCGCCTCGATCGAGGCGGCCCGCAACGACTCGGCGATCTCGCCCGGGGTGCCGGTCGCGGCGACACCGGGGTCCGTCACGACGAGCACGCGTCGCGCCTCGAGCTGGGTCAGGTCGTGGGCCAGCTCGTGCCGGGCGCCGATGCCGAACTTGAGACCGGGCGCCCCGTAGGTGAAGACCGTCTCGGGATGGCTCGGCTGGAATCCTGACATGTCCGCTCCTCGGGGCTGGCGTGGCGCCACACTAGCATGCTACTTCGCCGGGGAGGGCCCGGAAGCGGACCGGCCGGGCAGGTACAGATGATCCCGCAGCCCCCGCGCCCAGTCCAGGTCCACGACGTCCTCCCCCGGCGTCGCGACCTGCTCCATGAGCAGTGAGGCGGTGTGCACGAGGTGCTCCTCCATGTGCGCGGCGGCCGCGGCGGGGTCGCGGGTCGAGATGGCCGCGACGATCGGCGCGTGCTCCTGCGCGACGTCGGCCATGTCACGCGACCGGCTGATGGTCGACGCGCCCCGGGCCTGGATCGAGTCGCGCAGGGTCGCGACCTCGGCCTGAAGGCGGGCGTTGCCCGTCGCGGCGCCGATCGCGTGGTGGAGCAGCCGGTCGTGGGCGGTGAACTCGGCCTCGTCGTCGTGGGCGACGCACGCGCGCATCGCCGACAGCTCCGCCTCGATCGTCGCGACCGTCTCGGCGTCCGCGTGGGCAGCAGCGTAGGCGGCCGCCGGGACCTCGATCATGAGGCGCAGCTCGAAGACCTCCCGGACGTCCGCGACCGAGACCCCGCGGATGCGGACCCCGCGGTTGCGCTCGATCGTCACCAGCCCGATGTCGGCGAGCCGCAGCACCGCCTCCCTGACCGGGGTCCGCGAGACCTCCAGCAGATCGGCGAGGCGGTAGATCGAGTGCAACGAGCCGGCGGGGAACTCACCCGCGACGATCGACTCGCGCAACGAGGCGAAGACCCGCTCGGTCGTGGAGACGCGCGCCATGGTGCCTCGCTCCCCTCGTGATCGTCCGCCTTGTGGCGAAACGATATCGTGAGGCACTGGGCGCACCCGCCGCGTCGACCGACGCAGCCGGCGGCCCATCTGACCTGAGTCCCATCAGTGGACGACGACAAGGGGAACTCGATGAAGTCTCGTGCCGGCCGGATGGCGCTCGCGGTCGTCATGCTCACAGCCGTGGCCGCCTGCACCAGCGATCCCTCGACGGAGGAGGACCCGGCCCCGACGGTGACGCCTCAGCCCACCAAGGAGACCGAGGCCACCGATCTGTCCGAGCACGAGTCCGGGCCCGAGAACCCCATCGCGTACGGGCTCTTCGTGCCCCAGGGCGCGGCGCAGCTCGGCCCGCTGTTCCGCTACCGCAGCCCGCGGCTGATCTCGGCCTACCGTCCCGAGCTCGACGCCGCGCAGGCGCAGAAGGACGCCGAGGCTGCCGAGCGCATCGCCGAGGACGAGGCCAAGGGCACCCCCTCCCCCACGCCGACCCCGACCCCCACGACCCGGCCGAGCCCTGACTCGTTCAAGCTCCTTGAGGAGCCGCCGCGTCCCGACACGACGATCTCGTTGATGCGCATCGACGGCGACCCCGACGTGGTCGTGCGGCGGATGCTCGCCCAGATGTCGGCCGCGGTCCCCGACGCGGACGTCCAGCTGGACGACCTGTCGGCGTACTGCACGTCCAAGGACCGCCGGATCACGGGCTGCCGGGCCGTCGTGCGCGGCCTCACGGAGGGCAACCGTGACATCAAGGTGACGATGGGCGTCGATCCGGGCCGGCTGTCAACCCGCACGGCACCTCCGGCAGCGCTGACCCACCCCGTCATGCAGGTGACGGTCGAGTACGTCGGCGATCCGCGCGCGGGCCAGCTGGCGAGCGACACCGGATCCCTCAAGGACATCCCCGAGGTCAGTGCGGACGGCGACAAGTCCGGCCTGATCTGGCCCAAGATGGACGAGGACGCACCGTTGACCACCAAGCTCGTCCACGGCTGGACCGTCCCCTCGGACGCGACCCTCCTGCTGAGCAGCTTCACCCCGGAGTTCGCTGCGGTGACGACGCCGCGCGCCACGAATGCCGACCGGATCGCCGAGCAGTACGTGCTGAGCCACAGCCCCGACGGCAGGCTCACCAAGGACGTCACCGAGGACCTCAACTCCGTCAGCACGATGTACGCGGTGCGCACCAAGAACGGATCGATCGCCCGCGCTGTCTACATCTTGTCGGCCCGCGGCAACTACACCGCGCTGTTCTACACGCCGCGCGAGAAGTGATCTGCGCGCGCCAGCGCGTGCTCGACCATCGACAGGACCGGCTGCACGACTGAGCCGACCTGGTCGATCGGGATCCAGGTCGCGATGTCGGTCGTGCCGCCCACCTCGACGACGTGCGGCTCGACCGAGGTGTCCACCTCGACCGCGTAGAGCAGGTGAACGCCGTGGTAGTCCTCGTACTGGTCACCTCTCCCCAGCGCCACGACGTGCGTGTCGTGGACGTCGACGAGGTGTGAGGACAGCGCGACCAAGCCGGTCTCCTCGTACAGCTCGCGCACGACCGCGTCGTGCGGTGACTCGCCGTGGTCGACTCCCCCGCCGGGCAGCGTCCACGCCCCGGCGGGATAGCCGCGCGCCGAGATGCGGGTGAGCAGGATGCGGTCGTCGTGGAGCACCACTGCGTACGCGCCCAGCCGCTGCGTGCGGGACGGGTCTGGCACGGGTCCTCCCCAGGTCGTCTTGGTCACAGGCTATTAGAGTCGTCAGGGATGAGTGCCCTCGACCCGTTGCCCGTGGCGACCGCTCCGCCCAAGGAGCGCGTGGCCTACCTGGACAATGCCCGCTACTGGGTCATGCTGCTCGTGGTCATCGGCCACTCGCTCACCGAGTACGTCGTGATGGACTCCGCGAAGGCGCTCTACACGTGGATCTACCTGTTCCACATGCCCTTCTTCATCCTCATCTCGGGCTACACCGCGCGGCACTACATCGGCGACTTCCGCCAGATCCGTCGCATCGTCAGCACGCTCATCGTCCCGTACCTGCTGGTCGAGACGAGCCTGCAGCTCATCACCCGGCACTACGACAACGAGCCCAAGACGCTCATGATCTTGTCCCCGCAGTGGCTCGGCTGGTTCCTCGCCGCGCTCTTCCTGTGGCGCATCACCACGCCGATCTGGCGGGCCCTGAAGTATCCGATCACGACCTCCATCGTCATCTCGTTGCTCGCCGGCCTGATCGAGATCCCCAACGTCCTGGCGCTTCCCAAGGTCCTGGCGCTGCTGCCGTTCTGGGTCATCGGCCTGCACATGAACCGCGAGCTGTTCCTGCGCCTCGGCGACTGGCGCATCCGGATCGTCTCGGCCATCACCCTCGCGCTGGCATTCGTGTTCTGCGAGCTCTACTCGGCCGACTGGACGACGCAGTGGCTGCTCTGGAAGGACCGCTACGACGAGCCCCCGCTCGACGCGACCGCGTGGGAGGGCATGATGACCCGCGGCGAGCTGCTGCTGGTCGGCGCGGTGCTGACCTTCGCGACCCTCTCGCTCATCCCGCGCTCCCGGTCGTTCACGACCGTGCTCGGTGGGCGCACGTTCTACTGCTACCTCCTGCACGGCTACATCATCATCCTGCTCGACCGTGAGCTCGACCTCTGGAGCACCTTCGAGGAGTACGGCGCCACGGCGGTCGCGGTGTTCGCCCTGGCAGCGATCGTGGTGGCGAATCTGCTCATGACCAAGCCGGTCGCGACCGTCTTCCGCCCGCTGTTCGAACCCAAGCTCACGTGGCTGTTCCGGGAGGCCGAGCCGCCCTCGGTGCGCGTGCCGGCCGACACGGTCGCTCCCGACCAGGCCCCGGTCCGCGCGCCGTGACCCGGCGGCTGCCCCAGCTCGCCGCCACCGCCGTTGCCACCCTCCTGCTGGGGTCGTGCGGCACGGGTCCGACCGCGGGGTCCGGGACGTCCGGCGACCGGCCGCTGCTGGTCGACGAGACGTGCGCCGACCTGGTCGTCGTGGGGGCTCGGGGCTCGACCCAGGACCCCGATCGCAATCTCGGCGTCGGCACCGAGGTCCGGGTGACGGTCGAGGAGCTCGCGAAGCTCCTGCACCGGCGCTCCGACACCACGGTCCGGGTCGATCCGATCCGTTACGACTCGTCGCAGACCGCGACGCTGGCGGCGTACCAGCGCCAAGTGGCCGAGGGATCGCAGCTGATGACCCGCCGGCTGGAGAAGCTCGAGCGAAGGTGTCCGGACAGTCGGTTCGCTCTCGTCGGCTTCAGCGAGGGCGCCCAGGTCGTCCATGCGACTGCGGCCGACATGCCCGCTGCCGTGGCGGAACGGGTGAGTCTGGTCGCGATGATGGCGGACCCGCGCCAGAACCCGACCGATGCGATCACCCGCTACGGATACGCCTCCGAGCCGGTCACCGGCAGCGGCAGGCTCGGGTCCGGGTCGCCGATCGACCCGGACCTGCGCCGAGCAGCGATCTCCCTGTGCGTCGAGGGCGACGAGATCTGCAACGACGAAGGAGCACCCGGCGGCCCGCCGTCGGCGACGCACCGGACGTTCTATGAGAAGTCGTCCACCGCGAAGGTGACCGCGAAGCAGCTCGACCGCGTGCTGCGACGCAACGGCGTCTGACCCGCGCACGCACGACGAAGCCCCCGGCCGATGGCCGGGGGCTTCGTGGCAGGTGCGTGCCTACTTGGAGTCGTACGACGTGAAGTCGAAGTCGTCCAGCTTGACCGAATCGGCGTCAGCCGAGCCGAAGCCGTAGTCGTAGTCGCCGTAGCCGGTGACGGCGTAGGCGGCCTGACGGGCCTCCTCGGTGGGCTCGACCCGGATGTTGCGGTAGCGGTCGAGACCGGTACCCGCCGGGATGAGCTTGCCGATGATGATGTTCTCCTTCAGGCCACGCAGCGAGTCCGACTTGCCGTGGATCGCTGCGTCGGTCAGGACGCGGGTCGTCTCCTGGAAGGAGGCGGCCGACAGCCACGACTCGACGGCCAGCGAGGCCTTCGTGATGCCCATGAGGACCGGACGGCCCGAGGCGGGGGTGCCGCCCTCGGCGACGACGCGGCGGTTCTCCTCCTCGAAGTGCGCACGATCGACCAGGTCGCCGGGGATGAGCTGGGCGTCGCCCTGCTCGATGACGGTGACCCGACGCAGCATCTGGCGCACGATGATCTCGATGTGCTTGTCGTGGATCGCCACACCCTGCGACCGGTAGACCTCCTGCACCTGGTCGACCAGGTGCTCCTGCGCGCGGCGGACACCCAGGATGCGCAGGACTTCCTGCGGATCGGGCGTGCCGTGCGTCAGCATCTGTCCGACCTCCACGTGGTCGCCGTCCTGGATCAGGAGGCGCGCACGCTTCGTGACGGGGTACTCGAGCACGTCCGAGCCGTCATCCGGCGTCACGACGAGCTTGCGGGTCTTGTCCGAGTCGTCGATGACGACGCGGCCGGCCGACTCCGTGATGGGAGCCTTGCCCTTGGGCTGGCGAGCCTCGAAGAGCTCGACGACGCGGGGCAGACCGTGCGTGATGTCGTCACCGGCCACACCGCCGGTGTGGAACGTACGCATGGTCAGCTGCGTGCCGGGCTCACCGATCGACTGGGCCGCGATGGTGCCGACGGCCTCGCCGATGTCGACGAGCTTGCCGGTCGCCAGCGAGCGACCGTAGCACTTGGCGCACGTGCCGGCCTTCGCCTCGCACGTCAGGACCGTACGGACCTTGATCTCCTCGACACCGGCCGCGATGAGCTCCGCGATCTCGACGTCTCCGAGCTCGCCGCCGGCGGCCACGAGGACCTTGCCATCGGCATCGGTGACATCGGTCGCCGCGGTGCGCGAGTAGGCAGCCGTCTCGACGTTCTCGGCGGCGACCAGACGGCCGTCGTCGAGCTTGGTCGCGATGGTCTGCTTGAGACCACGCTCGGTGCCGCAGTCCTCCTCGCGGATGATGACGTCCTGGCTGACGTCGACGAGGCGACGGGTCAGGTAGCCCGAGTCGGCGGTACGAAGCGCCGTGTCGGCCAGTCCCTTACGAGCACCGTGGGTCGCGATGAAGTACTCGACGACCGACAGGCCCTCACGGAAGTTGGCCTTGATCGGACGAGGAATGATCTCGCCCTTCGGGTTGGCCACGAGGCCACGCATACCGGCGATCTGACGAACCTGCATCATGTTGCCGCGCGCGCCCGAGTGGACCATCATCCAGATCGGGTTGTCCTCGTCGAAGCCCTTCTCCATCTCCGCCGAGACCTCGGCGGTCGCCTGGGTCCAGATCTCGATGAGCTCCTGACGACGCTCGTCCTCGGTGATCAGACCACGGTCGAACTGGGTCTGGACCTTGGCGGCCTGCGTCTCGTACGTCGCGAGGATCTCCTGCTTGCGCGGAGGCGTCACGACGTCCTCGATCGACACGGTCACGCCGGAGCGGGTGCCCCAGTGGAAGCCGGTGTCCTTGAGGTTGTCCAGGGCGTTGGCCACGTCGACCTTGGAGTAGCGCTCGGCGAGATCGTTGACGATCACACCCAGCTCCTTCTTGCCGACCTGGATGTTGACGTACGGGTAGTCGTCCGGCAGCGCCTGGTTGAAGATCGCGCGACCGAGCGTCGTGTCGATGATCGTGCCGTCGATGCGGATCTTGACGTGGCTCTGCAGCGAGATCTCGTGGCGCTCGAACGCCATGAGTGCCTCGGAGACCGAGCTGAACGCGCGACCCTCACCGATGTGCCCCGAACGCTCGAGCGTCAGGAAGTACAGGCCGATGATCATGTCCTGGGTGGGCATGGTCACGGGACGACCGTCGGACGGCTTGAGGATGTTGTTGGTCGACAGCATCAGGACGCGGGCCTCGGCCTGCGCCTCCGCGCTCAGCGGCAGGTGCACAGCCATCTGGTCACCGTCGAAGTCGGCGTTGAACGCCGAGCAGACGAGCGGGTGGATCTGGATGGCCTTGCCCTCGATGAGCTGCGGCTCGAACGCCTGGATGCCCAGACGGTGCAGCGTGGGCGCGCGGTTGAGCAGCACGGGGTGCTCGGTGATGACCTCTTCGAGGACGTCCCACACGACCGGACGAGCGCGCTCGACCATGCGCTTGGCGCTCTTGATGTTCTGCGCGTGGTTGAGATCGACCAGACGCTTCATCACGAACGGCTTGAACAGCTCGAGAGCCATCTGCTTGGGCAGACCGCACTGGTGGAGCTTGAGCTGCGGGCCGACCACGATGACCGAACGGCCCGAGTAGTCCACGCGCTTGCCGAGCAGGTTCTGACGGAAGCGACCCTGCTTGCCCTTGAGCATGTCGGAGATCGACTTCAGCGGACGGTTGCCCGGTCCGGTGACGGGGCGACCACGGCGACCGTTGTCGAACAGCGAGTCCACGGCCTCCTGCAGCATGCGCTTCTCGTTGTTGACGATGATCTCCGGAGCACCCAGGTCGAGCAGACGCTTGAGCCGGTTGTTGCGGTTGATCACGCGGCGGTAGAGATCGTTCAGGTCGCTGGTCGCGAAGCGGCCACCGTCCAGCTGCACCATCGGACGCAGCTCCGGCGGGATCACCGGGACGGCGTCGAGGACCATGCCGGCCGGCGCGTTGTTGCTGCCGAGGAACGCCGAGACGACCTTGAGGCGCTTGAGCGCGCGGGTCTTCTTCTGTCCCTTGCCGGTCGCGATGATCTCGCGCAGCGACTCGGCCTCGGCCTCGAGGTCGAAGTCCTGCAGGCGCTTCTGGATCGCCATGGCGCCCATGTAGCCCTCGAAGTACTTGCCGAAGCGGTACGTCATCTCGCGGTAGAGCAGCTCATCGCCCTCGAGGTCCTGGACCTTGAGGCTCTTGAAGCGGCTCCACACCTCGTCGAGGCGGTCGATCTCGCGCTGGGCGCGGTCACGACGCTGCTTGGCCTCACGCTCGGCCGAGTCCTTGACCTTGCGCTTGGCGTCGGCCTTGGCACCCTCGGCCTCGAGGGCCGCGAGGTCCTCCTCGAGCTTCTGCATGCGCTCGTTGACCTCGTTGTCACGACGGCTCTCGAGCTGCTTGCGCTCGAGGTCGATCTTGGCCTCGAGGCTCGACAGGTCCTGGTGACGCGCGTCCTCGTCGACCTTGGTGATCATGTACGCCGCGAAGTAGATGACCTTCTCGAGGTCCTTCGGGGCGAGGTCGAGCAGGTAGCCGAGCCGGCTCGGGACACCCTTGAAGTACCAGATGTGCGTGACCGGGGCGGCGAGCTCGATGTGGCCCATGCGCTCACGGCGCACCTTGGAGCGGGTCACCTCGACGCCGCAGCGCTCGCAGATGATGCCCTTGAAGCGCACGCGCTTGTACTTGCCGCAGTAGCACTCCCAGTCCCGGGTGGGACCGAAGATCTTCTCGCAGAAGAGTCCGTCACGCTCGGGCTTGAGCGTGCGGTAGTTGATCGTCTCGGGCTTCTTGACCTCGCCGAACGACCATCCGCGGATGTCGTCGGCGGTCGCGAGACCGATCCGGATTTGATCGAAGAAGTTCACGTCAAGCACGTTGTCTTCTTTCCCTTACTTTCTTGAAATCATGGATGAGGGGATCTGAGCTGCCGCCGCGCGGCAGGGGCTCAGACCTCCTCGACCGAGGAGGGCTCGCGGCGGGACAGATCGATGCCGAGCTCTTCGGCGGCACGGAAGAGATCCTCTTCCGCATCGCGCATCTCGACAGCAGTTCCGTCGCTCGAGAGCACCTCGACGTTGAGACACAGCGACTGCATCTCCTTGACGAGAACCTTGAAGGACTCCGGGATGCCCGGCTCCGGGACGTTCTCGCCCTTGACGATGGCTTCGTAGACCTTGACGCGTCCGAGGATGTCGTCGGACTTGATGGTCAGGAGCTCCTGCAGCGCGTACGCCGCTCCGTAGGCCTCGAGGGCCCACACCTCCATCTCACCGAAACGCTGTCCACCGAACTGCGCCTTACCACCCAGCGGCTGCTGCGTGATCATCGAGTACGGACCCGTGGAACGTGCGTGGATCTTGTCGTCGACGAGGTGGTGCAGCTTCAGCAGGTACATGTAGCCGACCGAGACCGGGTCGGGGAAGGGCTCGCCGGTGCGACCGTCGAACAGCTTCGCCTTGCCGTCGCGCTTGACCATGCGCTCGCCGTCGCGGTTGGGCAGGGTCGAGGCCAGGAGTCCCTGGATCTCGTCCTCGCGGGCACCGTCGAAGACGGGGGTCGCGACGTTGCTGTCCTTCGGCGCACGATCGGCACCGATGGCACGCAGACGGTCGGCCCACTCGTCCTTCATGTCCGAGATGTCCCAGCCGGTCTTGGCGACCCAGCCGAGGTGCGTCTCGAGCACCTGTCCGACGTTCATGCGTCCGGGGACACCGAGCGGGTTGAGCACGATGTCGACGGGCGTGCCGTCCTCGAGGAAGGGCATGTCCTCGACCGGGTTGATCTTGGAGATGACGCCCTTGTTGCCGTGACGGCCGGCGAGCTTGTCACCGTTGGAGATCTTGCGCTTCTGGGCCACGTAGACGCGGACCAGCTGGTTGACGCCCGGGGAGAGCTCGTCGCCCTCCGCGGAGTCGAACACCCGCACACCGATGACGGTTCCGGACTCACCGTGCGGCACCTTCAGCGACGTGTCGCGCACCTCGCGCGCCTTCTCGCCGAAGATCGCACGGAGCAGGCGCTCCTCGGGGGTCAGCTCGGTCTCGCCCTTGGGCGTGACCTTGCCGACGAGCACGTCACCGTTGCCGACCTCGGCACCGATGCGGATGATGCCGCGCTCGTCGAGATCGGCCAGCATCTCCTCGGAGACGTTGGGGATGTCCCGCGTGATCTCCTCGGGGCCCAGCTTGGTGTCGCGGGCGTCCACCTCGTGCTCCTCGATGTGGATCGAGGTGAGGAGGTCGTCCTGGACGACACGCTGGCTGAGGATGATCGCGTCCTCGTAGTTGTGACCCTGCCAGGGCATGAAGGCGACGAGCAGGTTGGTGCCCAGCGCCATCTCGCCCTCGTCGGTGCAGGGACCGTCGGCCAGCGGCGTGCCGACCTCGACACGCTGACCGTGCTTGACCAGCGGGCGCTGGTTGGTGCACGTGCCCTGGTTCGAGCGACGGAACTTGGCCAGACGGTAGGTGAAGTACGAGCCGTCGTCCTGCATGATCTCGATCGCGTCCGCAGAGACCTCGTTGACGACACCGGCGACCTTGGCCACCGTGACGTCACCGGCGTCGACCGCGGCACGGAACTCCATGCCGGTGCCGACGAGCGGGGCGTCGTTGCGGATCAGCGGGACGGCCTGACGCTGCATGTTCGCACCCATGAGGGCGCGGTTCGCATCGTCGTGCTCGAGGAACGGGATCAGAGCCGTCGCGACCGACACCATCTGGCGGGGCGAGACGTCCATGTAGTCCACGTCGGCGGCGGGGCGCAGCTCGGCCTCGCCACCCTTCTGGCGGACCAGCACCATGTCATCGACGAACGTGCCGTCCTCGGTGAGGGGCGAGTTCGCCTGGGCGATGATGAATCGGTCCTCATCGGTCGCCGTGAGGTACTCCACGTCGTCCGTCGCGCGGCCGTCGATGACCTTGCGGTAAGGCGTCTCGACGAAGCCGAACGAGTTGATCCGACCGTAGGACGCGAGCGAGCCGATCAGGCCGATGTTCGGGCCCTCGGGGGTCTCGATCGGGCACATGCGGCCGTAGTGCGACGGGTGGACGTCACGGACCTCGTAGCCGGCGCGCTCACGTGACAGACCACCCGGTCCGAGGGCCGACAGACGACGCTTGTGCGTCAGGCCCGCGAGCGGGTTGTTCTGGTCCATGAACTGCGAGAGCTGCGAGGTTCCGAAGAACTCCTTCAGCGCCGCGACGACCGGGCGGATGTTGATCAGGGTCTGCGGCGTGATGGCCTCGACGTCCTGGGTCGTCATGCGCTCGCGGACGACACGCTCCATGCGGGCCAGGCCCGTGCGGAGCTGGTTCTGGATCAGCTCGCCGACCGTGCGCATGCGACGGTTGCCGAAGTGGTCGATGTCGTCGGCCTCGACGATGGTCGTGCCGGCCGCGGTGGCCAGCTCGGTCTCACCGGCGTGCAGGGCGACGATGTACTTGATCGTCGAGACGATGTCGTCGATCGTCAGCGTCTGCTGGTCGAAGGCTTCCTCGACGCCGAGCTTCTTGTTGATCTTGTAGCGACCGACCTTGGCCGTGTCGTAGCGCTTGGCGTTGAAGTAGTAGTTGTCCAGCAACGTCTGCGCGGCCTCGCGGCTCGGCGGTTCGCCCGGACGCAGCTTGCGGTAGATGTCCAGCAGCGCGTCGTCCTGGCCGGTGGTGTTGTCCTTCTCCAGCGTCAGGCGGATCGACTCGTACTGGCCGAACTCCTCGAGGATCTGCGCCTCGGACCAGCCGAGCGCCTTGAGCAGCACGGTGACGCTCTGCTTGCGCTTGCGGTCCAGACGCACGCCGACCATGTCGCGCTTGTCGATCTCGAACTCGAGCCAAGCGCCACGCGAGGGGATGACCTTCGCGGTGTAGATGTCCTTGTCGGACGTCTTGTCGGGCGTGCGCTCGAAGTAGACGCCCGGCGAACGGACCAGCTGGGAGACGACGACACGCTCGGTGCCGTTGATGATGAAGGTGCCCTTGTCCGTCATGAGCGGGAAGTCACCCATGAAGACGGTCTGGCTCTTGATCTCGCCGGTCTCGTTGTTCATGAACTCGGCGGTGACGAACAGCGGCGCGGCGTACGTGACGTCGCGGTCCTTGCAGTCGTCGACGGAGTACTTCGGCGGCTCGAACCGGTGATCCCGGAACGACAGGCTCATCGTCTCGGAGAAGTCCTCGATCGGGGAGATCTCCTCAAAGATCTCCTCCAGGCCGGACTTCGTGGAAATATCGGTCCTGCCGGCGGCGAGAGCAGCGTCAACTGACTCGCGCCACTTCTCATCGCCGATCAGCCAGGCGAAGGCGTCGGTCTGCAGAGCAAGAAGCTCAGGAACCTCGAGAGGTTCGGAGATTTTGGCGAAGGAGATGCGGCGGGGCTGAACAGATGCAGTGTTGCGCGAGGCGGCCAAGAGGGGTCCTTCCAAGGGCTCGCAGGCGGGTGGCTCGGAGATGTTCCGCGCGCACGCCAAACGACCCCGGTCAAGGGGCGCCTTTCCATCACGGTCAGGAGATGGGCAGGGCAAGGCGAGCGCGAAAGTTCAGTGTAACGCGCAAGCCACGCCGAGGCAAGGCCGGGCCTTGACAATCGGCTCCCGGTCAGGGAGGCTATTTGCCTTTTTCGTCAGTCTGGGGATTTTCCCCCGGCAATGACGGCGAATTTGACAACGTGACGATGTCGCCCACCAGCCATCCGTCGGATCCCTTGACCATCGAGACCTTGATGCGGTTGGGGAACACGGTCGTCTCGTCCGATCCGCCGACGAGACGGACCATGTCGACGAAGATCAGCACGTCGGCCTTGGTGGTCGAGCACTCCTCGCCGCAGTCGATCGGGGCCGCACTGCGCGTGACAGCCTTGACCTGCACCTTGTTCTGCGGCGCGATCTCGTCGAGGACCGGACCGATCTCGCCGAACTTCTTGGCGAACGTCGGAGTCATGAGCGCCTGGCTGTCACTGACGTACTGGTCGAGCTGGTCGAACCGGTAGGAGAAGATCGACTCCGCCGCGGTGGCGGCCGCCGAGGTCGCCTCGCCCTGGGCCTTCTCGACGCCGCTGCCGTCGTCCCGGAAGTCCGAGAACCCGCGGACCGCGAGCAGCACGCCGAGCACCAGCACCGCGGCGGTGGCCAGCACCGCGGGCACCAGCCAGCGCAGATCGGCGCGGCTCGGGCCCGACCGTTCACGCCCGTCGGCGGTCGCGGACGCGGGCTGGGAGGCGGGCACAGTCTTCTTGACAGGTGCCGCCTTCTTGGCCGGCGCCGCCTTCTTGGCCGGCGCCGACGTGGTGGCGACTGCGGTCTTCTTCGGCGGTGCCGACTTCTTCAGCGGCGCCTTCTTGGCGGACGTCCGCCGGGGCGCGGGCTGCTTCGGGGTCAGTGCCGCCGGGGCGCTCTCGCCCGCGATCCGCCGGCGCCGCACGGGACCTGTCGGCTCGCTCATCGGCCCCCGCTCCCCGGGGTCGGCGCCGCGTCAGGAGCGGCACCCGCCTGCGACTCGACGGTGCCGACGCTCTCGAACCGCGACACGAGCCACTCTCCCTTGGTCTTGCTGAACGCGATCTTCCAGCGGAACTCGCGCGGCGCGGTCACGGCCGCCTTGTCGCTGGAGATCGCGGCGTCGAACGCGACGATGACGTCGGCGGAGTCGTCGTCGATGCTCTCCACGCCGATGCCGATGATCTTGGCGTCACCGCTCTTGAGCGTGACCTTGTTGTTCTCGAGCACCTGCTCGGTGGCCTTCGAGTTCTCGAGGAACTCGCGGTAGTAGGCCGGGGTCAGCAGGGTCTTGATGCGCGCCCGGTAGTCCTCGGGCTCGTCGAAGTCGAAGGTGTTCATCGCGACGGCGAAGTCGCTCGCCCGTGACGTGACCTTCTCGCGGTCGCCGGACTCGTCGCTGCCGAAGCTCGGCAGGACGACACCCACGACGGCCAGCAGCACGCCCAAGGAGGCGAGTGCTGCCAGGACGCGGATCGTTCGACGGCGGCCGGACCACGCGGTCACTGGGCCGGATCGAGCAGAAGCCACTTCCACGAGTCCTTTCCGTCTGCCGCCAGCGCCGACCCGGCTGCGGCGGACCGCTTCAGCACCGTCTTGGACGCCTGCCGCGCGATCTTGTTGTCCTTGACCTTACAGTCCACGTCGGTGTCGAACTGCGCATCGCTGATCGTCGCCTCGGGGCGCCGCTCGCGGTAGCCCGAACCCCCGCCCTGCTGGGCGAACGTGCAGGTGGCCGTGGTGTCGGTCAGCACGAGACCGAAGGCTGCATTCCACTCCCCCGTCTCCTTGCCGTTCTCGCGGGCCGGCTTGAGGGCCGTGAACGTCCCCTCCAGGAGGTACGGATAGAGGACGAACACCGCCTGCACCCCGCTCACGTTCTCCTTGAGCGGCTTGCCGGCCGTCACGAGGTCACGCACCGCGCTGCTCAGGTCGGTCGAGTTCTCGTCGACGACCTTGCGCAGGGTCTTGGCGCTCGCGCTGCCCTCGTCGAGCAGGCGGCGCAGGTCCGGGTCGGCCTCGACGAGGGTGTCCGACAGCAGGGCGAGATTGCTCGAGAACGTCGCGAGCTCGCCGCGCTTGTCGATCTGCGTCTGCAGGACCGTGTCGGAGTCACGGATGAGCTTGCGGGTCACGTCGAAGTTGTCGTCGGCGGTCCGGATGAACTCCGAGGACGTGTCGAGGATCGTCGCGAGGTCGTCGCCGGTGCCCTCGAACGCCTGACCCAGCTCGTCGACGACCGTGCGCAGGCTGTCGGTGTTGACCGAGGTGACGAGGTCGTTGACATCGACCAGCAGGGTCGTGGTGTCGATCGGGATGCGGGTGTCGCGCTCGGGGATGCTGCTGCCCTTGGCGAGGTAGGGGCCCTTGTTGGTGCGGGGCTGCAGATCGACGTACTGCTCGCCGATCGCGGACTTGTTGGCGACGACCGCCATCACGTCCCGCGGGATGCTCGGCGCACTGTTCTCGATGTCGAGCGTCGCCTGGACCCCGCCCTTGTTGAACTGGAGCCGGTCGACCTCGCCGACCGTGATGCCGCGGTAGGTCACCTGCGCCCCCGCGAAGATGCCTCCGGAGTCGGCGAACTGCACCGTGACGGGGAAGCTGCGATCGACCACCATCCGGTCGAGCTGGGCATAGCGCCCGCCGACGAACGCCCCGCCGATCACCGTCACGATCGCGAAGATGACGAGCTGGATCTTGGTCAGCCTGGTGATCATGGGGCCACCGCCGTCTGCAGGAGGAGTCGCTCGACGTCGGAGGACGCGGTGTCGGCCACCGGCGCCCGGCACGATCCGAACAGCCCGCACAGCAGGCCCTTGGACGTCGGCTTGGTGGGCTTGGGGGTGGCGGGAGCAGGTGTGGACGGGCTGCCGGAGCCCTTGCCCGAACCGCCCGAGCCCGTGCCGGGACCCGTGTCCGAGTCCTTGTCGGCGGAGCCGGAGCCCTTGCCGCCGGTGAGCAGGCCCGACAGCAGGTCGGCCAGGTCCCCCGTGCCCAGCGGATCCTCCGAAGCCGGGGTGTCGCCCGGCTCCGTGGCGTCCGCGGGAGCCTTCGGTGCGTCCGTCAGCTCGCCGAGATCGAGCCCCAGCAGGTTGGTGAGCTGATCGGCGTTGAGATCCAGGCTCAGCGAGAGGTTGGCGAAGTCACCGAAGCACGCCCCCTCCTTGACCGTCGGCGAGTCCTGGCAGCGCCCGGTCGCCGCGGCGACCGAGTTGCCGACGAAGCCGTCGGTGAACGGATAGGTCAGCAGTGCACGGGTGCCCGAGGCGAGATCGTCGCCCGCCTTCGCGAGGTTCTCCAGCGTGGGAGCGAGCGCCTTCAGATCGGCCACGGTGTCGTCCTTCGAGCGCGCGATGACGTCTGTCGCGACGTTGCTCAGCTTGTCGAGCGACTGCAGCAGGCCGACCAGGTCGTCACGCTGCTGGTTGACGACCTTGAGCGCGGCGGGCAGCTCGTCGAGCGCGCCCGTGATCGCTGACCTCTGCTTCTGGGTCGCCTTCGCGAGGCGGTCGACCTTCTCCAGGGAGGTCAGCAGCGCCTCCTTGTTCTCGTCGAGCTGCGTGATGAACGACGACGTGGACGAGATGAGCTCGCGCACCTCGGGCTCATTGCCCCCGAGCGCGTTGTTGAGCTCCTTGATGATCGTGTTGGTCTTCTCCAGGCCTCCGCCGTTGAAGAGCAGGGACGCGGCGCCCAGCACCTCCTCGATCTCCGGATTGCGGCCGGCCCGGTCAAGGGGGATCGTGTCGCCGTTGCCGAGCGAGCCGAAACCGCCGGTGGGCGGGGGCGCGAGCGAGACGAACTTCTCGCCGAGCAGGCTGGTCTGGCGGATCGTGGCGACCGCGTTGTCGGGGAGCTTGGCGTCGCGGTTGACCTTGACCGTCACGACCGCGGTCCACCCCTGCAAGGTGACGTCGGTGACCTTGCCGACCGCGATGTCGTCGACCCGCACCGCGCTCTGGGGCACCAGGTCCAGGACGTCGCGGAACTGGATCTTGACCGTGTAGGGCTCGCTGCCCAGATCGGCACCGCCGGGCAGGGGCAGCTTGTAGGGGGAGAAGCCGCAGCCGCTGAGCAGCAGCGCCGAGACCGCCGCGAGGATCGGCAGGCGCAGGTGACGTCGGCGGCTCATCGCTTGCCTCCCAGGACGCCGGCGAGGGAGTCGTAGACCGGATCGTCGAAGGTCGCGGCCGGCGCCGGTGCGACGCTCGTCCGGGGCAGGGTCGTGTCCGGCTTCAACCTGTCCAGGACGTCGGTCAGCCCCGTGCACAGACCCTTGTCGTCGATGGTCTCCCCCAGCAGGTTGCACACCAGGCTCGCGGGGTTGTCGAGGGCGCTGAAGACGATCTCGGGGAGGTCGGCGCGGGTGTCGAGCGTGCCGGAGGTGCCGTTGTAGGCGAGGGCCACGTTGCTCAGCGCGGTCGGGGCGTTCACCGTGATCTCCTCGAGGTCGTCCTTGTGCTTGGCGAGCAGCTTGGCGAGGGAGGCGATGTTGTCGACGTTGCCCCGCAGCGCCGAGCGGTTCTCCTTGACCAGGGAGTTGACGTCGACCAAGGCCTTGCTCAGCGCCTCGAGCGTCGCGGCGAGATCGTCGCGTTCACCGGCCAGGACCTCCGAGACGCGGGCGGTGCTGTCGTTGAACGAGCGGACCGCGGAGTCGTTGGTCTTCAGCAGGCTGACGAACTCCTCGACCTCGCGCAGGCTGCCGAACAGCTCGTCCTTGTTGTTGGACAGGGTCGAGCTGAGCTTGCCGAAGTTCCTGATCGTCTCGTTGACCTGCGCACCCTGGCCCTCGAACTGCTCGGCCGTGCTGTCCAGCAGCGTGCTGAGCGAGCCCTCCTTGTTGGCGCCCTTGGGGCCGAGCGCGACCGAGAGGTCGTCGAGCGACTTGTAGATCGCATCGAGCTCGATCGGCACTGCAGTGCGGTCCACCGGCAGGAAGGCCTTGTCGCGCAGCGCCGCCCCGCCCGTGTAGGCGGGCGTGAGCTGGACGAAGCGGTCGCCCACGATGGACGGCGACACGACGACGGCCTTGACGTCGGCGGGCAGCTTCTGCTTGCCGTCGTACGCGATCTTGACGCGCACGACGTCCCCTCGCGGGGTCAGGCTCTCGACCTCGCCGACAGGGACACCGAGGATCTTGACGTCGGATCCCTTGTAGAGGGAGTTGGTCTGCTGGAAGTCCACGGTCAGGTAGCGCTTGCCGTCGCCCTTGTTGAGGAAGAGCAGCAGCGCAGCGACCAGCAGCAGCACGACCGCGCCGACCAGCAGCCTGGAGAGTCCCGCGAGACGTTGGGCGATCATCGCTTCTGCCTCCTCAGCACCTCGGAGAGCTGTTCACCCAGGCCGGCGGCCGAGGTCAGGCCGCCCAGGTAGGTGTCGAACCACGGCCCGGTGCCGAGCGCGTTGGCGAACACCCGGGTGAAGGCCGGGTAGACCCGCAGCGCCTCGTCCAGGCTCGCCTCGTTCTTGCGCAGCATCGTGGTCACGACGTCGAGCTGCTCCAGCGCGGGTCGCAGATCCGCCCGGGTGTCCTTGACCAGTCCACGCAGCTGCGTCGAGATCGACTGCGTCGAGACGAGGAGGCGGTGGATCGAGTCGCGTCGTTCGCTGATCGCCGTGAAGAGGGTGTCGGAGTCCTCGAACAGCGTCACGAGCTCCTCGTTCCGCGAGTTGAGGACTCCGGAGACCTTCTTGAGGTTGATCAGCAGCGTGTTGATCTGGTCGTCCCGGGCGGCCAGGTTGCGGGACAGGTCCGACACGCCCCGGATCGCGCCGCGGAACTCCTCGGGCGTCTGGGTCGAGATCTCCGAGAGGGTGTCCAGCGCCTTGGACAGCTCGGTCACGTCGAGGGCGTCGGTCGTCCGGCTGAGGTCCGAGAACGCCTCCACGACGTCGTACGGCGGGGTCGTCCGGGCGATCGGGATCGTCGAGCCCTTCTCGAGCTGGCCCTCCCCGTCGGGGGTGAGGGCGAGGAACTCGGCCCCCAGCAACGTACGGACCCGGATGTCCGCGCCGGTGTCCCGGCCGAACTCGGTGCCCTTGTCGATCGTGAACGTCACGCGCACCTTGGCTCCGTCGAGCTCGATCGAGCGGACCTTGCCCACCGAGACGCCGGCCACCCGGACCTCGTCGCCACCCTTGAGACCGCCGATCTCGGCGAACTCCGCGTGGTACGTGTCACCGCCGCCGATGATCGGCAGCCGGTCGGCGCGGAAGGCGCCCAGCATCATGAGGGCGAGCAGGGCGATGCCGATGACGCCGATGATCACGGGATTGCGCTCGCGGAAAGGCTTCACTTGTCATACCCCGGCTGGTTGCAGCGCGATCCGCCGACCTTGAGTCCCTGGGAACCCGTCAGGTCGAGGGGCGTCTCGGGCAGCACGGTCACTCCCCCGAGCTTGACCTCGGGGATCGTGATGCTGCCGTTGATCTCGCACAGGTAGAAGTTGAACTCGCTGCCGGTCGAGGCCGCCGTGCCGATCTTGCTGAGCTTGATCGGCAGGATCTGGATCGACCGCGACACGGTCGTGAGGTTCTTCTTGGACGACAGGTTGCCGGTCAACGCCCGCAGCTGCTTGATGTCCTCGGTGAGCGCCGGTCGGCCCTGCACGAGCAGGTCGGAGGTCTCGTCGGTCAGGTCAGAGATCGAGTCGACCGAGTCGAGGATCGCGTTGCGGTCGTCCTTCAGACCGGTCACGAACTGCTGCAAGGTGTCGATCGTCTCGGTCAGCTGCTCGTCGCGGCTGCCGATCGTGTCCAGGACGTCGCTCAGGTTGACGATCACGTCACCGATCAGCTTGTCCCGGTCGGCGAGCGTGCCGGTCAGCGACGAGGTGCGCGCGAGCAGGTTCTCGACGTTGCCGCTCTCGCCCTGCAGCGTCTGGACGATCTCGTACGCGAACTTGTTGGTGTCCGCGGGCGACAAGGCCTGGAACACCGGCTTGAAGCCGTTGAGCAGGACGTTGAGGTCCAACGCCTCCTTCGTGCGCTCCATCGGGATCGTGCTGCCCGCCTTGAGGATCGTCTTGGCACCTTCGGGCCCCTGGGTCAGGGCGATGTAGCGCTGCCCCACGAGGTTGCGGAACTTGATGGTCGCGTTCGTGTTGCCCGTCAGGGGCACGTCGGAGTCGACGCCGAACGTCACGAGGGCCTTGTCCCGCTCGACGATCTCGACCTTCTTGACCACGCCGACCGCGACTCCTGCGATGCGGACGTCGTCACCCTTCGCCATGCCCGTCACGTCGGCGAAGACCGCCTTGTACTCCTTGCGGTCCCCGAACGATCCGTTGCTCAGCGTCAGGGCCAGGATCAGCGTCGAGATGCCGGTGAAGGCGAAGAAGAAGCCGAGCTTGACGGCCGCCCCCATGGACTCCTTGTCGATCTGCTTCACTTCGGGCTCACCTTCGTCCCGCGGAGCAGGGGGCCCACCAGCAGCGAGCCGATGTCGGGCACCTCGGAGGCCTTCGTGCCGGTCATCGAGCCGATCAGCACGTCCAGCTGCGCCCGCTCCCCCGCCGAGTCGGTCGCGCCGATGCTGGGCTGCACGAGGTTCTGCAGGTCGAGGCTGGACGCCGCGGGGCGGTTCTTGGCGAAGTCACCGTCCGCACCCGTGGAGCCGAACTTGGAGTGGGCCCGCTTGACGCCCACGAGCCGGTAGACGTCCGCCGGGATCTTGAACGGGTTCTTCTGCGAGGACAACGCCTCCTGCTGAGCGCGTCCCTTGTTGATCTCGTTGAGGTCGATGCACGAGGGGGAGGCGGCGTTGCGGCCGTTGATGCCGCGGGCGCTGGTCGCGCCGGGCTCCTTGCGGGCTGCGTCGAAGACCTCCTTGGAGGCCGCCAGGTTCTCGTTGTCCGGGTCGTCCGGATCGGCGTTGTTGTACGCGTACGCATTGGGCTGCTTGATCAGCTCGACGTCGATGTGCAGCATGCCGTCGCGGTAGGCACTGTCCAGACGCGGGATCAAGGTGTCCATCGACTTCAGGAAGCAGGGGAACGTCACGGAGTAGTCGGCGACGACCTCCAGCACAGGACGGCTGTCGCCCGCGAGCTCGACGAGGTCCTCGCCGCTCTCGGTCGTGAACGCGGTCAGGGTGTCGGACAAGTCGGTGCCCTCGTCGAAGAACGCCGCGAGCTGGGCCTTCTTGGCCACGACCGTGTTGCCCGTGACCACGGTGTTGCGCAGCAGGCGGCCGATGTCGGGCATCGCGTCGGCGTAGCCGTCGGCAACCGTCCCGAGCTTGGTCACGTCGGTGATGAGCTGCGGCACCTCGGGATCGATCTTTCGCAGATAGCTGTTGAGCGTCACCAGCGTCTCGCCGAGCTGGGTGCCGCGACCCTCGAGGGCCGACGACACCGCACTCAGCGTGTAGGACAGATTGGCCGGGTCGACCGCCTCGAGCAACGGGTAGAGGTCGTTGAGCAGCGTCTCGACCTCGATCGGCACGTCGGCCTTGGTGATCGTGTCGCCGGCCTGCAGCGACGGGCCGCCGGTCCCGGCGCCCGCCGGCGGGATCAGGGCGACGTACTTCTCACCGAACAGCGTCTTGGGGACGAGCTGCGCGGTGACGTCCTTGGGCACGTCCTTGATCAGCTTCGGGTTCATGCCGAGCTCGAGCTCGACGCCGTCGCCGTCGGTCCTGACGCTGCGCACCTCGCCGACGATCATGCCGCGCAGCTTGATGTCCGCGTTCTGCGGCAGGTTGACGCCCGCCGTGTCGGCCTTGAGGGTCACGGTGTCGTAGTCGACGAACGCCTTGGTGAAGAACGCGTACGTGATCCACAGGAAGAACAGCACGATCGCGAGGAAGGCCGTGCCCAGCACCTTCAGGGAGGTGGGCCGCTCGAGGACGGGAGTGCGTGCCATGCCTCAGCCCGCCAGTCTCACGGTGACGTTCGTGCCCCAGATCGCCATGGAGGCGAGCAGGTCGACGACGTTGACCGCGACGATCGAGGTACGGATGGCCAGGCCCACGGCCACGCCGACGCCTGCGGGACCGCCGGTCGCGTAGTAGCCGTAGTAGCAGTGGATGAGGATCACGACGACTGCGAAGATCAGGACCTTCACGAACGACCAGAGCACGTCTTGCGGTGGCAAGAAGGTGTTGAAGTAGTGGTCGTACGTGCCCGGACTCTGCCCGTTGATCCACGTCACCGTCAGTCGTGTCGCGAAGTAGGACGCCAGCAGGCCCACGATGTACAGCGGCACGACCGCGATGAGTCCCGCGATGACGCGGGTCGTCACGAGGAACGGCAGCGACGGGATCGCCATCGTCTCGAGGGCATCGACCTCCTCGCTGATGCGCATCGCGCCGAGCTGGGCAGTGAAGCCGCAGCCGACCGTCGCGGCCAGCGCGATGCCCGCGACGATCGGCGCGATCTCGCGGGTGTTGAAGTAGGCGGAGATGAAGCCGGTCAGGGCTGCGGTGCCCAGCTGGTCGAGCGCCGCATAGCCCTGGATGCCGACCGACGTGCCCGTGAAGAAGCACATCGCCGCGATGACGCCGACCGTGCCGCCGATGACCGCGAGCGAGCCCGAGCCCAGCGTGACCTCGGCCAGGAGCCGGACGATCTCCTTGCGGTAGTTGGCGATCGTGCGCGGGATCGAGCGGAACACGCGCAGGTAGAAGAGCATCTGGCGGCCGAGGCTGTCCAGGAAGTCGCCCAGCTTGCCGGGCACGCTCGTGATCGTCGACAGAGCCGTCTTGTCGGACATCGTCACATCCCCTTCGGCGGGACGATCTGGATGTAGACCGCCGTGAGGACGAAGTTCACGATGAACAGCAGCGTGAACGTGATGACGACTGCCTCGTTGACCGCGTCACCGACGCCCTTGGGGCCGCCCTTGGCGTTCATCCCCTTGTAGGACGCGACGATCGCGGCGAGGAAGCCGAAGACCAGGGCCTTGATCATGCCCTGGTAGAGATCGGGCAGCTGGGCGAGCGCAGAGAACGACGACACGTACGCGCCGGGCGTCCCGTCCTGCAGCACGACGTTGAACACGTAGCCGCCCGCGACGCCGACCACGGTCACCAGGCCGTTGAGGAAGACCGCGACCAGCATGCAGGCCAGCACGCGCGGGACGACCAGGCGCTGGATCGGGTCGATGCCCAGCACCATCATGGCGTCGAGCTCCTCACGGATGCGTCGCGCGCCGAAGTCCGCGGCGATCGCGGACCCCGCGGCCCCCGCGATGAGCAGCGCCGTGGCGATGGGCCCGGCCTGCTGGACGACTGCGAGCACCGCGGCCGAGCCGGTGAACGACTGGGCGCCGAACTGCTTGATCAGGCCGCCGGTCTGCAGCGCGATGACCGCACCGAACGGGATCGCGACGAATGCGGTCGGGACGATCGTGACCTTGACGATGAACCAGGCCTGGACCAGGAACTCCTTGAGCTGGAACGGGCGCCGGAACAGCGCCACCATCACGTCCAGCGCGAAGGCGAACAGGTTGCCGGCGACCCGTGCGGGGCCGGTCAGGACCGCAGTGCTCACGCGGCACCACCGGCAGGGACCTGCTCGGCGCTCGGCTCGAAGGAGCCGGCGGGCGGGACGACTCCGTTGTCACGGCACCAGGCACCGGGCTCGCGCTGACCGCGGCGCGGACGGCCGTCGGAGGTCTCCAGCTGCATCGGCACCGGCGGGAGCGGCGGCATCGCAATGCCCTGCTCCGCGGCCAGCTCGTCGGCGTCCTTCTCCTCCGACATGCCGATCGGTCCGACCGTCTGCGCGTTGAGGAACTGCGCGACGACCGGCTCCTCGGACGTCAGCAGCATCTCGCGCGGGCCGAACATCGCGAGGTGCTTGTGGTAGAGCAGGCCGATGTTGTCGGGCACCTTGCGGGCGGTGTTGATGTCGTGGGTGACGATCAGGAACGTCGCGTCGATCTGGGCGTTCAGGTCGATGAAGAGCTGGTTGATGTAGGACGTGCGCACGGGATCGAGGCCCGAGTCGGGCTCGTCGATCAGCAGGATCTCCGGATCCAGCACGAGGGCGCGGGCCAGGCCGGCGCGCTTGCGCATGCCGCCCGAGATCTCGCCGGGGAGCTTGCGCTCCGCGCCGACGAGGCCTGTGAGCTCCATCTTGTCCATCACGATCGTGCGGATCTCGGACTCGGACTTGCGGGTGTGCTCACGCAGCGGGAACGCGACGTTGTCGTACAGATCCATCGAGCCGAACATCGCACCGTCCTGGAACAGCACGCCGAAGAGCTTGCGGATCTCGTAGAGCTCCTTCTCCTTGCAGTTCGCGATGTCCACACCCTCGATGAAGATGTGTCCGGAGTTGGGCTTGAGCAGGCCGATGAGCGTCTTGAGGAAGACCGACTTGCCGGTGCCGGACGGGCCGAGCATCACGGAGATCTCGCCGGCGGGCAAGGTCAGCGTGACGTCGTTCCAGATCGTCTGGCTACCGAACTTCTTCGTCAGACCCTCGACGACGACTTCAACGCCCACGGACGGCCCCTCCTTGCTCACCGTGGCCCACCGGCTGCTGCCGGCAGAGCTCCCACATCCTCGGCGCGTGTGACCGCAGACACAGGTGCAACGAGGATCCGCGTCGAAAGTTACGGATCACGTCCAACTGTGACTCGGAGTTAACACCCGAGGACTGGCCGAACATACCCCATGTAACTTCGAGTGACAAACGTGACCCAGGCCACGGTGAGACAGGGCCGATCGACCCCGGGCATGCCAAAGGCGCCCCACCCCGAAGGGAGGAGCGCCTCTGGAAAGAGCAGCTAGCCGTGTGTCACTTGACGGTGACGCTGGCGCCGGCGGCCTCGAGGGCCTCCTTCGCCTTGTCGGCAGCTTCCTTGTTGGCCTTCTCGAGGACGGGCTTCGGAGCACCCTCGACGAGGTCCTTGGCCTCCTTGAGTCCGAGACCGGTGATCGTACGAACTTCCTTGATGACCTGGATCTTCTTCTCTCCAGCGCCTTCGAGGATGACGTCGAACTCGTCCTGCTCGGCAGCGTCGTCGGCAGCAGCGCCACCGGCGGCGGGAGCCGCAGCCACGGCGACCGGGGCGGCCGCGGTGACGTCGAACGTGTCCTCGAACTCCTTCACGAACTCGGAGAGCTCGATGAGGGTCATTTCCTTGAATGCATCCAGCAGATCAGCGGTGCTGAGCTTCGCCATGGGGGCGTCCTTCCGTTATTGAGACCCCGAGGGGGTCCCGATGTGAATCGGGCTTTCAGCCCTCGGTCGTCTCGGCGTCGGTAGACGCTTCGACAGGAGCGGCGTCGGCGGGTGCCTCGGCCGGAGTTTCAGTAGCCTCGTCGGCCGCGGGGGCCTCCTCGGCGACAGCGACGGGCTCGGGGCCCGCAGCCAGGATCGACGGATCGCTCTCGGCCTTCGCCTGCAGGGCACCCAGAACGCGGGCGGCCTGCGACAGCGGGGCGGCGAACAGCGACGCGGCGCCCGACAGGCTGGCCTTCATGCCACCTGCGAGCTTGGCGAGGAGGACCTCGCGCGACTCGAGGTCGGCCAGCTTGTTGATCTCCTCAGCGGAGAGGATCTTCCCGTCGAGGAAGCCTCCCTTGATGATGAGGGGCGTGTTCGTCTTCGCGAAGTCACGCAGACTCTTCGCTGCCAGCACCGGATCGCCCTTGATGAAGGCGATCGCGGTCGGACCGGTGAGCAGCTCGGTGTCGAGCTCCACGCCTGCGTCCTTGGCGGCGATCTTGGTCAGCGTGTTCTTGGCGACGGCATAGTTCACGTCTTCACCGAGCGAGCGCCGCAGTTCCTGCAGCTGCTTCACGGTGAGACCGCGGTACTCGGTGAGGACAGCGCCGCTCGACTGACGGAAGTTGTCCGCCAGCTCCGCAACAGCGGCTGTCTTTTCCGCGTTTGCCATGGGTCTCCTTCCAGCACATGGGTCATACCTAGACTGCGATCCCATGTGCGTACACGGGCCCGACACGAAAAAACGTCCCGGGCACAGGGCCACGGGACGCATCTTGCTGCATCTGGATCGTGAACCTGCGCGGGCCGCCCTCTCGGGCGCTTCGGGCAGCTCATGAGAACTACCTGCCAGCGGTCTTCGGCACTTCCAGAATAGGGCACCGGGGCGGCGGAACCAAATCGCCCCCGAACGGCACCGGCCCCCTGGCGACGCTGTGGGCGTCGGCAGGGGGCCGGGCAGGTGGTACGAAGGCTCAGGCCTCGTCGACCGCGTAGTTCTTCGTGCGGCTCGGATCGACCGGGATGCCCGGACCGTTGGTCGTGGAGACCGTGATCTTGCGGACGTAGCGGCCCTTCGAGCTGGCCGGCTTGATGCGCAGGATCTCGTCGAGCGCTGCACCGTAGTTGTCGGCGAGCTGCTCGGCGGAGAACGACGCCTTGCCGATCACGAAGTGCAGGTTGGCGTGACGATCGACGCGGAACTCGATCTTGCCGCCCTTGATGTCACCGACGGCCTTGGCCACGTCGGGCGTGACCGTGCCCGTCTTGGGGTTCGGCATGAGGTTGCGGGGGCCGAGCACGCGACCCAGGCGACCGACCTTGCCCATCATGTCCGGCGTCGCGACGACGGCGTCGAAGTCGAGCCATCCCCCGTTGACCTTGTCGACCAGCTCGTCGGCGCCGACGTAGTCAGCACCGGCCTCGCGGGCAGCCTCGGCGTTGGCGCCGGTGGCGAAGACCAGGACCCGTGCGGTCTTGCCCGTGCCGTGCGGGAGGTTGACGGTGCCGCGCACCATCTGGTCGGCCTTGCGGGGGTCGACACCGAGGCGGATCGAGACGTCCACCGTCGAGTCGTAGTTCTTGCTGCCCGACTCCTTGGCCAGGGTGGTGGCCTGGAGCGGGGTGTAGAGGTTGTCCTTGTCGATCTTCTCGGCGACCTCGCGGTACGCCTTGCTGTGCTGTGCCATCTCTGGTGTTCCTTCGTGTGTGTGAACCAGTCGTGGTCTGTACGGGCCCAGCTGGCCCTGCCACTAGTGGTGCGGTGTGCTGGAGGAGATCAGTCCGTCGTGACGCCCATCGAGCGCGCAGTGCCCTCGACGATCTTCATGGCGGCGTCGATGTCGGTCGCGTTGAGGTCCGGCAGCTTGGTCGTGGCGATCTCGCGGATCTGGTCCTTCGTGATCTTGCCGACCTTGTCCGTGTGCGGGACGGCCGAACCCTTCTGCAGACCGGCAGCCTTCTTGATCAGCTCAGCCGCGGGCGGGGTCTTGGTGACGAAGCTGAACGTGCGGTCTTCGTAGATGGTGATCTCGACCGGGATGACGTTGCCACGCATGGCTTCTGTGGCCGAGTTGTAGGCCTTGCAGAACTCCATGATGTTGACGCCGTGGGGGCCGAGCGCGGTACCGACGGGCGGTGCCGGGTTGGCCATACCGGCCTGCAGCTGCACCTTGACGATGGCTGCGACTTTCTTCTTGGGAGGCATTTCTCGGGTCCTTGACTGATGGTTGGTGCGTGTACGTGAACCGGTGGGCTCAGGTGCTTCGCTCAGACCTTCTGGATCTGGGTGAAGCTGAGCTCGACCGGCGTTTCGCGGCCGAAGATCTCCACGAGGGCCTTGACCCTCTGTGCATCGATGTTGATCTCGGTGATGGTCGCGTGCAGCGTGGCGAACGGTCCATCGACGACCATGACGGAGTCGCCGACCTCGAAGTCGGAGAACTCGACCTTGGCGGCCTTCGCCTGCTGCTGATCGGAGACGTCTGCCGCAGTTGCGACTTCGGCCTCCACTGCCGGGGCGAGCATGCTCTCGACCTCGGCAAGACTGAGGGGGACGGGCTGGTGGGAGTTGCCCACGAATCCCGTGACCGACGGGGTGTGGCGCACGACGCCCCACGACTCGTCGGTGAGGTCCATGCGGACCAGGACGTAACCGGGAAGGACGGTGCGCTTGACGAGCTTGCGCTGACCGTTCTTGATCTCGGCGACCTCCTCGGTCGGCACGACGACCTCGTAGATGTAGTCCTCGGCGTTGAGCGAGGTCACCCGGTTCTCGAGGTTCGACTTCACACGCTTCTCCATGCCGGAGTAGGTGTGAACCACGTACCAGTCACCGATCTGGTTGTGCAGACGGTCCTTGAACTCCTGAAGCGCGTCGACGACGGGCTCCTCGGCGTCCTCGGTCTCGCCGTCCTCGGCGCCGACAGAGTCCTCGGCGTCGGTGGCGGCGTCGACGTCGGCCTCGTCAGCCGCGGTGTCGACCTCGTCGGTCGTCTCCTCGGCGTCGGGCGCGTCGACATCGGCCGCGGCGGACTGCTCGTCCGCGTCGACGTCGATGTTCTCTTCGTAACCTTGAGTCACAGTGATCCTTTGGAGAATTGCTTAAGCGAAGATGGCGAAGGCTGCCTTGCCGAACCCGTAGTCGAGTCCGGCGACGATCGCCATCATGACGAGCACGAACACCAGCACGACCCAGAAGTAGTTGACGACCTGGGGGCGCGTCGGCCAGACCACCTTGCGGAGCTCGGCGATCACCTGGCGGTAGAACGTGATCGGCGAGGTGCGCTTGCCGGACGTGCCGGCCAGCTCGTGACGATCGCTCACGTGGTGCTCCTTGGTCAGTGTTCGTTTCGGTGCAGCGTGGTCATGTTGCGCAGGGCACGAGGGACTTGAACCCCCAACCTTCGGTTTTGGAGACCGATGCTCTACCAGTTGAGCTAGTGCCCTTCGGTCAAATTCGCCGAACCGCGAGCCGAACGAGGGCATGACGATTCAGAGTGAAAATTCACCGGTGGGTCAAGTGTACGTGGTGGGGTGTGCCGCCGTCGAACCGAGGCACGCAGGTCCGCCCGCCGGCTGGCAGGATGGATGACGTGTCCGACCCGGTTGAAGGCTTCCGTCCGGTCGCCGCCCTGCCCAAGGCCCATCTGCACCTGCACTTCACCGGCTCGATGCGGCACGGGACGCTGCTCGAGCTGGCCGAGCGCGACGGCATCCGTCTGCCCGCGTCGCTGACCGAGGAGTGGCCGCCCGAGCTGAGCACGGCCGACGAGAAGGGCTGGTTCCGGTTCCAGCGGTTGTACGACGTCGCCCGGTCGGTGCTGCGGACCGAGGACGACGTGCGGCGTCTCGTGCTGGAGGCCGCGCTCGACGACGCCGCCGACGGCTCGGTGTGGACCGAGATCCAGGTGGACCCGTCCGGCTACGCCTCCCGGTTCCACAACATGACCGAGTTCACCGACCTGGTGATCGACGCGGTGCGGGACGCCTCGGAACGCGCAGGCATCGGGATGGGCGTCGTGATCGCCGCGAACCGGACCCGGCACCCCCTCGACGCCCGCGCGCTGGCGCGCCTGGCCGCGCAGTACGCAGGCCGGGGCGTGATCGGCTTCGGTCTGTCCAACGACGAGCGGCGCGGCGACACACGCGAGTTCGGTCCGGCGTTCGCGATCGCCGAGCGCGCCGGTCTCGCGCTCGTCCCCCACGGCGGCGAGCTGCGCGGCCCCGCCCACGTCACCCAGTGCCTGGACCACCTGCACCCCTCCCGCCTGGGCCACGGCGTCCGCTGTGCGGAGGACCCGGCCGTCCTGGACCGGGTCGCCGACAGCGGCGTGGCCCTCGAGGTGTGCCCGACGTCCAACGTCTCGCTCGGGGTCTACGCGACCTACGAGGAGGTGCCCGTCCGGATCCTGACCGAGGCCGGGGTCGACGTCGCCCTCGGCGCGGACGATCCGCTCCTGTTCGGCTCACGCCTGGCCGCCCAGTACACGATCCTGCGGGCCGCCCAGGACTTCTCGGACGTCGAGCTGGCCGAGCTCGGCCGGATGTCGATCCGGCGCTCGTACGCACCTGCCGAGCTGGTCCAGCGCTCGCTCGCCGGGGTCGACACGTGGCTCGAGACTCCCCCGGACGACGGTCGATGAGCACCCTCCGGCCTCCCGCGGAGAGTGCGCCCGGCGCCACGGCGTCGCTCGTCCTCGGCACCTGCGCGGTCGCGGGTGTCGTGCTGGTCGTCCCCCTGCTGCTCGGCCCCCTGGCCTGGTACCTCGGCGCGTCCGCCCAGCGCGAGGTCGAGCGGGACCCCACCCGGTGGTCGGGCGCGGGCGCCGCGCGTGCCGGCATGATCCTCGGGATCGTCGCGTGCGGCCTCCTGGTGGCGACGCTGCTGCTGCTCGTCCTGGCCCTCACCGGGCTCACGATCGTCCAGGGCTACGAGTCGGGCTACTGAGCACCGGGCTGTGGGACGCTTGGGCACATGAGCGAGGACGAGCCCAGACAGCCGCAGCAGGATCCACCGCACCAGCCCAACTGGGGATCGGCCTATCCGCCGCCCGGGCAGCAGCCCACGCCCCCGCCGGGCTACGGCTATCCCCCGCCGGGCCAGGCGCCCCCGCCGGGCTACGGCTACCCCCAGCCGGGCTACGGCTACGGCCCGACCGCGCCCAAGCACCCCAACGCGACGACCGCCATGGTCCTTGGCATCGTCGGCGTCGCGGGCGGGCTGATGTGCTGGCTGCCGCTGCTCGCCTCACCGTTCGCGTGGTTCTTCGGACGCAAGGCGATGCGGGAGATCGACGAGAGCCACGGTCAGCTCCAGGGCCGCAGCGAGGCCAAGGCCGGATTCGTGCTGGGCATCATCGGCTCGGTGCTGCTCGCGCTGGCCATCGCGTTCATCCTCCTGCTCATCGTCCTGTCGCTGACGATCGACGACTTCTGGGACGACTCCGACAGCGGCACCTACAACACCATGGTGCGCTCGGCGTTCGCGACGCTCGGCACCCTCAGGGCCTGAGGCCTACAGCGAGCAGCCGATCATCACCGGCTCGTTGACCAGCCGGATGCCGTAGGCCTGCTCGACCCCGTCCCGGACCTCCCGGGCGAGGTCGAGCAGCTCGGCCGTGCTGCCACCGCCCCGGTTGGTCAGCGCGAGGGTGTGCTTGGTCGACAGGGACACGTGCTGGTTGCCGTGGCCCTTGGCGAAGCCCGCGTGGTCGATCAGCCACGCGGCACTCGTCTTGACCGTCCCGTCCGGCTGCTCGAAGCGCGGCGCGCCGGACGGAAGGGCGGCGGCCTGCTCGGGCGTCAGCAGCGGGTTGGTGAAGAACGAGCCCGCGCTCCACGTGTCGTGGTCGTCCGGGTCGAGCACCATGCCCTTGCCGCGACGCAGGCCGAGCACCGCGTCGCGGACGTCGGCCGCGGGGGCCCGGCCGCCGACCTCGACGCCGAGCGTGCGGGCGAGCTCGCCGTACGCGACGGGGGCGCCCAGGTCTCCCAGGGCGAGCTGGAACGTGACGCTCAGGACGACGTGGCGCTGGGGCTCGGCCTTGAACCGGCTGTGCCGGTAGGCGAAGCCGCAGTCGGCCGCCGCGAACGTGCGGACGCGGCGATCGTAGCGGTCGTAGGCGCGCACCGACGCGATGGTCTGGGCGACCTCCTGACCGTACGCACCGACGTTCTGGATCGGCGTCGCGCCGGTCGAGCCGGGGATGCCGGACAGCGCCTCGACACCGACCCAGCCCTCCTGGACCGCGCGGGCCACGAGATCGTCCCAGGGCTCCCCCGCCGCGACCGTGACCATCGCGCCGCTGCACGCATCGACGTCCACCGTGACGCCGCGGGTCAGCACCCGCACGACGGTGCCGTCGAATCCCTCGTCGGCGACGACGAGATTGCTCCCGCCCGCCACGAGCAGCAGGGGGTCGGCGGCCTCGTCCGCGATCCGTACGGCGTCGACGAGGTGGTCCTCGGTGGTCGCGTCGATCACGGCCCGCGCGGGGCCGCCGAGACGAAGCGTCGTCAGCTCGGCCAGGTCCATGGCCGCGACGCTAGCAGCGCGGGGCGAGGCCGCTGCGGGACGGTCGGGGAACGACGAAGGCCCCCACGAGCCGAAGCAGTGGGAGCCGTCGTGCGAAGGACCTGAGGTCAGCGCGTCTCGCGGTGCGTCTGGTGCGTCTTGCAGCGCGGGCAGAACTTCTTGAGGTCGAGACGATCGGGATCGTTGCGACGGTTCTTCTTCGTGATGTAGTTGCGTTCCTTGCACTCGGTGCAGGCCAAGGTGATCTTGGGACGAACGTCTGAGCTCTTGCTGGCCACGGGGTGCCTCTTCTGATCGATGATGCTGGGGTCTTGCCTGTGCAGTTTGCGGTAGCTGGGGCGGGACTCGAACCCGCGACCCCACGATTATGAGTCGTGTGCTCTAACCACCTGAGCTACCCAGCCGCGACGGGCACGAGTTGCCTCGTGCCCGACGGACTCTTCATGTTGCGAGTCCTGAGCCCCTTTACGGAATCGAACCGTAGACCTTTTCCTTACCATGGAAACGCTCTGCCGACTGAGCTAAAGGGGCAAGCCGACAAGCAAAGATACCCGGTCGCACCCCCAGACACGAAATCGGGGGTACCTGGTGCAGGATGATCGCCATGACAGCCCGCCATCCCAACGGTTTCCGGTTCAGCGACGAGTTCATCAACCGGTGGACCAGGCTGCTCGTCATCGCGCTGTTCGTCATCACGGGAGCCGGAATCGCCCTCGGCGTCGCGAGCGATGCGGACGGCGCTCCGGGCTGGTTGGGCGCGGCTGCCGCGGTGGTGCTGGTGCTCGGCGTCGCCGGACCGATCATCGCCTCCGCGGTGCTCGGGGGCGAGGCGATCCGCCGGGGCGGGGGTGTCATCGGGGCGCTGTTCGCCGGCGGCCTGCTCGCCGGGGCGAGCGGAGCGGCTCTCGAGATCCCGTGGCTGATGTGGGGCGGCGGCATCGTGCTCGCGCTCGGCATCGTGGGCTTCTGGGTCATCGGCTGGATCGCGAAGGTGCCGATGTACATCGGCCTGCCCGGCGCCCACGGCAAGGTGATCCAGCGCGAGGACGACCGGCCCGAGGACCTGTTCGGAGGGGACGACCCCCGCTTGAGGGTCAAGCGCCCGCGGCGAGGGGGCACCGACGCGAGCTGAGGCAGCCGCCTCACCTCCCTGCGTCGACCGCCGCCCCGCTCATGTGCAGGACCTCGAGCGGCGTGACCGTCGGCTCGCCCGGTCGGTCCGCCGCCAGGACCGTGTCGACAGCCGGGTGGATCCGCTCGTCGAAGGCCGCGGCGCACGCCTCGACCGACTCCCACACGTCGATGTAGCGCAGGCCGCCGTCGGGCCTGCGGACGCACAGGTGGACGAGGCTCCCGGCCAGCGGCTCGGGTCCGATCTCGGCGAGGATCCTCTCGTACGTCGGCAGGTCGATCGGGACGTCCTGCGTGTAGGCGTGCACCATGGCCGCCACCTCATCTCGTTTGATCCGAACTGGTTTCGGGTGAATCCTGTTACGGTGTCACCGATGACCGAGCCCGTCAAGACCCGCCCCTATCGCTCCGCCCTGCGCGCAGAGCGCTCCGAGCGCACCCGCGAGGCGGTGCTGGACGCCGCCCGGGACCTGTTCACCACGACCGGCTACGCCGGCACGACCGTCCGCGCGATCGCCGACCGTGCGGGCGTCAACCCCGACACCCTCTACGCCGCGGTCGGGCGCAAGCCGCAGATCATGCTCGCACTGGTCGAGTCCGCGCTGTCCGGGCAGAGCGAGCCCGTCTCCGCACAGGAGCGGGACTACGTGAAGGCCATCCGTCAGGCCGAGCGCGCGACCGAGATGATCGACCTCTATGCCGCCGCGATCACGGCGATCCAGGTGCGCCTCGCGCCGATCCATGCGGCGCTGCAGGTGGCCGCCCTGACCGACAGCCACTGCGCCGACGTGTGGCGCCAGGTGGCCGAGCGCCGTGCCGCGAACATGATGCTGCTGGCCCAGGACCTGCGGGCCACGGGCGAGCTGCGCGGCGACCTCAGCGATCGACGGGTCGCCGACGTCATCTGGAGCATGAACGCCGCGGAGTACTGGGACCTGCTGGTCGTCCAGCGCGGCTGGTCACCCGAAGAGCTCCGCACGTGGCTCGCGGACGCCTGGAAGCGGTTGCTGCTGAGCGATCAGACGACCGCAGCGGCCAGCCGGGAGGGCCAGCGGGGGCCCTCGTAGATGAATCCTGTGTAGCCCTGCACCAGGTCGGCGCCCGCGGCCATCCGTGCACGTACGTCATCCGGTGTCGTGACCCCGCCGACGCTGATGAGCGCCAGCCGGTCCCCCACGCGCGCTCGCAGCCGGACGAGGACCTCGGTGGACCGCTCGGCCAGGACCGGCCCCGAGAGACCTCCGGCGCCCGCGGCCTCGATCGTCGCGCGGTCCGTGCGCAGCGACTCGGGGCGGGCGATCGTCGTGTTGGTGGCGCTGATCCCGTCCAGGCCCAGCTCGACCGCGAGGTCCGCGACCGCGTCGACGTCCGCGTCGGCGAGGTCGGGCGCGATCTTGACCAGCAACGGCACCCGTCCGGACGGGTTGCGGTCCGCGACGTCCTTGACGGCCGCGAGCAGCGGGCGCAGCTCGTCGACGGCCTGGAGGTCGCGCAGCCCCGGCGTGTTGGGCGAGGAGACGTTGACCACGAGATAGCTCGCGTACGGCGTCAGCAGCCGTGCGCTCTCGACGTAGTCCGCCACGGCGTCCTCGGGCGGGGTCACCTTGGTCTTGCCGATGTTGACACCGATCACGGCGTCGCGGCCGGCCTTCGTGCGGCGCAGGCGGTGCAGCCGCGAGGCCACCTCCGCGGCGCCCTCGTTGTTGAAGCCCATCCGGTTGATGATCGCGCGGTCCTCGACGAGGCGGAACAGCCGCGGACGGGGGTTGCCGGGCTGCGCCCGCGCGGTGACCGTGCCGATCTCGACGTGGCCGAAGCCGAGTGCGAGCAGCCCCGGGACGGCACGGGCGTTCTTGTCGAAGCCGGCCGCCAGCCCGAAGGCGTTGGGGAACTCCAGGCCCATCACGGTCCGCGGAGCGTACGTCTGCGGCAGCGCGAGCCGGGTCGCGAACCGGCCGGCGCGAATCGCCGCGAAGCCACGCTCGTGGGCCTTCTCAGGATCCATGGAGCGGAAGACGGCGTCGAAGAAGGCGCGATAGACCACGTCGCCAGCGTATCGGCCCCTCACCCTCGGGCCAGCACGTCCAGCCTGAAGTCCTCCTCGATGTGCTCGACGACCCTGACCAGGCCGTCGCACTCGACGATCTCGCGGTGCGCCTGGTCGCCCGTGCACGTCGCGGCCTCGAAGGGGTGCCGCCAGTGCACCAGGACGAGGTGCCCGTCCGGTGCCAACGTGTCCATGACGTGCGCGAGCACCTGCACGCGGCCGCTCGCCGACAGGTAGTAGAGCAGCTCGGACAGCACCACCAGGTCGAGCGGGCCGGTCGGCCAATCGTCCGGCACGGACTGCCGCTCGAACTGCACGTGGGAGCCGGGCACCCGCGTCCTGGCGCGGTCCAACGGGGCCGACACCGGATCGGTCGCGAGGAGGGTGTCGCACCGCCCCGCGAGCATCTCGGTCAGCGTGCCGATCGAGCAGCCCGGCTCGAAGCCGTGGCCGTACCGCTCCCGCGGGAGGCTCGCGACGGTCAGTGCGTGCTTGCGCCGCTCGTACTCGCGCTCCGCCAGCTGCCACGGATCGCTCGACTCCGCGTACAGGCCCTCGAAATAGTCTGCCGAGGTCACGCGGCCACCCCCTTGCGGCTACGTCGAACTGCCGGCTCTGCGCGGCCGGCACACCCACACCATGCCATCTCCGGGCACGGCGTGCCTAGTCGCTGCCGAGCCGCTCCTGGGCCATGGTCCGCATGGTGTCGGCGAAATCGGCGTCGTGCTCGATGAGCTCCTGCAGCGCGTCCTCACCCAGGCGCACCGCCGAGATCTGCGACGAGGCGACGACCGAGGCGTTGCGAAGGCGGTGGTTGACGAGGGCGATCTCGCCGAAGACGGCGCCGGGCCCGAGGGTCGCCAGGGTCTGACCGCCCTTGCGGATCTCGACCGTGCCGTCGAGCACGATGTACGCGGAGTCGGCCGGCGTCGACTCCATGATGATCGACCAGCCTGACGGGATGTTGACCTGCGTCCCGACCGTCGCGATGCGGGTGATCGCGTCGCTGTCGAAGTCGGTCACCCGGGTGAGGCGGTCCACGACCTCGGGGTCGGCCTTGGGCTTGCGGAGCATGGGAGTTCCTTTCGTCGCGGCGCGGCGCGCCGTGAGATGTCGGATGCTTTGCCACACGGTAACCGCCGTCACGGCTACCTTGTGTGGCGTGAGCGAGCGTTGGAGCATCGACCGGCTGCTCGGTCCGCCGGACCAACCCGCAGGACGGCTGCGCGTCCGGGTCCAGCTCCTCCTCACGACACTGCTGATCCTGACCAACGTCATCGGCGCCGCGATCGTCTTCGGCCTGACCTTCCTCATCACCCCCGGGGGCGGGCCGGACGCGTCCTATCTCGCCGCGCTGGCCATCGCGGTCCCGGTCTACGTCGCGACCGCCGTCGTGGTCGGGGCCACCCTCATCACGGTGGGCGCGCTGCGGGCGCTGCGCTGGGTCCGCGAGGACGACGTCCCGACCCCGCAGGAACGCCGCACGGCCCTGCGCATGCCGTGGCGCATGACGCTGATCCAGCTCGGCCTGTGGTTCTGCGCCAGCGTCGTGTTCACGGTCATCGCCCTCGTGATGCAGCCCGAGGCTGCGCTCAGCGCGCTGTTCGCGGTGGGCATCGCCGGCGTCGTGGTCAGCGCGATCGCGTACCTGATCACGGAGTTCGTCCTGCGGCCCGTCGCGGCCCGCGCCCTCGCCGGACGGGCCGCCCACGACGAGCTCGGCGTGGGAGTGGAACGCAAGATGGTCGTCTTCTGGTGCCTCGGCACCGCCTCCCCCGTGCTGGGGCTGGTCGTCGCGTCGGTCATCGCCCTCACCCGCGACGACATCGACATCGACCGCCTCGCGTACGTCATCCTCGGCCTGGCCGCCGTCGTCCTCGTCTTCGGCCTCCTGGTCACGGTGCTCAACGCGCGCTCGATCGTCGCACCCATCGAGTCGGTGCAGGCCGCCCTCTCGCGGGTCGGCGACGGCGACCTGGACGTCGAGATCCGCGTCGACGACGGCACCGAGCTCGGCCTGCTGCAGTCCGGCTTCAACGAGATGGTGCACGGCCTGCGCGAGCGCGAGCAGATCCGTGACCTGTTCGGCCGGCACGTGGGGCACGCGGTCGCCCGCGCCGCGACGACCGGACGTGTCGAGCTCGGCGGCGAGACCCGGATCGTGTCCGTCCTGATGATCGACCTGGTCGGCTCCACGTCGTACGCGACGAACCGTCCGCCGGCCGAGGTCGTGGACATGCTCAACCGGTTCTTCGCGATCATCGTTGAGGAGGTCGACCGGCGCGACGGCCTCGTCAACAAGTTCATGGGCGATGCGGTGCTCGCGATCTTCGGGGCTCCTGCGGACCTGCCCGACCACGCGACCGCCGCACTCGAGGCCGCGCGGGTCATCGCGGGCCGCATCGCGCGCGAGATGCCCGAGATCGGCGCGGGCATCGGGGTCTCCACGGGTCAGGTCGTCGCCGGCAACGTGGGTGCCCGGTCCCGTTTCGAGTACACCGTGATCGGCGACGCGGTGAACTCTGCCGCGCGGCTCGAGGAGCTCGCCAAGGACGTGGACGGCGGCGTCCTGGCGGCTGCGGCGAGCCGGGAGGCAGCGGGCCCGGCCGAGCAGGAGCACTGGACCGAGCACGACCGCATCGTGCTGCGGGGGCGAGCCGAGCCGACGTCGACCGTACGACTCGCGGACCCGGTCAGTGCGGCCGATTCCCCCTACGCCGCCAAGCAGCAACGAGCATCCGAGCCGGTCGAGTGACGCACTGTCAGAACCCGCCAACCGATTCCTGAAAGCGCCCACACCCAGGCCCTCTTCGTGAGAGGGTGACACCAATTCAGAATCGTGAACTGCGCGCAACTGCTCGAGAGCTTGGCTGCCGACCACGACACCCTCTGGCCTCTCCGAGAAGAAGTGAGCATGAAGAGATTCCTCGTGGTCTTCGCGATCGTTACGTGCCTATTGGCCGCCCCCCCCAAGCAAGTTCCGCGGCGAAGTCACGAGGCGATCTCGTCGTAATTGGAGACTCGATCTCAGACGCGGCGTTCTTCAAGACACTGGGCGGGAAGCCCGATCAGATGTGGTGGGCAAAGCTCGGCCGTAAGACGCGAACCACTCCCCGCGTGTACGCCGAACGCGGGTCGGGATACACCCGGCCCGGCAAGTGCGTCACCACAACAATTGGCCAACGCATCGGCCGCAAAGCCATGGCCACGCGGATGAACAAGGCCAAGATCGTGGTCATCGCCGCAGGCGTGAACGACTACCGCAAGTGCGTTTTCCGGGCCGATGGCACCTACTATCTCGCCCCGACATCTGGCGAGGAAGTCGAGGAGGCGATCTCCGCGGCCTTCGATGAGCTTGACGCTGCGGTCACCTACGAAGCGAAGGTGATCATCACGGCTCCGTACGGGTCCCGCCCCGAGCTCAAGCAGTACCGGGAACGTCTTGTCAGATCACTCCGGGCGCACTCCGAAGAGCACGGCTTCCAGTATGTTGACACCGCGCACGGCACCCTCTGGGGCAAGTCCAAGTCCAGGGACCGCATCCATCCCACCGCGAAAGGCATGCAGCGCCTCTATCGCGACATCTACATGAAAAGCAACCTCCGCAAAAGGTTCCGGTAGCGCCAGGACCGCACGGCCATCCGGGTAACCTGTGAAGTCGTTGACAAGGTCAACTGCGAGGTTGCGCCGAGGAGCACCACATGAGCAAGTACCAGATCCGCGACGCCCAGGGCGAGGTCCTCGCCGAGGACACCTTCGACACCTTCGACGACGCCAACGTGTGGGCGACCGAGCAGGACGCCGAGCCCGGCTGGACGATGTTCCAGCAGATGGGCGGCGACTGGGTGCCGGCCCGCCACGACCCGCTGCCCGACTAGCAGCGGTCCGGTCGGTGGGACGATGCTCGCCATGACCGATGACTCGAGGTCGTGGGAGATCGCCCGGCGGCTGTACGCCCTGCCGCGCGCGGACTTCATCCCTGCACGCAACGCCGAGGCCCGCGAGCTGAAGGGCTCGGACGGCGACCTCGCCCGCGCGGTCGCCACGTGGGGCAAGCCCACCGCCGCCGCCGACCTGGTCAACCGGCTGGTCCGGGCCCGGGCCGACCTGGTCGACGAGGTCGGCGAGCTCGGCCGGCGCCTGCGATCGGCCCAGCGCCGCTCCGAGGCCGCCGAGCTCCGGGGCCTCGACCAGGAGCGGCGCGCACTCGTCGGCCGTGCGGTCGACGCTGCACGAGCCGTCGCCGAGGACGGTGACGGCCACGCCACCGACGCCACACTTCGCGATGTCGAGCAGACGGTCTGGGCGGCCGTCGTGGACGCCGGCGCCTTCGCCGCGTTCCGGGCCGGCGTCCTCGTGCGCCCGATGGCGCCCGGCGGCTTCGGCGAGGTCGACGTCTCCGCGTCCTCGGCGCTGCCCGTCGAGGCGGACGAGAGCGCAGAGGACACCGCGCCGGTGCCGCCGCGGGCCCGCCCCGCCGCCGCGCAGAAGACGGAACCGCCCCGGCCGCCGTCCCCCACCCCCGAGCAGCTGGCGGCCCGCCGCAAGGCGCGCAAGGACCTCGACGCCGCGGCCCAGGACCTGGCGGCCGCGCAGCAGGCGTCCGAGGAGGCCGCCCGTCTCGCCGAAGAGTCCGAGCACCGCGCCGAGGACCTGCAGCGCGAGCGCGACGAGCTGCGCGAGCGGCTCGCCGATCTCGAGCGCGAGGCGCGCGAGAGCGTCCGCCTCGCGAAGGAGCAACAGGCCGCGCTGCGCACGGCCGAGCGCGAGCGTCGTACCGCGGTCGCCCGGCACGAGCGAGCACAGCGCCGTCTCGAGCAGGCCGAGGACGTCCGCTGATTCGAGTCGACACCGGGTTTGACCGCCGGGTCAGCGGGGTACTCGCGCCGCCATGATGACGATGTTGGGCGCCATGACGACCACACCGGTCCTGATCACCGCGGAGATCGCCTCCGGCCTCGGGGCCGCCATGTCCACGACCCTGGGCCGCCCGGGTCGCGAGCGCCGCTCCTGGCTGCGGCCCGCGCACCACGTCCTGCCGGCGACTGGACGCACCGCATGAGCGACGAGACGCCTTCCCCCATCCAGCCGAGCGTCGAAGAGGTCGACGCCGAGGTCCGCGCCAAGCTGACCGGCCAGAGCGTGTCCGACATCGCCCAGCAGGCCGAGAGCGCCTACGCGACGATCAACGTACGGCTGACGGGCGAGCAGCTCGCGGACTACGCCGACGCGGTCAGCAACGGCGCGGCCTTCGACATCACGCAGGCGGTCGAGCGCTCGTCCTGAGCCTCGGGCACCGTCCATTCCTCGTACGACCCCGACTCGCCGCCCTTGCGGGCGACGGAGGACTTCGAGCGTCCCTTCTGCGCGGCGGCGTTGGAGATCCGGGCCGCCTTCTCCTTGGACGCGCCCTGTTCGCGGAGCTCCTCGTACATCTCGGGCTTCTTGAGGCTCGGGGCCTTGTCGTCCTTCGGCATCGCACTCTCCTCGTCGTGTCGTGGCCGCTGTCGTGGTGTCGGGCATACCCGGTTTCAAGCCGGGGCACTCAGGGCACCTGAACGACATGACTTCTGACAACGGATCCACCCAGTTCCCCGAGCAGCAGCAGACCCCTCCCGGCCGGACCGACGCGATGGATCCGCTCCCCGACCACGGCGAGGAGAGCTACCGCGGCACCGGACGACTGAACGGCCGCCGCGCCCTCATCACCGGCGGCGATTCAGGCATCGGCCGTGCGGTCGCGATCGCCTACGCCCGTGAGGGTGCCGACGTCGCGTTCACCTACCTGGCCGAGGAGCAGGACGACGCCGACCAGACCAAGGCGCTCGTCGAGGCCGAGGGTCGTACGTGCCTCGCGATGATCGCCGACCTGCGCGAGCGCGAGACGTGCGACCGGGTGATCGAGGAGACCGTCGCGGGCCTCGGCGGCCTCGACATCCTGGTCAACAACGCGGGCTACCAGATGGCGCGCGAGTCGAGCCTCGCGGAGATGACCGACGAGAACATCGAGCGCACCTATCGGACCAACCTGTTCCCGGTCCTGTGGCTCGCCCGTGCCGCCGAGCCGCACCTGGCCGCGGGCTCGTCGATCATCAACAACTCCTCGATCCAGGCCTTCGACCCGTCGGTGACGCTGCTGGACTACGCGTCCTCCAAAGCCGCGATCAACAACCTGACGGTCAACCTCGCGGCTCAGCTCGGCCCCAAGGGCGTACGCGTCAACGCCGTCGCACCCGGTCCGATCTGGACGCCGCTGCAGCCTGCGACGCAGTCCCCCGAGAAGGTCGCCCACCTCGGTGAGGAGACACCGCTCGGCCGTGCGGGGCAGCCCGCCGAGGTCGCCCCCGCGTTCGTGTTCCTCGCCTCGGAGTCCGATGCGAGCTATGTCTCGGGCACCGTGCTCGGCGTGACCGGCGGCAAGGCGGTGTTCTGAGTGATGAGCACCTCACCCGACCGCCCCCTGGCCACGCCGCGTCCCGGCGATCCGGACCACCAGCCCAACGATCCCGAGGTCGAGGGCAACCCGGTGACCCATCCGAACCCGGCGGAAGCGCCGCCGAGCGACTGAGTCGGGTTTGCGCGGCTCCCTTGTCGGGTACCTCGCCACTCAACGCACGTACGCACGACAAGGGAGCAGCATGAGCGAGAACGACAGCAAGGGCCTGGCAGGCAAGGCACGGGACCTCGCGGGAGAGGTGGCGCACGAGGTCAAGGCGGCCATGGCGCCCAAGGACCTCATCCCCGGCACCCCGGGCAGCGGCACGCCCAGCCTCGAGGAGCCCACCGAGCCCCGCGAGCCGCTGCCGCCCAAGCCCGCGCAGCACGGCCCCATCCCCCACTCGCCGACCGGCGCCCCGTCCAAGGACGGCGAGCTCGCGGCCGCCCAGCAGGGCGCGCACCTGACGACGGCGACCGGCGTGCCGTTGCGCGACACCGACCACTCGCTCAAGGCCGGACCCCGCGGCCCGGTCCTGCTGCAGGACCACCACCTGCGCGAGAAGATCATGCACTTCGACCACGAGCGCATCCCCGAGCGCGTGGTCCACGCCCGTGGCGCGGCAGCGCACGGCGTCTTCCGCTCCAACGGCGCTGCGTCCGAGCTGACCAAGGCCGCCTTCCTCGCGGAGGGCGCGACGACGCCGGTGTTCACCCGCTTCTCGACCGTCCTCGGCTCCCGGGGATCGGCCGACACGGTGCGTGACACCCGCGGCTTCGCCGTGAAGTTCTACACGACCGAGGGCAACTTCGACCTCGTCGGCAACAACATCCCGGTGTTCTTCATCCAGGACGCGATCAAGTTCCCCGACGTCATCCACGCCGGCAAGCCGCACCCGGACGTCGAGATCCCGCAGGCGCAGAGCGCCCACGACACCTTCTGGGACTTCGTCTCGCTGCACACCGAGGCCCAGCACCACGCGATGTGGAACATGTCCGACCGCGGCATCCCGCGCTCGTACCGGATGATGGAGGGCTTCGGCGTCCACACGTTCCGGCTCGTCAACGGCGAGGGCGCGACCACGCTGGTCAAGTTCCACTGGAAGCCGCGTCTCGGCGTCCACTCCCTGACGTGGGAGGAGGCACAGATCGCTGCGGGCGTCGACCCGGACTTCCACCGCCGCGACCTCGCCGACGCGATCGAGGCCGGTGCGCACCCCGAGTGGGACCTCGGCGTGCAGGTCTTCCCCGACACCCCCGAGCAGATGTTCGCGGGCATCGACCTGCTCGACTCGACCAAGATCATCCCCGAGGAGCTGGCTCCGGTGCAGGTCATCGGCACCATGACGCTCAACGCCAACCCGGGCAACTACTTCGCCGAGACCGAGCAGGTGGCGTTCCACGCGGGTCACTTCGTGCCCGGCATCGACGCGACCGACGACCCGCTGTTCCAGGGGCGCCTGTTCTCCTACCTCGACACGCAGCTGACCCGTCTCGGCGGGCCGAACTTCAACCAGATCCCGATCAACCGGCCCCACGCACCGGTCAACGACATGCTGCGTGACGGCTTCCACCAGGACGCGGTCCACACGGGGATCGCGCCCTACAAGCCGAACTCGCTCGACGGCGGCTGCCCGTTCCTCGCCGGCGAGGACATGAGCGGCTTCATCGACGTGCCCCAGCCGGTCGAGGCCTCGGTCAAGGTGCGGGAGAACCCCGCGACGTTCGACGACCACTACAGCCAGACGCGGCTGTTCTACCGGAGCCTCACCGCGGTGGAGCAGGCGCACGTCGCGCAGGCGTACACGTTCGAGCTCGGCAAGTGCTACGAGCAGGCGATCAAGGAGCGTCAGCTGCAGGCACTGGCCAACATCGACGCCGAGCTGTGCGCGACGGTGGCTGCCGGTCTCGGCCTGCCCGCGCCGGAGCCGACCATCGCCCTGACCGACGAGACGCCCAGCCCGGCGCTGTCCCAGATCGGCGGCACCTGGCCGATCGATGGACGGCTCGTCGGCATCGTCGTCCCCGACGGCCTGCAGGACCTGAGCGACGTCCGCACCGCGCGTGACGCCATCTTCGCGGCCGGCATGGTGCCGCTCGTGGTGGCGTCCAAGGGCGGCATGCTGACCGACGGGTCCGGTGACCCGATCCCGGTGCAGCGGACCTTCCTCACCGTCCGCTCGATCGAGCTCGACACGATCCTGCTGGCCGGCGCCCCCCTCCCCGGCCTGGACGCGAACCCGGCCGTCGACGCCAAGGGCGCTGCACCGAGCGTCGGCATCCTGGACCCGCGCGTCGCGCTCATGGTCCAGGAGGCGTACCGGCACGGCAAGGCGCTCGGTGGCTGGGGTGACGCCGCCGAGGTTCTCGAGGCCAGCGGCCTGCCCGCAGCGCCGGCCGGCGTCTACATCGGTGATGACGCGGCTGACGTCGTGGCCAACGTGATCACGCTGCTCGGCGCCCACCGCGTCTGGGAGCGCTTCCCGGCCTGAGTGAATCGAACCCCGCTGGGCCTGACGTTTCTGCGTCAGGCCCAGCGGGGTTTGTCATTCCCCGCGCTGGTGCGGGGGTGGTGAGCGGAGGACGGGGCCCGGTGAACCCGGCAGGTTGAACTCGCCACCCGCGCGCCAGCGCCTGATGCCGCGCCCCACGCGCAGTCCGCCGAAGATCATGAGCCACGTCGGCAGAACGTACGAAAACAGATTGGCGCCGACAGAGAGGCTCCCGAACGCGTTGAGAGCCCCCAGGACCACAAATCCCAGCCCGAACCATGCGCTATTGGTGAAGACGCGCTCCTCCCGGCGCTCGCGCGCCTCCTCGGCGTCGTACACCCAGCGCTGCCACCACGTCCGCTTGCGAGTCACGACTGCCCCGTCCCTCGTGCGTCGTGCGACCGGCCCATCGATACCTGCTCTGTCCCCATGGGCGCCCCTCGATCGTGTGAGTAGAGGCTGGCGCACGGCTCTGGGCGGCGCAACATTTCGCCGTATGTCGGTCAGCCGGGGCGACGCCTTTGACGCGGTCGCGAGGCCGACCTCATGAGGTCGGCGTCTAGGGTAGGTCCGTGAATTTCTCCCCGCGCGCCCTCTCGTCTGCGCTGGCCGTGGTCGGCGCCAGCCTGGTGCTCGGGGGCCTGACCTCGTGGGCACAGGGCGTGCTGCCGGATGCGCTCGAGTCTTTCGCCAACTCACCATCCGGCTGGACGGCGCTGACCGCACTGCTCGTCGCCGCGACGCGGCCGTCGCTGACTCGAGGCGCGGTGCTCGGAGTGGCCTCGTTCGTTGCGCTGGTGCTGGGCTACACCGTCGCCTCCGAACTGCGCGGGCTCACCTACGACCCGGCGTTCTGGAGCGTGGTCGGCATCATCGCCGGCCCATTCGTCGGCATCGCGGCCGCCGCGGTCGTGGGCCCCCACGCCACCCGCGCCGCGCTCGGCGCGGGCGCCCTCGCGGGTGTGCTGATCGCGGACGGCATTTACGGGCTGACCGAGGTCAGCTCCAGCACCAGCCCGTTCTACTGGACCCTGTGCCTCGTGGCCGGTGCAGCCTTGATCGCAATCATGGCCACCCGCTTGCGCACGTCTGCCGCCGCGGCAGGCGTCGTCGCCAGCGCCGTGGGGGCCACCGGCGTGCTGAGCGTGGGGTACGTCGTCCTCAACGGGGTGTATTGACCCCGCAACGGCCTGCCTCGTGCGGGCGGCTGCTCGACGCCATCAGCGCCAGGACGTCGTCAGTTCTTCAACAATGCGAACGTAGCCAGCGCATGCACCAGTGACTTGCCATCCTGCTCAACGTCCGCCTCGCACACAACGAGACTGTCCCCGCGCTTGCGCACCTGGGCTGTGACGACGAGCCGACCGGGCTCGCCAGGGTGCAAATAGGTGAGCGTGAGCTGACTGGTGACAGGGCTCTCGCCCTCGACGGCACCTCGGATGGCTGCGCCCATCGTCGCGTCGACCAGAGTGGCAAGCAGGCCCCCGTGAATAGTGCCCGCCGCGTTGAGGTGCCGGTCATCGGCATCCAAGGTCAGCGTCGCCCGCCCGTCACCTGAGTCGGGAGAATTGGCGCCGATCGTCGACATGAAGTTGTGCTTGTTGTCAGTCACGAGAGGTCTGTTACCCCCGGCTCCACACATGATTCACGCGACGTTCGCTCCGCGATGCCGGATGTAGAAGGGTTGTCGACGATGCGCGGGTGAGTAAGGTGCCGCGTATGCCCATCAAGCTGGAGAACGTCGGCATTGCCGTCCGCGATCTCGAGGCGGCGATCGCCTTCTTCACGGACCTGGGGCTCACCGTCCTGGGCCGTGACACCGTCAGTGGAGACTGGGCTGACACTGCCGTCGGTCTCGACGGCAACCATGCCAGGATCGCCCTGCTGCAGACGCCGGACGGCGAAGGCCGGCTCGAGCTCTTCGAGTACATCCATCCCGACGCGATCGAGACCGAGCCCACCCAACCCAACGAGATAGGCATGCACCGCGTCGCCTTCTCGGTCGATGACATCGACGCAGCCCTCAAGATCGCTGCGCGCCACGGCTGCCATCCGCTGCGGGGCGTGGCTACCTACCGGGACCTCTACAAGCTCTCCTACGTCCGCGGCCCCAGCGGCATCCTCGTCATGCTCGCGGAGGATCTCACCAAGACGTGAACTCGGTCAGGTGCGCCTTCTCCGGGAGAGGAGCACGAGGGGTATCGCGATGAGGATGATCCCGATGAGGAAGCAGACCGCTGCCGCTGCGAAGAGCGAGACCCCGATCACTGCGATGATCGGGAACTTCGCGCCGATCGACGCGTCCACCGCGACGGCCGGCCTGGTGTCGGCGTTCATCACCACGAAGGTCCAGTCACCGCCGGAGGGTTTCCACGTCAGGTCGAGCCGCCCCGACCCGCTGGCGGTGGCGTCCCAGAAGTCCTCCGACTGCGGCGGAGCAGGGAGGACGGTCCCGGGCTGGTGGCGGAAGACCGGCTTGCCGTCGTGCAGGTCGACGAAGATGTCGTGCGGGACGTCGGCAAGGTAGCGCCGGACCTCCTCGGTGGGCCCCACCCCGACGAAGAGGTCACGGCCCGTGAGCGAGCGCACCTCGAGCTTCGTCTCACCCAGGATGTTGTCCGGGAGGACGCTCTCGGGCCCGTCGCCCAGGTCGAGGTTCTCGGAGGTGATCGCGGCAGCCGAGCTGGTGAGCACCTTGGTGTCGCTCATCAAGAACTCGTCGTCGTCCTCGAGGCTCACATCGAGGACGGCCAGCGCGGCGCCGCCTGCGAAGAGGGCCAGGCTCGTGGCGAGGGCGACTGACCCAGCGACTGCTGAGAGCACCTTGGGGAGGGTCCAGTCCTTCGTCCTCGCCCCGTCATGCTCCCCCTCGGCCGTTACGGCAGCTGACGCCGCATCCACGTGCTCGGGCTCGGGCTCGGGCTCGGTACCGCCCTGGTCGAGCGCGAACGGGGGGTAGCGGTCGGTCATGAGCAGGACGTAGGCGGCGAGCCGGTAGACCCACCTGTGCAGGCCCATGACGAAGTCGAAGATTCCCGCGGGATAGTGACGACGGAAGAGCAGGACCACGGCCGCCACCAGGACCAGCACCCCGATGAGCCCCACCTGGGGCGTCCACGGAAGGTCGCTGTCGGTGGAGTAGGTCCCTACGCCGACGAAGAGCCCGACCACCAGGTAGTGCGGGATCGCGAGCAACCACCACTTGACCAGGACGAGGCCGCGGGAGAGGCGCTCGGGTCGCGGCAACACCAGACGCGCGGGATAGCTGGGGTCGTCACGCAGCGAGAACGGTGGGTAGCGGTCGGTCCCCAGCGCCCCGTACCCGTAGAAGCTCACGCGCCAGGACCAACGGAGCACCCCGACGTTGAAGTCGAAGAGCGCACGCGGGTATCTCCCCGTCACCAGGATCGCGAAGAAGGCCAGGAAGGTGAACACGCCGACTGTCAGCCACAGAAAGAACAGCACGATGTAGTGCGGGATGAGCAGGAGCCACTTGACCAGCCAGAGCGCCCGACTCGCCTGGTCCAGGTTTCCTTCGAGACGCAAGGGATGGATGACGGTGGCTGAGTCCGTGGCCATGGTTCCTCGATTGCCTAGATGGGCATGGGGGGTTTCCTAGGAGAAGCCTCCGCACCCGGTGGCGGAGTCACCAGAGGCCTCCGGCCACGAGTCCCGGGAGGCTAAGGTCCCGGGCGCAACGGATGACAAACCGGCGGTGGGGCCGCAGGATCTCGGTGTCCACACCGCGTTGAAAGACCCCGCGGTCGCAGGAAGGAGTGTCAGTGGGCACCCCTAGATTTGAGGTATGGCCACCAGCACAGCACCGACGACAGAGGATCTGTCCGACGTCGTGCGCTGGCAGGCCCGAGCCGAGGCGTACGCGATCGGCCGGATGGTCGACTATCGCGACGCGGAGATGGCACGGACTGCACTGATCGAGTCGTCGCTGCGGCGCAAGATCGAGCGATCCGCGATCGCGCTGACGATCGGCGAGGCGACTGGGATGTCGGAGGCGCAGATCCACCTACGGCTGTCGATCGCCGACCGCGTGCGCGAGAAGACGCCCCTCGTGTGGGAGGCATTCGTCGACGGGCTGATCGACTTCTCTCGGCTCCGCGACATCAGCGCGACCATCGAGAAGCTGCACCGCGAAGAATCCATCGCCCGCCTCGAGAGTCGGGTCATCGGCTACGCGACCAGCCACACCGGCGCCGAGCTGCGGCAGTGGCTGCGCCGGTTCGTCCAGCGTGTCGAGGCCGACCTCGCGATTGAACGGGCCGAGACCGAACGCGCCGACCGGCACGTGACGGTCACTCACGGGGATGACTCGATGTCCTGGCTCAACGCCTACCTGCCGTCCCACCAGGCAGCCGCCATCGAAGCCCGCCTTCGCAAGGACACTCGCAAGCCGGTCGAGCCCGATGACGACCGCACGGTCGCTCAGCGCGAGGCGGACCTGCTCGTCGCTTGGTGCACCAGCTCGGACGCCGCCACCTCAGCCGTTGACGCGAACATCGCGGTCACCGTCGGGGCAGACGTCCTCGCCGGTGCGACACCGGGGTTCGCGGAGTCGACCGACGGGGCCTGGGCTGTCCCGGCCCCTTGGCTTGCCGAGGTGATTGCGACCGGGAGCACGTTCTGGCACCGCATCGTCGTCGACCCGGTCACCGACGACGTCCTTTCGCACGAATATGTTGGCCGGTTCGCACCCGACACCCTCGCGGTTGCCCTGCAGTTCCTGCACGGGGTCTGCCAGGCACCCGGCTGCAGGGTGCCCTCGGGGCGGTGCGATCTCGACCACCGAATAGCCCACCCGGTTGGTCCCACCAGTGGCGACAACATGGGACCGCTGTGTCGAAGACACCACAACCTCAAGAGCCACGGCCTGCTCCACTGGTCGACCAGCCCACCGCAACCACCACCCGAGCCCCTCGTCATCGAGCTCTACCCACCGACGCCCTCCATCGAGATGGAGTACGTCGCGGCCTGACCCGAGCCGGACCGCGGATACACGGACCCACCAGTCCGTACCAGGATCTGTGGGGCCCGCTGTGCACACCTCCGCCCGCTGTGACCATGTGCGTGTGCGAAAGTCAGGCCGTGACAGGCACCAAGCAACTGCAACACCTCGGCCTCCTTTTCGAGGAGCGGGCACATGGTTGAGCAGAACGAGCATCCCCGACCGCGGCGCCAGCGAGGCAGGCGCATCAAGCGCGCAGCAGACGCCGAGACGGACGGCCAGCACTCCGGCCCGCCCCGCACCGAGCTCGAGACGGCGAGCCGGCTCACGAACTTTCTGCACGGCGACGACCGCGACAACAGCCCCGCGGTCCCGACGGGTTGGTCGGTGGTCAACCTCCTGCCCGCCCGATCCGTCCTCACCAACGGGAACCTCCACATACGACGACGTGGTCGGCTCTTCGCGACGATCCCTGCGCACACCATCAGCTCCTTCGCGCAGATCCCGTGGGTGCCGGGCCCGGTCAGCGAGTTTCCCGCGGTCGAGATGTGGGTCGTGGGCCATGACGGGAGGCCGCTCGCCGTGGTCCCGTGGGACACCCGGCTCGAGCGGTAGGTCAGGGAGGCGGGACTGCCCGTCCGACGCTTCGCCCACAGCGTCGACCGTGACGTCATCGCACGCGTCTGGGCCGAACGCCCCACCCGTGCGGTGGCCGTTCACGTCGACCCTGCTGCTCGAGCCTGACCCACGTCAGCGCAGCAGTCCGCCTGTCGCCCGCCGGACGCGCGAGTGCGCCAGCGCGGCACGGGCAGCGTTCATCCCCGGCCCGCCATGCACGCCTCCGCCCGGGTGCGCCGAGGCCGAGCCGAGATACAGCCCGCGGATGGGGGTCTCGGCGCGGCCGAGCCCCGGCACCGGACGGAAGACCAGCTCCTGGTGGAGCTGCGAGGTGCCACCGTTGATGGCACCACCGATCAGGTTGGCGTCCGCGTGCTCCAGCTCGTGCGGACCCATGACCCGTCGGCTGAGGATCTTGCTGCCGAAGCCCGGCGCGAGTCGCTCGATGCGCGCCTGCATGCGGTCGGCGAAGCGCTCGCAGTCGTCGCGGTCCCACGTGCCCCGGATGCCTTCGTCGCCGCCGTCGGCGAGCGTGTCCTGCGGGACGTGGGTGTACGCCCACAGCGACTCGGTGCCGGCGGGTGAGCGCGACGGGTCCGTCGTGGTCATCTGCCCCGCGAGCATGAACGGGTTCGCCGGGATGACGCGTGCGGACACCTGGCCGAGCGCCTCGGTCATCTGCTCGACGGAGTCCGCGACGTGGAACGTGCCGGGGTCGTGGGGCGGGCGGGACGCCCACGGGACCGGTCCGTCCAGCGCCCAGTCGACCTTGACCGTCCCGGGGTCGAGCTCGAACGAGCGCATCGACTTCATGGTCCGCGTCGGGAGGTCCTCGTCGATGACGAGCCCGCCGTAGAGGTGAGGTGCCACGACGTCCGCGACGACTGCGCGGCGGGCGACGTACCGCTCGCCGGCGGCGAAGACGGCGGTGGCGCGCCGGTCGGTCACCTGGATCCTGGTCGCCTCGGCCGACAGCACGATCTCGCCGCCCAACGACTCGAAGCGTCGCGCCAGGGCGTGGGCGAGCCCGCCCGCGCCGCCCTCGGGGGCCGGGAACCCGACGGTCTGCCCGAGCATCGACATCAGGACGCCCATGAGGCCAGAGCCGGGGGCGTTCAACGGGATGTCGGCGTGGCCGGCGTTGCCCGCGATGATCAGGCGGGGGCCGACGCCACCGAAGCGCGCTCGACCGAGATCGCTCGCGGGAGTCAGCATCGTCTTGACGAAGTCGAGGCCACCCACGCTGCGGAGCCGGGCCAGCGCACCGACGCCATGACGGACGGGCGGGAACGGCGACAGCAGGGCCTTGACCATCTGGTCGCCGATGCGGTCCCACTGCCCGCACAGCTCGAGCCAGGCATCGCCGTCCCCGGGATGGGCCTGCTCGAAGAGGTCCGCGGTCACCGTCCGGTCGCGGTGCAGCATCGCCCAGCTGCCGTCGGGCAGCGGGTGACCCAGCACGGCCGGGGAGTGCCGCCAGCGCAGACCGTGGTCCTCCAGGTCGAACGAGCGGATCGTCGGGGAGGCGTGGGCCAGCGGATAGAACGCGCTGAAGGTGTCGTGGACGAAGTCGGGGTGGACGTCGCGCGAGCTCTTGACCGCGCCGCCGACCTCCGCCTGCGCCTCCAGGACGACGACCGACCAGCCCTGGTCGATCAGGTGGTTGGCTGCGACCAGCCCGTTGGGGCCGGCCCCGATGACGACCGCGTCGTAGCTTGTGCTCATGCGGCCCTCCCGGTGACCGATCTGGCCAGGGCGACCGCGTTGCGGGCGATCCCGGCGATGGGGTTGCCGAGCGACCCGGTGAGGCCGTTGCCCGCCTCGCGGGACTGCAGGACGTTGCCCTCGGTCGGGGCCACCGGCGACGTGCGGTCGGTGGCCGCCAGCCGGAACAGCGGGCCGACCATCAGGTCGTAGAGCGCCGGCATCCCGGAAAAGCCCAGCTGCATCACCCTGTTGGACAGATTGACCTGGGTCCGGGCGCGCGGGTGGTCCAGCTGTCGCAGGGCGACCCGGGCGACCTTCTCGGGCGAGGACACCGGCGGGGGCGGTCGGCCGAGGAATCCGTCGTACGCCGCCGCCTGCTGGTAGATCGGAGTGTCGACGCCGCCCGGGGAGACGTACGCGATGTGGACGTCGCGCAGGTCACGGTTCTCCAGCTGCAGCTGGCGGGCCAGCGCCCGGACCCCCCACTTGCTGAGGACGTAGGGGCTCATCGAGGGGACGCCGATGTGCCCGATCACCGAGCCCAGCACCACCAACGTCCCGGCCTCCTGCCGACGCAGCACCGGCAGCACGTGGCGGGCGACGTTGATCGAGCCGGTCAGGTTGGTGCGCACCACCCCGTCGAAGACGTCGGCGGGCACCTCCTCGGTGCGGCCGTACGCAACCACCCCGGCGCAGTGGATGACCGCGTCGAGAACCGGGTGGGCCTGCTGCACCTGCTCGATGCAGGCGGCGACGGCGACGTCGTCCCCCACGTCGGTCGGCACCACCATGGCCGATGCGGCCCCGCGCGACCGGCACTCGGCCGCGACCTCCTCGAGGGAACCGGCCCCCCGGGCGACGAGCACCAGGTGGTCGCCTGCGTCCGCAGCCCGCAGGGCCGTGGCGCGGCCGCAGCCGCTCGAGGCGCCGGTGACGAGGATGACGCGCGGACCGGTCGTCATGGCTTGAGCACGACCTTGATGCAGCCGTCCTGCTTCTTCTGGAACATCTCGTACGCGCCGGCCGCCTCGGCCAGCGGCAGGCGGTGCGTCGCCAGCGACTCGGTGCCGAGCACGTCGGCGTCCTTCTGCAGGACCTTGACGATGTCGTCGGTCCACCGCTTCACGTGACACTGGCCCAGCCGCATCGTGATGCCGCGGTCGAACATCTCCATCATCGGCATCGGGTCGATCTCGCCGCCGTAGACGCCACTGACCGAGACCGTGCCGCCGCGGCGCACGGACTTGATGGCTGCCGTCAAGGCTGCCACCCGGTCGATCGCGAGCCGGTCGATCACCGGCTTGGCGACCGCCGAGGGAAGCATCCCTGCGGCGGTGATCGCCTTCTCCGCCACCGGGTTGCCGTGCGCCTCCATGCCGACGGCGTCGACGGTCCCGTCGGCCCCGCGGCCTTCTGTCAGGTCCAGGACTGCGGACGGGACATCGTCGACAGCGTCGAGGTCGATGACGTCGAAACCCCACTGACGGGCCAGCTCCAGTCGCTCGGGCACCCGGTCGATCCCGATGACCCGCACGCCGGCGTCCTTCGCGATGCGGGCGGTCATCTGCCCGATCGGCCCAAGGCCGAACACGGCGAGAGTCTGCCCCTCGGCGACGTCCGCGAACGCGAAGGCCTGCCAAGCGGTCGGCAGGACGTCCGAGACATACAGGTAGCGCTCGTCCGGCACCTCGTCGGGAACCTTGATCGGCCCGAACTGGGCCTGCGGCACCCGCAGGTACTCGGCCTGGCCGCCGGGGACCGCGCCGTACAGATCGGTGTATCCGAACAGCGACGCGCCCTTGCCGTACTGCGTGTTCTGCGTCGTCTCGCACTGGGCGAACAGTCCGCGTGAGCACATCCAGCAGTGGCCGCACGAGATGTTGAACGGCACCACCACGCGATCACCGACCTGGAGGTCACCGGCCTCGGGGCCGACCTCCTCCACGATGCCCATCGTCTCGTGGCCCAGCACGTCGCCGGGGTGGAGATACGGTCCGAGCACCTTGTACAGATGCAGGTCCGAGCCGCAGATCGCCGTCGACGTCACCTTGATGATCGCGTCGTTCGGCTGCTCGATGCGCGGATCCGGGACGTCCTCGACGGAGACGTTCTCGGTGCCCTGCCAGGTCAGTGCCTTCATGCCGTGCTCCTTGTCAGGACGCGGGGCGGTTCTCCGCGATGTAGGCGAGGCGGCGGAGCGTCTCGGTGTTGCGCCACTTGAGCGTGAGGCCCTTGATCGGCTCGGGGACGAGGACTCCGGGTCCGGCCACAGCCTGCTCCCGGATCTCGACCTCGGTGTGGGCACCGGAGGGCTTGAGCTCGATGACGACCTCCGCCTCCCCGATCGGCCAGCCGCGTGCCCGCAGCCGGATCATCCGCTGGGGGTCGACCTCCAGCACCTCGCTGTTGTCGTCGATCAGCGCGGGCCAGACGCCCACCGAGTGGTGGATCAGGCTGCCGACGGCGGGCCAGCTCTCGTCCACGTCACGCACGCGCGAGGCACCCACCACCCACAGCGGGTACGTCCAGCCGTCGGCCAGCACGTTCCAGACGTTCTCGGGCGAGGTGTTGATGATGCGAGTGTTGACGCTCATGGGTGGGGACTTACCCCTCGACGCGCGGCGTAACCTCTACCCCTCGAGCTCAGCCAGGATCGGAGCGATGCCGTCGACGATCTCGCGGGCGAGATAGCCCGTGCGACCGTGCTGGACGGACAGCCGCTGGCCGGCGGCGGCGTGCACGTAGACGCCCCAGCTCGCCGCCTGCGCCGGCTCCGCACCGCGGGCGAGCAGACCGGTTATCACGCCTGCGGCCGCGTCGCCGCTGCCGGAGGTGCCAAGACCCGAGTCCGCGGTCTCCTCGCGCCACACCGAGCCGCTCGGGTCCGCGACGTGCCCGAACAGGGAGACCACGCAGTCGTACGTGCGGGCGATCTCGATGGACTCCTCGTCGAGGTCGTCGTTCAGGTCGCGGTCGAGCAGGCGCGCTCCCTCGCCGGTGTTCGGGGTGAGCACCGGGTGGACCTTGCGCCCCTGCAGCAGAGAGCGGCGCTGCGACAGCGCTCCCAGGGCGTACGCGTCGACGACCAGCCGGGTGTCGGGCTCGATCACGTCCATCACCGCCTCGAGCAGGGCGCCGGTCTCGTCGATGTCGACCAGGCCCGGGCCGATCAGGACCACGTCGGCGCCGCGGACCAGGCCCTCGAGCTCCTCGTCCATCTGACCGCGCACGGCCCCGCGCTCGGTCTCGGGGAGGCCGACGACCAGCGCCTCGGGCACCGCGATGCTGAGGGCCGCCGCGGTGCTCTCGGTCGTCGCGAGCTGCAGCTTGCCGGCCCCGGCCCGCAGCGCGGCGATGCCGGCCAGGAGCACGGCGCCGGGGGTCGAGCGGGAGCCGCCCAGCACGAGCACCGTGCCGCGGGAGGACTTGTCGCCCTCGGGACGGGGCAGCGGCCAGGACCGCAGCCGTCCGGGGGTGAGGGTCACTGCTTGGTCATCGCTCATCGGCCGGATCCTCCTTGGTGGGTTCGGCTGCACTGTCGTCCTGCACGTGCGACACGTCGTTGAAGGTCTCGCGGCGCCAGGCGCCGCGGCCACCGGTCCAGCTGCTGAGGGACGCATTGCCGATCGGCGACTTGGCCGCCTCCTCGATCAGCGCGGGCTCCTCGAGGTCTTCCAGGACGTAGCGGACGAGGGTCACCACGACGTCGTGCGCGAACAGCAGGACCCTGCCTCCGGGGTGGTCCTGCTCGATCTCGCGGAGGACGGCCCGGAGCCTCAGGGCCACGTCCGCCCAGGACTCGCCGCCCGGCGGACGGTAGTAGAACTTGCCGTGCCGGGTGCGGCGCTCGGACTCGGCCGGGAAGGAGGCACGGATCCCCTGCGCGGTGTGCAGGTCCAGCACGCCGAGGTCGCGGTCGCGCAGCCGCTCGTCGACCCGACGAGGGACGCCGAGCCCCTCCATCGCGATCTCCGCGGTCTGCCGCGCGCGCAGGAACGGCGAGGTGATCACCAGATCGGGCCGCTCATCGGTCGGCAGGTCATGCATTCGCCGGGCGAGGCTCTCCGCCTGACGCCGGCCGAGATCGGACAACGGCACGTCGGCCTCGCGCTCCGCGACGTCGATCAGGTCCAGACCGTCACGCGCCGCCGATGTGGCTGCCACGTTCGCGGTGCTCTCGCCATGCCGCACCACACCGATCCACAGTTCGTCCCCCATGCGTCCACACCCTCGTCGTCGTTGGTGCTCCGCACGTACCCGCGTCGGCGACTTCCATGCCTGTCGGTCGCCGACGCGGGTGGCGGTGGTGACTACGAGACGTCGTTGCGGACGCCCTCGGCGGCCGACTGTCCCTCGTCCTTGACGTGCTGGGCGGACTGGGTGGCCGTGTCCTTCACGTCGGAGGCGGCCTCGGCGGCCTTCCCCTTCATGTCGTCGCCGACCTCCTGTGCCACCGACTTCGCGTGGTCGACCAGGGGCTGGCCCTGCTCCTTCGCGGTGTCGACGGCCTGGTTGGCGAGCTTGGCCTCGGCGTTGCTGGCGGGCAGCAGCGACGAGACGAGCCACCCGGCACCGAACGCGATGAGTCCGGCGGCGAGGGGGTTGCCCTCGGCCCGGCGCGAGACGGAGCCGGCCGTGTCCGACAGGCTGCCGACCGCGGACCCCGAGGCGTCCGACGCCGAGCCGGCCACCCCCATCACGCTGTCCTTGGCACCGGTGATCCGGCCCTTGACGCTGTCGACGCGACGGCCCACGACCCGACTCGGGCTGACCCGGTCGGCGAGGGCGTCGAAGTTGCGCGACAGATCCTCACGCGTGCTCTCGATGTCTTGCTCGATCACTTCTGGTTCTTTGCCCATTGGACATCCTCCTTGAGGGTTTCTTGAGTCCGGTCGAGTGCCGGGTTGACGGTCTTCATCTGTGCGCGACCCATCACGGCGAGGACCGCCGCGCCGATGGCCCACACGGCGAACACGATGAGGGCGGCCCACTGCAGGTCCATGCCCTCGCCGAGCAGGAACATCACGCACAGCGACAAGAAGAGCAGCGCGAAGTAGCCCGCCACGGCCGCTCCGCCGAGCAGCCCGGCCCCCTTGCCGGCCTTGGCGACCTCGGCCTTGGCCTCGGTCTTGGCCAGGTCGAGCTCGGAACGGACCATGTTGCTGAGGTCCGAGGCGATCTCGCCGACGATGTCACCGATCGACCGCGGGTCCTCGGCGGTCGGAGGCGTCTGCTCCGTCACTGTCGGCCCCCGGTGTTCTGACCGCCCGGCGCGAAGTCCGAGCTGGTGATGGGGTCGCCGGTCGGCGGCGCGTACGTCGGGGCGGGCGTCGGCGTCGCCGCAGGCGTCGCTGTCGGTGCCGACCCGGAGTCCGGCGTGGCCTTCGCGCCGCGGGTCAGACGCCCTGCGAGGACGCCGACCACGGCGGAGCCGGCGAGGAAGGCAGCCGGACGGCGACGGGCGAACCCGCGCACGTCCTCCACCAGGTCCATCGGCTGGCGACCTTCCAGGTGTGCGCTGAGCTGGTGGGTCTTGTCGGCCAGCTGCTGCGCGATGCCGGTGACGGTGCCGTTGGCGTCCGAGCCGGTGACCATGCTGTCGAGCTCGTCGGCCAGCTCGCCGAGCTTGGTCGCGAGACCCTTCAGCTGGGTCTTGGACTGCTCGTCGACCTGGCTCTTGAGGTCCGCCAGCAGGTCGGCGGCCTTGTCCTTGGCCTCCGAGGCGACCTTGGTCGCCTCTTCCATCGCCGTGTCCGCGACGCTCGAGGCGTGCTCGGACGCGCTGCCGAGAGCCTCCTGCGCGGTCTCCTTGGCCGACGACCCGGATCCGGTCGTGGACGTGAGACCCGTGTCGTGGGCGAGCTCGTCACCGATCGGCGACGAGGACTCCGGCAGATCTGTGCTGGTTGCGAGAGGGTTGGTCTCTCCGTACGAGGGTGTGGTCATGCGTCCTCCGTGTTGATGTGGTGGTGCCTCACCCGTGGGCCACGGGTGAGCGGAGCCGGGCTTCGTACGTCGTCAGTCGCGCGAGCGAGCAACGAGCGCGGTAGACGCCGCATCCTGCGAGCGCGATCGCCATGACGATCCCCACGCCGCCGGCTGCGAGCAGCAGCGACACGAGGAGCGTCGTGACGAGAACGCTGAAGAAGCCGTCGCCCACCCGGCTCATTTCAGGGCGTCCTTGGCCTTGTCGATCAGGCCTTTGGTCTCCATGAGCGGGTTGGTGCCGTACAGGCGGGGATCGCCCGGCGCCAGGTCGGTGTGCTCGCCGTGTGCCTGGATCAGCGCGCTCTGGAAGTCGCCGCGGCCGTCGGGGGCCGGGCCGCTGGCCCAGCGTCCCTCGGTGGCGGCCTCGCCGTCCGAGGCCTGGATGAACACGCGGGAGAACTCGTCGAACTCCTCCTCCAGCGGGAACGCCTCGGGGACGGGCAGCCCGTCGAGGCCGTCGGCCTTGAGCTCCTCGATCGCCGACAGCCACTGCATCTGGTGCATGTGGTCGCGCGTCGTGAGGAAGCGGATGAGGTCCTTCATGCCCGGGTCGTCGGTCATGTGGAACAGGCGGGCGACCTGGAGCCGGCCCTGCATCTCGGCCGTGACGTTGAGGTGGAAGTCGGCCATGAGGTTGCCGCTCGCCGTGACGTACGCGCCCGACCACGGGATGCCGTTGCTGTCGTGCGGGTAGGCGCCGCCGCCGTTGACGATGGTGTGCTGCGGGTTCTGGTGACCGAACTCGGCCGCCTGCGTCGAGCCCGTGGTGTCATCGGCGGCCATCGGGGGCGCCTTGTCGAGCAGCTGGTCGATCGCGGTGACGATCATCTCGACGTGGCTGAGCTCCTCGGTGCCGATCGCCATCAGCATGTCCTTGTACTTGCCGGGCAGACGGGTGTTCCAGCCTTGGTAGAGGTATTGCATCGCGACGGTCATCTCGCCCCACTTGCCGCCCAGCACCTCCTGGAACTTCCGGGCGAACGCGGGGTCCGGCGCCTCAGGGCGCGCAGCGAACTGGGGTGCCTTCTGGTGCGTGAACATCTACGACTCCTCGGGTCTCGGGCGCTGTGTGCTCCCGGTAGAGACCACCTACCCGACCCCACGCGACCTGAGACATCTTTTTCTCTGCAATTCCCAGCAGTAGTTGCCACTTTCGGCAGGGGTCAACCCGGTCGGGCCTAGGCCCGACCGGGGTGTGGGAGGAGATCGTCTCGGCCGCCCTCAGCGACTCCTCGTGGCAGTCGTCGTCACCGTCATCCGGCCTTCGCCGTCTGCTCGACGTCCATGTCGTCGATCGCGAGCCGCAGGCGCGTCAGGACGCGGCGCAGCTCGCGCGAGACCTGGACCTGGGTCTTGCCCAGCCGGTCGGCGATCTGGCGCTGCGTCAGGTCCTCGAAGAATCGCAGCCGGAGCAGCTCTCGCTCCTGCAGGCTCAGATCGGCGCACGCCCCGGCCGTGGCCAAGCGCTCCTCGGCGAGGACGAAACCGCCGTCCTCGACCGCGACGTCGAGTCCGCCCGCAGTGTCATGGCCCGGCACCGGCGCGTCGAGCGAGGTCGGCGTGAAGCAGCTGCGGGCCGCCGCGGCCTCCTGCACCTCGGCGGGCGAGACCCCGAGGTGCTCGGCAAGAGTCGCGACGGACGCGGCCCCGTCCATGTGCTGGAGGTGAATCGTTGCCGCCGACAGGCGCGCCTGCAGCTCCTGGACCGAGCGGGTCGGGCGGATCGTCCAGCACGAGTCCCGGAAGTACTTCTTGATCTCGCCGAGCACCGTGACCGAGGCGTAGCCCAGGAACGATCCACGGCCGGGCTCGTACCTGCGTATCGCCCCGAGGACAGCAGCGTCGGCCACGGCTCGGAGGTCGTCGAGCTCGGCGCCGCGGTTGGCGTAGCGGTGGGCGATGCCCCACGCGAGCGGCCGGCAGCGGGTGATGACCTCACCCTCGAGCAGCTCTCGCCTGGCGTGGTCCGACGCCACCTGGGCGTCGACCACGAGGGAGCAGAGGTCAGCGTCGTCGTGGATGGTCTGGATCATGGCGCGTCCTGGAGAGTTCGCAGGTACCGGCTCATGTCTAACCGTGGACGGCTGGTTGCTCCGTCAGGGGGGTGCGTACCCCCACCCGGCACAGTTCAACCGGGTGTGATCGAACCGACTTCGGACCCTGTCCCCGCGGGGACGCCTTGGGTAGGACGGAAGACGTCCCCCACCCGCCGACCCGAGGAGGCACCCATGAAGTCGTTGAGCGTCCAGTCGCGCCGCATCGAGCACCTCCCCCTCTTCACCCGTGGGGAGGATCCGTCGACGTCCCGGGCATGAGCGCCCGCCACCACTCCCGCCTCCCGGCTGATCGGGGCCCCGATGTTCCTCATGCTCTACACGCTCATCGCCCTGGCGCTCAGCGCCCTCGTGACCACTGCGCTCGTCATCCTGATCGGTGACCTCATGGAGCGGCGGCGCGACCCACGCCGCGGACTCCCGACCTACCGGCGGATCCGACGCGACACCCACACGGCGCTCGACCTGTGCCGTCGGGCGCTTCGCCGCGACCGGGCCGGCACCCCCGACGACTGACCCTCGATTCAAGGTGGCGAACCCGGGTACGGGGGGCGAGATCAGTGAGGAGACCACATGGACGTCGCACGCATGCTGGCCGACATGGCCCTCGAGCTGGAGCAGGACGGCAACCCCACCACGATGCTCGACCGTGTCAGCCACTACGCCCGGCTGGCCGTCGGTGCCGAGGATGCCGGGATCATGCGCGTGCGGAGTCGGAAACTGGTCGAGACCCCCTCCGCGACGTCCTCCCGGGTCGACCAGGCCCACCAGCTGCAGGCGGCCTTCGACCAGGGCCCCTGCCTCGATGCGATCAAGGGACGCGCGACCTATCGCTCCGATGACGTGGCAAGCGATCTGCGGTGGCCCCAGTGGGGGCCGGCCAGTGCCGAGCTCGGGATCCGGTCGACCGTCGGCGTCCGGCTCGCCACCCGCGAGCGCGGCTTCGGATCGCTCAACGTGTACGCGGACCGGCCGAGTGCGTTCACCCCGGCGGACGAGCAGATCATCGAGCTGCTCGCGGCCCACGCGACGGCCGCCTATTCCGCGGCCGATCGTGCCGAGGGCCTGTCCAGCGCCCTCGACTCGCGCACCACGATCGGGCAGGCCCAGGGCATCTTGATGCAGAAGTTCGACATCGGCTCCGATGCCGCCTTCGACTTCCTCAAACGGATCTCCCAGCACGAGAACAAGCGCCTGCACGCGGTGGCCGAGGCCATCGTCGTCCAGACCGATTCGAACGCCCGCCCCACCGACTGACCGGATGGGTCACCCGGCCCGCATGCCCGCCGACCTGCGGACCAGCACCGGGACCGCCGCGAGCACCCCGACCGCGATCGCAGCCCACGGGACCCACCGGTCGTACGTCCATCCGAGCGCGTGGTCCAGCGAGAGGTCGCCGGGTCCGGTCAGCACCAGGACCGCCGCGACGCACGCGTACACGAGCGCGACCTCGTAGCCGCCGAGGTGCGCCCACAGGCCCTTCGAGAAGTTCGCGGCCGCCGCGACGATCATGGTGCCGATCGCCACCGCCCCGCCCAGCGGGGTGAGCAGCCCGAGCGCGAGAAGGGTGGCGGCCACGGTCTCGGACACGCCGGCCATCAGCACCATCGGACGTCCCGGGCGGAAGCCGAGCGTCTCGAACAGCGCGCCGGTCCCGGCCACGCCCATCCCGCGGAACCATCCCAGCAGCTTCTGGGCGGCGTGCCCGAGGAGCAGCAGCGCGATCAGCAGCCTCAGGACGAGCAGTCCGAGGTCGAGCGTCTCGGTCATGACCGTTGCAGCACGAAGTCGAACTCCGCCGTGACGAACGGACGGTCGAAGGAGGTGCCGTCGGGGGCCGTGCCGCCCGTGTGCGTCGTGAACGGGGTGATCAGCGCCTCCTTCGTGCCGAACACGACGTCGGAGTCGATGTAGCGGGTGCCCTCCTCGAAGATGTGCGTGACGAGCCGCTCGTAGCCGTCCTCCTCGAGCAGGAAGTGGATGTGCGCGGGCCGGTAGTGCGCGATCTGGGTCCGTGAGATCAGGTCGCCGACCGGGCCGTCCATCGGGATCGAGTAGCCGAGCGGGACGATGCTCCGCACGCAGTAGGTCCCGTCGTCACGGGTCGCGAACTTGGCCCTCAGGCGGGCCTCGTCGAGATCGGCGATCTGCGACTCGTACAGGCCGTCGGCGTCCGCCTGCCACACGTCGAGCACGGCACCGGCGATCGGTGAGCCGTCGACGGACCTGACCGTGCCGGTCACGAAGAACGGCACCCCCTCGATCCCGTCCGACATGTCGTGGCCGTACGGGAGCGTCGGCGAGCCGTCGATGTGGAACGGCCCGAGCACCGTGGCGGGGGTCGCCGCATCGTCGAAGCGGTGGTTCATCTGCACCACGAGCATGCTGAGACCCAGGACGTCGGAGGCCAGGATGAGCTCCTCGCGCTTCTCGTCGCTGATCTGGCCCGCCCGGGTCAGCCACTGCATCGCGGCCATCCACTCGTCCTCGGTGAGCCGGACCTCGCGCGCGAAGTCGTGCAGGTGCTGGACCAGTCCCGCCATCAGCTCGGCCAACCGCGGGGACTCGGCCGTGCCCCAGCGCTGCGTGGCCAGCTCGGTGATGTTGTCCTCAGTCGCGAACATCGGATTCTCCGTTCTCGGGTTCGACAAAGACGGCGTTGTTCTCGATCAGCAGGTAGGCATCCATCGCCATGGGCCGCCGGCGCTCCTCTGCGATCTGGCCCAGCAGGCCGGCCGTGCGCGCCAGCAGGGCGAAGCCCCGCAGCAGCTCGACCGGCAGGTCGAGGTCCGCCAGCGCCGCCCCCACGACACCCGCGCCGTTCAGCACGAGGCGCCGGCCGAGGATCTCGGGGTGCACCCGACCGATCGCGAGGAACAGCCGCAGGTGAGGACCGTAGGTCCCCTCCTCCTGGGCGATCCGCACCAGCGCAGGGGTCCGCGGGTCCTCGTCCTTGTGCACCGGGTGCCCCAGGCCGGGGATGATGGCCTTGCGGGCGCGCTCGCGGGTGACGACGTCCCGCGCCACGGCGTCCCACTCCTCGTCGGTGCCCGGTTGCGTCTCGAGAGCGTGGATCTCGCGGTCGAGGAACTGGCCGCAGTCTTCGGTGACGCCGAGGAAGCGCGATCCCCCGCCCAGCAGGCCCGCTGCGAGAGCGCCCTGCAGGGAGTCCGGAGCGCTCAGGTACGTCATGCGGGCCGCGATCGCCGTCGGGGTGAAGCCGTGGTCGGCGAGGGCGAGCAGGCAGGCGTCGAACACGCGGACCTGGCCCGGCGTGGGGCGCTGCTGGGTCACGAGCCAGAACGCCATCTCGCTGAACCCGACCTGTCCCATCAGCTCGGTGCCGAGATCGTGTCCCAGCAGCGAGATCGTGGACGTGGTCGACATGCCCAGCGAGGTGGGGAAGGACGGCACGGAGTCGGTCATCGGGGTCCCCTCGCCCAGGCGCGGATGTCGTCGCCGTGCTGGTCAAGGTCGGGCGGCGCCAGGTCGTAGCGCGCTGCGTCGCGGGAGAACGTGATCGGGTTGCGGATGCTGGGCACGGCGCCCTCGCCCACCTCGACCACCGGATCGAGCCCCAGCGACCGGGCGAACTCGACACCCTCGGCGATCGTGTTGATCGGTCCGGCCGCGACTCCTGCCTGCACGAGCGCCTCGAACCACTCAGCCTTGGTCCGCTCCCCGAGCCGGGCCTCCAGCAGCGGCCGGAGCTCGTCCCGGTTGGCGGTCCGGTCCTGGTTGGTCGCGAACCGCGGGTCGTCCGCGAGCTCGGGCGCCCCGAGGGCCGCGCACAGCTTGACGAACTGTCCGTCGTTGCCCGCGATGATCACGATGTCGCCGTCGGACGCCGGCAGCGGCTCGTACGGGAACAGGCTCGGGTGGGCGTTGCCCATGCGGTGCGGCACGGTGTCCCCCGCGGCGTACGCGCCGGTCTGGTTGACCAGCCCGCTCATCGCCGACGAGAGCAGGTTGACCTCGATGTGCTGCCCGTGCCCGGTGGACTGTCGCGCGTGCAGGGCGGACAGGACACCTATCAACGCGTGCATCCCGGTCATCACGTCGAACACCGAGATGCCCGCTCTGTACGGGGGCCCGTCGGGCGAGCCGGTGAGGCTCATGAGCCCCGAGATCGCCTGCACCATCAGGTCGTAGCCCGGGATGTGCGCGCCGTCGCCCGCACCGAACCCGCTGATCGAGGCGTAGACCAGCTCGGGGTTGCCGGCCGCGACCGTCTCGTAGTCCAGACCGAAGCGTGCGAGACCGCCCGGTTTGAAGTTCTCGACCATGATGTCCGCCCGTGCGGCGATCTCCCGCGCGACGTGGAGGTCCTCCTCCTGGCGCAGGTCGAGTGCGATCGAGCGCTTGTTGCGGTTGATGCTCAGGTAGTAGGTGGACTCGTCCCCCCGGGTCGGCGGCATCCAGGTGCGGGTGTCGTCGCCCTGCGGGCCCTCGATCTTGATGACGTCCGCGCCGAGATCGGCCAGCAGCATCGTGGCGTAGGGACCGGCGAGGATGCGGGAGAAGTCGGCCACGACGAGGCCGCTCAAGGGCCCTCCGGACGGGCTGGCTGCCATAGGGTTCCCTTCGATTACGGACGAGTGTCCGTTCAATGTGCGCGACAACCCGTCCCTTGTCAAGACGGATTTCTCGCGCCTCACCCCTTGACATGTGATACAGGCCACAGGAAATATGGACGGATCATTCCCGCAGCGGACAGACGTCCGCTGCCGCTCGAGAGGCTGCCATGACCCCCTCCACCGCGCCGATCACACCCGACTCGGTCGGCGACCGCGCCCTCGTCTTTCGCGGTGCCACGATCCTCACGCTCGACGACGGCGGGACGATCCTGAACGATGCCGACCTGCTGGTGGTCGGCGAGCGCATCGAGGCCGTCGGCCCCCAGCTCGCGGTGCCCGACGGCACGATCGAGATCGATGCGCGCGGCGGCATCCTCATGCCCGGCATGATCGACACGCACCGCCACATGTGGCAGACCGCGATGCGCGGCTACGGCGCGGACTGGACCCTGACGCAGTACTTCGTCTGGTACTACCTCGAGCACGGCAAGATCTTCCGCCCCGAGGACGTCTACGCCGGCAACCTCCTCGGCGCCCTCGAGGCCCTCGACGCCGGAGTCACCACCACCGCCGACTGGGCCCACGGCATGATCACCCCCCAGCACGCGGACGCCGCGATCGATGCCCTGGAGGACACTCCCGGTCGATTCGTGTTCGGCTACGGCAATCTCCACGCCGGGCCCTGGGAGTGGTCCACCAGCCCCGAGTTCAGGGACCTGCACGCACGCCGGCTGGACGGCAAGGGCGACATGCTGGGCTTCCAGATCGCCTTCGACGTCACCGGCGACCCGACCTTTCCCGAGAAGGCAGCCTTTGAAGTGGCCCGCGAGATGGGCGCCCCGGTCACGACGCACGCGGGGGTGTGGGGGGCGACCAACGACGACGGCATCCAGCTGATGCACGACCACGGGTTCATGACGCCCGAGACCGTCTACGTCCACTCGGCCTCGCTGGAGCACGACTCCTACCAGCGGATCGCGGCGACGGGCGGCTCGGTGTCCGTCGCGACCGAGAGCGAGCAGAGCGCCGGGCAGGGATATCCCCCCACCTGGGTGCTGCGCTCGCACGACATCCCGGTGTCGCTGTCGATGGACACCAGCGTGTGGTGGAGCGCCGATCTCTTCAGCGCGATGCGCTCGACGCTTGGCGCCGACCGGTCACGCATGCACCTCGAGGCACATGCCCAGGAGGAGACCGTGACCCACAGCCACCTGCGTGCCGAGCAGGTCGTGCGATGGGCGACCCGCGGCGGCAGCCAGGCGCTCGGCCTCGACCACGCGGTCGGCAGCCTGGAGCCCGGCAAGAAGGCCGACGTGGTGCTGATCAAGAACGACCGCTCTCCCGCGATGTTCCCGATCCTCAACCCGTACGGGCACGTGGCGTTCCAGGCGCAGCGTGCCGACGTGCACACGGTGTTGGTCAACGGACGGGTCGTCAAGAGCGAGCACGAGCTCGTGGGGGTCGACCTGGACAAGGCGAGGCGTGCAGTCGACGAGAGCGTGGAGTACCTGCGCTCCACGTTGGGCGAGGAGGCCTGGCAGCAGGGCATGAACCCCGACATCCCGGAGTCCACGGTCCTCGACAACCCGTACACCTACACTGATCACCGCGACGCGTCCACGCACGACCGCGTCGGGGACCAGGTGTGACGGCAGCACCGACGAGTCGAGAGGGGACGACGGGCAGTGGTGACACGAGGCACGGGGCCGGACTTCATCGAGTCGGTCGCTCGCGGCTTCGACGTCGTCAAGGCCTTCACCCCCCAGTGCCCCACCCTCACCCTGTCGGAGGTGGCGGCGCGCACCGAGCTCTCCCGGCCGACGGCACGGCGGATGCTCCTCACGCTGATCGAGCTGGGGTACGTCCGGGAGTCCCAGACCGGCTTCTCCTTGACCCCCCGGGTGCTCGACCTCGGCCTGACGTACATCCAGGCCCACGGGCTGTGGGACCTGGCCCGACCCCATCTCGAGTCGCTCGTGACGCAGACCCACCAGTCCTCGTCGATCGCGCAGCTCGACGGCTCGGACATCGTCTACGTCGCGCGGGTCGCCGTGCCCAAGATCATCTCGCTCGCCGTCTCGATCGGCACCCGGTTCCCGGCCACCTCGACGTCCCTCGGGCGGATCATGCTGGCCGATCTCAGCCCGGCCGAGCTCGAGGCGACGTTGTCCCAGCCGAGTCGCTCGGGCATCGAGCCGCGGTACGTGCCGGGCGAGGACGAGCTGCAGGCGATCCTCTCCCAGACCCGGGCCCGCGGCTGGGTGCTGACCGACGAGCACCTCGCCGGGGGCATCCGCTCGATCGCGGCGCCGATCCGCGACGGGAGCGGGGCCGTGATCGCAGCGGCCAACGTCACGGTCCATGCGGCAGAGGTCTCGGTCGAGGCCCTGACCGACGACTTCCTGCCGCTGTTGATCCGCACGGCCGGAGACATCAGCGCCGACGTCGCGCGGATCGACCAGATCCCCCGGGTCATCGCACCGCGCTGAACCTCAGGCGATGTCGGCGGCGCGCGCCGCTGCCGACGCCTCGGCCGCTCCGCCCGTCCACGGCACGCCGTGCCCCGTGAGCACGACCCGGGCGCCGGAGGCACCGATGCGCGTGAGCGACCCCTTCGCTGTGGCGGCGTCGTGCGTCCCGCCGCGACCCACGACCCGCGGTCCGGTGCGTCCCGAGTAGGGATCGAGCGTCACCAAGGCGTCCCCCGTGAAGATCACGTCGTGCGACGGCACGTGCAGTGCACAGTGCCCGTCGGTGTGCCCGGGCGTGTGGATCACGGTCGGCCGACCGGGCAGGTCCAGCGTCTGGCCGTCCACGAGCGCGTGGCTGGGCTCGACGCCACGCACCCGCAGCGCGCCGGCCGCGGCCATGCTCGACAGGTGCGGCACCGAGCGGGGGTGGAGGAAGGGATAGGCCAGCCGGGGACGCCCCGGGCGGTAGCGGTACGGGTGACGCACGATCCGCTGGTCACCGGGGTGCACCCACACCGGAACGCCGTGCTCCGCGACCGCGCGCGCCAGGATCCCGACGTGGTCGAAGTGTCCGTGGGTCAGCACGAATCCGGCGACATCGTCCCAGCCACGGCCGATCCGGTCCAGGACCTGCGTCGTCTCGTCCCACATCCTCGGCAGGCCGGCGTCCACGATCGTCACCGCACCACCGTCCTCCAGGACGTACAGGTTGGTGCTCGCGACCGCGACCAGGTGCACGCCGGGCACGACGTCCATCGTGATCATGCGGAGCCGTCCGGACGCCTTCTCCCCCGGGCCAGGCGGCGCAGCGCCCGCACGGCTACCGTCCCGGTGACGACCCAGGGCCCGGCCACGAGGATCGGGTCGATCCACTGGTGTCGCGTGTCGACCCGATGGCCCGCGCGACGTGAGGCGAGGCCGTGGTGGGTGAGCTCGGAACGGATCCCGGTCTCGGTCAGCGGGTTGTCGGGGCGGGTGGTCAGCAGCGAGCGCAGGTGGCTCTCCACCGCGTCCACCCGGTCCGCGCCCAGCAGCAGGAGCCAGTGCGCCGCGCGCGCCTCGCTGAACCGGGCGTACGAGTAGCGGCGGATGACTCCGGACAGCCCGCGCAGCGGGGCCGAGGTGCCGAACACCGGCGGGAGCATGCCGTGCTCGATCGACCGCTCGCGGAAGCCGTGCGACTCCTGGCGCTCGGGGAACTCCCAGTGGGCACCGGAGTCGAGATCGCGCCGCTCCTGCGGAAAGGCCGGACGGTCGGCGGGATCCAGGTCGACGCCCCACCCGGGGATCTGGGCGCGCAGCTCGTCGCTGGTCCGGGCGAGCGGCGGCTTCTGTGCGGTGTAGGTCATGACGGCACCTCTCAGCTCGGGACGATGACGGGCTTGATGACGTTGTCGAGCTTGGCCGAGAAGATGTGATAGCCCTCGGCGATGTGCTCGAGCGGGATGTGGTGGGTGATGATGTCGCTCGGCTTCAGGTGCCCGTTGCGGATGTGCTCGAACAGGCGGGGCCACTGCCGCTTCGCGGGGCACTGGTTCATGTTGAGCGTCAGGCCCTTGTTGAGCGCGTCACCGAACTTCACGGCGCTGAACATCGGACCGTACGCCCCCATGACCGAGACCGTGCCGCCCTTGCGCACCGAGTCGATCGCCCAGTTGAGGGCGATGGGCGATCCGCCCTGCAGCTTGAGCTTGGCGGACGTCACGTGCTGGAGCAGGTTGCCGTCGGCCTCCGCGCCGACCGCGTCGATCACGACGTCCGCGCCGAGATGGCCGGTCGTCTTCTTCATCTCCACCACGATGTCCTGGTGCTCGGCGAAGTTGAACGTCTCGGCGTGGGCGAACTCGCGGGCCTTCTCGAGCCGGTAGTCCAGGTGGTCGATCACGATGACCCGTCCCGCCCCCATGAACCACGCGGACTTGGCCGCGAACAGGCCGACCGGTCCGGCACCGAACACCACCACGGTGTCGCCCTCGACGATGTCACCGAGCTGGGCGCCGAAGTATCCGGTCGCGAGCGCGTCGGTGCACAGCAGCGCGTCCTCGTCGTCCATCCAGTCCGGGATGCGGGAGGGGCCGACGTCGGCGAACGGCACGCGCACCAGCTCGGCCTGGCCGCCGTCGTAGCCGCCGCACGTGTGCGAGTAGCCGTAGATGCCGCCCACCGCGGTCGCGTTGGGATTGACGTTGTGGCAGTTGGAGTAGAGGCCGCGCGCGCAGAAGTAGCAGGACCCGCAGTAGACGTTGAACGGCACCATCACCCGGTCACCCGGGGACAGGTTCTCGACCGACGGGCCGACCTCCTCCACGATGCCGATGAACTCGTGGCCGAACGTGTGGCCGACCCGCGTGTCGGGCATCATCCCGTGATAGAGGTGCAGGTCGGATCCGCAGATCGACGCCATCGTCACGCGGACGATCGCGTCGTTGGGGTGCTCGATCCTCGGGTCCTGCTTCTCCTCGACGCGGACCTTGTAGGGCCCCCGGTAGACCATTGCCTTCACGAGTCGCTCCTTCTCCCGGGTCCCGGGGCCTTGGACGTTGCGGTGCCAATACCCCGAAGTCGGGTGCGTGAACACCTCGTCGCAGGGATCAGCTCTGCGTGTGCAGCAGCACGCCGACGCCGAGGCAGTGCGCCGCGAATGCCGCGACCGTCAGGCTGTGGAAGACCTCGTGGTAGCCGAAGAACGCGGGCGAGGGGTCCGGCCGCTTCGTGCCGTACACGACCGCACCTGCGGTGTAGAGCAGACCGCCTGCGGTCAGGAGGAAGAGCACCGTCGGCGATGCGGCGTCGACGAAGTCGCCTGCGAAGATGACCGGCGCCCAGCCGAGGAGCAGGTAGAGCGGGGCGTTGGACCAGCGCGGAGCGTCGACCCAGAAGATCTTGAACGCGATGCCGAGCGCTGCGCCACCCCACATCGTGGCCAGGAGGATCGCGGCACGCTGCTCCGAGAGCAGCATGAGCGCGAACGGCGTGCTGGACCCCGCGATGAGGACGAAGATGTTGGCGTGGTCGATGCGCTTGAGCAGGCGCATGTGGCGCGGCGACCACGTCCCGGTGTGGTAGACCGCGCTGCAGGTGAACAGCAGCAGCGCGCTCACCATGTACACCGCGACGCCGAGACGGTCGCGGGTGCTGTCGGCCACGACCAGCATGCCGAGGAGGGCGATGAAGGCAAGAGGTGCCGTCGCCGCGTGGAGCCATCCGCGCAGGCGCGGCTTGATCTCGGCGACGGTGTCGACCAGCTGGTCGTGCATGGTGCTGGGGACATGACGCGTGTGGGACATCGCGGCTTCCTTCGGATGGATGGACGAGGCGGGCCGGCGTCTCCAGGAGAGACGCCGGCCCGCACTAGGGATGTGGCTCAGTTGCCGGAGTGCGTTCCGTCGTTCGTGCGGTGGTCGCCGTCCTGACGGTGCTCGATGTCGCCCTCGGGCTCCATCGCGAGCAGGAACGAGCCGACGGCCCAGACGAGGGCGCCGATCAGACCGACGTACACGCCGATCTCGGTGTCGAAGCCGGCCTTGCGCTCAGCGCCGCCGGGAACCTCGAGCAGGTAGGACAGGGACAGACCGGTGGCGGCGATGCCCGCAGCCATCGAGGACAGGGACAGTCCGCGGTGCTGGCGACGGGTCGCACGCTTCGCGGCGTACAGCAGGGCTGCGGCGAAGCCGATGCCCAGGTAGGCCGTGAACGGGATGACGGTGTCGGCCTCGTAGCCGCTGAAGCTCTTGTCATCGGTGTTGATCCAGGCGAGGAACGTCGCGATGACGAAGATGACGACACCCGCGGTCGCGATGTACGCACCCTTGGGGTCCGCGCGGTGCGGATCGTAGGTGTGGGCCCGGTTGGCGTTTGATGTGTTGCCGTGACTACTCATGAGTAGGAGATACCTGCTGGGACGAGCTCTATTCATCTGGCTCTCAGGTTGGGCTGAGAACTGGGTCACACCCCCCGATGCGTACAGTCGTCCCACCGCCTTGCCCGCTGTCTCGAAGGATGCCTCATGTCGCAGCTGCACGAAGCCCGCTCCACGACCGGCGCCCCGCCCGCAGAAGGGGTCGGTCGCTCCCGTCAGAGCGCGATCTACCGCGAGGGCGTGCTGGGCCGCCGGCCTGCGGTGCCGACGGACTTCGCCGAGCTGGAGCGGCGGGCCGCGAAGGCGTCCTCGGCCAAGGCGTGGGCGTACGTCGCGGGCGGCGCCGGCGAGGGCCGCACGATGCGCAACAACCGGGCGGCGTTCGACCGCTGGGCCGTGGTGCCGCGGATGGCCCACGGGCAGGCGACCCGGGACCTGTCCGTCGACCTGTTCGGCACCCGACTGCCGACGCCGCTGCTGCTGGCCCCGGTCGGGGCCGGTCAGCTCATCGATCCCGACTGCGACCTGCACGTCGCGAGGGCGGCTGCCGCCACCGGCGTGCCGTACGTCTTCACCAACCAGGGCGGCACCCCGATGGAGGAGACCGCCGCGGCGATGGGCGGCGGGCGGCACTGGATGCAGCTCTACTGGAGCACCGACGAGGGCCTGGTCGACAGCCTCATCACCCGCGCGGAGGCCAACGGGGCGGAGGCACTGGTCGTCACGTTGGACACGACGCTGCTGGGCTGGCGGCCGCAGGACCTCAACCTGGGGTCCTTGCCGTTCGCGCAGGGCAAGGGCATCGGCCAGTACACGTCCGACCCGCGGTTCCTGCAGATCGTCCGCGAGCGCATCGCGGCCGCCAAGAGCTCGGGGACCAAGCCCGACACGACGATCACGCTCGGGGCCGTCAAGTCGCTCATCTCGATGACCCGGCAGCACCCCGGGACCTTCTGGTCCAACCTGCGCTCGCCCGAGCCGCGGGCGTCCGTCGAGGCGTTCCTGGACATCTACTCCAATCCCGGACTGAGCTGGAGCCACCTCGAGACCCTGCGGGAGCGCACCCGGCTGCCCGTCGTGCTCAAGGGGATCCTGCATCCCGACGACGCCCGTCGGGCGTTCGACCTGGGCGTCGACGCGATCGTGGTCTCCAACCACGGCGGACGTCAGGTGGACAGCTCGATCGCCTCGCTCGACGCGCTCATCGCGGTGCGCGAGGCGATCGGCCCCGAGCCGACGGTCCTGTTCGACAGCGGCATCCGCACCGGGGCTGACGTCTTCATGGCGCTGGCCCATGGGGCGGACGCGTGCCTGCTCGGTCGGCCGTACATGTACGGCGTCGCCCTGGCCGGTCAGGCCGGAGCCGAGGCCGTGATCTCCAACGTCCTCGCCGAGCTCGACCTGACGATGGCCCTCACCGGTGCGACCCAGGCCCGGGACATCTCCCCGGACCTGGTCGTGGCCAACCCGTCGCGCTGAGCCCGGTCACGGCTCGCCGCGGGAGGGCCCCTCGTAGTCGTCGTTCGCGAGGTCGTTGACGACGAGGTCGTCCACCCGCAGCTGGCCGGCACGGTAGGACGCGCGGGCGACCATGTGGTTGGCGACGGGTGTCGTGAGCATCTGGAACAGCCCGATCAGCACGAGCAGGCCGATCGTGCCGGGGTCCCGCAGCCGCAGCCCCAGGCCGAGCAGCATGAGGAGCAGGCCGAGCACCTGCGGCTTGGTCGCGGCGTGCATGCGGCTGAGCAGATCGGGCAGCTTCAGGACGCCGACCGCGGCGATGAGACCCAGCAGCGCGCCCAGCAGGAAGCACACCGCGGCAGCGGCGTCCGCGACGTCGGTCCAGCTCACGAGGGGTCCTCCTCGATGTCGTCACTGCCTTGGGTGAACCGGGCGATGCTGACCGAGCCCACGAACCCCAGGAGGGTCAGCACCAGCAGGAGCGGCAGGGTGAAGGTGTGCCGGCCGTACGCCGCCTCGATCGCGAGGCCGCAGATGCCGAGGGCGACGAAGACGTCCAGGGCCACCGCGCGGTCGAGCACCGTGGGCCCCATGGTCATCCGGGCGACAGCGCACACGGCACCGATGAGCAGCATCGCTGCCGCGATGAACAGGGCGATCGTCATCGGGCTCCTCCCGGGACGGGCGTGGCGTCGTCGAGATGATCGACGTGATGGCCCAGGGCACGGACGAGCCGGGCCTCCTGGTCGAGGACCCGCTGGCGGAAGTGGTCGGCACCGGCCTCGTCCCCGACGTCGAGGACGTGCAGGAACAAGGTGTGCGTCGAGCGGCGGGCCTCGATCACGATGCTGCCGGGAATCAGGCAGGTCATCTCGGCCACCACGGTGAGGACGAAGTCCGACGGGGTCCGCAGGTTCACCGCGACGACCGCGTTGCGCGGCGGCCGGGAGGGCCGCACCACGACCCAGGCCACCTGCACGCTCGACACGATGACGTCGATCGCGAACCGGACGACCAGCCACACCAGCGCCACCGGACGCACGCGCACGTCGAGCCGCAACGGCGGCAGGGGGAACACGAAGCAGGCGATCACCGCGACGACGAAACCGCCGAGGACCGTCAGGACGGAGATGTGGCCCCAGAGCACGACCCACACGAGGGTCAGCCAGAGCAGGACGGGCAGCTGCAGCGACCGGTAGCGAGCAGGGCGGACCTGCCCGTTGCGACGGGTCTTCAGCTTGGGGCTCATCGGCTGCCCCCGTCCAGGACGGCCTCGAGGTAGGGGGTGCGCTGCATGAGGTCGGTCGCGGCTCGGTCGGTGTAACCGAACATCGGCCCGGCGACGAGCGTGAAGACCACGCTGAAGCCGATCAGCGCGGCGGTGGGCAGCACCATCGAGCGGGGCAGCCGCTCGGGCAGTGCGCCGTCCCGCAGCAGCTGGTAGAGGTCACGGTCCGGCGCGTCCTCGTCGCGCACCTGACGCGCCTCCTCGAGGTCCGAGGTCGCGTACGCCGTGCCGCCGGAGTGGACGTGCCCGCGGTGGCGGACCATCGTGACGGTCGGGTGCAGCGCATCGGCCTCCTCCCCGGGGCTCGGGAGCGCCTGCGCGGTCTCGTGCGCCTGCTCGGGCGTGCGCCAGAACGCGATCGCCCAGGTCTTGGCCACTGCGTACAACGTCAACAGGCTCGTGACGACACCGCCGATCACGAGGGTCACGGCGAGCGGGGTGCCCACGTCGAGCCCTGCCTGGAGCAGACCGATCTTCCCCAGGAAGCCCGACAACGGCGGGATCCCGGCCAGGTTCATGGCAGGCACGAAGAACAAGATGGCCAGCACCGGGGAGAGCCGGGCGAGGCCGCCCAGACGCAGCAGCGAGGTGCTGCCGGCCCGACGCTCGATGAGGCCCACGACCAGGAAGAGGGCGGTCTGGATCGTGATGTGGTGCGCGACGTAGAAGACCGCTCCGGAGACTCCCGCCTCGGTGGCCAGGCCGATGCCGAAGATCATGTAGCCGATGTGGCTGACGAGGGTGAACGAGAGCATGCGCTTGATGTCGGACTGCGCGATCGCGCCCAGGATGCCGATCACCATCGTGATGAGCGCTGCCCACATCAACAGGTTCGTCAGAGGGCTGTCCGGGAACAGCAGCGTCTGGACGCGCAGGATCGCGTAGACGCCGACCTTGGTGAGCAGTCCTGCGAACACGGCCGTCACCGGCGCGGGAGCAGTCGGATAGCTGTCGGGGAGCCACAACGAGAGCGGGAACACTGCCGCCTTGACCGCGAACGTCACGAGCAGCAGCAGCTGCAGGGTGAGGCTGACCGAGTCGGGCAGGTCCTGGATGCGTTGCGCGAGCTGGGCGAAGTTGAGGCTTCCGGTGGCCGCGTACACCGCGGCGATCGAGATCAGGAACAGCGAGGACGACAGCATGTTCACGACGACGTAGATCGTCCCGGCCCGGATGCGGGTCTCGGTGCCGCCCAAGGTCAGCAGCACGTAGCTCGCGAACAACAGCATCTCGAAGCTGACGAAGAGGTTGAACAGGTCGCCGGCGAGGAAGGCGTTGGAGACGCCGGCCACCAGCACCAGGAACGTCGGGTGGTAGATCGAGACCGGCGCCTCCCGCTCGTCGCCGGTCATGCCCTGACCGATCGAGTAGATGAGGACCACGAGCGTGACGACCGCGGAGACCAGGAGCATCAGCGCGGAGAGCCGGTCGGCGACGAGGCTGATGCCCAAGGGCGGCGTCCAGGCGCCGAGCCAGGTGACCTGCGGCCCGTACTGATCGGCCCGGTACAGGAGCACCGCGGCGATCACGACCACGGCGACGAGCACCGCGAAGCTGACCCACCGCTGGGCCTTCGGCCAGCGGGACAGCATCAGCGTCGCGCCGGCTCCGAAGAGCGGCAGGATCACGGGCAGCGGGACCAGGTAGTTCATGCGCCCTCCTCCGTCACTTCGTCGTCGTCCTGGCCGCCGGTGGCCAGGTCGTGGCTGTCCGAGGCCTCGTCAGCAGCCGCGAGACGGCGGATCGAGGCGTCCTCGACGTCGTCCTGGACGTCGTCGTTGGCATTCAGCTGCCAGCTGCGGTAGGCCATCGCGAGCAGGAACGCCGTCGTGGCCAGGGCGATCACGATCGCCGTCAGCACCAACGCCTGGGGCAGCGGGTCCGCCATGTCGGCCACGTCGGTCTTGCCCTCGATCGGGGCGTCGCCCGCGCGTCCCCCGGCGATGAGGAACAGGATGCTCACGCCGTTGCCCATGAGGAGCAGGCCCGCCAGCACCCGGGTCAGGCTCCGCTCGAGGATCAGGTAGACGCCACACCCGATGAGCGCGGACGCCGTCAGGATCAAGCTCACGTTGGTGCTCACAGGCGGACCTCCTGCTCGGCGGCGCGTTCCTCGCGCAGGATCTGACGGTCGATCCGGGCGCCGAGGGCACGCAGCAGGTCGAGCACCAGACCCACCACCACCAGGTAGACCCCGATGTCGAAGAAGGTCGACGTGACGAGGTGCAGCTCACCCAGGACCGGCACCTCGAGGTCGATCAACGCGCTCTGCAGCACGGCACCCCCGAAGGCGAGCGGCGCGAGGCCCGAGGCGGCCGCGATGAACAGGCCCGTGCCCATCAGGACGCCGGCGTCGATCGGTGCGGCCTCGTCCAGCTCGTACCGCCCGCCCGCGAGATAGCGGACCATCAGCGCCAGACCGGTCACCATGCCGGCCGCGAATCCGCCACCGGGCAGGTTGTGACCCGCGAGGAGCAGATAGATCCCGAAGACGATGAGCACGGGGAACAGCAACCGGGCCACGACCTCGAAGATGATCGAGCGACGGTCCGGCGGCAACGTCCTCGGCCCCGGCAGCCACACGCGCCGCCCCGGAGCGGTCGGGATCTTGTCGACGGACGCGGGGTACGGGATGTCGTACACGCGGCGGATGCCGGACATCCGCGTGTCGAGGAAGATCAGGCTCGCCACACCGGTGGCCGCCGCGACCAGCACGGAGATCTCCCCGAGCGTGTCCCACGCCCTGATGTCGACGAGGATCACGTTGACGATGTTGTGGCCGCCACCGAACTCGACGACCTCGTCCGGATAGCGCTTCGAGATCGGGTCCGCGGTGCGGGAGCCGGTCGTGACGAGCATGACCAGGGCGACCGTGGCGCCGACGGCCGCACCCAGCGCCATGCGCAGGTAGCGACGCGGCGACAGGGGGCGATCGGTGAAGTGCGACGGCAGCCGCCGCAGCACCAGCACGAAGATGACCAGGCTGGTCGTCTCCACGAGGACCTGGGTGAGGGCGAGGTCCGGCGCGCCGTGCAGGACGAACAGCATCGCCGTGCCGTAGCCGGTGACGCCCACGAGGATGACCGCCCGCAACCGTCGGCGCGACCGTGCCGCGAACAACGCCGCCAGCACGATGATGACGCCCACGACCGCCTGCGCGGGGGTGTCCCAGCGCACCACCTCGATGGGCTCGTCGAGGGCCATGAGCACAGCGGTGCCAGGGAGAAGCAGCACCACCAGGAGGATGATCGCGAGGTACGCCGCGACGGAGCCTCGCTGGGTCAGGCCGGTGGTCTCCACCGCGAGACGGTCGACCGTGCGCATCACGATCCGGTAGCCGTCGTCGGCGGTCCAACGCGGCGACACGGCGGTCTGCAGCCGGCCGAAATCGGCCCGGCGCCAGAAGATCGCGACACCGAGGACGACCGCGACGACCGAGAACGCCAGCGGCAGCTCGAAGCCGTGCCAGAGGGCGAGCTCGGTGTCGTGCGAGCCTTCTGGGAACTGGTGCGTGTACGGCTCGAACGCGTGAGTCAGCGCCGGCCCCGCGAAGCCCAAGGCGATCGTGAGCGCGGCCAGGACCACGGGGGCGAAGAGGAAGCCGCGCGGCGTCGGCGCGAACAGCGTCTCGGGCGCGTCGGCCTTGTGGGCGAACGCACCCCAGAGGAACCGCACCGTGTAGGCCACGGTGAGCACGGTGCCAAGGATCACGCCGATCAGGACGAGGACGGCCGCGAGCGGGGAGAGATCGGCCCGGTCGTGGGAGGCGTCCAGCAGGGAGCCGAAGACGCTCTCCTTGGCGACGAAGCCGAGCAGGGGCGGCAGCCCGGCCATCGACGCCCCCGCGACCAGGGCGGTCACGAACAGGACGGGCGCGGACTTCCCGACGCCCGACAGCAGGCGCAGGTCACGCGTCCCGGCCTGGTGGTCGATGATGCCGACCACGAGGAACAGGGTCGCCTTGAACAACGCGTGGGCGAGCAGCATCGCCACGCCGGCGAGCGCCGCTGCCCTCGTGCCCACGCCGAACACCACGATCAGGAAGCCGAGCTGGCTCACCGTGCCGTAGGCGAGGAGGAGCTTGATGTCGTACTGGCGCAGGGCGCGCCATCCGCCCAGCAGCATCGTGCCGATGCCGAGCACGAGCACCATCTCGTGCCACCCCGCGATGCCGGCGAACGCCGGCGAGAGCAGTGCGACGAGGTAGACGCCGGCCTTCACCATGGACGCGGCGTGCAGATAGGCGCTGACGGGGGTCGGGGCGGCCATCGCGCCCGGCAACCAGAAATGGAACGGGACCAGGGCCGACTTGCTGAGGGCACCGACCAGGAGCAGGGCGACCGCGACCGCAGCGGCCGTTCCGGTGGGCGGGTCCGCGAGGATCTCGCTGATGCGATGCGTCCCGGCGTCCTGGCCGAGCACGAGCATGCCCACGAGCATCGCCAGGCCGCCCAGCGTGGTGACGATGAGCGCCTGCATCGCGGCCTGGCGGCTGGCCCGCTTGGCCGGGTCGCTGCCGATCAACAGGTAGGAGAAGACAGTGGTCAGCTCCCAGAACACGTACAGGACCAGCAGGTCGTCACACAGGACGAGTCCCAGCATCGAGCCCGCGAACGCCACGAAGGTGCCCGCAAAGGACGGCAGTGCGGGGTCGTCGTCGGAGAAGTACCAGGCGCAGTAGCCGAGCACCAAGGCCCCGATGCCCGTCACGATCAGCGTCATGAGCCATTGCAACGCTCCCATGTGGAACGCCAGCTCGACGCCGAGGCTGGGCACCCAGCTGAGCACGGTGGTGGGGCCCTCGCCGTCCCGGACGCTGCCGGTCTGGCTGAGCGCCCAGCCGAAGCTGACCAGTGGGACCACAGCGAGAACGAGGAACGCTCGGCTGCGAAGCACGGAGATGAGCCACGGAGCGATCGCTGCAGCCAGGAAATGTGCGGCGATCAGCGGGATCAACGAATGCTCCTCCAGGTTGGGCCGGGGGTGTCCAGTCTAGTGGTTCGCCTCCAGCCCCCCTTCGGCTGCACCTCAGGCGCCGTCGAGGTCCGCGAAGTGGTGCAGCTCGGCCGTCACGCGCAGGCCCTGCTGGTCATCGACCGTCCAGGCGTCGCACAGCTGGTCGACGATGGCCAGCCCTCGGCCCCGCAGACCCGCGCGCGTCAGCTCGAGCGCCTGCAGCTCGGCGGACTTGCCGCCGTCGCAGACGCTGATGCGCAGCACGTCGTCCGCGATGCACCACGAGACGTCGAGCGTGCCGGCCGAGCTGGGGCGTCCGTGCTCGATGCCGTTGGCGGCGAGCTCGCCCAGCACGAGCTCGGCGTCCAGGACGAAGCCGGGACGGAATCCGAGCCGTTCGAGCTCCTCCACCATCTGGTGGCGTGCGACGCGGGCACTGCTGGGGTCGAACGGCAGGCTCAGGCTCGTGCACGGGTCGTCGCTCGCGTGCCGGTGCGGTGCGGGCACGCGGCAGGTCTCCTCGGTCGGGACGCCCTCGGGCAGCCGGACCGGGCCGGCCTGCTCGGGGCGGGGCCGGTCCTGGGGGTGCAGCCGGACGGCCACGAGGGCGACGTCGTCCTCGGGCTGCTCCGGGAGCATCCGGGCGAGGAGCTCGTCGCACAGCTCCTCCTGCTCCAGACCTGCCGCGACGAGCTCGGCCAGAACGGCCTGGAGCTCGGCCACGCCCTCGTCGAGCCCCTGGCCGCGCCGCTCGACGAGGCCGTCGGTGTAGAGCAGGACCGTGCACCCTCGAGGGAGCTCGACGACCGCCTCGGTGCGTGACGTCTCGGGCACCAGGCCGAGGAGCAGATCGGCCCGCTCGGGCCAGAGCGCGGTGACCGTCACGTCGGCCGGGCTGCTCGTGAGGTCGCCCTCGCTCGTCTCGGGTGTCTCGGGCGCCTCGGGGTGCACCGCGACGAGCGGCGGCGGGTGCCCCGCGTTGGACCAGCGCAGCCTCGTCACGCCGGCCTGACGCTCCTCGGAGGTCTGCTCGAACCGCGCCACGACCGCTGTCGCCATGGTCTCGATCTGCAGGGTCTGCACCGCTTCGTCGACGCGGCGCAGCACCTCGGCCGGTCCCGCGCCGGTCGTCACGGCCACTCCCCGCAGGAGGCTGCGGAGCTGACCCATGGCGGCGGCCGCCGCGGTGTCGTGCCCCACCACGTCCCCGATCACGATGTTGGTGGCACCGCCGGTCTGCAAGAAGGCGTCGTACCAGTCGCCACCGACCTGCGCGACCTCCGCCGACGGCTCGTACCGGACCGACACGTGCAGGTGGTCGGGCTCGGGCGGGGCCGTCATGAGGCTGCGCTGCAGCCCTTCCGCCAGGTCACGCTGCTCGGCGTACAGGCGCACGTTGTCCAGCGCCACCCCGGCGCGGCCGGCGACGTCCACGAGATCGGCGATGTCCTCGGGGCTGAAGCTGCCCTCGTCCTTGAAGACGGCCAGCAGGCCGATCGTGCGCTCGCGGCCCCGCAGCGGCAGCACCAGCACCGAGGAGGGGGCCAGCTGGAGGTAGAGATCGCGGGCCTCTCCGGGGGCAAGGACCGCGGCCACCGCCGCGGTCGCGTCCTGGTCCACCACGACGGCGCGGTTGTCGCGGACCGCCCGGGCGAGGAAGGAGTCGTCGCCCAGTGCCGGGAGACGCACCTCGAGATAGCGCTCCACGAGCCGGCGGGCGTCCGGGTCGGCGTGCCAGCCGGCGACGTCGCGGAGCCCCCGCCGCCAGGCCTCCCGGTCGCCGGGGGGTGCCGTGCGGGTCCTGGACTGCGGCGTCGAGTAGTCGACGAGCGTGACGGTGCTCCAGTCGGCCCACGGCCCGACCACGACCTCCGCGAGGTGCGCGAACGCGAGCTCCTGGTCGCGGGTCCCGGTCAGGAAGTCGGTGATGCTCGAGAGCAGCTTGGCTCGTTCGACGGCGCTCTCGGCCCGTTCCTGGGCGCGCCGGCGCTCGGTCACGTCGACGAAGTAGACGGCGAGCCCGTCGGGCGCAGGCCAGCCCCGCACCTCGTACCAGCGGTCGAGCGGCGGCGGGTAGTACGCCTCGAACTCGACCGGCTCGCCGGTCTCGACCGCGCCGCGGTAGCTGGCCTCGAAGTCGCTGCCGACCGCATCGGGGAACAGGTCCCAGATCACGCCGCCGAGGATCGGGGAGCCGATGTCACCGAGGAGCCGGTTGGCCTCGGAGTTGAGGAACGTGAAGCGCCAGCTCGGGTCGAGCTGGAAGAACGCCATCGGCATGGCCTCGAGCAGCCGGGCGACCCGCGCCTCGCCCTCCTGGACCGCTGTCGTGTCGTACGCAGCACCCACCAGACGGACGGCCACGCCGTCGGGCCCTGCGAGGGCCCGGCCCCGTGCGGCCACCCAGCGGACGGTGTCGTCCGAGCGCACGATCCGATACTCCGCGACGTACGTGCCGCAGGTCGTGATCGCGGTCGAGAGCGCCTCCGCCACCCGGTCACGGTCGTCCGGGTGGACCAGCTCGTTGAACGACTCGATGTCGCGGCCGAAGGTCGTCTCGTCGATGCCGAACAGGTCCATGAGCTGCTCGTCCCAGCGCAGCTCGCCCGTGGTCAGGCTCCAGTCGAACGCGCCCACACCGGCCGCGTCGACCGCCAGCTGCCACACGAGCCGCTCGTCCTCGTGCTCCTCGGCGAGCACCGCGAGGTGCAGCTCGGTCACCGCCGAGGTCGCGAGCTGTTCGAGCACCTGCAGGTCCTGCTCGGACCAGGTGCGCGTACCCGGGCCGTAGACGCACAGCGCTCCGACGCTCTCGCCCCGCACCACGAGCGGCACACCGAGATAGGAGCCGATCTCGCCGGAACGGACGGCCGACAGGTCACGCACCCGCTCGTCGTTCGCCGCGTCGCCGATCATGAGCGCCGCTCCGGTCCCGGCGGTGAGGGTGCACATCGAGTCGTCCGCCGGGGTCTCGACACCGATCGACTCCAGCGAGGCGCCCACGGCGCCCACGACCGTCTGCACGTGGGAGATCAGCGAGACGTGCGCCGACGGAGCGCCCAGCAGGCGTGCCGCGAGGGCGGCGATCTGGTCCAGTGCAGCCTGGTCACGCGCCGCGGCAGCCAGCTGGCGGACGAGATCCTCTCGCGCCCGTGCGTCGCGTCCCGGCCTCGCCACGGACGTCACGTCCTCGGCCCACATGGCGCTCCCCTCTCAGTGCTCGTGCCCGGAGCGACACAGGCGGCCCAAGTACTGCGAATCCTAACGTCGAGCCGGGTCGCGCGGCGGTCCAGGCTCCTGTCGGGGCCGTAGGCTCGGCCCATGACGTCCCCCACGGAGACCACTGTCCGCGACCTCGAGCGCCGCCGGTTCGACCTGATCGTCGCCGAGGAGTGGGAGGACTTCGCGGCGCTGTGCGACGCGGAGCTGCGCTACGTCCACTCCAGCGGCATCATCGACACGCGCGACTCCTATCTCGAGAAGCTGCGCGGCGGCTACTACGACTACCACCGGGTCGACAGCTCGATCGAGAGCATGATCGTCACGCCGGACCTCGTCCTCGTCCGCGGCACCATGGCCGCCGACCTGCGGGCAGGCGACCGGGAGATCAGCCTCGACAACGTCATCGTCTCGGCCTGGGTCCGACGGGACGACGCCTGGCTGCTCGCGACCCATCAGTCCACACCTGCCTAGACCTCCGCGGGTGCCAGGACGATGTCGAAGGCCACTCGCGACCAGGACGCGTCGCCGAGCTCACGCCCGTCCGGCGTGGGGGTCCCGGCCGGCTGCTCGACGAAGTCCTTGACCAGCGAGTCCTTCACGCCGAACACGCTGTCGCTCGCGAGCAGCTCGTCACCGCGCACGAAGATGTGCGTCACCAACGTCCGGCAGCCCTCGGCGCCCACCATGAAGTGCAGGTGCGAGGCCCTCATCGGGGAGCGCCCGGTCGCGGCGAGCATCGCCCCCACCGGCCCGTCGTGCGGGATCGGGTACGGCGTCGGGGTCACCGCCCAGAACCGGAAGGATCCGTCGTCGTCGCTGAACAGGTGCGCACGTCCCGCGACCCGGTCGTCGGTGTACTGGACGTCGTAGAACCCGTCCTCGTCGGCCTCCCAGACCTCGATCCGCGCGCCGGCGATCGGCCGGCCGTCGATGTCGGTGACCGTCCCCTCGACCCAGCAGGGCTGGCCGGACGCACTGCCGGCGATGTCCCCGCCGAGCTCGACGTGCGGTGAGTCCTCGACGAAGAAGGGGCCGAAGACCGTGGCCTCGGTCGCGTCGCCGTACGCCTCGTTGTTGATCGCGATGGTCTGCATCGACGCGCCGAGCGTGTCCGACAGCAGGATGAACTCCTGCCGGCGATCGTCGGTGATGTGCCCGACTGCGGTGAGGAACTCGATGGCCTGCAGCCACTCCCGCTCCGTCAGCCTGACGTCCCGCAGGAACGCGTGCAGGTGCCGCACGACCCCCTGCATCAGCTCTTTCAACCGCGGCTCGGGCGTCCCGTCGAAGGACGCGAGGACCAGCCGGACCAGCTCCTCCTCGCGGTGACGCTGCTCGTCGGACACCTGCATCTCTGTGGTCATCGCGGCTCTGCTCCTTCCCACGCTGCGTGCAGCAGCGCGGTGACGTTCTCGACGGTGACGGGGGTGGGATTGTCCGCGGGCGCGGCCTCGACCACGGCGCGGGCGGCCTGGTCGATGCCCGCCTCCGGCATCCCGTAGTCGCGCAGCGCTCGGGGCGCATCGACGCGTTCACGCAGCGCGGCCAGCCCGGCGACGGCGTTGTCGCTGCCGAACGAGGTGGCGATCCGTGCTGCGGCGCGCGGGGCCGCAGGGGCGTTGAAGGCGAGCACGTGCGGGAGCACGACGGCGTGGGTCTGGGCGTGCGGGAGGTCGAACATGCCGCCCAGGACGTGGCAGATCTTGTGGTGCAGGCCCGATCCGGCCGAGGCGAAGGCGACGGCCGACAGGTACGCGCCGTAGAGCGCCTGCTCGCGCCCGTCGATGCTGCGGGGATCGGCCTGGATCGCGGGGAGCCCCTCGTCGAGGGCGCGGATCCCCTCCACCGCGAGGGCGGCGTTGATCGGATCGGCCCGGGGCGCCCACATCGAGTCGATGCAGTGCGCGAGGGCGTTCAGGCCTGAGGCGATGCTCATGTCCGCCGGGAGCGACAGCATCAGGGAGGCGTCGTAGACGACCGTCCGCGGCAGCACCCGGTCGTCCACGCCGGTCGTCTTCCTCGACGACTCGGTCATGCCCCAGACGTTGGTGGCCTCCGAGCCGGCGTACGTGGTGGGGACCGCGACGATCGGGATCCCCGACGTGAGGGCGACCGCCTTGGCCAAGCCCGTGGTCGAGCCCCCGCCGACGCTCACCAGCAGGTCGGCGCGGTGCTCTGCCGCGACCTGCCTCGCGCGGTCCGCGACGTCGGTCGGCACGTGCATCACGACCTCGTCGTGCTGCACGACGACGGGCAGGTCGGCGGTGATCGTCTCGGCCAGCTCGCGCTCGTCCGCACCGGCGACGACCATGACGCGTTCCGCGCCGATCAGCCCCACCTCGGCGGCGAGGCTCTCGCGAGCACCGCCGGACGCGAATCGGACCCGTTGGCCCAGCGTCTCGTGGTCGAACCGCATGCTCACGCCTCGCGCGAGAGGATCGCGGTGAACGCCTCGCGCAGCACACCCTCCGGATCGTCCGCGAGCTCGGTGGACCGCCAGCAGATGTGCTTGTCGGGGCGCACCAGGAGCGCACCGCTCTCCTCGACCTCGCGCAGCCGCGACCAGTCGAAGTACAGGTCCGTGACCTCCTGCCCGGGACCGATCACGACAGTCCTGACGGGCAGCCCCAGCTCGCGACCGACCGCCTCCAGCGCGGGCTCCCAGGCCGATCCGGCCACACCGGTCACCAGCGTGAACCGGTCGTACGGCGCGAGGTCCATCATCGCGATCTTGTGCCGGTGGTCGCCGACCCACGCATGCGGAAGGTGGGAGCCGGGGACCGTGGAGACCTGGTAGTACAGGTCCGGGTCGCGCTCCGGCTCGGGCAGCGTGGAGCCGTCCGACATGATCGCGGACGAGGTGTAGAACTGTCCCAGCTCGACGCCGTGCGCGTTGAACTCGTAGTTCTTGATCGCCATGGCCTTGACGAGGGCCGCGCGCTTCGCCGCACCCTCGGGGGTGTTGGCCTTGCGCTCCTCGATCTGCTCGACCATCTCCTGCTCGGTCCTGGCGTCCGTGACGCCGAGGGCCACGAACAGGTCCGCGAACTCGCGACCGGACTGGTTGGCCCGCTTGACGATCCGCTCCGCGACCGGTGCCCGCTCGGTCGAGTACGTGTCGAGGAGGGCCGACCCGGCCTGCCCCCGGAGCACCGCGGCGATCTTCCAGGCGAGGTTGTAGGAGTCCTGGATCGACGTGTTCGAGCCCAGCCCGTTGCTCGGCGGGTGACGGTGGATCGCGTCGCCCGCGCAGAAGACCCGCCCCTCCTGCAGGTGCGTCGCGTAGACCTCGTTGTTGCCCCACAAGGACGTTCCGGTGATCTCGACGTCCAGCTCGGGCATGCCGAGGAGGTTGCGGACGATCTGGATCGCGGCCGCCTCGTCGACGACCGGCGGCTCCTGGGTGATGTCGAAGCCCCACACGATCAGCCACTCGTTCCACGGGCGCACCATGCGGACCAGACCTGCGCCGATGCCACCGACGTTCGACCCGGGCTGGATGACCCAGTACAGCACCGAGGGGCGGTGGCCCACGAGCTCGGCGATGTCGGCCTTGAAGGTGATGTTCATGGACCCCGCGATGTCCATCGAGCCGACGAGCGGCAGGTCGATGTCGGCGGCGACCTTCGACCGGGCGCCGTCCGCGCCGATCAGGTACTTCGCCCGGATCGTGTACGCGTGGCCGGTCAGCCGATCGACGACCGACACGTCCACCCCGTCGGCGTCCTGCACGTGCGACACGTACTCGGTGGAGAACTGCGTCTGGGTGCCGCGCATCGTCGCGTTCTTGACCAGGATCGGCTCGAGGTACGTCTGCGGGATGTCGACCGTCAGGCACGGCGACGCGAGCTGGTAGTCGGCCTCGCGGTCCGCTCCCGTCCCCCACGTCCGGATGCGCCCGATCTCCTCGCCCGCGATGGACGTGCAGAAGACGGTGTCGCCCACCAGTCCGTGCTCGGTCGCGTCCGCGAGCACCTGGTCGTCGATGTCCATGTCCCGGAAGATCTCCATCGCGCGCTGGTTCGTGATGTGCGCCCGCGGGGTGTTGGCCGTCCAGCGGTACTTCGTGATCATGATGTTGGGGATGCCGAGGGTCGACAGGAACAGCGCGGCCGACGACCCGGCGGGCCCCGAGCCGACGATGAGCACATCGGTCTCGATCACGGACGAATCGGGCAGGGCGGTCATCTGCTGACCGTCGTCGAACACGGGCATCCGGGTCACCTCTCGTCGTGCTCGCTGCTCGCGGGCGTCCCGATCAGTGTCCTGCGTCACATGCGGCCGGCGCGGGTGTCGGCCCGATCACGTCGCAAACCTGAACTAGTGGCGGAATCAGGAAGGGCCGGAGGCCGCGCGCGCTGCCGTGGCGTCGCGGCGGACGTCGGAGGCGCGCTCGGAGAAGCGGAGCACGAAGGCGTTGGAGAAGTGCGTCGCCGAGGCGAAACCGCAGTGATGAGCGATCTCGGCGATCGTCATGGAGGCTGCGGCGGGCTTCTCCAGCAGGGCCCTGGCGACGTCCAGGCGCCGCGCCAGGATGTAGCGCGGCACGCTGATGCCGTCGGCGGCGAACACGCGCGACAGGTGCCGGGCGCTGATGCCGATCGCGTCGGCGACCCTCGTCGCCGACAGGGTCGGATCCGCGATCCGTCCCTCGATGAACGCCTTGGCCGCGGCCCGGTGGGCGGTGTTCAGGTCGTCCCGGGCCCCGGAGGCCAGCACGGAGACCAGCTCCAGGATCGTCTGCTCGTCGGGCGGCACCAGGTTGTGGGGGCGGGTCGCCCGATTGACGTGGCGCGCGAGCGCGGCCGCGTGGGCGTTGCCGCGCTTGCCGAAGTCGAAGACCATCGGATCGGTCAACGACCTCGCGCCCGCCACCTCGTCGAAGATCGAGCGCGGCATCTTGATGACCAGCTCTTCCAGACCCCGGGAAAAGCCCCGCATGAACGCCTTGTCGGCGTCGCACAGGAGCAGCTGGCCGGGCCGCACGGTGCGCACCCCGTCCTCGGAGTAGAAGAACGCCTCACCCACGAGGCTGAAGTACATGACCACGGAGTCGGAGGGACGGCGACGGATGAGGTCGGCGTCGCGCTCCACGACGTGCGACGTGCCCACCACGCGAGCCAGCCCGATCGAGTCCAGCTGGACGTTGGTCTCGGTCGCCTCGAGCTGGGACGCCTCGAGCGTGCGGCACCGCAGCCCGATCAGGGCGTCGGCGTTGTGGTCCTCCCACAGCTCGATCCGCTCCTGGTCGGGCAGGCCCACCGTCGAGAACTCGATCGGGCCCGCTGTGACGTGCGTCATATCGGGAGACTACTCGACCGACCGGCCACGGCGTACCTGAAATGCCACCGGAAAGAGCGAGAACCGGCCCCGCGAGATCAGGCTCCAGACGCCCCGCGGAGCGGCCAGGACGATCACGATCGCCACGACCCCGAGTGCGACCAGGTACCACGTGCCCTGCTGGGCCAGCTGCTGCTGCAGGACGAAGAAGATGACCGCCCCGATGATGGGTCCCTCGATCGTCCCGATCCCGCCGATCACGACGATGAAGATCATGAACGCGCTGTAGTTGACCGAGTAGATCGAGTCCGGGGCCACCCGCAACGTGTTGATCGCGATGAGCGCCCCCGCGAGCCCCGCACCTGCGGACGACAGGACGTAGACGATCCGCTGCGACCGACGCACCGAGACGCCCAGGCTCGCCGCGGCGGTGGGGTCGTCCCGGATCGCCAGCAGCGCCAGGCCCATGCGCGACCTCATGAGCAGGTACGTCCCGACGACCACCAGCACCGCGAGGGTCAGGCCGAGCCAGTAGACCGTCGCGACCCGGTCGGTCCGGTCCACCCCCCTGAACGCCTCGAGCGACAGCCCCGAGCCGCCGCCGAGAGCGTCGATCTGGGTCGTCACGAGCTTGAACACCTCGGCCACGACCCATGTGCCGATCGCGAAGTATCCGCCGACCAGCCGAAACACGAGGAACGACGTGGGCAGCGCCAGGGCCGCGCACACGACACCGGCCAGCAGCACCGCCGCGAGCAGCGGGACGCCGAGCTGGTCGGCCACGTAGACGACCCCGTAGCCGCCCGCACCGACGAAGGCCTGCTGGCCGATGGAGACGAGTCCGCCGTAGCCGGCCAGCAGGTTCCACGTGGTCGCCATGATGATCAGGACGAACAGGCCCACCAGGTCGGACAGGGCACCCAGGGAGACGTTGTAGGGCACCCAGAGGGCCAGGAACAGCACCCCGATCGCCAGGCCGGCCAGGCCGAGGAGCGCACGTCGTCCGCCGCGATCCACGTGCGGAGCAGCGGCGTCGTGGGTCGGTGTCGGCGCGGTCGTGGTCATGCGGTCACCATCTTCGGCATCAGTCCACTGGGTCGGAAGGCGAGCACGGCGAGGAAGACGAGGTGTCCCACCAGCACGCCGTACGCGGGGTCGATCTGGGCGCCGACGGTCTGCGCGACCCCCAGCACCAGGCCGCCGAGCAGGGTGCCCCAGAGCGAGCCGAGCCCGCCGATGATCACGGCCTCGAAGGCGAAGATCAGCACCAGGTCGCCGTAGCCCGGCGTGAACTGGGTGCTCATCCCGATGAACGCCCCGGCGAGGGCGACGCTGCCGACCGCGATGGCCGTGGCGAGGGCGTACAGGTGACGGTCGTCGATGCCCATGAGCTGGGCGGCCTCTCGGTCGTCACTCGTCGCCCGCATGGCCCGCCCGACGCGCGTCCTGGCGAGGAACAGCTGGATCCCGGTGATCACCACGACTGCGACGACGAGGGTCAGCAACGAGAAGACACCGATGGACAGCCCCGAGACGATTCGGATGCTCGCGGTGCCGAGGTCCCCGATGCCGATGCTGCGGGAGTTGGCGCTGGCGGTCTCCTGCAGGACGTTGACGATGATGACGGCCAGGCCGAACGTCACGAGCAGGGGCGCGAGCTCGCCGCGGGACAGGGCAGCGTTGAGCAGCCCGCGCTGCAGCGCGTACCCGACACCGGCCGCGACGGCCACGGCCAGCACGAGGGCCAGGACGAGCGGGACGCCGAGGCTGTCCACCAGGAACAGCACGACGTACGCCGCGGCGACCGCCAGGGCCCCGTGCGCCAGGTTGACGATGCGCATGACGCCGAAGATGAGCGACAGGCCGCACGCGAGCAGGGTGTACTGCCCGCCGAGCAGGAGCCCCTGGACGAGGGCGTTGATCCAGTCCATCAGCGGGCCTCCAGACCGAAGTAGGCCGCTGCCACGTCGTCGCGGGTGACCGTGGCGGCCGGAGCCTCGAGCACCGTCCGCCCCTCGAGGAGGCACTGGACGTGATCCGCGACGGCGAGCGCCTGCGAGACGTCCTGCTCGACGAGCAGGACCGTCGTGCCGCGTGAGCTGATGACCGGCAGGGCCTGGTAGATGTCCTTGACGACGACGGGCGCCAGGCCGAGGGACACCTCGTCGAGCAGCAGCAGGCGCGGATTCGCCATGAGGGCACGGCCGATCGCGGTGGCCTGCTGCTCCCCGCCGGACAGGTGGGTGCCGATGCGGCCCCGGCGCTCCGCGAGCAGCGGGAACGCCTCGAACACCGAGGTGAGGTTCCAGGGGCCGGGTCGCCGGCTGTAGCCGCCGACCTGCAGGTTCTCCTCCACGGTGAGCGACTTGAAGATGCGGCGGCCCTCCGGGACGAGGGAGATCCCCGCGGCGACCCGCTCGTGGGGCGCCGTGCCGGCCAGGTCGTGCCCGCCGAAGCGGACGGCTCCTGCCGATGCGCCGAGCAGTCCGGACACCGCCTTCAGGAGCGTCGACTTCCCCGCTCCGTTGGCGCCCATCATGGCCAGCGTCTCGCCCTCGTCCAGGGTCAGGGAGATGCCGTGGATCGCCTGGAAGTCGCCGTAGTGGACGTCCACCGACTCCAGGTCGAGCAGCGCGGTCATCGGGTCTCGTCCTCCGGCTCGGGGATGCTGCCGAGGTACACCTCGGTCACCTCCGGGCTGCGCATCACGGCGTGCGGGTCGCCGGTCGCGACGACATCCCCCATGGCCAGGCACATGAGCCGGTCCACCACCTGCAGGAGCGCGTGCACGATGTGCTCGATCCAGATGATCGCCATGCCGGAGTCGCGCAGCCGGGCGATGACCTCGATCAGCTCGGGGAGCTCGCGGTCGGTCAGGCCGCCCGCGATCTCGTCGAGCAGCAGCAGCCGGGGCGAGGTCGCGAGGGCACGGGCCAGCTCGAGCCGTTTGCGGTCCAGGAGCCGAAGACTCCCCGCCTGGACGTTCTCGACGTGCGCCAGGCCTGCGGTCGCGATGGCCTCGTGGGCGCGCTCGTACGCGGCACCGCGCCGGCTCTGGCCCGCGAAGGTGGCGCCGACCAGCACGTTCTCGAACACGGTCAGCCCGCCGAAGGGACGCGGGATCTGGTGCGTGCGGGCGATGCCGCGCCGGCCGCGCGCCGCCGCGTCCAGCGAGGTCACGTCGTGCCCGTCGAGGATGATGCTCCCGGCGTCCGGGCGCTGACCGCCGTTCACGAGGTCGAGGAGCGTGGACTTGCCCGCACCGTTCGGGCCGACCACCCCCAGCACCTCCCCCGCGCTGACGTGGAAGGAGACGCTGTTGGCGGTCGTGACCCGACCGAACCTCTTGGCCAGGCCCTCGGCCCTCATGAGCGGAGCGGTCCCCGCGGAGGTGCTCACGGGAGCGGCTCGGCCTTGCCGCCCAGCGGGACCTCGGGGGCGAGCTTGTTGGACACGACCACCAGGTCGTACGGGTGATCCGTGCCCGGCCGCCACTGGCCGCCCGCGAGCGGCGTCTTGGCGACGTACGGCGGGATGCCCGAGTCCTTGCCCCAGGTGACCTCACCGACGACGGTCGGCACCGACAGGGACTTCATGGCCCCGATGATCGCGTCGGAGTCGGTCGAGCCGGCCTCCTTCACCGCGGCTGCGGTCACCTCGAACAGTGCGTGGGCGAAGCCGAGGGGCTGGGTCCACTGCTGTCCGGTCTTCTTCTCGTACGCGTCCGCGAGCTCCTTGGCGCTCTGGCCGGTCAGCGAGCTCTTGTACGGCGCGGTCGGGGTCCACCAGACCTCGCTGGACAGGTTCGTCGCGATGTCGCCGAGCGCCTCGACCGAGGACGGGAACAGCAGCGCCTTGCCGATGGTCGCGACCTTCGGCTCGTAGCCCTGCTGCTTGGCCTGCTTCCAGAACGTCGTGAAGTCCGGCGGGATCGGGACGCCGAGCAGGATGTCGCTGCCCTTGAACGCGGAGATCTGGGCCGAGAAGTCCTTCGTGCCGTTCGCGTAGTTGCCGGGGTCCTTGATCGTGACGCCGGAGTCCTTGGTGAGCGCCGGGAAGTTCGCGCCCCAGGCCTGACCGTCCGGATCGTTGGGGAACATGCCGCCGGCCTTGCCGTTGTTGTCGACCTGGCTCCAGATGTCGGAGTAGACGGCCGCGACGTCCTCCAGGCCCCAGAAGAAGTGATAGCTGTACTTCAGGTCGGCCGGCTTGTCCCCGCTGCGGATCGCGAAGGGCTGCCAGGGCGCGACGGTCGTGATGCAGGGCACCGAGTTGGCCTCGCACTGCTCGGACACCGGGTTCACGATGTCGGGGGTCGAGGAGGCGATCACGACGTCGACGTCGTCGCTGTTGATGAGCTGCGAGGCGACCTCGCCGGCACGCGTGGAGTCGCTCTGCGCGTCGCGCACGACGATCTCGACGTCGTACGTGTCGCCGCCGACCTTCAGCGGGTTCTCCTTGAAGTACGACTTCATCTCGTCGACCACGAAGGTGTTCGCCTCACCGAACGGCGCCGAGGCCCCCGTCGTGGTCGACACGAAGCCGATCTTCAACGTCTTGTCGCTCTCGGCGTCCCCTCCGCCCACCGAGCCCGAGCAGGCCGAGAGCGAGACCGCCATGACGGCCGCTGCCGCCGGGACGAGCGTGCGTGAGATTCTCATGGAACCCTCCTGAAACCGTGTGCCGTGATCGTCGACGACGTGCAGAGCCTCTGCGGCTCACAGTCTGTGACGTGCGTCATGGCCCGTGGCGGATTGCGCACGATTCCGGGCACATCTGCGAACGGATGGCCGTTTTGGCGGCCCGTCAGGGCGGGTTCGGGCGGCGGAGACGACTCAGGCCCTGACCAGCAGTGTGTGCTGGTCAGGGCCTGATCTCCCGTGGCAGGTGCAGGGTTCGAACCTGCGTAGGCTGAGCCGTCTGATTTACAGTCAGATCCCTTTGGCCACTCGGGCAACCTGCCGGGGTGTTGCCGGGGCAACGACAAGCAACACTATCGCAGGCGTTTAGTCTGAGAGAAATCAGACCCACCGCAACGCTTCAGGAGCACCCCTTCATGGCCGACTCATCCTTCGACATCGTGAGCAAGATCGACCGTCAGGAGGCCGACAACGCGCTGAACCAGGCGGTCAAGGAGATCCAGACCCGCTACGACTTCAAGAACACCGGCGCCGAGATCAAGTGGAGCGGCGAGTGGGGCGTCGAGATCACCGCGAACGCCGACGAGCGCGCCCTCGCGGTGCTCGACGTGTTCAAGGACAAGCTGATCAAGCGCGGCATCTCGCTCAAGTCGCTGGAGGAGGGCGAGCCCCGCCAGTCCGGCAAGGACGTGAAGATCAACTGCACGTTCGGCGAGGGGATCAGCCAGGAGCAGGCCAAGAAGGTCTCCAAGCTCATCCGCGACGAGGGCCCCAAGGGCGTCAAGGTGCAGATCCAGGGCGACGAGCTGCGGGTCACGAGCAAGAAGCGCGACGACCTGCAGGAGGTCCAGCAGCTCCTCAAGGGCGCCGACCTGGACTTCGCCGTCCAGTTCACCAACTACCGCTGACCGGCCCCGGGGCGGACGCAAGATGAGGGTTTCCGGTAGCTGCGGCTACCGGAAACCCTCATCGTTCGTCGCCGCCGGGACGGAGGGTGAGGGTTTCGGGCAGCAGGAGCTGCCGCAAACCCTCATCGTTGGTCCGCCGGAGGCTCAGGGGAGGTGGCGGAGCAGGAGGTCGGGCCAGGCGCTGAGGGCCAGGAGCGCGGCCGTGCCGATCAGCACCGTGGACTTGGCGACGCGCACCGACACCGGTGGGGACGGGCTGACGTACGCCTCGCCCACCGGTCGGTCGCACAGCCGCACCACGAGGCGCAGGTAGTACGCGAGGCCCAGCATCACGTTGAGGCCCATCACGACCGCGAGCCAGACGTGGTCGGACTCGACGACCGGCCGGATCACGACGTACTTGGTCACCAGGCCGATCACGGCGGGCGGGAAGCCGGCCAGCACGAGCGCCGCGACGACCAGCGGTATGCCCATCCACGGATCGGTGCGGGCCATGCCCCTCAGCTCGTCGAGGCTCGTGCTCCCCCGCAGCCGCAGCACGACCGAGAGCGCCGCGAACGCCACCAGGTTGGCCAGGGCGTAGACCGCGAGGTACTGCACCGGAGCCGTCAGGCCCTCGCGCGACAGCACCGCGACGGACGGGGCGATGAGGAAGCCGGCCTGCGCGATCGACGACCAGGCGAGCAGGCCGATCGCATCGTCCTGCCGCAGGGCCCCGAGGTTGCCGATCGTCATCGTGGCGGCCGCGACCACCGCGAGCACCGGCTGCCACGACGCGTACGCGTGCGGGAGCGCGACGTTGACCAGGATCAGCAGCGCACCCAGCGCGGCGGCCTTCGAGACCGTCGAGAGGAAGCCCGCGACCATGACCGAGGCCCCCGCGTACGCATCGGGGACCCACGCGTGGAACGGCACCGCACCGAGCTTGAACAGCAGGCCGACCAGGGTCAGCACGACCGCCACCGCGACGACGCCCTCGGGCACCTCGGGCCGGGCCAGCGCGTCGCGGATCTCGTCGTAGTCCATCGACCCGGTCACCCCGTAGAGCAGCGAGATGCCCATGAGGGTGATCGCGGTGGAGACGACCGACGCGAGGAAGAACGTCCACGCCGACCGGATCGCGACCCGGTCGCCCTGGCGCAGACCGACCAGGGCGATCGACGGCAGGGAGAGCAGCTCCAGCGCGACCACCAGCGTCACCAGGTCGCGCGCGGACACCATCAGCACGCCGCCCGCGGCGGCACTCATCAGCAGGAAGTGGAACTCCCCCGGCGGCATCGCGGTCTCGAAGTTCATGATGTTGGCCGCGACCACGACGAACAGCGTCCCGACCAGCACGATCGCCGTCAGCGCGAACGTGTAGCTGCCCAGGTCGTCGCGGTACGCGTGCGCGAGCACGCCGGCGCCCACGAGGGCGGCCGCGGCCGGCAGCTCCGGGCCGTTCCAGGTGCGGCGGGGGAAGAACGCGTCGACCAGCAGCGCCACGAGGGCGCCGGCCATGACGAGCACGGCAGGGGCGACGAGATGCCAGTCGACAGGAATGTTCATCGGGCGAAGGACCTCGTGAAGGGCTCGAACAGGTCAAGGAGCGGCCCCGGCCACAGGCCGAGGACGACCGCGGCGACGACGAGCGTGCCGAGCACGGCCACCTCACGGCGATCCAGGTCGCGGTCGCCGTCGTGGGGCACGGGCTCCCCCTGGGCCAGCAACCTGATCGCCCGCGTGAAGTACGCGGTCGTCAGCGCGATGCCGAGCAGCGCCAGGCCCAGCGCGGTCCAGGCGACCGGCCGGGTGAGCACGTCCCCGATCTCGTACGCCGCGCGCAGCGACAGCAGCTCGCCCCAGAAGCCCGCGAGCCCCGGCAGTCCCAGGCTCGCGACCGCGGCCAGGACGAAGGTGACCGCGAGCCAGGGCGTACGCGCGTAGAGCCCGCGGCCGATCGCGGCCATCGAGGCCGAGCCGAAGCGGTCCTTGAGCGATCCGGCCGTGAAGAACAGCAGCCCCGTCACGACACCGTGCGCGACGGAGCCGAAGACGGCCGCCGCGAGGCCCACCTGGCTCTGCGTCGAGATCGCGATGACCACGAAGCCCATGTGCCCGATGCTCGAGTACGCGATGAGGCGCTTGAGGTCGTCCTGCGCGTAGCAGGCGAGCGCGGACCACACGATGCCCAGCGCGCCCGCGATCGCGAGGTAGGGGGCGACGTCGTCGAAGCGCAGGAGCAGGGGGCTGAACAGGATCAGCCCGTACGTGCCGAGCTTGAGGAAGACCGCCGCGAGCAGCACGGAGCCGACCGTCGGGGCCGCGCTGTGGGCCCCAGGCAGCCAGGTGTGCAGCGGGACGACCGGGGTCTTGACCGCGAACCCGAGCGTCACCAGGACTGCGGCCGCCAGCGACCCCGAGGCCGCGTCGTCGACCTGCAGCGACCCGCCGTCGAGGCCGATGGCCACGATGCCCACCAGCAGCAGCCCGGAGCCGGAGACCGTGAAGAGCAGGAACCGGGTCGCAGCCGTCCTGGCCCCCGCGGCCTCGTCGCCCCACCAGGCGATGACGAACCACATGGGGATGAGCGCGAGCTCGAAGAACACGAAGAACAGCAGCAGGTCGAGCGAGCTGAACACGCCGAGGGACGAGGCGCTGATGACGAGCACGAGCCCGACCAGCGCCGGCGCGGCGTCCCGCGCGACCAGCCACAGGCAGCACAACAGGCCGATCGCCGCGGTCATCAGCAGGAACGGCCACGAGACGGCGGTGACCCCCAGGTGCAGCCGGGCACCGACCGGCTCGATCCACGGCTCGTCGACCTCGCCGGAGACGACGTCGCGGCCCTCCCACACGAGCGCGTACAGGACGAGCGAGACGGTCATCGCCGCCGCTCCGGTCCATGCGGCCACCGGACCTGAGAACCTGGCCCGGCCGATCAGGAGCACCAGCCCGACGACGGCGGGCACGAGAAGAGCGACGACGATCATGTCAGGACCACCCCGACGACCACGAGCACCAGCACGCCCGCAGCGACGAGCGTCGCATAGCGCTGCACGTTGCGGGACTGGGCGAGGCCGAGCACGTGGGATGCGCGTTCGGCCAGCCCCGCCCCCGCGCGGGGGTACGCGTCGACAGCCTCCTGGTCGAGGTCGACGACCGTGCGGGAGACCCCCCGCACGACCGCGGGCAGCCAGCGCGACAAGGGCCGGTCGAGGCCGAGCTCGGCGGTCAGCGGGCCGATCTCGAGGTCGACGGACGCGCCCCTGCGCCACAGCAGCACGATCGTGCCGACGCCCGCGGCAGCGAGCGCGGTGGTCAGCAGGCCCGTCCCGAGATGGAACGGCTGGCCGATCGATAGCGCGAACGTCGCAACGGCCAATACGACCAGCGGGCCGGTCATCGCCGATGGCGCCTCGTGGCCCGCGTGGCCGTCGGGAGCGGGACCGAAGAACGCCTTCAGCCACAACCGCGTGGCGTACGCCGCGGTGAGGAAGACAGTCACGAGCGCGGCGGCCAGCAGCGCGTACGCCGTGCCGGACGCGAGGCCACCGTCGTGGTCGGTCGCCTGCTCGATCGAGTGGAGCACCGAGTCCTTGGTGAAGAAGCCTGCCGTGGGGACGAGACCCGCGAGGGCCGTGAACCCCACGGTCGTCGACCAGAAGGTGACCGGCATCGACGCCCGCAGGCCGCCCATCGCGCTCAGCGCGCTCGAGCCGACCGCGTGCATGAGGCAGCCGCAGCCGAGGAACAGCAGGGCCTTGAAGACTCCGTGCGAGATCAGGTGGCTGAGGCCGGCGTCAGGGTCGGCCGCCGCGATCGCCCCGAGCATCAGGGCGAGCTGGCTGACGGTCGACCACGCGAGCGCCCGCTTCAGATCGGTCTGCACGAGCGCCAGGACCGCGCCCAGCAGCATCGTGATGCCGGCGACGACGGCCATCGCGGTCACGACGACGGTCGACTCGGCGTAGAGGAAGAACAGCCGTGCCGCGAGGTAGACGCCCGCCGCCACCATCGTCGCGGCGTGGATCAGCGCCGTGATGGGTGTCGGGCCGGGCATCGCGTCGGGCAGCCAGGTGTGCAGCGGGAACTGCGCAGACTTGCCGATGACCGCGACGAGGACCAGCAGGCCGATCGCGGTCGCGTGCTGCGGGCTCTGGCCGGCGGCGATCTCGACGCCGATCAGGTCGTACGTCCCGTAGGTCTCGCCGATCACCAGGATCGCGAGCACCAGGCCGAGATCGGCGACGCGGGTCATCAGGAACGCCTTCGCGGCTCCGGCGCGGGCCTCCGCGGTCTGCCACTCGTGACCGATCAGCAGATAGGAGCACAGCCCCATGACCTCCCAGCCGACGAGCAGCACCCACAGGTTGGTCGTGCCGACCACCGCGATCATCGCGACGAGGAACAGCACGATGACCAGCGCGTACGACCGGTAGCGCGGGTGGTGCCCGAGGTAGGCCGTCGAGTAGATCTGCACGAGCAGGCCGACGCCGACCGCGAGCAGCACGAGCTGCGCCGAGGCGGGCAGGAGGAAGAGATCGGGCGACAGCGAGGGGAACGGCGGTCGGGTGCCCCCCGGCTCCCCGTCGTAGTAGGCGAACCACGCGGTCTCGTACAGGTGCGGGATCGCCCAGATGGCTGCGGCGATCGCGAGCGCCGCGGTCAGCGCGACGTACGCCCAGTGGCGCCCGGCGACGCGGCTCATCGGCCCACCTCGTCGACGTCGACCGTCCGCAGGGCGCGGAACAGGGCGAGCACGATCGCGAGCCCGAGGCCGATCTCGGCGGCCGCGATCGTGATCGTGAAGAGGGTCAGCACCTGCCCCGAGTGCAGGGCGTCGGCGAACCACGCGTCGAAGGCCACCAGGTTGAGGTTGACGGCATTGAGCATGAGCTCGACCCCGAGCAGCATCATGACCGCGTTGCGGCGGGCCAGCACCCCGTACACGCCGATCCCGAAGAGGGCGGCCGCCAGCACCAGCGGATAGAGCAGCGGCATCAGCGATCGGATCCTGACCGGGAGAGGACGATCGCGCCGACCAGCGCGGCCAGCAGCACCCCGCTGAGGATCTCGAACGGCAGCACCCAGTCGTTGAACAGGGCGTCGCCGATCGATCCGGCGGTGCCGATCCGGCGTCCCTCGATCTGCTCGCCGCGGAACCCCACGACCATCGTGGCCCCCAGCCCGACCGCAGCGGCCAGGCCCACGAGGGCAGCGATCCAGCGGTTGCCGGTCACCTCCGCGGAGCGCGCGCCGCTCGGCTGGCGGGTCAGCATAAGGGCGAAGATCACCAGCACGACGACCGAGCCGACGTACACGAGCACCTGCACCCACGCGACGAACTCGGCCGTCATCAGCACGAAGCAGCCGGCGACTGCGCCGAGCGTCACGACCAGCCACAGAGCCGCGTGGACCAGCTGGCCGCTGGTCATCGACAGCAGCGCGGAGCCGACCGCGACGACGGCCAGCACGAGGAAGACGATCTCGGTGAGGCTCATGCGTCCTCCTGCGGCAGCGAGGCGCGGTACGTGTCGAGCTCCTTGCCCTGCTCGGCGCCCGGGTCGAGGGGCTGCGGCGGCGGGACGGAGTCCATCCACGTACGCAGCCGGTTCATGTCGTGCGTGAGGTCCTTGAGGTCGCCCTCGGCGTACGCGAACTCCGGCGACCAGTGGAGCGCGTCGAACGGACAGACCTCGACGCAGATCGAGCAGTACATGCAGATCGAGTAGTCGATGTCGAAGCGGTCGAGGACGTTCTGGCTGCGGTCGCGCCCGCCCTCGGTGGTCGCCGGGATGATCTCCTTGTGCGAGTCGATCGTGATGCACCACGAGGGGCACTCACGGGCGCAGAGCATGCACGACGTGCAGTTCTCCTCCTGCAGCGCGATCACGCCCCGGCTGCGCGGCGGCAGCTCGGGCTCGACGTCCGGGTAGTGCGCCGTGACGCTGCGGTGCGTGAGATTGCGCCACGTCACGGCGAGCCCCTTCAGCAGGCCGCGGCCCCAGGTCCGGCGGGTCATGCGATCACCACCAGCGTCGTGATCAGCAGCTGGGCGAGGGCAACCGGCACCAGCACCTTCCAGGCCAGCGCATTGACCTGGTCCTCGCGGAGGCGCGGGTACGCGACGCGGGCCCAGATGACCAGGAACGAGACGAGCGCGATCTTGAGCAGCGACCACACCCAGCCGAGCTGGTCGGACCAGGGCCCGGCCCAGCCGCCGAGGAACAGCACGGTCGTCAGGGCGGCCAGCACCACGATGCCGGCGTACTCCGCGAGCAGGAACATCGCGAACCGCATGCCGCCGTACTCGGTGAGCGGTCCCATGACGAGCTCGGCATCGGCCAGCGGCGCGTCGAACGGCGGCCGCTGCAGCTCGGCCAGTCCGGCGACGAAGAAGACGACGAGGCCGGGCAGCTGCACGAGCAGCCACCACGGCTCCCAGGCGTCCGCGATGCCGACCAGCGACAGGGTGCCGGCGGCCATCGCGACGCTCGCGGCGGTCAGGACCATCGGCAGCTCGTACGACATGAGCTGCGCCGCGACCCGCATGCCACCGATGTAGGAGTACTTGTTGCCGCTGCCGAGCCCGCCCATCAGGGTGCCGAGCACGCCGACGCTCATCGCGGCGAGGACGAAGAACAGCCCGAGGTCGAGGTCCTGGCCGATCAGGTTGCCCTGGCCGAAGAACGGTCCGAGCGGGATCGCGAGCATTGCGACGAGGTACGGCACGAGCGCGACCACAGGGGCGAGCTCGAACACGCGGCGGTCGGCCGCGACCGGGGTGATGCTCTCCTTCTGGACGAACTTGATGCCGTCGGCGACGAGCTGGGCCCAGCCGTGGAAACCACCCGCGGCCATCGGTCCGACCCGGCTCTGCATGTGCGCCATGGTCTTGTGCTCCATCTGGCCCACCAGCAGCGGGAGGGTCAGGAACGCGACCAGGACCAGCAGGCAGCGCAGGAGGGTGTCGAGCAGCTCGCTCATGGTCCCCACTCCCCCGGATCGGGCACGCCGGGGGGCTTGACCCGTCGGCGGCTCGGCGAGTGCGTGGAGTCGGCATCGCTCTCACCGGGCTCCTTGCCGCCCGGCCACGGCTTGGCGACGCGCGAGGCGAGCACGAACTCCTTGCGGAGCGGATGCCCCTCGAAGCCGTCGGGCAGCAGCAGTGGCTCGGTGCTGGTCGGCTCGGAGTCGGCGGTCAAGAAGGTGATGCCGAACATCTCGTGGGTCTCGCGCTCGTGCCACGAGGCGCCGGCGAACACGTCCGCGACCGAGTCGACGACCGGGTCGTCGCGATCCAGGTAGGTCACCAGGAGCACGTGGTCCAGGGGGTGGGGCCGGGCCAGGTGCACGACGAGGCGGAACCCCTCGGGGTGCTCGTCGACCGCCGAGAGCCAGTCGAAGTACGTGTGGCCGTCCCGCTTGAGCCCCGCGACGGCGTCGTGCCAGCCGCCGCGCTCCACCACCCGGTGCGGGGGGCCGAAGGCGTTGTCCTCGATCGTCACTGATCGTCCACCGGCGGCGCCGGGACGCGCGGACTCAGCAGGGACGTCGCCGAGCGGGTGTAGCGCTGCGAGAGGTCCTCGCCCGCGATCTTGTCCTGCAGCGTGACGATGCCGTTGAGCAGCGCCTCGGGACGCGGCGGGCACCCCGGGACGTACACGTCGACGGGGATGATCTGGTCGACGCCCTTGGTCACCGAGTAGGAGTCCCAGTAGGGGCCGCCGGAGTTGGCGCACGAGCCGAAGCTGATGACGTACTTGGGCTCGGGCATCTGGTCGTACAGACGCTTGATGGCCGGCGCCATCTTGTCGGTGACGGTGCCCGACACGACCATGAGGTCGGCCTGGCGCGGGCCGGGCGCGAACGGGATGACCCCGAGCCTGATGAAGTCGTGGCGCGACATCGAGGCCGCGATGAACTCGATCGCGCAGCACGCGAGACCGAAGTTGAAGACCCACAGGGAGTACTTGCGACCCCAGTTGAGCAGGTAGCGGGCCGGCTTGGGGGCCATCTGCGAGCCGATGCCGAGGCTCTGCGGCGCGACGGTCGGCATCGGGAGGCTCACGGGGTCCACGACAGCACCCCCTTGCGCCAGGCGTACGCGAGGCCCACGACGAGGATGCCGATGAAGATGCCCATCTCGGCGGCGGCCGCGCGACCGATGTCGTCCAGCACGACGGCCCACGGGAACAAGAAGACCGCGTCGACCGCGAAGATCACGTAGAGGAACGCATAGACGTAGTAGCGGACCGTGGACTGGGCCCAGCCCTCGCCCACGGGGTCGACACCCGACTCGTACGTCGTGGTCTTGGCGCGCGACGCGACCTGCGGCCGCATGAGCCGGTTGACCCCGAGCATCGCGGTCGCCAGCAGGACGCCGACGAGGATGATCGCGCCGACGGCGGCGTAGTCGTCCAGGTAGGCGCGCATGCCCCCACTCTAGGCCCGTGGCGCCCCCCGGCTGCGGAGCCCCACACGTCCAAGATGTGGCGGTTCGAGCCCCCCAAACCTCACGCACCGTGAGATCTGGAGGGCCCGATCCGCCACATCTTGGGTGGGGTCGGGGTCGGGGCGCTAGCCCTGGGCGAGCTCGGAGACGTGGTTCCACTTCTCCCAGGTCTCGAGGCGCTTGGCGTAGTCGGCCTTGGCGATGCCCAGCGGGGCGGTGCCGAAGAAGACGCGCAGCGGCGGCTCCTGGGCGTCCACGATCTGCAGGATCGCGGCGCCCGAGGCGTGGGGGTCGCCCGGCTCGGCGTTGCGGCTCGCTCGCCCCTGCATGGTCTTCTCGCGGAATGCGTCGTACGCGGGGTTCTGCTCGGAGTGCGAGGCCGAGGCGCCGCCCCAGTCGGTGGAGAAGCCACCGGGCTCCACGAGCGTGACGTGGATGCCGAAGTCGGCGACCTCCTGGGCCAGGGCCTGCGAGAAGCCCTCGAGGCCCCACTTCGACGCGTGGTAGATGCCGACGAGGGGGAATGCCGAGATGCCGCCGATCGAGGACACCTGGATGATGTGGCCGCTGCCCTGCTCCCGCAGGAACGGCAGCGCGGCCTGGGTGACCCAGAGCGCGCCGAACAGGTTGGTCTCGATCTGGGCGCGGGCCTCGTCCTCGGTGATCTCCTCGATGAAGCCGAAGTGGCCGTAGCCCGCGTTGTTGACGATCACGTCGAGGCGGCCGAAGTGCTCGTGCGCCTGCGCGACCGCGGCGAAGTCCGCGTCGTGGTCGTTGACGTCGAGCTGCAGGGGCAGGATCGCGTCGCCGAACCGCTCGACGAGGTCGTCGAGGGTGGAGGTGTCGCGTGCCGTCGCGGCGACCCTGTCGCCGCGCTCCAGCGCTGCGATGCTCCACTCCCGACCGAAGCCGCGCGACGCGCCAGTGATGAACCAGATCTTGGGTGAGGTCATGACCCCGACGTTACGACCTGGAGCACGCTCCAGCACAAGTCGAGATGGCCGTGACGCTCACGGCACCCGCAGGAACGTGACCGCGAAGTCCGCGTCCTCGGTCCACGGCACGAGGTCCCACGTCGCGAACCGCTGCTCGTGCACGAGACCGGCCGCTGCGACGTCGGCGTCGAAGTCCGCCAGCGCGTACTCGCGATCAGTCGCGAAGCCCACGACGACCCGTCCGCCGGGACGAACGGCCGCGCGCACCGACGAGAGCACCGACTGCTCGGAGTCCGGCGCGACGAACACCATGACGTTGCCGGCCATGACCGCGAGGTCGAACGGCTCCTCGTCCAGCGCCAGCGTGGCCAGGTCCGCGACGACCCAACGGGGCCCGGGGTGGTCCTCTTCCGCGGCGGCGATCAGGACCGGATCCGCGTCCACCCCCACCACGGTGTGCCCACGGGCGTGCAGCTCGGCGCCGACCCGGCCGGGTCCGCAGCCGGCGTCGAGGATGCGGGAGCCCGGCGCGGTCGCCGCGTCGATCAGCCGCGCCTCGCCGGCGAGGTCGACGCCCTCCGCGGCCATGGTCCTGAAGCGTTCGACGTACCACGCGGAGTGGCCGTCCTTGGTGTCGGTGAACCAGCGGGGTCGATCAGTCATGCCTCCATCGTCGCCGACGCACCTCGGCGGGCGTACCCTCGGCTGGTGAACGACTCTCAGCGCGGCGCCGCGTTCGGCATCGCCGCCTATCTCTGCTGGGGGTTCTTCCCCCTCTACTGGCCGCTGCTGGAGCCCGCCGGATCGCTCGAGATCCTCGCGCACCGCTTCGTGTGGTCGATGGTGTTCGTCCTCGTCGCGATCACCGCGATGGGCAAGTGGCGGTCGTTCATCGCGATCGCCCACGACCGCAGGATGATGCTGATCCTCGCGGCCGCCTCCGTGGTCATCGCCGGCAACTGGGGCGGCTTCATCTACGGCGTCACCAACGGGCACGTGATCGAGACGTCGCTCGGCTACTTCATCAACCCGCTCGTGACGGTGATGCTCGGCGTCTTCGTGCTCAAGGAGACGTTGCGGCCGGCGCAGTGGGTGGCCATCGCGATCGGCGCCATCGCGGTCGTCGTCCTGACCGTGGACTACGGCCGGCTCCCCTGGGTCGCGCTCCTCGTGGCGTTCTCGTTCGCGGCCTACGGCTTCTTGAAGAAGAAGGCGGACCTCGGCGCCTTCGAGGGGCTGGGCATGGAGACGGCGATCCTGTTCCCGGTCGCCCTCGCATTCCTCGTCGTGCTCCAGCTCCGTGGCGAGCTCGCGTTCGGCCACGAGGGTCCCGGCAACGTGGCCCTCCTCGTGGGGACGGGCCTGGTCACCGCGATCCCGCTGCTGCTGTTCAGCGCGGCGGCGACGCGCCTGTCGCTCACGACGATCGGGCTGCTGCAGTACCTCGGCCCCATCATCCAGTTCATCGCGGGCCTGACGATCTTCGACGAGGACATGACCGACGCCCGCTGGGTCGGCTTCGTCCTGGTGTGGACGGCGCTCGTGATCTTCACCGCGGACGCCGTGCTCAGCCGTCGGCGGGTCCTGCACCGCAGCGCGGAGTCCGCGGCGCTGTAGACCTCAGCCGACGCGGGTCACGACCGTGTCGCACAGCTCCTGGAGCGCCGAGCGGGCCGACGAGTCGGGCAGCTTGGCGAGCAGGACGCCGGCGGCGTCCGCCTCGGCGCGGACGTACGAGCGGGCCTCGGCCATCGCGGGGTGGGCCCGCAGCAGCGCGAGCGCCTCGGCGTGCTCGGCGTCGTCGGTGAGGGGCCGGCCGAGCAGCGTCCGGAGCCGCTCGCTGCCGGGATCGGTCGAGCGCAGCGCGATGAGGGTCGGCAGCGTCGGGACGCCCTCACGCAGGTCGGTGCCGGGCGTCTTGCCCGAGTCGCCGGTCTCGCTGGCCACGTCGATGATGTCGTCCGCGAGCTGGAATGCGGCACCGATGCGCTCACCGAACTCGGTCAGCGTCTCCTGGACGTCTGCCGGTGCGCCGGCCATCTTGGAGCCGAACAGCGCCGCGGTCGCGATGAGCGAACCGGTCTTGTCCGCGACGACCGCGAGATAGTGCGCCAGCGCGTCCTCGTCGTCGGCCGGGCCGATCGTCTCGCGGATCTGGCCCTGGACCAGCCGCGAGAACGTGCGCGCCTGGATGCGCACCGCTTCGGTGCCGAGATCGGAGACCAGGTCGGAGGCCTGCGCGAACAGGTAGTCGCCCACGAGGATCGCGACCGAGTTGCCCCACCGGGCGTTGGCGCTGGGCGCCCCGCGCCGCACGTCGGCCTCGTCCATGACGTCGTCGTGGTAGAGCGTCGCGAGGTGGGTCAGCTCGACGACCACGGCCGACCGTGCGACGTCCGCCCGGGAGGACTCACCGAACTCGGCCGCGAGCAGCACCAGCAGCGGGCGGAAGCGCTTGCCGCCCGCGTTGAGCAGGTGGGCGGCCGCCTCGGCGACGAGCCGGTCGGGGCTGTCGACGGCAGCCCGCAGCTGTCGCTCGACCTCCTCGACGCCCGCGAGCACGCGTGCCTCGAAGGCGGCGTCGGTGAACGAGACACCCAGAGTGGACACGCACAGCTCCTAGCACAAACAGTCCCGCGAAATGGTCAACGCACGAAGGCGCCCGCATGCTGCGCAAGATCCAGCACCGGTCCCGGAATGATACCGAGTCCCACTGTGGCGACCGCAGCCACGACGATCACAGCGCTCGTCAGCGCGCTCGGGACTGCGACCGTCGGCCCGTCCCCGACCGGGTCGGTGAAGAACATCAGCACGATGACCCGCACGTAGAAGTACGCCGCCAGCGCGCTCACCAGCACGCCGATCACGACCAGCCACCAGAACCCTCCGGCGTACGCCGCGCTGAACACGCCCCACTTGCCGATGAAGCCGCCGGTGAGCGGGATGCCCGCGAACGACAGCATGAAGAGGGCGAACGCGCCCGCGAGCCACGGCGACGTCCGGCCGAGGCCGGCCCACCTCGACAGGTGGGTGGTCTCGCCACCGGAGTCACGCACGAGCGTCACGACCGCGAACGCGCCGATCGAGGACACCCCGTAGACCGCGAGGTAGAACAGCACGCTCGAGACCGACGTGATGCGGTCGGCCGAGGCCACGCCCGCGTACGCCCCGACGAAGCCCACGAGCAGGAAGCCCGCGTGCGCGATCGAGGAGTACGCGAGCATCCGCTTGACGTCGGTCTGCGAGATCGACACGACGGCTCCGAGGAACATCGTGATGATCGCGATCGCGACGATCGTGGGACGCCAGTCCCACTGCGAGCCGCCGAACGCGACGAAGAAGACCCGCAGGAGGGCCAGGAACGCCGCCGCCTTGGTGCCCGCGGCCATGAACGCCGTGACGGGCGTCGGCGCGCCCTGGTAGACGTCCGGCGTCCACGTGTGGAACGGGGCCGCGCCGATCTTGAACAGCAGGCCGACCGCGATGAGCGCGATCGCCGCGAGCAGCATGTTCTCGCTGCCGGCGCGGCTCGAGACCGCGGTGTCGATCGCGGACAGCTCGAAGCTGCCGGAGTAGCCGTATGCCAGCGCGATGCCGTAGAGGAAGAAGACCGACGAGAACGCACCGAGCAGGAAGTACTTGAGCGCGGCCTCCTGGCTGAGCAGCCGCCGCCGGCGGGCCAGCCCGCACAGCAGGTACAGCGGCAGGGACAGCACCTCCAGCGCCACGAACATCGTCAGCAGGTCGTTCGCGGTCGCGAACAGCATCATGCCGACCAGCGCGAACATCGCGAGCGGGAAGACCTCGGTGTGCTCGACCCGCAGCTTGACCGCCTCGGCCTCGGACGCCGAGCCGGGGGCGTCCGCCGCACGGCCGGTGAATGCGCTCAGCCCGCCCTCGAGCCTGCGCTCGGCGAACAGCAGCATGCTCAGCAGGGCGAACAGCAGCAGGATGCCCCACGCGAAGACGCCGGGGCCGTCGATCGAGAGCGCACCCTCGGCCGCGACCTTGCCGCGGGCGACGAGCCCGGACTCGACCGTGTCGAGATCGGTGTAGACCCAGACGGTGTCCGCCAGGGCGGCGACGATGCCGACCACGGCGAGGACGACCTGGGTCATGAACCGGGCCGGGCGAGGGCAGAAGGCCTCGACGAGCACTCCCACCACGGCCACGCCGGCGATGATGAACAACGGGCCGAGCAGCGCGTACTCGATCTCGGGTGCCGCGATCGGGGGCAGGTCCGTCGCGGTGATGAGGTTCCGCATCAGTGACCTCCCTCTTCCTCGGCGGATGTGTCGATGGTCGTGGGCGTCCTCGGCGGAGGATCACCCTTGCCGACGTTGCTCATGACCGTGTCGATGGCCGGCGAGATCGCGTTGAGCATCGGCTGGGGGAAGAAGCCCAGGGCCACGATCAGAACGATCGCCGGGGTCAGGGCCGCGATCTCGCGCGGCTCGAGGTCCGTGACGCCCTCGCTGCCGGGCTGGAGCGGCCCGGTCATCGTGCGCTGGTACATGATCAGGATGTAGAGCGCGGCCAGCACGATGCCGAGCGTGGCCACCGCGGCCGCCGGGATCGAGCGCGTGAACGTCCCCGCCAGGACCAGGAACTCCGAGACGAACGGGGCCAGGCCCGGCAGCGACAGGCTCGACAAGCCGGCGATGAGCAGGACTCCGGACAGGATCGGCGCGATCTTCTGGACGCCGCCGAAGTCACCGATCCGGGCCGATCCACGGCGGGCGATCATGATGCCGGTGACCAGGAACAGCGCCGCGGTCGAGAGTCCGTGGTTGAACATGTAGAGGGTCGCGCCGGCCATCGACGTCGTCGTGAAGGCGAAGATGCCGAGGATGATGAAGCCGAAGTGCGACACCGAGGTGAACGCGATGAGGCGCCGGATGTCGTCCTGCCCGATCGCGAGCAGCGCACCGTAGATGATGCTGATGACGGCCAGGACGATGATGACCGGGCTGGCCCAGTCCGCGGCCTCGGGGAACAGCCCCACGCACCAGATGATCATGCCGAACGTGCCGATCTTGTCGACCACGCTCACCATCAGCACCGAGGTGCCGGGGGTCGCCTGGCCGGCCGCGTCGGGCAGCCACGTGTGCAGCGGGAACAGCGGCGCCTTGATCGCGAACGCCGCCATGAAGCCGAGGAACAGCAGCCGCTCGGTGGTCTGGCCGAGATCGAGCCCCTGCAGGTCCGCGAGCAGGTACGACGCATCGCCCTGGCGCGAGCTGACCACGTACAGGCCCACGATCGAGGCCAGCATCAGCAGGCCGCCCACGAGGTTGTAGATCAAGAACTTCACCGCGGCGTACGAGCGGTGGGGACCGCCGAACGAGCCGATGAGGAAGTACAGCGGGATGAGCGTGGCCTCGAACAGGACGTAGAACAAGAACGCGTCGGTCGCGGAGAAGGCCCCGATCGCGAGGCCCTCGACCGCCAGCATCCACGCGAGGTACGCGTTGGTGCTGCGCGGATCGGGCAGCCGGTCGCCGATCGCGGCCAGCAGGACGATCGGGGTCAGGATCGTCGTCAGCAGGATAAGCGTGATGCCGATGCCGTTGACGCCGACCGCGTAGTGCGCGCCGAAGGCGCTGATCCACTCATGGGTGCTGGTCAGCTGGTAGCCACCGGACTCGGGGTCGAACTGCGCGAGGGCGACGAGCGCCAGCGCGAGGGTGATCAGCGAGACGGCGAGGGCGATCGTCTTGGCCCGCAGCTGCGAGCCGGACTCACGGGGCAGGAGCGCAAGGATCAGCGCGCCCGCGATCGGGGTCGCGGCCAGGATCGTCAGGATCATGCGAGGGTCACCGCCAGGAGGCACAGGACGAGGATGGCGACGCCACCGAACATCGTGAGGGCATAGGAACGGACGTAGCCGGTCTGCGGCTTGCGAAGGAACTGCGAGGTGTCACCGAGCCGGTCGGCCACACCCGTGACGAAGCCGTCGATGCCCCGGCCGTCGAACCACACCAGGAACCGGGTGAGGTGGCGCATCGGGCGGACCACGACCGCGTCGTTGACCTCGTTGCCGTAGAGCTCGTGGCGGCCGGCGCGGGCCCAGATCGACACGTCCGCGTCGGGGGGTGTCTCCCCCGCGATCGGCTTGCGGCCGTAGGTGAGGAAGCCGAGTGCGACGCCCGAGGCAGCGACGAGGGTGATGATCGCCGTGAGGGCGATCGCGGGGATCGCGAGCTCCTCGTGCTCACCGTGCCCCACCACGGGCTCGAGCCAGTCCACGATCCAGTCACCGAGCAGCAGCAGGCCGCCCAGCAGGGACAGGGCACCGAGGGCGATGAGCGGGACGGTCATGACCTTGGGCGACTCGTGCGGGTGGACGCCCTCCTTCCACCGCTTGTCGCCGAAGAAGGTCATCATCATGAGGCGGGTCATGTAGAACGCGGTGACGCCGGCGCCCAGCAGTGCGCCGAGGCCCACCCAGACGTTCTCGCCGAATGCGGTCTCGATGATCTTGTCCTTGGACCAGAATCCCGAGAACCCCGGGAAGCCGATGATCGCGAGGTAGCCGAGGGCGAACGTCACGAACGTGACCGGCATGGCCTTGCGCAGCGCGCCGTAGTGGCGCATGTCGACGTCGTCGTCCATGCCGTGCATGACCGATCCGGCCCCGAGGAACATGTTGGCCTTGAAGAAGCCGTGCGTGATGAGGTGGAAGATCGCGAACGGATAGCCCGCCGGGCCGAGTCCGGCCGCGAGCATCATGTAGCCGATCTGACTCATGGTGGAGCCGGCCAGCGCCTTCTTGATGTCGTCCTTGGCGCAGCCGATCCACGCGCCGGCCAGCAGCGTGACGAGGCCGACGATCATGACCGCGGTGCGCGCCACCTCCGAGGAGTCGAACACTCCGCCGCTGCGGACGACGAGGTAGACGCCCGCGGTGACCATGGTCGCCGCGTGGATCAGGGCCGAGACCGGGGTCGGGCCCTCCATCGCGTCGAGCAGCCAGCTCTGCAGCGGCACCTGGGCGGACTTGCCGCACGCCCCGAGCAGCAGCAGCAGGCCCAGCGCGGTCGCGACCCCGTCGCCGGCTCCCGGTGCGGCGGCGTTGACCGCGTGGATCGCCGTGGTGCCGAACTGCGCGAACATCAGCATGATCGCGAGCGCCATGCCGATGTCACCGACGCGGTTGACCACGAACGCCTTCTTGGCCGCTGCGGCCGCGGACGGCTTGTGCTGCCAGAAGCCGATGAGCAGGTACGACGCGAGGCCGACGCCCTCCCAGCCGAGGAACAGCACGAGGTAGTCGCTCGCGAGCACGAGCGTGAGCATCGCGGCGATGAAGATGTTGAGGTACGCGAAGAACCGGCGGCGCCGCGGGTCGTGCTCCATGTAGCCGATCGAGTAGACGTGGATCAGGGTGCCCACGCCGGTGATCAGCAGGACGAACAGGCCCGAGAGCTGGTCGAACGTGAAGCCCATCTCGACATGGAACGTCCCGGTGTCCATCCACGTGAACAGCGACGTGGACTGCGAGCGGTCCTCGGCGTCCTTGCCCAGCAGGGACGCGAAGAGCACCGCACCGAACAGGAACGAGGCGGCCGACGCGGCCGTCCCGATGAGGTGGCCGAACCGGTCGGACTCCTTGCCCCAGACCAGGAGCAGGGCGCCGCTGGCCAGTGGGATGGCGATGAGCAGCCACTGAAGATCGAACATCGTGCTCCCCCTACGACTTCAGCAGGCTCGCGTCGTCGACCGAGGTCGAGCGCCGCGTGCGGTAGATGGACACGATGATGGACAGCCCGACGACGACCTCGGCCGCGGCGACGACCATCACGAAGAAGGCGGCCACCTGCCCGTCCAGGTTGCCGTGCTGGCGCGAGAAGCTCACGAACGCAAGGTTGGTCGCGTTGAGCATGAGCTCGATGCACATGAAGACGATGATCGCGTTGCGCCGGATCAGGACGCCCACCGCGCCGATCGTGAAGAGGATCAGCGACAAGGTGATGTACTCGTTCACTTCGGTCCTCCCAAGCCGGAGCCGGACGAATCGGGATCGTCCTCGTGCTCGAGCTGGTCGGCCGTCCGGGCGACGTCGTCCGAGAAGCCGCTGCGGACCTGGCCGCGCTCGGCGATGCTCGGTGACACCGATGCGTCCAGCGGCGTGCCGTCGGGCAGCAGGGCCGGGGTGTCGACCGCGTTGTGCCGAGCGAAGACGCCGGGTGTCGGAGCGTTGCCGGGGTGGCGTCCGGTCTCGGCGTACTCGCGCATGCGGCGGGCCGCGATGTCGGCCTGCGTCTGCCGCTTGGTGAGCCGCTCCTTGTGGGCCAGCACCATCGCGCCGAGAGCCGCAGTGATGAGCAGGGCGCTCGTGAACTCGAACGCCAGGACGTACTTGCCGAAGAGCAGGTCGGCCAGCCCGTACGGGTTGCCGTTCGCATTGGCGCGGTCGAGGCCGACGACGGTGCCGGTCACGGTCTGCCCGATCGCGAGCACCGCGGTCACGCCGAAGAGCAGACCGATGACGATCGCGGCGAGGCGCTGCCCCGAGATCGTCTCCCGGACGGCCTCGGAGGTCTCGACGCCCACCAGCATCAGCACGAACAGGAACAGCATCATGATCGCGCCGGTGTAGACGATGATCTGCACTGCGAACAGGAACGGCGCGCCCTGCGCGGCGTACAGGATCGCAAGGCTGATCATCACGACCGCGAGCGCGAGCGCCGCGTGCACGGCCTTGCGGGCGAACAGCAGGCCCAGGGCGGCGATCACCATGATCGGCGCGAGCAGCCAGAACGTCGTCACGAGACCTCCACGATCGGCAGGGTCTTGCCGCGGTAGTAGTCGTGGTGGTCGTCGCTGATCATCATCTCGTGCGGCGGCTCGACCATGCCGGGCAGCAGCGGGGCGAGCAGATCGCTCTTCTCGTAGATGAGGTCCTCGCGGTTGTTGTCGGCCAGCTCGTACTCGTTGGTCATGGTCAGGGCGCGGGTCGGGCACGCCTCGATGCACAGGCCGCACAGGATGCAGCGCAGGTAGTTGATCTGGTAGACCCGTCCGTAGCGCTCGCCCGGGCTGTGCCGGTCGCCCTCGGTGTTGGACGCACCCTCGACGTAGATCGCGTCCGCGGGGCAGGCCCACGCGCACAGCTCGCAGCCGATGCACTTCTCCAGACCGTCGGGCCAGCGGTTGAGCTGGTGACGACCGTGGAAGCGCGGTGCGGTCGGCACCTTCTCGAACGGGTACTGCTCGGTGACGGTCTTCTTGAACATCGTCCGGAACGTGACGCCGAAACCGGCGACCGGGTCCAGGATCGTCTCTTTCGGGGAGCTCATGACGAGGTCCTCTCGGTCGAAGCGGCGGTGGTGTCGGTGTCCTGGCCGGGCATGGGCGGCACGGGATAGCCGCCGGCGAAGGCGTCCCACTCCTCGGGCTCGGGCTCCGGCTCGGGCTTGCCCTCGGGGATGAACATCGACGCGACGATCACCACGCCCGCGACGGCCGCCACGATCAGCAGCGTGCGCTGGTCGAGCATGTCCTCGCTCTTGAGCTTGCGGATGAACGCGACGGCGATGATCCAGACCAGGGAGACCGGGATGAGGATCTTCCAGCCGAAGCTCATGAACTGGTCGTAGCGCATGCGGGGCAGGGTGCCGCGGAGCCAGACGAACAAGAAGATGAAGAACAGCGTCTTGCCGAAGAACCACAGCAGCGGCCAGTAGCCGGTGTTGAAGTAGCCGTCGTTGATCTGTCCGATGCCGAACGGGGCCCGCCAGCCGCCCAGGAACAGCGTGGTGGCCAGCGCGGAGACCGTGACCATGTTGACGTACTCGGCCAGGAAGAACAGCGCGAACTTCAGCGAGGAGTACTCGGTGTGGAAGCCGCCGACCAGCTCGCCCTCGGCCTCGGGGAGGTCGAACGGAGCGCGGTTGGTCTCGCCGACCATCGCGATGCAGTAGATGACGAACGAGGGGAAGAGCGGGATGAAGTACCAGAGGTCGTCCTGCGCCGCGACGATCTCCGAGGTGGACATCGAGCCCGCGTACATGAAGACCGACACGAACGACAGACCCATCGCGACCTCGTACGAGATGACCTGGGCGCTCGAGCGCAGACCGCCGAGGAGGGCGTAGATCGAGCCGGACGCCCAGCCCGCCAGCACGATGCCGTAGACGCCGATCGAGGTCACCGCGAGGACGTACAGCACCGCGACCGGCAGGTCGGTCAGCTGCAGCACGGTCTTGGTGTCGGTGAACGGGATCGTCACCTCGGGACCGAACGGGATGACCGCCCAGGCCAGGAAGGCCGGGATCGTGGCGAGGATCGGCGCCAGGATGTAGACGACCTTGTCGGCCGCCTTGACGACGATGTCCTCCTTCAGCGCGAGCTTGACGCCGTCGGCCAGGCTCTGCAGCAGGCCGAACGGGCCGTTGACGTTGGGGCCGATGCGGTGCTGCATCCTGGCCACGACGCGGCGCTCGAACCAGATGTTGAACAGCGTGTAGACGAGCAGGAAGACGAAGATCAGCACCGCCTTGAGCGCGATCACCCAGAACGGCTCGTTCCCGAACAGATCGCTCATGACGGGGCTCCGTCGGTCGGGGCGGGCGACAGGGTGACCCGGTCTGCGTAGCCCGCGCCGAGGGCGGCACGGAGGCTGACGCCGGAGTTGGACGGCGCCCACACGACGCCGTCGGGCAGGTCTGCGACCTGGGTCGGGAGGGTCACGCTGCCGACCGCGGTCGACAGCGTTGCCGGTCCCCCGGGCTCGACGTCAAAGGCCTTGAGCGTGACCCCGCTGGCCCGCAGCACCGCCGGACGGGCCGTGGCCTTGAACGCGTCCTGGCCGTCCTGGCCGCGGGCGTCGTCGACGAGGAGCCGCCAGGTGTCGAGCACGACCGTGCGGGGATCGGGTGCCGAACGGCTCGGCTCGACCGTGGGGGTCGCCGCGCGGGCGCCGTCCCACGGGCCGAGCTCGGTCATGGCCTGCCGGGCCGCTGCGACCGTGCGGAAGCCCAGGGGCCGGCCCATCTCCTCGGCGATCCCGGCCAGCACGCGGATGTCGGTGAGCGAGCTCGGCGCGTGGAGCACCGCGTCGAACGTTCGCGCGCGGCCCTCCCAGTTGACGAACATGCCGGGTCGCTCGACCATCGGGGCGACCGGCAGGACCACGTCGGCCACGGCCGTCACGTCGCTGTGCCGCACCTCGAGGCTGACCACGAAGTCGGCGGCGGCGAGTCCTGCGCGGGCCGTCGCGGGGTCGGGCAGGTCGTCGATCTCGACGCCGCCGACCAGCAGGGCCTTGACGTCGCCGCGCTGAGCATCGGCGAGCACCTGCGAGGTGTCGCGTCCGGGCGTCGAGGGGATCGAGGTGACGCCCCAGGCGACCGCGAGATCAGTGCGCGCCTCGGCGTCCTCGAGCGGGCGGCCGCCGGGCAGCAGATGGGGCAGGCACCCGGTCTCGACCGCACCACGGTCGCCCGCACGGCGCGGGACCCACGCGAGGCGGGCGCCGGTGCGGGCTGCCGCAGCAGCAGCCGCGGACAGTCCGCCGGGCACCGAGGCCAGCCGTTCGCCGACCAGGATGACGGATCCCTGCGGCAGATCGAGCGCCGCGAGGGCGGCCGGCTCGTCGCCGGGGACCGTGCGGATCAGCTCACCGGACATCTTGGCGAGGCCACGTGTCGTGTGGCTTGCGATCGAGACGACCGTGACGCCGTGCTGACGGGCTCCCTTGCGCAGCCGCAGGAAGATGCTGCCGTTCTCGTCCTCGGGCTCGAAGCCGACCAGGACGACCGTCGAGGCCCGCTCGAGGTCCGCGAAGCGGACGACCAGCTGGGTCGCGGCGACGTGCGAGGCCAGGAACGCGGCCTCCTCTGCCGAGTGCGCTCGGGCGCGGAAGTCGATGTCGTTGGTGCCGAGGACCGTACGGGCGAACTTGCTGTAGGCGAAGGCGTCCTCGGCGGTGAGCCGGCCCCCGGGCAGGACCCCGACCCGGCCGTTCGCTGCGGCGAGGCCGCGGGCGGCGATCGCGAGGGCCGCGGGCCACGAGGCGGGCTCGAGCTCGCCGTCGGCACCGCGGACGAGCGGGGTCGTGAGGCGGTCACCCTGCGTCGCGTACGTGAACGCGAACCGGTCCTTGTCGGTGATCCACTCCTCGTTGACCTCGGGGTCGTCACCCGCGAGGCGGCGCATGACCTTGCCGCGCCGGTGGTCCACCCGGATCGCGGAGCCACTCGCATCGTGCTCGGCGACCGAGGGCGTCGAGACCAGGTCGAACGGGCGCGAGCGGAAGCGGTAGTCCGCGCTCGTCAGGGCTCCGACGGGGCAGATCTGGATCGTGTTGCCCGAGAAGTAGGAGCTGAACGGCTCCTTCTCGTAGATGCCGACCTGCTGGCGGGCGCCGCGCTCGATCAGCGCGATGAACGGGTCGCCGGCGATCTGCTCGGAGAACCGGGTGCAACGGGCGCACAGGACGCAGCGCTCGCGATCGAGCAGCACCTGCTCGGACACCTTGACCGGCTTGGGGAACGTCCGCTTGGTCTCGGTGAAGCGGGACTCGCCCTGGCCGTGCGTCATCGCCTGGTTCTGCAGCGGGCACTCACCGCCCTTGTCGCAGACCGGGCAGTCCAGCGGGTGGTTGATGAGCAGCAGCTCCATCGTGCCGCGCTGCGCCTTCTCGGCGACCGGCGACGTGACCTGGGTCTTGACGACCATGCCGGCGGCGACCTCGATCGTGCAGGACGCCTGCGGCTTGGGGAAGCCGCGGCCGTTGCCCGCGTCGGTGATGTCGACGAGGCACTGCCGGCACGCGCCGACCGGGTCGAGCAACGGGTGGTCGCAGAACCGCGGGATCTCGGTGCCGATCAGCTCGGCGGCGCGGATCACGAGCGTGCCCTTGGGGACGCTGACCTCGACGTCGTCGATCGTCAGGGTGACGAGCTCGACCGGCGCCTCGCCGGCCGATCCGGCCGGGGCCTCTTGGACGGTCATGCCGTCACCTCCTGGGCGAACAGGGTGGACGCCGCCGGGGGGAACAGCTCGCGCGACGGGGTGTGCATGCCGGCCTCGAACTCGTCGCGGAAGTGCTGGATCGCGGACGTGATGGGGCTGGTCGCACCGTCGCCCAGCGCGCAGAACGACCGGCCGAGGATGTTGTCGCACAGGTCCAGCAGCAGCTCGATGTCGCCCTCGCGGCCCTGGCCCCCGTCGAGGCGCTGCAGGGTCTGCACGAGCCACCACGTGCCCTCGCGGCACGGCGTGCACTTGCCGCACGACTCGTGCTTGTAGAACTCGGTCCAGCGCAGGACGCAGCGCACGACCGAGGTGGTCTGGTCGAAGACCTGCAGGGCGCGCGTCCCGAGCATCGACCCCGCGGCGCCGACCGACTCGTAGTCGAGCGGCATGTCGAGGTGCTCGGCGGTCAGCAGCGGCGTGGAGGACCCGCCGGGGGTCCAGAACTTGAGCTCGCTCCCCTCGCGCATGCCACCCCCGAGCTCGATCAGAGTGCGCAGCGTGATGCCGAGCGGCGCCTCGTACTGTCCGGGCTTCTTGACGTGCCCGGACAGCGAGTAGATGACGTAGCCCTTGGACTTCTCGGTGCCCATCGAGGCGAACCACTCGTGGCCGCCGCGGATGATCGAGGGCACCGAGGCGATCGACTCGACGTTGTTGATGACGGTCGGGCTCGCGTAGAGGCCCTCGACCGCGGGGAACGGCGGACGCAGACGGGGCTGGCCCCGGCGGCCCTCGAGCGAGTCGAGCAGCGCCGTCTCCTCACCGCAGATGTACGCCCCCGCACCTGCGTGGATGACCAGGTCGACGTCGACGCCGCTGCCGAGGATGTCGCGGCCGAGGTAGCCGGCCTCGTACGCCTCGCGGCACGCCGCGCGCAGGCGGCGGATCACGTGCAGCACCTCACCGCGGACGTAGATGAACGCCTGCTTGGCGTTGATCGCGTGCGCCGCGATGATGACCCCCTCGATGAGGGTGTGCGGCGTGGCCATCATGAACGGGATGTCCTTGCAGGTGCCCGGCTCGGACTCGTCCGCGTTGACGACGAGGTACTTCGGCTTGGGGTTGTCCTGCGGGATGAAGCTCCACTTCATCCCGGTCGGGAAGCCGGCGCCGCCGCGACCGCGCAGGCCGGACTCCTTGACCATCTCCACGACCTCGGCGGGCTGCATCTTCAAGGCCTTGTCGAGTGCCTGGTAGCCACCTGCGCTGCGGTACGCGTCGAGCGTCCAGGCGCGGTCGGTGCCCCAGTCGGCCGTGAGCACCGGTGTGAGCGTGTCAGTCATCCTTGCCCTCCTCTGCGGTGTGCGCGGGCGATTGCTCGATCACGGTCTCGGTCTCGGCGCGCGAGGTGTCCGCCTGCGCGGCTGCACCGGCCTTGGTGTCGGCCGTCCCGTCGCTCCCCGACCCCGAGGTCTCGCCGACGTCCGGCGCCGACCACCCGTTGGCCCGCGCGATCTCGAAGCCCGCGAGGGACGCCCCGGCGGCGGTGGGTCCCTCGTCGACGAGGCCGTCCTCGAAGCCGGCGATCACGCGCTCGGCCTCGCGCCAGCTCGTGATCGTCGCGCCGCGGGTGGCCTGGACCGGCTCGCCCGCGCGAAGCCGGTCCACGAGCTGGACCGCGGACTCGGGGGTCTGGTTGTCGAAGAACTCCCAGTTGACCGTGACCACGGGCGCGAAGTCGCACGCGGCATTGCACTCGATGTGCTCGAGCGTGACCCGTCCGTCGTCGGTCGTCTCGTCGTTGCCGACGTCGAGATGGCCCTTGAGCCGCTCGAAGATCAGGTCGCCGCCCATCACGGCGCACAACGTGTTGGTGCAGACCCCCACGTGGTGCTCGCCCATCGGCCGGCGCTTGTACATCGTGTAGAACGTCGCGACGCCCGAGACCTCGGCGGCGCTGATGCCGAGGATCGCGGCGCACACCTCGATGCCCTCGTTGGTGACACTGCCCTCTGCGGACTGGACCAGGTGCAGCATCGGCAGCAGCGCGCTGCGGGCCTGCGGATAGCGGCCCGCCAGCTCGCGCAGCTCCGCGAGCGTCGTGTCGGACAGGCTCATCGGTCGACACCTCCCATCACGGGGTCGATGCTGGCGACCGCGACGATCACGTCCGAGAGCATGCCGCCCTCGCTCATCACGGACGTGCCCTGCAGGTTGACGAACGAGGGATCGCGGAAGTGCGCCCGGTAGGGGCGGGTGCCGCCGTCGGACACCAGGTGGCAGCCGATCTCGCCGCGCGGCGCCTCGATCGCGGCGTATGCCTGGCCGGCCGGGACCCGGAAGCCCTCGGTCACGATCTTGAAGTGGTGGATGAGCGCTTCCATCGACTCGCCCATGATGTGCTTGATGTGCTCGGCGGAGTTGCCCTGCCCGTCCGCGCCGACGCTGAGCTGCGCGGGCCAGGCGATCTTCTTGTCCGCGACCATGACCGGCATGCCGTCCATGCCGGCGAGCCGGTCGATGGCCTGGTCGACGATCCGCAGGCTCTCCCACATCTCGTCCAGGCGGATGCGGAACCGTCCGTAGGCGTCGGGCTCGTTGCGGGTGACGACCTCGAAGTCGTACGTGTCGTAGCCCCAGTAGGGCTGCTTCTTGCGCAGGTCCCAGTCGTACCCGGTCGAGCGGAGCACCGGCCCGGTCAGTCCGAGGGCCAGGCAGCCGGCGAGCTCGAGGTGTCCGACGCCCTTCAGGCGGCCCTTGAAGATCGGGTTGGCGTTGCAGAGCGCGGCGTACTCGGGCAGCCGCTTGCGCAGCAGCGCCACGGTCGAGCGGAGCTTGTCGATCGCACCCTCGGGGAGGTCCTGCGCGACACCGCCGGGGCGGAAGAAGGCGTGGTTCATGCGCAGCCCGGTGATCATCTCGAACAGGTCGAGGATGAGCTCGCGATCGCGGAAGCCGCAGGTCATGACGGTCAGCGCGCCGATCTCCATGCCGCCGGTCGCGAGGCACACGAGGTGCGAGGAGATCCGGTTGAGCTCGAGCAGCAGGACCCGCATCGTCTGCGCCTTCTCGGGCGCCTCGATGCCCAGCAGCCGCTCGACCGCCATGACGTACGCCGCCTCGTTGGAGAACGGGGCCACGTAGTCCATGCGGGTGCAGAACGTCACGCCCTGCGTCCAGGTGCGGTACTCCATGTTCTTCTCGATGCCGGTGTGCAGGTAGCCGATGCCCGCGCGGGCGTCGCGCACCGTCTCGCCGTCGATCTCGAGGATCAGGCGGAGCACACCGTGGGTCGAGGGGTGCTGCGGACCCATGTTGATCACGAGCCGGTCGCCCTCGACCGCCGTGGCGTCGATCGTGTCCCAGTCCTGTCCGGTGACGGTGAAGACCGGGCCCTCGGCCGACTCGGTCGTGCCGGCGTACGGATCGGTGGTGGCGCTCATGAGTAGCTCCTGCGCTGGTCCGGCGGCGGCACGGTCCCGCCCTTGTACTCGACCGGGATGCCGCCCAAGGGGTAGTCCTTGCGCTGCGGGTGGCCCGGCCAGTCGTCGGGCATGAGGATGCGGGTCAGCGCGGGGTGGCCGTCGAAGATGATCCCGAACATGTCCCAGGTCTCCCGCTCCTGCCAGTCCGCGGTCGGGTAGATGCTGACCACGCTGGGCACGTGCGGATCCTCTTCGGGCGCGGTGACCTCGAGCCGGATCCGGCGGTTGTGGGTCATCGAGAGCAGGTGGTACGCCACGTGCATCTCGCGCCCGGTCTCGTGCGGGAAGTGCACCCCGCTGACGCTGGAGCAGAACTCGAACCGCAGCACGGGATCGTTGCGCAGGTGGGTCACCGTCTCCAGCAGCAGCTGGCGGCGGATGTGGAAGGTGATCTCCCCGCGGTCGACCACGACCTTCTCGATCGCGTCGCCGAGTCCGGTGCCGGCCTCGAGACGCTCGGCGACCTCGTCGAACCAGCCGCCGTACGGCTTCTGGCTGGCGCCGGGCATCACGACCGGACGGGTCAGCCCGCCGAAGCCGCTGGTGTCGCCCGTGCCGTGTGCACCGAATGCGCCCTCGCGGATCTCCACGACCTCGAGCTGCGTCGTGCCGGCCCGGACCAGCTCGTCTCGTGTCTCGTGCGAGCCGTCCTGGGTCTCGGTGCCCGCGTCACGTGCGTCCCGGTCGCCCTTCGGATCGGTCATCGCTGCTCACCCGTCATCGCATGAGGCCCTTCATCGCGGAGGTGGGCGTCGCGAGCAGCGCGGTGCGCTCCTCCTGCTTGATCTCGGCCAGCCGGTTGGCACCGAGCTTCTGGTGCTGGATCTGGTCGTGCAGCTTGAGGATCGCGTCGATCAGCATCTCCGGACGCGGCGGGCACCCCGGGAGGTACATGTCGACCGGGACGACGTGGTCGACGCCCTGGACGATCGCGTAGTTGTTGAACATGCCGCCCGAGCTCGCGCACACGCCCATCGCGAGGACGTACTTGGGACCGGCCATCTGGTCGTAGATCTGGCGCAGGACCGGGGCCATCTTGTTGCTGACCCGGCCCGCCACGATCATCAGGTCGGCCTGGCGCGGCGAGGGGCGGAAGACCTCCATGCCGAAGCGCGCGGAGTCGAACCGCGGCGCGCCGAAGGTCATCATCTCGATCGCGCAGCACGCGAGACCGAACGTCGCCGGCCAGAACGAGGCCTTGCGCATGTAGCCGGCCAGTCCCTCGACGGTCGAGAGCAGGACCCCCGACGGCAGCTTCTCTTCTAGTCCCATTCGAGTCCTCCACGGCGCCAGACGTAGGCGTAGGCGATGAACACCGTCGCCATGAACAAGAACATCTCGATCAGGCCGAACCAGCCGAGCGCGTCGAAGGCGACCGCGAACGGGTAGAGGAAGATGATCTCGATGTCGAAGACGATGAACAGCATCGCGATGATGAAGTAGCGGATCGACACCTTGCCGCCGCCCTCGGGCAGCGGACTGGGCTCGATGCCCGACTCGTAGCGGTCCAGCTTGGCGCGGTTGTAGCGCTTGGGGCCGGTCAGCGGCGCGATCGCGATGCTGCCGATCGCGAAGAGGGCGGCGAGCCCACCCAGCACGAGGATCGGCGTGTAAGCCGTCACGACACCTCCCGGAACTCAGCTGAGCGTGGAACCTGTGATCGCGTGCTTGTGAATTGCTTCACAACGTGATCAGGGTCTCACCCTACGCCCGAGGAATGTCAGTTGTAACTTAGGTCACACTAACTCGCTGCGAGGAAGCTCTCAGGGCTTGGTGGAGCGGTGCAGCGCGACGATCCCGCCGGAGAGGTTGTGCCACTCGACCCGGCCCCAGCCGGCCTCGACCATGCGCAGGGCGAGGCCCTTCTGGTCCGGCCACGCGCGGATGGACTCCGCGAGGTAGACGTACGACTCGGGGTTCGACGAGACCGCCCGCGCCACGGGGGGCAGGGCCCGCATGAGGTAGTTGGTGTAGACCGCGTCGAAGGGACCCCAGGTGGGGGTGCTGAACTCGCAGATCACGATGCGGCCGCCGGGCCGGGTCACGCGCCGCAGCTCCCGCAGGCCCTCGATCGGGTCGACGATGTTGCGCAGGCCGAACGAGATCGTGACGGCGTCGAAGGTCTCGTCGCCGAACGGCAGCAGCATGCCGTCGCCGGCGGTGAACGGCAGGTGCGGGCGGGCCTGCTTGCCGACCTCGAGCATCCCGAAGGAGAAGTCGCACGGCACGACGGTCGCGCCCGCGTCCGCGAACGGCTGGCTCGAGGTGCCGGTGCCGGCCGCGAGGTCCAGGATCACCTCGCCGGGCTGCGGTGCCAGCAGGTCGACGACGCGCTTGCGCCAACGGCGGTCCTGCCCCATCGACAGCACGTCGTTGGTCAGGTCGTACTTCTTGGCCACCTTGTCGAACATCTTCGCGACGTCGTGGGGCTCCTTGTCCAGACCGGCTCGGCTCACCTGCCCACCATCCCACGAGTACGCTCATGGATTGTGAGCAACCCCGTCCTGGCCGACGTCATCGGACCCCTCCTGGTCCGATCGGCACCGATCGCCGACCCCGGAGAGCTGCTCGCGCTCCTGCCCGAGGACGATGCGTTCGCGTGGGTCCACGCAGGTGACGGGCTCGTGGGCTGGGGTCGCGCCGCCGAGCTGCGCACCTCCGGCGCCGACCGGTTCACCCATGCGGCGACGTGGTGGAGCGAGCTGGCCTCCCACGCGGTCGTGCGCGACGACGTCGACGTCCCGGGCTCGGGCCTGGTCGCCTTCGGCTCGTTCACGTTCACCGACGACGCCGAGGGCAGCGTGCTCGTCGTGCCCGAGGTCGTCGTGGGTCGGCGCGACGGCGTCACCTGGGTCACCGTGATCGACACCTCGATCAGCGCGGTGCCGCCGATCGCCCCGACGAGCGCCCCGCGCGACCCGGTCGGCACGGCGTTCGCGGACGGGCCGGTCGACAGCCTGACGTGGCAGGGTCTCGTGGCCGAGGCCGTGCGCCGCATCGTCGCGGGCGACCTGGACAAGGTCGTCCTCGCCCGCGACCTGATCGCGACGGTCGACGAGCCGCTCGACGTCCGCTCGCCACTGACCCGGCTCGCCGCCGAGTACCCGAGCTGCTGGACGTTCCACGTCGACGGCTTCTTCGGCTCGACACCGGAGATGCTGGTCCGGCTCGAGCGCGGGCTGGTGACCTCGCGGGTGTTGGCCGGCACGATTCGCCGCACCGGGGACGATGCGCACGACCTGGCCCTCGCGGGATCGCTCGCGCGATCGAGCAAGGATCTCGAGGAGCACGAGTACGCGGTGCGATCGGTCGCCGACGCGCTCGCCCCGCACTGCACGAGCATGAACGTGCCGGAGACGCCCTTCGTGCTGCACCTGCCCAACGTCATGCACCTGGCCACCGACGTCACCGGCGTGATGCGGAACGGCGCGAGCGCGCTGACCCTGGCGGCGTCCCTCCACCCGTCCGCGGCGGTCGGTGGCACCCCCACCGACGCGGCGGTGCGCCTGATCGAGCAGATCGAGCTGCTCGACCGCGGCCGCTACGCCGGCCCGGTCGGCTGGATCGACGCCCGGGGCGACGGCGAGTGGGGCATCGGGCTGCGGGCGGCCCAGGTCGAGGACGACGGGCGCACCGTCCGGCTGTTCGCGGGCTGCGGCATCGTCGCGGACTCCGTGCCCGCCGACGAGCTCGCGGAGTCCAACGCCAAGCTGATCCCGGTCCGCGACGCCCTCACCCCCCGCGACGACTGACCCCCGCCCAGATTTGCGGACTCCTGCACCTTTTTGAGCCCGAATTGCGTGCAGAAGTCCGCAAATCGGGGCGGGGTGGGACGGGGCGGGGTGGGGCGGGTCAGCGCCAGACCTTGGCCTCGAGGCTCTGGCCCATGATGCGCGCGGCCAACAGGCGGTGCAGGCCGTCGAGGTGCCACCAGCCGTGCCCCTGCCCCACGTCGTAGACCCGGGCCGCCTTGATGCTCTCGCCCGCGTCGAGCCGGGTCAGGTAGTAGTTGACCTTCGCGACGCCCACGAGCCGCTGCGGAGTCATCACCACGGTGTGCGGTCGCAGCACGACGACCTCGCCGGTGGAGCGCGGCCGGCTGTCGTCCTTGAGCTGCAACGGCCCCGCGAACACCACGGCGAGCCACAGCAGCCTGCGGGTGCTGACGACGTCCTGGTCGTCCGTCATGCGGATGAACTGGTCCAGCCGCTCCATCGAGTCGTCGTCGAGGTCCGTCGGCGGAGGCGCGAGCTTGGGGCCGAGCCGCGGCAGACGGACCATGACGACGTCAGCCGGCCGTGACCGGTGCGAGCGCGGGCCAGCGGGGGCTCAAGTTGTCGCCCGAGGAGGTGCCGGTCAGGCGCCGCTTGACCCAGGGGGCGGCGTACGCCTTGACCCACTCGACGTTGGCGGCGCGGCGGTCCCGGCCCGTGAGCACCGGCCGCTCGGTCAGCTCGAGCGGACGCAGGTCGTGCTCGATCCCCAGCGTGTCGAGCACCGCGATGGCCATCCGTTGGTGACCCGCGCTCGACATGTGCATGCGGTCGACGTCCCAGAGCCGGTCGTCGCGGTAGTCGCCGAGGCGCCAGAAGTCGACGAGCGTGGTCCCGTGCCGGTCTGCGACCTCGCGGACCAGCTCGTTGTAGATCGCGAAGCGGCCCCGCAGGGCGCCGAAGACCGGCGCGTCACCCGGGTCGTACGCCGTGAACATGACGACCCGCGCGCCGGTCTCGGTGAGCCGGCCGATCGCGTGGTCGTACGACTGCATGAGCCGGTCGATGTCGACCCGGGGCCGGAGCACGTCGTTGGCACCTGCGTAGATCGTCACCAGATCGGGCTGCATCGCGATCGCCGGGTCGATCTGCTCGGCGACGATCTGCAGGAGCTTGCGGCCGCGGATCGCGAGGTTGGCGTAGGCGAAGTCGTCGCCCTTCAGCACCTCGGCGACGCGGTCGGCCCAGCCGCGCACGCCATTGGGTCGAGTGTTGTCGGGATCGCCGACGCCCTCGGTGAACGAGTCGCCGAGGGCGACGAAGCGGGAGAAAGTCACCCGCTCAGGATACGTGGGCGCCGGCCGCGGACCGGCCTCAGTCGAGCAGGCCCTTGCGGCGGGCGATCGCCGCGGCCTCCGTGCGCCCGGCCGCCCCGAGCTTGGCGAGGATGTTGGACACGTGGACCGAGACGGTCTTGGTGCTGATGAACAGCCGCGAGCCGATCTCACCGTTGCTGCGTCCCGCTGACACCTGCTGCAGCACCTCCAGCTCGCGAGGGGTGAGCTCGACCTCCGAACGCGCCTTGCCGCCGAGCGCCGCGATCTCGGCCAGCAGCGGCTTGGCGCCGAGGGAGCGTGCGGTCTCGCGTGCCGCGGCGAGGCACGAGCGCGCCTCCTCGTCGCGTCCGGTCGCCAGGAGCAGCGCCGCCAGCCGGGTCGCCGACCGAGCCTCTTCGAACGGCTGCCCGAACGCTGCGAACGCCGCGACCGCGTCGCGCCAGGCCCGCTCGAGCTCGTCGGCGGACGGCGCGTCAATGCCGGTCACCCAGCGCAGCCGCGCGGCCTCGGCGGTGAGGCGCAACCGCCAGGCGTGACCCTCGGGCCCCATCGTCGGATTGGCCTGCGCGACCTCCGCGGCCAGGGCCTCGAGGCCCGCGGCCTCTTCGAGCAGATCCGCGTGCTCGGAGCGGGCGAGATCGGCCGCGGCGGTCGCCATCTGTCCCACGACGAGGGCGCCGAGGCGTACGTGCGCCATGAACAGGTGACCGTCCCAGACCCGCTCGATGATCTCGGCGACGTCACGGCGCACGGCACGGGCCGCGTCGAGGTTGCCGCTGTCGCCGTGCAGATCGATCAGCGCGGCACCGCTGTGCACGGCCAGGGCGATGTCACGCTCCCAGACCCCTCGCAGTCGCGGCTCCTCGACCAGCGCGTCGACCTCCCCACGCCCCGCGGCGACCATGAGCGCCTCACCTGTGAGGATCGCGTCGGCGAGCAGGGGCGCACCCGTGCCCACGTCCTGCAGGGCGAGCGCCTCGTCCCAGCGACCACGGATGTAGCAGATCACCCCGGCGAATGCCTTGCCGTCGAAGCCGTAGGGGGCCCACGTCCGGCCGGTGGCCTGGGCGCGCGCCATGGCCGCACGGAAGGCGGCCTCGGCGGCGTCGAGGTCGCCGGCGTTGAGCAGGACGAAGGCGAGGTTGTGCAGGCCGCGCAGCTCGCCGAGGACGTTGCCGTCCTTGCGGGAGCTCTCGATCAGCTCGTCGTAGCGTTGCCGCGACTTGTCCAGATCGCTGCCGCCCGTGCGCGACAGCACTCGCGCGAGCGTCACGGTGACCTCGGCGACGATGTCGTTCGCGCCGAGGTCCTCGGCCATCGCGACCGCGTGCTCGCCGAGCTCGAGGGCCTCGTCGTCGCGCCACGCGTCGGCGAGCACCGCGGTCCGCAGCGCCTCGGCCCGCGCCCGCAGCACCGTGCGCTCCGGCCCGACCACCTCGAGCACCTCCTGGCTGACACGTGCGGACTCGGCGTCGCGCTCGGCGATCAGCGCCATCGTGCCGATCGGGATCATCAGCCGGGCCCGGTCCTCGGCCGAGGTGGCGGCGGGCAGCGCCTCGAGGTGCTCGTTGAGCAGGGCGAGCGCGCGGAGCAGGTGTCCCGACGTCATCCACGAGTCCGCGGCGGCCACAAGCAGGCCGATGACGTCCGTGCCCTCGGGTGCGGACCCGAGCAGGTCGAGCGCCTGCTCGTAGTGCCGCGCGGCCTCGTCGTAGCCCGACAGGCGTACGGCCGACTCCCCCGCCTCGACGCTGGCGACGAACGCCCGCGTGAGCTCGCCGGCGGCAGCGGCGTGCATCGAGATCTCCGCCGCGGACCCGTGCGACCCGTCGGCGGTGAGCACGTCGAGATAGGCATGGTTGATGCGGCGGCGCTCACCGGGCAGCAGGTCGTCGCGGACCGCCTCGGCGAGCAGCGCGTGCCGGAACGCGTACGCGTCGCCGTCGACCTGGGTCATGATCTTGTGGTCGATCGCCGAGCGGATCGCCTCGTCGAACACCGGGCCGGGCAGACCCACGACCTGCGACAGCACGCGGTCGCTGACCCGTCCGCCCGAGCAGGACGCCGCCCGGACGACCTGGCGTGCCTCGTCGTCGAGCCGGTCGAGCCGGATCAGCAGCAGGTCGGCGAGCGTCTCGGGCAGCATCGCCCGGGAGTCGGCCAGGCCCGCGTCGAGGAGCTCCTCGGCGAAGAATGCGTTGCCGGCGGCGCGGCGCACGACCGCCGAGAGACCGTCGCCCGCCAGGTCGGAGGCACCGCGCGCGCGGACGAGATCGGCGACGGCGACGTCGTCGAGAGGGCTGAGCTCGACTCGCCGCACAGCGGGCAGCCGCGCCCACTCGGCGATCGCCTGGCGCAGCGGGTGCCGCCGGTGCAGGTCGTCGGCGCGGTAGCTCACGACGACGTGGACGGGGTGGGTGAACAAGTAGGACAGGGCGTACCGGATGAGGTGCCGGGTCGAGGCGTCCGCCCAGTGGGCGTCCTCGATGACCAGCAGGAGCGGCTGCTCGGCGGCCAGGAGGTCGAGTCCCGCGACGACCGACGCGAACAGCTCGGACCGATCGACACCGGCGGACTGCTCGGCGCTCGGCCACGGCAGCAGCGGGGCGAGCGCCGGGAAGCGGGCCGCGAGCTCGTCACGCTCGGCGTCGTCGATCGACGCGAACGCCTCGGCGAACGGCTGATAGGGCATCGCACTGTCGCCGAGGTCGAGGCAGTGGCCGGCCACGACGCGATGGCCGGCCGCCCGGGCCCGCTCGGCGAGCTCACGCAGCAGCCGCGTCTTGCCGATGCCCGCGTCGCCGCCGAGAAGCACCGCCGCGGGATCCCCGGCGAGCACGCCGGAGGCGACCAGGAGCTGCTCGAGCTCGGCCGCGCGGCCGAACAGGGGCGTCGAAGGGGTGCGGTCGGTCGCCATGGTGTCCATGATGGCCGATGCCGCAGACGTTTCGGCAGGGACGAACGATGAGGGTTTCCGGCAGCTGGAGGTGCCCCTAACCCTCATCCTCGGTCCCCCCGGCGCCGGGCCGGGACGGACGATGAGGGCTTGGGGCAGCAACGGCTACCGCAAACCCTCATCGTTCGTCCGCCCGTGGGCCGGGCAGTCGTGGGCTAGCGGAGGGTCTTCTTGCCTCCGTGCAGGAGGGTGATGAGCTGCGCGACCTTGCCGTCGGTCTTGGCGTCACGGGCGAACGACGTCAGGAGCATGGGCGGGTTGAACCGCTGCCGGGTGATGGACTTGGCGTACGTGAACTCCTTCAGCCCCTCGGGGCCGTGGATGCGCCCGAAGCCCGACTGACCCACCCCGCCGAACGGCAGGGACGGCACGCCCGCGAAGGCGATGATCGAGTTGACCGACGTCATGCCCGAGCGGATCTGCTTGGCCACCTCGAGGCCACGCTTCTTGGAGAACACCGCGCCTGCGAGACCGTACGACGTCGCGTTGGTCAGCCGGATCGCCTCGTCCATGTCCTTGACCGGGTTGACCGCCAAGGTGGGCCCGAAGGTCTCCTCGGTCATCTCGGTGGAGTCCTCGGGGACGTGCGTGAGGATCGTCGGCTGGACGAACCGCTCGCCGATCGCGTCGGGGCCGCCGAGGGCCACGTGGGCACCCTTGGCCACCGCGTCCTCGACGTGGCTGCGGATGACGTCGAGCTGCGACGGCATCGTGATCGGGCCGATCTTCGCGCCCGCGTCGGCACCCGCGCGCAAGCCCTTGGCCTGGTCGAGGATCTCGCTCATGAACTGGTCGAAGACGCGCTCGTGGACGTAGACGCGCTCGGTGCCGATGCAGGTCTGCCCCGCATTGGACATGCCGCCCCACAGCGCCGCCTCGGCGGCCTTGGCGATGTCGGCGTCCTCGTCGACGATGAACGAGTCCTTGCCGCCGGCCTCGATGATGACCGGCGTGAGGTTCTCGGCGCACGCCGCCATGACCTTCTTGCCCGTGCGGCCCGAGCCGGTGAACGCGAGCTTGTCGATCGCGGCCGTGCACAGCGCGTTGCCGGTCTCGCCGAGCCCCGTGACGACCTGCAGCACGGGGCGGCCCTTGACGACCTCGGTGAACGTGTCGGCGAGCCACTGGCCCACGCCGGGGGTGTACTCGCTCGGCTTGAAGACCACGGTGTTGCCGGCAGCGAGGGCGTACGCGATCGAGCCCATCGGCGTGAAGACCGGATAGTTCCACGGGCCGATCACGCCGACCACCCCGAGCTGGCGGTACTCGACCGTCGCGGCCTGGTTGGCCATCAGCAGACCCGCGCTGACCCGGTGCGGGCCGAGGACCTTCTTGGCGTGCTTGGCGGCCCACGCGACGTGGTCGATCGCCAGGACGATCTCGAGCTGCGCATCGCTGTGCGGCTTGCCGGTCTCGCGGTGCGCGAGATCTGCGAGCTGAGCGATGCGACGGGTGATCACGCTGCGCCACGTGAGCAGGAAGTCCGCGCGCTCGTCGAACGACAGGTTGCCCCACCAGTCGGCGGCCTCACGGGCCCGGGCCACGGCCGCGTCGACCTCGGCCCCCGACGCGATCGGGTGGGTGCCGACGAGATCGCCGTTGGCCGGGTTGAACGAGTCGAACGTCGCGCGGGGAGCGTCGTTCGTCGTGGTGTTCTCGAGCGTTGCGGTCATCGTGACTCCTTGATGAGGTCGGCGCACTTCTCGCCGATCATGACGGTGGGGGCGTTGGTGTTGCCGCGCGGGACCCGCGGCATCACGGAGGCGTCGGCGACCCGAAGGCCCTCGACGCCGTGGACGGTGAGATCGGGACCGACGACGCTGCCCTCGACCGTGCCCATCGCGCACGTGCCGACCGGGTGATAGAGCGTCTGGCCGAGAGCACCGATCGTCTCGATGATCTCGTCGTCGGTCGGCTCGGCCGAGGACGGGAGCCACGGCTCGTCGACGTACTTGGCGATCGGCCCCTCGCGCAGGATGGCCAGCGCGGTCCGGTAGCCGCCGATGATCGCGTCCAGGTCGGCCCGGTCGTCGAAGTAGCCGGGCTCGATCTCGGGGTGCCAGCTCGGATCGGCCGAGCGGAGCCTGATGTGGCCCTTGCTCTGCACGTTGACGAGCGTCACGGCGGTCGTCAGGGCACGTCGCACGGGCTCGTGCATCCCGTTGTCGTAGAACCCGGTCGGCGCGACGTGCAGCTGGATGTCGGGCAGGTCGAGATCGTCGCGCGAGGAGTAGAACGCGCCGGTCTCGGCCACGTTGGAGCTGAGCGGCCCCTTGCCCGTGGCCTTCCACTTCACCAGGTTGCCGAGACCGAGCATCTCGGCGACGTCCGTCGTGTCCTTGGTGTAGCTGAGGATGCCGGAGACGGGGTGGTCCTGGAGGTTCTGGCCGACCCCCGCGGACTCGACCGCGACGTCGATGCCGAGCGAGCGCAGGTGCGCGCCGGGACCGATGCCCGAGAGCATGAGCAGCTGCGGGCTGTTGATCGCCCCACCGCTCAGCACGACCTCGGCGTCGGCCCGCGCGACGTACGTCTGCCCGTCGCGGGCGTACGCGACGCCGACGGCGCGGGTACCCTCCAGGACGATCCTGGTCACGAAGGCCTCGGTGAGGATCGTCAGGTTGGGCCGCCCGGCAGCGGGACGGATGTAGCCGTCCGCGACCGACCAGCGCCGGCCCTTGCGGCACGTGACCTGGTACGACCCGATGCCCTCCTGGTCGACGCCGTTGAAGTCGTCGTTGCGCTTCAGCCCGGCCGAGACCCCGGCCTCGATGAACGCGGTGCTCAGCTCGTGGTTGTAGGTGCGGTCCTCGACGTGGAGCGGACCGCCCTGACCGTGGAACGGATCGCCCAGGCGGGTGTTGTCCTCGGCCTTCTTGAAGTAGGGCAGGACGTCGTCGTGGCCCCAACCGGTCGCACCGTACGCATCGCGCCACTCGTCGTAGTCCGCGTGGTTGCCGCGGATGTAGATCATCGCGTTCATCGAGGAGCACCCGCCGAGCGCCTTCATGCGTGGCCAGTACGCGCGCCGGCCCGCGAGGTGCTTCTGCGGGGTCGTCTCGTAGTTCCAGTCCCACTTGGTCTTGAACAGCGTCGAGAAGCCCAGCGGCATCCGGATCATGTCGTCGTCGTCTGCCGGACCGGCCTCGAGGAGCAGGACGCTGACCTGCGGATCCTCGGTGAGCCGGGACGCGACCACGCCACCGGCGCTGCCGGAGCCGATCACGATGTAGTCGTAGCGCTCGTCGGCCATCGCTGCCCTCGTTGTCATTGGTGACGTGGGCCACAAACCTACTGCGGGTATGACGATGACACAACCACTGTCACGGTTTGAGCGCGACTTTCGCCGCGCGCGCGAGGCGCTCACCCAGCTCACGGCGACCCGAGCGGTCGACCGGGACCTCGAGCACCCGGAGGCCGGCGACGTCCTGCGCGAGCGCCTCCGCGAGCTCGCGCGGGCGGACCACCCGGTGCGACACCCCGTAGCCCGCGCACAGCGCGCCGATGTCCGCGCCGGTCGGCGTGGCGTAGATCCGCTCGAACGAGGCCGCGTAGTCGGGCCCGCCCTGCTCGAGCGTCGAGAAGATGCTGCCCCCGTCGTCGGACGCCACCACGACGGTCAGGTCGGGACGCGGCTCCTGCGGACCGATCAGCAGGCCGTTGCTGCCGTGCAGGAACGTCAGGTCGCCGACGTACGCGATCGCCCGGCTGGACGGCCTGGCGAGCGCTGCGCCGATCGCACTGGACAGGACGCCGTCGATGCCCGCGAGCCCGCGGTTGGCGATGATCAGGCGCTTCTCGCCGACCGGGTAGGGGCGGGCGACGAGGTCGAGGTCACGGATCGGGCTCGACGAGCCCACGAACAACAGGCCGCCCGGCGGGACGGCCGCGTTGACGGCCTTCGCGACGTCGTACGGCGTGGTGCCGTCGAGCTCGGCGTCGATCGCTGCGGTGGCGAGCGCGTCGGCAGCCTTCCACTCATCGAGCCACGACCGCGGCCCGGGCCCGGCGATCGTCACCCGGTCCGCGAACGTCACGTTGCCACCGGCCGGGACCGGGAACGTCGACTGGCCGCCCACGTGGACGATCTCGACGTCGGTGCGGGCCAGGAGCCGGGACACGGGCCGACTGAGGGTCGCGTGACCGAAGCTGACGACCCGCTCGATCCGGTCGGCGAGCGGCGGGTGCCCCAGCAGCAGGCGGTACGCCACGATCGCCTCGTCGCCGTTGCGCGAGCCCGAGCTCGGCTCGGCCAGCAGCGGCCAGCCGCCCTCCAGCGCCGCGATGCGAGCCGGCTGGCGGGCGTCGTCCCCCGCGACGACGACGGTGCGGGGCCCCGGGGCCAGGACGACCGGATCCGGATCGGGCCGGGCCGCGCCGACCGAGAACGCCGGTCGCAGGTCCCACTCGACCGGCTCGATCAGCGGCTCGTCGAGCTCGAGGTTGAGGTGGGCGGGCCCTCCCGCGATCTGCGTGACCCGCTCGATGAACGGCACGCCGGGGAAGATCTGCCGCTGGTCGGTCGTCTGGTTGGCGCCCGTGCCGCGCAGGCGTCCCGGCCGGTCGGCCGTGATCGCGAGCACCGGGACGTCGGCGTGGACGGCCTCGAGCATCGCGGGGTGCAGATTGGCCACCGCGGTGCCCGATGTCGTCACGACCGGCACGAGGCGATGCGACGCCTTGGCCAGGCCAAGGGCCAGGAACGCGGCCTCCCGCTCGTCGACGCGGACGTGCAGGCGGATCAGGCCCTGCTCGTCGGCGGCCGCGAGCGCCAGGGCGAGCGGCCCCGAGCGTGAGCCCGGCGCCAGCACCGCGTCGGTGACCTTCCAGCCCAGCAGGGCGTTGACGAGCCGCCGGGCGACGCCGACCGATCGCTGCTTGCTCATGCGAGCACCGCCCGCACGGCCGAGAGCCTGGCCTGCCACCGCGCATCGGTCTCCCCGTCGGCGGCCACCGCCGCGTACGCCTCGAGGTCGACGGCTTGGCGGCCCACGGGCAGGTAGCCGTCGACCGGGACGAGCGGCGAGGCGACGACGTCGCCGTCCAGCAGCGAGGTCGTGCCGAGCCCGCACGCGTACGGCAGCTCCGGCAGCGCGGCGGCGAGCGCGAGCCCCGCGGCCAGCCCGATCGAGGTGTCGACCGCGCTGGAGACGACCACCGGCAGGCCGATCTGCTCCGCGATCCGCAGGGCGGCGTGGACACCCCCCAGCGGCGCCACCTTGAGCACCGCGACGTCCGCGGCCTCGAGCTCGACCACGCGGAACGGGTCCGCAGCGCGACGGATCGACTCGTCGGCCGCGATCGGCACGTCGACCCGGCGGCGCACCGCGGCGAGCTCCTCGACCGTCGCGCACGGCTGCTCGACGTACTCCAGGCCTCCGGCCGCGAGGTCGATCGCGTTGATGGCCCCGAGGGCCTCGTCGACCGACCAGCCGCCGTTCGCGTCGACCCGCACCCGGCCGGCCGCGCCGAGCGCGTCGCGGACCGCCTCGACCCGCGCGACGTCCTCGGCCAGCGACTGGCCCTTCTCGGCCACCTTGACCTTCGCGGTGCGGCAGCCGCTGTGGCGCACGATGTCCGCGGCCTGCTCCGGGCCGACCGCGGGCACGGTGCAGTTGACCGGGATCCGGTCGCGCAGCGCAGCAGGCCACTCCCGCTCCGCGGAGTCGATCGCGGCGGCGAGCCACGGGGCGCTCTCGCGGGCGTCGTAGTCCAGGAACGGGCTGAACTCGGCCCAGCCGGCCGGGCCCTCGATCAGCATGCCCTCGCGGCGGGTGATGCCGCGGAAGCGGACCGGCATGGGGATCGCGAAGGTACGAGGCTGCACGACTGGCAACTTACCGTCACGACCGTAACGTGGACGGCATGAGCCGAATCGCGATAGTCGGAGGCCACGGCAAGATCGCCCGCCTCCTGATCCCCCTTCTCGTCGACGGCGGGCACGTGCCCGTCGCCCTCATCCGCAACCCCGACCACACCGCCGAGCTGGAGTCGGCCGGCGCCGAGGTCACCCTCCTCGACATCGAGGCGTCCGACACCGACGACTTCGCCCGCGCCTTCGACGGCGTCGACGCCGTCGTGTTCGCCGCCGGCGGTGGCGCCGACGGCAACATCGAGCGCAAGAAGACCGTCGACCTCGGCGGCTCGCTGAAGTCGATCGACGGTGCGGCCCGCGCCGGCGTGACCCGCTTCGTGCAGATCTCCGCGATGGGCGTCGACGAGCCGCTCGCGGACGACACCGAGGACACCTGGGTCGCGTACGTCGAGGCCAAGCGCGACGCCGACGTCGCCCTCCGGGAGAGCAGCCTGGACTGGACGATCGTGCGTCCCGGCGGTCTGACCGACGACCCCGGCACGGGCTCGATCACCCTGGCCGAGAAGGTCGACCGCGGGCAGATCCCCCGCGCCGACGTCGCAGCCCTCATCGCCGCGGTCCTGCCCGACCGCTCGACGTACGGCAAGCAGTGGGAGGTCATCAGCGGCGACACCCCGATCGCCGACGCGATCTCCTCGGCGAGCTGAGCCGCACCGACTCTCAGCCCGCGTCCCCCTGCAACGCCCGGCGGTCGACCTTGCCGCCGGGCAGCAGGGGCAGCTCATCCAGCAGCACGACGTCCCGAGGGGCCCAGCTCCGCGGCAGCCCGCGCTCCTGGACCGCGTCCCGCAGCGCGTCGAGGCGCAGCCCGTCGAGGCACACCGCATCGGCCGGCACGACGTACGCCACGACCCGCGCGCCCCACTCCTCGTCCGCGGCACCCAGCGCGATCGCATCGCGCACGCCGTCGACCTCGCGCAGGGCGCGGGTGACCGCGGGCAGCGCGATGTTGACCCCGCCGCTGATGACCACGTCGTCCGACCGCCCCGTGACCCGCAGCCTGCCGTCGACGATCTCACCGAGGTCCGCGGTCGCGAACCAGCCGTCGCGCAGCACTGCGGCGGTCGCGGCGGGATCGGCATAGCCGTCGAACAGCACGGGGCCCGCGAGCAGCACCTGCCCCGTCTCGTCGACGCGCATCTGCACGCCGTCGAGCGGGACGCCGTCGTAGACGCAACCACCGCACGTCTCGCTCATGCCGTACGTCCGCACGACGTTGACGCCCTCGAGCGCGTCGAGCAGGTCCTGGGGCGCCGCGGCCCCGCCGATCAGGAGCGCGTCGAGTGACCTGAGGACATCGACTGAGCCGCTCTCGACCAGCCGGTGCGCCTGGGTCGGCACGAGCGATGCGTAGCGCCGTTCGCCGGGGATCGCGCGGATCGCGTCGGCCAGCGACGGGTGCTCCGCGGCGTGGACGGGCTCGAGGCCCGCGAGCGCCGAGCGCACCAGCACCTGCAACCCGCCCACGCCCGTCACCGGCATCGCCTGGAGCCAGCCACCCGGCCCACCGAGCCGGGCCAGGCTCGCCCGCGCCGAGGCGAGCACCGCGTCGTGGGACAGGATCACGTCCTTGGGCTCGCCCGTGCTCCCGGACGTACGGATCACGATCGGCTCCCCGCCCTCGCGGACCCACTCCTCGACCAGGGCGAACACCTCGCGCGGCTCGCCCGACACCGGACGCAGGCTCGCGCTCACGCAGGCTCCCCCGGCACGGCCGGGACGTCCAGCGGACGCTTGAGGTACGTCCACGGGAACCACATCGAGCCGATGCGCTCCCAGCCCGCCGCCTCCAGGTCCTTGACCCGGCCGCTGCCCACCACGGCCCGGCAGTGCTCCCACTGGACCGGCGACTTCTCGACGTCGTGGAACAGCGGGCCGAAGCCGACCGAGTGCCAGCCGTGCCGGCCCCACTCGTTGAGCTGGTCGATCTCGGTGAACGCCGTGAGGCCGACCAGCTGGCGGTGCTCGGCGGTGCCCGGGATGACCGTGGGACGACGGCCGAAGCGCTGCTGAGCCGCCTGCCGGGACATGCCCAGAGCGGTGCCGATGGCCTCCCAGCTCAGGCCGGCCGCGCGGGCGGAGGACACCGCCGCCAGCAGCAGCGTGTTGGTCTCCTCGTGCGCGCGGCGGGTGATCACGACCAGGTCGAGGTGCGCCTCGGGCTCCTGCTCGAGGCGTTGCTCGAGGCTGGGGTCCAGCTGGGCGACCGCCCGTGCGATCAGGTCCGAGAGCTCCGCGTCGTCGATCGCCATGGCGTCAACGCTAGCTTGACACCGAAGCCGCGTCAATCGGAGGTTGACAGGTCGGGCGAGTGGCAGACTGGTGCGTCATGACCGCCACCCACTCCCCCGCCCAGCTCTGGATCGCCGGAGCGCGGCCGCGCACCCTGCCCGCCGCGGTCGCACCCGTCCTGGCCGGCACCGGCGCGGCGGCGTACTCCGACTCCGTGGTGTGGTGGAAGGCCCTGCTGGCCCTGGGCGTCTCGCTCGCGCTCCAGGTCGGCGTCAACTACGCCAACGACTACTCCGACGGGGTCAAGGGCACCGACGACAACCGGGTCGGTCCGCTGCGTCTCGTCGGCTCCGGGCTGGTCCCGGCCAAGCGGGTCAAGGCGGCCGCCCTCCTGTTCCTCGGCATCGGCGGCGTGCTCGGGTTCGTCCTGGCCGCGACCTCGAGCTGGTGGATGCTGCTGGTGGGCGTCGCGGCGATCGGTGCCGCGTGGACCTACACCGGCGGCCCGTCTCCCTACGGCTACCGCGCGCTCGGCGAGGTCAGCGTGTTCGTCTTCTTCGGCCTCGTGGCGGTGCTCGGCACGGCGTACGTGCAGGTCGAGGAGATCACCGCGCCCGCGGTGGCCGCCGCGATCGGCATCGGCGCCCTCGCGTGCGCGATCCTGGTGGCCAACAACCTGCGCGACATCCCCACCGACTCGGTCACCGGCAAGCGCACGCTCGCGGTCGTCCTCGGCGACGCGGGCACCCGGAGGCTCTACGGCCTGCTCATGCTCGTCGCGATCGGCGCCCTCGTGTGGGCTGCGTTCTCGACCCCGTGGGCGCTCCTCGGCCTGCTCGCCCTGCCGCTGATCGGTCGCGCCGCGAGCATCGTGGCGTCCGGGGCGCAGGGCATGGCGCTGATCCCGGTCCTGCGCGACAGCGGGCTCATCGAGCTCGTGTACGCAGCGGGGCTCGCGATCGGCCTGGCGATCGGCGGCTGACGTGCTGCGCGTCGCGGTCGTGTCCGACACCCACGCCCCCCGGTTCTGGAAGGCGATGCCCCCCGCGGTCGCCGAGCAGCTCACCGACGTCGACGTGATCCTGCACGCGGGCGACGTGTGCGTCCCGTCGGTGCTCGACGAGCTCGCGGCGTACGCGCCCGTGCACGTCGTCGCGGGCAACAACGACGGTGCGGACGTGACCGCCTGGGGTGCGCCGGAGACGCTCGAGCTCGAGCTCGACGGCGTGCGCATCGCGATGATCCACGACTCGGGCCCCAAGCAGGGTCGTGCGGCGCGGATGCGCCGGCGCTTCCCCGACGCGGACCTGGTCGTGTTCGGCCACTCGCACATCCCGTGGGACACCGAGCAGGACGGTCAGCGGCTGCTCAACCCGGGGTCGCCGACGGACAAGCGCCGGCAGCCGCGCGGCACGATGGCCCGCCTCGTGCTCGACGCCGGCCGGATCGTCTCGCTCGAGCTCGTCCCCACGACCTGAGCCGCTAGACCTGCGGCAGCACCCCGGTCGCGGAGAACTCCTCGAGCGCGGCGGCGTACGGGGCGATGTCGATGCCCTTGTCGGCCAGCCACGCGTCGTCGTAGTAGGTGTGCGCATAGCGTTCGCCGCCGTCGCACAGCAGGGTGACGACGCTGCCCTCCTGGCCGTCCTCGACCATCTGCCCGATCACGCCCAGCGATGCCCACACGTTCGTGCCGGTGGACCCGCCGACCGGACGCCCGAGGATGCGCGAGACCCAGCGCATCGTGGCGAGGGACGCCGCATCGGGCACCCGGACCATGTCGTCGATGACCCCGCCGACGAACGACGGCTCGATCCGCATGCGGCCGATGCCCTCGATGCGCGACGGGCTCGATGTCGTGACGTCGGAGCGGTCGGACTCCCAGCCCTCGAGGAATGCCGAGTTCTCCGGATCGGCCACCGCGATCCGCGTCTCGAAGCGGCGGTAGCGCACGAAGCGCCCGATCGTCGCGGACGTGCCGCCGGTGCCCGCGCTCACCACGATCCAGCTCGGGCAGGGGTGACGCTCGGCGGACATCTGCTCGTAGATCGACTCCGCGATGTTGTTGTTGCCCCGCCAGTCGGTCGCCCGCTCGGCGTACGTGAACTGGTCCATGTAGTGCCCGCCGCACGCGGTCGCGAGATCGCGGGCGACGTCGTACACGGTGCCGGGATCGTCCACGAGGTGGCAGCGCCCGCCGTAGAACTCGATCAGCGCGATCTTCTCGGTGCTCGTCGAGGCCGGCATCACGGCGACGAACGGCAGGCCGATGAGCCGCGCGAAGTACGCCTCGCTGACCGCCGTGGACCCGCTGGACGCCTCGATCACGGTCGACGACGGGTTGATCCAGCCGTTGCACAACGCGTACAGGAACAGCGACCGCGCGAGGCGGTGCTTCAGGCTGCCCGTGGGGTGGACCGACTCGTCCTTGAGGTACAGGTCGATGCCCGGGACCGGGATCGGCAGGACGTGCAGATGGGTGTCGGCGCTGCGGTTGGCGTCGGCCTCGACCCGGCGGATCGCCTCGGCGATCCAGGCCCGGCTCTCAGTCGACGTCTTCGGCACGGCGGGACTCCTCCAGCCGCGACGACATGCGCTCGGCGCGTGCGTGGACGTCCGCCGCGAGGCGCGCCCGCAAGCCTGACAGCGCGAAGATCGAGATGATCGAGGAGATCACCAGCGCGATCAGCAGCACGAAGATGTTGACGACCTCGGTCCGCTCGAAGAAGATCGGCGCCGCGAACCACACGACCGCGAACACCACCGCGAAGACCGCGAACCGAGCCAGGGTGTAGGTCCAGAATGCCTTCATGCTTCCAGCCTAATCGGTCGCACACGCGGTTCATCCTGCCGGTTGTGAACGCCCCGATACGGTGGGCACATGGGGAAGGCAGTTCTGGTCGTCATCGGCGTCGTCGTGTTCGTGTACGCGGTGTTCGACCTGGTGGCGACCCCCAAGTCGCGGGTCAAGCTGCTCCCCAAGATCCTGTGGTTCGTGATCCTGCTCGTGCCGATCGTCGGGCCGCTGCTGTGGATCTTCTGGGGTCACATCGGGGACGCCCCGCCCAAGCCCCGCAGCTCGGGCGGCTGGTCTCCCCCGCCGGGGCCCCGAGGACCCGACGACGACCCCGATTACCTGCGCGGACTCTGAGCGCGCCGCGGCCGCTCAGTCGTCCCAGCGGAAGACCCGCGCCGCGATCGCGGTGACGACGATCGCGAAGCCGAGCAGGATCGCCATGGGCACGAGCGCCGCGGACGGCCCCTCCCCACGCACCATGGTGTCGAGCATCCCGTCGTTGAGGTGCTTGAGCGGCAGCACCTTGCTCACCGCCGTGACGTAGCCGGGCGCCCCGTCGAGGGGAAAGAACGAGCCGGACAGGAACGCCATCGGCAGCACCACGAAGTTGGCGATGCCGACCGCCGCCTCCTCGGTCCGGGCCACGGCCCCTGCGAGCAGGCCGATCGCCATGAACGCCAGGGTGCCGCAGATCAGGAGCGGCACGATCATCGGCCACGAGCCGGTCAGCCGCAGCCCGAACAGCACCATCCCCACCCCGAGGAAGATCGCGGCCTGGACCACCGCGATCGCGATCGACACGGCGACGCGCGCCGTGACGACCGAGCTCGTCGAGATGGGCGCGAGTCGCAGCCGGCGCAGGAGCCCGTTCTTGCGCCAGACCACGAGGTTGGTCGCGGCGCCGAAGGTCGCGCCCGACGCGATCGCCCAGCCCATGAGGCCCGGCGTGTAGTACTGGATCGCCTTCAGCGACTCGTCCTCGACCTGGTCGGTCGTGAGGGTGAACTTCGGCTTCTGCCCCGTCTCGGCGATGTTGGCCGACTGGACGATCGCCTGGAACGTGCCCTGGACCGTCGCGGCCTGCACCTGGTCGGCCCGCGAGTAGCGGACGAGCAGGTCGTCGCCGTCCTGGGAGATGACCGCGTCGGCGTCCCCCTTGCGCACCTTCTCGATCGCGTCCTCCAGATCGGACGACTTGGTGATCTCCAGGCTCTCGTCGAGGTACGTCTTGAGCTGCTTGGGCGTCTGGTCGAGGACGGACACCGGGCCGACCTGGATGATCTCGGACCGGGACGTCCCGTCGTCGGTGAAGAGGCCGCCGAACAGCACGAGGAACATGAGCGGGAAGATCACCGCGAAGAAGAACGCCATCCGGTCGCGGAAGAAGCCCTTGAGCATCGCGCGGGCCAGGCTGCGGAAGGCGGTCATGCGCGGTACTGCCGGCCGGTGAGGTCGAGGAAGACGTCCTCGAGGGAGGCGCCCTTGACGCTGAGGCCCGCGAGCGCGTCGCGGGCGGCGAGATCGCTGAGCACCCGGGAGGCGTCCCGCGTCGTGATCGTGGTGCCGGAGCCGTCGACCTCGACCACGTCGCTGCCCGCGACCGCCTGGGCGTCCTGCGCGGACAGCGTGCCCGGCGCGAGGCTGATCCGCACGGGCGCGTCGAGCCCCCTCACCAGGGCGGCCGGGGTGTCCATCTCGAGGATCTTGCCGGCGTCCATGATCGCGACCCGGTCGCACAGCACCTCCGCCTCGTCCATGTAGTGCGTCGTCAGGATCACGGTCCTGCCGGAGGCGTTGATCGTGCGCAGCACGTCCCACAGGTTGTGCCGGGCCTGCGGGTCGAGCGCCGCGGTGGGCTCGTCGAGGAAGACGACCTCGGGGTCGTGGATGAGGGCGCACGCGATCGACAGCCGCTGCTTCTGGCCGCCGGACAGGTCCTCGGTGCGGACGTCGGCCTTGTCGACCAGGCCGACCTGCTCGAGCATCTCGTCGGTGCGTCCCGCGGGCACCCCGTAGAGCGCGCCGAACGTGTCGAGCTGCTCGCGGGCGGTCAGCCGCTCGAAGAACGAGGACGCCTGCAGCTGCACCCCCATGCGGCGCTGCAGCTCGGGCTCGCGCTTCCACGGCTCGTGCTCGTCGATCCGCACGGTGCCACCCATCGGCTTGCGCAGCCCCTCGACCATCTCCAGCGTCGTGGTCTTGCCCGCCCCGTTGGGCCCGAGCAGCCCGAAGAACTCCCCCGGCGCGACCGTGAAGCTCACCCCGTCCACCGCCCGCACGTCCCCGTACGTCATGACCAGCCCCTCGGCCCGAATCTCCACACCCATCCCCCGACCCTAAGCCCCGTCGTCGGTTTCCCACGGGACCGTGGGGTTTGTGCACTCCCCTCGCGTCTCAGCGCGCGGGACGTGCACAAGACGCTCGGGAAGTGCGCCCGTCCACAGGACGTCCCCGCGGCCCCGGCCGTCCACAGGCGGCCCGCGACCCCCTCCCCCAGCCTGCTCACCCTGGCGAGCATCGACGGATGAACCTCGACGACCTCATCGCCACCGGCCGCGGCTACGTCACGCGTGGACAGTTCCTCGACAGCGGATACGACGACCGCGACATCCGGGCGGCGGTCCGCACGGGTCTGCTGCGGCGACGTCGCCAGGGCGTGTACGTGCACGCCGCGACGTTCGACGTCCTCTCACCCGAGCAGCAGCACATCATCGACGTACGATCGGTGGCCGACAAGCTCGGCCCCGCCGTCGCGATCAGCCACCAGTCGGCCTGCGCGATCCACGGGGCCGCCATGTACGGGACACCCCTGGACCGCATCCACGTGACCCGTCTCGACGGCGCGGCCGGGCGCACCGCCCACGGGATCGTGCACCACGAGGGACGCATCCTCCGTGACGACGACCTCGAGGAGATCGACGGCATGCTGGTGGTCAAGGCGCCGCGGGCGATCTTCGAGCTCAGCACGACCGGCACGGTCGAGTCGGCCATCGTCGTGATGGACTCCGGACTGCACCTCGCCCTCACGACGCCCGAGCAGCTGGCCGATCTCGGCGACCGGTTCGAGAGCTGGCCGGGAGCGCGCCGGGCCCGCTACGCCGCGTCGCTCGCGGACGGACGCGCGGAGTCACCCGGCGAGTCACGCTCGCGCTACCTGTTCCGCCGGCACAACCTGCCGACGCCCCAGCTGCAGGTCCCTGTCCACGACGAGGACGGCGAGCTGATCGGCTGGACCGACTTCGGCTGGATCGAGTACCGGCACCTCGGGGAGTTCGACGGCAAGGTCAAGTACGGCGGGCTGTCGGACGATCTGCGTACGCCGCAGGAGATCGCGTTCGCCGAGAAGAACCGCGAGGACCGGATCCGCCGCCAGCTGTTCGGGGTGAGCCGATGGACGTGGCGGGAGATCGACCCCTCACGCGAGCACGCGACGGTGCGCCGCATCGAGGGCGAGCTCCACCAGTCGCGCCGGCTCTACACCCGGAACCGCGTCATCATCCCGCTCGACTGACCACTTCCCGCGCGTCCTTGTCACTTCCCTCGCGTCGTGACCCGCGGGAAGTGACCAAACCCCACGGTCCCGTGGGAAACCGGCAACGGGGGGACCGGCGCGGGGCTACTTGGCGTAGGAGTGGAGGCCGCCGACGAAGAGGTTGACGCCGACGAAGTTGAACACGAACGTCGCGAAGCCGATGAGGGCGAGGATCGCGGCGGCCTTGCCCTTCCAGCCGGCGGTCGCCCGGGCGTGCAGGTAGCCCGCGTAGACGACCCAGGTGATGAACGCCCAGACCTCCTTGGGGTCCCAGCCCCAGTAGCGTCCCCACGCGTACTGCGCCCAGATCGGCCCGGCGATGAGGGCCGCGAAGGTCCAGATCGGGAAGCCGAACGCGTGCACGCGGTACGCGAGCTGGTCGATCTTGGCAGCGGGCGGGATGCGCCACAGGAAGCCCGTGCGCTCGCCCTCGGGCGTCGTGCGCTCGGCCTTGGCCTTGACGAGGTAGAGCACCGACGCCGCGGCGCCGACGAGGAAGGCGGCACCCGCGATCATCGCGCCGAGCACGTGGATCACGAGCCAGTACGAGTGCAGTGCGGGGACGAGCGGTCCCGCGGGCACGAAGACCAGGGCGGAGGCGCCCAGCACGACGGTGCCGGCACCCGTGATGATCGGTCCGACCCAGTCGATGTCCCAGACCCGCACCAGCACGACGTACGCGATGAGGGCGGCCAGGGTCGAGGCGCAGCCGAACTCGTACATGTTGCCCCACGGCACGCGCTCGGCCGAGAGCCCGCGCGCGACCACGCCGGCGAGCAGCACGACGGTCGCGAGCTGCGTGAGCGAGAAGCCGATGCCACCTGCCATGTTGCTGCGCTGGACCGGGTCCGACGCAGGAGCCGGAGCCGGCTCGCCGTCGGTGAGCACCAGCTCGCGGTCCGGGGCGACGCCCCGCGCGAGGCTCCACTGCAGGACGTACGCCACGAAGGCGAGGGCCAGGATGCCGGTCGCGGAGGCGACAGCGTAGTTCGAGAACTGTTCGTACTGAGCGAGCGTCATGCCTGCACTCTTTCGTCGGTGTGCGTGAGCGAGTCCTTCAACCGCTCCAGGAAGTCGTCCAGGTCAGCGGGCAGGTCATCACGGGGCACACGGTCCAGGACGGCGACGTCCACCACGGTACGTGAGCCGTCCCGACGAGTGCGAATCCAGGTCCTGCGCGGCTTGACCGTCAGCGAGACCATGAGACCGATCAGGCCCGCGATGATGCCGATCAGTGGCACCTTGACCAGCGGGGCCGAGCTGATCTGGAACCGCGCGAACTGCGCGACCTCGACGAACTCGATCGTCCCGCCGTCGGGCAGGTCCGCGGTCTGACCGGGGGCCAGCGAGATCCGCAGGTTCTTGCCGTCCTCCTTGTACTGCGTCATGTCGGACTTGTCGAGGATGAAGACCGACTGCGGAGTGCCGTCGTCCAGGCCGAGATCGCCGTGCCAGACGTTGAACGACAGCAGCGGGTTGGCAGCGGCCGGGTGGACCGAGATCGAGACGCCGTTCTGCTCCGCGGCGGTCGGCAGGAAGAAGCCCTGGAAGCCGAGCTGCTCGGGCTGCGCGTCCGGCACCTTCAAGATCCCGTTGGAGGTGTACGTCGCATCGGCCGGCAGGAACGGCACCGCGTCGTCGAAGACCACGTCGCCCTTGCTGTCGGTGACCTTGAGCACCGGCGCATAGCCCTGGCCCACGAGGTAGACCGATGTGCTGCCGATCGACAGCGGGTGGTTGACCGTGATGTCGAACGGCTTCTCGGCCGAGCCGGGCTCGGAGGTGTACGTCCCCTGGGCGCGGAACTCACGCGGGGCGCCGGCCTGCTGGCTGCCGAAGGGCTGGAACCGGGCGGTCATCTTGTCGAGGGTCAGCGCGAACGGCGGCAGGTCGCCGTTGGTGAACAGGGCGCCCGCGCTGAACTCGTCGTACTGGGTCAGCGAGTTGGCGAACTGCCCGCCGTCGTCGGTCACCATGACCGAGCCGCGGTAGCCGAACAGCGTGCCGATCGCGACGCCGATCAGCACCACGACGATGCTGACGTGGAAGACCAGGTTGCCGGCCTCGCGCAGGAAGCCCTTCTCCGCGCTGACCTCGTGCACGCCGTCGCGGTCCACGACGTCGACGCGGGAGCGGCGAAGGACGCTGCGGGCGGCGGTCACCACCTCCTCGGGCGAGCGGTCGGTCTCGAACGAGGCCGACGCCGGCAGGCGCGAGAAGTTGCGGGGCGCGCGCGGCGGACGTGCCCGCAGCGCGCGGAAGTAGACGAACGAGCGGGGCAGGATGCAGCCGATCAGCGACACCATGAGCAGCAGGTAGACCGCGCTGAACCACGGCGAGCTGTAGACGCTGAAGAAGCCGAGGTCGTCGAGGATCGGCGCACTCTTGGGGTGGTCCAGGAAGTACGCCTCGACGGCGCGCGCGTCGACCCCGCGCTGCGGCACCAGGGAGCCGGGGATCGCTGCGATGGCGAGCAGCAGGAGCAGGAACAGCGCGGTGCGCATCGACGTCAGCTGACGCCAGAACCACCGGGTGAGCTCGCGGCGGCCGAGGGCCGGGACCGCGTTGGAGGTCCCGCCCCGGCTGGGACGGTCCTCGGTGGTGGGACGCTCGTCGACGCTCATACGGGAGCCTCGAATCCGCCGACCCAGGTCTGCATCTCCCCGACCAGGTCGTTCCACCAGCCGGTCACGAGCATGATCCCGACCGCGATGAGCAGGGAGCCGCCGATGATCGAGACGGCGCGTTGGTGACGGCGGAACCACGAGAGGGCATGCATGAACTTTCCGAAGCCGAGTGCTGCCAGGACGAAGGGGATCCCGAGGCCCAGGCAGTAGGTGAATGCGAGGAAGGCGCCGCGGGCCGCGGTCGCGTCATCCGTCGCGAAGGACAGGCCGAGCACCGCGGCCAGGGTGGGCCCGATGCACGGCGTCCAGCCGAGACCGAAGAAGACGCCGAGGACCGGCGCGATCGCCAGGCCGACGGCCGGGACGGCGTGGACGCGGCCCTCGCGCTGCAGGAACGGCACGAAGCCGATGAAGACGAGCCCCAGCAGGATCACCAGGATGCCGGTGACGACCGCCAGCGTGTCCTGGTACTGGCGCAGCTCGAGGCCCACGGACCCGAACAGCGCTCCACCGAGGACGAACACCACCGAGAAGCCGAGGACGAACAGCAGCGCGCCCGCGAGCAGCCGCCCGCGGCGCGCCGACTCCAGGTCCTGCGCCGCGACCCCCGAGACGTACGAGAGATAGCCCGGCAGCAGCGGCACGACGCACGGGGAGAAGAACGAGACGAGCCCCGCCAGGATCGCCACTGGCGCCGCGAGGAGCAGGTTGCCGGAGGAGACGGTGTCGCTGAACCAGTCGGTCACGCGGTGCTCTTCTGGACGTCGTCGATCAGGTCCGCGAGCGTCGAGGCGCTGACCTTGTCGAGGATCCGGGCGGCCACGCGCCCCTTGGAGTCGATGATCCACGTGGTGGGGATCGCGATGCTCGGCAGGCTGTCGTTGAAGCCGAGGTCGAGCTGACCGCCCTGGTCCTTGAAGCTCGGGTACGTGATGCCCTTGCGGCGGTTGAACGCGATCGCGGTCGCGGGGTCCCTGGTCTTGGTCAGGACGCCGACGAACTGGACGCCCTTGTCGGCATACTGCTCGGCCACCTCGTCGAGAGCGGGCGCCTCGGCGCGGCACGGCGGGCACCACGGCCCCCAGAGGTTGACCACGATGGTCTTGCCCGCGAAGTCGGCGGTCGACAACGGCTTGCCCTCGAGGTCCTCGCCCTCGAGGACCGGCGCGTCCTTGCGGTCCGCGGGGTCGACGCGGGTGATCGAGCCGTCACCCGACACGTAGCCGTCGGTGGTGCCCCGGTTGCCGGAGCCGCCGCACGCGGCGAGCAGGGCGAGGGCCCCGATCGCCGCGACGGTCCGGGCGCGGAAGCGGTGGGTCATCGGATCAGGCTCCGCCGACGACCTTGCCGCGCAGCGGTGCGGGCAGCAGGTCGGCCGCCGGCTCACTGTAGGTGCAGCCCACGAACTCGTCGCCGTCGAACGTGAGGCTGGTCAGGCTCGCGAGCGTGCACTGACGCTTGCGCGGATCGTGCACGAAGGTCTTCTTCTCGTACGCCCGGCGGGCGATCCAGACCGGCAGCTGGTGCGACACGATGACCGCCTCGTGCCCGCGGGCCGCCTCACGCGCGTCGTCGACCGCGGCCGTCATGCGCGCGGCGATCTCCTTGTAGGGCTCACCCCACGACGGACGGATCGGGTTGCGCAGCATCCACCAGTTGCGGGGGTTGGTGAACGCGCCGTTGCCGACGCCGACGGTCTTGCCCTCGAAGAGGTTGTCGGCCTCGATGACCCGATCGTCGGTGTGGACCGGCACCTCGAGCAGCTTGGACAGCGGCTCGGCGGTCTGCTGCGCGCGCTCGAGCGGCGAGGCGACCATGTGCACGATCTCGTTCTTGGACAGGAAGTCCGCGGCCCGGGCGGCCATCTGGTGCCCGAGGTCGGACAGCACGAACTCGGGCAGCCGCCCGTAGAGGACACCCTCGGGGTTGTGGACCTCGCCGTGGCGCATGAGGTGCACGATCGTACGTTCGGACATGGATTTCCTAGCTCTCGGTCGTGGCCTGGGCAGCGGCGCGCGCGGCACCGGGCAGTGCCTCGGCAATTCTAGAGAGTGCCTCCTCGTCGTGGGCAGCCGAGACGAACCAGCACTCGAATGCGCTCGGCGGGAGATACACGCCGGCGTCCAGCATCGCGTGGAAGAACGGCTTGTAGCGCCACGCCTCCTGCGCCTGCGCACCCGCGAAGTCGGTGACCGGCGCGTCCACGCCCCAGAAGACGCTGAACATGTTGCCGGCGTTCTGCAGGACGTACGGCAGGCCGGTCGGGTCGAGCGCGTCCCGCACCAAGGACTGCAGCTGCGCCGAGACGGCGTCGAGACGCTCGTACGCCGCCGCGTCCGCGAGCCGCAGCGTCGTCAGGCCCGCAGTCGTCGCGATCGGGTTCCCGGACAGCGTGCCCGCCTGGTAGACCGGGCCGACGGGTGCGAGCTGCTCCATGACGTCGCGCCGTCCACCGAATGCCGCGGCCGGGAAGCCGCCGCCCATGACCTTGCCGTACGTCACGAGATCGGGCGTCCAGCCCTCGCGCTGACCGTCCAGGCCCCAGTGACCCGCCCGGGTGACCCGGAAGCCGGTCATCACCTCGTCACTGATGAACAGCGCGCCGTTCTGTGCGCAGATCTGTGAGAGGAACTGGTTGAAGCCGGGCTCGGGCGGGACGACGCCCATGTTGCCGGCCGCGGCCTCGGTGATGAGGCACGCGATCTGGTCGCCGTGCTCGGCGAACGCCGCCTCGACCGCAGCCCGGTCGTTGTAGGGCAGCACGATCGTGTCGGCGGTGACGTGGGCGGGCACGCCCGGCGTCTCCGGCAGGCCGAGCGTGACGACACCGGAGCCGGCCTGGGCCAGCAGCGCGTCGACGTGTCCGTGATAGCAGCCGGCGAACTTCACGATCTTGTTGCGCCCCGTGAAGCCACGAGCAAGACGGATCGCGGACATCGTCGCCTCGGTGCCGGAGGAGACCATGCGGACGCTCTCGGCGGAGGTCCGGTCGACGATCTCCTCCGCCAGCAGCACCTCGGGCTCGCTGGGCGTCCCGAACGAGGTGCCGCGGGCGGCCGCCTCGCCGACCGCTGCGATCACCTCAGGGTGGGCGTGGCCCAGCAGCATGGGGCCCCACGAGCCGACGAGGTCGACGTAGCGGCGGCCGTCGACGTCCGTGAGCCACGCACCCCGGCCGGAGGCCATGAAGATCGGGGTCCCGCCGACGGCACGGAACGCCCGGACCGGCGAGTTGACGCCGCCCGGCGAGACGGCACGGGCGCGGTCGAAGAGCTGCTGCGAGGCGGGTGTCGGGGTCACAGGACCATTGTCTCTCGTCGCACAATCTCCCGGACAGGCGGCTTCTCAGGGCGTGACCCCCGGCGCGCCGGCTCGTTGAACCGGTGACTGCAGGGCTGTACGGCCGTCGGAGGCTGCTGTAACATCGGTTTACGCAAAGGCGCGTGGGTGGCGCCGGTCTGGGGAGGGCACGATCATGGGAGCTCGCACGCTGACGCGCTGGCAGAAGGCCGGCGCTCTCGCACCGATGGTGATCCTGGTGGGAGCGTGGGGCGCAGCCCTCGGCAACTCGGGCCTGGCGACCGCCTCGGGCGGCTCGTCCGACGACGACGTGCCCGCGGTGCCCGCGACCGCATTCGAGCAGCCCGCCAGCGTGCAGCAGACCCCCCAGGGCGTCGACCGCAAGGCGGGCACCGCCGGCACCGTCGCGACCCTGTCGACCAACGGCATCCCCGCCTCGGCGCTCTCGGCCTATCGCCGCGCCGAGACCCTCCTCGGCCGGGCCGACGACGAGTGCAAGCTGCCCTGGAACCTCGTCGCGGCGATCGGCCGCGTCGAGTCCAACCACGGCCGCACCAACGGCAATGCGCTCAGCTCCGACGGCCTCGCCGAGCCCGGCATCTACGGCGTGCCGCTCGACGGCAAGGACGGCCGGGCCCGCATCCTCGACAGCGACAGCGGCTCCCTCGACAAGAACTCGGTGTACGACCGGGCGGTCGGCCCCATGCAGTTCATCCCCGGCACCTGGAAGTCCGTGGGCGTCGACTCGGACAACGACGGCACCAAGAACCCCCAGGACATCGACGACGCAGCCACCTCGGCCGGCGTGTACCTGTGCTCCGGCGAGGGCGATCTGTCCAAGCGGGCCGACGCCGCCTCGGCGGTCAAGCGCTACAACCACTCGGACTCGTACGTCGAGCTGGTCCTGAAGATCTCGGCGGCGTACGCGGGCGGTGACTTCACCAAGTCGCCCGACGGGCTCTCGACCGCTCCCATCCTGACCTCGACGGCCTCCGACCAGACGCTGAGCGCCTCCGAGCGCAAGGCCGCGGTCAAGGCCGAGCAGAAGGCGGCCAAGAAGCCCAAGCCCCAGAAGGACCGCGGCGGGGCCGGCGGCGGCGGCTCGACCGGGGGCGGAACAGGCACCGGCACGGGTGGCGGGACCGGCACCGCGCCCGGCACCGGCGGCGGGACCGGCACCGGCGGTTCGGACGGCGGCAGTGGCGGCGGTGGCACCCCCAGCGGCGGCACGGTCGGCGGCGGCGTCCAGGACCTGGTCGAGGGCACCCCGCTGGCGCCCCTGGCCCCGGTCACCAAGCCCGTCACGGGCCTGCTGACCGCGGTCGAGGCCAACCTGCAGTGCCTCGCGACCGTCGCGACGCTGCCGGTCAGCACCTACCGAGCCCGGTTCGCAGCCTGCATGGCCGCCTTCGGCTACTGAGCGCGCAGGCGGGTGGCGACCTCGGTCGCCCAGTACGTCAGCACGACGTCGGCGCCGGCTCGACGGATCGACACGATGATCTCGTCGATCGCCCGCTCGCGGTCGATCCAGCCGTTCGCCGCCGCGGCCTCGACCATCGCGAGCTCGCCGGAGATGTTGTAGGCCGCGACGGGCACGTCGACCGCCGCACGGACGTCCGCGATGAGGTCGAGATAGCTCAGCGCCGGCTTGACCATGACCATGTCGGCGCCCTCCTCGATGTCGAGGAGCACCTCCCTGATCGCCTCTCGGCCGTTGGCCGGGTCCTGCTGGTAGGTCTTGCGGTCGCCCTGCAGCGAGGAGTCGACGGCCTCGCGGAACGGACCGTAGAATGCGGAGGCGTACTTCGCGGCGTACGCGAGGATGACCGTCTCGTCGTGCCCCGCCTCGTCCAGCGCGGCCCGGATCACGCCGACCTGGCCGTCCATCATGCCGCTCGGCGCCACGACGTGGGCCCCGGACTCGGCCTGCACGACACCCATCTGGGCGTACAGCCCCAGGGTCGTGTCGTTGTCGACCCGACCCCGGTCGTCCAGGACCCCGCAGTGGCCGTGGTCGGTGAACTCGTCGAGGCACAGGTCTGCCATCACGAGCAGGTCGTCGCCGACCTCGGCGCGCGCGTCGGCCAGCGCCACGTTGAGGATGCCGTCGGGATCGAGCGCACCCGATCCCTGCGCGTCCTTGCGCTCGGGGAGGCCGAACAGCATGACGCCCCCGAGTCCCAGCTCCACCGCCTCGGCGTACGCGCGACGGGCCGAGTCACGCGTGTGCTGGACGACGCCGGGCATGCTGCTGATCGCCCTGACCTCGGTGCGGCCCTCGGCCACGAACATCGGCAGCACCAGCTGGGACGGCTGCACGTGCGTCTCCGCCACCAACCGTCTCATCGCCGGCGACGAGCGCAGGCGACGAGGACGGTCGGTGGGGAACGACATGACTAGGCCTTCCGGCGGGTCGACGGACGCTTTTGCGACGGCTTCGTGACCGGCTCCCCGGCCTCGACGAAGCCGAGGCGACGCGCGGTGCCGAACTCGGCCAGGGCGTCGGCGAGCTCCTCGACCGACGGGGACTCGGCGAGGACGTCGACCCGCAGGCCGTGCTCCTCGGCGGTCTTGGCGGTCGCCGGGCCGATGCACGCGATGATCGTCGACGTGTGCGGCTTGCCGGCGATGCCCACGAGGTTGCGGACCGTGGACGACGAGGTGAACATGACCGCGTCGAACTTGCCGGTCTTGATCGCCTCGCGCGTCGGCGCCGGCGGCGGGGCGGCCCGGACGGTCCGGTAGGCCGTGACGTCGTCGACCTCCCAGCCGAGATCGATCAGGCCGGCCACGAGGGTCTCGGTCGCGATGTCGGCGCGCGGCAGGAAGACCCGGTTGATCGGGTCGAGCAGCTCGTCGTACGGCGGCCAGTCCTCGAGCAGGCCGCGAGCCGACTGCTCGCCCGACGGCATGAGATCGGCGCGGATGCCCCAGGTCGCGATGGCCTCGGCGGTCTTCTGACCGACCGCGGCGATCTTCAGGCCCGAGAACGCGCGCGCGTCGAGCCCGTACTCCTCGAACTTCTCACGCACGGCCTTGACCGCGTTGACGCTCGTGAACGCGACCCACTCGTAACGACCCTCGACCAGACCGCGGACGGCCTTGTCCATCTGCTGCGGATTGCGGGGCGGCTCGACCGAGATGGTCGGGACCTCCTCGGAGATCGCGCCGAATCCGCGCAGGCGCGATGCGAGACCTGCGGACTGCTCCTTGGTGCGGGGCACCAGGATGCGCCAGCCGTAGAGCGGCTTGGTCTCGAACCACGACAGCGCCTCGCGCATCGAGACGACCTCGCCGACGACCGTGATGGCCGGGGACGTCATGCCGGCGGCCTTGGCGTCCGTGGCGATCTCGGCCAGCGTCGACACGACGGTGGTCTGCTCGGTCGTGGTGCCGACGCGGGTCATCGCCACCGGGGTGTCGGGCTTGCGCCCCGCGTCGATCAGGCCGGTGGCGACCTCACCGATGCGGGCGACGGCCGAGAGCAGGACCAGGGTGTCCTGACCTGCGTGATCGGCCCAGCTGATCGTCGCGTCCCCCACGCTGACGACCGAGTACTCACGGTGCGTGCGGTTGGTCAGCGGCACGCCGGCGTACGCCGGGACCGCCGAGATGGACGAGACGCCGGGCACGATCTCGAAGCCGATGCCGGCCTTGCTGCACGCAGCGGCCTCCTCGGGTCCGGTCGCGTACGTGAACGGATCGCCGGCCATGAGGCGGACGACGTGTCCACCGCTCTTGGCGTGCTTGACGACGAGGCGGGCGCGAGCGGCGTGGGTGAGGAGCTCGCCGTCCTCACCGACTCCGCCGTCGACGATCTGGGCACCGTTGGTGACGAGTGCCACCTGCTCGGGCAGCTCCGTGATGACGACGTCGGCCTGCGCGAGCAGCTCGGCCGCGCGGACCGTCAGGAGGCTTGCGTCTCCCGGTCCGGCGCCGACGAAGCTCACGTGGCCCCGCGGGGCCTTGCGGGCGGGCGGCGTCGGCGTGGGCGGTGCTTCTCGCATCGGGGTGATGGTCACGGTGTTCCTTTTCTTGGTCTGTCAGGGGGTCAGGAGGCGGCGGCGGCCACGAGGGCGTCGGCACCTTCGGCGAGCATCTCGACAGCAAGACGTTCACCGACCGCGGCAGCCTCGTGAGGGAGGCCGGTCGCGGACAGTCGGATGGTGGGTGAGCCGGAGACGTCTCCGACCACGGCACGAAGCCAGAGCTCAGGGCCGTCGTCGCCGTCGGCGATCTCGGCCAGGGCTCCCACCGGGGCACTGCAGCCGGCCTCGAGTGTCGCGAGGAGGCTTCGCTCGGCAGTGACGGCAGCACGGGTGTCGCTGTCGTCGAGCTGCGCGAGCAGACGAGTGGTCGCGACGTCGTCGACGCGGCACTCGCATGCCAGCGCTCCCTGCCCGGGGGCAGGAAGCATCTGGAGAGGATCAATGACTTCGGTGGCCTCGTCGGCACGACCGAGACGGACCAGACCGGCACGGGCCAGCAGCACGCCGTCGCACTCGCCCGAGGCGATCTTGCCGATGCGGGTGTCCACGTTGCCGCGGATCCCGACGACCTCGACCCCGAGGCCGAGGGCGTTCAGCTGGGCCTGGCGGCGGGGTGAGCCGGTGCCGACGCGCGCACCCTGCGGCAGCTCGCCGAGGGTCAGGCCGTCACGGGCGACCAGCACGTCGCGCGGGTCCTCGCGGCGCGGGATGGCCGCGACGGCGAGGCGCGGGTCGGGAGTCGTGGGCAGGTCCTTGAGCGAGTGGACGGCAAAGTCGACGTCGCCGCGCACGAGCGCCTCGCGCAGGGCCGCGACGAAGACGCCCTGGCCGCCCATCGAGGCGAGCGGGGCCGTGCTGCGGTCGCCCTCGGTCGAGATCGTCACGAGCTCGACCTCGACGCCGGTCTCCGCACGGAGCCGGTCGGCGATGTGCTGGGACTGGGTCACCGCGAGCGCGCTGGCGCGGGTGCCGAGACGGAGTGCGGTCATGACTTGTCACCCACCTGGGTCACGGCGTCGACCGCGGACTGGTCGAGCGCGAAGAGATCGGCCAGCGCATCGGCGTACGTCAGGCCGGCCGGTCCGTCGATGAGCTGCTGCACGCGCACGGTGGGCGAGTGGATGAGCTTCTCCGCGACGCGGTGCAGGGCCTTGCGGACGTCGGCCCGCTCGTCGTCGGTCAGATTGGGCAGCCGTGACTCGATGCGGGCCTGCTCCGAGGCCACGATGTCGGTCGCCATGGTGCGCAGCGCGACGACCGTCGGCGTGATGTGCGAGGCGGCCTTGGCCGCAAGGAACGTGCGGACCTCGGAGTCCACGATCGAGCGGACCTGGTCGACGTCGGCAGCCAGCTCGGCGTTGGCCGACAGCTGGGACAGGACGATCAGGTCGACGAGGGTGATGCCCTCGATGTCGCCCACCGCGGGGTCGACGTCGCGGGGCAGCGCCAGGTCGAGCAGCGACATGCTGCGTCCCTGCGCTGCGGCCTCGACCCGGGCCGTGTCGAACACGAAGCCGTTGGCCCCGGTGCAGCTGATCAGCACGTCGGCGCCCGCGAGCTCGACGTCGAGCGCCTGCCAGCGCACCGCGCTCACGCCGAAGGTCGCGACGAGGTTGTACGCACGCTGGTACGTGCGGTTGGCGACCATGATGCGGTGCGGCTCGACACCGCGATCGATGAGCGTACGGACGGCGAGGCTCGCCATCGTGCCGGCACCGGCGACCAGGAATCGGGTGTCCGGGGCGTCGACGACCGCACCTGCGGCGTCGAGGCCGGCCGTGACGATCGACGGGGCGAGCCGGTCGATGCCCGTCTCGGCGTGTCCCCGCTTGCCGATGCGCAGCGCCTGCTGGAACAGGGCGTTGAGCACGGAGCCGACGGTCGACTCGGCCTGGGCGGTGTGCAGGGCGTCGCGGACCTGACCGAGGATCTGGCTCTCGCCGAGGATCATCGAGTCCATGCCCGACGCGACACCGAACAGGTGCGCGACCGCGGCCTCGTCGAAGTGGACGTAGACGTGGCGCACGAAGTCGACACGGTCCAGCCCGGCGTGCTCGGCCAGGAGCCGCGAGATCTCCTCGACGGCGCCGTGGAAGCGCTCGGCCTCGACATAGATCTCGACGCGGTTGCAGGTCGAGATCACGACGGACTCGGAGACGAACGGGGTCTCGAGCACCAGGTGCGAGAGCTTCACCGCCGAGTCGACGTCGAGCGCCGCGTGCTCGAGCACGTCGATGGGAGCCGACTTGTGGGACATGCCCACGACCAACACGCTCATATGCCACTCACTTTCGGCTCGATGCCCGCCTTGCGCTGCTCGTGGTACGCGAGGATCTGCAGCTCGATCGACAGGTCGACCTTGCGGACGTCCACGCCGTCGGGCACCTGCACGAGGGCGGGCGCGAAGTTCAAGATGCTGGTGACGCCGGCGGCCACCAGGCGGTCGGCGACCTCCTGGGCCGCGGTGCCAGGGGTCGCGATGACGCCGATCGAGATCGCTCGTTCCGCCACGACGGCGGCCAGGTCGTCCATCGACGTGACGGTCAGGCCCGAGACCTCGGTGCCGACCCGCTGCGGATCGGCGTCGACGAGGGCCGCGACACGGATGCCGCGGGTGCTGAAGCCCTGGTAGGCGGAGAGGGCGGAGCCCAGGTTGCCGATGCCGACGATGACGACGTCCCAGTCCTGGGTCTGGCCGATCTCGCGGGCGATCTGGTAGCGCAGGTACTCCACGTCGTAGCCGACGCCGCGGGTGCCGTAGGAGCCGAGATAGGACAGGTCCTTGCGCAGCTTGGCGGGGTTGACACCGGCGTTCTCGGCCAGCTCGATCGAGGAGCACGAGGCGACGCCCTGCTCGGTCAGTGTGTTGAGTGCTCGAAGGTAGACCGGCAGACGGGCGACGGTGGCATCAGGGATGCCACGGGCGCTTCCGTCGGCGAGCCGAGGACTGCGAAGTATGGTCACGGTTCTCCTGCACCGGCATGCTGGGGATTATCCCTTGCAGGATGACATGCAGTGCTTCGCCAGTTTAAGAGTTTGTGAACGCGTTAACAAAATCGAGACCGGCGCCGGTGGGTTATGTCACACGTCGGCGACGCCTCGCCAGTGCCCTGCGGAGCCTCGCGGGGTCGACCCTCCAGAAGTCGTGCTGGGCGCCGTCGACGAACGTGACCGGGACCTGCTCGGTGAAGCGCGAGCGAAGGTCCTCGTCCCCGTCGATGTCCACCCGCAGCCACGAGTCACCGGTCTCGCGGCAGATCTCGGCGACCTGCGCCTCGGCGATCTCGCACAGGTGGCAGCCCTCCCGTCCGTAGACCACGACCCGCGCGGCGTCGGCGTGAGCGATCACCGCGCACCCAGACCCAGCGTCTCGCTGCGGACCAGCGACCGCAGACGCCCCTTGGCGACCTTGCCGGTCGCGGAGTGCGGCAGCCCGGTCACGACGATCACGCGGCGGGGCTGCTTGAAGCGGGCCAGGCGCGTACGGCAGTGCTCCTCGACGGACTCCACGAGCGCGTCCTCGTCGCCGGACGCCTCCTCGGTCGGCACGACGAACGCCGCGACGGCCTCCCCCGTCTCCTCGTCGGGCAGCCCGACGACCGCGACCTGCGCGACCCCCGGGACCTCGGAGATGACGTCCTCGACCTCGAACGGGTAGACGTTGAAGCCGGAGACGATCACGAGCTCGCGCAGGCGGTCGACGAGCGTGAGGTCACCGTCCTCGTCGAGGAAGCCGATGTCGCCCGTCGGGTACCAGCCGTCGGGGCGCGGTCCGTCCACGCCGTCCGGCCAGTAGCCCGAGAAGACGTTGTCGCCCCTGACCCAGATCTCCGCGGGATCGCCGGGAGCAGCGTCCCGGCCGTCGGCCTCGACGATCCGCACCTCGATGCCCGGCAGCGGTCGCCCGACCGATCCGGCCTTGGGCGGCGATCCGGGCTGGCGAGGCGATCCCATCGTCGTCGCGATGACGGGGGCGGTCTCGGTGAGCCCGTAGCCCTGCTCGATGTACTTGCCCGTCGACGCGTGGAACATCTCGGCCAGCTCGGGGTCGAGCGCGGAGGCGCCCGACAGGACCATCGAGACGCTGCTCAGCTGGTCGCCGAGTCCCTCACGTCCGGCCCAGGCCGCGACCACGGGGGGCGCCAGCGGGATGTTGGTGACCCCCTCGGCGCGCACGAGATCGAGGAGACCGGCGGGGTCGAAGCCGTCGACCATCACGACGCGGGCGCCCTGCCGCACGGCCTGCCCCAGCACGCAGTTGAGCCCGTAGATGTGGAACATCGGCAGCAGGCCGAGGCAGATGTCGTCGGGCGTGACCGCGGGCGGGTCGAGCTGCGCGATCTGCTCGATGTTGGCGATCAGTGCCCGGTGGGTCAGCATCGCGCCGCGCGGCTTGCCGCTCGTGCCGGACGTGTAGAGCACGACGGCGAGGGCCTCGGCGTCGGCGGGCGAGGCCGGGGGCGCCCCGGACGCGTCCTGGAGGAACGTCTCGAAGGAGGTCTCCCCCGCCACGGGCTCGGCGCCGTCGACGATCACGCTCACCTGCATGTCGTCGGTGATCGCCTCGCGCACCTGGGCGACACCGGCCTCGTCGCACAGCACGACCCGGGCGCGGGAGTCCGCGAGCATGCGGCCGATCTCGCGGGTGGTCGAGCGAGGGTTGACGGGCACCGCGACCATGCCGCCGCGCAGGATGCCGAAGTAGGCGATCGGCAGGTCGATGCGGTTGGCCATCACCACCGCGACCCGGTGGCCCGCCACCAGGCCCCGACCGGACAGCGCACGGGCCACGGCGTCGGCCGACTCGTCGAGCTCTCGCCAGGTCACCTCGCGGCGTGCGTCGCCCCGGTGCTCGACCAGAGCCACCCTGTCCGGGGCGTTCGTGGCGGCCGTGTGGACGTACTCGCTGACATTGACTGTCACCCCTTGAGTCAACCACAGCTGGTGAGCCCGGGAGGGCGTTAGGCTCGGCACATGGCACGGGATGCAGCACCCGATCAGCCCCGCAACCTGCAGTCGCGCTCCGTCCTGGCAGGCCAGGCCGCTGCGTCCGCCACGGAGATCGAGAGCGCGTTGTCGACCGCTCCGGACCCCACCGCCGCCGCCTTCTTCGACGTCGACAACACGATCATGCAGGGCGCCTCGATCTTCCACTTCGCGCGCGGCCTCCACCGGCGCGAGTTCTTCACGACGCGCGACATCCTGGGCGCGGCCTGGCAACAGCTCTACTTCCGGGTCGTCGGCAGCGAGGATCCCGAGCACATCGCGAAGGCACGGGCCAGCGGGCTCGCGTTCATCGCCGGCCACAGCGTCACCGAGCTCGAGGAGATCGGTGAGGAGATCTTCGACGAGCGCATGGCGGCCCGGATCTGGCCCGGCACGCGCGCGCTCGCCCAGTGGCACCTCGACCGCGGCCAGCGGGTGTGGCTCGTCACCGCGGCACCCATCGAGATCGCGACCGTGATCGCCCGTCGGCTCGGCCTGACCGGCGCGCTGGGCACGGTCGCGGAGCACGTCGACGGCATCTACACGGGTCAGCTCGTCGGCGAGATGCTCCACGGGGCGGGCAAGGCCGTCGCCGTCCAGGGCGTCGCGGACCGCGAGGGCCTCGTCCTGGCCGACTGCTACGCGTACTCCGACTCCAGCAACGACCTGCCCATGCTCTCCCTCGTCGGCCACCCGTGCGCGATCAACCCCGACGCGAGCCTGCGCTCCCACGCGAAGACCAACGGCTGGCGGGTCCGCGACTACCGCACCGGTCGCAAGGTCTTCCTGGCCGGCGCCAAGGGCACCGTCGCGGCCGTGGCCGCAGGCACCACGTGGCGGACCCTGCGACGCCGCAGATAGGCGACGACCGGGCCCGCCTGCGGCTACACTCGCGGCAAATCAGGGAGGCCTGGGTGGAGCACGTCGGAGCGCTGCGCATCGCGCTGTCGCTCGCCCTGAGGCTGCGGGACGACCGGTCGCTCCAGGTCGCCCTTGCCGTGGCGGACTCACCCGCGTACGCCGCGTCCGGCGGCCAAGGGCCGGCCCCTCACGACGACGACCCCGAGGCCGCCCGGCTGCGGGCGCTGGTCGACCTGGCCAAGGAGGGCGACGCCGAGGCCTTCGGCCAGCTCTACGACCACTACGTCACGGGGATCTTCCGGTTCATCTACTACCGGGTCGGCTCGCGACAGCTCGCCGAGGACCTCACGAGCGAGACCTTCGTCCGGGGGCTCCGGGCGATCCAGCGCTTCAGCTGGCAGGGCAAGGACTTCGGCGCCTGGCTGACCACGATCGCCCGCAACCTCGTCGCGGACCACTTCAAGTCGAGCAGGTCGCGCCTCGAGATCGTGACCGAGACGATCCCCGAGGGTCTGACCCCGGCCTCGGGACCCGAGCACGAGGTGCTCGCGCACGTCACCAACGAGATCCTGTTCGCGGCCGTCAGGGCCCTGCCCGACGAGCAGCGCGACTGCATCCTGATGCGCTTCATCCAGGGACTGTCGATCGCCCAGACCGCTGCGGCCATCGGCCGCAGCGAGGGAGCGATCAAGCAGCTGCAGCTCCGGGCGATCCGCAATCTCGCCAGGTCCGTCCCGGCGGAGGTCCGATGATGACCGCCTGGCCACCGATCGTGTCACCGTCCCGGTCCCGTAACCCCGGCACGCCCGGTGTCGTTGATCGTGCTGATCCCACCTCGACAGGCAGGAACCCCTCATGATCGGCCGTCGCTCCCACGACGACGCCCAGTCCTTCGACGAGGCCTGGGGCGGCGCCGACCCGCGGGACGAGGAGATCGCCGCTCTCGTCGCCTTCGCCGAGGCCCTGTGCGCGGCGGCCCCGGTCGAGCCCACGGCGCAGTTCCGGTCCACGCTCCGCGCGCAGCTGATGACCGAGGCGACCACGGTCCTCGAGCCCATGCCGGGGGCCGCCCGCCCGGCCGCCACGCCCGCCCGGCCCCGCAGCACGCGGCGTCGCCTCGCGGGCCTGACCGCGGCCCTCGTCACGTCGGCCGGCGCAGTCGGCCTCGTCGCGTCCAGCGCGTCGGCGCTGCCCGGCGAGATGCTCTACCCGGTCAAGCGCACGGTCGAGTCCGTCGAGCTCACCGCGTTGCACCACGGCGACGAGTCCCGCGGCTCCTTCCAGCTCGGACAGGCCGAGGAGCGCCTCACCGAGGCTCGCCTGCTGAGCGACAAGGGCGCCTCCGACACCCTCGTGGCCGACGCCCTCGACGACTTCTCCTCCGCAGCGTCCGACGGCTCCGCCCGGCTCTTCACGGCGTACGCGGACACCCGCGAGGACACGACGGTCCGCCGGGTCAACGACTTCGCGACCGCCGCGAGCGTCGAGCTGTCCGAGCTCAAGAGCAAGCTGCCCTCGCAGGCGGGCGACGCGTACGCCGCCGCGACGCGCGAGGTCAACCGACTCGCGAGCCGGGCGTCCACGCTGTGCTCCAGCTGCGGCTCGGCCGACGTCGACCCGCTCGTGGACGTCGTGAGCGGTCTGGCGCGCGACATCCCGGCACCGAAGAAACCTGCCAAGGACGACGCCCCGCGGGCTCCCGACCCGGCCGCGAGCCCGGCGCCGGCCGCACCCGGCGGCACGTCGTCGGGCGGTCCCGCCACGTCGCCGAGCCGATCTGCGCCCACCGTCCCGGCACCGGCGGCGCCGACCCGCAGCCCGTCGCTGTCCGACGTCACGGACCCGCTGCTCGGCGGGCTGCTCGGCGACGAGGACCAGGAGGGGCTCGTGCCAGGCCTGCTCAACGGACTGCTCGGCGGTGGACGCCAGTAGGTGCCCGGGACCGCCGGCGTCAGAAGAAGGCGTTGCCCCGGTCGACCAGCAGCTGGTAGAGCGTCTGCTGGATCGTCTCGCGCACCTGGTCGGTGACGTTGAACAGCAGCATCGGATCGTCCGCGGCCTCGGGCTCGTAGGCGTCGGTGCGCACCGGCTCGCCGAACTCGATGATCCACTTGCTCGGCAGGGGGATCAGGCCGAGCGGACCCAGCAGCGGGAAGAACGGCGTGATCGGCAGATAGGGCAGCCCGAGCAGGCGGGCGAGGGAGGGCACGTTGCCCACGAGGGGATAGATCTCCTCGGCGCCCACGATCGAGACCGGGACGATCGGCACGCCCGCGCGCATCGCGGACGAGACGAAGCCGCCACGACCGAACCGCTGCAGCTTGTAGCGCTCGGCGAACGGCTTGCCGACCCCCTTGAAGCCCTCGGGCCATACGCCCGCGAGCTCACCCTTGGTCAGCAGACGCTCGGCGTCCTCCTGGCAGGCGAGCGTCGCACCCACCTTGCGGGCGATCTGTCCCACGCCGGGCAGCGAGAACACGAGATCCGCGCCGAGCGGGCGCAGATCGCGGCCTGCGTACTTCTTGACCGCATAGCCCGTGATCAGGCCGTCGAGCGGGACCGTGCCCGAGTGATTGGCGACCAGGAGCGCGCCGCCGTCCTCGGGGATGTTCTCGACGCCGCGCACCTCGAGCCGGAACCACTTCTCGGCCAGGGGCTCGACCGCTGCGGTGAGCACCTCGGCGATCTCGGGGTCGAAGCCGAACTCGTCGACCTCGTAGTCGCCGCTGAGACGCTTGCGGACGGTGGCGATCAGGGTCGCGACGCGGCTCTCCCAGTCGGTGCCCAGCACACGCTGGGCGGCCTCGATGACCGCCACGAAGATCTCGTCCAGCGGGATGCCCGCCGACAAGGGGGCGGAGCCGGCGGTGCGGGTGCGGCGCGCTGCCTCCTCGGCGGCGGCTGCCGCTGCTGCCGCGGCGTCCTCGTCGGTGACCGCACGCAGGTGCGGCTTCTCCGTCGGCGGCGGCTGCACCGGAGGGGTCGTGGACGTGCCGGTGGTCTGCTCGTCCGGGGTGGCCTGCTTGGCGGCAGTCTTCTTCTTCGCAGCGGGCTTGCGGGGCGCCGATCCACCGGCCAGCGAGCGGGCCGCTGCGGAGGGTGACGTCTCGCGGTTGCCCCGGCCGGGGGTGCCGCCGGATCCGATCGTCTTGCGTTCGTCCTTCACGAGCGTCCTCCCAGCGCGGCCAGCAGGCCGGGCTTCAGTGAGGCCCGGAACTCGTCGAAGGTCTCCTCCGACGTGCGCGCGAGCTCATAGCCGAAGATGTCCCGCAGTCCGGTGGTGTCGACCGCCCGCCCGAACGTCAGCAGCCGGTGCAGATCGGGCGGGATGTCCGAGCCCATGGCCCGGACGACCCGGCGCGCGGCCATCGCGAAGCCCACCGGGGGCAGCGGGATGACCGGGCGGCCCAGCCGGCGTGCGGCCTGGCTCAGCAGGACGACTCCGTCGCCTGCCGCGTTGAACGTGCCCGGGCGATCGCGGACGACGGCCTGGACGAGGATCTCGAGGGCGTCCTCGAGGCTCAGGAACTGCAGGCGGGGATCGAATCCGAGCACGGACGGCAGCACGGGGTTGGAGAAGTAGTTGCGCAGCGGGCTGTCGATCTCGGGGTGCAGCACCTGTGCGGCGCGGATCGTCGTGATCAGCACCTCGGGCCGGCGGCGAGCGAACCCGCGGACGTACGACTCGACCTCGACGATGTCCTTGGGGAACCCCGTGCGCACGCCGTTGCGCGCGAGCAGCGACTCGGTGAACATCGCCGGATCGCGCGGGGACGAGCCGTACACGGCGGTCGAGGACCCGAGCACGAGCTTGCTCACCAGCGCCGAGCGCTGGCACGCGGCCAGCAGCTGCATCGTGCCGATGACGTTGAGCTCCTTGGCGCCGGCTCCGCGGCCGCGCTGGGGCGGGTTGACGTCCAGGTGGACCACGGTGTCGACGTCGTCGACCGCGATGACCTTGCCGACGACCGGGGTGCGGATGTCGGCGCGGACGAACTTCACGCTGCCGAGGTCGGCATCGGGCAGGATCGTGTCGATGCCGACGACCCGCTCGATGCCTGCGCCCTCGCCGATGTCAGCGAGCCGCCGCGCGAACTTCGACGCGAACGAGCCCGCCACACCAGTGACGAGGACGACCCGGCTCATCTGGGGTTACTTGCCCAGACGACGACGCTGCACTCGGGTGCGCTTCAGCATCTTGCGGTGCTTCTTCTTCGACATCCGCTTACGGCGCTTCTTGATGACTGAACCCACGGGTCACTTCACTTCTCGTCTGGCCACGCGTACGTGGACTGGTGTGCACTTGAGACTGGTCGCCACCTGGAGGAGCCGAGCGCGAACTCGGACGCCCTGCGGCCCCGGTGATGGCTGCCCTCAGCGTACACGTCTGCTGCGGCCCGCATCCCTGGTGACCGAGGACGCGGATGCCGGGCACCAGCAGGACCGGCCGGCTCAGCCCGCCTGGAAGTAGGACTTGCCCAGGAACTCCTGGACGGCACGCTCGGGCACGCGGAACGAACGCCCGACGCGGACGGCCTCGAGCTCACCGGAGTGGACGAGACGGTAGACCGTCATCTTCGAGACGCGCATCTGACTCGCCACTTCCGCGACGGTCAAGAACGTCGGTCCGGGGGCCATGTCCCACCTGCTTCCTGAGGGGCACGCGCGCTCTCTGGCTTCCCCACCAGAGAAACAGCGCGCGTGCCTTGGTCGAGCGTAGTGCCTCGTGATGCCGCAGGGACAGGGGTTGTCCAAAATCCCCACTGATTCGACCGAGATCGGCTCCGATCGTCAGGGCTGGTGGTCGAGCCCCACGAGGGGGAACGAGGCCGTCCGGGTCGCGTGGATCGAGCGGTCGAGCCAGCTCGCGGGGTCGTAGCCGTCCTCCCACGGGCGGTACGCGACGGTCCGTCCGTCGGTCATGCGCTGCGGGCCGGGCATCCCACGCAGGTGCGCGATGCGCTCGCGCCACTTGTCGGGGGTGAGGGCCGCGGGATCCAGTGGCCTCCCCGAGACGATCGCGAGCAGGTGCGCCCAGGCGCGCGGCACGACGTCCATCACGGCATAGCCTCCGCCACCCGTGGCGACCCACTTGCCGTCGCACACCTCCTCGGCCAGCGCCTCGAGAGCGAGATAGGAGGCGCGCTGACCGTCCACGCTCAGCATCAGGTTGGTCAGCGGATCGTCCATGTGCGAGTCGCAGCCGTGCTGCGTGACCAGGATGTCGGGGGCGAACTCGCGGATCAGCGGCGGCACCACGGCGTGGAAGGCGCGCAGCCAGCCGGCGTCCGACGTGCCGGGGGGCAGCGGGACGTTGACCGCACCGCCCTCGGCACCTTCTCCCCCGGTCTCGGTCGAGAAGCCGGTGCCGGGGAACAGCGACTGCGGGCCCTCGTGGATCGAGATCGTGAGGACGCGGGGGTCGTTCCAGAACATCTTCTGGACCCCGTCGCCGTGGTGGGCGTCCACGTCGACGTACGCGACCTTCTGCGCCCCGTTGTCCAGGAGCCAGCGGATCGCGAGCGCGACGTCGTTGTAGATGCAGAAGCCGCTCGCGTTGCCGGGCATCGCGTGGTGCAGGCCGCCGCTGATGTTGATCGCGCGCGGCGCCGCGCCGGTCCAGACCCGCCGGGCCGCCTCGACGCTCGCGCCGGCGATCAGGGCGCTTGCCTCGTGCATCTGCGCGAAGACCGGGTTGTCCTCGGAGCCCAGACCGATCGTGAGATCGCGGTAGACGGGGTGGTCGCTGAGCTTCTGCACCCGCTCGATGTACGACGCGGTGTGCACCAGGGCGAGCTCGTCCTCGGTCGCGGGCCGGGCGCCGACGACGTCCAGCCCTTCGATGATCCCCAGCTCCCGCGCCAGGTCCATGGTCAGCTCGATGCGGACCGGCGCCATGGGATGCGTCTGGCCGAAGTTGTACTGGATCAGCTGCTCGTCGAAGACGACGCAGGCCCGATCCTGCGTCGGGTCTGTGTGCTCACTCACACCATGAGCCTATGCCGGGCCCGAGAGCTCGGCCGAGCGGGCCGCTGCGGCGGCCATCCCGGCCACCAGACCGTCCCTCACGCCGTCGGTGTCGAAGGTCGTGATGGCCGCATGGGTCGTGCCGTTCGGCGAGGTCACCCGACGCCTCAGCTCCTCGGCGGTGTCGCCGGACTCTGCGAGCAGCTTCGCGGCGCCCACGAGCGTCTGCGTCGTGAGCTCACGCGCGGTGTCCTCGTCGAGACCCTGCGCGATCCCGCCGGCGATCATGGCCTCGGCGAGATAGAAGACGTACGCCGGGCCCGAGCCCGACACCGCCGTGACGGCGTCCTGCCGGCTCTCGTCGACCACGACGACGCGGCCGCCGGACTCGAGCAGGGTGCCGACCGCCGCGAGCTGCTCGTCGGTGACGCCGGGCCCCGGCGAGATGCCGAACATGCCCTCGCCCACCAGGGCCGGCGTGTTGGGCATCGCCCGCACCACGGCCACGCCGTCCGGCAGCGCCGAGGCGATCGTGTCGATGCGGATGCCTGCGGCGAGCGAGACGACCGTGGCGCCGGGGCGGACCGAGCCGGCGATCTCGGCGAGCACGGCACCCACGTCCTGCGGCTTGACCACGATCAGGACGACGTCCGCGCCTGCGGCCGCCTCGGCGTTGCCGGTCACCTCGACCCCGTGCCTGTCACGCAGCTCGGCGGCGCGTTCGTCACGCTTCTCGCTGATGACGATGTCGCTGACGGGGTGGCCGGAGGACAGGATCGCCGACAGGAGGGTCTCGCCCATCACGCCGGCGCCGAGGATCGCGATCCGCTGAGTCATGGACCTCACACTAGTGTCGGGGCGTGCGCCAACGACCCGACCCGTTCATCGTGGCGCTGCTCGCCGCCGCGCTGGTCGCCTCGTTCCTCCCCGTCACCGGCGACGCGCTCGACGTGCTGAAGGCGGTCTCGGCCGGCGCGATCGGACTGCTGTTCTTCCTCTACGGGGCACGGCTGTCGACCGCCGAGACGATGGCAGGCCTGGGCAACTGGCGCCTGCACGCGGTGATCCTGTCGACCACGTTCATCGTCTTCCCGGTCCTCGGCCTCGCGACCCAGCTGCTCGACGGCAACCTGCTGAGGCCCTCCCTGGCCAGCGGCGTCCTGCTGCTCTGCCTGGTGCCCTCGACCGTCCAGTCCTGCGTGGTCTACACGGGCATCGCGGGCGGCAACGTCGCGGGCGCAGTCGTCAGCGCGTCGCTGTCCAACATCCTCGGCGTGTTCCTCACCCCGGCCCTGGTCGCCCTGCTCATGGCCTCCGACGCCCAGGTGGACGCGGGCTCGATCGTGCGGATCGTGCTGCAGATCCTGGCGCCGTTCGTGCTGGGGCAGGTGCTGCGCCCGGTCGTGGGCGGTTTCGTGCAGCGCAACGACTCCCGGCTCAAGCTCTACGACCGCTCGAGCATCGTCCTGGTGGTGTTCGTGGCGTTCAGCGAGGGGGCCGAGGCGCACATCTGGTCCGCGCTCAGCGTCTGGTCGGTCCTCGCGGTGGCCCTCGTGTGCGCGTGCCTGCTGGCCGTGGCCATGGGCTGGGCCGTGCTGATCGGCCGCCTGTCGGGGCTGCCGCGCGAGGACCGGGTCGCGGTGCTGTTCTGCGCCTCCAACAAGTCCCTCGCGAGCGGTCTGCCGATCGCGACGGTGCTGTTCGGCGGCGGCGAGGTGGCGTTGATCGTCCTGCCCCTGATGCTCTACCACCAGATGCAGATCATCACGGGCGCCGTCCTGGCCAAGCGCCTCGCTCCTCCTGCGGAGCCCGTGCGCTAGTCGCCGCTCAGGGCCAGGCCGACGCCCAGCCCGATCATCGACGTGCCGCCGGCGACGCCCAGCGCGGCACCTCGACGGGGCGAGGCGTTGAACCACGACCGCAGCTGGCTCGCGATGACTGCCCAGAGCGAGTCCGACGCCAGCCCGATGACGACCGCGACGAGCCCCAGCACCAGCATCTGCAGCGGGACGTGGCCGCCGTCGCGGACGACGAACTGCGGCAGCACCGCACCGAAGATCATGAACGCCTTGGGGTTGGACAGACCCACGACGAATCCCTGCCGCACGACCGTCGTCCAGGCCAGCACCGGCGCCGAGCGCTCGGCAGCGTCCCGCACGACGAACGCCGAGCGGTGCCGGATCGCCTGGACGCCCAACCAGACGAGGTACGCAGCACCTGCGAGCTTCAGGACCGTGAACACGACGATCGACTCCTGCACGATCGCGCCGAGCCCCAGCGCGACCAGCACGACCACGACCAGCAGGCCGAGGGTGTTGCCCGCGACGGTCGCGAGCGCGACCCCCCGGCCGTACGCGAGCGCGCGACCGATCACGAAGACCACGCTCGGCCCCGGGATCGCGATGAGGACGAGCGCCGCGAGCCCGAACGTCACGAGCTGATCGAGGGTGACCATCCCCACATCGTAGGTCTGCGGGCGCGGCCCCGGGCTCAGACCGAGGCGTGCAGGCGGGTGAAGGCCAGCGCCTCGAGGAGGTCGGCCTCGCGCTCGGACTGGTCCTTGGCCTTGCGCGTGTTGATCTCGACGACGATCTCACCGTCGTATCCCGATCCCGCGACCGCGGCCAGGAACTCCTCGCACGGCTGGCTGCCGCGGCCGGGGATCATGTGCTCGTCCTTGGCCGATCCCGAGCCGTCCGCGATGTGCACGTGCGCGAGCCGGTCCCCCAAGGCGTCCGCCATCGCGAGGGGGTCACCACCGGCCGTCGAGCTGTGCGACAGGTCGAGCGTCACGTGGGCGTAGTCCTGCTCGATCGGGTCCCAGCCCGGCGCGTACGCCTGGAACTCACGCTTGCCGGTGCGCCAGGGATACATGTTCTCCACCGCGTACGTGATGCCGTGCTCGGCCTCCAGGTCCGCGATGCCCTCGACGAATCCCTTCGCGTAGTCGCGCTGCCACCGAAAGGGTGGGTGCACCACCACGACCGACGCGCCGACCTCGTGGGCCATCTCGGCGCTGCGGTGCAGCTTGCCCCACGGGTCGGTGCCCCAGACCCGCTGCGTGACCAGCAGGCAGGGCGCGTGGACCGACACGACCGGCATCTCGTGGAACGAGCTCAACGCCTTGATCGCGGTGATGTCGGCGCTGACGTCGTCGATGCCGACCATGACCTCGACCCCGTCGTAGCCCAGCCGGGCTGCCGCCTCGAATCCGCTCGCGGTCGACCCCGGGTAGACCGACGAGGTCGACAGGGAGACGCGGAGGGGATCGGGCACGACTCCCACTGTAGGTCGGGACCCTCAGAGTGCGTCGAGATGCTCCAGCAGGACACCCTCTCGCAGCGCCCAGGGGCAGATCTCCAGCTCGGACAGGCCGAACAGGTCCATCGCCGCATCTGCCACGATCGCGCCCGCACGCATCTGGTGGGCCCGGTCGGGCGAGACCCCGGGCAGTGCGGCGATCGCCTCGGGGGTCATCGTCCCCAGGGACGCGACGAGGGCCGACAGGTCGCTCCGGCGCAGCACCCGGCGCACGTACGGACCCTCGGCGGACGGGGCGGCACCGCAGATGCGAGCCAGTGAACGGAACGTCTTGCTCGTGGCCACCGCCCGGTCGAAGGTCCCGCCGCGCAGCACCGCTCCCGCCCCGTCGGCGATGACGGCGCGGACGTGCAGCCGCAGATCGGCGGCGGACCGCCCGGCCTCGAGCCACTCGCGGGTCAGTCGGCCGGCGCCGAGCGGGACCGACCGGGCGACGTCCGGGGACTCGTCCGAGCCCGCGGCGATCTCGAGCGAGCCGCCGCCGATGTCGAACACCCCGAGCCGGCCCGAGGACCAGCCGAACCAGCGCCGCACCGCGAGGAACGTCAGCCGCGCCTCGTCCTCCCCGGACAGCACCTGCAGCTCAAGGCCGCTGGCTGCGTTGACGGCCGCGATGACCTCGTCGGCGTTGACCGCGTCACGCACCGCCGAGGTCGCGAACGCCAGGATCGTCGTGCAGCCCTTGTCGGCCGCCTCGGCGCGCGCCTCCACGACGTACTTGACGAGACGGGACACGCCCTCCTCTGTCACCGCCTGGTCGGCGTCGAGCTGCTCCGCGAGTCGCAGGGGCTCCTTGTAGGAGTGGGCCGGGACGGGTGGACCGCCGCGAAAGGCGTCGACGACGAGGAGGTGGCCCGTGTTGGACCCGATGTCGAGGACGCCCATACGCATGCGGCCATTGTCGCACCTGCGGCCCGCAGGCCGGGCGGGACCGACGCGGATAGGCTGGTCGGCGATGCCTGAAGTCGAGCTCGGATTCCCCCGCACGTACGTGGAGTTCGCCAACCCGGACGACCCCACGGAGGTCTTCCGCTGCGACCTGACCTGGCTCACGTCGCGCTGGACGTGCATCTTCGGCCAGGGCTGTCCGGGCATCTACGACAGCAGCCCGGACGCCGGCTGCTGCACGCTCGGCGCCCACTTCGCGGACGACGAGGACGCCGAGCGCACCCGCGCGATCATGGTCCAGCTCACCCCCGAGCAGTGGGAGAACCACGACGAGGGGCACCGCAGCGGCTGGACCGAGCGCGACGACGACGGCGAGCTCAAGACCCGCGCGTTCCGGGGCGCATGCATCTTCCACAACTCGCGCAGCTTTCCCGGCGGCTACGGCTGCGCGCTCCACGGCTTCGCCCTGTCGAACGACCTCAAGCCGCACACCACCAAGCCCGACGTGTGCTGGCAGCTGCCGCTGCGTCGACAGTTCCGCGACGTCGACCGCGGTGACGGGACGACGTACACCGAGACCGAGATCGGCGAGTACACCCGCGCGGGCTGGGGCCCCGGCGGCGCGGACCTGGACTGGTACTGCTCGTCCAACACCGAGGCGCACGTGGGCCCGGAACCGGTCTACCGGACCAACCGGGACGAGCTCGCGGCCATGATGGGCGAGGCCGCGTACGCCGAGCTGGCCCGCCATTGCAGAGACCACGAGGCCCGCGGCGCCAATACACCACATCTGGCGGATCCCCCTCGCTGACCCCCTGTGCGACGGTGCTACACCCCTGGGTCAGAATGCCGTATGCATCTGGACCACGTTTCTTTTGCCGTCGGCGCCAAGGGCCTCGGGGGCACGACCGCAGAGCTTTCCCAGCTCCTGGGCGCGGAGTTCGTCGACGGTGGGGCGCACCCCCGATTCGGCACCCGCAACATGATCCTGCCGCTGCAGAACCGGCAGTATCTGGAGGTCGTCGAGGTGCTCGACCACCCCGCCGCCGACAAGGCCGCCTTCGGCCAGGCCGTCCGTGCACGCCGTGACGCCGGCGGAGGCTGGCTCGGCTGGTGCGTCTCGGTCGATGACATGACCGAGGTCGAGCACCGCATGGGCCGTCACTCGGTGCCCGGCAACCGCCGACGTCCCGACGGCTACAACCTGGAGTGGCGCCAGATCGGCACGAGCGGGATGAAGGCCGATCCGCAGCTGCCGTTCGTGGTCAAGTGGGAGAAGGACCCGGCCGAGCACCCGTCGCAGATGGCCGACACCGGCATCACGCTCACCGCGTTGGAGATCGCCGGCGACCCGCAGCGCCTCGCGGACTACCTGGGCGAGCCGGTGATCGAGGCCCTCGAGGAGATCGAGGTCCGCTGGGTCGCGCCGCACGGGACCCCGGGCATCCTCACCGCAGTCTTCTCGACCCCCTCGGGCGACGTCCGCATCTAGACGTCGGCCGAGCGGGGCTCGGGGGGGCGCACCTCGGCGGTGCGCACCTGGTGGGCCAGCTCGAGCTGCGGTGCCACCTCGGTGAGGCGCCCGCGGCTCCACAGGATGTAGACCCACACCCCCGCGATGATCGAGCCCAGCGCGCCGAGCGACATGTCGCTGAGCGTGTCGGCGTAGGCCCCCAGCCGTTCGGGCGACCAGCGCAGGAACGCGAAGTACTCCGCGATCTCCCACAGGAGCGCGGCGCTCACGCCGAAGGCCAGGGTGCGCTCGAGGACGGCGCCGAGTGTGCTCGAGCGGTGCATCGTCAGCAAGATGAACGCGGCCGTCAGCAGGCCCGTGTTGACGAAGTGGATGATGTTGTCGAAGGACTCGACCGTGTCGTACAGGTTGAGGGCGTTGCCGAACATGTCGCTGAAGCACACGAACGTCACGAGGAAGTCGACGGTCCAGGGGAATGACGCCCGCTGGCGCCACCACGTGAACCAGATGAACGGCACGGCGAACGCCAGGAGCGGATAGGCGATCGCCCGCGGGATGAGGCCCTTGCCGTCCAGATTGCCGAATCCGGGCACGATCAGGGCGAGCAGCACCAGCACGAGGAGGCCGGTCTTGGCGGCGATGTCAGCTGACTTGAAGACGGGCGGCGCGGGATAGCGGGTGGCCACGGCGACGGACGTCATCCCCCGAGTTTAAGTGGTCGGTCCGGTTCCAGGACCGGCGGACACCCCGCAGGCGTTCGGGAGCCCGGCGCGCCCGCCCTCCTCGGCCGACCGTTCTGTCGCCCCCCTCGCCTAGGGTGAGGGTCATGGCCAGCACCAAGACAGCCCGACCTGCCTACGTCTGCGCCGAGTGCGGCTGGACGACGAGCAAGTGGGTCGGTCGCTGCGGCGAGTGCCAGGCCTGGGGCACGGTCGACGTGGCCGCGCCCGCCCGCGTGGGTCGCACCCAGGCCGCCCCCGTGGCGGCCCCTGCCGTGCCCATCACCCAGGTCGCGGTGGAGTCGGCCCGCTCGGTGGGCTCGGGCATCGGCGAGCTCGACCGTGTGCTCGGCGGCGGCGTGGTCCCCGGCGGCGTCCTGCTCCTCGCCGGCGAGCCCGGGGTCGGCAAGTCCACCCTGCTCCTGGAGGTCGCCGCCCGTTGGGCGCGGGCCGGTCGACGCACCCTGTACGTCTCGGGCGAGGAGTCCGCAGCCCAGGTCCGCCTCCGCGCCGAGCGCACGGGCGCGGTCGACGACAACCTCTACCTCGCCGCCGAGACCGATCTCGGCGGCGTGCTGACCCACATCGAGACGGTCGGCCCCAGCCTGCTGATCGTCGACTCGGTCCAGACGATCGGCTCGGCCGACGTCGACGGCGTCCCCGGGGGCGTGACCCAGGTGCGCGAGGTCGCGTCCGCGGTGATCCAGCGGGCCAAGCGCGACGGCATCGCAACCCTGCTGGTCGGCCACGTCACCAAGGACGGCTCGGTGGCCGGACCGCGGGTGCTCGAGCACCTGGTCGACGTGGTGCTGCAGTTCGAGGGCGACCGCAACTCACGCCTGCGGCTCCTGCGGGCGGTCAAGAACCGCTTCGGTCCCGTCGACGAGATCGGCTGCTTCGACCTGGTCGACGACGGCATCGTCGAGGTGCCCGATCCCACCGGGCTGTTCGTGTCCCGACACGACCAGCCCGTCGCGGGCACGTGCGTGACCGTCACGATGGAGGGCCGCCGCCCGCTGCTCGCCGAGGTGCAGGCGCTCAGCGTCACCTCGTCGACGCCGTCCCCGCGACGTACGTCCAGCGGTCTGGACTCCTCCCGGGTCGCGATGATCCTGGCCGTGCTCACCAAGCACTGCGGGGTCAACCTGGGCCAGCACGACGTCTACACCGCGTCCGTGGGCGGCGCGCGGCTGATCGAGCCGTCAGTCGATCTCGCGGTGGCGATGGCGACCTTCTCGGCGGTCCTGGAGATCGTGGCGCCGCCCGATCTCGTGGCGATCGGCGAGGTCGGGCTCGCCGGCGAGGTGCGCAAGGTCAGCAACCTCGCGGCCCGTCTGCGCGAGGCCGAGCGCATCGGCTTCAAGCGCGCGGTCGTCCCTGCCGGCTCCGAGGGACTCGACACGATCTCGTCCACGATGTCGATCCGCGCAGTGCACACGATCCGCGAGGCCATGAGCTGTCTGGATGGGTCCGCGGCCTCCTGACGACCCGTAGACTGTCACCCACACGAGACTGAGAAGGGACGGGCGATGGCGACTGCTGCGGAACGCCTGGCGGCGTCCCTCGACGCCTCCGCACGCATGCGCGCGACCCTGTCCTCCGTGGCCCCCGGCACGGCCCTGCGCGAGGGCCTCGAGCGCATCCTGCGCGGCCGCACCGGCGCGCTGATCGTCGTCGGTCACGACAAGAGCGTCGAGGCGATCTCGACCGGAGGGTTCGCGCTCGACGTGCCCTTCACCGCGACCGGGCTGCGCGAGCTGGCCAAGATGGACGGCGCGATCATCCTCGACAAGGACGCGAGCCGCATCGTGATGGCGGGCGTCCACCTGATGCCCGATCCGTCGATCAGGACCGAGGAGACCGGCACCCGCCACCGCACCGCCGACCGGGTCGCCCGTCAGACCGGCGTGCCCGTCATCTCGGTGTCCGCCTCGATGCACATCATCGCCCTGTACCTGGAGGACCGCCGCCACGTCCTGGAGGACACCGGCGCGGTGCTCGGCCGCGCCAACCAGGCCCTCCAGACGCTGGAGCGCTACCGCAACCGCCTCGACGAGGTCTCCGATGCGTTGTCGGCACTCGAGATCGAGGACCTCGTCACGGTCCGCGACGTCTCGGCCGTGGCCCAGCGCCTCGAGATGGTCAGCCGCATCGCCGGCGAGATCGACACCTACGTCCTCGAGCTCGGCACCGACGGCCGTCTGCTGGCCCTGCAGCTCGAGGAGCTCATCGCCGGCGTGGACGCCGAGCGCGAGCTCATCATCCGCGACTACATGCCGACAGGTCGCCGCGGCCGGCCGCTCGAGGCCGTGCTGGCCGAGCTGGCAGCGATCGAGTCCACCCACCTGGTCGACCTCGGCGCAGTCGCCCGCGCCCTGCGCATCGGCACCGAGGAGACCCTCGACGGGCCGCTCGCTCCCCGGGGCTATCGACTGCTGGCGCGCATCCCGCGCCTGCCGATCTCGGTCGTCGAAGGACTCATCCAGCACTTCGGCTCCCTGCAGAAGCTGCTCGCCGCGAGCATCGAGGACCTGCAGAACGTCGACGGGGTCGGCGACCTGCGGGCCCGTGGCGTCCGCGAGGGGCTGTCCCGCCTCGCTGAGTCCAGCATCCTCGAGCGGTACGTCTAGACCGAGCGGCGCCTACGCGGTCGACGCCTCAGTCGTCGGCGGGCCTCGTCGTGCCCTTGGGCGGCTTCGGGGTCGCCTTCGAGGGGGTCGCTGAGCTCTTCTTGGGCGTCGGGGTGCTCTTGGTGGCCTTGGGCGCAGGCTTCGGGGCGGACCGCGCCTCGAGCGTGAACGTCGTCTTGCCGGGCTCGCCCCCGAGGGTGCCGATCTGCACCGTGTACTTGCCCGGCGTCGCGTAGCCCTCGTTCTGGGTGCACCGCGAGCCCGAACCGCGTCCCGTCCAGGTCACGGAGGTCATGGTCGCCCACCCCGGGGAGAGCGCGACGGGCTTGGTCAACGGTGAGACCTTGCAGACCGTGGAGTCCCACACCGCGGTGCCGTTGGCGGTGATGACCGCGATCGCGTCGGCGTCGGCGGGCTTGAGCGTGCAGGCCGTGGTCGCGGTCGAGCTCACGACCAGCCCGATCTCGACGGGTTCCCCGGCACGCTGGTCGGGGCGCACGGTGGGCGTGATGCGCACGAGCTCGGGATCGCACGGCGCAGTCGCCGTCACCAGGGCCACGTCGACGAGGCCGTTGGTCTTCTTCTCCTGGGTCGGCGCGGCGGTGGGCGACGTCGTGGCCGCCGCCTTCGCCTTCGGCTGCGGCGCGGCCTTGTCCTCGTCGTCTCCCCCCACGAGCTGGAGGACGACCCACACGAGGGCGATCAGCGCCGCCAGCACCATGAGTCGTCGACGCCAATAGACCTCGGCGGGCAACCTGCGCTGGCTCACGGTCCCACGATAGGCGGCCGGGACCCCGTGCGAAGATCGACGCGCCATGACGACATCGAACGCTCCCCTGCCGCTGCCCGACCTGGCCCGGTTCCACGAGGACGTGCTGGCGTGGTTCGACGACACCGCACGCGATCTCCCGTGGCGGCGGGACGCCTCCCCGTGGTCGGTCATGGTCTCGGAGTTCATGCTTCAGCAGACGCCCGTGTCGCGGGTCCTGCCCGTGTACACGGCCTGGATGGAGCGCTGGCCGACCCCTGCGGAGCTCGCCGCCGAGCCGACCGGGGAGGCCGTGCGGGCGTGGGGGCGGCTCGGCTACCCGCGTCGCGCGCTGCGCCTGCACGCCGCGGCCACGGCCATCGTGGAGCGGCACGGCGGCGAGGTGCCGCGCACCCGCGACGAGCTGCTCGCGCTGCCGGGAGTCGGCGACTACACCGCCGCCGCGATCGAGTCCTTCGCCTTCGGCGGTCGGGCGGTCGTCCTGGACACCAACGTGCGACGGGTCTTCGCGCGCGTCGTGTCGGGTGACCAGCTCCCCGCGAACGCCGTCACGGCCGCCGAGCGGCAGGTCGCCACCGCACTGGTGCCGATCCAGGACGCGCACCGCTGGGCCGCCGCGACCATGGAGCTCGGCGCGCTCGTCTGCACCGCGCGCTCGCCTCGCTGCGAGCAGTGCCCCGTCGCCGAGATCTGCCGATGGCGTGCAGCCGGCTTCCCCGCGTACGACGGACCCGCGCGGCGCGCACAGGCCTGGGAGGGCACCGACCGACAGTGCCGCGGCCGGCTCATGGGGGTGCTGCGCGACGCGCCCGGCCCCGTGCCCCGGACGGTCCTCGACGCCGTGTGGCCCGATGCCGCGCAGCGGGAGCGGTGCCTCGACGGGCTCGTCGCGGACCGGCTCGTCGAGCCGGTCGGCGAGGACGAGCTCGCCCTTCCGGGCCACGCCTGACCGATCTGCGCCGAGCACGAACGAGCCCCCGCAGCCACTGGCTGCGGGGGCTCGTTCGATCGTGCAGGTGCTGCTCGTGCAGGTGGTGCCTACTCGGCTCCGGCCTCGACGGCCGGGGGGACCTCGGGCATCTCCAGCTCGAGCTCGGCCTTGTTGCGGCCCTCGAACGTGAAGACCGCCTCGGGGCCCTCGCCCTCGACACCGACCAGGACGATCTGTCCCGGACGGAGCTCCCCGTAGAGGAGCTTCTCGGCCATGACGTCCTCGATCTCGCGCTGCACCGTGCGGCGCAGCGGACGAGCACCCAGGACCGGGTCGAAGCCACGCCTCGACAACAGCTCCTTGGCCTCCATCGTGAGCTCGATGTTCATGTCCTTCTCGGCCAGACGCTTCTCCAGCGACGCGATCATCATGTCGACCATCTGGAAGATCTCTTCCTGCGTCAACGGCGGGAACACGATGATCTCGTCGACACGGTTGAGGAACTCAGGCCGGAAGTGCTGCTTGAGCTCGATCGACACGCGCTCCTTCATCTTCGCGTAGGAGCCCGCGGTGTCGCCGGCCTGGCTGAAGCCCAGGTTGACGCCCTTGGAGATCTCTCGCGCACCGAGGTTGGTGGTCATGATGACGACCGCGTTCTTGAAGTTGACGACACGACCCTGACCGTCGGTCAGGTGGCCCTCCTCGAGGATCTGCAACAGCGAGTTGAAGATGTCGGGGTGGGCCTTCTCGATCTCGTCGAACAGGACCACGGAGAACGGCTTGCGACGCACCTTCTCGGTGAGCTGACCGCCCTCCTCGTAGCCGACGTAGCCCGGAGGCGAGCCGAAGAGGCGCGAGACGGTGTGCTTCTCGCTGTACTCGGACATGTCGAGCTGGATGAGGGAGTCCTCGTCGCCGAACAGGAAGTTGGCCAGCGCCTTGGACAGCCAGGTCTTGCCGACGCCCGAGGGCCCGGCGAAGATGAACGATCCACCGGGGCGCTTGGGGTCCTTCAGACCCGCACGCGTACGACGGATCGCCCGCGAGAGCGCCTTGATGGCCTCGTCCTGGCCGATGACGCGCTCGTGCAGCTCGGCCTCCATGTTGAGCAGTCGGCTCGACTCGGCCTCGCTGAGCTGGCCGACGGGGATGCCGGTGGCCTTGGCGAGGACCTCGGCGATGAGCTGCTCGTCCACGACCGCGACGGTGTCGAGGTCGCCGGACTTCCAGGCCTTCTCGCGCTCGGCCTTCGCGCCGATGAGCTTCTTCTCCTCGTCACGCAGGGAGGCGGCAGCCTCGAAGTCCTGCGCGTCGATCGCGCCCTCCTTGCGGCGGCGGACGTCGGCGATCTTGTCGTCGAACTCCTTGAGCTCCGGCGGCGTCGCCATGCGGCGGATGCGCAGGCGGGCTCCGGCCTCGTCGATCAGGTCGATCGCCTTGTCGGGCAGGAAGCGGTCCGAGACGTAGCGGTCGCCCATCGTCGCCGCGGCCACGAGGGCCTCGTCGGTGATCGAGACGCGGTGGTGCGCCTCGTAGCGGTCACGCAGCCCCTTGAGGATCTCGACCGTGTCACTGACCGAGGGCTCCTCGACCAGGATCGGCTGGAAGCGACGGTTGAGCGCCGCGTCCTTCTCGAAGTGCTTGCGGTACTCGTCGAGCGTCGTGGCACCCACCGTCTGCAGCTCACCACGAGCCAGCATCGGCTTGAGGATGCTGGCCGCGTCGATCGCTCCCTCGGCGGCACCCGCACCCACCAGGGTGTGGATCTCGTCGATGAACAAGATGATGTCGCCGCGCGTGCGGATCTCCTTGAGCACCTTCTTGAGGCGCTCCTCGAAGTCACCGCGGTAGCGCGAGCCGGCCACCAGAGCGCCAAGGTCGAGCGTGTAGATCTGCTTGTCCTTGAGCGTCTCGGGGACGTCGCCACGCACGATGTCCTGGGCGAGGCTCTCCACGACGGCGGTCTTGCCGACACCGGGCTCGCCGACCAGCACCGGGTTGTTCTTGGTGCGCCGCGACAGAGTCTGCATGACGCGCTCGGCCTCATCGTCGCGACCGATGACCGGGTCGAGCTTGCCCTCGCGGGCGGCCTGGGTCAGGTTGCGGCCGAACTGGTCGAGCACCGCGGACGTGCTGGGAGCGGACTCGCTGGGAGCACCCGCAGCCTCGGCCTCCTTGCCCTGGAAGCCGCTGACCAGCTGGATGACCTGCTGGCGGACGCGGTTGAGGTCGGCACCCAGCTTGACCAGCACCTGGGCGGCGACACCCTCACCCTCGCGGATCAGGCCGAGCAGGATGTGCTCGGTGCCGATGTAGTTGTGGCCGAGCTGCAGCGCCTCGCGGAGGCTGAGCTCGAGGACCTTCTTGGCGCGGGGGGTGAACGGAATGTGTCCACTGGGCGCCTGCTGGCCCTGGCCGATGATGTCCTCGACCTGTCCACGCACGGCCTCGAGCGAGATGTCGAGGCTCTCGAGGGCCTTGGCAGCGACGCCTTCGCCCTCGTGGATCAGACCCAGGAGGATGTGCTCCGTGCCGATGTAGTTGTGGCTGAGCATGCGTGCCTCTTCTTGGGCAAGCACGACCACACGACGAGCGCGGTCAGTAAATCTCTCGAACATGGCGTCCCCTCTGATGGACTATCCGTTCAGTTTAGGCCCGAGCGGAAATTCGCACGAACCACGTCCATATGTGTTACCCAACCGTCACCGACCGTAGGACGTTCCCCCGTTCGCCGTGGGCGTAACTGGTCTGTCCAGAACCCCGGGACTGCACGGAATCGTGCGTCATGATGTGAGCCACGGAACAACACCGGCCGGGTGGAGGTTGCCAAGCACGTGAGCGATCCGGAGACGACGACCGAGCCCGCGCTGCGGCGGTGGCGCACGGCTGCTGCGAGCAGGTCCGAGCAGCTCGGCGCCCTGCTGCTGCTCACCGCGACGATCGCCGCGATCGGGTGGGCCAACCTGTCCGGCAGCTATGAGCAGTTCTGGGGCACCGACGTCCGCCTGTCCCTCGGTGACGCCGCGATCCACCTCGACCTCTACCACCTGGTCAACGACGCGCTCATGGCGTTCTTCTTCTTCGCAGTCGGGCTCGAGGTCAAGCAGGAGCTCACGATCGGCGAGCTGACCGACCGGTCGCGTGCGATCGTCCCGGCCACGGCCGCCGCGGCCGGCCTCGTCGTCCCGGCTTTCATCTTCTGGCTCGTCGCCGGCGGCTCGGGCGCCGCGCACGCCTGGGGCGTCGTCATCTCGACCGACACCGCGTTCCTGGTCGGCGCGCTCGCCCTCATCGCGCCGAAGCACCCCGCGCGGCTGCGGGTCTTCCTGCTGACCCTCGCCGTCGTCGACGACATCGGTGCGCTCGGGGCGATCGCGATCTTCTACACCGACGAGGTCCACGTCGGGCCGCTGGCGATCGCGCTCGCGGCTCTCGCGGTCATCGCGATGGTGCGGTTCCTGCCGTCGGGTCGCGGGCCGCTCTACGCCGCGCTCTCGGTGGTGGTGTGGTTCGGCCTCCACGAGGCCGGTGTCCACGCGACGCTCGCGGGAGTCGCGGTCGCGCTGCTCATCCCGGTCGCCGAGCCTCGGCGGCACGACGTCGAGCGGGTGGTCGAGCTGACCCGCGCGTTCCGCCAGTCACCCAATCCGGCGTACGCCGCCGCTGCGAGCCGTCAGCTCCGCGAGTCGATCTCGATCAACGAACGCCTGCAGCGGTCCTTCGGACCCTACGTCGCCTACGTGATCCTGCCGATCTTCGCGCTCGCCAACGCCGGTGTCGTGCTGGACGGACCGACCCTGGAGCGGGCTGCCGGCTCGTCCGTGACCTGGGCCGTGATCGCCGGCCTGGTGGTCGGCAAGCTCCTCGGCATCACACTCGCCACGGTCGTGGTGCAGCGGACCGGGATGGGCGTCCTGGCCCCCGGCCTGACGATCGGGCGGGTCACCGGAGGGGCTGCGCTGTCCGGCATCGGCTTCACGATCTCCCTGCTGATCATTGGCATCGCGATCGACGACCCCGCCCTGCAGGACGAGGCACGGGTCGGCGTCCTGGTCGCGTCCGTGGTCGCCTTCGCCCTCGGCTGGACCATCCTGGCCGTCCTCGACCGCCGCCGTCCGGTCACACCGCCCGGCTCGACGCTGCTGCGCCCCTTCGACCCTGACCGCGACCACTTCGTCGGGCCGGCCGACGCACCGATCATGCTGGTCGAGTACGGCGACTTCGAGTGCCCGTTCTGCAGCCGCGCCACCGGGATGGTCACCGAGGTGATGAACCACTTCGGCGAGGACATCGTCTGGGTGTGGCGCCACCTGCCGTTGCACCAGCCGCACCCCCACGCCGAGCTCGCTGCCCGGGCGTACGAGGCGGCGGACCTGCAGGACCACCGCCTGGAGATGTCCCGCGCGCTGTGGGCCAACCAGGACCGGCTCGAGCGCCTCGACCTGCTGCGCTACGCCGACGAGATCGGGCTGGACGTCGACCGGTTCGAGGCCGACCTCGCCTCCGAGGCCGTCGCCCGGCGCGTCGCCGAGGACGAGGACGACGCCGACCTCATGGACCTGCACTCGACCCCGACGTTCTTCGTCGGCACCGCGCGGCACCACGGGAACTGGGACGCACCCACGCTCATCGCCGCACTCGAGGCGTCCCGCCGGGCCTGAGGTCCGGCTACTCCGCTCGCGTCGTCGGGAACAAGATGGCGTCGCGGATGCCGATGCCCTGCAGCAGCATCACCAGGCGGTCGACGCCGAAACCGAGACCGCCCGCGGGCGGCATGCCGAACTCGAGCGCCCGCAGGAAGTCCTCGTCGACGTCATTGGCCTCGGGGTTGCCGGCCGCGGCCTGGCGCGCCTGCTCCTCGAGTCGCTCACGCTGGATGACCGGGTCGTTGAGCTCGGAGTAGGCCGGGGCCAGCTCCACGCCGTTGATGATCAGGTCCCACGCCTCGACCAGGCCGGGCTTCGAGCGGTGCTTCTTGGCCAGCGGCCGCACCGACTCGGGATAGTCGCGCACGAACGTCGGCTGGATCAGGGTGTGCTCGACGAGCTTCTCGTAGAGCTCCAGGACGATCTCGCCGGCGTCCCAGCCGTCCTGGAGGGCGACCTCGTGCTCGGCGGCCAGCGAGACCAGCTCGTCGACCGGGGTGTCGATGTCGATCGTGCGCCCCACCGCCTCGCTGACCAGCCCGTGGACGGTCGCGTGGCGCCACTCCGCCTCGAGGTCGATCGTCGAGCCGTCGCGACCCGTCACGACCGTCTTGCCGACGGCGCGGGCAGCGTCGAGGACCAGCTCACGGGTCAGGACCGCCATCGTGTCGTACGAGCCGTAGGCCTCATAGGCCTCGAGCATCAGGAACTCGACGTTGTGGGTGTTGTCGACGCCCTCGTTGCGGAACGTCTTGGCCATCTCGTAGACCTTGTCGATGCCACCGACCAGGGCCCGCTTGAGGTGCAGCTCGAGGGCGATGCGCAGCAGGGCCGGCTCGTCGAACGCGTTGACGTGCGTGCGGAACGGCCGGGCCGCGGCGCCGCCGTTGGTGTGCTGCAGCACGGGCGTCTCGACCTCGACGTAGCCCAGGCGGTCGAGCGTCGCACGGAGCGACTGCATGACCTTGGCCTTGACCCGGACGTTGTCGCGAGCCTCGGGGCGCACGATCAGGTCGACGTACCGCATCCGGCTGCGCGCCTCGTCCGACAGCGGGTTGTGCTCGTTGGGCAGCGGGCGGACCGTCTTGGCTGCGAGCCGCCACGCCGTCGCCATCACGGAGAGCTCGCCGCGCCGGCTCGTGATGACCTCGCCGGTCACCGCCAGGTGGTCGCCGATGTCGACCGTCGACTTGAAGTCCGCGAGCCGGTCCTCCCCCACTCCCGCGAGGGAGATCATGGCCTGCAGCGACGTGCCGTCGCCCTCGCGCAGCACGACGAACACGAGCTTGCCCGTGCCACGGACGAAGATGACCCGGCCGGCGACCGTCACGGTGTCGCCGGTCTGGGCGTCGGGCCCCAGCAGCTCGGGGTCGTACGCCTCGACGACCTGCTTCAGCGTGTGGGTGCGCTCGACGACGACGGGATAGGGCTCCTCACCGCGGTCGATCAGCTGCTGGCGCTTGTCCAGGCGGACGCGCATCTGCTCGGGAAGATCGTCCTCGATGGCGGGGGGATTCGTCGCGTCGGTCACGAGGGTCGAGTCTAGTGGTTGCGCTCGTGGACCAGGCGCAGGCCGGTGAGGGTCAGGAACGGGTCACGGGCCGTGATCGTGGTGCAGTTGTCGACCACGGCGGCGGGGAACGTGCCCGTCGCGATCACCGCGACGTGGTCGGGGTCGCTGCCCAGGGACTCGATGATCCGGGTGACCATCCCGTCGACGAGGCCGGCCGAGCCGAACACCATCCCGGACTGGATCGCCTCGACGGTGTTCTTGCCGACGACGTCACGGGGCTGGGCCAGCTCGACGCTCCGCAGCTGCGCGCCGCGGCGGGCCAGGGCGTCGAGGGACAGCTCGACCCCCGGGGCGATCGCGCCGCCGATGTAGCGGTTGTCCTCGTCGATCACGTCGAAGATCGTCGCGGTGCCGTTGAGGTCGACCACGATCGCGGGTCCGCCGTACAGCTCGACCGCGGCCAGGGCGTTGACGATGCGGTCGGCCCCCACCTCGCGCGGGTTGTCGGTGTGGATCGGGACGCCCGTCCGCACTCCCGGACCGACGATCGAGACCGGCAGGTCCGCGTAGTAGCGCTCCTGCATCGACCTCAGCTCGACGAGGATCGTCGGCACGGTGCAGCACAGGCTGACCGCGTCGATCTCGTCGATGCCCGCGCGAACCGTCAAGCCGGTGATGAGCACCTGCCACTCGTCCGCGGTGCGACGCTCGTCGGACGCGACCTGCCAGTGCCCGATCAGCTCACCCTGCTCGGTGTCCGTGGAGAGGTCGAACGCGCCGATCGAGGTGTGGCTGTTGCTGACGTCCAGGCAGAGCAGGATCATGGCCGCCGGCTCACCGGGACGCGACGAGGGGGTTGTCGACGACGTCGCCGCGCACCAGGCCCGTGCCCTCGGGCACCTCGGCGGGGTCGGTGCCCAGCGTCATCACCTTGTTGTCGGCGTCGACGAACACGACGCTCGGCTCGAACGTGCGGGCCTCGGCGTCCTCCAGCTGCGCGTACGCGATGAGGATCACGAGATCGCCCGGGTGGACCAGGTGGGCTGCGGCGCCGTTGATGCCGATCACTCCCGAGCCCCGCTCCCCCGCGATCGTGTACGTCTCGAGGCGCGCACCGTTGTCGACGTCGACGATGTGGACGAGCTCGCCGGGCAGCAGGTCGGCAGCATCCAGGAGGTCCTGGTCGACCGTGACCGAGCCGACGTAGTGCAGATCGGCCTGGGTGACGGTCGCGCGGTGGATCTTGGACTTCATCATGGTGCGGATCATGGTCAGTTCTTTCCGAGAGTGAGGCCGATGTTGTCGAGCAGCCGTGGCTTGCCCACGCGGGCCGCGACGAGCAGCCGCGCCTCCTCGCCGGGCACGGCAGGGCCCAGCTCGGGATCGGTCAGGACGAGGTAGTCCAGGTCGACGTCGGCCGGGTCGATCACCGCGTGGGCAGCGGCCAGCACGGCCTCCGGCCCCCCGGGCGCCGCGGCGGCACCGGCCCGCAGGGCGGCCGACAGAGCGACGGCGGTCTGCCGCTCGTCCGCCGTCAGATAGCGGTTGCGCGAGCTCAGCGCGAGTCCGTCGGCCTCGCGCACCGTCGGGCAGCCGACGACCTCGACTCCGAGGGCGAGCTCGCGCGCCATCTGCCGGATCAGGGTGAGCTGTTGATAGTCCTTCTCGCCGAACACCGCGACGTCCGGACGGACCAGCCCGAGGAGCTTGGCCACCACCGTCAGCACTCCGCGGAAGTGGCTCGGCCGGGCACCGCCCTCCAGGATCGAGCCGAGCGGTCCGGGGTCGACCGTCACGGTGTCGACCAGCCCGGACGGGTACATGACCCCGACGGTGGGCGCGAACACCACGTCGACCCCCGCCTCGGCGCACCGCTCGAGATCGGCGTCGAACGTCCGGGGATAGTCCTCGAAGTCCTCCCCCGGCGCGAACTGCGTGGGGTTGACGAAGATCGAGGCCACGAGGGTCTCGCCGAGCGGGCGGGCGTGCTTGAGGAGCTGGACGTGGCCGTCGTGGAGCGCGCCCATCGTGGGCACGAACGAGACCGTGTCGCCGCCGCGGGCCGCAGCGAGCTCGGCGCGGGTGCGGACGACGATCGGGGACGGCGCCATGGTCAGATCCCGGCCGCGATGTGCGCCATCGCGTCCCAGTCGGCCTCGTCGAGGACCTGGCGGATCGTGCCCGCGGTCGCGGGGGCCAGGCGGTGGTCGGCCTCGGCGCGACGGGCGGTGGCGCGGGCGAGCTCGAGATACGCATCGACGGTCGCATCGTCCACGTGCGCGGCCGCGAGGGCGTCGACGTGGGCCCGGATCGTGGTGATGTCGCCGCGCACGACCGGACCGGTCAGCGCCGCGTCACCGTAGGCCAGGACGTTGTCGAGCGCCGCGGTCAGCAGCGGCCGCAGGACCGCGGCCGGGTCCTCGGCGCCCGCGCCGCGAAGCAGGTCCATCGACTGCGCCACGAGGGTCACGAGGTGGTTGGCGCCGTGCGCGAGGGCCGCGTGGTAGAGCGCGCGGTCGCTCTCGGCGACCCACATCGGGACGCCGCCGAGGTCCGCGACCAGCTGCTCGGCGAACGGCCGCTCGGCGGAGGCGGCGGTGAGGCCGAAGACCGGCGCACCGTCGAAGTCGACCGAGGTGCCGGAGAACGTCATCGCGGGGTGGAACGCGATCGGCCGGGCACCCAGACGGGTCAGCGCAGCCAGCGCGTCGAGTCCGTGCCGGCCGCTGGTGTGCAGGACGTACTGGCCCGGGTGCACCGCGCCGGACGCGGCGAGCTCCTCGGTGACTGCGATGAGCGCGTCGTCGGGGACCGCGAGGACGAGCACGTCACTGGCTGCTGCGACCTCGGCGGGACTCAGCACCGCGACACCGGGCAGCAGCGTGCTGGTGCGCAGCAGGGAGGCCTCCGAGCGGGCGCTGACCCCGGCGAGCGGGTAGCCGGCAGCGCGGAAGCGGGAGGCGAGGACCGATCCGACGCGACCTGCGCCGACGATGCCCATGGTGGGACGCAGCATGTGTGGTGCCTTTCGTTCCAGTCCCTGACGGGTACCAGACAAATTGACATCTTGAGTCTAGCCCCGGGTGGCGACCTGCCTAGGGGTAAGACCTGTGCCGAACCTCACAGGGGCCCCCGCGACTCAGGACCGGGGGATGCGCGCGGTGACCGTCCCCGACCGCGATCGGTCCCGCAACGTGACGGTGAGCGTGCCGGGCGCCCGCCGACCCGCGCCGTGCAGGGTGACGACCCAGGCCGATCCCGCGTAGCGACGCTGGGCACCCTGACGGGAGGTGACGACGTACGGCTGACCGCCGTGCACGACGTCCACGAGGTCCCCATCGGTCTTGACGGTCAGCGTCGGCTGCTCGAGCTCGACGTTGCCGAACCAGGCCGCGACGTCGAGGACGAGATCGGCGCCCTCGTGGCGGACCTCGCGCACGATCGCCTTGGCCACGGTCTGCTCGTCGGTCAGGACGTAGGCCTCGGGCGGGACGTCGTCGACCCCCCATCCGGGCAGGTAGACGGTGAGGCCCGCGGGCTCCTGGCCGGAGGGGTGCATCTCGGGCTGCATGCCCTCGGCCTGCACGAAGCGCCACACCGCGTCGCGGTCACGGGCCGCCAGGAGGGTGTTCAGCACCCGGTGCTGGGCCGGGACCTCTGCGGCGTACCGGTCTGCCGGCGCCGCCCCGACGACGCGCGGGACGCGCTCGAACAACGCATCGAGGTACGCGTCGTCGGCTCGCTCGAGCTTGAGCGTGGAGTTGGGGACGTTGTAGCGCAGGTACTGCAGGGCGCGCTCGGCGCGGACGTCCGGCAGGTCCTCGAGCAGCTCCAGCACCGCGTCGATCGCATCGAACCGCGCGTGGACCGCCTGGGCCGTGACCTGCCCCTGCGAGATGGACGAGTCCATGCGGCGCCAGCTGTAGGCCACGACCGAGGTGATGTCGATGCCGTCGGCGTCGCGATAGGCGCGGGCCGTGACGATCTGGTCACCCGCGAGCAGCACCTCGGGGAACTCGAGCGCCTGGGCGTCCCAGAACGAGCGACGGAAGATCTTGGCGCACGCGATCGCGTTGACCAGCACGTCCGGGCGCTCGGACAGGGACGTGTGCGTCGCGGGCCTTGCGTGCAGCGCCCGGATCCACGGTGCGGGCGGCTTGATCCCGGTGCGCTCGAGGCGCTGGTAGGGCATCACGGCCAGGTCGGACCCGCTGCGCGACAAGCCGTCCATCGCGGCGCGGATCCCGCCGCGGGTCACGGTGTCGTCGGCGTCGACGAAGGTCAGGTAGGTGCCCGTCGCGGCGGCGACTGCGGCCCGCCGAGCGGCACCGACCCCCGCGTTGGGCTGCGACAGCACCGTGAGGCGACGATCCGCCCGCGCGTGCCGGCGGGCGATCGCCAGACTCCCGTCGGTGGACCCGTCGTCGATCACGACGACGTCGATGCGCCGGTAGTCCTGCCGCCGGATCGACCGCAGGGCCTCGTCCAGGTGCTCGGCACCGTTGTAGACCGGCACCACGACGCTGAGGACCGGCAGGTCGCGCTGCCGCCACCGGTCGAGCGGGGTCGCGACGACCCGCCGCAGGGCTCGCCTGACTCGATGCACCCGCCGAGCATAGCGAGGGGCCTAGTCTGGCCCGCATGTCGAATCGGCCCCTGCCCTGGCGCCTCGCCTGGCAGCAGGCCCTCTACGGTCCCGACGGCTTCTTTCGTCGGTCCCGGCCCGCGGACCACTTCCGCACGAGCGTCCACGTCGGGATGTTCGCCGAGGCCGTGGCCGAGCTGGCCCGGAGCACGTCCGCAGCCAGCGTGGTCGACGTGGGCGCAGGCGGCGGCGAGCTGCTGGCCGCGCTCCGTGACCACCTGCCCGGGGTGCACCTCGCCGGCGTCGAGCTGGCCCCGCGACCCGCCGAGCTGCCCGAGGACATCGACTGGATGCCGGCGTTGCCCGAGCGCGTCGACGGCCTGCTGATCGCCAACGAGTGGCTCGACAACGTGCCGTGCGACGTGGTCGAGCTGGACCCCGCGGGCGTCGTCCGTGAGGTGCTGGTGGACGCCGCGACCGGCGAGGAGACGCTCGGCCCGGAGCACCGCAACCCGTGGCTCGACCAGTGGTGGCCGCTGACCGAGCCCGGTCAGCGCGCCGAGGTCGGCACCACCCGGGACCTGGCATGGGCCGATGCGGTCCGCCGGGTCGACGGCACCGCGGTGGCGATCGACTACGGCCACCGCGCCGGCGACCGTCCCCCGTTCGGCTCCCTGCGCTCGTACCGCGACGGTCGCGAGGTCGAGGTCCGGCCCGACGGCTCGTGCGATGTCACCGCCGACGTCGCGGTCGACGCGGTCGCCGACGCCGCCGGCGGGACGCTCCTGCGCCAGCGCGACGCCCTCGCCCGGCTCGGGATCGACGGCTCCCGCCCGCCGATCGGGCTCGCGCACACCGATCCCGCGGCGTACCTGCGGGCGCTGGGCCGCGCGGGCGAGGCCGGCGAGCTCGGCGCGCGGGGCGGGCTCGGCGATTTCTGGTGGATCGTCAGCGACACCCGGGGCCATGGAAGACTGGACGCATGACCCGGCTGCTGATCCGATCAGGCAAGGATCCGTTCACCCCGGTGGCCGCGGAGTCGACCTTGACGCAGGACGTCTTCAACAGCAACAGCGGCAACTACCTCTTCCAGCACTCGGTGTGGAAGGCGCTGTCGACCGACACCGCCGAGCTGGTCTCCAACGGCACGCTGTCGGAGCGGGTCGTCCCGCAGCGCGGCGACGCCCCGCGGATCGACGAGGAGTTCGACCACTTCGTCGTCCCCATGGCCAATGCGTTCCGCGCCGACTTCGAACCGCGCCTGTCGCGCCTGGCCGATCTGGTCGAGCAGCTCACGATCCCCGTCACGGTCGTCGGCATCGGCGCGCAGGCCGCCCACGGCCAGGGCATCGAGTCGCTCGCGCCCGTCTCCGAGACCGTCAAGCGCTTCGTCGGCGCAGTCCTCGACCGCTCGACCTCGATCGGCGTGCGCGGCGAGTTCACCAAGTCGTACCTGCTGAGCCTCGGCTTCCCCGAGGCCTCGGTCGACGTGATCGGCTGCCCCTCGCTGTTCCTCCACGGTCCGGACTTCCGCGTGGACAAGCGCGCCGAGGCGATCGGACCGGACAGCCGGTTGGCGCTCAACCTCACCCCCGAGGTGCGCGGCATCGGCGCGTTCGCGACTGCGCAGGCCGAGCGGCACCCGCACCTGACGTACATCGGCCAGGACGCGAACGACCTGCGGCTGCTGCTGTGGGGCACCCCGTTCCCGCACGTCCACGACCCGCTCGTGCCCGTGCACCTGGAGCACCCGATCTACCAGCAGGACCGCATGCGGCTCTTCCTCGACACGTGGACCTGGTACGACTTCATGGCCACGCAGGACTTCGCGTACGGCACCCGGTTCCACGGCAACGTCGCAGCACTGCTCGGCGGCACCCCCGCGCTGCTGCTGGCGCACGACTCCCGCACGCTGGAGCTCGCCGAGCACCACCGGATGCCCTACACGCTGATGCCCGAGCTGTCCGCGGACCTCCGGGCCGAGGACCTCTACGAGTCCACCGACCTGACCGAGTTCAACGCGGCGATGCCCGACCGCTTCGCGCGCTACACGGCCTTCCTCGAGCGCAACGGGCTCGAGCACATCTGGACCCCGGGCAACGGCCGCGGTGACTTCGACGAGCGACTCGCCGCCGCGACGTTCCCCCGCCCCGTCCAGCCGCTCATCGCCTCGGACGGCCACGAGATCGCCTCGCGCCTGAAGTGGCTGCGCGACGGGATGGTCCTGGACATCACGCGGCACCCGCAGGCGTACCACCACCCCTTCGAGCACCCGCCTTGGAGCGGCGCGGGCAGCCGGCACGCCCGCATCCAGGCCGAGACCGCTGAGAAGGTCGCGGCGCAGAAGGGCCAGATCGACGAGCTGTACGCGCGGCTCGAGCGGCTCGAGCGCAGCTCCCCGCGCGGGCTGACGCGCCGGCTCGTGCAGCGGGTCAAGGGCTGGCTGCGCCGCTCATGAACGAGGTCACCGCGAGTGTCGGGACGGGCTTCGCCACGACCGACATGGTGCTCAACATCGGCCCGCAGCACCCCGCGACCCACGGCGTCCTGCGGCTGCGGCTGACACTCGACGGTGAACGGGTCAAGGCCTGCGAGCCGATCATCGGCTACATGCACCGCGGCACCGAGAAGCTCTTCGAGGTGCGCGACTACCGCCAGATCATCGTGCTGGCCAACCGGCACGACTGGCTGAGCGCCTTCTCCAGCGAGCTGGGCGTCGTGCTCGCGGTCGAGGACATGCTGGGCATGCAGGTCCCCGAGCGGGCCACCTGGATCCGGACGCTGCTGGCCGAGCTGAACCGCGTGCTCAACCACCTGATGTTCCTCGGGTCGTATCCCCTCGAGCTGGGCGCGATCACGCCGATCTTCTACGCGTTCCGCGAGCGCGAGACGATCCAGGAGGTCATGGAGGAGGTCTCCGGCGGGCGGATGCACTACATGTTCAACCGGGTCGGCGGGCTCAAGGAGGACATCCCCGCGGGGTGGACCGGGCGGGCGTCCGCCGCGATCGCGACCGTGCGGTCACGGCTCGGCGAGCTCGAGGACCTGATCTTCGGCAACGAGATCTTCCGGGCCCGCACGGTCGGGGTGGGGGTGCTGTCACCCGCGCTCGTCGAGGCGTACGGGGTCTCCGGGCCGATCGCCCGGGCGTCCGGGCTCGACCTGGACCTGCGGCGCGACGAGCCCTATCTCGCGTACGGCGAGCTGCAGGACGTCCTGCGGGTGCCGGTGCGGACCGAGGGCGACTGCCACGCCCGGTTCGCGGTGCTGCTGGAGCAGACCAAGGTCTCCCTCGACCTCGCCGACGCGTGCCTCGCCCGGCTGGCCGAGCTCGAGCCGGGGCCGGTCAACGTACGTCTGCCCAAGATCCTGAAGGCGCCCGAGGGCTCCACGTACGTCTGGACCGAGAACCCGCTCGGGCTCAACGGCTACTACCTCGTGTCGCGGGGCGAGAAGACGCCGTGGCGGCTGAAGCTGCGCACCGCCTCGTTCAACAACGTCGCCGTCCTGCCCGAGATCGTCGGCGGAACCGTCGTCGCCGACCTCGTCGCGATCCTCGGCTCGATGTTCTTCGTCGTCGGCGACGTCGACAAGTAACCCCCGCGTCCCCCGGTTGCCGGTTTCCCACGGGACCGTGGGAATTGGTCACTCCCCTCGTGTTGTGACGCTAGGGAAGTGAGCAAACCCCACGGGACCGTGGGAAACCGGCAACGGGGCCGTAGGGTCGAGGGATGACGGACCAGCGCATCCCGACGCCCATGGACGACCTCGCGGAGGGGTGGCTCGAGACGCTCCTGGAGCTCGAGCCGGAGCTGCACGTCCACCTCGGACGCCCGGGCCGCGAGGCGGAGTACGCCGACCGGTCGCCGGACGGGGTCGCGGCCTATGCCGACGCGGCCCGGGCCACCCTCGCCCGGGTACGCACGACAGCCGTCGAGGACGACACCGACGCGATCACGCAGGCCGAGCTCATCCGCACCCTCGAGCTCGACGTCGAGAAGATCGAGGCCGGGTTCTGGCAGCGCGATCTCAACGTCATCGCCTCGCCCAGCCAGGACTTCCGCGACATCTTCGACCTCATGGGCACCGAGACCGAGCAGGACTGGTCACACGTCGCGAAGCGGATGCACAACGTCCCCGCGGCGATGTCGGGCTACCTGGCCTCGCTGCGCATCGGCATCGCCGCGGGCAACGTCCCGGCGATCCGCCAGGTGCGCGAGGTCGCGGCCCAGGCCCGCAAGCAGGTCGGGCCCGACAGCTTCTTCGCCGAGCTGGCCGCCCGCGCGGACGTCCCCTCTTCGCTGAAGGCCGACCTCGAGGCCGGAGCCCGCGCCGCCTCCGAGGCGTACGAGACGATGGTCGAGTTCCTCGAGCGCGATCTCGCACCTGTCGCCCCGGAGCAGGACGCCGTGGGCCGCGAGCACTACGCACTGGCCTCGCGATCGTTCGTCGGCGCCGAGATCGACCTCGACGAGACGTACGAGTGGGGCATCGACGAGCTGCGCCGCATGGTCGAGGAGCAGGAGAGCATCGCGGCGCAGATCGTCCCGGGCGGCAGCGTCGCGGACGCGATCGCCCACCTCGAGAGCGATCCGGAGCGCAAGCTGCACGGCACCGAGGCGCTGCAGGCCTGGATGCAGGAGACCAGCGACCGCGCGGTCGCCGAGCTCGGACGTACGCACTTCGACATTCCCGAGCCGATGCGCCGACTCGAGTGCATGATCGCGCCCACCCAGGAGGGCGGCATCTACTACACGCCGCCGAGCGAGGACTTCGAGCGCGCGGGCCGCATGTGGTGGAGCGTCCCGGAGGGGATCACCGAGTTCGACACCTGGCGCGAGCTCACGACGGTCTATCACGAGGGCGTCCCCGGCCATCACCTCCAGTGCGGGCTCGCGGCGTACAACAGCGCCCAGCTCAACGGCTGGCGACGGCTCAACTGGAACTCCGGGCACGGCGAGGGCTGGGCGCTGTACGCCGAGCGGCTCATGGCCGACCTGGGCTACCTCGACGACCCGGCCGACCGGCTGGGCATGCTCGACGGCCAGCGGATGAGGGCCGCCCGCGTGGTGCTCGACATCGGCGTGCACCTGCAGAAGCCCAAGCCCGACGGCAGCGGCACCTGGACCGGTGAGGACGCCTTCGCGTTCATGGCCCAGCACGTCAACATGAATGACTCGTTCGTCCGCTTCGAGGTCAACCGCTATCTCGGCTGGGCCGGGCAGGCGCCGTCGTACAAGGTCGGCCAGCGGATGTGGGAGCAGCTGCGCGACGAGTGGGTCGACAAGCACGGCGCCGATCCTCGCTCCGGCGGACTCAAGGAGTTCCACCGCCAGGCTCTCGCGGTCGGCAGCATCGGCCTCGGCACCCTCCGCTCGGCCCTCCTCGCCTGACACCCCAACGCTGAGGGGAGCCTCCCGTTCGCCGAGGGGAGACTTGCGTCCGCCGACGGGAGACTTGCGTCCGCCGACGGGAGAGTTGCGTCCGCCGACGGGAGAGTTGCGTCCGCCGACGGGAGAGTTGCGTCCGCTGAGCAGCGGACCGGACCCACGCCTCGGCGGACCGGAGCCACGCCTCGGCGGACCGGAGCCACACCTCGGCGGACCGGAGCCTCCCCTCAGCGGACCGGAGCCTCCCCTCAGCGTTGGGGGGGGTCAGGCGGGGGTCGGGTCGGGGCGGTCCTTGCCGCCCTTGCCGCCCTTGCCGTCCTCGTCCTCGTCGTCGTCCGGCAGGCGACAGGCCCGCTCGAGCAGCAGCGCCGTGACCATGAGCAGCAGGCTCGCGACGGCAGCGGCGAGGCCGCGGACGAACCGCTCCTTGCCGAGCACCGAGTCCAAGCTGTCGAGGTACGCCAGCGCGTAGCCGCCGTAGAAGCCCGCGACGAGCGCCCCGACGATCGCACAGGACTTGGCGAGCGACAGCATCTTGATGCCGTGGTCGGCCGTCATCCGCTCGTGCTTCTTGTGCAGGGTCTGCCACGTGCTCCACGCGAACATGCCGACCACGACCGCACCGGCGAGCAGCAGCAGCGGGGCGATCCAGCCGAGCCGGGGCGGCGTGCCGTCGAGGCGGACGATCAGCGGCGGGGTCAGCCGCCCGCCCACCAGCCCGAGGCCGAGCAGCGCGACGATCAGGACCGCGGGAACCGGTCGGGACATCCTCATGGCTGCACGATCACCAGCTGCCGGATCAGAGGATGATCTCGAGATCCTCGCGCTTGACCACACCGCTGGTGTCGACGTCCGCGATGAGATCGGCGACGAAGCCCTTGCCCGGGATCTCACCCTCGGGGTCGACCTCGAGCCACGGCACGAGCACGAAGCCCCGCTCGTGGGCGCGCGGGTGCGGCAGCACGAGGTGCTCGTCATTGGCCACGCGGTCGCCGACCACGATGAGGTCGACGTCGAGGGTGCGCGGTGCGCCGGGCTCGGAGCGCTCACGGCCGAACGCCTCCTCGATCGCGAGCGCGCGGTCCAGCAGCGTGTGGACCGTCAGGGTCGTGTCGATGAGCACCACGGCGTTGAGGAACTTGCCCGATCCGTCCGGAGCGCCGACGGGATCGGTCTCGTAGACCGACGAGATCGCGACGACCGTGACCTCGGGGGTGTCCTCCAGTGCCGAGACACCGCTCTGCAGACGCTCGAGCCGACCACCCAGGTTGGAGCCGATCGCCAGGACCGCCTGCCGGATGGGTCGCATGCCACCGGTCATCGTGTCGGCGTCGAGGACGTACGGGGTGGGTGCTTCGGTCACAGTTTGCTCCGCTCTATCGTGACGGCGACGTCGTGGAACGTCACCGCGATGGGCGCCTCGGGTTTGTGCACCGTCACGCTAGCCCATCGGACCGGCTCTTCGGCCAGGCACAAGTCCACCATACGGAGCGCGACCGTCTCGATGAGGTCCACGGGATCGTTCACGATGGCATCGTGTATCTGCTGCGCCAGGACCCCGTAGTGCACGGTCTTGGTCAGGTCGTGCTCGCGCGCGGCGGGGCCGAGGTCGAGACCCAGGCTGACGTCGACGACGAAGGTCTGGCCGTCGCGCCGCTCCTGCTCGAACACGCCGTGGTGCCCGTGTGCGGCGATGCCGCGCAGGTCGATCCGGTCGAGCCCGTCGGGGATGGCCATCTAGTCGTCCTCCCTGCCCAGCTCGGCGATCGGGGAGGCGTGGCGCGACCAGAGCTTCCAGTCGCCCGCCGTCCTGCTTCCCGAGGGGTCACGCACCAAGATACTGGTGCACAGTGCCTTGCCTCCCGCGAAGGCGTCCGGCGACGACATGCCCTCGCCGGAGAGGATGTTCTCGGTGCAGACGATCACCGCCGTGGTCGGCTCCGCGGCCTCCAGCGGGAACGTCGTCACGTCGACGTCGGTCAGGAAGAACTGGATGTAGCTGACGTTGGCCATCAGCACGGTCCAGGACCTCAGCACCGCACCGGTGCCCCGCAGCGGGAGCGCCCCGGGGTGGACGCACGACACGTCCGGGTGGTCGACCCACAGCGACGCCATGAGATCGGCGTCGCCGGTCTCGACCGCGTCGTAGAACGCGCGGTGGACGGCCAGCGCGCTCTCGCTCATCGCAGGCCCTCCTGCCGCAGCCGCGCCGCGACGCGGACCGCGTCGGCGGAGGGAGCCGGATCGTGCACCCGGATGCACCAGGCGCCCGCCGCGGCGGCCAGGGCGGTCACGGCCGCGGTCGCGGCGTCCCGTCCGTCGACCGGCCGCAGCGCGCCGTCGCGGGACAACAGATCGCCGAGGAAGCGCTTGCGGCTCGCGGCGACCAGCAGCGGAAACCCCATCTCCACGAACGCGTCGAGGTGCGCCAGGACGATCCAGTTGTGCTCGCCGGTCTTGGAGAAGCCCAGTCCCGGGTCGACCACGATGCGGGCGGGGTCGACCCCGGCCGCGATCGCGGCGTCGACCTGCTGGCCGAGCTCGGCGCGGACGTCGGCGACGACGTCGTCGTAGCTGGTGTGCTGCTGCATCACGTCGGAGTGCTCCCGCCAGTGCATCAGCACGATCGGGGCGTCCGTCTCGGCTGCGACCGCACGCATCCGGGGATCGGCGCGGCCGCCCGAGACGTCGTTGATCAGCGCCGCCCCTGCCTCCAGGGAGCGCTGGGCCACCGCGGCGCGCATCGTGTCGACCGACACGACCACCCCCTCGGCGACGAGTCCCTCGATGACCGGCAGGACCCGGCGCAGCTCCTCGTCCTCGTCGATGCGCAGCGCCCCGGGGCGGGTCGACTCCCCACCGACGTCGACCAGGTCGGCTCCCTGCTCGACCAGGTCGAGGCCGTGCCGGATCGCGGTGTCGGCGTCGAGCCACTTCCCGCCGTCGGAGAACGAGTCGGGGGTGACGTTGACGACGCCCATCACGAGGCATCGGTCCTCGGGCAGGCCGGTGAGCACGGGCGGCCTAGCGCGCCGTGATGAGGCCCATGGCCTCGGCGCGCGTCGTGGCGTCGCGCAGCTGGCCGCGGACGGCGCTGGTGACGGTCTTGGCCCCACCCTTGCGGACGCCACGCATCGCCATGCACAGGTGCTCGGCCTCGATCACGACGATCACGCCGCGGGGCTTCAGCACCGACACGAGCGAGTCGGCGATCTGCGTCGTGAGCCGCTCCTGCACCTGCGGGCGACGCGCGAACACGTCGACGAGGCGGGCGAGCTTGGACAGGCCCGTCACGTTGCCGGCCTCCGCGGGGATGTAGCCCACGTGGGCGACCCCGAAGAACGGCACGAGGTGGTGCTCGCACATCGACCACATCTCGATGTCCTTGACCAGCACGAGCTCGTCGTGGCCGACCTCGAAGACCGCGGTGAGGACGTCCTCGGGGTCCTGGTCGAGCCCGGCGAGCAGCTCGACGTACGACTTGGCGACCCGCTTGGGCGTGTCACGCAGACCCTCGCGATCGGGGTCCTCCCCGACCGCGAAGAGCAGCTCGCGGACCGCTGCCTCTGCGCGCGGGATGTCGACCGTCATGTCAGCTCGGGGCCGTCGATGGGGGCCGGACCGGCCGGGGGCGGCGCGTCGACGCCGCTGTCGGGACCGACCACGATCGGGGTGTTCCCCTCGCCGCTGTACGACTTGCCCGGCAGCGTCGCGACCGGCGGCCGGGTGTCGGGCACCCGGGTCTCGGAGCCGGTCCAGGCCGGACGCACGGGGCGACGGACCAGGGGCTCGAAGATCCGCGCGACCTGCTCCTTGTCGAGGGTCTCCTTCTCCAGCAGCTCGGTCACGAGCGTGTCGAGGACGTGCCGGTTCTCGTGCAGGATGTCGAACGCCTCCTGGTGGGCGAAGGTGATCAGCTTGTTGATCTCCTCGTCCACGACCGCCGCGACGGCCTCGGAGTAGTTGCGCGCGTGGCCGATGTCGCGGCCGAGGAAGGGCTGACCCTCGTTCTCGCCGAGGCGGACCGCACCGAGGCGCTCGGTCATGCCGTACTGCGTGACCATCGCGCGTGCCAGGTTGGTGGCCTTCTCGATGTCGTTGCCTGCGCCCGTCGTCGGGTCGTGGAACACGAGCTCCTCCGCGGCGCGACCACCCATCATGTACGCGAGCTTGTCGAGCAGCTCGGCGCGCGTCTGGGAGTACTTGTCCTCATCGGGCAGCACCATCGTGTAGCCCAGCGCACGCCCGCGCGGCAGGATCGTGATCTTGTGGACCGGATCGCTCTGCGGCAGCGCGGCGGCGACGAGTGCGTGCCCGCCCTCGTGGTACGCCGTGATGCGTCGCTCGTTCTCGTTCATCAGGCGGCTGCGCTTCTGCGGGCCGGAGATGACGCGGTCGATGGCCTCGTCGAGGGCTGCGTTGTCGATCGTCTTGGCGCCGTTGCGTGCCGTGAGCAGCGCGGCCTCGTTGAGGACGTTGGCCAGGTCGGCACCCGAGAAGCCGGGGGTGCGCCGGGCGACGGCCTCGAGGTCGACACCGGGCGCGATCGGCTTGCCGCGCGAGTGCACCTTGAGGATCTGGGTGCGGCCCGCGAGATCGGGCGCCTCGACGCCGATCTGCCGGTCGAAGCGACCCGGACGCAGCAGCGCGGGGTCGAGGACGTCGGGCCGGTTGGTCGCGGCGATGAGGATGACCCCGCCACGGACGTCGAAGCCGTCCATCTCGACGAGCAGCTGGTTGAGGGTCTGCTCGCGCTCGTCGTGGCCGCCGCCCATGCCGGTGCCTCGGTGGCGTCCGACCGCGTCGATCTCGTCGATGAAGATGATCGCGGGGGCGTTCTCCTTGGCCTGCTCGAACAGGTCGCGGACGCGGCTGGCGCCGACTCCGACGAACATCTCGACGAAGTCGGAGCCCGAGATCGAGTAGAAGGGCACGCCCGCCTCGCCGGCGACGGCGCGCGCGAGGAGGGTCTTGCCGGTGCCGGGAGGACCGTAGAGCAGGACGCCCTTGGGGATCTTGGCGCCGACGGCCTGGAACTTGGCCGGCTCCTGGAGGAACTCCTTGATCTCGGCGAGCTCCTCGATCGCCTCGTCAGCGCCCGCGACGTCGGAGAACGTGGTCTTGGGGGTGTCCTTGCTCATGAGCTTGGCCTTGGACTTGGCGAACTGCATGACGCGTCCGCCGCCGCCCGCGGCGTTGTTCATCAGGAAGAAGATCAGGCCGAAGATGAGGATGAAGGGCAAGATGCCGATCAGCAGGGAGACGAAGGGGTTGGTCTTGGGCACCTCGACGTCGAACGTCTTGAGCTTCTTGTCCTTGACCTCCTGCTCGGCCTGCTGCACGAGCCGCGCACCCTGGTCGCCGAGGAATTTCGCCTTGACCTTCTTGTCGTCGTTGAGGGTCGCCTGGATCTGCTGGTCCCCCTCGACGAAGGTGACGTCCTTGACCTTGCCGCCCTCGAGGTAGTTCACCATCGTGGCGGTGTCGACCTTCTTGTAGCCGTCCGCGGACGACGAGACGGACACGACGCTGATCACGATGATCGTGATGAGGATGATCCAGAGCCAGGGGCCCTTGAAGAGGCGCTTGAAGTTCATGTACGGCGTGGAGCGGGTCCACTCCTCCTCATGTGCTGGTCGGTAGTCGAACGGTACACGGGGCACCGTCCTTCAGTTGAACGTACTCAAACCCCTCGGACGTTCCCCATTTCAGTTCGCTCGCAGCGAAATCGCCGGTACAGCAGCGCCTGGGAGGGTGGCGCGGGTGCCGGCTAGGAGTACACGTGCGGCGCGAGGGTGCCGATGCAGCGCAGGTTGCGGTAGCGCTCGTCGTAGTCCAGCCCGTAGCCGACGACGAACGCATTGGGGATGTCGAAGCCGACGTACTTGACCTCGACGTCCATCTGCTGGGCCTCGGGCTTGCGCAGGAGGGTCGCGATCTCGACGGACGCCGGACCGCGCGACCGCAGGTTGGTGATGAGCCACGACAGGGTCAGGCCGGTGTCGATGATGTCCTCGACGATCAGGACGTGACGACCGTTGAGGTCGGTGTCGAGATCCTTGAGGATGCGCACGACACCCGAGGACTTGGTGCCGGAGCCGTACGACGACACCGCCATCCAGTCCATCTCGACGTGCCGGTCCAGGCTGCGCGCGAGATCGGCCATGACCATGACCGCGCCCTTGAGGACGCCGACCAGCAGCAGGTCCTTGCCCTCGTAGTCAGCCTGGATCTGGGTCGCCATCTGCTTCAGACGCTCGACGATCTGCTCCTCGGTGAAGAGGGTCTGCTCGAGGTCGAGGTCGCTTTCCACATGCTTGAGATCCACAGGTTCACTGTCCCACAGGCGTCGTGGTGAACGTGAGGGAAGGGCCCGTCCGGCCGGCGCTGACCCCGCCGGGGAGCTCGATCCGCTGCTGTCCCCGCCAGCTGGTGACCAGGCGGTCGAGGCCGGCCAGGTGCACGGCACCCAGGGCGGACGGGTCGGCGCCGGCGGCCAGCGCGGCGCGGCGCAGGACCCGCGAGCGGAGCGCGGGCGGCAGGGAGCCCAGGGTGCGTACGTCGTGGGGCTCGCCGACCTGCGCCGCGAGGTCGTCGAGCAGGTCGTTGTCGGCCCGCACCTGATCGGCCGTACGCGCGAGGGCCCCCGCGACGCCCCCGTCGAGGACGTCCTCCAGCACCGGCATGACCTCGGTGCGGATCCGCGACCTGCGGTAGGCGGGGTCGCTGTTGTGCGGGTCGACCCACCACGTGAGCCCCGAGGCGCGGCAGATCTGCTCGGTGTCGGCGCGGCGGAGGGTCAGGAACGGCCGGCGCCACGGCCCGTCGCGCTCGGCCATCCCGGCGATCGAGCGGGGGCCCGAGCCGCGACCGAGCCCGAGGAGCACGGTCTCGGCCTGGTCGTCCAGGGTGTGGGCCAGCAGGATCGCGTCGGCGTCCGTGCGTCCGGCGGCGTCGGCCAGTGCCGCGAGTCGCGCTGCACGGGCCGCCGCCTCGGGCCCGCCGTCGGTGCCGACCTCGACCGTGACCACCTCGGCGTCCACTCCGAGGGTCGCCAGCTGATCGGCGGCCACGGCGGCCACCTCGCGGGAGCCCGCCTGGAGCCCGTGGTCCACGACCACGGCGTGCAGGCTCCAGCTCTCGCGCGACGCGACGAATGCCGTCACGGCCGCCAGTGCGAGCGAGTCCGCGCCGCCCGAGGCCCCCACGACCAGTCGGGACCCCGCCCCGAGGTCGGCCAGCACCCGGCGGACCTGGTTGCGTCCGGCCGCGACGACCGGGTCGAGCGCCCCTCCCACGACCGGCTCAGCCGTGGACGCGCTTGACCCACGACGCGGGGTCGAGGATCTCGGACTTGTCGGGCAGGTTGGCCGGCTCGGCCCAGACGGCGTTGAACCCGCTGAGGCCGACCTTCTCGTTGACCTCCCGGACGAAGACCGCTCCGTCGCGGTACTGGCGCATCTTGGCGTCGAGGCCCAGCAGGCGACGCATGAGCCGGTCGAGGCTGCCGACGCCCTTGCGCCGCTCGTTGAACTTGCGGCGGATCTCCTCGACGCTAGGGATGACCTCGGGGCCGACCCCGTCCATCACGACGTCGGCGTGGCCCTCGAGCAGGGACATGATGCCCGTGAGCTTGTCCACGACCTGCTTCTGCTTCTCGTTCTGGAACAGATCGGTGAGCGAGGCGTCGGAGTCGCCCCGCGCGATCTTGACCACCTCGCCGAAGCCGTCGGTGAGGGCCTTGGACAGCGCATTCGAGTCCAGGTCGGTCGCCTCGACGAACTCGTCCATCAGCGACTTCATGTGCCCGCGCATCCAGTCCACCGCGGTGAACTGCACGCGGTGGGTCTCCTCGTGCAGGCACACCCAGAGCCGGAAGTCGTGCGGGTCCACACCGAGCTGGCGCTCGGCCTGGACGATGTTGGGAGCGACCAGGAGGAGTCGTCCGCCCTCCCCGTGAGGTCCGTCCCAGAACGGGTCGAACTGGCCGAGGACCTTCGAGGACATGAATGACATGAGGGCCCCGAGCTCGGCGCCGGTGACCTTTTCGCCGATCGAGCGGGTGAGCCCGTTCGAGGCCTTGTTCTTCTCGGCGAGCTTGGCCATGAGCGGTTCCATCATGACCCGGAAGGTGTCGATGTTGGCCTCCATCCAGCGCGCCCGGTCCACGACGAGCACGGGGGCGGTCGCGGAGGTCGCGTGCAGATCGCTGAACTCGCGCACGGGCCCCTCCGACCGGGCAGCGCCCGCGCGGAGCTCCTCCACGGCCTCGGCGACCTCGGCGGCCGACACCTCCGGCCCGGGCTTCGAGAGCTTCTTGGCCGTGCTGAGCGCGAGATTCCAGTCGATCATGCCCATTACGGTACGCGGAGACCGAGCGAGCGCAGCGAGTGAGCGTCGGAGCGCGCCAGCGCAGCGTGAGCGTTCGCGGCGAAGCCGCCAGCGCGAGGCGCGGCGAGCGAATGGGCTCGCCCGACCCCACACCCCGGCCCCGGCTGATGTCGCCTCGCTCCGCTCACGCTCGGCCGCAGGCGGCCTCACTGGCGACCGAAAGGTCCCCACGTCGCCTCGCTCCGCTCACGCTCGGCCGCAAGCGGCCTCACTGGCGACCGACCTCGGCCGCGAGCGGCCTTACTGGCGGCCGCAGCGGCAGGACGCGATCGCGGCCGCGACCTTGTCCACGGCGGCCTGAGCGGCGAAGGGCTGGTCCCGGTCGGTGCGGTCGGCCATCACCGCGAAGATCACCGGGCGCCCGTCGGCGTCGAGCGCATAGCCCGCCAACGAGTGGACGCCGGTCAGCGTCCCGGTCTTGGCGCGGACCGTGCCGAGGGCGGTGGGCAGCTGGGCGAAGCGGTTGACCAGGGTGCCCGTGAAGCCGCTGACCGGCAGGTCCGCGAGCAGCCCCGACGTCCGCGACGACGTCCCTGCCGCGCGGAGGGTCTCGGCGAGGGTCATCGGGGCGATGCGGTTGCTCCGCGACAGACCGCTGCCGTCGGTGAGCCGCAGCCCGGACACGTCGACGTCCGCGGCCTCGAGCGCCTCCCGCACGGCCCGGGCGCCGCCGTCGAACGTCGCGGGCTCGCCCGCCGCCACGGCCACCTGCCGCAGGACGACCTCGGCGGCCTGGTTGTCGCTCGTCCTGATCAGCGTCTCGACGATCTGCCCGATCGTCGCGCTCCTGACGGTCGCTATCTGGCGGGCCCCCTCGGGCACGGTCGCCGGCGCCGGGTTGCCCGAGACCTCGATGCCGCGCTTGCGCAGCAACGACGCGAACGTCCGCGCGGCGGCCCGGGCCGGGTCGTCGGCGCGCAGACCGTTCTCGACACCCTGGTCGGCCCACAGCGAGCTGACCGGCGTCACGAGGTTCTCCGCGACGTACGACGGTCGCCACGCAGGACTCGCCGCGGGTCCGGTGAACAGCGACGCGTCGTAGTCGAGGCTGACCCGCGAGACGCCGGCCTCCTCGAGCGCAGCCGCGGCGCGGCGGGCCAGGGTCGTGAGATCGCCGCGGTGGACCCGGTCGCCGTCCGCGGCGGGTCTCGTCGCGAGGTAGGGGTCCCCGCCGCCCACCAGCACGAGCCGGTCGCCCGAGCGGACGACCCGGGTCGTGAACCGGGTGCCGGGCTCGATCGTGGCGAGCGCCGCGTACCCCGTGAGCACCTTGGTGGTCGACGCGGGGACGAACGTCCCCGAGCCGGAGCCGGCCAGGACGCTGCCGTCGTCCGGCGAGAGGGCCGCAAGGCCGACGTGGGGGCCCAGCACCTTCGCCTTCAGCGTCGGGGCGACCGCGGCGGCGAGCTTGGCCGGGTCGACCGGTCCCGGGTCCTTCGTCGATCCGGACCTCCCCGGGATTCCAGGGGTCGCGTCGATCGCCAGCGACCGCGGCGCGATGACGTTGGACGGTCCGCAGTCCCCGTCGCAGATGAACCGGTTGAGGTCACCGCGCTCCCACAGGGCCGTTCCGCCGAGCACGACGGCGGCGATCACGACCAGGGGCAGCGCGAGGGACAGGAGCGTTCTGGTGACCCTGATGTCTTGTCGTCGCGCCACGTGCGACAGACTATTGGAGAAACCCGTGACGCGATGCCGCTGGCGCGCGCACCCGATTACAACCGCCGGAGGCACCAGTGATTTTCGACGTCACCGTGGAGATCCCCAAGGGTAGCCGCAACAAGTACGAGGTCGATCACGCGTCGCACCGCATCCGGCTCGACCGGACGCTGTTCACCGCCACGCAGTATCCCGCCGACTACGGCTTCATCGACGACACCCTCGGCCTGGACAGCGATCCGCTGGACGCCCTCGTGCTGCTCTCGGAGCCCACGTTCCCCGGCTGCGTGATCTCGTGCCGCACGATCGGCATGTTCCGCATGACCGACGAGGCCGGCGGCGACGACAAGGTCCTGTGCGTCCCGGCGAAGGACCCACGCCAGCAGCACCTGCGCGACATCCACCACGTCCCGGAGTTCGACCGCCTCGAGATCGAGCACTTCTTCACGGTCTACAAGGACCTCGAGCCCGGCAAGTCCGTCGAGGGCTCCACATGGACCGGTCGCGTCGAGGCCGAGGCCGAGATCCAGGCCAGCTACGACCGCTTCAAGGCCAACGGCGGATACTGATCCGACACGCGGCACGAACACCGTGAGGTGAGGCGGCACCGACCTACGATCGCACGGTGCTGTCCCCCTTCCGGTTCGTCGTCGCCGCCATGGGGACCGCGCTCCTCCTCGGCGGCCTGCTGACCGCGCCGGCCTCTGCTGCCGGCGGCCCCCGGGTCGGCGCCCCGTACGTCACCGGGTCGACCCCGCACTCGTTGACGATCAGCTGGCCCGCGACGCCCGGCGCACGCCGCTACAAGGTCTCGTACGCAAAGAGCGCGTCCAAGGCGCGCAGGACGTCGGCGCCGGTGAAGGTGTCCAAGAAGCGCCGGACGTCGGTCCGGATCGCGGGACTGCGACGGGCCACGCGCTACTGCGTCACGGTCCGTGCCGTCACCCGGCACGGCACGGGGCCTCGCTCCGCGGCGCACTGCCACTTCACGATGCGCCGGGCGGTGCGGTGGGACCGACCCACGGTGTCGGTCGCTACCTTCAACGTCTGCGCGGCCGCCCTCAACTGCCGGCGCTGGAGGGGTCGCGAGCGGGCGATCGTCCGCCGCATCCTCGCCGCGGACGCCGACGTCGTCGCGGTGCAGGAGTCGACCCGCCGGTCCGACGACCTGGCCCGGCTGCTCGCACCGCACGGCTATGCCCGCTACAGCGACGACCCGGGGCGCGATGACGAGACGCTCTACTACCGCACGGCGAAGCTGCGCATGGACACCCGGCCGGTCACCCGGACGTCGTGCGCCCAGGACCCGTACGTCGGCGGCGCGGACACCTCCCTCTGGGAGGGGCCGCGCCACTTCGACGAGGCGACCGGCCAGTGGTACGTCCTGCGGGACGGCGGATGGCTCACCGAGGTCGAGCTGTGCCGGCCCCGCACCAAGGACGTCGCGTGGCGCGGGTCGTTCGACTCCCACACCGGGGCCACCGCTGCGTGGGCCTCGCTTCGCCTCGCGACCAACAACAAGGCGTACGTCTTCGTGTCGGCCCACCTCACGCACGCCAACACCCCTGCCGCGGTGCGGCTGCGCCGGGCGGAGACCCGCCAGCTCATCGACAAGACCAAGAAGGTCGCGCACGGTCGCACGATCGTGTTCATGGGCGACTTCAACTCCTACCGCGGCATGAACGACAGCCCGCGCAGGGAGATGGCCCGCCAGGGCTGGTTCGACGCGTACGACCGCTCGGCGACCTACACCCGGCCGTTCCTCAGCAGCCTCAACGGCTGGGACACCCGCGCCCGGTCGCTGCGGACGTGGGGCGGGCACATCGACCGCATCTTCATCCGCGCCTCGGTCGGGTCGAGCGCCTGGAAGATCGTGGCCCGCACCAAGCACCGCCGCTACGTCGCCACCAAGGCGTCCGACCACAACCCGATCCGGACGACGCTCTACCTTCCCTGAGACCTGCCCTGCGCCGCCGGCGCAGGGCAGACTGGAGCGATGATGCGTTGGTCGCGGGTCGTCCCCGCCGTCCTCTTGTGCCTCCCTCTGCTCGCCGGGGCTCCCGCGCAGGCCGCGGCCAAGCCCGATCTCGCGGTCACGGTCGTCGCGGACGGGCTGCGGCTGCCGTGGGACCTGGCGTTCCTGCCCGACCGCTCGATGCTCTACACCGAGCGGGACACCAAGACCCTCACCCTGCGGCGCCCGGACGGCACGAGCCGCCGGATCTTCACCGCGCCCCGCCACATGTGGTCCTCCGGCGAGACCGGGCTGATGTCGGTCGAGGTCGCCGCGGACTTCGCGACGTCCCGGGCGTTCATCACCTGCCACGGCTACCGCAACGCCGGTGGACGCCCCCAGGTGCGGGTCGTCCGTTGGCGGCTCGACAACGCCGCGACGTCCGCGACGTACGTGCGCACGCTCGTCGCGGGCCTGCCGTCCTCGACCGGTCGGCACGGCGGGTGCGCCCTCGCCAAGGGCAGCCGCAACCAGCTCTACATCGGCACGGGCGACGCCGCGACCGGCCCCAACCCCCAGTCGCTGCGCTCGGGCGGCGGCAAGGTCCTGCGGGTCGACGCCACGTCGGGCAAGGCGGTGTCGACGAACCCGTACGCGCGCAGCAGCAACCCCATGACCCGGCGCATCTTCACGCTCGGCCACCGCAACGTGCAGGGACTGGCCCGGCGCGCGGACGGGACGATGTGGTCGGTCGAGCAGGGCAGCTATCGCGACGACGAGGTCAACCGCCTGGTCAAGAAGGGCAACTACGGGTGGAACCCGGTGCGCCGCTCGGCGGGCGATCCGGCGTACAACGAGGGTGCCGACTCCCCCATGACCGACCACTCGCTCCGCGGCGCGCAGCGCTCGGCGGCGTGGCGCTCGGGCAACCCGACGATCGCGACCAGCGGTGCGGCGTTCGTCGGCTCCTCGTGGGGCGACTGGAACGGCGCCCTGGCGGTGGCGACGCTCAAGGGTGAGTCGCTGCGTGTGCTGCGGTTCAGCTCGGCGGGGAGCCTGCGCGAGACCTGGAAGCCGTCGGGGCTCGACGGACGCTACGGGCGGCTCCGCGGGGCCGTGCGCGGGCCGGACGGCGCGCTCTACCTGACGACGTCCAACGGCACGGACGACAAGATCCTGCGGGTCACGACCCGCAGGTGAGGCTCAGCCGGTCGTGCCCTTGAGCAGCGTGCGCATCGTGTCGGCGAAGACACCGACGTCGATCGTGTGGTCCAGGGACCGCAGCGTCCCGAGCCCGATGCCAAGGCTCAGCAGGGTCGTGGCGGTCTGGTCGGCGTCCACGACGTCGCCGAGGCCGGCCTCGGTCGTGACCTGGCGGACGAGATCGGCGATCGCCGCACGGATCGTGCGATGCCGCTTGACCAGCTCGGTCGCGACGTAGGGGCTCTGGCGGGCGATCGCCCCGAACTCGACCTCGAGCGCGGTCCACCGCGGCTGTCCGAGCCCCTCCCGCGCCCAGGCGGCGAACGCCTCGATGCGGCCGTCGAGATCGGTGTCACGGCTGAACGCGTCGACCACTCCGGCGAGCTGCTCCTCGTGGATGCTGTCGAGCACCGCCATGCACAGCTCCTCCTTGCCGGAGAAGTTGGAGTAGACCGCTCCCTTGGAGAAGCCCGCGCGCACCGCGACCTTGTCGAGCGACGTCGCCCCGTAGCCGTCGGCGAGGAACATCTCGCGGGCGACCGCTATCAGGCTCTGCCGCGTCTGCGCCTGACGCTCCGCACGGGTCGTCCGGGCTCCTTCGACGGTCACTGCTCCTCCTCGTTCGTGGTCCACGACACTCTTGCGCCACACTCAGATACCGATAGTATCTGAAACGTGATCAAAAAGGACATCGTCATCATCGGTACCGGATTCTCCGGCATGGGCATGGCCATGAAGCTGCGGGCCTCCGGCCGTGAGGACTTCGTCGTGCTGGAGAAGGCCCAGGACGTCGGCGGCACCTGGCGCGACAACACGTACCCCGGGTGCGAGTGCGACATCCCCAGTCACATGTACTCCTTCTCGTACGAGCTCAACACCGGCTGGAGCAAGAGCTTCTCGGGCCAGCCGGAGATCTGGTCGTACATGCGCAAGGTTGCCGACGAGCAGGGCATCCGCCCGTACATCGACTTCGGGGTCGAGGTCACCGGCGCGTCCTGGGACGAGGAGCGGCGGGTGTGGACCGTGCGCACCGCGTCCGGCGAGGACTACGAGGCGCGTGTCGTCGTCGCGGGCGTCGGCGGGCTGCACATCCCGAACATCCCCGAGATCACCGGGGCGGACACGTTCGAGGGGCCGCGGTTCCACTCCGCGCAGTGGGACCACTCGGTCGACCTCAAGGGCAAGAAGGTCGTGGTCATCGGCACGGGTGCCAGCGCGATCCAGTTCATCCCGATCATCGCGCAGGAGGTCGACCAGCTGACGGTCTTCCAGCGCACTCCCCCGTGGGTCCTGCCCAAGAACGACAAGCCCACGCCCGAGTGGCGCAAGAAGCTGTTCGCCACGGTGCCCGGTGCCCAGCGGGCGTACCGCAACGCGCTCTACTGGGGTCTCGAGGCACGCGCGATCGCGTTCAACGGCCACCTCAACGTGCTGCCCGTCGCGGAGAAGATCGTCACTCGCTACCTGGAGAAGAAGATCCCCGACGCCGAGCTGCGGGCCAAGCTGACCCCTGACTACCGCCTCGGCTGCAAGCGCGTGCTGCAGTCCAACACGTACTACCCGACGTTCCTGCGCGACAACGTCGAGCTCAGCACCGACGGGGTCACCGAGATCCTCAGCGACGGCGTCGTCGACGGCAACGGCGTCAAGCACGAGGCCGACGTGATCATCTACGGCACCGGCTTCCACGTCATCGACGCGTTCGACTACCTCGACATCAAGGGCAAGGGCGGCGTCGACCTGGCCTCGCAGTTCCGCGAGGAGGGCGTCGAGACGTACATGGGCATGATGGTCAACGGCTTCCCCAACCTCGCGTTCATGCTCGGCCCCAACACCGCGCTCGGCCACAACTCGGTCGTCTTCATGATCGAGCAGCAGACGAAGTTCGTGATCCGGCTGCTCGACGAGATGGACCGGTTGGGTGCTGCCGCGGCGGAGCCGACCAAGGAGGCCCAGGACGAGTTCAACGACGAGATCCAGCGCCTCGTCCAGAAGGGCATCTGGACCCAGGGCGGCTGCACCAGCTGGTATCTCGACAGCCAGGGCAAGAACCGCACGATCTGGCCGAAGTTCACCTTCCAGTACTGGTGGGAGACCCGCAAGGTCAACGTCCCCGACTTCGCCTGGGAGCAGGCCGCCTGACGGGGCCGCGTCCCGGCCGCTGATTCCCAGGAGAACCTGGGAATCTGTGGGGCCTCACCCCGGAATCTGACATGTCACCCTCGGTACGACAGGGGTGCCGTGTCAGATTCCGGGGTGCTCCTGGGAAACCGCGCTCCGGGGACCCGCGGGCTAGCGGGGGCCGACGTCGGTGACGGTGACGACGGCCTCGCCGGCCTCGTCAGACGCCGCCAGGTCGACGGTCGCGCTGATGCCCCAGTCGCGGTCGCCCTCGGGGTCGTCGAACGTCTGCCGGACGGTCCAGGTCTCCGGCCCCTCCTCGACCAGGAACAGCTCGGGGCCGCGTGACCCCGGACCGGTGCCGATGTTGGTCGCGAACCCCGACTCGGCCGGGTACTCCTCGCGGTAGGCGGCCATCGCCTCCTGCCAGGCCTCGGCGTCCCACTCGCTGTCCGGCTCGAGTGCCGCGAGCTCGGTCCAGCGGCCGAACGCCGCGAGCTCGACCCGGCGGAACATCGCGTTGCGCACCAGCACCCGGAACGCGCGGATGTTGCCGGTGACCGGCCGCGGCGTCTCGCTCGCCATCGCCTGGGGACGTACCTCCAAGGGGTCGACACCCGGAGCGATCAGCGACTCCCACTCGTCCAGCAGCGAGGAGTCGGTCTGCCGCACGAGCTCGCCGAGCCACTCGGTGAGGTCCTCGAGCTCCTCGTTGCGCGCCTTCTCCGGCACCGTGCGCCCCAGCGTCTTGTAGACGTCGGAGAGATAGCGCAGCACGAGCCCCTCGGAGCGAGCGAGCTGGTAGTCGCCGATCAGCTCGGAGAACGTCATCGCGCGCTCCCACATCTCGCGCACGACCGACTTGGGCCGCAGCTCGTGGTCCGCGACCCAGGGGTGACCGATGCGGTACGCCTCGTAGGCCGCGGTCAGCAGCTCCTCCAGCGGCTTGGGGTGCGTGATCTCCTCGAGCAGCTCCATCCGCTCGTCGTACTCGATGCCGTCCATCTTCATCTCGTTGATGGCCTCGCCGCGCGCCCGGTGACGCTGCGCGTTGATGATCGGGCGGGGGTCGTCCAGCGTCGCCTCGACGACCGACACGACGTCGAGGGCGTACGTCGGTGACTCGCGGTCGAGCAGGTCCAGGGCCGCGACCGCGAACGGCGACAGCGGCTGGTTGAGAGCGAAGTTGGCCTGCAGGTCGATCGTGAGCTGGAGGGTGCGACCCTCCTCGTCGGGCGGGTCGATCCGCTCGACGACGCCGCCGGTCAGCAGCGCGTCGATGATGTCATCGACCTGCGCGAGCATCCGGTCCTGCGCCTCCTCGGTCTCACCGCTCTCGCGCAGCAGCCGCTCGAGCGAGGCGCGGGCGTCGCCGGGACGCGAGATGACGTCGAGCACCATCGCGTGGCTGACCTTCATGCGCGAGACCAGAGGCTCGGGGGTGCCGGTCGACAGCTTCTCGAACGTGCCCTGCCCCCACGACACGAAGCCCTCGGCGGGCTTCTTGCGGTTGATGCGCTTGAGCTTCTTGGGGTCGTCGCCGGCCTTGCGGACGAGCCGGGCGTTCTCGATCTCGTGCTCGGGCGCCTCGACCACGACGTGACCGATCGTGTCGTAGCCCGCCCGCCCCGCGCGGCCGGCGATCTGCTGGAACTCGCGGACCTGCAGCTGACGCTGGCGCGTGCCGTCGTACTTGGACAGCCCGCTGAACAGCACGGTGCGGATCGGCACGTTGATGCCGACGCCGAGCGTGTCGGTGCCGCAGACCACCTTGAGCAGGCCCTGCTGCGTGAGGGTCTCGACGAGACGGCGGTAGCGCGGCAGCATGCCGGCGTGGTGGACGCCGATGCCCATGCGGATCAGGCGCGACAGGGTCTTGCCGAACGCCGACGAGAACCGGAAGTCACCCAACGCGTCCGCGATCACGTCGCGCTCGGCACGGGTCGCGACCTTGATGCTGGTGAGCGCCTGCGCCCGCTCCAGGGCGGACACCTGCGTGAAGTGCACGACGTACACCGGCGTCTGGCCGGTCTCGATGAGCTGCTCGAGGGTCTCCTGGACGGGGGTCGAGACGTACTCGCTGACGAGCGGCACCGGACGCTCGGCCGAGCGGACGACGGTGGTCTCACGGCCGGTACGCCGGGTCAGATCGGCCTCCAGCTTGGCGGTGTCGCCGAGCGTGGCCGACATCAGCAGGAACTGCGCGTGCGGCAGCTCGATCAGCGGCACCTGCCACGCCCACCCGCGCTCGGGATCGGCGTAGAAGTGGAACTCGTCCATCACGACCAGGCCGATGTCGGCCTCGGCGCCCTCGCGCAGGGCCATGTTGGCCAGGATCTCGGCGGTGGCCGCGATGATCGGGGCGTCGGCATTGACCGCGGCGTCACCGGTCACCATGCCCACGTTCTCGGCGCCGAAGATCTCGCAGAGGTCGAAGAACTTCTCGCTCACGAGCGCCTTGATCGGCGCGGTGTAGACGCTGCACTCGCCGCGCGCCAGGGCCGCGGCCATCGCGCCGGTCGCCACCAGGCTCTTGCCGGATCCGGTGGGGGTCGCCAGCACGACGTTCGCACCGGCGACGCACTCGAGGATCGCCTCGTCCTGGGCGGGGTACAGCGTCAGGCCGCGGTCGTCGACCCATTTCGTGATCGCCTCGTAGACGGCGTCCTCGTCATCGGTCACGCCTTTCGGGAGCAGGTCGATGAGGCGCATGGGTCCATTGTCCCCTGCGGCCCCCACGACCCCGCGCTCAGTCGATGATCGCCCGGTTGTTGACCTCGGTGTCGTGCGCCGAACGTCGCGACGTCGCCGAGTGGCGCAAACCTGACCGCGAGTGGCGCAGGATGGAGTTTTTGGACGGCGCGTCGCCGCCATCTTGCGCCACTCGCGGAATCGGCGGGCGGGCTCGCGGGATCGGAGGCGGGCTAGGTCGTGGGTGGGGCCCAGGCGGTCTGGATGATCTCCACGCCGCGGTCGCGCGTGATGAGCTGTGCGCGTCCGGCCTGCGACGGCCGGGGCCGGGCGTTGCCGATCAGCGGCCCCTCGTCGGGGCTGCCCGAGAGCAGGATGCCGGGCTGGGCGAGCTCGCGCAGCGTCTGCAGCACGGGGTCGAACGACGCCCGCGACGCACCGCCCGAGCGCCGGGCCACGACCATGTGCAGACCGACGTCGCGGCCCTGCGCCAGGTACGGCACGAGGGGCGCGAGCGGTGAGGCGTTCTGCGGCGACACCAGGTCGTAGTCGTCGACCAGGACGTACGCGTCGGGGCCGCTCCACCACGAGCGGCTGCGCAGCTGGTCCGGGGTCACGTCCGGTCCGGGCAGGCGGCTCTTCAGCACCTCGGCCAGGCCACCGATCACCGCCTCGATCTGCGCGGCGCTCGACACGTACTCCATCTGGAACTCGTCGGGCAGCTCGCCGAGCATCGCGCGGCGGTAGTCGACCACGATGATCTGCGCCTGGGCCGGCGTGCGGCTGCGCATCACCTCTCGGGCGTACGCCCGCAGCAGCGAGCTCTTGCCCGAGCGGCCGTCGCCGTAGACCAGCAGGTGCGGCTCGGCCTCGACGTCGAGCCCGACCGGCGCGAGGTCGCGCTCGTCGATGCCCAGCAGCACCCGGGGGTCGTCGGGCTGTCCCGCGAGCTCGCGCACGCGGTCCAGCTCGATCCGGGACGGCAGCAGGCGCAGCTTGGGACCGCCCTGCCCCGGCCACGACGCCTTGACCCGGGCGACCAGGTCGTCGACGGCGGGGCCGACGGTCGCGCCGTCCGCCTTGCCGTCGAGGCGCGGCAGCGCCGACAGGAAGTGCAGCTTGGAGGGGACGAGTCCGCGCCCCGGTCGCTCGGCGGGGACGAGCTGGGCGACCTTGCGGTCGATCTCGGAGTCGGTCGGGTCGCCGAGCCGCAGCTCGAGCCGGGTGCCGAACAGATCACGCATCGCCGCACGGAAGTCACCCCAGCGCGACGCACCGGCGAGGACGTGGATGCCGTACGTCAGACCGCGCTGGGCCAGCGTCTGCATCTCCATCTCGAGGGAGTCGAAGTCGGCTCGCAGCGTGCTCCAGCCGTCGATCACGAGGTAGACGTCGCCGTAGCCGTCGTCGACCGAGCCCTCGCGCCGCCGAGCGCGGTAGGTCTCGACCGAGTCGATGCCCTGCTGGCGCAGGTACGCCTCGCGGCGGTCGGCGATGCCGTTGACCTCGGCGAAGATGCGGCGCACCACATCGGGCTCGGCGCGCGTGCCGACGCCCGAGACGTGCGGCAGGTCGGTCATCGCCGAGAACGTGCCGCCGCCGAAGTCCAGCACGTAGATCTGCGAGTCCCGCGGGCTGGACGTCAGCGCGATGCTCGCGACGACGGTGCGCAGCACGGTGCTCTTGCCGCTGCGGGGGCCGCCGACGACGGCGAGGTGGCCACCGGCACCGGACAGGTCGACCGTCAGCACTTCGCGTCGCTGCTCGCGCGGGCGATCGAGCGTGCCCATGGGCACGCGGAGGCCGCCGTAGACGCTCCAGCGCGAGGACAGCAGCCCGGCGTCGTCGGTCTCGGCGAGGTCGGGCATGAGCACGTCGAGCGTGTCGGGCACGTCGAGCGGCGGCAGCCAGACCTGGTGCGCCTGCGGCCCCTGACCGACCATCGTGTCGACCGCGATGTCGAGCACGGACGCGGTGCTCTCTGCCGCGGGCGCGACAGGCATCTCGGCCTCGGCCTCGGCCGGCTCGGCGTCGAGCGGGGCCAGGACGTGGGTCGTGGTGAACGGGAGGATGCTGCGCGCCTGGGCACCGTCCGCCATCGCCGCGGCGGCGCGACGCGGGGGCGGCCCCGAGACGTACGCGGCCTTGAACCGCGTCATGCTCGACTGGTCGGCCTTGAGATAGCCGAGGCCGGGCACCGACGGCAGCTCGTACGCGTCGGGCGAGCCGAGCACGGCTCGCGACTCGGCCGCCGAGAACGTGCGCAGGCCGATCCGGTACGACAGGTGGCTCTCGAGCCCGCGGAGCCGGCCCTCCTCCAAACGCTGCGAGGCGAGCAGCAGGTGCAGGCCCAGCGAGCGGCCGAGTCGACCGATCGCCACGAACAGGTCGATGAAGTCGGGCTTGGCCGACAGCATCTCGGAGAACTCGTCGACCACGATGAACAGGCTGGGCATCGGCTCGAGGTCCTCGCCGGCCGCCCGCGCCTTCTCGTAGTCGCGGGCCGACGCGTAGTTGCCGGCCCGTCGGAGCAGCTCCTGGCGGCGCACCATCTCACCGGACAGGGCATCCTGCATGCGGTCGACGAGCGGCAGCTCGTCCTCGAGGTTGGTGATGACGGCCGAGACGTGGGGCAGGTCCGACAGGCCCGCGAACGTCGCGCCGCCCTTGAAGTCGACCAGCACCATGTTGAGGGTCTCGGAGGAGTGGGTCAGCGCAAGGCCGAGGACGAGGGTGCGCAGCAGCTCGGACTTGCCCGAGCCGGTCGCACCGATCACCAGGCCGTGCGGGCCCATGCCCTGCTGGGCGGACTCCTTGATGTCCAGGTAGATCGGGGCCCCGTTGGCGCCGATGCCGATCGGCACGCGCAGCTGGTCGCGCGCCGGCCGCTCACGCCATGCGTCCGCGACGTTGAGGTTGCGGACGTCGCCGAGCCCCAGCAGGTCGGTGAGATCGGGGGTGCCGGCCATCGCGTCCTCGCGCACCGGTCCCTCGACCGCGCCCAGCGGCGCGAGCCGGCGGGCGAACGCCTCGGCGGACGGCAGGTCGAGATGATCGGCCGACGCACGTACGGGCTCCTCGTGCCGGCGCCACGCCGTCACGGCGGCGCTGTCGCCCCGGTCCTCGAACTGCAGTCGCAGCCGCGTCGGGTCGTCCAGCTCTCCCCAGCGCTCAGGCAGCTCGAGCACCGTGACGCCGTGGACGCCCTCGTCCGGGACGAGGTGGTTGCCCGGGGGTAGCTCGACACCGTCCACCACGAGCAGGACGTGCGGACCCTCGACCGGCTGGTCCGCGCCGAACCGCGGGCGGTCGATCAGCTCGCGGGGCAGCATCGCGGCCAGGTCGTCGATCGATCCCGACACCATGCGGCTGGGTCCGACCGCGTCGTTCTCACGACCGCTCTGCGCCTGCGGCAGCCACTTCACCCAGTCCCAGTGCCGCGCGGCGTCGCCGTCGGTGAGCACGGCCACGACGAGCTGGTCGGGGGCGTGGAACGCTGTGGCCTCGCAGATCATCGAGCGGGCCAGGCCCCGCACGTATCCCTCGGGACCGATGAGCTCGATGCGGCTGAACGCACCCAGGTCGATCGCTGCCGGGAGGCTCGGCTGGGCCCGGTGCACCGCGAGCAGACGGTGCAGCGCGGACGCGCAGACCGGGTCGACCTGGTCGATGGGCGCGGTCTCCGGCGGCACCAGCTCGACTGCCAAGGGCTGCGTCGACGTGCCGTAGCGGACGTGCAGGCGGTGCGGGTCCTCGGCGCCTCTCTCCCACACGCGGCTGCCCTCCTCGGCGAACGTCGCGAGGACGGACGGCGAGGGGTGGAGCCAGACGAGCCCGTCACGCTGCTCCTCGGCGACCCGGCGGACGTTGCCGCGGACCGTCGAGAGGTACTGCAGATACTCGCGCCGGGCGCCGACCACCTTGGTCTTGCGCTGCTTGAGCTGTCGTTCGACGTTGACGGCCACGAAGCCGAGCGTGGCGACCAGGAACATGCCGGCGGCGATGAAGCCGCGCGCACCGGCGCCGCTCGAGGCGACGAAGACGATCGAGCCGACGCTCGCGAGCATCGGCAGCGCCATCATCAGGGCACCGCCGATGCCCTCGTGCGGCTGGAGCTCAGGTGGGGGCTGGAGATCGAAGCGGCCCTCGGGCACGGACGGTCGCTCGATGCGCTCCCCGCGGCGCAGCGTGGTGGACACGTGGACCTCCGTCGGACGAAGAAGAAGGGGTCGGCGTGCCTGCACCCCCGTTGCCGGGCCAATCCTAGGGGGAACTCGGGCCACGCGGCACCACGTACGTGCTATCGGGCTGACAGCCTGTGACGACAACGCCCCCGGGATCAGGCACCATGTACCCCAGGCGAAAAGGGGGGACATGACCGACAGCATCGTGCACGCCACCGTCCGGCTGACGATTCTCGGCGACGGCGGACGTGTCGACGTGGCGGTTCCACTCTGGACCGAGATCTCCTCCCTGGCGCACATGTACGCCGAGCGCACCGACGGTGGCCCTGCCGTCCTGCACAGCGCGGCCGGCCGCGGGCTCGCCCCTCGTGACACCGTCCACGGCGTCGGTCTGACCCACGGTGACGTGCTGGTGGCGATCGCCGGCACGGGCCAGCCGGGCCAGCCGGTTCGCGAGACCGCCGAGGAGACGACCGGTGACGCGCCGGCACCGCGCTCAGAGGGTCGCCGCGCCGTCATGATGCCGCTGGCGACCGGCGCCGCCGGCATCTTCGCCGCCGTCGCGGGCACGCTGGAGGGCGGCACCGCCGCTGACGCCGCCACGGCCGCACTCCTGGTCATCGCCCTGCTGGCCGTGCTGCTGGCACGCGGCGAGCGTCGCGTCGACCGGGCCTGGCTCTCAGTCGTCCCTCTGCTGGTCGCGGCTGGTGCGGCGACCGTGACGATGGCGACCCTCGACGACGGCGACGTCGGTGACGTCCTGTTGGTGGCCGCAGTATCAGGACTCGTGGCAGCTGCCAGCGCCGCCGTCGTCCGCTCCGGGTCTCCCCGGATCGCCGACGACTGGCTCCTCGGCTGGATGGTCACCGGGTGCGTCGTGGCCGGTTGTGCCGCGGCTTGCCTGCTGATGGAGTGGTCGACGACAACCTTCTGGGTCCTGCTCCTCACCCTGGCGACGGTGTCGACCCGCCTCGTACCGGCTCGGGTCGTGGAGGTGCCCGATCACGTCCTGCTCGACTTCGCCCGCCTCGCCGTCACTGCGTGGACCGCGCGTGAGCAGCCGCGGCGGTCGTTCCGAGGCGTCATCCGCCGCGACGACGTCGAGTCCGTCGCGCGACGGGCACTGCGCCTCGTGGACGCGGCCAGCGTGTTCGGCGCGGTCGCCGTCGTCGTGGCCACGGTCGCCCTCCTGCTGGGCGACCACGGCACATCCCGCCGCATCGGCATCATCTTGTTGTGCGTCGGCGTGGGTGGCAGCTTCACGTTGGGCGGCCGGGCACTCCGCATCCGCACCGCACGCCGCGCCCAGCGCAGCGCCGGGACGATCGTGCTGGTGCTCGTCACGATCTACGCGTTCGATCAGCTCGGCGACTCGATCAGGCCGTTCGTCACCGCCGCGATCGTGGCCCTCGGGATGCTCCTGGTCGTCGTCGCCCGCGCGGTCTCCCGCGGCTGGTCCTCGGTGAGGTGGTCACGCACCGCCGAGACCGCCGAGACGTTCGCCGGGATCCTCGTCTACGGCTCGCTGCCGCTCGCCACGGGGCTGTTCGACTGGATGCGCATCCTCACCTCGCCGTGAGAACCGCTCGCCATCACAAAGAACTAGAAAATCCGCCGTTCCAGTAGTCAATCAAGACCACCTGTCATAGTCTGGCCGCACACATCGTCTCGGCGCGAGAGCGCAAGGGGGAACCTCATGACTGATCTCAGCCGCGAAGAAATGGCGCTGACCAAGGCTGCCGGGCTGGTGCGCGACGCGCACGGCGAGCTCAACACCGAGGTCGGCAACATGCCGACCCGTCTGCAGACCAAGGGATCGTGGGAGGGCGGAGGATCCGAGAGCTTCACCGGCCTCATCAACGCCTGGACCCGCGAGACCAACCACATCCTGAAGGCGCTCGAGGTCTTCGACGCCAACCTGACGGGCGCCGACAAGGCGTACACGACCACCGATCAGGCGCAGCAGGACAAGTACACGCAGATCGCCAACCGCATGACCACGCAGGGTTGAGAGAGGACTTCACCATGACCGGAAACACAGGACGTCTTGCCGTCTCCTTCGGCGGCCTCGGCAACCTCGCGGGCGAAGTCGCTGCAGGCGTGGCCAAGCTCGAGGCTCGCCTCAACCAGCTCGACCAGGACCTGACGCCCCTCAAGGGCGACTGGACCGGTGAGGCTGCTGCCTCCTACCAGCAGGCCAAGGCCAAGTGGGACCAGGCCATCCAGGACCTCAAGCTGACGCTGTCCCAGTCGGGCCAGGCCGTCAACGACTCCGGTGAGGACTACCGCCGCACCGAGACCCAGAACGCCTCGTCGTTCGGCGGCTGATCACGCATGGACCCTGACGCACGTCTTGGAACCGCTCCCGCCTTCGGCGGGAGCGGTTCCGGCGCTCACATCGAGCTGACGATCGAAGAGGTCGAGAAGATCGGCCGCGCCACCGCGGCACTCAACGAGAGGGCGCAGGCTGCCCGCACCGAGCTCGCGGACGCCGCGGGGGGTGGCGGCTTCAGCTCGTACCCGTCCGCCCAGGCGCTCTTCGACCAGCACCAGGCCGTCGTCGAGGTCTTCGACAAGACCCTCGCGGCGATGACGACCGATCTCGACGACTTCGGCAGCACGATCGTCCAGGCCGCGCACAACCACGACCAGACCGACAACGACGTTCTCGCCACGATGGCGATGATCGCGGCAAAGGTCGACACCGCATCGCTGATTAAAGCGCACGAGCAGGCCCGCAACGAGGCCGGCCACCGGCTGCAGGAGCCTGATACCGATCTCGACACCACCCCGGAGATCGACGCCTTCGACGAGGAGAACCCCAGTGTCAAGGAGCCGTCCCTCGACGGCCTCCGCTCGGAGGAAGCTCCGAGCATCCCAACCTTCGGCGAAGATCAGGGCGAGGACGCTCTCTTCGACGCCTCCGGAGGAGCTCCCAAGTGACAATCCGCGGCCGCGGGGGCGCCGCTGTCGCCGCCGCATTGGTCCTCCTCACCCTTGCCACACCACCCGCCTCGGCGAAGCCGCTCGAGCCATGGTGGTTCACCAGTCTCAGCGTGGCATCGAACCACGAGCAGTCGACCGGCAAGGGCGTGAAGATCGCCGTCATCGACGGTGCGCTGAACCGCGACATCCCCGAGCTGGACGGCGCCAAGGTCAAGCTGCGTGCAGCTCTTGCGCCCGGCCTGAAGTCCGGGCTCATCAAGCCCAGGTCCTTCTCCCGTGAGTTCTACGCGAGCCACGGCACCGCCATGACCACGCTGATCGTGGGCCAGGGCAAGGGCAACGCGCCCGGCGGGGCCGGCATCACCGGCATGGCACCGGACGCCGAGGTGTACTTCTACCAGATGGATCCCGACCCTACCGACCCGGAAACGCCATATCCCGGCGAGCTGTTCGAGCAGGCGATCAAGGACAAGGTCGACATCATCAGCTACTCCTTCACCAACAGCACCATGCTCGAGCCGCAGATCGAGGCGGCGCAGGCGGCAGGCATCGTCGTGGTCGCCGGCGCGGGCAACCCGAACGCCGCCGTGACCGAACCGGCCAGCCTGCCCGGTGTCGTGGCCGTCGGCGTGCTGGACAAGAAGATCCGCCCGTGGAAGAAGCAGCCCGAGGGCAACATCACGATCATCGCCCCCGGCGTCGACATCGCCTCCGGAGCCATGAAGGGCACCGCCACCCAGGCACGCTGGGTCTCCGGTGTGGAGCGCACCGGCACCTCGGACGCCACACCCTTGGTGGCGGGCGCCCTGGCGCTGGTGAAGTCCAAGTACCCCCATGCCACCGGCAACCAGCTGATCCAGCAGCTCATCCACAGCGCCGGCGGACGCGACTACGGCTACAGCATGGAGGGCGGGTTCGGCGTCATCAGCCTCGAGGAGCTGCTCGCTCGCGACCCGGCCGGCTGGCCCGACGAGAACCCTCTTCTCAAGGGCCCCAACTACGCCTTCGACACGTACCCGCAGTCGGCGTGGAAGGACCCCGACGCCCCCACCCCGAAGCCGACACCCGCCGACACCAACGACAAGCCCGCCGCGGATCAGTCTGCCCAGCCGGCGGCCGAGGACGAGTCGTCGTCACCTCTGCCATGGATCATCGGAGCGGCCGTCCTCGTCGCCCTGCTCGTCGTTGCCGCCGCCATGGCCCGGCGTCGCCGCGGCGTCTCGTCCGCACTCACCACAAAGACAGGGGGAACGTCTGATGGGACCCAATGAGGCAAAGCTGCAGGAGATAGCGGCTACCGCACCCCACAACGCCAGCAGCAAGAAGCGCGCATGGAAGAGCTCCTACGCGAAGGTCACCGAGATCATCGATGAGCTGGATGCCCAGGCCTCGCGCACTCGCAAGGCCTGGACCGGTGCCGACGCGGACGCGGCTGCGGCCGCCTTCGAGAAGAAGCGTCAGCAGCTCGAGGAGTACCGCGACCAGATGGAGAAGTCGGCCCTCGCGATGGAGGAGGCCCGGCACGGTCTCGCGCTCGCGGAGAAGAACCTCGGCGCGCTCCCCCCTGTGGGCAGCCCGCCGGGTTCGGCCCCCGCCTCGCTGGATGCCGGCGCGGACGATGATGCCATCAAGGAGCACAAGGCCGACGTCAAGAAACATGATGCTGCCGTCTCGGCACACGACGCGGCACTCAAGGAGCGCGAGCGCAAGGCGGGAGAGGCGCTCGACTCATTCGATGCCTCGATGAAGGTCGCCCAAGCCCTGCTGAGCAAGGCTGCCCCCATCGGCAAGAACCCGGTGGACGACGACAAGCCCCATCCCACCCGTGGGGGGTCCGGCTCTGGTGGGTCCGGTGGGTCCGGCTCCGGCGGCTCCGGCAATCCCGTGGTCGGCGGAAGCACCGCTGCCGCCTCGATGCTGTCGGCCAGTGGGCACAGCGGTAGCAGCTCGTGGGCCATCGGCGGCCTGCACCCAGGCGCGCTCCTGACCCCCGGCGACCCCGGTCCCGGCCCCGGTGTCGCCGGCGAGCCCGGCGATCCCGGTGCCGGTGGTGTCGGCTCAGGCGGGGGCAGCGGTGCCCCCGGCGGGACTGCGGGCGGAGCTGCCGCCAGCGCGGGAACGATCGGCGGAGGCGGCGCAGGAGCCGCGGCGAGCGCGGCCGGGGCCCTCGGTGCTGGGCGAGGCCTGCTCAACCGTCTGACCGGTGGCGCGAGCGCCGCCGGGAGCGCGGCACCCGGACGTACCGCCGGCATGCAGAACGGCTCGACGCTGGGCGCCCGCAGCGCAGGTGCGGCCGGTGCCGCTTCGTCGAGCGGGGCCCAGTCGGGTGGAGCGCAGTCCTCGGCAGGACGTCCCGGCGGCGCCCAGTCGTCCGCAGGTCGCGCCGGCGGAGCGCAGTCCTCCGCGGGCAGGCCCGGCGGCGCTCAGTCCGGCGCAGGACGTTCCGGCGCCGGCTCGCCGGCCGGCGCCCGTGGGACCGGCTCCGGCTCGCGTGGGGCGGCCGGTGCGCGCGGCGCAGCCGGCGCAGGCGCGGGGGCCGGCCGCTCGGGGCAGCGGCCCGGCGACAACAATGACCAGCTCGTCGACCACATGGCGTTCGACGACGACCAGTGGCTCGACGACGACGACACGACTCCAGGAGTCATTGCATGACCTCCAGCACTGCCGTCCACTCCCTGGGTGGACTGGTTCGGGTGACGATCGCCTCCGGCGACCGTCGCACCGATCTCGCCCTGCCGTCGTCCGTCACCGTTGCCGAGCTGCTGCCTGAGCTCGCGCGGTCGATGGGCGTGCTGGAGCCGGGATCGGCCCACACGGGCTTCCGCCTGCTGGCGGCAGACGGCACCCAGCTCTCGGCGTCGGCCGGGCTCGCGTTCCAGAACGTCTACGACGGTGCCGTCCTGACCCTCGCCCCGGGCCACGAGGACAGCCCTCGCGTCTACGACGACGTCGTCGAGGCGATGTCCGACGTCATCGAGGAGACCACCCGCCCTTGGGAGCCCACGGCCGCCCGTAACACCGCCCTCATCGCATCGGGATCGCTGCTGGCGCTCGGCGCCCTGTCGATCGGCGTCGAGCGCACGAGCATCCTGGCCGGAGCGCTCGCCGGTGGGATCGCGCTGGTGCTGCTGACCGCGTCCATCGTGGTGTCGCGCCTGGAGCACGAGAACGAGATCGCGCTGATGCTGGGCTGGTCGGCAGTCGTCTACGCCGCGGTCGGTGCGTTCACCGCAGTCTCCTCCGACGAGATCCTCGGTGCGCCACTGGCATCCGCGGGAGGCGCCGGCGCCGTGACGGCCATCTTGGCCATGGCCGGGTTGGAGAGCCGGCGACTGCTCATGCTGCCCGGCGTCATCCTGGGAGTCATCGCCGCAGCCGCCAGCGGGCTCGTGATCGCGACCGACCTCGAGCCGGCCAAGATCTACCTCGTGGCGCTGGCGCTCGCAGTCATCGCCTCGGGCGTCCAGCCTGCGCTGGCGCTCACCTCGGCCGGTGCGTCCTCGCCCCAGCCCGAGGACCCTGCGTCCCTCCCCGACGACCCCTCCGAGGTCGACATCGAGAAGGTCCGCACGGGCGCGCGCGTCGGCCATGACGTCCTGCTGGCCACGACCGTCACCAGCGGCCTGCTGCTGATCGCGGTCGCTCCGCTCGCGGTGACCCTGGGTCTGACCGGCATGCTGACCACCGTCGCAGCCGCAGTCGCCCTGCTCGTACGCACCCGGCAGTTCCGCTCCGGCACAGAGGTCGGCGCGGGTCTGCTCACCGCTGCGGCCGGGATCCTGTCCATCGCGATCAGCGTGCTGGTGCTGGAGCCCGACTGGCGTCCCGGCCTCATCGTGGTCCTGATCGTGGTCGCCGCCGGCACCCTCGTCTCGACACTCGTCACCTCCACGCGTACGGTCTCGCGAGGACGGATGGCTGAAGTTCTCGAGCTCATCGCTCTCGTCGCGATCGTCCCCCTGCTCGTCATCGCCATCGGAATCGTCTCGGCCGTCCGGTCCTGATCCAAGGAGAACCATGAACACCGCTCGCAAGATCGCCGCCTCCGGCACCATCGGCCTCGGACTGGCCATGGTCTCGGTCGCACTCCCCGGCATCGCGAACGCCGCCGACACCGAAGAGGTCGGAGCCAGCGTCCCCGCTGGGGCGCCCACGACGGCCGAGATCTCCGCCCGGGCACAGGCGCTCGGCCTGGACATCCCGGCGGATCAGCTCGCCGACCTCGACATGGACGACCTCGAGGCGCTCGCCCTCGCCCGCGACGACGACGACGACGAGACCACCGCACCGACCCCCACGCCGGAGCCGACGACCCCCGACCCGACGACCCCGGAGCCGACGATCCCCACGCCGACGTTCCCCACGCCGACACCCGGGGATCCGACGACCGCACCGACGACGCCGGCCCCGACCTCCCCGACGCGTCCGACCCCCGGCGACTCGATCGATCCCGGCGGCGAGACCGGCGACGTCGACAGCGACGACGACAGCACCCCCGGTGACGACACCGGAGACAGCGATCCGGGCTCGGGCAGCTCGGAGTCCCAGGGCGGCAACACCGGCTCCAGCGTCGACCCCGTGCTCGGCACCGGCGTCGCGCCGCAGAGCGCCACCGCGCCCACCGCGGCCCCGAAGGGCGCTCTGCCCGACGCCGGCTCCCCCGGTCAGCTTCCTGTCCTGGTCCTCGGACTCGGCCTGATCGTGGTCGGTGGGGTGCTGGTCAAGCGCCCGTACGCTGCGCGTCACCGCGTCGTCTGACGCATGGCGAGCAAGCGCGACCTGGTCGAGGCGCACGACTTCAACCGCCGCCGTCTGGTCACCGCTTTCCTGAGCGGTGCTCCGGGCGGGCGTGAGGTGGAGCCGGTTCGCTACGGCCGCACGATCATCGGTGGACTCGTCCTCGCGGGCATCCTCGTCGCCGGAGCCGCCGTCACCGGCGTCCTCAAGCCGACCGTCAGTGACGACTGGCGTGACAACGGGCTGGTGATCGGCAAGGAGAGCGGCTCGCGCTTCCTCATGTACAACGACGAGCTGTTCCCGGTCGCGAACATCGCGTCGGCCCGTCTGGCGCTGCGGGACGAGCCCAAGATCAGCTATGTCCCCGACGACATCCTGGTCAAGGAGCCCAAGCGCAACGCGATCGGCATCCTCAACGCGCCCGACTACCTGCCCCCGGCCAACCGGCTCGTCCAGGACGGGTGGACCGCGTGCACCAACACCGACGGCGGCCTGCGCACCGTCGTCGACACGACACCCGGCGCGAAGCGTTCGTCAGGCTCCGCCCTCGTCGTGCGCTCCCGTGACGACGCGAAGTACTGGATCGTGGCGGACGGCTACCGCTACCCCGTGCCACCGGACGGCGAGACGGGTCGAGCGATCCTTCGTGCGCTGGCCCTCGACCGCACGACCGCGTTCCCAGCTCCCAACAGCTGGCTCGAGCTGCTGCCGGTCGCGAGCCCCATCCAGGCGTTCTCGGTGCCCGGGACCGGTCAGCCGTTCCGGCAGGGCCGGCAGGCGATCGAGGGGCTCGACACGATCGGCACCCCGGTCGACGTCGACGGGCGCAAGTACGTGCTCGCCGAGGGCGGTCTCGTCCCGCTCACCGACTTCGCGTACCAGATCTACCTCGTCAGCCCCAACGGCCAGTCCGAGCCGCGCAACCTCGACCCGGCCGACTTCGGCAGCCTCAACACGCTGCCGAACGAGACGCCGTACCCTCGCGACTGGCCGGACGACGTGCCGTCCTCCTACACCGAGTCGACCCCGTGCCTGATCCTCGAGCGGGGTGAGGACGCCACGACGACGAGCGGCGCCTATCTGGCCTCGTCCACCGACCCGTCGGTGCTGCCGAACGGATCGGCCGTGACGACCGATGTCCAGCAGGGCCGTGGCGCCCTGGTCTACGGCACGACGCGCCCGCAGGGCGGCCCGGTCGACACCGAGTTCCTGATCGACTCGCTCGCGACCCGGTACGCGATCGAGCCCAAGAACTCCGTCGACGAGGCGCAAAAGCGCCTCGGCTACGGCGGCGTCACCCCGGTGCCTGTCCCGCGTGCGTGGACCGAGCTGTTCCGTGACGGACCGTCCCTCGACGTCGAGCGCGCCGGGGCACCCGTCGGATGAGGCGCGCCCTGCCGATGGCGCTGCTCGTCCTGGCCGGGTCCGTCGCCCTCCCGGCCGTCGCAGTGTCGCCCGCCGCGGCCCAGACGACCGATGACGGCAAGTGCACGGTCGGCAAGACCAAGTGGGTGACCGACGCAGCAGCCAACGCCAATCTCGTCCAGACCGGCTTCACCGAGTCGTGGAAGCTCGCGACCGGCAAGGGGACGGTCGTCGCGGTGGTGGACTCGGGGATCAACGCCGACAACCCCCACTTCGACGGCGTCATCGTGGGCCAGAAGTCGTTCGTGGGAGGTTCGGGCACCGACGACCAGCAGGGCCACGGCACCGCGGTGGCCGGCATCATCCGCGCCCGTCAGCTGAAGAAGAAGTCGGTGCTCACCGGTGCTGCGCCGGACGCCAAGCTGCTGTCGGTGCGGGTCAACCTCCTCAACGACGAGATCTCCACGGCGAACGTCGCACGGGGCATCCGCTGGGCCGCCGAGCAGGACGAGGTCGACGTCATCAACGTCTCGATCAGCACCGGTCCGGGCGACCCGGACCTGAAGGAGCTGGAGTCCGCCGTCGCCTTCGCGGTGCGCAAGGACATCGTCGTGGTGGCCGCAGCCGGCAACAAGCCCGGAGACCCCCAGGTCCCCTACACGCAGGTCCAGTACCCGGCAGGGTTCGACGGGGTGCTCGGCGTCGCCGCCGCACGACCCGAGGGCGGCGTCGACAACTGGTCGATCCGCGGCCGGCACGTCGACGTCTCTGCCCCGGGAGCCAACGTCCCCACGACGTTCCACGCGAACGGCGACTGCCTGGTGGGGTTGGATCATCCCTACACCAGCTACTCGACGCCGTACGTGAGCGCGCTGGCCGCGCAGCTGCGTGAGCGCTTCCCCAAGGACTCGGCCGCCCAGATCATCAACCGCATCACCTCGACGGCCGACCGTCCCCGCATGGCCACGCGCAACGATCGCGAGGGCTGGGGACGCATTCAGCCCGTCGCGGCACTGACGAGCTCCAGCGCGGCGCCTCCGAGCAAGCGGACCTCGACGGTCCCGCAGACCACCGGCACGGGCATCCGGCCCACTGCGGTCGTCGCGGACCCGATGGCCGGACCGCGGAACCGCCTGCTGTGGTGGGGGCTCGGCGCCACCGTCCTGCTCGCGGTCGCGCTCGTGGCTCGGCCGCTGAGCGAACGTCGACGCACCCGCTCGAATCGCTAAGCATCCGCTTAGTCCTGCGGTAGGGTCGCGACCATGAAGGCGATCCAGATCACCACGCTCGACGGGCCCACGGCGGTCGAGCTCCTCGACGTCCCCGATCCGGTCCCGGCCGACGGCCAGGTCCTCATCCGCGTGCACGCCGCCGGCGTCGCGTTCCCCGAGGTGCTCCAGACCCGCGGGCTCTACCAGGTCAAGCCGGACCTGCCCTTCACCCCCGGCGCCGAGATCGCCGGCGAGGTGCTGAGCGCCCCCGAGGGCTCCGGCCTCGTCGCGGGTGACCGCGTCGCCGCCCTGTGCCTCCTGGGTGGCTTCGCCGAGCAGGCCGTGGCGCCGGTCTCGGAGACCTTCAAGCTGCCCGACTCCGTCTCGTACGAGCAGGGTGCCTCGTTCATCTTCAACTACGGCACCGCCTACTTCGCGCTGATCGAGCGCGGGCACCTGCAGCCCGGCGAGTCCGTCCTGGTGCACGGCGCGGCCGGCGGTGTCGGCACCGCCGCGATCCAGGTCGCCAAGGCGTTCGGCGCGGGTCGCGTCGTCGCCGTGACGTCGACCGCCGAGAAGGGTGCGGTGGCGCTCGAGGCGGGCGCCGACGAGTTCGTCCTCGCCGACGGGTTCAAGGATGCGACCGTCGCCCGCGGCAAGGTCGACGTCGTCGTCGACCCGGTGGGCGGCGACCGGTTCACCGACTCCCTGCGCTGCCTGGCCGAGAACGGCCGGCTGCTGGTCATCGGCTTCACCGCCGGCGAGATCCCGACGGTCAAGGTCAACCGGCTGCTGCTCAACAACGTCTCGGTCGTCGGTGTCGGCTGGGGCGCGTCCGTCCTCGCCCGGCCCGGCGCCATCGCGGCCGAGTGGGACGCGATGGAGCCGCACCTCGCGAGCGGCGCGCTGCGTCCTGTCATCGGTCCGACCTTCCCCCTCGCCGAAGCAACCCAGGCGCTCCTGACCCTCGACGAGCGCCGCGCCACCGGCAAGGTCCTCCTCACCCTCTGACCCCACCCGGCCGCAGGCGGGGACGGACGATGAGGGTTTGCGGCAGCTGTGACCACCCCAAACGCTCATCCTGGGTCGTACCCGGGACGCACGATGAGGGTTTGCGGCAGCTGTGACTACCGCAAACCCTCATCGCCGGTCCCCCGGAGGGAGGGTCAGCGCTCGCTGTCGAGCATGGCCATCTGCTCGGAGGCGTAGCGGGTACCGGCGACCTCACCGGCAGGCATCGCCGCCTCGATCGCGGCCAGCTGCTCCTCACCCAGCTCCACCCCGACCGCGCCGAGCGACTCCGCGAGCCGTTCGCGCGTACGGGCCCCGACGAGCGGGACGATGTCGTCGCCGCGGGACGCGACCCAGGCGATCGCGGCCTGCGCGACGCTCACCCCGCTGTCCGCCGCGACGGCGCGCAGCGTCTCGACGAGGGCGAGGTTGCGGTCCAGGTTGTCCCCCTGGAACCGGGGCGAGTGCGAGCGGAAGTCGTTCGCCTGGACGTTGTCGCGCGAGTAGTGGCCGCTGATGAGCCCGCGCGACAGCACGCCGTACGCGGTGATGCCGATGCCCAGCTCGCGGCAGGTGTCGAGGATGTCGCCCTCGACACCGCGCGAGACCAGTGAGTACTCGATCTGCAGGTCACTGATCGGGTGCACCGCATGGGCGCGGCGGATCGTCTCGGCGCCTACCTCGGAGAGGCCGATGTGCCGCACGAAGCCGGCCTCCACCATCTCGGCGATCGCGCCCACGGTGTCCTCGATCGGCACGTCGGGGTCGAGCCGCGCCGGCCGGTAGACGTCGACGTGGTCGGTGCCGAGCCGCTCCAGCGAGTAGGCGAGGAACGTCTTGACCGCCCCGGGACGCGCGTCGAAGCCGTACCAACCGCCGTCGGGCCCGCGCAGGGCCCCGAACTTCACGCTGATGTCGACGCTGTCGCGGTCCACGCCCGTCAGGGCATCGCGCAGCAGCATCTCGTTGTGCCCCATCGCGTAGAAGTCGCCGGTGTCGAGCAGCCTGATGCCGGCGTCGATCGCCGCGCGGATCGTGGCGATGCTCTCATCGCGATCCGCCGGTCCGTACAGGGCTGACATGCCCATGAGCCCCAGCCCCATCGCGGGGGTCGTGCCGAGCGTGCCGAGAGTCTTGGTCGCACGTGTCTGTGTGGTCATGTCCCCACCGTGCGCCGCGATCACCAGGCATGGAAGAGGAGCGGTCAACCACGGACTGGCGGTCCCTGTTTAGGACTGGCATCCGGGGCGATGATGGGGACATGGAACGTGAAGCACTGGCCGACTTCCTGGTCCGCCGCCGGGACGCCCTGCAGCCCGGCGACGTCGGCCTCACGGCGGGGCCGCGGCGCCGGGCCCCGGGCCTGCGGCGCGAGGAGGTCGCCCAGCTGACCGGCATGTCGGTCGACTACTACGCGCGGCTCGAGCAGGGCCGCAGCCCACAGCCCTCGACGCAGATGCTGCGCGCGCTGGCCCGCACCCTGCGCCTCAGCCGGGACGAGAGCGACCACCTGCACCGGCTCGCGGGCCACCCCGCCCCGGATCGCGTGAGTGTCTCCTCCCACGTCCGCCCGGTGCTGCTGCACGTGCTCGACCAGCTGGAGGACTGCGTCGCGTTCGTCTGCTCCGACACCGACGTCGTCCTGGCCCAGAACCGGTTGTCACTGCTGCTGCAGGGCGATCATCGCGGTCGTACGGGCGTCGAGGCCAGCTCCACGTACCGCTGGTTCACCCAGCCCGGGGCGCAGGACCAGGCACTGCCCGAGGACCGCGCCGAGCACAGCCGGGTACGCGTCGCCGACCTGCGGGCCACCTGGTCGCGGCGGCGACACGACGCCGACGTCACCGAGCTCGTCGACGCACTGCTGGCGCAGAGCCCCGAGTTCGCCGAGATCTGGGCACGCCACGAGGTGGGCGTCAGGCACATGCGGACCAAGCGCTTCAACCACCCGCAGGTGGGCGTGCTCGAGGTCGACTGCGAGACCATGGCGACCGGGGAGGACGGCCAGCGGCTCGTCATCCTGGGCGCCGCCCCCGGCACCGAGGCCCACGGCAAGCTGCGCCTGCTGGCCGTCCTCGGCCAGCAGAGCGTCGACGCGTAGTCTCGGTGGGTGCCCTCCTCGACCCAGCACCAGTTCACCGGATTCCCCGAGGCAGCGCTCGACTTCTACGACGACCTCGAGATGGACAACACCAAGACCTTCTGGGAGGCCCACAAGGAGGTCTACGCGACGGCCGTCGCCGCCCCGATGAGGGCGCTGGTCGCAGCGCTGGCCGACGAGTTCGGTGAGGCGCGCATCTACCGGCCGTACCGCGACGTGCGGTTCGCGAAGGACAAGACCCCCTACAAGACCCACCAGGGCGCGTTCGTCGCGAAGGGTCCCTCGACCGGCTACTACGTGCAGGTCGGCGCCCCGGGCGTACGTGTCGGGTCCGGCTTCTACGAGGCGTCCCCCGCCCGGCTCGCGAGCATCCGCGAGGCGATCGTCGACGACCGGCGCGGCCGGGAGCTCGAGGAGATCCTGGCCGCGCTCAGGTCGTCGGGGTGGGAGATCGGCGGCAACCGGCTCAAGACCTCTCCGCGCGGCTACGACGCCGACCACCCGCGCATCGACCTGCTGCGTCACAAGTCGATGAACGTGGGCAAGTCGTACGGCTTCGAGCCGGTCATCCACACCCCCGAGCTCGTCGACCGGGTCCGGGCCGACTGGCGTGAGGTCACACCGCTGGTCGAGTGGTTCCTCAGGTACGCCCGGGGCTGAGTCAGATGGTCAGTCCCTTGAGGGCTGCCTCGGGGTAGCGCTCACCTGCCGTGACCCCGACCGGCGCCGCCTCGTCCAGCGTCGCCAGGTCGTCGGCCGTGAGCTCGATGTCCGCGGCGGCGACGTTCTCCTCCAGGTAGGTCCGGCGCTTCGTGCCGGGGATCGCGACGACCCCGTCCTGGTGCAGCACCCAGGCCAGCGCGAGCTGGCCGGGGGTGACGCCCTTGCCCTCGGCGAGGGCGCGCACCCGGTCGACCACCGACAGGTTCGCCGCGAGGTTCTCGTCGGCGAAGCGCGGGCTCGTGCGACGGAAGTCGTCGGCGTCGAGATCGTCCGCAGACGCGATCTTGCCGGTCAGGAGACCGCGGCCGAGGGGCGAGTACGCGACGAAGGCGATGCCCAGCTCGCGGGTCGTGTCGAGCACGCCGTTGACCTCGGGCGAGCGCTCGAACAGCGAGTACTCGGTCTGCACCGCCGTCAGCGGGTGCGTCGCGTGCGCGCGCCTGATCGTCTCGGGCGACGCCTCGGAGATGCCGAGGTAGCGGACCTTGCCCTCCTGGACGAACTCGCTCAACGCGCCGAACGTCTCCTCGATCGGCGTGTCGGGGTCGACGCGGTGGATGTAGTACAGGTCGATCGTCTCGCGGTCCAGGTTGCGCAGCGAGCGCTCGAGCGCCTTGCGCAGGTACGCCGGTGAGCCGTTCGGCCCGACCCGCTCGCCGTGGTCGCCGATCTCGACGCCCGTCTTGGTCGCGAGCGCGTACTCGTCCTTGCGGCTCCCGATCGTACGAGCGATCAGCTGCTCGTTGAGGAAGGGACCGTACATCTCGGCGGTGTCGATCAGGCTCACCCCGAGATCGAGAGCGCGGTTCAGCGTCGCCGCCGACTCCTCGTCGTCCCGGGCCCCGTAGAACGCGGACATGCCCATCGCGCCGAGCCCCTCGACGCTGGCCTCGAGCCCCTGGCTCCCCCATGCGGTGGTCTTCATCTGGCCGTCACTTCCCTTCGGTCACTGCTGATGTGTAGTAGTCGATCTTGCGGTTGATCGCCTCGAGGTGCGTCTGGACCTCGGCCAGCTGCTCCAGGACGTGCACCCGGTGGGCCTCGAGGATCGCGAGCCGGTCCGCCTCGCTGCCGTCCACGCGATAGAGCTCGACGAACCGCTTGATGTCGCGGATCGGCATGCCCGTGCGGCGCAGCATCACGAGGGTCGCGAGCCAGCGGAGGTTGTCCTCGCTGTAGCGACGCTGACCGGACGGCGACCGCCCGGGACGGTGCAGGGTCAGGCCCTCCTTCTCGTAGTAACGCAGCGTGTCGATGCTGAGACCGCTCATCTCGGCGGCCGCGCTGATCGTGAGTCCCTCCGGAGGCACCTCGGTGACGGTCATGGATCCAGCATGGCCCTTGGAGCGCACTCCAGGTCAAGGCCGCGGCTTGCACGACGCGTTCAGGGGTATGTCCATCGCACGCACGTGTCGTGCGCCGGACACGGGAGGTGCGAGATGTCGGCCAAGGTTGCCGTGGTGGTGCCGATCCACGACCAGGAGGCGTGGCTGCCGGCGGCGCTGGAGAGCCTGCGCCACCAGCGCTTCACCGACTGGGAGTGCGTCATCGTGGCCGACGGCTCGCCCGGCGACACCGCAGCAGCGGCTGCCGCGATCCTGGACGATCCGCGGGTGACGCTCGTCGAGGACGCCGCCAACCGCGGCCTCGGTGCGGCACTCAACCGTGGCCTCGACCTCACCTCCGCACCCCTGGTCGCCTACCTGCCCGCCGATGACGTCATGCACGCCGAGCACCTCGCGGCGCTCGTCGAGGCGCTGGAGGCCGATCCCACAGCACCCCTGGCCGTGACCGGGCTGCGGCACGACACGGATCGTACGTCCACCGGACGCATCGAGGGCGAGCCGCTGCAGCTGGTCCAGGTCATGCACCGGCGCACCGCCGACCGCTGGGTCGAGCGGGACGAGCTGACCACCGACGACCTGGACCGCATGCTCTGGGACCGGCTGCTCACGGCGGGACCCGCCGCCACGACCGGCCGGGTCACGGCCACGTGGTCGTCGCACCCCGGTCAGCGTCACCGGCTCATGCGGGAGCCGTGGGGCGGCATCAACCCGTACCGGTCGCGGTACGGCGTGACCGCGCCCCTGCGGTTCCACAGCACCGCGGGTCACCTGCACGACGAGGTCGAGCACTATCGCACGTTCCGGGAGCGCCCGAGGACCCCGCACACCCCGGACGGCCTGCGCATCCTGCTGGTCGGCGAGCTCGCACACAACCCCGACCGCGTCCTCACGCTCGCCGAGCGGGGACATGAGCTGCACGGGCTGTGGACCGACCGGCCACTGTGGTTCAACACGGTCGGCCCGCTGCCGTTCGGGCACGTCAGCGAGGTGCCGCGCGAGGGCTGGCGCGACGCCGTCCGCGAGCTGGCTCCCGACGTGATCTACGGGCTGCTCAACTGGCAGGCCGTGCCGTTCGTGCACGAGGTGCTCAGCGCGGACCTCGGCATCCCGTTCGTGTGGCACTTCAAGGAGGGACCATGGTTCAGCCGGGAGCACGGGCACTGGCCGATGCTGGTCGACCTGCACACCCGCACCGACGGCGTCATCTACTCCAGCCCTGAGCTGCGGGACTGGTTCCACGCCACGGTTCCGGCCAGTCGGACCCGGCCCAGCTGCATCGTCGACGGAGACCTGCCCAAGGCCGAGTGGCTGATGGGCGAGCAGTCCCCGCGACTGTCGGAGCGGGACGGTCAGCTGCACACCGTCATCGCGGGACGCCCCATGGGCCCGCCGCCGGAGGTCGTCGAGGAGCTCGCGCGTCACGACGTGCACCTGCACGTCTACAGCGAGAAGGGCCACGCCCAGATGCGCGAGTGGGTGACCGAGGTGCGCAGGGTCGCCCCGCACCACCTGCACCTGCACCCGCAGGTCGACCAGGAGGACTGGGTCGCGGAGTTCTCGCAGTACGACGCCGGCTGGCTCCACGACGTCCGCAGCACCAACGGCGGGGACCTGCACGCAGCGACCTGGGGCGACCTGAACTATCCCGCACGCATCGGGACGTACGCCGCGGCGGGCGTCCCGATGATCCAGCGCGACAGCCACGGCTCGATCGTCGCGAGCGAGCAGCTGATCCGCGATCTCGACCTGGGCTTCACCTGGCGGGAGCCGTCCGACCTCTTGCAGTCCCTCCAGGACGCCGAGCGACTCGACCGGCTCCGCAAGAGCGTGTGGTCGCAGCGCGACCGGTTCACGTTCGACGCGCACACCGACCAGATCGTGAGCTTCCTGCGGGCCCGCTCGTCCTGATCCGCGGGGTCAGCCCTCGGCCTCGAGCCGCAGGCCCGCCAGCAGGAGGTCGAGCCCGGCCCGGAACTGGTCCTTGTCGTCGTGGTGGGCGAACTCGTCGGCGATCTGGTGCACGAACGGATACTGCTCGGGGTCGAGCCCGCGCCACAGATCGGCGAACCGGGCCAGGTACTCCTCGCGCCCGACCTCGCCGTCGACGACCTCACGCGGCGGCTCCTGCCCCAGGTCGGCCGCGGTGCCCACGGTGTACCCCACGATGGCCGAGACGGCGTGGAACCGCTGGCGCGGCGTGAGGTCGAGCCGCAGGGTCACCTGACCGAGACGTTCGTACAGCCGCATGGTGTTGGGCTGCAGCAGCGAGTTGCGCATGAAGTAGGCCGCGAGCCACGGCCTGACCACGATCGCGTCGAACATCCGCACGGCCATCGTCCGCAGCTCGTCGATCGGGTCGTCGGCGTCCGGACGCGCCTCGAGCTCGGCCAGCAGCGGACCGACCGCGTGGTCGGTCGCGAGGTCGAGCAGCTCGTCCTTGCCCGAGACGTACCAGTAGATGCTGCCGACGCCGCCACCCAGACGTCCGGCGAGCGCGCGGAAGGTGAGCGCCGGCACCCCGGCCTCGTCGAGGAGGGACACCGCCTCGTTGAGGACCGCCTCCATCGAGTGCGAGGCGCGGCGCCGGGGGCCACTCGGGCGCTGGGGACGGGAGCGGGGGGTGACCATGCCGCTCATTCAACCAGACCCCTTGCCACCGACCGAACGTCGTTCTATTGTATCGAACATCGTTCGTTACTCGAACGTCGTTCGATTCGAAAGGGGCGACCACATGTCGACCACGTCTTCACCCACCCGCACGTACTCCTCCCTGCGATCCGCCTGGATCCCGCTGACCGCCTTGTGCCTGGCCTTCTTCGTGGAGATGGTCGACAACACCCTGTTGACCATCGCGCTGCCCACGATCGGGCGCGATCTCGGCGGTGGCACGACCGCGCTGCAGTGGGTCACCGGCGCGTACTCCCTGACGTTCGGCGGCCTGCTGCTGACGGCCGGGTCGATGGCCGACCGCCTCGGGCGCCGCCGCGTGCTGCTGGTCGGGCTCGCGGCGTTCGGCCTGATCAGCCTGTGCGTCGTGGCCGTCTCCACGACCGGCGAGCTCATCGCGCTGCGGGCAGTCCTCGGCCTCGCCGCCGCCGCGATGGCGCCGATCACCAACTCCCTCGTGTTCCGCCTGTTCGACGACCAGGCCCTCCGCATGCGCGCGATGACGCTGATGATCGTGGTCGGCATGTCCGGCTTCATCCTCGGACCGGTGCTCGGCGGCACGGCCCTGGCCCACGTCAGGTGGGAGTGGCTGCTCGTCGTCAACGCCCCGCTCGCACTGATCGCCGCGATCGGTGTACGCCTCGGTGTCTCGCCGGACCGGCGGGACGACCTCACCGACGATGCGCTCGACCTGCCCGGCGCTGCGCTGAGCATCGCTGCGATCGGCCTGGCCTGCTACTGCCTCACCAGCGGCGTCGAGCACGGCTGGCTCTCGGCCGTGACCCTCTCCTCGATCATCGGCGCGGTCGCTGCAGCCATCGCCTTCGTCAGGCACGAGAGCCGCACACCCGCCCCCATGCTCGACCTCACACTGTTCCGCAACGGCACCCTGCGGGGCGCCGCCCTGGCACAGATCGGCACGTCGATCGCGATGGCCAGCGTGATGTTCGGGCTGATCCTGCACTTCCAGTACGCATACGGCTGGAGCCCGATGCGCGCGGGTCTCGCCAACCTGCCCATCATCGTGACGATGATCGCGGCCACCCCGGTGTCGGAGTGGCTCGCGCGCAGGTTCGGCCACCGGATCGCGTGCCTCCTGTGCTCGGCCCTCATGGCCGGCTCGCTCGCAGGTCTCGCGTGGGGCGTCGACCACGGCTACGCGCCCATCGCGGTCGCGATGGTCGTCATGACGATCGGGATGCGCACCGTGATGACGATCTGTGCGGTCGCGCTGGTCGAGGCCATGCCCGCGAACCGGACCTCGATCGGCACCGCGCTCAACGACACCGCGCAGGAGGTCGGTGCGAGCGTCGGCACCGCGGCGGTCGGCACCCTCATCGCGGTGCTGGTCACCTCCCGGCTGCCCGCCGGCACGTGGAGCAGCGAGCTCGTCGCGTCGTTCTTCCACGGAGAGCGCATCACGTACGCCGTGCTGGCCGCGGTGGTCGGGCTCCTCGCGGCCGCCGGTGCGCTCACGCTGACCGACTCGCGCAGCACGGACGAGCACTGAGCGGGGCGACACCTCGGTGGGCTACCGCTTGCACGCACGGCCCGTCGGCGCAACCATGGGGCGAACTACTTCGGGGGCTCTCATGACGGACCAGTCGGCAGCACCACAGACTCAGGACGAGCCCGAGGGTGAGCTGCAGCGCTCGATCACCGGCCGCCTCCTGTTCTTCTACGTCCTCGGCGACGTCCTCGGCTCGGGGATCTACGCGCTGATCGGGGTCATGGCGTTCACGGTCGGAGGCGCGTTCTGGATCTCGTTCGCGGTGGGCGTCACGATCGCGCTGCTGACCGGATTCGCGTACGCCGAGCTGATCACGAAGTATCCGCAGGCCGCGGGCGCGGCCCTCTACGCGCACAAGGCATTCGGCAATCGTGCGGTGACGTTCCTCGTCGCCTTCTGCCTGCTCGCGGCCACGATCGCGGCCGCCGGCACCCTGGCCCGTGTCTTCGGCGGCATCTACTTCAAGGAGTTCGTGGACGGCATCCCGGTGGCCGTCGTCGCGATCGCGTTCATCGTGGTGCTGTCGCTGCTGAACTTCCGCGGCATCACCGAGTCGGTGTGGGCCAACATGGTCATGACCCTGATCGAGACCACCGGGCTGCTGATCATCCTGGTCATCGGCGGGACGGTCCTGGCCGAGGGCGACGCCGATCTCGCCACCCCGTTCGAGCTCAACGACGGCAACCCGGGTCTCGTGGTGCTGAGTGGCGTCGCCCTCGCCTTCTTCGCGATGACGGGCTTCGAGAACGCGGCCAACATCGCCGAGGAGACCCGCGAGCCCAGCAAGGTGTTCCCGCGGGCACTGCTCGGCGGCATGGCCCTCGCAGGCGTCCTCTACATCGTCATCGCGTTCATCGCCGCGATGGTCACGCCGCTCGCGGACCTGACCGCCGACGAGGGAGAGAGCGGCAGCCTGTTGACGGTCGTGCAGGCCGGCCCGCTGGCGATCCCTGAGCTGGTGTTCTCGGCGATCGCGCTGGTCGCGGTCACCAACACCACCTTGGTCTCGCTCGTCGCCCAGTCGCGCATCATGTACGGGATGGCGCGCCAGGGCGTGCTGCCGCGGGTCTTCGCTCGTACGCACTCGAGCCGCCACACCCCCTGGGTCGCGATCATCTTCACCTCCGCGCTGGTGTGCCTGCTGCTCGTGACCGCCGACGTCGACCGGCTCGCGACCGTCACGGTCCTGTTCCTGATCGTCGTCTACGCGATGGTGTGCGTCTCGGCGCTCAAGCTCCGAGGCTCCGACGTCGACCACGACCACTACACCGCGCCCACCGCGCTGCTCTGGATCGGCGCGGCCGCCAACGCGGGCATCCTCGTCCACACCGTGATTGACGACCCCGGATCGCTCATCTGGTGCGGCGGCATCCTCGCGGTCGGAGTCGTCCTGTACTTCCTCAACAACGCCGTGATGAAGCGATCGAGCCCTCACGTCGACGATCCCGTGTCACCCAGCTGAGCGTCCACCGCCCGATCAAGGAGACAGCATGCACGTCATCATCGCCACCGACGGTTCCCAGCAGTCGCTGCGCGCGACCCGCTACCTGCGCAGCTTCGCCGATTCCGAGGCCATCACGTCGGTCGGCATCGTCGCCGTGCTCAGCCCGCTGGCCGCGGTGCCCTTTGCGGGCGACGCGACGTCGGAGAAGAACGAGGCCGCGGAGGTCTCGTTCCGCGACGCTGCCAAGCAGGCCACCAGGGAGGCCGCGGCCCTCCTGGAGGGTTGGGGGCCCAAGGTCACGACCCACGTCCGAAGCGGCAACCCGGCGACCGAGATCGTCCGGGCAGCCAAAGCGAAGAAGGCCGGGCTGATCGTCATCGCGAGCCAGAGCAGCCGCGCGGAGGCCGTGCTCATGGGGTCGGTGGCCCACAAGGTGCTCAACCACGCGACCTGCCCGGTGCTGGTCGTACGACCCGGGGCCAAGAACAAGCGCAAGTAGCGCCGGCCGCACCCAACCCAGATGTGCGGAGTCCTGCACCGTTCTGAGAGAAAAAACCGTGCAGAAGCCCGCAGATCGGGGCGGGGGTCAGCGGGTGGGGTCGTCGCTCACCTGGACCAGCAGCTTGCCGAAGTTCTTGCCCGTCAGCAGGCCGAAGAACGCCTCGGGCGCGTTCTCGAGGCCCTCGACGACGTCCTCCCGGTGGCGCAGCGAGCCGTCCGCGAGCCAGCCCGCCGCGTCCTTCTGGAACTCCTTGTAGTGAGTCTTGACGAACTCGGTCTGGATGAAGCCCCGGATCGTCAGGCTCTTGGTCAAGATCGCCTGCATGAGTCGGGGCATGCGATCGGGACCGGCCGGCGCCTCGGTCTCGTTGTAGTGCGCGACGAGCCCGCAGACCGGCACGCGGGCGTACGTGTTGAGGCGCGGCAGCACCGCGTCCCAGACGTGGCCGCCGACGTTCTCGAAGTAGACGTCGATGCCGTCCGGCACTGCGGCCTTGAGATCGTCCTTGAACGTGGGCGAACGGTGGTCGAGGGCGACGTCGAAGCCCAGCTCCTCGAGCCAGGCGACCTTCTCGGGACCGCCGGCGATGCCGACGGCGCGCGCGCCCTTGATGCGCGCGATCTGGCCCACGGCCGAGCCGACCGGGCCGGCGGCGGCCGCGACGACGACGGTCTCACCGGGCTGCGGCCTGCCGATCTCGAGCAGTCCCGCGTACGCCGTGAAGCCCGGCATGCCCAGCACGCCGACTGCCGTCGAGATCGGGGCGCGCTGCGGGTCGAGCTTGCGGACCTGACGCGCGGGCTGCACGCCGTACGCCTGCCAGCCCAGGTGCGACAGCACGATGTCACCCTCGGCGAGCGAGGGGTCACGTGACTGCACGACCTGCGCGACGGTGCCGCCCTGCATCACGGCGCCGACCTCGACCGGGGCGGCGTACGACTTGGCGTCGCTCATCCGCCCGCGCATGTAGGGATCGAGGGACAGGTAGATCGTGCGGAGGAGCACCTCTCCCTCGGCCGGCTCCGGCATCGGCACGGTCTCGAGGCGGGAGTTCTCGGCGGTCGGCTCCCCGTGGGGGCGTGAGGCGAGCAGGATGCGGGTGTTCTGCGTGGTGTCGGTCATCCCCGCCGACACTACCCGCGCACCCCGCCCCGCACTGATCTGCACGACACTGGGTCCATGACGCAGAGCAGGCCCTTCTGGCGGGCGATCGAGGCCATCCACGATGTCGTCTACTTCGCCCCCGGCGCGAAGCAGCGGTACGAGGCGGTCGGCCTCCGGGGCTACTGGATGGGCTATGTCGCGTCCCGGTCAGCGGCTCTCGGGACACCGTCACCCACGACCGTCGTCGCGTTGTTCCACGGCTTCGCGCCGGCCGTGATCGAGCGCGCGCTCCCCGACGCGTGGTCCCTGGCCTCGCGCGACGACGTCCTCGCGACCCGGTACGCCTTGGCGCGCGAGGGCCTCGCGCCGGCCCTCGAGGGGTCCGACGTGGCGGCGATCGTCCGCGCACTCACGCTGCTGCTCGAGGGAGTCGACTTCGCGGGCAAGCCGCTGGCTGCCGCGCACGCGGACCTGCCCGCACCCGACGACGAGGTGGGGCGCCTGTGGCACGCCGCGACCGCGGTGCGGGAGTATCGCGGCGACTGCCACGTCGCCGTCCTCACCGCCGCGGGGATCGACGGCTGCGCGGCCAATGCCCTCGCAGTGGCGGCGGGGCTGGTGCCCGACGCGCAGCGGACGTCCCGCGGTTGGTCCGAGGAGGAGTGGGACTCGGCAGTCGGACGTCTCGGCGCGCGAGGATGGGTCGACGCGACGGGCGCGATCACCGACACCGGTCGCGCGGCGCGGGCCCAGATCGAGGACACGACCGACCGGGTCTGCGCCGCGGGGCTCGACCGGGAGGCGACCGCCCGGGCCATCACGGTCGAGGGCGCGCTGGTCGACATCGCACGCCGCATCGAGCAGATCGGCGCCCTGCCCTATCCCAACCCGACCGGCGTGCCGCGACCCTGAGCCTGGGCCACACTGGTGCGGTGATCCTCCGCAGAAGCTTCTGGCACGCCGTCGAGACGATCCACCACGTCGTCTACTTCGCGCCCGACGCGAAGGCGACCTTCGAGCAGGTCGGCCTCAAGGGCACCTGGATGGGCTACTTCGCGTCTCGGTCGGTCGCCCTTGGCACACCGGGGCCGGAGGTCGTCATCGCGGCGTTCCACGGCTTCGCGCCGCGCATGGTGCACCGGGCGCTGCCGAGCGCCTGGGCGATGGCGTCCCGCGACGACATCCTCGAGGCCCGCTACGAGCTCGCCCGCCGCACGATCGCGCCCGGCTTCGAGGGCGTGGACGTGCCCGCGCTCGCCACGGGCCTGCAGTCGGCGCTTCCCGGCCTGCAGCTCGCGGGGCGACCGCTGGCTGCGGGGCACGTCGGTCTGCCCGTCCCCGAGGACGATCTCGGGGCGCTGTGGCATGCGGCCTCCGCACTGCGGGAGCTCCGCGGCGACTCGCACGTCGCGGTGCTGACCGCCGCGGGGATCGACGGGGTCGAGGCCAACGTCCTCGCGGTCGCCGCCGGGCTGGCCATGACCGGACAGCAGCAGCTGCGCGGCTGGACCGACGAGGAGTGGGAGGCAGCAGCCGCACGGCTGCGAGATCGCGGCTGGATCGACGCCGCCGACGCGATCACCGAGGACGGCATCGCGGCGCGTACGCAGATCGAGTCCGACACGGACCGGGCCACGCAGGCCGCCGTCAGCGCCGAGGCGACCCGGCACCTGGCCTCCGTCGCAGACCTGGCCGTGCAGGCGTCCAAGCAGATCGTCGCCGCCGGGATCGACCCGACCGGGCACTGACCATGGCGTCCCCGGCGGTGGAGATCGAGGTGGGCCCGCGGGTCGTCCGCGTCTCCAACCCCGACCGGGTCTACTTCCCCGACCACGGCTGGACCAAGCTCGACCTGGTCGACTACTACCTCGCGGTCGGCGAGCCCATCGTCAACGCGCTCCGCGACCGGCCGTGCATGCTCCACCGGTTCCCCAAGGGGCTCGCCGGCGACAAGGTGCACCAGAAGAAGGTGCCGAGCGGCGCTCCCCCGTGGCTCGAGACCGTCAGCATCCACTTCCCCCGCTTCGACCGCGACGTCGACGAGGTCTGCGTCACCGAGCTGGCGACGGTCATCTGGGCCGTGCAGATGTCGACCGTGGAGTTCCACCCGTGGAACAGCCGACGGGCGGACGTCGAGAAGCCCGACGAGTGGCGCATCGACCTCGACCCGGGGCCCGAGTGCGACTTCGCGACGGTCGAGCGCGTCGCGCAGGTGACGCACGAGGTGCTGGACGAGCTGGGGGCCACCGGCTTCCCGAAGACGTCCGGCGGGTCGGGGCTGCACGTGTACGTCCGGATCGCGCCCGAGCACGGGTTCACCGACGTACGCCGGGCTGCGCTCGCGTTCGCCCGCGAGGTCGAGCGGCGCTCCCCCGACGTCACGACGGCGTGGTGGCGCAAGGACCGCGATCCGAGCAAGCTGTTCGTGGACTACAACCAGAACGCGCGGGACCACACGATCGCCGCCGCGTACTCGGTCCGCGGCTTCCCCGACGGGCGGGTCTCGACTCCGGTCATGTGGTCCGAGATCGGTGACCTCGATCCCCACGACTTCACGATCGCGACCGTCCCGCCACGTCTGGAGCGCCTCGGCGACCTGCACGCGGACATCGACGACGCGGTGTTCGACATCCGCCCGCTGCTCGAGTGGGCCGACCGCGACGAGCGCGACGATCCGGCGAGCGTCATCCCGGACGAGGCGTGAGCCGTCGGCCCGGGACGACGTCGTGCCGGGTCAGGCGACCTCGACCTCGAGGGTGACGTCGACGTTGCCGCGGGTCGCGTTCGAGTAGGGGCACACCTGGTGCGCGACCTCGACGGCCTTCTCGGCGTCCTCCTGCGAGACGCCGCCGCCGAGCTCGACGTGCAGCGTGATCGCGAGGCCGAATCCGCCCTCGTCGTTCGGGCCGATGCCGACCTCGGCGGTGACGGCCGAGTCCTCGATCTGGACGCCGTGCTGCTTGCTCGACGCCTTCAGCGCGGAGTGGAAGCACGCGGCGTAGCCGGCAGCGAACAGCTGCTCAGGGTTGGTCGCCCCGCCGGCGCCGCCCATCTCCTTGGGGGTGCGGACGTCGGCGTCGATCAGTCCGTCGTTCGAGCGGACGTGGCCGTTGCGGCCATCGCCCTCGGAGGTGGCGACGGCGGTGTAGAGGATCTGCGAAGGCATGAAGTCTCCCAAGAATTGGAGTAGACGAACTAGTACGTCTACTATAGAACCACGTCCCCACCCTTCCGCAAGAGCAGGTGCCACATGAGCGTCATCGAGATGAAGCCGGTCCGCGAGCGCATCCTCGACGCCGCGACCGAGCGCTACTACGCCGAGGGCATCCGCGCGGTCAGCGCGGACAAGCTGATCGCCGCCGCCCACGTGTCGAAGGTGACGTTCTACCGCCACTTCCCGAGCAAGGACGATCTCGTCGCGGCCTACCTCGCGGCCCGCGCGGCCGAGGAGGAGGACGCGATCACCACGCGGCGCCGGGCGTCCCCGGACGATCCGGGCGCGGTGCTGCGCTGGTACGCCGACCTGGTCGGGGAGGTCGGCTGCGCCCCTGGGTTCCGCGGCTGCCCGTTCATCAACGCCGCGGCCGAGCTGCCCGAGGCCGATCACCCCGGCCGCCGGGTCATCGCCGACCACCGCGCCTGGCTCGTCGCGCAGATCCGCGAGCTCCTCGACCAGCTGGACGTCAGCGACAGCGCGACCAAGGCCGAGCAGCTCATGATGCTCCGCGACGGGGCGATGGTGTCGGGCTACGTCGGCCGGCAGCCCGAGCAGGTCGCGGCCGCCCTCACGGCGGGTGCCCGCGCGATCATCGGTCGCTGAGCCGCGTCAGCGCCGCCCTCCGGGGTAAGGACCGGCCATGGACGTGCTGGACGACATCTGGACGCCGGGCATCGACCTCGCGATCTGCGGCACGGCCGTCGGCCCGTGCGCATTCGACCGCGGTCACCACTACGCCCAGCGCGGCAACGCGTTCTGGCGGCTGCTGCACGACAGCGGGCTGACACCCGAGCTGTTCACCCCTGCGGACGAGTCACGCCTCCCGGCGCTCGGGATCGGGCTCGTGGACCTCGTCCGCGATCTCGCCCCTCCGGACCTGTTCGACGTCGACACCTTCATGGCGACGCTGCGTGAGGCGCGTCCGGCCTGGATCGCGTTCAACGGACGGGTCGGCGCCGATGCCGTCGCGCGTACGCTCGGCGAGCCCCGGCCGGCGCTCGGACGCCAGCGCTGGACCATCGCGGACGCACGGGTGTTCGTGCTGCCGAGCAGCAGCGGTGCCAACCAGCGCAAGGACCACGGTGGACGACCGGACCGGCTCTCCTGGTGGTCCGAGCTCGCGTCGTTGGTCGCGGCGGACCGCGCGGCCTGAGGGCTCGGCGCGATCACGGGGTCGTATCGTGTCATCCCGTGCCCCCGCTGAGACGTCCGTCCACCCCGCCCGCAGTCGACGGCCTGGCCGCCGACCCGCTCCTTCACGAGCCGGTCACCCCGCCGTCCGCAGACGTGCGCGCGCAGGCCACGGCCCGTCTCGCCGCTCTCGCGACGCCCCCGGGCGCGCTGGGCCTGCTCGGCGATCTCGCGGTGTGGATCGCGACGGTCCAGGGCCAGGTGCCCCCGGCCCCCGTCGACCGAGTCCGTGCGGTCATCTTCGCCGGCGACCACGGCGTCGCCGATCACGGCGTCTCCGCGTTCCCCAAGGCGATCACGCCCGCGATGGTCCGCACGTTCCTGCTCGGCAAGGCGGGGGTGTCGGTCCTCGCGGCGCAGCACGGGGTGAGCGTCCGCGTGCTCGACCTCGGCGTCGAGGACGACCTCGACGGCGTCCCCGACGAGGTGACCGCCTTCAAGATCCGCCGTGGCAGCGGTGCGATCCACCTCGAGGACGCGCTGACCGAGGACGAGACCCTCCGCGCGATCGCTGCCGGCGAGACCGTCGCGGCCGAGGAGATCGCCGCCGGTGCGCAGCTGCTCATCGGTGGCGACATGGGCATCGGCAACACGACCCCCGCGTCCGCCCTCATCGCCGCGTCGCTGGGCCTCCCCGCGCACGAGGTCACGGGCCGTGGCACCGGGATCGACGAGGCCGGCCTGGTCCACAAGACGCAGGTCGTCCAGCAGGCGCTGGACCGCGCCGGTGACCGGGTCGCCGACCCGCTCGAGACCTTGACCGCGCTCGGCAGCGCCGACCTGGCGGCCGCCGCGGGGTTCATGGCTGCCGCAGCCCGCGCGGGCGTACCTGTCCTGCTCGACGGCGTCATCTCGGTCGCCGCCGCGATCATGGCCGAGCGGCTCGCACCCGGCGCCGCCTCCTGGTTCGCCGCGGGCCACCGCTCGACCGAGCCCGCGCAGTCGTTCGCGCTGGACAAGCTCGGGCTCGTGCCCGTCCTCGACCTCGGGATGCGGCTCGGCGAGGGCAGCGGGGCCGTCGCGGCCGTGCCGGTCGTACGCTCCGCGGCCCTCCTGCTGTCCGAGGTCGCGCTGCTCTCGGACCTCACCTGATGTCCGGGTCGGAGCCCCTGGTCGTCGTCGAGCGCCGGGGCCGCCTCGGCGTGCTGGTGCTCAACCGGCCCCGGGCGATCAACGCGCTGGTCCCCGAGATGGTCCATCTCATGCAGCGAGCCCTCGACGACTGGGCCGCCGACGACGACATCGCCACGGTCCTGGTGACGGGGCGCGGCGACCGTGGGCTGTGCGCGGGCGGCGACCTCCAGGGCATGTACCGCTCGGCGCGCGAGGGGACCAAGGAGTCCGTCGACTTCTGGCGCGACGAGTACGTCCTCGACCACACGATCGCGACGTACCCGAAGCCGGTCGTGGCCCTCATGGACGGCCTCGTGCTCGGCGGCGGCGTGGGCATCTCGGCGCACGCCCGGCACCGGATCGTGACGGAGCGGTCGTCGGTCGGCATGCCCGAGACCCGCATCGGCTTCGTCCCCGACGTGGGCGGGCCGTGGCTTCTCGCCCGCGCGCCCGGCGACCTGGGCACGCACCTCGCGCTGACCGCCGCGAACGCGGACGGAGCGGATGCGATCGCCCTCGGCCTGGCCGACGTCCTGGTGCCCAGCGACCGGCTGGCCGAGCTCGAGCTCGCGCTGGAGACCCAGGATCCCGAGGCGGTCCTCGACGGGCTCGCGATCCGGCCGCCGGCGTCCTCGCTCGCGGCCCAGCGGCCCTGGATCGACGAGGCGTACGCGGGCGACGACGTGCTCACGATCGTCGCGCGGCTCCGAGGCTCCGACGTCGACGCCGCCCGTGCCGCGGCCGACGACATCGAGGCCCGCTCGCCCACCGCGGTCGTGCTGACCCTGGCGGCCCTGCGCCGCGCCGCGACGCTCCCGGATCTGCGCACCGCGCTCGACCAGAACCTCGCGGTCTCCACGTATCTCCTGAGCGTCCCCGACATGGCCGAGGGCATCCGCGCCCAGGTCATCGACAAGGACCGCTCGCCCCGCTGGGACCCCCCGACCCTCGCCGCCGTCGACCCCGCCCCCTTCACCCACCTCTTCACCTGACCCCGCCCGTTCCCCGCTTCCGGTTTCCCGCTGCCGGTTTCCCACGGGACCGTGGGGTTTCGTCACTTCCCTAGCGTCACGACGCGAGGGAAGTGATCAATTCCCACGGGACCGTGGGAAACCGGCAACCGGTCAGAGGCGGAGGACGCGGCCGGAGATGACGAGGAGGACGTCGTCGCACTCCTCGGCGATGCCTTGGTTGACGACGCCGAGGAGGTCGCGGAAGAGCCGGCCCGACCGCTGCTCGGGGACCACGCCCATGCCGACCTCGTTGGTCACCACGACGACCGTGCCCTCGTGCTCCGCGATCGCCCGGGCGGTCTCGTCGACCCGGTCGAGCAGCACGGGCTCCCACTCGTCGCGCAGCTGGTCCCAGCCGTCGAGCTCGTCGAGCAGCGCGGTCAGCCACGTGCCGAGACAGTCGATCAGCACGTCGCCCTCGGCGTCGCGCACCGCCGCGGCGAGATCCTGCGTCTCGACCGTCGCCCAGTGCTCGGGGCGCCGGGCCCGGTGGCTCTCCACGCGCGCAGCCCAGTCAGGATCGACGGCTTCGTCCGGCGGCGGGCCGGGCGCGACGTACGTGACGTGGGTCGAGGCGATCAGCAACGACTCGGCGTGGAAGGACTTTCCTGAGCGCACTCCGCCCGTGACCAGAACCTTCATGTCACCTCGCTAGGGGTCGAAGCGAGCCTAACCGCCGCCGGCCCGATCAGCCACCGCCGAGCGAACGCGCGACGTCACGCCCGGCCGCGATGCAGCCACGGGGCGAGCAGACCGGTCACCCACGGCAGCAGCACGTACGTCATCAGGGGCGTCATGACGCACACCGTCAGCAGCACCCGGGCCGCGAGCCACCAGTCGCTGAGGTAGACGCGACCCAGCTCGTTGGCGACCAGGCTCAAGGGGAAGAACACCAGGAAGATCGCCACCATCTGCTTCCAGCGCGGCGGCGGCTGGGCCGCAGTCCGCAGGTCGGCCGCGTCGACGCTGGTCGGCTCGTCGAACCAGCCCTCGATCCCGGTGCGGTGCTCCCGCGACGCCTCGGCGACGAAGCCCTGGCCCGAGTCGAGCCACCACCGGCGTTGCGCCGAGCTCTCCCACGCCTCGAGGGACTCCGGCGAGTCGAACCGGTAGAGCATGTGCCACTGCGTCGAGTCCACCCCCGGGCGCACCCACCCCGACCCAAGGAAGCCGTCGAAGCGTTCGGCCAGCTCGGTGCCCGCCCGGAGCCAGGCGTGCATCTGGTCCTCCTGCGACGGATCCACGTGTCGCGCGATCGAGACGGTGACGGGTCCGGGCATGGGCCTCATCCTAGGAGTGCCGGGGAATGCAAAGACCCCCGGAGCCAGGCTCCGGGGGTCTTGCGGTGATCTAGTTCAGATCAGTGGGATCAGAGGGGACGGATGTTCGTCGCCTGCAGGCCCTTCTGGCCCTGCTCCACGTCGAACTCGACCTTCTGGTTCTCGTCGAGCGAGCGGTAGCCGCTCGTCGCGATGGCCGAGAAGTGCGCGAACACGTCCTCGCTGCCGTCGTCGGGGGCGATGAAGCCGAAGCCCTTGTCAGCGTTGAACCACTTCACAGTTCCTGTAGCCATTGTCTTGCTCCTTCTTGCGAATTGCCGTCCGCGCCTTTCGCGAACAGCCGTCGCGACACACATCCAACCGAGAAGAAATCAAGACCACTAACATGGAACATCATTCGTTCGTACAGCCCAACGTCGTGCAACTGATGTCTACCCTAGCGTGTTTTCGTCCCGATGTGGGAATCGGCCACCGAATCGACGTAGCGGGCGCGTCGCGATGCCCGCCGAAGCGTTGCAAGGACGGCAGGTCCGAGCACCACGAGAGCAATCGTGTTGGTGATCGCCCGCCCCGTGTCCCAGCCCGCGGTCGAGGTCAGGAGCGTGTAGATCCCGAAGCGGTGCAGGTTGTCCAGCAGGGGCGCGCCGGGGACGAACGAGAGACCGCCCTCGTGGCCGGGCACCTCGACGCCGAGCAGGAACGGCCATGACGACATGTTCATGAGCAGTCCGAAGAGGTACGAGACCACGATCCCGTAGACGATCAGCACGGCGATCTCCGCGCGACCGGTGAATCTGCGCGGCAACAGGCCCGCTCCCATCCCGATCCATGCCGAGGCGAGCATCTGGAACGGCATCCACGGCCCCACCCCCGAGGTGAGCAGCGCCGAGGCGAACAGCGACGTGCAGCCGAGCACGAATCCGAAACCGGCACCGAACACGCGCCCGGCAAGGATCAGCAGGAAGAAGACCAGCTCGATGCCCGCCGTCCCGGCCCCGAGCGCCCGCATCGCCGCATTGATCGCGGTGAGCACCCCGAGCATCGCCAACGCCTTGGAGTCCATCCCGCCCTCGGTCAGCTCCGCGACCACGACGCCCACGATCAGGGGCAGCAGCAGGAGGAAGAAGAATGGCGGGTCGACGCGGGTCGCGTCCGGGTCGGGCTGCAGCAGCAGCGGCCACACGAACATCATGAGGCCGGCGACGGACGCGACCGTGATGACCGCGACCGACCGGGGACGCACGCGGATCGCAGCGCCCGCCCTCATGCCAGCGCCTCCGCGACCTGCTCGACGGTCAGCCACTCCGGGCCGAGGATCTTGGACACCTGCGGGGCGAACGCGGGCGACTCGGCCAGCACCTTGGTCGTACGCCCGGTGGACACGACCTCGCCCTCGGCCATGACGACGCACCTGTCGGCGACATGGGCGATGAACTCGATGTCGTGGCTCGCCACCAGCACGGCCCGGCCCTCAGAGGTGATGGAAGCGAGGATCTCGGCGAGCGCGGCCTTCGCGAGGTAGTCCAGGCCCCGCGTCGGCTCGTCGAGGGCCACGACGGCGGGGCTCGCGGTCAGCACGATCGCCAGGACCAGCGAGAGCCGCTGCCCCTCGGAGAGATCGCGGGGGTGGACGTCGCCGCGGATGCCGGGGGCCAGCCGGTCGAGGATCCCCCGGCAGGTCCCGGACGCCGCCTCGGCCTGGCTGTCGGCAGCCGCACACTCCTGGTCGACGGACTCGAGGTAGAGCAGATCGGTCGCGGTCTGGGGCACCAGGCCGACGAGCGCGCGCGCCTGGCTGCTGGACAGCTCGCCGGGGTCCTGCCCGTGCACCGAGACCGAGCCGGAGCGCCGCTTGCCGGTGCCCTGCACCGCCCAGAGCAGGCTCGACTTGCCCGATCCGTTGCGTCCCATCAGCGCCACGACCTCACCTGCCGGCACCTCGAGGTCGACGTCGCGGACCGCGACCAACGAGCCGTACGTGACCGAGATCCCGGTGGCCGTCAGCAGCGGCGGCGCCGACTCGTCCGACGGGGTCCGCGGCGGCGTCAGCTCGCCGAGCGAGCCACGCATCCGGCGGGCCTCACGCACCGACAGCGGCAGCGGCGACCAGCCGGCCAGCCGGCCCAGCTCGACGACCGGAGGCGCGACGACGGAGTCGACGAGCATCTCGGCGGGCGGGCCGTCCCGGACGAGGCCGTCCTCGACCAGGACGAGCCGGTCCGCGAACGGGATGACCCGCTCCATCCGGTGCTCCGCGACCACGACCGTGAGCCCGAGGTCGTCGACCAGGCGCGCGAGAGTCGCCAGGACGTCCTCCGCTGCCGTCGGGTCGAGCGCCGACGTGGGCTCGTCCAGCACCAGCACCCGCGGGTGCATCGTCAGGACGGCGCCGATCGCGACGCGCTGCTGCTGACCGCCCGAGAGCGTCCGCAGCGGCCGCGATCGCAGCGCGGCGATGCCCAGCAGGTCGAGCGTCTCCTCGACCCGGCGACGCATCGTCTGCGGGTCCAGCCCGAGCTGCTCCATGCCGTACGCGAGCTCGTCCTCGACGATGTCGCTCACGAAACCCGCGAGCGGATCCTGACCGACGTAGCCGATGACGTCCGCGAGCTCTCGCGGTGCGCGGCCGCGGATCGACCTCCCGTCGACCAGCACGTCGCCGGCCAGCTCCCCGCCCGTGAAGTGCGGCACGAGGCCGTTGAACGTCCCGAGCAGCGTCGACTTGCCCGAGCCGGTCCGTCCGGCGACGAGCACCAGCTCGCCCTCGGGGAGGGTCAGGTCGACGTCGCGCAGGGTCGCCGCAGCCGCCCCGTCGTGGCGGAACGAGAGTCCGCGCAGCTCGATCATCGCCGCACCTCCGCCATCGGGTCGAGCACCGGAGGGGGCGTCAGGAAGGCCGGCACGACGCCGATCATGACAGCGAGCAGGGCGCCGGCCGACAGCGCGGGCAGCTCGGAGACCGGCGACAGGATGACCGTTGGCTCCCGATCGGCCAGGACGCTCACCAGCACGGCGGGCAGCAGCCCTGACGCGACCGCGACGAGCTCTCCTGCTCGCCACCGGTCCGGCCGGTAGCGGGTCCGCTCGACGCGCCGCCCCGCCGCGACGAATCCGAGCGTGGCCAAGGCGATCCCCGCCACCAGCATCGGCCACGACAGCAGCCGGGGTGCCGTCGCATCGAGGAATCCGTACGTGCCGACGCACAGACCGATCAGACCGGCCAGCATCAGCGCGCCCGTCCAGGCCCGTTCCCGGCTGGTTGCCTGGCCCGACCGGCCATAGCCCCGTGCGTCCATGCCCGCGGCCAGCGTCATCGACCGCTCCAGCGCGTCCTCCAGCACCGGCACGATGATGCGCCGCAGTGACGACACCCCCTTGCCCGGGTCACCGCGCAGCCGACGTGCACGGCGTACGCGCTGCACGCTCTCGGCCAGCTGCGGGAACACCGACAGCGCGACCACGACCGCGGTGCCGACCTCGTAGAGCGCAGGGGGCAACGACTTCAGCAGCCGCTTGGGGTTCGCGAGGGCGTTGGCCGCTCCCACGCAGATGACGATCGCGGCCAGTCGCATGCCGTCGTACAGGCCCCCCAGCAGGGAGTCCCGCGTGACCGCGCCGAGCAGGGTGATCCCCGCGGCGGCGTCCGGGAGCGGGATCTCCGGCAGCCGGAACAGCACCGGCCCGCCCCCGCTTCCCCCGACCAGGATCCGGAACAGCACGCGGATCACAACGATCGCGAGACCGAGGTAGAGGTAGATCCGAAACGACATCGCCCACGGGGCCTCCGTGCGTCGCGCCACCACCACGAGGCAGACGACCAGCACGATCAGCAGGATCAGCACCGGGTTGGCCATCTGCGACACGGCAGCCGCCAGCCCCAGGGACCAAAGCCACCAGGCCCCTGGGTGCAGGTCACGCGGCAGCACGGTCGACCGCTCGATCATCGTCGCCTTTATGACAGCCCGCCCGCCGCCTTGCGCCGCCAGAGCACGAGCCCCGTGCCGCCGAGCAGCGCCAGCGCGAGGATGCCGGCGACCCAGCCGAGCGAGCCCGAACCCTCTTCGGCCTCGGACGACGTCGTGGCCGCGGGCTCGTCGCTGACGACGTCGGCCTGCGCTGACGGAGCAGCCGTGGGCGTGGCGGACGACTTCTCGCTGGACTTCTCGGTGGGCTTCGAAGCCGGCTTCTTGGTCGGCTTCGGAGCTGCCGTGGTCGACGCGGACGGAGATGCCGCCGGCGCGCCGGCACCCGGGGTCGCCGAAGGCTTGGAGCTCGACCCGCCGCTGCCCGATCCTGACGTCGATCCGCCGGGCGATCCGGTGCTGCCACCACCGGACGCCGGCGGCTTCGCCGGCGTGGCCGGCGCGCGCCCCAGCGGCTTCACACCGGGGTACGTCTTGCCGTCGCCGTTCTGGAACACGAAGGCGACCCATCCCCCGGCCGGGACGGACAGCGAGCCGACCCCCTGGCTGGCGTAGGTCCAGCTGCCCGACGTGCCGTCGGACCAGAACAGACCCCAGTACGCGGTGGCGGGCGGCATGTTCACGCAGCCCGCGTCCGACGGCGCACCGTCGACCTTGCACACTGCTCCCGGCTGGCGCTGGACATACGTCAACGAGTGCCCCGCATCGCCGAAGTTGCTCGCGGCAGTGCCTCCGCCGTTCGCATCGCACGAGACGCTGGAACCGACGACGACGGTCACCCCGGTGCCCTGCGGGCAGGCTGCCGCCGCCGCGGCGGGGCCGGCCGCGACGACCAGCCCCCCGGTGGCTCCCGTCAGCACGGCGACGAGCAGCGTGGCGAGACTGCGCCTCATCTGGTGACCTTGAAGGTCCTGGACCCTGTGCGGTTCGAGAAGGCGCCCGTGACCTTGATCGTCTTCTTGCCCGCGGACGAGCCCACCGTGAACGTGTGGCTGAAGGTGCCCTTGGAGGACGCCTTCCCCTTCTTGACGTCCTTGCCGCGGTACCGGATCGTGACCGGCTCGGCGGCTGCGAGACCCGAGACCGTGACCCTCTGGCCCTTGCCCTTCTTCACGGAGGCGGACCTCACCGACACCGGCAGCTTCTTGGCACCGAGGACCTGGACGGTGCCCGCGCCCGACCGCGACGTCCGGGCACCGGTCACGGCAATCGTCCGCTTGCCCGTGCTCGTGGGCGTCGGGACCTGCACCGTGGTCGAACCGGCGTCGCCGGCCGTGCCGGTCACCCGTGCGCCGGGAATCGTGACCGTGACCTTCTCACCCGCAGCGAGACCCTTGACCGTCACCGCGATCTTCTTGCCCCCGCTGACGAATCCGGTCGGCGCGGAGACCGTCAGCTTGGTCGCTGCGAGCTGGGCGTCGACGCCCACCGCGGCCTGAGCGGTGGCGCGGATCCACTGGTCCCGCGACTCCACGGTGATGCCGGCCGTCTTCCCGCCCGCGAGGGCGGCGTCGTCGAATGCGATCGCACCGAGCTCATTCGCGAGAAGGGTGTCCTCGCCGACCGCGTCGGTCACCTGGCGCGAGACGATCCAGGACGCAGCGCTGCCCGCGGCGCCCGGCTCGCCCAAGGTCTTGAGCGTCGCTGCCGCAAGTCCCGTGCTGTTGGTGTTGGCCGCGCCGTCGTTCAGGAACGACCCGTCCGGACGCTGCTGGTCGAGCAGCCAGTCGACACCCTCATCGATGTCGTCCTGGAGGCCGGGCTCTCCGGCATCCTGCGCCTCGTCGAGCGCCTGCAGCGCAAGGGCTGTCGCGTCGATCGTGCCCGCCCCAGTCGCGCACGCCTCGTCCTTCATGTCCGTGCGGAACGAGCCGTCGTCGCACTGCTGCTTGAGCAGGTAGCCCACGGTGTCGTCCGCCAGGTCGCTGCCTGCGGTCGACAGCGCACGAACCACCCATGCCTGCGTGATCGTGTTGGAGTAGTCGTCGCCCAGGTCCTTGGCCCGCCCGGCCGACGCGCCGGTCGTCACGACGCGCTGCTCGGCCTCGGCAATGAGGTTGTGCCCTCCGAACGCAGTGGCATCGCGGCCCGCGAGCTGGACCGTGACGGCCAGCTTGCCGGTCGCCCCCGCGTACTTGCTGTCCTCGTACTGCGTGTATCGAGTCGGGTCCTGCGCGAACGCGTCGAGGATCGTCGCCGTCGTGCCCGCCCGGGTGTCGAGGGCCTCCAGTGCGAGGGCGACGTCGAGGGTCAGGCCGTAGTCGTCGAAGTCCCACTGGGCGTTGTGGACGACTCCGTCGGTGAGCTGGTCGGCGAGCCAGCGTGCGGCGGAGTAGGCGTAGGAATTGGGCGCAGCCTGGGCGGACGGAGCCGCCACGACTGTTCCGACGGCGAGGGCGGCCGCCGCAAGACGGCGCAGGGTCGTGATCTTCATGATTTCCTTCCGGCTGCAACACGGAAGGACTCGAAGGCCCGTCACGTGTGTTCCTCGACAGCGTGGATCGGTCATGCCCTCAAGCAGGTGCTCCGGCTCGCCACACGAGGTGGCCTACGGTTGCGGGTCAGCGCCGGACTTGGACCGGCTTCCCCTGACATGCGGGCGTATTGAGTTGTGCCAAGTGGCAGGAGGAATCTAACACCCGCCACCGCCAGCACCTATCGGCGCTCCGGGCCCGCTCTCATCCTGGTTGTCACGTGACCCGGCGGCGCCGGAGCACCAGCCCCATCGCGCCGACCAGCAGCAGCCCGAGCCCACCTGCGACCCAGCCGAGCGAAGCGGATCCGTCCTCGTCCTCGGCGGCAGCCGGAGCCGTCTCGGCGGGAGCCGACCCGGCCCCTTGCCCCGTCGCGTTGGTCGGCGCGACGTGGGGCGGGGTCCTTCGACCGGAGTCCTGCAGCTCGAACGCGACCCATCCGCCGTCAGGCACCTTGAGGGAGCCGACACCCTGGCTCGCGTACGACCACTCGCCGCTCGCCCCGTCGGACCAGAACAGGCCCCAGTAGGCGTCGCCAGGCGGAGTGCTGACACACCCCGCACCGGCCGGCGCACCGTCGACCTGGCACACGAAGCCGGGCTGGCGCTGGACGGGTGTGAGCACGTGGCCCACGTCCCTGAAGCTGTCCGCCGCCGTCGTTCCGCCGTCCGGATCGCACGACACAGTGGATCCGACGACCACCGTCACCCCCGAGCCCGCGGCGCACGCGCCGGTCGCGGCGGTCGCGGCCCAGCCGGGCTGGACGGCGACTGCTGCCGGCACCCCGAGGAGGACTGCGACGATCGCGCGGCCGGGACGCGAGATCACCGGGTCACCGTGACCCCGATGCGTCATCGGGGTCCGACGGCAGCGCGGCGAGCCCCAGCACGGCCTGGACGCTCGCACGCACGTAGCGGTCGCGATCGACCTGGGCGATGCGCGTGCCGGTGGCGAGGGCGAGATCCGCATCGCTGAGTGCGATGGCGCCCTTCTCAGGCCCGCCCTCGACCTGCCGACCCGCCACCCACGACGCTGCGCGGGCCGCGGGGCCCTGGTGACCGCTCACCTGGAGTGCCGCCGCGCCCTGCCCCGTGCTGTTGGTGTTCGGACCGCCCTCGTCGGACAACGATCCGTCGTCGGCCTGGGTGCGGACGAGCCAGTCGGCGGCCTCGTCGATCTCGTCCTCGAGACCCTCGCTGCCCTGTTCGGCCGCGACCTTCAGCGACTGGATCGCGAACGCCGTCCCGTCGACGCTCCCCGGCCCGCTCGTGCACGGCTCGGCCGCCATGTCTGCACGGAATGAGCCGTCATCGCACTGCTGCTTGAGCAGGAAGTCGACCGCAGCGTCGGCGTCGTCGCTCCCGGCCGTCGTCAACGCGCGGACCGCCCAGCCCTGGTTGAGGACGCTGGTCGACTGCATCTTCCCGTCGGGCATGTCCTTGACCCGGCCTGCCTCGGCACCCTTCGGAACCACGAGAGCCTCGAGCTCGTCGATGAGGTCACGCGACCCCAGGGCGTGGGGATCGTCTCCGTGCGCCTGGACGTGCGCGGCCAGCTTGGCGAGCGCTCCGGCGTACCGGGTGCCGCCCGGTGGGTCGGTGTAGTCGTCCGCGTGCTCGATCGTGGACCGATAGACCTTCTCCGCGGCAGCGTCGTCACCGAGCTCCTCGAGCGCCGAGTAGAGGTCGAGGTTGAGGCCGTAGTCGACGAAGGCAGACACCTCGCCGGTCTCCACGTCGGCGAAGTGGCTCGTGAAGAGTCCGTCATCGGCCGGTTGTGCGGCGAGCCAGGACACCGCTGCCGCCTGGTGCTCGTTGGGCCCGGCATCGGGTGGCGCGGACATCTCGTCGGACGAGCAGGCGACCAGGACGGGGACGAGGGCCAGCGTCGCGATGCCGCGCAGGATGGTGCTTTTCACAAAGGTTCCCTCCCGCTGCTACGGACAGGGCGTGAGCCCGTCCGCGTGTGTTCCTCGACAGCGTGGATCGGTCGCCCCCACGGCAGGTGCTCCGGCTTGCCACAGGACGTGGCCTACGGTTGCGGGTCAGCGCCGGACTTGGACCGGCTTCCCCTGGCCATGGGTGCATGGAGTTGTGCCGAACGGCAGGAGGAAATTTAACACTCGCCGACCCCTCGACCTATCCGGCACCGGACAGAGCTCTCCCGCTGACGGGCGTCTCACGGTCGCCAGCGGTGGTTGCGCTGCCACGTGCCGGCGGCGGGGTGGCGCAGCTCGATGTGCCCGTCGGCCGTGTCGCGGATGAGCCAGCCGTCCTGGTGGACGAGGCGGTGATGATGGGCGCAGAGCAGTACGCCGTCGTCGAGGGTCGTGGTGGCGCCGGTGGCCCAGGGTTGGCGCCAGTGGTGCCCTTCGCAGTCCTCGGGTGGTCGATCGCAACCGGGGAAGACGCACCCGTGGTCGCGAGCGGCGAGGGCCTGCTTCTGCGCCCGCGTGAACAGCCGTTGCTCGTGGCCGTGGTCCAACGGCAGGGAACGCCCGCCGAAGACCTGCGGGACGAGACCCAGGTGGCAGGCCATGAGCCGCGCCTGCGAGGCGGAGATGCGGGTGCCGGTCGACAGGGTGGCCGCCTTGACGCCGCGCACGAGGGTGTCGAGGTCGAGGCGGACCATCAAGGTGGCGCCGAGCCCCGAGCGACCGGGCAGCAGGTGTCCGGGCAGCCGGGAGCAGACCTCGGCGAACCCCATGCCGAGGCGCGTGCGGTGGTCGAGGTCGCGGTCGTAGACCGACGCCGTCGACCCAGCATCAGATCCACCCTCCGACTGCGCGCCCGGGTGGTCGCGCAGGTGGTCGCGCCGGGGCGCAGAGACAGCCTTGATCGCGGTGGTGAGCATGTCGGCCTGGGCGTCGGGCAGGGTGAACCCGCCGGTGGTGGTGCCGTCGCCGTTGGGACGGGCCCAGAACTGCGACTTCGACCAGGCCCGCTTTTCCTGAGCCTCCAGCGAGTCGTTCTCGGCCGCGTCGACCTCTGCCTCGGGCCTGAACTGGTCGGTGATCCGCTTGGATCGCGAGCGCAGGTCCGGCAGCGAGTAGCGGGCTGCGTCGCCGATCAGCGTGTCCTCGCAGGCCTGCTTCTGCTCGGCGGTGGTGTCGTCGGGCAGCTCCTTGATGGCGCCGGCGATGACCTCGGCCTGCTTCGCGCCGATCCGCCCACCGGCCAGGGCCTGCTCGGTCGCGGGTGCTCCCTCCAGCGCCTTGGCTTGGTGAACCATCGCCTCACCCGCGCGCCGGTCACCACCGAACGATCGGGCCAGCATCGCCCCGGTGGACGTCGCGCCGACCTGCTTGGCCAGGCCCGACGCCTCCAGAGCCCGGGTCGCGGCCAGCTGCTGGGCGCGCACTCGTGCCTCGATCCGGAGCAGCCGCTCGGCCAGCTCTCGCACCACACCCGGCTCGAGCCCCGTCCACGCCTCGACCCGCATCCGGTCCAGCGCGTCCTCGATCGCTGCGACCCCACCCTGAAGCGGGTGAGGGAGCTGATCGACGAGCTGCGCAGACATGGGACGTCCTTGGAGAAGCGGTCGTCGCACGCTTTCGCCCGTGTCGAGACGGCGCCCTCCAGCATCAGGCGCCGCGGGCCAGTCACAGTCAGTCCCAGTCGGCTCGAGGGCTGTTGCGATGTTCCCCCTCGATGACCACCACCTTACTCCGATCGAGCGACATTGTCGAACATCTGTTCGAATGATGAGACGAGTGTCGCGCATCCCCGCCGCTGCCGATGACCTGCTGCCGGTGATCGCCCCCGCTAGTACGGTTGCCGCATGACGCTCAGCGACAACCTTCGTATCGCCCTCGACGGCAAGTGGCGCCACGTCCGGGAGCAGTCCCGCAAGGAGCTGGCCGAGATGGACCTGGCGTACGACCACGACCTGACCCTCGACGAGGCCCGGGCGCGGGTCCTGGAGCAGATGAAGAAGCTGGTGCCCACGGGCATCCCGGCTGCAGGCTTCCGCGTGTCCAGCGGGGGCACGGGCGATCCCGGCATGGCGGTCACCGGCATCGAGATGCTGGCGCAGTTCGACCTGTCGCTGATGGTCAAGGCCGGCGTGCAGTGGGGCCTGTTCGGCGGGGCGATCGAGAACCTCGGCACCGAGCGGCACCACCAGGCGTACATCCCCGGCCTGATCAACCTCGACATCCTCGGCTGCTTCGCGATGACCGAGACCGGTCACGGCAGCGACGTCCAGAGCCTCGAGACCACCGCGACGTACGACCCGGCGACGCAGGAGTTCGTCATCCACTCCCCCACGCCGTCCTCCCGCAAGGACTACATCGGCGGAGCGGCGGCACATGCCCAGTACGCCGCGGTGTTCGCCCAGCTCATCACCAAGGGCGAGGGCTACGGCGTGCACTGCTTCATCGTCCAGCTGCGTGACGACGAAGGCAACGACCTGCCCGGCATCACCACCTCGGACGACAAGCACAAGGGCGGCCTCGGCGCGGTCGACAACGGGCGCATCGAGTTCGACCACGTGCGCATCCCGCGCGAGAACCTGCTCAACAAGTACGGCCAGGTCGACGAGGGCGGCACGTACTCCTCGCCCATCGAGAGTTCCAACGCCCGGTTCTTCACGATGCTGGGCACGCTGATCCGCGGTCGCATCAGCGTCGGCGGGTCGGCCAGCGCAGCGACCGAGGTCGCGCTCAGCATCGCGGGCCGGTACGCGCTCAAGCGCCGCCAGTTCGGTCCGGACGCGGAGCACGAGGTCCTCCTGATGGACTACCGCATGCACCAGCGACGCCTGCTCCCACTGATCGCCAAGTCCTATGCGATGCGCTTCGCGCAGAACCAGCTCGTCGCTCGGATGGACCGCATCCAGAGCTCGGAGGATCCGCCACCGCCGCACCAGCAGCGGGAGCTGGAGGGCCGGGCCGCAGGCCTGAAGGCCGCCCAGACCTGGCACGCGACGAAGGCCATCCAGGAGGCCCGGGAGGCCTGCGGCGGAGCGGGCTACCTCGCCGAGAACCGGCTCACGACGCTCAAGGGCGACACCGACGTCTTCACGACGTTCGAGGGTGACAACCACGTGCTGTTCCAGCTCGTGGCCAAGGAGCTGCTGACGTCGTACGCACAGGAGGTCGGCGGTCTCGACCCCGTCGGCCTGGTCCGCTTCGCGGCCGGCACCGTCGCCGATGTCGTCAAGGAGCGCACCGCGGCCTCCCAGCTCATCCAGCGGCTCATCGACGCCCGACCCGGCAGCAGCGACGACGACCACGACCTGCTCGACCGTGGCACCCAGCTCAATCTCTTCGAGGACCGCGAGCAGCACGTCCTGGAGACGGCCGCCCGGCGCCTGCGCCGCGCGGGCAAGGACCCGGTCGAGGCGTTCGAGGTGTTCAACGCAGCTCAGGACCACGTCATCCGCGCAGGCCGCGTCCACATCGAGCGCATCGTGCTCGAGGCGTTCACCGCGGGCATCGCCCGCTGCGAGGATCCTGACGCCCAGGAGCTGCTCCGCGACGTCTGCTCGCTGTACGCCCTGACCGCGATCGAGGAGGATCTCGCGTGGTTCATGGGTCACAACCGACTGTCCGACACCCGGGCCAAGACCGTGACCCACCTCGTCAACGAGCTGCTGGAGAAGCTGCGGCCGCACACCCTCACGCTCATCGAGGGCTTCGGTGTGCCGGAGTCGACGCTGAACGCCGCGATGCTGGTCGACTGAGACCGGCCGGGCGGCCGCAACTCGCCTCCAGATATCCCGTACGTCCGTCCAAGTCGCGTGCGAAGATGAGTCGACCTTTCACCATCACTTCCGGGGAGACACACATGCGTCTGAACACCCTTGCCAAGACGGGCGCCGCACTGACGGCTTCCGCCCTGGTCATCACCCTCAGCTCGGGTCCGGCCAACGCCGCCGACGACAGCGCGAGCACCGGATACGCCCCCGCGTCGGCGCCCACGGCGTCCGTGAGCGCCGACGGCTTCCTGCCCGGCACGGGCGCGAAGTCCGCCGCGGGCAACAAGGCTGCCGCGGGCGTGACGATCAACAAGATCGGCGTCCGCTCGGGCGTGCTCTACCGCAAGGGCGACAACAGCGTGTTCCTGTCCGCCTTGGACGGCGACCCCGGAGGCGCCGCCGCCAAGACCGAGTTCACGCTCCGGGTCGGCAAGAAGGACCACAAGGTCCTCCTGCGCGGCACCAATGACGGCTACGCCTACTTCAACACCAAGAGCGGCTGGGGCTCCGGCAAGGCCTGGATCCGCAGCACCACGGTGACCTACACCAATGGCACCAAGTCCACCAGCGGCACCGACAGCAACAAGTTCTACCTGCGTCGCGCCACCCGGACGACGGCCAACAAGCCCTTCAAGGTCACGGCCTACAGCCCCGGCACCAAGATCAAGTTCCGGGCCAGCACGTTCAAGGTGTTCAAGCCCTCCTCGGGCAAGTACACCTCGCTCGGCTCGATCCGCCTGCAGTACAAGAAGAGCAACGGCAAGTGGAAGACGGTCAAGAAGATCAAGCTCAACAAGAAGGGCAGCGGCTCCTGGACGACCCGCGCCCGGACGCGCACCTACCGCCTGTACGTCCCGACGACGGCCAACGTCATCGGCGGCCAGACCGGTTCGATCCGGGGCTGATCCAGCCCACGCACGGAGGCCCTCGACCCGTCCGGGTCGGGGGCCTTCGTCGTCCCGCAGGCCGCGATCCCGGCGCCGAGACGACCTCCCGAACCCCTGCCGCACTTGGATCCGTGTGGAAGGATGGCTCGGTCTCTCAAGACCCATCTGCAATCCAGGGGAGCTTCACCATGCGTTCATCCATCACCGCCCGGGCAGGCGCCGCCCTCACGGCCTCCGCACTCGCGCTGACCGTCGGCGTCGGCTCGGCGTCCGCCGCCGACTCGACGACCACCAGCTCGTCGACCGCTGCGCGCCAGGCAGAGCCGGCCAAGGCCGTCTCCCAGTTCCGCCTCAAGTCCGGCGTGATCACCCAGTCCGCGAAGTCCGGCGTCTGGGGCGACGTCACGTTCTCCGGGGCGGGCAGCTACAAGTCCGCCACCACGGAGGTCCGCATCAACGGCGTCCGCAAGGGCAAGGTCAAGCTCTACGAGGGTCGCTACAAGAAGTCGGGCAGCAAGGTCACCGGCGGTGGCGTCGACCTCCCCCGCGGCTGGGGCGCCGGATCGGTCGTCCTCGGCCCGACGACGTTCACGTACGCCGACGGCACCACCTCGGTCGACTCCAAGAAGAGCAACCGGTTCTACATCCGTCGCAACGTCAAGACGCTGAACGGCAGCAACACCGCGCTGGTCATCAAGCGCAACAACAACAAGGTCACCTTCAAGGTCCAGCGGCTGAGCATCATCAACCCGGGTGCCGGCAAGTACGTCTCGGCGGGCTCGGTCAAGCTGCAGTACAAGTCCGGCAGCAAGTGGAAGACCAAGAAGACGATCAAGCTCAACAGCAAGGGCAACGGCTCCTACAAGCGCAGCACCTCCACCAAGCAGCGCTACCGCCTGTACGTGTCCAAGACCTCGACGCGCGTCGAGTTCCGCACCAAGACCAGCGGCCGCATCTAGTCGCCGCAGGCCATGCCGAAGGCCCTCGATCCCGCTGGGGTCGAGGGCCTTCGCACGTCCCAGCGGGACGACGCGTCAGAAGTCGCCGGCCGCCGAGCGTACAGCCTTGAGCAGCTCGAAGGCCTGGTCCTGCTGCTCGTCATCCAGTCCGACCACGGCGAAGTCGATCGCCATGACCGCGTCGGTCGCCTGGGCCAGCACGTGCTTGCCCTGGTCGGTGAGCTCGGCAAATGTACGGCGCCGGTCCGTCTGGTCCGCGACGCGCCGCACGAGGCCCTGCGTCTCCAGGCGGTCCATCGCATTGGTCACCGAGGTGGGGTGCACCATGAGCCGCTCACCGATCTTGCTGAGCGGCAGACGCCCGGCCGCGCTGAACGAGATGAGCTGCAGGACCTCATAGCGCGCGAACGTGATGCCGAACGGCTTGAGGGCGGCATCGAGCTCGGAGCTGATGAGCTGTTGCACCCGCATGATCGACGTCGCCAGGCGCATCGACCGGGACTCACCGATGTGCTCGACCCACAGCTCGGACGCCCGCTCGATGGGGTCGAACGGCAGGCGGGGCGCGGCGGGCATGGGCTACATCGTAGGGGACCATCCGGAGCAGTCATCGCCTGCCATCCAAGGGCAATTGGGCTAGCCTCACCGCGTGGCCGGGGGGTTTGAGGTATGGATCGAGGCGCTGCGGACGTCAGCGACCGAGTGGGATGACCACGCCGAGGAGCTCCGCACCGCACGACGATCGCTCAACGACGGATCGTCCTCGGTCGCCGGACGGCGATTCAGTGGTCCGGCTCAGGGGCGAGATCGCCGACGACCTCGCGGCCGAAGGATGGACGGTCAAGCCCCGCCCGTCCGGCCCAAGGGTGGGCGAGACCGTCGCGTTCCAGAAGGGCGCCACCACGATGGGCGCCAGCATCTTCGTCGACAGGGGCTAGGCCCCGGTGAGCGGATCCGGCGGGTGCGTGAAGTGAGCACGGGGCTGGCCCGAGTTAGTTGGATGTCCTAGTATCGGACTTCCACAGAACTTTTGGGAGATCGCCATGCCTGACCTTCACGTCCCCACCCATCCGGTGCGGTTCGTCACGGCGTCCGCGCTGTTCGACGGGCACGACGCCTCGATCAACATCATGCGTCGCATCTTCCAGTCGCAGGGCGCCGAGGTCATCCACCTCGGTCACAACCGCTCGGTCAAGGAGGTCGTGGACGCCGCGATCGAGGAGGACGTGCAGGGCATCGCGGTCTCGTCCTACCAGGGCGGGCACGTCGAGTACTTCGAGTACCTCGTGGAGTCGCTGCGGGAGCAGGGCGCGGGACACATCCACGTCGTCGGTGGTGGCGGGGGCGTCATCGTCCCCGAGGAGATCGCCCGGCTGCGGAAGTCCGGCGTCACGATCTTCTCGCCCGAGGACGGCCAGCGCCTCGGCCTCGTCGGCATGATCAACTCGGTCGTCAAGGACTGCGACTTCGACCTCACCGAGCTCGGTGGGCTCGATCTCGACGCGCTGCTCGCCGGAGAGCGCCCCGCCATCGCCCGTGCGATCACGCTGGCCGAGGCCGGATCCCTCGACGAGGCGCAGCGCGAGCGCATCTCGGCCGCTGCCGCCGCGCACTCCTCCCCGGTCCTGGGCATCACCGGCACCGGCGGCTCGGGCAAGTCATCGCTGACCGACGAGCTGGTCCGCCGCTTCCGCGTCGACCAGCAGGACAAGCTCCGCGTCGCCGTGATCGCGGTCGACCCGACCCGCCGCCGTGGCGGCGGCGCCCTGCTCGGCGACCGCATCCGGATGAACTCGCTCGACGGCGAGCACGCATACTTCCGCTCCCTCGCGACCCGCGGCGCGCACGAGCTGCCCGACTCGCTCAACGACGTCATCGACGTCGTGAAGGCGGCAGGCTTCGACCTCGTGATCGTCGAGACCCCGGGCATCGGCCAGGGCGACGCCGCGATCGTGCCGTTCGTGGACTCCTCCCTGTACGTCATGACGCCCGAGTTCGGTGCCGCGTCGCAGCTCGAGAAGATCGACATGCTCGACTTCGCGAACACCGTCGCAATCAACAAGTTCGAGCGCCGCGGGGCCAAGGACGCCCTGCGCGACGTGGGACGCCAGATGGTCCGCAACCGCGAGGCGTTCGGCAAGCGGCCCGAGGACATGCCGGTCTTCGGCACGTCGGCCGCGACGTTCAACGACGACGGCGTCACCGCCCTCTACCAGCACCTGCGCGACGAGCTCGGCGCTGCGGGGCTCCCCGTCGCCGAGGGCATCCTGCCCGCGGTCGACGTGAAGTTCTCCAGCGGTATCCAGCAGGTCGTGCCGACCGACCGGGTGCGCTACCTGTCCGAGATCACCGAGACGGTCCGCGGCTTCCACGCCGAGACCGAGCGGCTCGCCGACGCCGCTGACCGCGCCCAGCGACTGGAGATCACCGCAGCCGAGCTCGCCGACGCGCAGCTGGACGCCGGCAGCGTCGAGGAGCTGCTGGCCACCGCCAAGAAGGCCGTCCCGCACGAGATCTCCGACCAGATCGAGGCCTGGCCGACCGTCGTGGAGTCGTACTCCGGCGACGAGCAGGTCGTGAAGGTCCGCGACAGGGAGATCCACACGCAGCTGACCCGCGAGTCGCTGTCGGGCAACAAGATCCCCCGCGTCTCGCTGCCGAAGATGAAGAATCACGGCGAGCTCGTGCGCTTCTGGCGCCGCGAGAACCTGCCCGGCTACTTCCCCTACACAGCCGGCGTCTTCCCGTTCAAGCGTGACGGCGAGGACCCCGCGCGCATGTTCGCCGGCGAGGGCGATCCGTTCCGCACCAACCGCCGGTTCAAGCTGCTGTCCGAGGACGGCGACGCGACCCGCCTGTCGACCGCGTTCGACTCCGTCACGCTGTACGGCCGCGACCCCGACCCCCGCCCCGACGTCTACGGCAAGGTCGGCACGTCCGGTGTCTCGGTCGCGACCCTCGAGGACATGAAGGCGCTGTACGACGGCTTCGACCTGGTCTCGCCGTCCACGTCGGTGTCGATGACGATCAACGGACCCGCGCCGACGGTCCTGGCCTTCTTCCTCAACACGGTCATCGACCAGCAGATCGAGAAGTTCCGCGACAAGGAGGGCCGCGAGCCCTCCGAGGACGAGCTGGCCGAGCTGCGCTCGTACGCGCTGCAGAACGTGCGCGGCACCGTGCAAGCCGACATCCTCAAGGAGGACCAGGGCCAGAACACGTGCCTGTTCTCCACCGAGTTCAGCCTGCGGATGATGGGCGACATCCAGCAGTACTTCATCGACGAGGGCGTCCGGAACTTCTACTCGGTGTCGATCTCGGGCTATCACATCGCCGAGGCCGGGGCGAACCCCATCAGCCAGCTCGCGTTCACCCTCGCCAACGGCTTCACGTACGTCGAGTCGTACCTCGCGCGCGGCATGGACATCGACGACTTCGCCCCGAACCTGTCGTTCTTCTTCTCCAACGGCATGGATCCCGAGTACTCGGTGCTCGGCCGCGTCGCCCGCCGCATCTGGGCGATCGCGATGAAGGAGAAGTACGGCGCGAACGACCGCTCGCAGAAGCTGAAGTACCACGTGCAGACGTCGGGCCGCTCGCTCCACGCGCAGGAGATGGACTTCAACGACATCCGCACGACGCTGCAGGCGCTCATCGCGATCTACGACAACGCCAACAGCCTGCACACCAATGCGTACGACGAGGCGGTCACGACCCCGTCGCAGGAGTCGGTGCGCCGGGCGCTCGCGATCCAGCTCATCATCAACCGCGAGTGGGGCCTGGCGATGAACGAGAACCCGCTCCAGGGCTCGTACATCATCGACGAGCTCACCGAGCTGGTCGAGAACGCAGTGCTCGCGGAGTTCGACGCGATCAACGAGCGCGGCGGCGTGCTCGGCGCGATGGAGACCGGCTACCAGCGAGGCCGCATCCAGGACGAGTCGATGCTCTACGAGCACCGCAAGCACGACGGCTCGCTGCCGATCATCGGCGTCAACACGTTCCGGCGTCCGGCGTCCGAGGGCGAGGAGGAGCACACCGTCGAGCTCGCCCGGGCGACCGAGACCGAGAAGGAGTCACAGCTCGCCCGCGTCCGGTCGTTCCACGAGGCCCACACCACCGAGGCGGCCGAGGCGCTCGAGCGGCTGCGGCTCGCGGCCATCAACCACGAGAACGTCTTCGCGGTGCTGATGGACGCGGCGCGCGTGTGCTCGCTGCAGCAGGTCACCGAGGCGTTCTTCGAGGTCGGTGGCCAGTACCGGCGCAACGTCTGAGGTCAGAAGCCGGCGGCCAGGCGGTAGTAGGCCTGGTTCCAGCGCAGCTCGCGCAGGAACGAGCGCGGAGTCGTGCTTGCGTCGATGTGCACGAGCTCGGTGCGGACGATCTCGGCGAGGTCCTCGAACTCCTCGATGCCCACGGCGGTGGTCAGCACCGTGTGGTGCGGGCCGCCGGCCATGATCCAGGCCTCCGCGGCCGTCGCCAGCGAGGGGTGCGCCTGCCACATCGCGCAGGCCACCGGCAGCCGGGGCAGCGGCTCGTCCGGCTCGACCAGGGTCACGTCATTGGCCGTGAGCCTGAACCGGTCGCCCAGGTCCGACAGGCCGACGACGATGCCCTCACCCGGGTCGGCGACGAACCGCAGGCGGACCGGTTCCTCGCGGTTGCCCATGCTGAGCGGGTGCACCTCGACGGTCGGCCGCGCTGACGTGATGGTCGGGCACACCTCGAGCATGTGGGCGCCGAGCGACTTCTCGTTGCCGGGCTCGAGGTGGTACGTGTAGTCCTCCATGAACGAGGTGCCTCCCGGCCGCCCCTGCGCCATCGCCTTGGTCGCGCGGACCAGCACCGCGGTCTTCCAGTCGCCCTCGCCGCCGAAGCCGTAGCCGTCGGCCATGAGCCTCTGCACCGCGAGACCAGGCAGCTGACGGAGTCCGCCGAGATCTTCGAAGTTCGTGGTGAAAGCGCCGAAGCCGCCGTGCTCGAGGAAGTCCCGCAGCCCGGCCTCGAGCCGCGCGGCGTACCGCAGGCTCTCGTGACGGTCGCCGCCGGCCCGCAGCTGCGGCGCGACGTCGTAGAGCTCGTCGTACTCGGCAACGAGCGGCGCGATCCGCTCGTCCGTGACCGCGTCGACGACCGCCACGAGGTCGTTGACGCCGTACGTGTTGACCGAGACCCCGAGCTTGCGCTCCGCCTCGACCTTGTCGCCCTCGGTGACGGCCACGTCGCGCATGTTGTCGCCGAAGCGAGCCACCCGCAGCGTGCGGAGCTCGGCAGCGCCGGCCGCGGCCCTCGCCCACGCGCCCACCCGCCGGCCGACATCGGGATTGCTGACGTGTCCCGCGACCGTCTTGCGCGCCACGCCCAGCCGGGTCTGGATGAAGCCGAACTCCCGGTCGCCGTGCGCGGCCTGGTTGAGGTTCATGAAGTCCATGTCGATCGTGGACCACGGGATGTCGCGCTGCGCCTGGGTGTGCAGGTGCAGGAACGGCTTCTGCAGCGCGTCGAGCCCCTGGATCCACATCTTGGCCGGCGAGAACGTGTGCATCCACCCGATCAGCCCGATGCACCGGTCGTCGGCGTTCGCGGCGAGGATCGTCCTGCGGATCGCGTCGGACGAGGTCAGGACCGGTTGCCAGAGCACCGGGACCGACAGCTCCGGCGAGGCACAGAGCTCCCGGACGACCTGCGCCGACTGGTCGGCGACGTGACGCAGGGTCTCCTCGCCGTACAGCCCTTGGCTGCCGGTCAGGAACCAGATCTCATGGTCGGCTGTGGTCATGGACGTCCTCTTCGGTGGGGACGCATCGGCCTCACTGGCCGTACGCGTTCTGGTAGCGGTCGTGCAGACGGGCGACCTGCTCGGGCGTGAGCGCGCTCGGGGTGCCGAGCTGCCGGGCGATGTGGGTGGTGCGGGCGACGTCCTCGCACATCACGGCGGCCTTGACGGCCGAGCGCGCGTCGGCACCGATCGCGAAGACGCCGTGGTTTCGCATCAGCACCGCGGGCGAGAGGCTTCCTCGCAGGGTCTCGACGATGCCGCGGCCGATCGAGTCGTCTCCGATCAGGGCGAACGGTCCCACGGGGATCTCGCCGCCGAACTCGTCGGCCATCATCGTCAGGGCGCACGGGATGGGCTCGGCCCGCGCGGCCCAGGCCGTCGCGTACGTCGAGTGGGTGTGCACGACGCCGCCGACGTGCGGCAGGTGCCGGTAGACGTACGCCTGGGCGGCCGTGTCGGACGACGGGGCGAGATCACCCTCGAGCACCCGTCCGTCGAGATCGGTGACGACCATGTTGTCGGGGGTCAGGTCCTCGTACGCGACCCCGCTCGGCTTGATCACCATCGCATCGACGCCCGGGACCCGGGCCGAGACGTTCCCCGCGGTCCACACCACGAGCTGGTAGCGGGTCAGCTCCCCGTGCAGGCGGCACACCTCCTCGCGCAGGTGCCGGATCGTCTGGGTGACCTGGTTCGTGACGGTCATGGCGCCCCCTCCACCAGCGCCTCGCGACGCAGCGCCTGCAGACGGTGCATGACGTCGTTGCCGCCGCGACCGAAGTGGTCGTGCAGGGCGGAGTACTCCGCGAACAGCCGGTCGTAGACCTCCGAGCGCCGCTCGTCGGGCTGGACGACAGCCCGACGAACGGAGCCCATGGCCTTCGCGGCGGCGCGTATGTCCGCGTACGCGCCGGCCGCGACGGCGGCATGGAGGGCAGCACCCAGAGCAGGGCCCTGCTCGGACCCGATGACCGAGAGCGGCATGCGGGTCACGTCGGAGTAGATCTGCATCAACAGGGGGTTCTTGGACAGCCCACCCGCGACGACCAGCTCGGCGACCGGGACACCCGCGTCCTCGAACGCCGCCAGGATCGTGCGCGTCCCGAAGGCGGTCGCCTCGATCAGCGCGCGGTAGACGTCCTCGGGCCGGGTCGCGAGCGTCTGCCCGAGGACCAGGCCGGTGAGCTCGTGGTCGACCAGCACCGAGCGGTTGCCGCTGTGCCAGTCGAGGGCCACCAGGCCGTGCGCGCCGACGCTCTGGCGAGCGGCCAGCTCGGTCAGGTGCTCGTGCACCCCGAGGCCGCGCTCGCGGGCGGTCTCACGGACCCCGGCCGGGACGCCGTGCTCGACGAACCAGCCGAAGATGTCCCCCACGCCGCTCTGCCCGGCCTCGTAGCCCCAGCTGCCGGCGACGATGCCCCCGTCCACGACACCGCACATGCCCGGGACGTCGCGCAGGACGCTCCCGCTCATGACGTGGCATGTCGAGGTGCCCATGATCGCGACCATCTGACCGGCGTCGACGGCCTGAGCGGCCGGTGCGGTCACGTGCGCGTCGACGTTGCCGACGGCCACCGCGATCCCTGCCGGCAGCCCGGTCCACTCGGCCGCCTGCGGCGTCAGCGACCCCGCGCGGTGCCCGAGCTGGCCGATCGTCCCGGCCAGCTTGGCGTCCACGAAGTCGGCGAAGGCGGGGTTCAGCGCGGCGGTGAAGTCCTCCCCCGGGTAGGCCCCGTCCTGCAGCATCCCCTTGTAGCCCGCGGAGCAGGCGTTGCGGACGTGCACCCCGCTCAGCTGCCACACGATCCAGTCGGCGGCCTCGACCCAGCACTCCATCGTCGCGTAGAGCTCGGGGTCCTCCTCGAGCACCTGCAGACCCTTGGCGAACTCCCACTCCGAGGAGATCAGCCCTCCGTACCGCGCGAGCCAGGCCTCACCGCGCTCGCGCGCCAGCCTCGTGATCCGGTCGGCCTGGTCCTGCGCCGCGTGGTGCTTCCACAGCTTGACGTACGCGTGCGGCCGGTCGGCCAGCCCGGGGACGTCGCACAGCGGGGTGCCGTCGGCGAGCGCGGGCACCATCGTGCAGGCGGTGAAGTCGGTCGCGATGCCGATCACCTGCGCCGGGTCGATGCCGGACGCTCGCACGGCGTCCGGCACCGCGCGGCGCAGGACGTCCAGGTAGTCCGACGGCACCTGCAGCGCCCAGTCGGGCGGCAGGGGGCGGTCGGGCGTGGTCGGCAGCGCCTCGGTGATCACGCCGTGCCGATAGGGATGGACCGCGCTGCCGAGCTCGCGGCCGTCGGCGACCGCGACGACCAGGGCGCGGCCCGACAGCGTGCCGAAGTCGACCCCGATCACGTACTGATCGCTCATGTCGGTCTCCCCGCGTCGTGGGGCGCGGTGCTGGAGCGCACGATCAGCTCGGGCTCGATGAGCCGTGGCAGATCGTCCTCCTGTCCGGCGATCGCGGCGTGGAGCACCGCGATGGCCCGGCGGCCGACCTCGTGGAAGTTCTGCCGGACGGTCGTGAGCGGCGGGTTGAGGAACTCGCTCTCGGGGGAGTCGTCGAAACCGACGATGCTCACGTCACCGGGCACCGACAGGCCGCCTTCGTGGAGCGCCCGCATCAGGCCGATCGTCATCTGGTCGTTCGCGACGAAGATCGCGCCGGGCGCACCCTCCTCGACGATCCGGCGTCCCGCCTCGTAGCCGCTGCGCGCCGTCCAGTCGCCGAGGTGGAGCGGCCCCGGCTCGAGGCCCGCATCGCGGTGGGCGTCCTCCCACCCCTGCCGGCGCGCCTCGGCCTCTGTCCACTCCAGGGGACCGCGGACGTGGACCACGCTCGGGTGCCCGAGGCCCAGGAGGTGGGACGTCGCCTCGTACGCGCCCTGGTGCTGGTCGACCCCGACCGCGAACCGGGCCCGGGTCAGGTCTCCCTCGACCACGACGAGCGGCACACCGGGGTCCTGGTGGCGGATCACGTCGAGCGCCTCGTACTGCGCCGCGATCATGACGATGCCCTCGACCGACTGCCGCATGAGGTGGTCGATCGCGTCGGTCAGAGACTCGGCCGTCACGGTCGACAGGCTCACCGACCCGGCGAAGTAGCCGGCCTGGCGTGCCGCGTCCTCGACGGTCCGGTGGATGCTGCTCGGCCCGTACAGGCCTGACTCGGTGCTGATGATGCCGATGGTGGACGAGCGCCGGGTGACCAGCGCTCGGGCGGCGGTGTTGGGGCGGTAGCCGAGCTGCTTGATCGCGGCCTCGACGCGCTGGCGGGTCGACTCCTTGATGTTGGGCATCTGGTTGATGACCCGCGACACCGTCTGGTGCGAGACCCCGGCGAGCTTGGCGACGTCGGCCATGACCGGCGCCTGGTTCGGGACTGTCGTCATGCCTGCCTCCGGGTGAACAGCCGCTGGATGACGACGAAGACCAGCAGGAGCACGCCGATCGTGATCTTGGTCCACCAGGAGCTGAGGTTGCCGTCGAACGAGATGAAGGTCTGGATCGTCCCGAGGACCAGGACACCGAGGGCCGATCCCAGGACCAGCCCGGACCCGCCGGCCAGCAGCGTACCGCCGATCACGACGGCAGCGATGGCGTCGAGCTCCATCCCGACCGCGTGGAGGCTGTAGCCGGACAGCATGTAGACCGAGAAGAGCAGGCCCGCGAGAGAGGAGCAGAAGCCGCTGATCACGTACACACCCACCTTGGTCCGGGCGACCGCGAGCCCCATCAGCAGCGCCGACTGCTCGCTGCCGCCGACCGCGTAGATCGTGCGACCGAAGCGCGTCATGTGCAGGCCCCACGCCGCGATCGCGAGGACGACCAGGGCGACCACCACGGCAGGGGTGATGAAGTAGCCGCCCGGCAGCTCGATCGTGCCCATCGCGAACGACGTGAAGGTCGGGTCCTTGATCGGGATCGACTCGATGCTGATCAGGTAGCAGAGGCCGCGGGCCAGGAACATGCCCGCGAGCGTCACGATGAACGGCTGGATCTCGAAGTAGTGGATCACCAGCCCCATGAGGAGGCCGAGGACCGAGCCGGTCAGCAGCACCGCGACGACCACCAGGGCCGCGGGCCAGCCGGCGCGCAGGGTCGAGGCGGCCAGCATCGTCGAGAGCGCCACCACAGACCCCACCGACAGGTCGATCCCGCCGGTCAGGATCACACAGGTCATCCCGACGGCCAGGACGATCAGGAAGGCGTTGTCGACGAGCAGGTTGAGGATCACCTGCGGCGAGGTGAAGCCCTCGTAGCGGATGCCCCCGGCTCCGAGCATGCCCACGAAGAGCGCCGCGGTCGCCAGCACGGGATAGAAGCGCCGCGGTGGCGCGAGCTGCCGCAGCCGGTCGCTCGCGGACCCGCGCAGGTCCTGCGCGGTGGGGGTGTGCGCGGTCATGCCTGGCTCCCTCTCGTCAGCAGCGGGGCGGGACGTCGCACCCGGAGCACCGCCCGGGCCTTGGGCGACTGCAGCAGGCAGACGAGGATGACCACGACCGCCTTGAACAGGTAGTTGGTCTCGGACGGGATCCCGATCGTCGGGATCGTCGTGGCGAGGGTCTGGATGAACATCGCGCCGATGAACGTCCCGGTCAGCGAGAACCGGCCGCCGGCCAGCGAGGTGCCCCCGATCACCACCGCGAGGATCGCGTCGAGCTCGATGAACAGGCCCGCGTTGTTGGCGTCGGCCGCACTCGTGTTGGAGGCGATCATCAGCCCGGCCACGGCCGAGCAGAACGCGATGAAGACGTAGACGGTCCAGGTGATGGTCCGCGAGCGGACGCCGGCCAGGCGGCTCGCCTCGGGATTGACCCCGACCGCCTCGATCAGCATCCCCAGCGCCGTGCGACGGGTCAGCACCGCGGTGACCAGCACGATGGCGAGCGCGATGAGGATCGCGACCGGCAGCCCCAGGAAGAAGCCCGCGCCGACCCGCTCGAACAGGCTGTTGTTGACCGTGATGATCTGCCCGTCCGTGATCAGCATCGCGAGACCCCGGCCCGCCGTCATCAGGACCAGCGTCGCGATGATCGGCTGGATCCCGAGCACCGCCACGAGGAAGCCGTTCCAGAGGCCGAGCAGGAGGCAGACCCCGACGGCCAGGCTCATCGCCGTGATCGCGCGGCCCGCCGAGGACTCGTCCGGCGCGCCGGCGAGGTACGTGCACGACACGGCTCCCGAGATCGCGACGATCGCACCCACCGACAGGTCGATGCCGCGGGTCGCGATGACCAGCGTCATGCCGAGCGCGATCAGCAGCGTCGGGGCACCGTTGCGCAGGATGTCGATGAGGCTCCCGTAGAGGTGTCCGTCCTGCACGCGGATCGAGAAGAACGACGGGGTCGCCACGAGGTTGACCAGCAGCAGCACGCCGAGGGCGAGCACCGGCCAGAACAGCGGGTGGCGGATCGCGCTACGCATCGGCCCGCACCTCCCCCGCGATGACCTCCAGGACGTCGGACACGGACACGTCGTCGTTGACCCGCTCGTCGATCTTGTGCCGGTCCCGCATGACGACGACCCGGTCGCTCAGCCGCAGCACCTCCTCGAGCTCGGCGGAGATGAAGACCACCGCCACACCCTCTCCGGCGAGATCGGTGACGAGCTGCTGGATCTGCGCCTTCGCGCCGATGTCGATTCCGCGCGTGGGCTCGTCGAGGATCAGGAGCTGAGGCTCGGTGATGAGCCAGCGGGCGAGCAGCACCTTTTGCTGGTTGCCCCCGCTGAGGTTGCGCATGAGCGCTTGCGGATCGGCCGGCCGGATGTCGAGGGCCTCGATGTACGAGCGCACCAGCCGCTCCTTGGTCGCTGCCTTCAGCGGCCGCAGCCAGCCCCTCGAGGCCTGCAGCGCGAGGATCATGTTGTCCGCGATCGACAGGTCCCCGACGACGCCCTCGGCGCGGCGGTCCTCGCTCGAGAACGCGATGCCGTGGTCGATCGCGTTGCGGGGGGCGCGGAGCCGCACGCGTCGTCCCTTGACGGTGACGGTGCCGGTGTCGGCGGCATCGGCGCCGAACAGCAGCCGCGCCAGCTCGGTGCGTCCAGAACCCAGGAGACCGGCCACCCCGATCACCTCCCCCTCGAACACCGAGAGGTCGACCGCCTCGACGCTGCCCTTGCGCCCCAGCCGGACGACCTGGAGGAGGGGCTCGCCGGCCTCGACCACCGTCTTCTCCTCGGCCTGGCGCTCGATCCGCTCGAGGGTCTCGAGCTCGCGTCCGAGCATCGCGCGGACGAGGTCGAGACGGCTCGTGGTCGCGGTCACGTACTCCCCCACGAGCTGTCCGTTGCGCAGGACCGTCATGCGGTCGGAGATCTCGAAGACCTGGTCGAGGAAGTGCGAGATGAACACGATCGCAGTTCCCTCGTCCCGCAGGGTCCGGATCACCCCGAAGAGCTTGTCGACCTCGTCGGCGTCCAGGCTCGAGGTGGGCTCGTCCAGGATCAGCAGCTCGGCCTCGATGTCCACGGCCCGGGCGATCGCGACGAGCTGCTGGACCGCGATGGGGTGCTCGCCCAGGCGCGAGCGGGGGTCGAGGTCCAGGCCGAGCCGCGCCAGGACGGAGCCGGCGCGGCGGTTCATCGCGCGGGTGTCGATGCGCCCGAACGAGCGCGGCTCGCGCCCGAGGAGCATGTTCTCGGCGACCGTGAGGTTCGTGCAGAGGTTGACCTCCTGGTAGACCGTGCTGATCCCGGCGGCCTGCGACTCCGCCGGGCTCGTGAACGTACGTGGCTCGCCGCCCACGAGGATCGTGCCCGAGTCGAGGGCGTACACCCCCGTCAACGCCTTCACGAGGGTCGACTTCCCGGCACCGTTCTCGCCCATGAGCGCGTGCACCTCACCGGCCCGCAGGGTCAGCCCCACCGACTGCAGAGCCTTGACGCCGGGGAAGCTCACGGACACACCGGTCATCTCCACCACGGGCGGTGCGACGCTTCGGCGCGGCGCCTCGGCTGCCATCTGGATCATCTCGGTTCCTCGGTTCGTCGGGGGGTGAGGCCCTGCGCACGGGACGGCACAGGGCCTCACCTGTCACGGGCCGTCAGTACTGGCGGTCGGCCAGGACCTGCTTGGCCTGCTCCTGGTCGAAGGCGGTCTCCTTCGTGACGACCCGCTCGGGGACGTCCTCGCCGGCGGTGACCTTCTTGGCCAGCTCCATCAGCTGCGGGCCGAGCAGGGGGTTGCACTCGACGATGTAGTTGATCTTGCCCTCGGACAGCGCGGTCATCCCGTCCTTGACGGCGTCCACCGTGACGATCTTGATGTCGACGCCCGGCTTCATGCCGGCCGCCTCGATCGCCTCGATCGCCCCGAGCCCCTCGTCGTCGTTGTGCGCGTAGACCAGGTCGATGTCCTTTTGCGACTTCAAGAACGCCTCCATGACCTTCTTGCCGCCGTCACGCGTGAAGTCACCGGTCTGCGACGCGATGATCTTGATCGACGGATCGGCCGAGATCTTGTCCTCGAACCCCTTCTTGCGATCGATCGCGGGAGCGGCGCCCGTCGTGCCGGTGATCTCGACGACGTTGATCGAGCCGTTCTTGTCGACGTCGTTGGTGTCGGCGTTGTCGACGACCCACTGACCCGCCTTCTGTCCCTCGACCACGAAGTCCGAGCCGAGGAACGTCTTGTACAGCGACGTGTCGTCGGAGTCGACCGCACGGTCGGTCAGTATCACCGGGATCTTGGCGCGCTTGGCCTCCTGGAGCACGGTGTCCCACCCGGTCTCCACGACAGGGCTGAAGGCGATCACGTCGACCTTCTGCTGGATGTAGGAGCGGATCGCCTTGATCTGGTTCTCCTGCTTCTGCTGCGCGTCGGAGAACTTGAGGTCGACGCCGGCCTCCTTGGCCGCCGCCTGCACGGACTTGGTGTTGGCGGTGCGCCAACCGCTCTCCGCGCCCACCTGGGCGAAGCCCATCGTGATGTCGCCGGATCCGCCGCTGCCGCCGGACCCGCTGGATCCACCACTGTCGCTGCTGCTGCTTCCGCAGGCAGCCAGTCCGCCGGCGATCACCACGCCCGCGGTCACGGTCATCAGTTGTTTGAACACTGTTCCTCCATGTGGGATGGGGACCCGACGTCGCCTGACACCGGACCGGTCGAGGACGGTTGCGGGCGGACATCCGCGTACGTCCCCGGGCTTCACCTCGGCTGAGGATCCGCCCTTCTGCCGACCGATGAGCTCCACGTGTGACGTGGACCACAGAGGTCGTTGGAGAAATTGTTAACGCTAACATTCCTTGTCGTCAAGGCCTTGGCGCAAACTTCGGGCCCGAGCAGGGAGCGAACCGCCCGGGCGACACCCGGTCCTCCCCGGAGCCCTGAACCAGGGAACCGGTCCCCTGGTTCCCACGCCCACGTCTCCAGGCCCACGGCGTCTCGCTGTGTGAAGGTGGAGACGGGGGCAGCCGTGACAGGGACCGATGAGCGACGAACGTCGCGCGTGAGACGCGACGACATCCAGGGGCTGCGTGCCGTGGCCGTCCTGGTCGTCGTGGCGTATCACGCTGGGGCGCCGTTCGTGCCCGGCGGCTTCGTCGGTGTCGATCTGTTCTTCGTGCTCTCGGGCTTCCTCATCACCCAGCTGCTGCTGCGCGAGATCACGATCACCGGCACCGTGAGCCTGCGGCAGTTCTGGGCCCGCAGGGCCCGGCGCATCCTGCCCGTCTCCGCGCTCGTGCTGGTGTCGACGATGCTCGCGGTCCGCGTGTTCATGAGCCCCCTCGACCGCCCGGCAATCGGCCGCGACGTCGTGTGGTCGGCGCTGTTCTCCGGCAACTGGCGGTTCGCGCTGCAGCAGACCGACTACCTGGCAGCCGAGCGTGACCCCTCACCTGTCCTGCACTACTGGAGTCTTGGGGTCGAGGAACAGTTCTACCTCGTCTGGCCGCTTCTCCTGCTCGCGCTCGCCGCCGGTTGGCGGCTGGCGGGACGAGCGGGATCCGTACGAGCCCGACTCCTCGTGCTCGCGTTCGTGACGGTGATCGCGGTCTCGTTCACGTACTGCCTCCACCTCAGCACGACGGACCAGCCGTTCGCGTACTTCGGCACCCCGGCGCGCGCGTGGCAGCTCGCGGCCGGAGCGCTCGTGGCCGTCGCGGTGCCGGTCATCAGCAGCTGGCGGCCCGGCACCCGTACCGGTCTGGGCGTCGTCGGCCTGGCACTGCTGGGTGCGAGCGTCGCGATCCTCGACGAGTCGGGCGTCGCCGGCCTCACCTACCCGTCCTGGCTGGCTGTCGCCCCGACCCTCGCCGGCATGCTGCTGGTCACGGCCGGCACCGGCTCGGCGGGCCCACTGGGGCGGGCCCTCGCGATTCGTCCGCTGCCGTGGATCGGGGACCTCTCATTCTCCTTGTACCTCTGGCACTGGCCCGTGCTCGTCATCGGGATGGCCGCCCTCGACTCGCGTTCCCCGACCACCCGGGCGGCTCTGGTCGCCGTCGCGGTGGGTCTCAGTGTCGCGAGCTTCCACGTCGTGGAGACCCCGATGCGTCACGCGCGGCTGCTGGTCCGTCGTCCGGTGCTCAGCATCGCCGTGGGAGCGTGCCTCGTGGCGGCCGTTCTCCCCGTCGCGGCGTACGCCTCTCAGACCGGCTCGATCGATCGACTGACGGTGACAGGGATGGACGGCACGACCCCCCGCGGCGCGGCGGCCCAGGAGACCGTCAGGCCTCCCCTGGCAGACGCAGCCGACGACCAAGGACCGTTCAAGCAGCACGGCTGCCACGTGGGCTTCGCGCAGGTGGTCGTTCCGTCGTGGGACGCCTGCACCTTCGGGCGCCGCGGGTCCGACCGCGAGGTCGTGGTGCTCGGCGACTCCATCGCCGGTGCGATCGCCCCCGCAGTGCTCACGGCGGGCGAGCGCCGGGGGTGGGCCGTGACGGTCTGGGCCAAGAGCAGCTGCCCGATGGCCGACGTCACCCGGTTCGACCCCGCTCGCGGCGGGACGTACGAGGAGTGCGACGCCTTCCGCGAGGCTGCCCTACGAGCGATCGAGAAGCGCCGACCCGACGTGGTCGTGATCGCGATGAGCCGGCTCACGACCGAGTGGCTGGAGGCCGACGGGAGGCGGCTGGGCAAGCGGGCGTCCGTCGACCACGCGATCGAAGGCATGGTGCGCACGGTCGAGCGTCTCCACGCCACCGGCATCGGCGTGGTGCTGTCGGACTCCCCCAACCGCGCACCGTTCTTCCCCACGTCGTGCCTGGCCGAGACGCGCGACGCCCGCCAGTGCACCTTCCACCGCAACGGGAAGACCTCGATCATGGCGGAGACCTCTCGGGCGATGGGTGACGACGCGGTCCTCGTGAGGGCCAACGCGACGGCGTGCCCCCAGGACATCTGCCATCCCGTCGTCGACAACGTGGTGGTCTATCGGGACAAGGTGCACTTCACCCAGACCTTCGCCAGGACCCTCGCCGATCGGTTCGCCGCCGGCGTGGCCCGGGCCACGCGCCACTGAGCGCCGCTGCCCCGTATCGTCGAGCCGTGAGCCTCTCCCTCCCCACGTACGACCAGGTCCTCGAGCTCCCGGCGCAGGTCGATCGTGTGGTGCCCCAGGAGTTCATCGACGTCAACGGGCACATGAACATCGGCCGTTATCTCGAGATCGGCGGCAGCGCGCTGTGGCTGCGCTGCCAGGAGGACCTCGCGATGACCGACGACTACATCAGCAGCCGAGGGATGTCCACGTTCACCGCGGAGCACCACCTGACCTACTACGCCGAGATCCTCGAGGGCGAGGAGGTCTCGGCCCACGTACGCCTGGTGGAGCGCTCCGACAAGGTGCTGCACACCGTGACCCTGATCGCCAACCGCACGCGCGGGCAGCTGGCCTGCGTCCTGGAGGCGACCCTCGTCCACATGGACATGTCGACACGGCGCCCCACGCCGTTCCCGGACGACGTGGCCGAGCTCATCGACGCCGGACTGAAGTCCGACGACCTGCCCTGGCTGCCACCTCTGTGCGGCGCGATGGGCGTGCGGCGCAGGTCATGAACGACGATCTCGGTCATGCCGTCCAGGTCGAGCGGCCCGCCCGCCGGGTCGTGTCGCTCGTGCCGTCCCTGACCGAGGCCGTCGCCGCCACTCGTCCCGAGACGCTGGTGGGAGCAACGGACTGGTGCACCCACCCGGCAGACCTCGACGTCGCACGGGTGCGCGGGACCAAGAACCCCGACCGCGCGGCGATTGCCCACCTGCACCCGGATCTCGTCATCGCCAACCGCGAGGAGAACCGCGAGCTCGACGTCGACCGCCTGCGCCGGGCCGGCATCCCGGTGTGGGTCACCGAGATCGAGACCGTGGGCCAGTCCTTCTCCTCGATGCGCCGGCTCTTCGTCGACGGCCTCGGCTGGGACGTGCCGGACTGGCTGGACGAGGCCGAGCGGGTCTGGGCCGAGCCGGCGCGCCTCGCACCGGCCCGCGTCGCGCTGCCGATCTGGCGTGATCCATGGATGGTCGTGGGCTCCCGCACGTTCACCGGCGACCTCCTGGGGCGGCTGGGCCTCGTCAACGCGTTCGGCCACCACCAGGACCGCTATCCGCACGTCGAGCTGGACGTGATCGACGCCGCCGGGACCGATCTCGTGATCCTGCCTGACGAGCCCTACGTCTTCACGCCCGTCGACGGGCCCGAGGCCTTCACGCACACGCCGACGGCGCTCGTGCCCGGGCGCGCCCTCACGTGGTACGGACCGTCGTTGGTGACCGCGAGGTCCGAGCTCGAGGCGCTGCTCAGCGCGACGTGAAGGCCCTCACGAGCCGCTGCGCCTCGTCGGTCGTGACCGCGGCCGCGATCGTCGCGGACTCGTCCGCACCCGTCTGCGGCCCCGTGAGGTCCCAGGCGCCGCGGATCAGGCGCTTGGCCTGGCCCAGTGCGGCGGGCGCGCTGTCGGCCCAGGTGCGGGCCATGTCCTCGACCGCGGGCTCGAGCTCGTCGTCGGCCACGACCGTCGTGACGAGTCCCCAGTCGCGGGCCTCGGGCGCCGTGAGCACCCGGCCGGTCAGGGCGAACTCCAGCGCACGCTGCTGGCCGATCGCGCGGGGCACGAGATAGGAGACCCCGCAGTCCGGCGTCATGCCGATGCCCGGGTAGGCCATGACGAACTTGGTCGACTCCGCGGCAATGATCACGTCTGCGCTGAGCATGACGCCGAGACCTGCACCGGCCACGGCACCGCGCACGCCGGCGACGACCGGCTTGGGCGTGTCGGCCAGCGCCCGCAGCGCCGCCTCGAGCACCGTCGCCAGCTCGAGCAGGTAGGCCGACGGGTCGTCTGCGGCGAGGAACGAGCGGACGTCGCCGCCGGCGCAGAACCGCTTGCCCTGAGCCGTCAGCGTGATCGCGCGGACGTCGTCGCCGGCCAGGCCCTCGACCGCCGCGGCCATGTCACGGGCGGCCGGCAGGTCGAATGCGTTGGCCTGGTCGGGTCGGGTGAGGACGATGTGCGCGACGCCGTCGGCGATGTCGAGGTTCACTGCGGCCATGGGTCCTGCCTTCGTGCTGGGAGTCGTGGGCGATCCCAGCCTAGGGGCGGTCCCGGCCGCGCTACTTGTCGGCCGTGGCCTTCTTCGCTGCCTTCTTGCCCGCGCCGAGGCGCGGGGCGTGCGACTCGAGCGTCGACGGAGTCTTGGCGACGACCGGCGGGGTCTCGCCGACGATCGCGTTGTGGCTGCCCCAGACGAGGTACTTGGCCGTCAGGTTGGTCAGCGTCGCGAAGCGGTTGCGGTTGCCCAGCAGCGTCGCGATGTGCAGCGCGACCCAGATGATCCATGCGGGGAAACCGGTCAGCCGCGGCATGAACTTGATCTCGGCGACTGCGGACGAGCGACCGATGGTGGCCATCGTGCCCTTGTCCTTGTACTTGAACGGCTTGGGCAGGCTCTTGCCCGCGACCCCTGCTGCGATGACCTTGGCGACGTGCTTGCCACCCTGGATGGCCGGCTGCGCCAGCTGCGGCAGCGGCTCGTCGGGGCTGACCGAGACGTCGCCGATCGCGTAGACGCCGTCCATGCCCTTGACGCGCAGGTGCTCGTCGGTCTCGATGCGACCGCCGCGCCCCTGCGGGACGTTCCACTCCTTGACGGCCGAGTGCGCCGTGATGCCCGAGGCCCAGACCACGATGCCGGCCTCGAGGAACTCCTGCTGGCCGTCGTGCTCGACGAGCACGCCGTCCGGGCGGACCTCCTTGACGGCCGTCTCCAGCCGCAGGTCGACGCCGCGCTTCTCGAGCGACTTGCGCGCATAGTCGCGCAGCTTGGGGTGGAACGGTCCGAGGACGTGCGGGAGCATCTCGATCAGCGTGATGTGCACGCGGTCGGTGTCGAGCTCGGGGTAGGTCGTGGGCATGTCGTTGTTGCGCAGCTCGGCGAACGCTCCGGCGGTCTCGACGCCGGTGGCACCGCCGCCGACGACGATGATGCGCAGGTCACGGTCCTGGCCGTTGATCGCGGCGTCCTCGAGACCTGCGAACATCCGGTCGCGGACCGCGAGTGCCTGCGAGCGGCGGTAGAGGGGCATCGAGTACTCCTCGGCGCCGGGCACGCCGAAGAAGTTGGCAGTCACGCCGACGGCGATGACGAGCTGGTCGTACTTGACGTCGAGCCCACCGTCGAGGTGCAGCGTCTTGGCCTCGTGGTCCATCGACATGACGGTGCCCTTGAGGAAGCGCACGTTGGACTGCTTGGCGCGGATCGCGCGCAGGAACCAGGTGATGTCGCCGGGGTTGAGGCTCGCGGTCGCGACCTGGTAGAGCAGCGGGTTGAACGTGTTGTAGTTGTGACGATCGATCAGCGTCACGTCGACGTCGGCACGCTTGAGCTTGCGGACGGCTGCGATGCCTCCGAACCCGCCTCCCACGACGACGACGTGGGGACGTTTCTGGACGGTCGCAACGCTCTCTGACATGCCTTCAGTCTAGTCCTCGCACCTGAAAAGCCTTACAGCGCCCGCGGGGGGTGTGACGACGGTCATGGGCGGGCGAACCACTGCGTGGCCTCCGGCCGCCGCAGCTGGATGAGGGCCACGACCGCCGCCGCCGTCCAGGGCAGCCCGATCGGGAATCCGATGATCGAGATGACGATCGTCACGACCGTCATGACGAACAAGAACACCCCGCCCGAGCGCTTGGTGACCAGCACCCGGATCGCCGCGAAGAGGCCCGCCGCCGAGGCGACGAGCGAGATCGAGCTGAAGGCGAGGATAAAGCGGACGGCGGTGTCGAACTCGCTCTCACGGAGGTCGATCATGTCGGCACCGACGCCACCCTGCTCGATCCAGCTGTCGTAGTCGGTGCCCACGACGGCGAAGCCGAGGAGCAGGATCGCCGCCGGCAGGGCCGCCATGAGCGAGCCGACGAACGTGGTCCACACCGCGATGCCGACCGGCCGGGGCAGCTTGTCGGGTGCCGGCTGCGGGGTCCAGTAGGGCTGGGCGCCCGGGTACGGCGACTGCTGGGCTCCCGCGTACGGCTGGTGGGCGTACGGGTGGACCGGCGGCTGAGTGGGCTGGGCCGCCGGGTGCTCGACCGGGGCCTGCTGCTGCGTCGAGAACGGATCGGGCCGCTGCGGCACGGCGGAGGGCTCCTCCGGGGGGAGGTCGCCCGCCAGCTGACGGAACCAGGTCCTGGACTCCCCCGTCCACAGCCGCACCGTGAAGGCGACGGCCATCGCCCCGATCACGGCGTCGAAGAACGAGCCGCCGGTCGCGCCCAGGAAGAAGGAGACGCCGACCAGACCCATGACGACGGTCAGGCCGATGCGGCTGACGCGATCGCCCCGCGCGGTGTGGATCGCGAAGACGACCCCGGCGGCGGCCAGCACCGCGAGCACGGTCAGGAAGACCTTGTAGCCGGACTCCGCGGAGGCCTGGGACATGCCCGCGTCACGCAGCGCCTCGAGATAGGGGGAGACCTTCTCGGCGGCGTTGTCACCGTTCCAGCTCGAGACGAGCGAGATCGTGCGGATGCTCTGGATCGCGGCCAGGCCACCGAGGTAGGCGCACGCCGCCGTGAGCAGCGGAGGACGTCTCGGTGAGGTCACAGTCATGGCCCCATCCCATCATGCCGGGACAAGCACTCACCGAGACGTCCCGCGGTCAGGCCCGGCGCACCGTGAGCTCGTCCGCCTCGGGCTCGCGGTCGACGACGACGGTGTCGCCGTCGCGCACCTCGCCGGCGAGCAGGGAGCGCGCCAGCCGGTCGCCGATCGCCTGCTGCACGAGCCGGCGCAGCGGCCGGGCACCGTACGCGGGGTCCCACCCGGTGAGCGCGAGCCACTCGCGCGCCGCCTCGGTGACCTCCAGCTGGATGCGACGCGGCGCGAGGCGCTTCGCGAGTGCCGAGATCTGCAGGTCGACGATGTGCGCGAGCTCCTCGGTGCCGAGCGCGTCGAACATCACGATCTCGTCGAGCCGGTTGAGGAACTCGGGCTTGAACGAGACCTTGACGACGTCCATGACGGCGTTGCGCTTGGCCTCCTCGTCCAGCGATGCGTCCTGCAGGAACGACGAGCCGAGGTTGGAGGTGAGGATCAAGATGACGTTGCGGAAGTCGACCGTACGTCCCTGGCCGTCGGTCAGCCGGCCGTCGTCGAGCACCTGCAGCAAGATGTCGAAGACCTCCGGGTGGGCCTTCTCCACCTCGTCGAGGAGCACGACCGAGTACGGACGGCGGCGCACCGCCTCGGTCAGCTGACCGCCCTCGTCGTATCCCACGTAGCCGGGGGGAGCACCGACCAGGCGGCTGACCGAGTGCTTCTCGGAGTACTCGCTCATGTCGATGCGGATGATCGCCCGCTCGTCGTCGAACAAGAACTCCGCCAGCGTCTTGGCCAGCTCGGTCTTGCCCACGCCGGTGGGTCCGAGGAACAGGAACGAGCCCGTCGGGCGGTCCGGGTCCGAGATGCCGGCACGTGAGCGCCGCACCGCGTCGGACACCGCCTTGACCGCGGCACGCTGGCCGATGAGCCGCTTGCCGAGCTCGTCCTCCATGCGCAGCAGCTTGCCGGTCTCGCCCTCGAGCAGGCGCCCCGTCGGGATGCCCGTCCAGGACGCGACCACCTCGGCGATGTCGTCCGCGCCGACCTCCTCGTGGAGCATGGACGGCTCGGCGCTCGACTCGGCCTCCTGCGCCTCGGCGAGCTGGCGCTCCATCGCGGGGATCTCGGAGTAGAGCAGCCGGCTGGCCTGGTCCAGATCGCCCTCGCGCTGGGCGCGCTCGGCCGCGACGCGCACCTCGTCGATGCGCTCCTTGATGTCGCCGACAGCGTTGAGGCTCTGCTTCTCGGCCTCCCAGCGCTGCTCCAGGGCACGCAGGGACTCCTGCTTGTCGGCCAGCTCGATGCGCAGCTTCTCCAGCCGCTCGCGGCTCGCGTCGTCGGTCTCCTTCGCGAGGTGCAGCTCCTCCATGTGGAGGCGGTCGACCGAGCGACGCAGCTCGTCGATCTCGACGGGGCTCGAGTCGATCTCCATGCGCAGACGGCTGCCGGCCTCGTCGATGAGGTCGATGGCCTTGTCGGGGAGCTGACGACCGGGGATGTAGCGGTCCGAGAGCGTGGCGGCCGCGACGAGCGCCGCATCCGAGATCGCCACCTTGTGGTGCGCCTCGTAGCGCTCCTTGAGACCGCGCAGGATCGCGATCGTGTCCTCGGGGGAGGGCTCGCCGACGAACACCTGCTGGAAGCGGCGCTCCAGGGCCGGGTCCTTCTCGATGCGCTCGCGGTACTCGTCGAGGGTCGTCGCGCCGATCATCCGCAGCTCACCGCGGGCCAGCATGGGCTTGAGCATGTTGCCCGCGTCCATCGCGCTGTCCCCGCCCGCGCCGGCACCCACGACGGTGTGGAGCTCGTCGATGAAGGTGATGACCTGGCCCTCGGACTCCTTGATCTCGGTGAGGACGGCCTTGAGCCGCTCCTCGAACTCACCGCGGTACTTCGCGCCCGCGACCATCGCCGCGAGGTCGAGCGAGATCAGGCGGCGGCCCTTCAGCGACTCCGGGACGTCCCCCGCAACGATGCGCTGGGCCAGGCCCTCGACCACCGCGGTCTTGCCGACGCCCGGCTCGCCGATGAGGACGGGGTTGTTCTTGGTACGACGGCTCAGCACCTGCACGACACGGCGGATCTCGCTGTCGCGGCCGATGACCGGGTCGAGCTTGCCCTCCGCGGCGACGGCCGTCAGGTCGACGCCGTACTTCTCCAGGGACTGGTAGGTGTCCTCGGCGTTTGCGCTGGTGACGCGGGTCGAGCCGCGGACCGCCGAGAAGGCGGCCTGCAGGGCCTCTGCGGTGGCGCCGGCCTCGAGCAGGATGTTCTGGGCGGCCGAGCCGACCGTGGCGATGCCGACGACGAGGTGCTCGGTCGAGACGAACTCGTCACCGAGCTGGTCGGCGAGCTCCTGGGCACGCTGCAGCACCTCGTGGCTCGTACGGCTGAGGGTGGGGTTCTGGACGCTGGCACCCGATGCGCTCGGCAGCGCCTCGAGGGATGCCTTGAGGTCCGCGGCGACGGACTGGACGTCGACGCCGGCCGCCTGGATCAGTGGACCGGCCGTGCCGCCCTCCTGGGTGAGCAGGGCCTGCAGGAGGTGGGCCGGCTCGACGGCGGGGTTGCCGGCGGCGGCAGCGGACGAGATCGCGCTGCCCAGCGCCTGCTGGCTGCGGGTGGTGAACTTCGCAAGATCCATGGGTGGTGCTCCTGACGTGAAGAAGGGGGGTCACTCAGGACAACATCGTCAAAGTTGAGTCCATTCCTGTCAACTTTAGATCGTCCCCTCCGTCGGCTCACCACCGCGTGGGTCAGTAGCCGGTGAAGTAGTCCGTCCTCACCCGCCTGCACCGCTTCGCCAGGCCCGGGCGCACTGCGTTGACCATGGCCGGCGGACCCGAGACGTACGCGATGCGGTCGGCCAGGTCGGGCACGGCGGCCGCGATGAGGTCGACCGACAGGAACGGCGCCTCGACGTACGTCCAGCCGTCGGGCAGCGACGCGGGCCGCTGGGGGCAGACCAGCACGACGCGGGCACCCGCGAGCTCGTCTGCGAAGGGCACCTCGCCGGGCGTCGACGCCCCGTAGACGAGCACCGCGTCGCGTGACGGCTCGTGCGCGAGCTGGCTCAGGAACGGCGTGATGCCGATCCCGCCGGCCACGAGCAGCACGGGCACGGAGGGATCGGCCGGCAGCACGAAGTCGCCGCCGACACCCGTGCCGTGGACACGCTCGCCCGGCGCCAGGTCGAGCAGCGCCCGCTTGAAGCTCGAGCTGGGCTCCGGCACCCGGAGCGCGACGGACACGAGCCCCGAGGCGTCGGGGGGCGAGGAGATGCTGAACGTCCGGCGGCTCCCCCGACTGTCGGTGCGGGCGTGCGGGACGGTCAGCTCGACGTACTGTCCCGGCACGAACCGGACGGGTCGCCGCGCGCGGAACACCAGCTCGTGCGTCTCGGGCGTCAGCCGGCGCGTCTCCTCGAGCTCCAGCACCAGGCCGCGTCGCCGGGCAAGGGCGAACGCCACGAGGTTGCCGATCAGCAGCGACAGCTCCGGCGTGATCGCGAAGACCCCCAGCGACGGCGGGTTGTCGGTGAGGAAGCCGATCCACATCGGGTAGGCGAACGCGACCGCTGTGACCGCCGCGACCGCGAGCTGCTGGCGCCGCCGCGGCGGTAGGGTGAGCGGCTCGCTCAGCATGAACCCCGCCAGGAAGACGATCGGGTAGGAGTAGAACGTCGTCTTCAGGACGTCGACGAACGACTGGTCCGGACCCGCGACGTCGAGCAGCCGCGCGACGATCAGGACGGTGGCGATCACCACGAACACCGCCGCGACGTCCAGCCGGCGCGTCCGCCACAGCACGAGCAGGGCGAGGACCAGGACGAACGGGAACAAGCGCTCGGTCGCGGCGGTCTGCCAGATCGCGTTGATCCGCTCCTCCCGGCCGACGATCTCCTGGCCGACCACGACCAGGAACGCTCCGGCCGCGGCCGGGTTGAACACGTGCCTGCCGCGCCACGCGAGGACGTACTTGGAGGCGTTGGCGAGCACGGCAGCGAGCGCGAGCCACACCAGGTTGCCCGTGTCGATCGACAGCAGGGGCACGAAGAGGAAGAACAGCAGCAGAGCAGTGATGACGGCGGACTCCGCGTGCGGGCGGACCCGCCAGAGCAGGCCCAGCACCCGGTTGCTGACGTACGACGCGATGAGCAGCACCGCGAGGCAGACCAGGTTGTCGCCCGTCGACAGGCCTTCGATCACGCCCGTCGCAGTGAAGACGGAGTAGACCACGACGAGCAGCAGCAGGCTCAGGGTCACGAGGCGGTACGTCGTGACGCGGCCGAGCTGTCGGTCCAGCAGGTCCCTCATGTGAACACCTCTCCGGGGAAGTTCTCGGACCACTCGACGCGGCCGTCGGCGTGCATGCGCACGAACTCGTGGGGGAATCGCTGCGCGAGCAGGTCGGCACCTGCGAAGAAGTGGGCGGTGGCCAGCCCGTCGGCGCGCATGCACGAGCGCGGCACGACGACCCAGGTCGCGCGGACGTCTCGGGTGGGGCGCCCCGTGCGCGCGTCGAGCAGGTGGTGAAGACCGTCGCCCCACGCCCGGCGGTTCGTCGCGGAGGCGCACAGCGCCTGGCCCGGGCCGACGTCGACGACGCCGATCGCCCGGGTGGGATCGTCCGGATGCTCCATCGCGATCCTGATCGGGTCGGGGTCGTGGTGGTAGATGTCGCCGCTCGCGTCGATCGTGAAGTCGTCCACGTACGCCCCCAGGACGCCCGCGACGAGATCGACCAGGAGGCCCTTGCCGGCGGCACCCACGTCGAGCAGGATCGGCTGACGGGTCGTCAGGACCGGCGGGTCCCACGAGATCGAGTCCCAGTCCGGTACCGCTGCCGGGTCGTCCGCCGCCCTGAGCGAGTAGCCCGCGTCGTAGCCGAGCTCCGCGAGTCGGCGCCCCACCAAGGGGTTGACCGCTCCGTGGGTGGCCTCGTGCAGCTCGCCGTAGAACGAGAGCAGCAGGTCCGCCTCGTCCGGCAGCGTCCACCGCCCCGGCCGGCGGGCGATGTCCGCGACGAGCGAGTCGTCGCGGAACCGCGACCAGGCACGGTCGAAGCGCTCGACCCGATCCGCCACGTCAGCCTCGGCACCGGGCGGAAGCGGCGCCCGCGTGTCGATCTGCCATGCGGTGCCGATCGCCTCGAACGTCCAGGCGTGCACGTCAGGCCCGGGCTTCGCCCTTGATGGTCTCGATCGCCTGGTTGAACCCCTGGCTCGTCAGCGACGAGCCGGCAACCTTGGAGACCGACAGGTCGTCGAGGCTCTTGCCCACGACCTGGTCGGCGACGCCGCCCGCGAACTTGTTCTGGTACTGCTTCGAGGTCAGGTTGTCGGCCTCGGGCGTCACGGTGACGTCCGAGATCTTGCCGTCGGCGACGGTCAGGTCGACCTTGACCGTGGACTCGCCACCGGGGTTGGTGTAGCTGCCCTCGGCGGAGTAGTCGCCGTCCGCGTACGACCCGGGGGAGGAGTCCGCCGCGTCCGTGGTGGCGGCGTCGCTCGGAGCGGCCGAGCTCGACGTCTTGGGGGACGCGGCGCCGTCGGACTCGCTGCTGCCGCATGCCGCGGTGATCAGCAGGACCGACGCGGCGGCCGCAGCCGAGAGCATCTTCTTGTGCGCAGGAAGTTTCATCGTCGGGCTCCAGGTGTCGGGGGCAGGTGAATGAAGGTTCAACCGTAGAACGAGGGGCGCCGGGGCCGAGTTCCTCGATGAGAGAGTTCTCATCGGGCCAGGTCCGCGAGGGCCGCGGTGGCGGCATGGAAGCCGCCCATCCCGTGGACCCCTCCCCCGGGCGGGGTGGACGCCGAGCAGATGTAGAGACCCTTCGCGCCGAGCGAGTACGGATTCGGCGACATGCGGGGGCGCATCACGAGCTGCCACGGATCGTTGGCCCCGCCGCCGATGTCCCCGCCGACGTAGTTGGCGTTGTGCGCCTCGAGCTGGGCGGGCCGCGTCGTGGTCTGCGCGACGATCCGGTCGCGGAAGCCCGGCGCGAAGCGTTCGACCTGCCGGGTGATCGCCTCGGTCGCATCGCCGGTGTAGCCGTTCGGCACGTGCGCGTACGTCCACACCGGGTGCACGTTGCCCGCGGACCGGCCGGGATCGGCCAGGTACTGCTGACACGCCAGCACGAACGGCCGCGCGGGCATGCGCCCCGCGTGGACCTCGCGCTCGGCCGCGTCGATCTCCTCGAGGGTTCCGCCGAGGTGCACCGTGCCGGCCTGGGCGGCCCACTCATTGGCCCACGGCACTCCGCCCTCGACAGCGAAGTCGACCTTGACGACCCCCGGGCCCGAGCGCCACCTTCGCAGCGGTCGACGGACCCGGCCCGGGAGGCGGTCGCCCGCGACCTGCAGGACCGTCCGGGGGGAGGTGTCGAAGATGACGATGTCCGCCTGGGGCAGCTCGGTCACCCGGTGCCCCGTCTCGATGCGGCCCCCGTGCTCGATCACGTCCGAGGCGAGGGCGTTCGCGATCGCGATCGAGCCGCCCTTGGCGACGGGCCACCCGTACGCGTGGCTCGTCACGGCGAACATCAGCCCGAGACCGCCGGTCGTCGGTCGACCCAACGGGTGCATCGCGTGGGCCGCGAGCCCGGCGAACAGCCCGCGCGCCTCCTCGGTCTGCCAACGCCGGGCGATCCAGGACGCCGGCTGCAGCGCCCGCAGCCCGAAGCTCGCGAGCAGGAGCGGATGCCTCGGCACGTGCAGGACGGGGCCGAAGATCTCCTCGATGAGCGCATCGCTTCGCCGGACCAACGGCGCGAAGAGCCGGCGCCAGGCCTCGCCGTCGATGCCGAGGCCGTCGACCGTGCGGTCGAGGTCGCGGAAGAGCACCCCGGCGCGTCCGCCGTCGAGCGGGTGGACGGCATCGACCTGCGGCCACAGCCACTCCAGGCCGTGCCGCTCGAGATCGAGACTGCGAAAGAACGGCGATGCGACCCCGGTCGGGTGGGTCGCCGAGCAGATGTCGTGCAGCACGCCCGGGACGTTGAGCTCGGCTGAGCGGGTGCCGCCACCGATCTCGTCCTCGGCCTCCAGCACCGTCACCGCGACGCCTGCGCGGGCGAGCACGACGGCGGCGGCGAGGCCGTTCGGACCGGATCCCACGACGACGGCTGAGGTCATGCCACCGACCCTAGCCGGGCCCCCTCGACCACCCCCGGGCCCGCGCCCTGTGACCCGGGTCACCTCTCGAGCGGTCGCATGGCAAGACGGGTTCGACGGCATGGGGCGACCCCTTAGGCTTGCCTAAGGGAACCTCCCCTTCCAAGAACTCCCGTCCTCAGGAGCAGTGCATGAGCAGGCAGTTGCGAGTCGCCGTCATCGGTGCCGGCCCCGCCGGCATCTACGCCGCCGACATCCTCACCAAGTCCGAGGGCGTCGACGCGCGCGTGGACATCCTGGACCGCGACCCCACGCCGTTCGGCCTGATCCGCTACGGCGTCGCGCCGGACCACCCGCGCATCAAGGAGATCGTCAAGGCGCTCAAGCGCGTCCTGTCGAACCCGGACATCCGCTTCTTCGGCAACGTCAACTACGGCTCGGACCTCAAGCTGGACCACCTCCAGCAGTTCTACGACGCGGTCATCTTCGCGACCGGCGCCCGCGCCGACCGGGATCTCGACATCCCGGGCATCGACCTCAAGGGCTCGTTCGGCGCTGCGGACTTCGTCTACTGGTACGACGGACACCCGGACGCACCGCGCGAGTGGCCGTTCGAGCCGCACGCCGAGTCGGTCGCGGTCCTCGGCGTCGGCAACGTCGGGCTCGACGTCGCCCGCATGCTGGCCAAGACCGCCGACGAGCAGCTCGTGACCGAGATCCCGCAGAACGTCTACGAGGGTCTCAAGGCCAATGCGGCCAAGGACATCCACGTCTTCGCCCGTCGCGGCCCCGCCCAGGTGAAGTTCACCCCCATGGAGCTGCGCGAGCTGAGCCACTCCCCCAACGTCGACGTGATCGTCCACCCCGAGGGCTTCGAGCTCGACGAGGGCTCGATGGACTCGATCCGCGCCTCGAAGTCGGTCAAGCTCGTCGTCGACGTGCTGCAGAACTACCTGGCCAAGGAGCCGAAGGGTGCGGACCACCGCATCCACATCCACTTCTGCCAGAACCCCGTCGAGGTCCTCGGCGAGGACGGCCGGGTCGTCGGCCTGCGTACCGAGGTCACCGAGCTCGACGGCACGGGCAACGCCCGCGGCACCGGCGAGTTCAAGGACTGGCCCGTGCAGGCGGTCTACCGTGCGGTCGGCTACCGGTCGGACAACCTGGCCGGCATCCCGTTCGACAACAACACGGCCACGGTCCCCAACGACGGCGGCCGGGTCATCGACATCGACGGCGAGCCGCTGCCCGGCGCGTACGTCACGGGCTGGATCAAGCGCGGACCCGTCGGCCTGATCGGTCACACCAAGTCGGACGCCGCCGAGACCATCCGTCTCCTGCTCGAGGACGTCGACCGCCTCCAGCCTCCAGCGAACCCCGACCGTGAGGACGTCGACGCGTACCTCGCGGGCTGCGGCATCGAGTTCACGACGTGGGAGGGCTGGGAGAAGCTCGACGAGCACGAGATCGCCCTCGGAGAGGCGGCCGGGCGGGCGCGCATCAAGGTCGTCCCGCGCGACGAGATGGTGCAGATCAGCCGCAGCTGAGTCAGGCCGGGCGGCCCTGCATGTTGCAGATCGTGTCGTGCATCGCCTCGTCGGGCGGGGCGGTGCACGGCAGCGGCTGCAGGTCCGGCCGGGCCCGCAGGCCGTCGAGCAGCAGTGCGAGGTAGCGCCGCCACAGGTCGGGCTGCGCGCTCGTCGTCATGACACTGATGACCATGAGCTGCATTCCGAGATCGGTCACGCCGACGTCGGGGCGCAGCGTGCCGTCGTCCTGGGCGCGCCGCACCAGCTCCTCGAGGATCGGCCCCAGTCGTTCGCGGCCGATGCTGCGGTGCGCGTCCTCGGAGATCGTCTGCGCCATGACCTCCTTGAGCCCGCGGTCGGCGACCTGGTGCTCGAGCGCCTGCTCGAGGAACCACGCAAGCCCCTCGTAGGCGTCCGCCATCTCTGCGGACCGCTCGGCGATCGTGACGATCTCGGTGATCCGGGACTCGAAGAGCGCCTGGACCAGCTCGGCCCGCTCCGGGAAGCGGCGATAGACCGTGCCCACCCCGATGCCCGCACGGCGGGCGATCTCGTCGTAGCCAGCGTCGAGCCCGTGCTCGGCGAACACCTCGGCAGCCGTGTCGAGGATCAGCTGACGGTTGCGAGCAGCGTCGGCGCGCAGGGGGCGTTCTGCCTCCGCCGCCTCGATGCTCGTGGTCATTCATCCATGTTACGGGAGCGGAGCCGATTTTCCGGTTCGTGCGACATCTCACACACTCAACTGGAGCCAAGGTTCCGGTTCTGTCGTACAGTGAAACGGAAGAGGGTTTCCACTTCTTCGTGACATCACAAGAGCTGGAGATCCCATGGCCCGCACGATCACCGAGGACCGGGCGCCCGAGCCCGCGGTCGGCCCGACCAATCCTCATCACGCGACCCGCTGGGTGATCCTCGCCGTCATCGCACTCGCCCAGCTCATCGTCGTGCTGGACGCGACGATCGTGAACATCGCGCTGCCGACCGCGCAGGAGGCCCTCGGGTTCTCCAACGACAACCGCCAGTGGATCGTGACCGGCTACGCCCTCGCGTTCGGCTCGCTGCTGCTGCTCGGCGGTCGCCTGAGCGACCTGGTCGGACGCCGGCCGATGTTCATCGCGGGCCTGATCGGCTTCGCCGTGGCGTCGGCCGTCGGCGGTGCCGCGCAGAACTTCGAGACCCTCGTCGGCGCCCGCGTCGCCCAAGGCGTCTTCGGCGCCCTCCTCGCCCCCGCGGCGCTGTCGCTGCTGACCGTCACGTTCGTCGACGCCAAGGAGCGCGCCAAGGCGTTCGCGATCTTCGGCGCGATCTCCGGCGGCGGCGGCGCGATCGGCCTCATCCTCGGCGGCGCGCTGACCGAGTACCTCTCGTGGCGCTGGTGCCTCTACGTCAACGCCCCCCTCGCGATCCTCGCAGTCCTCGGCGGCGTCTTCCTGCTCAAGAAGCAGCCGAGGTCGGAGGACGCCAAGGGCATCGACGCCCCCGGCACCGTCGTGGTCATCGCCGGCCTGATCTCGTTCGTGTACGGCCTGGCGAGCGCCGAGTCCGACGGCTGGGGCAGCGCCACCACACTGATCTGCATCGGTGTCGGCCTGGCCCTGCTCGCCCTCTTCGCAGTGATCGAGAGCCGCGTCGAGGAGCCCCTGCTCCCCCTGCACATCGTGTGCGACCGCACGCGCGGCGGCTCGTTCCTCGTGGTCGCGATCGTGGGCATCGGCCTGTTCGCGGTGTTCTTGTTCCTGACCTACTACGTCTCGCTCACGCTGGGCTACACCCCCCTGAAGACGGGCTTCTCGTTCGTCCCGATGATCCTCGGCATCATGGTCACCGCGACCAGCTCGGCGGGGCTCGTCGCCCGCATCGGCCCGAGGATCCCGGTGTTCGTCGGCATGCTGCTCGCCGCCGTCGGCATGGTGCTGTTCGCCCAGCTCGACCTCGACAGCACGTACGCCGCGAACATCCTGCCCGGCCTCGTCATCACGGGCCTCGGTGTCGGGCTGTCGATGGCCCCGGCGTTCAGCGCTGCGGTCTCCGGCGTGGACGCCGAGCACGCGGGTGTCGCGTCCGCGTCGGTCAACACGTTCAACCAGATCGGCGGCTCGATCGGCACCGCGGTGCTGAGCGCCTTTGCCGCGACCGCCACCTCGGACTACCTGGCCGGCAGGACCCCGTCCGCCCTCAACCAGCAGCTCGCGGCGATGCACGGCTACACCACGGTGTTCTGGTGGTCCGCGGCGATCTTCGCAGTCGGCGCCGTCATCTGCGGGGCACTCCTCCGGAGCGGGCCCATCACGATCGATCCGGACGCGGCGCCGGTCCTGGCTCACTGAGGAGCCGAGACCCGTCATGTCCACCCTCACCGGACAGCAGCACGGCCCGGCCCGCGGGACTCCCTCCCCGCGTGGGCCGGCCGTGTCTGCGCATGCCCTGCGCGCAGGGCGCCGAGTCGCGTCGTCGACCGGTCTCCGGGAGGTGGCCGTGCTCGCCGGTCTCTGGGTCGCGTACAGCGTCAGCCGTCTCCTGGCCACCGACGACCTCGCTTCCGCACGTGCGCGAGCGGGCGACATCCTGCACGTCGAGAGCCTGCTCCACCTCGACATCGAGTTGTGGCTGAGCTCAACGGTGGGCGCCGTCACGCAGATCGCGGTGCCGATGTCGTTCTGGTACGCGACGCTGCACTACGTCGTGACACCGGCGGTCCTGGTCCTCGTGTTCCTGCGGCACCGCGCCGACTACCCGCGCGCCCGCAACGCGATCGTGATCGGCTCGGCCATCGGGCTGGTCTGCTACGTGCTGCTGCCGACGGCACCCCCGCGGCTCATGCCGGGCGGCCAGTATCTCGACGTCCTCGCGATGACCTCGACGTTCGGCTGGTGGGGCGGCGACGCGTCAGCCCCCGCCGGGCTCGGCCACCTCACCAACGAGCTGGCGGCCATGCCGTCGCTGCACGTGGGCTGGACCGTCTGGGTCGCCTGGGCGATCTGGCGTCACACGGGTCTCGTCGGGCGCGCGATCGCCTGCCTGTACGTGGCCGGGACAACCTTCGTCGTCATCGCGACCGGCAACCACTGGGTGCTCGACGCAGTCGCCGGGGCCGCGGTCGTGGCCGTCGGCATCGTCCTCTCCGGACGCATCGCGTCCCGCACTCGCGCTGACGACCTGGCCAGCAGATGATTGCCCCCCTGCTGGGCTTCGCGTTCGCCTTCGCCGAGTCCGGCCTGGGCCTCGGCGCCGTGATCCCCGGCGAGGTCGCGATCACGAGCCTCGCGGCGAAGACGGACGGACCGCTGGCGCTCGCGGTCCTGGGCGCAGCGGTCGCGCTCGGGGCGACGGCCGCGGACCACCTCGGACTCTTCATCGGACGGGCAGGCGGACCACGTCTGCGGGAGTCGCGGCTCATCGCCCGGGTCGGGGTCGAGCGCTGGGACCGCGCCGGTCGCCTCATGCAGCGCCATGGGTTCTGGGCCGTGCTGGCCAGCCGCCTGCTGCCCCTCGTGCGCACCGTCATGCCGGTCGTCGCGGGTGCGGCGCACCTGCGCTACCGCTGGTTCTTGCTGGCCTCCGTCCTCGGCGCGATCGCCTGGTCGAGCCTGTGGGTCGGCGCCGGCGCCGGCATCGCGGCAACCGGCGTCCTGGACGACCCCTGGCTCGTCGGTGGACTCGTCGCGGTGATCGTGGCGGGCCTGGTCATCCGTGCCCTCGTGCGCCGCCGGCGAGCTCGCACGGCACCCGAGCCGACCGGATCGGCTCCGATTTCGGCCACGGAGCCCGGCGAGATATTATGACGTCCTAGGAATTTACTAGGACGTCCTAGTGATTGAGGAGTGCTGCATGAGCGGAATCGACAAGGTCGGAGTCATCGGCGGAGGGCTGATGGGCTCGGGCATCACCGAGGTCGCCGCTCGCGCGGGTCTTGACGTCGTGGTCATCGAGATCAGCCCCGAAGCGGCCAAGGCCGCCGCCGAGCGCGTCGAGGGCTCGCTGCGCAAGGCTGAGTCCCGGGGCAAGATCGAGTCCGCCGAGGTCACCGCGGTCCTGGACCGGATCCGGTTCGAGACCGACCTGGAGACGCTGGCCGACCGCGATCTCGTGGTGGAGGCCGCCAGCGAGGACGAGCAGATCAAGCTCGAGCTGTTCCGTACGCTCGGCCGGGTCCTGACCAAGGACGACGCGATCCTCGCCTCCAACACGTCCTCGATCCCGATCGTCAAGCTGGGCGCGGTCTCGGGCCGTGCGCACCACGTCATGGGCGTCCACTTCTTCAACCCCGCGCCGGTGATGCAGCTCGTCGAGCTCATCCCGTCGCTGACGACGTCCGCCGAGACGCTCGACCGCATGCGCGGCTGGGTCACCGACACCTTGGGCAAGCAGCCGATCGACGCGACCGACCGCGCCGGGTTCGTCGTCAACAGTCTTCTCGTCCCGTACCTGCTGTCCGCGATCCGGATGTACGAGGCGGGCTACGCCTCGGCCGAGGACATCGACCGCGGCATGGTGCTGGGCTGCGGCCACCCGATGGGCCCGCTCGCCCTGTCCGACCTGATCGGCCTGGACACCATCAAGGCGATCGGCAAGTCGATGTACGACGAGTTCAAGGAACCCCTCTACTCACCCCCGCCGTTGCTCGACCGCATGGTCGACGCCGGACTGCTCGGCAAGAAGTCCGGGCAGGGCTTCTACGGCTACGAAGGACGCTGACGATGACCGACGCCGACCAGGCAACTGACATGTTCGTGCTCTCCGAAGAGCACCAGGCGATCCGCGAGGCCGTCCGGGCCGTCGCCGAGGACAAGATCGCCCCCTTCGCCGCCGACGTGGACGCGCAGCCGCGCTTCCCTCAGGAGGCCGCCGACGCGCTCCTGGCGTCGGACTTCCACGCTCCCCACGTGCCTGAGCAGTACGGCGGCGCCGGTGCGGACGCCCTCGCGACCGTCCTGGTCATCGAGGAGGTCGCCCGTGTCGACGTGTCCGCCTCGCTGATCCCCGCAGTCAACAAGCTCGGTTCGCTACCGGTCCAGATCGGCGGCAACGAGGAGATCAAGGCCAAGTACCTCGGCAAGCTCGCGCGCGGCGAGGGCGGCTTCTCGTACTGCCTGTCCGAGCCGGACGCCGGCTCCGACGCCGCCAACCAGAAGACCCGCGCGGTCCGCGACGGCGACGACTGGGTGCTCAACGGCGTCAAGCGCTGGATCACCAACGCGGGCGTCTCGGAGTACTACACGGTGCTCGCCCAGACCGACCCGACCAAGCGCACCAAGGGCATCACCGCGTTCGTGGTCGAGAAGTCCGATCCCGGCGTCTCGTTCGGTGCCCCGGAGAAGAAGCTCGGCATCAAGGGCTCGCCGACGCGCGAGGTCTATCTCGACAACGTGCGCATCCCCGGCGACCGCATCATCGGCGAGGTGGGCGAGGGCTTCTCGATCGCGATGAAGACGCTCGACCACACCCGCGTGACGATCGCCGCCCAGGCCGTCGGCGTCGCGCAGGGCGCCCTGGACTACGCCCTTGGCTACATCCAGGAGCGTCAGCAGTTCGGCCACCCGATCAGCGACTTCCAGGGCCTGCAGTTCATGGTCGCCGACATGGGCATGAAGATCGAGGCCGCCCGCCAGCTCACGTACGCGGCCGCGGGTCGCTCCGAGCGCGGCGACAAGGACCTCACGTTCTTCGGCGCAGCCGCCAAGGCGTTCGCCTCCGACACCGCGATGCAGGTCACGACGGATGCCGTGCAGCTCCTCGGCGGCTACGGCTTCACCGCCGACTACCCGCTCGAGCGCATGATGCGCGATGCCAAGATCACCCAGATCTACGAGGGCACCAACCAGGTGCAGCGGGTCGTGATGGCGAGGCAGCTGCTCGCGGGGGTGCAGTCCAAGCTCTGAGGACCTAGGTCCCCCGTTTTCGGGTCCCGCGGCCGTGGCGCCGTCGCGCCGGGCACTCCAGCGTTGCACCTGACCCCCAGGGAGAAGGCGACGATGAGCGGTGGACCGGTGGTTCTCGGCGATGACGGCACCCGCGGAGCGGCGATGGACTTCGCTCTGGCGGAGGCGGGTCGGCGGCACGCACTGCTGAAGGTCGTGCACTGCGCGCCGCTGCCGACGGATCTCGGCGACCTCGTGGCCAGCGAGGCGGTCCACCGCGAGGTGCTGTCCGCGGGGCAGGAGCTGCTCGACAGGACCGCGCAGCTCATCGAGCAGCGCCGGGCCCAGGTCGACGTCGAGTACGTGCTGTCCGACCTCGCGCCGACCCAGCACCTGCTCGAGGAGTCAGGGACAGCGCAGCTCCTGGTCACGGGCATCGACGACATCCCGTGGTACGACCGACTGTTCGGCGGGGCCGTCGCCAGCTATCTCGCAACCCACGCGGAATGCCCGCTGGTCACCGTCCCCAAGCATCTCGACGACGGTCGGCGGCACGAGGGTGTCGTGGTCGCCCTCGACGGCACGTCGGATGCCCGGCCGCTGCTGTCCTTCGCCTTCGAGGTCGCACAGGGGTGGGGAACGACCCTGCACGCCGTGCGGATGGTGTCGGTCGGCGCCGTGCCCGACGTGGTCGAGAGCGCCCGCGCCAATCTCAGCGAGGTCCTCGCCGGGTGGGGCGAGAGCTACCCAGACGTGCGGGTCGAGCAGGAGGTCGTCGTCGCCGAGCCCAGCGACGCCTGCATCGCCGCGACCCGTCGTGCCGAGCTCGTCCTGGTGGGCCGGTCGGGCCGGCACCGGATCCGCCGGCCGACCGCGGCCGGCCTCGTGCGGCACGCCACGTGCCCGGTGGCCGTCGTGCCACTGGATCCGCGGCCGGCCGCGACGTGACGGAGGACCCGGAGCGCGAGCTCACCTTGACCCAGCTCCTGGCGACCAGGATCAGGACAGCGGACGGCAGGAGCCTGGGGCGGCTCCGGGACCTGCGGATCGAGCGGCTCGCCCCCGGCTCACCAGTCGATCGCGTCCTGCTGGGCGCCGGTCGCGGCGACCGCTACGTCCTGCCGTGGTCCATGCTCTACCTCACGCCGGACGACAGCGTCGCGTCGACGCTCCGGCTCCGCTCGGAGGAGATCGGCAGCCACCGCGTGGTCGACGCCGAGCCGGCGCCGCCCGGGTCGGGGGCGGTCTGGCTGGGTCGGGACGTCCTCGACTCCCAGGTGGTCGACCTGTCGGGCAGCCGACTCTCCCGGGTGTCGGAGGTGTTGTTGCGGGTCGACCACCACGGTGCGCCGGTGCCGGTCGCCGTCGACCTGGGCGTCGGCGCGCTCATGGCCCGCATCGGTCTTCGCGCCGCCGCACGTCACCTGCCGCGCGTGATCGTCCCGTGGGACGATCTCTACCTCGCATCCGCGGGCGGTCACCGCTCGGAGCTCGCCGTGTCCACGGATCGGTTGGGCCGCCGGGACGCGTCCGTGGTCGCCGAGATCATCGCTCGTCTGCCGCTCAGGAGATCTGCCGAGGTCCTCCAGGCGGTCCCCTCGTCCCGCGCAGCCACGGCCCTCGCGGCCAGCAACCGCGCTCTGCGCCATCGGCTGGTCCGACTGCTCCCCGCGCGCCGCTCGGACGCACCGGTCGTCACCCACGACCCCGACTCGGTGACCGATGGCCGCCGGCTCCTTCGGACGGCGGGGTGGCGCGTCCCACGTCCTCGGAGGACGAGCCGATGAGCGGTGCCCCGGCGTCTGTGGGCAGCACGGTCCCCCGTCCCGGTCCGCTGCGGCGCTGGCGACTGCGGCTCCTGGCCCTCATGGCCGTGGTGGGCCCCGGGCTGCTGGCGGGACTGTCCGACGACGACCCGGCCGGCATCACGACGTACTCCGTCCTCGGGACCGACTACGGCTACCAGCTGTTGTGGGTCCTGGCCCTGTCGACCCTGGCGCTGATCATCTTCCACGGACTCGCCGTGCGGGTCGGTGTGGTCACCGGGCAGGGACTCCTCGGTCTGGTGCGGGACCGCTACGGCCCCCGCGTGGGCTCCATGACCCTCGTGCTGCTGCTCATCGCCAATCTCGGCACGACGTGCGCCGAGCTCGCCGGCGTGGCGGCCGGCCTGGAGCTGTTCGGTGTCAGTCGCTACATCGCGGTGCCCGTCGCTGCAGCCGGTGTGTCGCTGCTGGTCCTCAAGGGAGCGTTCCACCGGGTCGAGCACGTCCTGATCGCGTTGGCCGCGGTGTTCGTCTGCTATGTCGTGGCAGGCGTGGTGGCAGATCCGGACTGGGGGGCGGCGGCACACGGCCTGGTCACGGTCTCGATGCCCGTCGACCGGGACGCGGCAGTCATCGTGTGTGCGACCGTCGGCACCACATTGGCGCCCTGGGGGCTCAGCTTCATCCAGTCGTACGCGGTGGACAAGAAGCTGACGGTCGACGACCTGCCGTCCGAGCGCATCGACGTGGTCGTGGGCTCGGTCCTCACCGGTGTCATCGGCTTCTTCGTCGTGGTCACGTGCGCCGCGACCCTGCACCCCGTGGGCGCATCGATCAGCGACGCCTCGGACGCGGCCGACGCCCTCAGACCCCTGGTGGGCAAGGAGGCGCCCGTGCTGTTCGGCGCCGGGCTGATCGGCGCCGCGGTGCTCGCGGCGGCGATCCTGCCCCTGTCCACGGCGTACTCGGTGTGCGAGTTCATGGGAAGGGAGGGGGCGCTGGACGACGGCTTCTCCGGGGCTCCCCTGTTCTACAGCACCTACATCACCATCATGGGCACCGCGGCAGCGCTCGTGCTGCTTCCCGGCGTCTCGCTCGTTCCCGTCCTGGTGCTGACCCAGGTGCTCAACCTCGTCCTCGTCCTGCCGCTCATGGTGATCCTGTACCGCTTGGGCCGCGACCCCGGCGTCATGGGGACGTACAGGGTCTCGGAGCGGACCAGGGCCGTGTACCTCGCCGCGATCGTGCTGGTCGGTCTGTGCGTGACGGCGCTCGCGGTCCTCCTGCTCCCCGGGCGTTGACGCCACGCAGCGCGTGACGGTGGACGGCGACTGGGGCCCTTGGTCCCACCGATCGTGGCCCACCGGCGGTGACGAGGCGGGGTCCGCCCACCTGATCGTGAGAGCACCATCTCGAACCAGGAGCGCCCCCATGTCCAAGCCTGTCACCGTCGGCATCCTCGACAAGCAGCCCAACGTGCTGTCCTACGCCATCCGCGCTGCCGCGACCGGGGACAGCGTCCTCCGCGTCGTCCACGCTGCTGGCTTCCCGGCCCAGTCCGCAGACTTCTACGCCGGGATGGAGATGCTGGACGATCTTCGCGCCGCCGGCCAGGGGGTGCTCGACGACGCCCGGGAGCTCGTCGAGCACGAGGCGCCCGACCTCACCGCCGAGTACGTCCTGACGACCGAGACCCCCCTCCACGCTCTCGAGCACGAGGCCGCCGGGGCGCGCATGCTGGTGCTCGGCTCGGACCAGGTGTCCTGGTTCGACCGGCTCCTGCGCAGCCGGGTCTCCGGACATCTGGCCCTTCACGCGGCATGCCCGGTCGTGGTGGTGCCCACGCTGCCGTCCGCAGAGGATCTCGGCCGACGGGTCGTCCTGGCGCTGGACGGTGACGCCTCGGACGAGGGCCCGGTGCGGTTCGCCCTCGAGCAGGCCGCAGCGCGCCGCGGGCCGCTCAACGTCGTCCATGCCCTTGCTGCGGGTGTACCCCCGAGCGAGGTCGGTCCGCTGCGCGCCGAGGTGAGCGAGGTGCTGGAGGACGCGAGCGCCGCCTACCCCGACACGCCGATCTTCACCTCGTTCTCCGTGGGAGAGGTCGGGCACGCGATCATTCACGAGGCCCAGCATGCCGGGCTCGTGGTCGTCGGCAGGCCCAGCGGCCCCGCCAGGATGTTCTCCCGTCCGGTGGCCACCCAGGTCCTGCGTGAGGCGCACTGCGCGGTTGCCATCGTCCCTCCCACCTACAAAGGCCCCTGAACACAGATGTCCACACCACCCCCGGTCTCAGCCGGTATCGGACCCGACGAGGCACCCGGAGTGCTGCGCTACGCCACTTTAGAAGCTGCACGGCGCGGGGCGACCCTGCGGCTGGTCCACGCCTACACCGTCCCTCCCGCCACAGTGGGCGCGATGTACGGCTACGACTTCCCGGCCAGCTTCCGGGAGGCCGGACAACAGCTGCTGGACAGGTCTGCGGCGATCGTGTCGCACCTGGAGCCCGACGTGCGCGTCGAGCAGGTGCTGGTCCGTGGCACCCCCGCCAGGACCATGGAGGACGAGAGCCGCCTCGCCCAGCTGGTCGTCGTCGGTGGCGACACCGACAAGCCGCTGCTCATGCGTCTGTACGAGGGGCGCACGGCGAGCCACCTGGCGCGGAACGCCCACTGTCCCGCCGTCATCGTGCCTGCGGACTGGTCGGCGACACCCGTCGGCGGGGATGTCCTGGTGCTGGTGGACCACCAGCAACCTCCGGACGAGGCGACCATCGACTTCGCGGCCGACCACGCCCGACGGCTCCGTTGCGAGGTCATCGTCGTCGACATCGGCCCTCGTGCACGCCAGGTGGTCCACGACGCCGCGGCGACCGACGAGTCGGGTCTGGTGGTCGTCGGCCGTGACTCCCACCCCGGCCGGAGCCACCTGGCTCACCTCCTCGACGCGCCGACCTCGTGCCCCATAGCAGTCGTCCCCCCCTCTGCTCCCTCCGTTCGCAGGACCTAGGTCCCCGGGATCATCGGCCCTGTCGGACCCGCGGGGGTGGGCCGAGAATCAACAGGTGAGTGCGCCCAACACGGTTGACCGGGTGATCGCCCAGGGCCGCCAGATGGGCCTGACCCAGTCCACCGCCCTGGTCATCGGCAGCATCATCGGGGTCGGCGTCTTCAGCCTTCCCTACTCCTTGTCGAAATTCGGTCCCATCAGCCTCGTGGCCATGGGCATCGCCAGCCTGACCGCGATCGCCTTCGCCCTGCTGTTCGCCGCCCTGAGCCGGCGGATGCCTGCCGACGGAGGGCTGTACGCGTACTCGCGCACGGCTTTCGGCAATGCCGTCGGCTTCGGCAACGCGTGGTCGTACTGGATCGACGCGTGCGCCGGCAACGCCGCGATCGCCGTGGGCTGGGTCTACTACGTCGAGCACTTCATCAACAAGGACGGGACGACCGGCAGCAGCGTCCTCATCGCGCTCACCTGCCTCTGGGTCCCTGCCGTGGTCAACCTGACCGGGGTCCGCAACGTCGGCGAGCTCCAGGTCGTCACCACGGTCCTCAAGTTCATCCCCCTGCTCTTCCTGGCCACGGTCGGCCTGTTCTTCATCACGCCCCAGAACTTCTCGACCTGGAACACGAGCGGGGACTCCGACGTGGCCGCGATCGGCGGGGCGATGGCGATCTGCCTGTTCACCTACCTGGGGGTCGAGACGGCAGCCGTCGCGGCCGCGAAGGTGCGCAACCCCCGTCGCAACATCCCCCGCGCGACCGTCTTCGGGACGCTCGCGGCCGCCGTGGTCTACATGCTGTCCCTCACCGCGATCTTCGGCATCCTGCCGGCGGCCACCCTCTCGCTCGAGGAGAACCGCGACTCGTACGCCGTCGCGACCAACACCATCCTGGGCGGGACCTGGTCCGGCGACCTCGTGGCGGCCGCAGTCATCATCTCCGGCATCGGGGCCAGCAACGGGTGGACGATGATCTGCGCCGAGATGCCCCGCGCCGCGGCCGAGGACGGCCTCTTCCCCGCCGTGTTCACCCGGACCAACTGGCGCGGCGCACCCTTCGTGGGCATCGTGTCCTCGACCCTGTTCGCGTCTGCCGCCGTGCTCGTCAGCTTCTGGGGAGCGGACGGGTCCACGGTCTTCACGACGCTGGTGCTGACGACCGGCATCACCGCGGCCATCCCGTTCGGGTTCTCGGCCCTCGCGCAGATCGTCTGGCGCGTGCAGGACCGGCGCCTGGGCATCACCGCCCACTTCGTGCGGGACGTCCTGGTCGCCGTCGTCGCGGTCGCGGCGTCCATCGCGTTCATCTACTACTCACGCAACACCGGTGAGTCCGGGTACGTCGTGTGGGGTCCGTTCCTGCTGGCCGGCATCGCCCTCCTGCTCGGCGTGCCGGTCTATCTGGCCGAGCGCTCCCGCATGGTCCCGCCGGACCCGGTTCCCCCCTACGACGCGCCCTGAGCCGGGCTCACCCGTCGAAGTGGTGGCCGTCGGCGAGCCCGTACGTCCACCGGAACCCGTTGCGCTTCATGATCCGCGGCACCAGGTGCGAGCTCTTGGTCCAGGCGTACGTGCCGGCGGCTCGGGTGCGCCACCAGGCGTTGGGCACCCAGCCGTCGCCGGCTGCGAGGTAGGGGTTCTCGAACGGGTTGATGTCGATCGCGCGACCGTATGCGTGCGGGGAGCGCACACCGGGGCGGCCGACGACGTTGCGGCAGTTGAACGCGCTGGTGTTGTCCGCCGCCATCGAGGCGTAGTCGTTCGCACCACGCACCCGGGACGAGTAGCCGAACCGGTCCACCCGATACATCGCGCGGATGGACACCTTGTTCGTGTACAGATCGGTGAACAGCCGCGCGGTCTTGGCGCCGATCGCCTTGTGCACGACGATCTCGCCGCGGTGCCGGTAGCCGTCGAAGCCCCAGTAGTTGACCTTGACCACCCGCAGCGAGCTGCGGCCGACCGGGCAGCCCGAGCGCCACGAGCGTCCCTTCATCGACTTCCAGGTCTTGGCACTGATCTTCGAGACCTTCGCGTTCGCGCCCGATCCCGACGCACGGGACTGGGCGGGCAGCGACCTGGGCTTGGGCGATCCGGCGAGCCGTTTGATGACCTTGCCCGGCGGCACGTTGCGGACCCGGACCTTGGCCGAGGTGTCGCCGCTCTGCCACGTCGAGGACGCGACCTTGATGCGGAACCAGTACGTCCGGCGGGGCCGCGGGGACGCCTTCGCGACCCCCGAGGAGCTGGTGCGGGCCTGCGAGAAGGTGGTCCACCGGCCGTCCTTGTAGTGCTGGAACGACACCTTGGCGCCGGGCAGCGCGCCGAACTCCGTGCGCACCTGGGCCGACAGCTGGGCCCTCTGCTCGTCCACGACCTTCGACGGGGCCGTGAGCGTCGCCGTGGTCGTCTGCCTGGACGCGCTGACCGCGTGCGGCGCGGAGGTGGACTCGCCGTAGCCCCCGACGCCCAGGTAGCGCGCCCGCAGGACCGTCCTGGCCGACGTGATGACGACGCTGGTGGTGGCGGTGCCCGCTCCGGTCACGGTCACGTCGGCGACCTTGGCCCAGTCGCTGCCGGACTGCTGCTCGAACCGGACCACGCCGATCGCTGCGGGCTCTCCCGCGCCGGCCACGGTCGCGGTCAGGGTGATCGGACGGCGCAGCTTGGTGCTGGCGGCGGCCTCAAGGGTCGTGGTGGTGGACGCGGCGACGCCCTCGTTCTGCGTACGCTGCGCGTCGCTGACGGCTGCGGCGCGCGTGTCGTCCCCGTCGAAGCGCGCGTAGTAGCTCGAGTACGCGCTCGACCGGTCGCCGTCCGCGGTCAGGGTCGCGACGCCCTCGGCGTCCGTGCTTGCCGCGGCCACCTGCGTGTCCGGGACGTCGTCGTCCGGCCGGCCCCGGAACAGCGTGACGGGCGCGTCCGGGATGCCGCCCGCCGCGCCCTGGAGGATCGCGGTCGCCGTCACGTCGGCACCGGCGGGGGTGCTCGCGGGGACCGACAGCTGCAGGGTGGTCGAGTCGTCACCGCTCGGGGCCGCGCCGGCAGGGGGCATCACGGACAGGGTGAGGGCGGCGGACACCAGGCCGGCCGAGACACTCGTGGCGATCTTCACGGCTGGTCCTCTCGGCGTGCGCGGGCGTGGTGCTGGACGGCGCACTCCCGCTCCGTGCCGGGCACTGCTCCCCCGGACGAAAGTACCTCCGTGAATCCTTGCCGTACACCCTGCACGACCCCGGCAGCGTGGTCGCTGCCGGGGTCGTGCAGGGTGGTCGACTACCTGACGCGGGCAGCCTTCTCGATGAGCGCGGCGACCGTGTGCGGTCCCTCCACCATCGCGAGGTGGTCGTTGCCGGTCCTCGTGACGGTGCCGTGCGCCCGCTTGGCCATCGCGAGCTGCTGGGCCGGCGGCAGGACCTTGTCGCGCGAGCCGATCAGGAAGAAGCTCTTGATCGTCTTCCATGCCGGCGCCCCCGACGTGTCCTTCAGCGCGGACAGCGCGATCGGCTCCTGCCCCGCGGCGAGCACGTCCGCCTTCGTGTTCGAGATCCTCGCGGCGAACACCTTCCGGAACAGCTCAGGCTTGACGTACGTGTCGACGTCACCCTTGCCCTCCGGGTACTGGACGAAGTTGAACACCTTCTCCGGGTGCGGGTTGGCAAGCAGCGAGCCTGGCTTCTCGCCGGTCAGGTTGTACGTGGTCTCCCCCTCGGCCGGCGCGTACCCGTTGACGTAGACCAGCGCCTTCACGCGCGGGGTCGCGGTCGCGGCGTTGGTGATGACGCTGCCGCCGTAGGAGTGGCCGACCAGCACGACCGATCCCTTGGTGTTCTGGTTGATGAACGCCGCGACGTTGGCGGCGTCCGTCTTCAGGTCACGCAGCGGGTTCGGCGCGTTCACGACCTTGTAGCCGTGCTTCTGCAGGATCTTCGTCACGGGAGCGAAGCTCGATCCGTCGGCCCAGGCGCCGTGCACGAGCACCACGGTGGGCTTGGCCGGGCTCGACGTCGGTGCGGGCGCTGCCAAGGCGGCCGGCACCGCAACGCCGAGGGCGGCTGCGGAGACTGCCGCCAGGCCGACGAGCGTGCGCTTCGTGAAGCGGGGGGTGATGGACATGATGTTTCCTTTCGTGGCGACGCGGCGCCGGTTGGGTGAGGTGGTGGTGGGAGAGGTCAGCGCGCCAGGAACGTGAGCAGCGCAGCGTTGAACTGCTCGGCGTGGGACACGGTGATGCCGTGCGGGCCGCCCTCGATGACGACGAACTCGCTGCCGGGGATCGACTCGGCGGAGCGTCGACCACTGACCTGGAACGGGACGACCTGGTCGGCATCGCCGTGGATGACGAGGGTCGGCAGCGTGAACTTCTCCAGGTCGGGGCGGAAGTCGGTCCGGCCGAAGGCCGAGACGCCGGCGAGGGTGGCGCGGGGCGAGGCGATGTTCGCCAGGTCCCGGCCGAAGAGGCGCTGCGCCTCGCTGACCGCCAGCCCCTCCGACGTCGAGTAGAACAGCGTCAGGAAGTGATCGACGAAGTCCGCTCGGTCCGCGGTGATGCCGGCCTCGAAGTGCGCGATCGTCCCGTCGTCCAGTCCACCGCCCGGGTTCCCGTCCTCGACGTGCAGGAACGGCGTCACGGCGCTGGCGAGGACCGCCTTCGCGACCCGTTCGGTGCCGTAGGCGCCGATGTAGCGAGCCACCGCCCCGCCCCCGGCGGAGAAGCCGACCAGCGTTGCCTGCGTGAGATCGAGCTGCCTCATCAGCGCGTCGAGGTCGGCCGCGATCATGTCGAAGTCGTGGCCGTCCCAGGTCGGCGTCGACTGACCGAAGCCGCGGCGGTCGTACGTGATCGCCTGATAGCCGGCTTCGACCAGCGCAGCGACCTGCCTCTCCCAGGAGCGGCCGTCCAACGGCCAGCCATGGATGAGGACGACGGGAGCTCCGGTGCCGTCCACCTCGTAGTGGAGGTTGACGGCGGAGCCGTTCTCGGTGGCGACGGTGAGTTCAGGCATGTCTGTCTCAGATCTGTAGTGAGTTCTGAATTGCTACTTAGTTCAGGAACTGTACTTACTGAAATGGCAGCTGTGAACGGGACCTTGTGCCCGAAAAAGTCCCTTCGCGACGCGAACTCGATAGGATGAGTCATGAGTAACAACAGGGATTTCTCGGCGTGGCCGTGCTCGCTCGCGCGCTCGGTCGACGTGTTCGGGGACTCCTGGAGCGTCCTCATCGCCCGTGACGCGCTGCAGGGGCTCACCCGGTTCGACCAGTTCCAGCGCTCCCTCGGCATCGCCCGCAACACGCTGTCGGACCGGCTCGGCAAGCTTGTGGAGGCGGGCTTCTTCGAGAAGCGGTTCTACCAGGACAACCCGCCCCGCTCCGAGTACGTCCTGACCCCGATGGGCAGGGACTTCCTGCCGGTGCTGGCCGCACTGCTGGCTTGGGGGGACCGGTGGCTCGACGGCGGGGCGGGCGCGCCCGTCAGCCTGCATCACCACGAGGACGACCACCACGCCGATCCCGTCGTGATCTGCGCCGACTGCGGGGACCCGATCGTTCACGACGACATCCAGTACTGCGTGGGACCGGGCTATCCCGAGGACTACGACGGTCCCCGTGACACCCGGGACCGACTGGCTCGCGAGCCCGGCGGGTCGGGGGGACGGCCGGCAGTGCCGTCCGGCACGCAAGCGATCGCCTAGTCCCAGCGGGACGTCAGCGAGCCGCGCGCAGGAGCTTCTCCAGCAGCGGCCCGGCGGTCGCGGACCCCGAGTCCCCGTCCCAGACGAACACCGAGACCGCGAGATCACCCTGGGTCCCGATCATCCACGCATGGGTCCGCGGCGGGACCTCGTCGCCGTACTCCGCGGTGCCGGTCTTGGCGCCGACCGGCGGTCCGGGCACGTCCAGGAGGAAGCGTCCACTTCCGTCGGTGACGACCGCGCGCATCATGTCGGCGAGGCTGGTCGCCTCCTGGGCCTTGAGCGGCTTCGCCGGGGCGGACGTGTCCTTCGGCTTCAGGTCCGGCAGCAGCACCGGGGTGACGAGCCGGCCGTCCTGGACCGAGGCAGCGACGACCGCCATCGCCAGCGGCGACGCCTCGATACGGCCCTGGCCGATCATCGAGGCCGCCCGTTCCGTGCCCTTCGCCGTGTCGGGCACCGACCCGAGGAACGCCGGCACGCCGAGGTCGACGTCGCGGCCGAGCCCCAGCGCGTACGCCGCATCGGCCAGCCGGTCCTGCGGGGCCTTGTTCATCGTGGCGATCATCGCGGTGTTGCACGAGTTCGCGATCGCGGTGGTCAGGGAGACCTTGCCCAGCGCGGAGGACGGGTAGTCCGAGTAGTTCTTGAACGTCCGACCGTCGACCGTGACGGTCGGGGTGCACGGCACCTTCGTGCTCGGGGTGACGCCTGAGCGCAGGAACGCCAGGGCGGTCGCGATCTTGAATGTCGATCCGGGGGCGTACCGGCCCGAGGTCGCGGTGTCGTTGCCGTCACCACCTGGTCCGCTCGCGACGGCCAGCAGCTCACCGGTCGACGGCCGGACGGCGACGATCGCACTGGCCGGATCGACGTCGCCCAGGATGTCGTCGGCCGCGGCCTGCAGCTTCGGGTCGAGCGTCGTGCGCAGCGACGTCCCGTCCGTCGGCTCGCTGGTGAAGACCTCCCGCGGGGCGACCGCCGGGTCGCTGACGATCGCGGCGATCTCGAGGCCCGGCCGGCCGCGCAGCTGCGTGTCGTAGCGCTTCTGCAGTCCCGACAGGCCGACCTGGTCGCCGGGCCCGAGCGCGCCCTTGGAGTCCTCGATGATCTCGGCGGTGACGTCCCCGACCGATCCGAGGAGCGGCTGCCCGAACGTCCGGGTGGGCCCGAGCGGCAGCTCGGCGTCGATGCCGACCGCTCCGGGGATCTTGGCCAGTGCAGCGTCCGCCGGGGCGTCCCCCGCTCGTACGACGAGACCCTCGACGAACGCCCGGGCACCGGACGCCTCGACCCGCTTGCGGAACGCGCTGGCATCGATGTCGAGCAGCTCGGCCAACGCGGTCGCCGAGCCTCCCGCGGCCCGGGCCTTGACCCGCGTCTTGTCGATGCCCACCCGGACCACCGGCCGCTGGGTGACCAGAGGCTTGTCCTTCGCCCCGAGGATGTCGCCGCGCTCACCGGCGACGGTGAGTGCGGTCAGTCGCTCGTCCCCCTTCACCGGCGCCACGATCGAGGGCTTCCAGTCCACCTCCCACTGGTCGTCGGCCTCGACCAGCGACGCCTTGGTCGTGTACGACCACTCGGCCCCGCTGACGACGCGGCGGGTCGACAAGGTGACGGTGGCGGCGCCGTCCTGCTCGACCACCTTCGTGACCCTCACCTTCTGGGTGTTGCCCTCCCCGAGACCCTTGACGATGCGCTCCAGGTCGGCCTGGTTGTCCGTGGCCATCCCCCGCGTCGGGACCTTCGAGACGTCGCCCGACGTCAGCGCTGCCGCCAGATCGTTCGCGGTGTCCCGGGCGTCGGGCCCACCTCCGCCGCACGCGGCGAGCGCGCCGACGGCCAGGGCGAGGCCCGCACCGGCGGCCCCCAGTCGAGCAGGGCGGATCCGCCGGGGTGGGAGCATGCCGAGAAGTAGAACAACTCGCCCCAGCACCGTCAACCGCGCCCCCCAACCGCCCACGAGCCACGCACGACCGCTGACGAGTCACGTATGGACGGTCGCGAGTCACGCACGACCGCTGACGAGTCACCTACGACGGCTGACGAGTCACGTAGGCCGACTCCTCGCCATCCGTACGCGACTCGTCGGCGTCCGTGCGTGACTCGTCGCCATCCGTGCGTGACTCGTCGGCGTCCGTGCGTGACTCGTCGGCGTCCGTACGTGACTCGTCGGCAGTTGTGCGTGACTCGTCAGCGGTTGCGGGTGAGGGCGCCGTCGGTCGCGGCAGCCAGCTGGCGCGCGAGCTGACGCTGCGCGCTGACCGTGAACGTCTTGGTCAGGTGGCTCCCGGCGCGGTAGACGAGCACCCTGCCGATCACGGCGGGGCACCGCTGCAGTCCCGGGCAGTAGGCCGGCGCCATGTCGACGACCCCCACACCGGGGGTTGCCTCGGCCGCCGCACGCTGCACGGGCGCGGACGACTCGGCGAGCGGGCCCGCGAGCTCGTAGGCGCACCGCGTCAGGTCGCCGGGGTGGTCCTCGACGCACTGATAGGTCGGGTGCGAGGTCGGCATCGGGTTGTCCAGCAGGACGACGACCTGGATGCCGGCCGCCTGCAGCTTCTCCCAGTAGCGCTGCAGGCCGCGGACCATCGCACCCTTGCTCCGCTTGCCGTCGACGACGGCGGTGTCGTGCACCTGCGAGGTCACCACGACGTCGGGCTTGATCCGCAGGGCGTCCGCGAGGGCGGCCCGGCCCCACTCACGACAGTCGGTGAACGCCTTGCCGCCGCTCGTCATGTCGGCGTCGGTGAACGCGCAGGCGCTCTTGGTGCTGCTGAGCACCCGCCAGTGCTCACGCCGCCCGAGATTCGCGAAGGCGGTCTGCCACTGGCCGATCTTGGAGTCGCCGATGAGCATCACGGTCCGCTCGGCGTCCCGGTCGCCGTCGACGCACACCTTCGGCACCGCGTCCCCCGCGAGCACCTGGCACCCCTCGGCGTAGAGCGCGGGACGATCCTGCTTGGCGTCTCTCGGCAGTGGCCGGACCGAGCGGATCGAGTCCACCGCACCCCAGTCGACGTCTGCGTTCGCGGGATCCAGCAGCGCCGCCGCACCCGGGCTCTCGCCCGCGCGCGCGAGCGTCAGGGAGCCGCCCGTCGGCGGTGACGGCGACGTCCGACCCACCGTCACGACGACTCCTGCCACGACGAGGGCCAGCACGACGAGGGCGCCGACCACCAGACGTGTTCGCGCCGGCATGCTGCCTCCTCTGGTCGGCTCGGTGATCCGGGACGCTGCCACCGTACCGACGGGGGCGATGCAGGCGTGAGAACCTAGCCTCATGTCCGACCAGGCCGCGACGCCCCCGGCACCCCGGCGCGGTCGCCCGGGGTACGACCAGGAGACCGTGTTGCGGCGCGCGATCGACCTGTTCAACCGGCAGGGCTACGACGGCACGAGCATGGGCGACCTCGCGAAGGAGCTGGGGCTCACCAAATCCGCGATCTATCACCACGTGCCGAGCAAGGAGCACCTGCTGTCGGCGGCGCTCGACGAGGCCCTCGACAGCCTGTCGACCGCGGTGGACGGCGCCGCGGCGTCAGCCCCGGGCACCAGCGCGTACGCACGCCTGCGCACCGTGGTCCAGGAGTCGGTCGAGATCCTGGTGCAGCACCTTCCCGCCGTCACGCTCCTGCTGCGGGTGCACGGCAACAGCGAGATCGAGCTTGCGGCCCTCAAGCGGCGCCGGGCGATCGACGAGAAGCTCTCGGCGCTCGTGCAGGCCGCCGTCGACGAGGGAGCGCTGCGCGCCGACATCCCGCCGGACCTCATCAGCCGGCTGCTCTTCGGCATGGTGAACTCGCTCGTCGAGTGGTACAGACCCGGCGGTCCGGTGGACGCCGACATGCTCGCGGCCTCGATCGTCGCGCTGGCCTTCGACGGGCTCTCGCTCCACCAGCCCTGAGGGGTCAGCGGGCAATCTGCCGGTTCAGCGCGCGGGAGCGGCCGCGGAACTCCGCGATCATCGACGGCCCCTCGCCCAGCGTCCGGCTGACGGTCACGTCGTAGATGCCGTTGCGCCCATGGGTGCTCCGCTCGGACGCCGTCGCGACCAGCGTGTCCCCGAGCCGTGCCGACTCCAGGAACACGATGTCGAAGCCGGCCGCCACCGTGACCTCCCCGTGGGAGTTGCAGGCCAGGGCGAAGGCCGAGTCGGCGAGGCTCGCGAGGAACCCGCCGTGGCACACGTCCCAACCGTTGATCATGTCGGGACGCACGACCATCGACACCTGCGACGACCCCGGCCCGACTCGTACGAGCTCGATCCCGAGCGAGCGGCTCGCGGCGTCGCCGGCCCACATCGCCTGCGCACTCGCGCGGGCGACGTCCCACGCCGTCATGTCCTCGCGCCCCTCAGGCATCGAAGTCGACCGTGACCCGGTCGCTCACGGCGAACGTCTGGCAGGTCAGCACGAAGCCCTGGTCGACCTCGGCCTGCTCGAGCGCGTAGTTGCGCCGCATGTCCGCCTCGCCGTCGCAGAGCCGGGCCCGGCACGTGCCGCACACGCCCCCCTTGCAGGCGAACGGGAGGTCGTTGCGGGTTGCAGCGGCGCCGTCGAGGATGCTCGCGTCGCGTGACATCGCGGCCGTCGTCGTCCGTCCGTCGAGGACGATCGTGACGTCGCTGGTGTCGCCCGTGACGACGGCCTCGGGTCGGTGCAGCTCGGGCGGCGGCTCGTCGACGTAGAAGAGCTCGAAGTGCACCCGGTCGGCCTGGAGGCCGAGCTCGTCGAGCACGGATCGGGAGTCGGCGATCATCCCGAACGGACCGCACAGCCACGCGTGGGCGACCGCGTCGACCGGCACGAGCGCCGTCAGCAGGCGCCGCAGACGATCGGCCTCCAGCCGCCCCGAGAACAGCTCGACGTCGCGGGGCTCGCGCGACAGGACGTGCACGAGGTCGAGCCGCGGACCGTAGCGGTTCTTCAGGTCGGCGAGCTCCTCGGCGAACATGACCGATCCGCTGGTGCGATTGCCGTAGAGCAGCGTCACCTGGGCCGCGGGGTGCGTCAGCACCGTCGAGACGATCGACATCATGGGCGTGATCCCGGATCCGGCCGCGATGCACAGGTGCCGACCCCCCTCGGCCGGATCGGCCCGCAGGCTGCCTGTGGGCGTCTGCACCTCGACCACGTCGCCCGGTCGCACGTCGTGCACCAGCCACGACGAGAACAGCCCGTCGGGGATCTCGCGGACGCCGATGCGCGGTCGCCGGCCGACCGCGGCGCAGATCGAGTACGACCGGCGGTGCTCCTGGCCGCCGATCGTGCGACGGACCGTCAGCGCCTGTCCGGCCCGGAAGTCGAACGCCTCCCGGAGCCCCTCCGGCACGTCGAACGTCACCGCGACCGAGTCGTCGGTGAGCCGGTCGACGGACGCGACCGTCAGGGGGTGGAACGCGGCGCGCGCCCGTGGGGCCGGGCCGGTCTGCGCCTCCTGGACCGTCATGTCAGATCTCCTTCACGTGCTCGAAGGGCTCCAGGCACGACGCGCAGCGATACAGCGCCTTGCAGGCCGTTGGACCGAACTCCGACGTCAGCTCGACGTCCCCGGACCCGCACCGCGGGCACGTCAGCGCCCGGCGCACGGGAAACAGCGACAGCGGGACAGGACCTGCGTGCACGGGGGCCGGGCCGGGGGCCGACAGGCCGTGCTCGGCGAGGGCTCGACGGCCCCGCGCCGAGATCCAGTCGCTGGTCCACGCCGGTGAGAGGCTCACCCGGACCTGCACCGCGCCGAAGCCCTCATCCTGGAGCCGGTGCACGAGATCGTCGCGCATCGTCGCCATGGCGGGGCAGCCCGAGTACGTCGGGGTGATCGTGACGACGACGCCGTCCGGCACGATCTCGACGTCCCGCAGGACCCCGAGATCGGCCAGCGTGAGCATCGGCATCTCCGGATCGCTCACCGTCGCGGCCACTTCCCGGGCGCGATCGGCGCGGGTGGGCGTGGACGTGCCCCTCACCATGCGCCTGTCGGGTGGGCCCGGGCGACGACCTGCATCTCGGCGAGCAGCCGGCTCAACGCCTCGGTGTGCAGGCCGTGACGGCCCGTCCGCCCCCGCACCCCGGCCAGCGCAGAGACGCTCGGACGCTCGACCCCGCCGGCCGAGAGCACCTGATCGAGCAGCGCGTCGACCTCGTCGGCCACGGTGTCCGGGGCGACGCCCACCCCCGCGTCGGCGACCCTGCGCTCGACGTCCTGGGTCACGAAGAGCTCACCGTGCAGCGGCCAGATCGCGGTCAGCCCCTCGACGACCCGGCGACGCGACTCGTCGGTCCCGCGCGCGAGGGTCACGAACCACCTGGCCGCGTAGTCGCGGTGGTACGTCATCTCCTTGACCCCCTTGACCGCGACCGCCGCGAGCACGTGGTCACGGCTCGGCGTCAGGTGCTCGAGCAGCGCGAGCCGCCACGCCGAGAAGACGAGCAGCCGGGCGATCGTCCGGCCGAAGTCGCCGTTGTCGCCCTCCACGAGACGGACGTTCAGCAGCTCGCCGTCGCCGCGGAAGAACGCGAGGGCGTCCTCCGGAGGCACCGGGGACCCCTCCGGCAGCACAGGGACCACCGAGGGATCGGCGGCCGCGGCACGGGCGAGCAGCAGCCGGGCCTGCCCCAGCAGGTCGAGCGCGATGTTGCCGAGGGCGATGTCGTCCTCCAGGTCGGGCGCCCGGCTGCACCACTCGGACAGGCGGTGCGACATCACCAGGGCGTCGTCGGCCAGCATCAGGCAGTACGTCGCGAGGTCGTGCGCGTCGACGCCCGCGGGCAGGGTCGTGTCGACCCCGGCCAAGGGGTCCTCGAAGTCCGTGCCGAAGGCCCACTGCGAGTCGTCCCCGCCGAGCAGCCCGTCGTACGCGTTCTCGTGGTCCACTTCGTCAACCATGGGTCGGCACCTGCTCACATGTGGGGGACGTCGTCGGGGATGTCGTAGAACGTCGGGTGGCGATAGACCTTGTCGCCGCTCGGCGCGAACAGCGGGTCCTTCTCGTCGGGGCTCGACGCGGTCACGTCGCTGGAGCGGACGACCCAGATGCTGACGCCCTCGTTGCGTCGCGTGTAGACGTCCCGCGCGTGGCGGACGGCCATGTCGTCGTCGGCCGCGTGCAACGAGCCCACGTGGACGTGGTTGAGGCCCCGCTTGCCGCGGACGAACACCTCGTAGAGCGGCCACTCGGCCTGCACCCCGCTCATCGGGCCGCCTCCCGGTCGGCCTCGGTCCGGCGGGCGAAGACCGTGGCTGCCTCCCGCACCCAGGCACCGTCCTCCCACGCGCGACGCCGGTGCTCGAGCCTTTGTGCGTTGCAGGGTCCGTTGCCGCTGATGACGTCCTTGAACTCGTCCCAGTCGGGGGTGCCGAAGTCGTGGGCCTGACGCTCCTCGTTCCACCGGAGCTCGGGATCGGGCAGCGTGACGCCCAGCGCCTCGGCCTGCGGGACGGTCATGTCGACCATGCGCTGGCGCAGGTCGTCGTTGGTGTTGCGCTTGATGCCCCATGCCATCGACTGGGCGGTGTTGGGCGAGTCGTCGTCGGGCGGGCCGAACATCATCAGGGCGGGCCACCAGAACCGGTCGACCGACTCCTGCACCATCGCGCGCTGCTCGTCGGTGCCGCGCATCATGGTCGCGAGCAGCTCATAGCCCTGCCGCTGGTGGAACGACTCCTCCTTGCAGACCCGGATCATCGCGCGGCCGTAGGGCCCGTACGACGTGCGGCACAGCGGCACCTGGTTGCAGATCGCCGCACCGTCGACGAGCCAGCCGATCGTGCCCACGTCGGCGTACGTCAGCGTGGGGTAGTTGAAGATCGAGGAGTACTTCTGCCGGCCGCCGATCAGCATCTCGGTGAGCTCGTCGCGCGAGACCCCCGACGTCTCGCACGCGGAATAGAGATAGAGCCCGTGGCCGGCCTCGTCCTGCACCTTGGCGAGCAGGATCGCCTTGCGGCGCAGCGAGGGCGCGCGGGTGATCCAGTTGCCCTCGGGCTGCATGCCGATGATCTCCGAGTGGGCGTGCTGGGCGACCTGCCGGACGACGGTCCTGCGGTAGCCCTCGGGCATCCAGTCGCGCGGCTCGATGCGGTCGTGGCGCTCGATCGTCGCCTCGAAGCCGGCCATCAGCTCCTGCTCGTCCCGCTCGGGTGCGACCGTCATGACCCCTCCAGAAATCTCGCGTCGGGCATTTACTGACCGAACGGTCTGTAATAGTGTGACACGGGACACAGGTCCGTGCAACGAAAGGTCCCTCCCCGATGAGTGCACTGCTCGAGAGCTATGCCGCCGGTTCGTGGTTCCGCGCCGAGGACGAGGGACGACCCCTCCTCGACGCGGTCACCGGCGAGGAGGTCGCCCGCATCTCCTCGACCGGGCTCGATCTCGCCGCGATGACCGACCACGCCCGGATCGTGGGCGGGCCGGCGGTCCGCGAGCTCACGTTCCACCAGCGCGGAGCCGTCCTCAAGGCCGTCGCGAAGCTCCTCGGAGCAGACAAGGACGAGCTCTACGCGCTGTCGGCGCGCACGGGCGCGACGCTCCGCGACTCCCAGGTCGACGTCGACGGGGGCATCGGGACGCTGTTCAGCTATGCGAGCAAGGCGAGCCGGGAGCTGCCGGCCGACACGATCGTGCTGGACGGCGACACCGAGCAGCTCGGGCGCACCGGCGTGTTCCTCGGCCAGCACCTCTACACCTCCAGACCCGGGATCGCGGTGCAGATCAACGCCTTCAACTTCCCGGTCTGGGGGATGCTCGAGAAGCTCGCCCCCGCGTTCCTCGCGGGGCTGCCCACGATCGTGAAGCCTGCGAGCCAGGGCGCCTGGCTCACCGAGGCGGTCGTGCGGCGCATCATCGACTCGGGACTCATGCCGGAGGGATCGCTGCAGCTGCTGTGCGGCAGCCCCGACGGCCTCCTCGACCAGCTCGGGCCACAGGACTCGGTGGCGTTCACCGGATCGGCGGCGACCGGTGCGCTGCTGCGCCAGCACGCCGCCGTCGTCCACGGCGGCGTGCAGCTGGGCGTGGAGGCCGACTCGCTCAACTGCTCGATCCTCGGCCCCGACGTCACCGCCGACGACCCCGAGCTCGATCTCTTCGTCAAGGGCGTCGTGACCGAGATGACGGTCAAGGCTGGGCAGAAGTGCACCGCGATCCGGCGCGCGATCGTGCCGGCCGCGATGGCCGACGAGGTCGTGGCCGCGATCAGCGCCCGGCTCGCGAAGGTCACGGTCGGCGACCCGGGCTCCGAGGGCGTACGCATGGGGGCCCTCGCGAGCCTCGCCCAGCGCGACGATGTCCGCAAGGCGATCTCGACCCTGCGCAGCTCGGCCGAGATCGTGTTCGGCGACCCCGACCGGGTCGACGTGGTCGGTGCCGACGCCGAGCGCGGGGCGTTCATGTCGCCTGTGCTGCTGCGCGCGACCGAGGGCGCGACCGAGCCGCACGAGGTCGAGGCGTTCGGACCGGTGAGCACCGTGATCGCGTACGAGAGCCTCGACGAGGCCATCGCGCTCGCGGCGCTCGGGCGCGGCAGCCTCGCCGGCTCGCTCGTCACGCATGACCCCCAGGTGGCCCGGCAGGTGACGCTCGGGCTCGCACCGTGGCACGGACGCCTGCTCGTCCTCGACCGCGACGACGCGCCCGAGTCCACCGGGCACGGCTCGCCCCTGCCCGTGCTCGTGCACGGCGGTCCGGGCCGGGCCGGCGGCGGCGAGGAGCTCGGCGGCATCCGAGCGGTGCTGCACCACATGCAGCGCACCGCGGTGCAGGCCTCCCCCGACATGCTCACGGCCATCACCGGCCAGTGGACGAAGGGTGCGGCGCAGCGGGTCGACGAGCAGCACCCGTTCCGCAAGAGCCTGGCCGAGCTGCGCATCGGCGACACGATCCGCTCCGCGTCGCGCACCGTGACGCTCGACGACATCGACCGCTTCGCCGAGCTGACCGGCGACACCTTCTACGCCCACACCGACGCCGAGGCAGCGGCGGCCAATCCCCTGTTCGGCGGCATCGTCGCCCACGGCTACCTCGTGGTGTCGATCGCCGCCGGGCTGTTCGTGGACCCCGACCCGGGACCCGTCCTGGCCAACTTCGGGGTCGACCACCTGCGTTTACTCACCCCAGTGAAGGCCGGCGACACGATCGACGTGGTGCTGACGGTCAAGCAGATCACGCCCCGCGCGAGCGCCGACTACGGCGAGGTGCGCTGGGATGCCGTGGTGTCCAACGCCGACGGTGCGGCGGTCGCGACGTACGACGTCCTGACCCTCGTCGCCAAGACTCTCGACAACCAGGAAGGCTGACCATGCACCGCATCACGATCGAGTACGGCGCCCCCGGCGATCCCGAGACGTTCGAGCAGCACTACACCGAGGTCCACGTGCCGCTGGCCGCGAAGCTGCCAGGGCTGCGCCGCTTCACGACCTCGCACCCACGGGGCCTCGGCACCGACGCCCCGTCCTTCGTCGCCGAGCTCTGGTTCGACGACGCGGACGCGCTCAAGGCGGCACTGAAGTCACCCGAGATGGCGGCCGCAGCGGCCGATGCGCAGACCTTCGACGTCGCCTCCATGACGATGTTCAGCGGCGAGGTCGTCGAGACGTCGCTCCCATGAGCACCGGGCACGACATCCGCAGGAACGCCGGGCTGGACGACATCGAGACGGCACCGGTGGAGCAGATCCGCGAGCTGCAGCTCGAGCGGCTGCGGTGGTCGATCCGCCACGCGTACGACCACGTCGAGCACTACCGGACCGCCCTCGACTCCGCAGGAGTGCACCCTGACGACATCCGCGCCCTCGGCGACCTGTCGCGCCTGCCGTTCACGACCAAGGAGGACCTGCGCCGCCACTACCCGTTCGGGATGTTCGCAGTGCCGCAGGACCAGGTCTCGCGCGTGCACGCCTCGTCCGGGACGACGGGGCGCCCGACCGTGGTCGGCTACACCCGCGACGACCTCGCGACCTGGGCGCAGGTCATGGCCCGCAGCATCTTCGCGGCGGGCGGCCGGCCGGGCGACATCCTGCACAATGCCTACGGCTACGGGCTGTTCACCGGCGGCCTCGGCGCCCACGCCGGGGCAGAGCTCCTCGGCTGCACCGTCGTGCCGATCTCGGGAGGGATGACCGAGCGCCAGGTCCGGCTCATCGACGACTTCCGACCGCGGGTCATCATGGTGACCCCGTCGTACATGCTCGCGCTCGTGGACGAGATGGAGCGCCAAGGCATCGACCCGCGCTCGACGTCGCTCGAGATCGGCATCTTCGGCGCCGAGCCGTGGACCAACGAGATGCGCCGGGAGGTCGAGGAACGGCTCGCGATCCGGGCGGTCGACATCTACGGCCTCTCGGAGGTCATCGGCCCCGGCGTCGCCCAGGAGTGCGTCGAGACCCAGGACGGCCTCCACGTCTGGGAGGACCACTTCTATCCCGAGATCGTCGATCCGTTCACCGACGAGGTGCTGCCCGACGGCGAGAAGGGCGAGCTGGTCCTCACGTCGCTGACCAAGCAGGCGATGCCGGTGCTGCGCTATCGCACCCGCGACCTCACCCGGCTCCTGCCGGGCACCGCGCGCAGCATGCGACGCATCGAGAAGATCACCGGCCGCAGTGACGACATGATCATCCTGCGCGGGGTCAACCTGTTCCCCACGCAGATCGAGGAGCTCGTGCTCGAGTCGGTCGAGCTCTCGCCGCACTTCCAGTGCGTGCTGACCCGGTCCGGACGCACCGACACCCTCACGGTCAAGGTCGAGCACCGCCCCGGAGTCGCCGCGGACAGCGCGCTCGCGGCCGGACGGCAGCTCGCGGCCCGGGTCAAGGCGACGATCGGCGTGACGGTCGGGGTCGACGTCGTCGCGACCGAGAGCATCGAGCGCTCGGTGGGCAAGATGCGGCGGATCGTGGACCTGCGAGCCGTGGGCTGAGGCCCGTCACCTGCCGACGAACTGCGGCTTCTCCTTCGCCAGGAAGGAGCGGACCGCCGCCGCGTGATCGGCCGACAGGCCGAGGCGGGCCTGGGCCCGCGACTCGGCAGCCAGCGCCTCCGCCAGCGGCAGGTCGCCCGCGCGAGCCAGCAGCTGCTTGGACTCCGCGAACGCCGCGGTGGGTCCCGCCGCGAGCCTCCCGGCCGTGGCCAGGGCGGAGCTCAGCACCTCGTCGGGGTCGCAGACCTGCCCGGCCACGCCCCACCGCACGGCGTCCTCGGGAGAGAACGGACGACCCAGCAGCACGAGCTCGCGGGCCCGCGACTCCCCCACCGCGCGGACGAGTGTCGAGGACAGGCCGGAGTCGCAGGTCAGACCGATCGCGCTGAACGCGGTGCCGAGCGTCGCGGCGGAGGAGAGCACCCGCAGGTCGCAGGCGAGGGCGAAGCCGAGACCGGCTCCCACACACGCGCCGTTGACCGCCGCGATGACCGGCTTGGGCATCGTCGCCAGCGCCATCACGATCGGGGAGTAGTGCTCGTCGACCGTGTCGAAGGCCGTCGACGCGTCCGCCTCGAGCGCGGCCGCGTGCTCCCCCAGGTCCTGGCCGACGCAGAAGGACGCCCCCGCGCCCGTCAGCACGACCGCACGGACGTCGTCGTCCTCGCCCACGCGGTCCAACGCCTCGCGGAGCGCGATCTTGGTCGCGGTGTCCAGTGCGTTGTGGCGATCGGGCCGGTTGATCGTGACGATCGCGACCGCGCCGTCGCGGTCCACCGTCACGACGTCGGTTGCTGCGCTCATGTCATCTCTCCCTGCTCGTCCGTCACGTGGCCTAGAGGTGGTCGATCGCCCGAGCGGGGCTCTCGATCGCGTCCGCGACGATCCGCATGAAGCCGGCCGCGGTGCCGCCGTCGCAGACCCGGTGGTCGAAGACGAACGACATCTGGCCGATCTTGCGGATCGTCAGCTCCCCGTCGACCACCCACGGCCGGTCGATGATCCGCCCGAAGCCCAGGATCGCGACCTGCGGGTGGTTGATGATCGCGGCACTGCCGTCGACGTTGAACGCTCCGTAGTTGTTGAGGGTGAACGTGCCGCCGCTCAGCTCGGCCTGCGTGGCCCGGCCCTCCCGCGCCGCCGCCGTGAGGCGACGCAGCTCGGCGTCCAGCTCGGTCGTCGTCAGGCGATGAGCACCCAGGACCGCAGGGACCACGAGGCCCCGGTCGGTCTGCGTCGCGATGGCGAGGTTGACCCCGTCGTACCGGATCAGCTCCTGCCGATCGGCGTCGATCTCGCCGTTCAGCTCGGGGTGCGCCCGCAGGGCCGCGACCGTGAACCGTGCGAGGTACGCCAGCAGTCCCGGTGCGGGCAGGCCGCGGGCCCGGGCCTGCTCACGCAGCGCGAACAGCTCGGTGAAGTCGACGTCGACCCAGACCGTGGCCTCGGGGATCTCGCTGCGGCTGCGGCTCAACGCTGCAGAGACCGCCTTGCGGAATCCGTTCATCGGCACCCGTTCGGCCACCGCCAGACCCGTCCGTGAGCTGGTCGTCCCGGCCGTGGCGGCAGCGATCGCCGCCTCCACGTCCCGCCGGGTGATGAGACCGTCGGCACCGGTGCCCGCAATGCCCAGCACAGACAGTCCCGCCTCCCGCGCGAGCCGGCGCACCAGCGGCGAGGTCACGCGGGGCACCCGGTCCGGCACGGCAGGCGTGGCGGCTGCGTGCACCACGTCCGCGGCACCGCCCGCCCTGCGCGTCCGGCGGCGCCCCGGCGTCCTTTCGGAGGTGCCGTAGCCGATCAGCACGTTGCCCGAGCCGGCCTGCTCCTCCTCGCGGTACTGCTCACCCGCCGGTGCGGCCCGCTCGATCGAGATGAGCGGACGGCCCACGTCGACGGCCCGTCCCTCCTCGCCGTGCAGGACGCTGACGGTGCCCGCGTACGGCGACGGCACCTCGACGACCGACTTGGCCGTCTCGACCTCGACCACGGCCTGGTCGACCGCCACAGGATCGCCCACCGCGACCAACCACCGGACGATCTCGGCCTCGGTCAGCCCCTCGCCCAGGTCGGGGAGGGTGAACGTCTGCGTCGTCCCCGCGCCCGGCGAGGCGCTCACGCGTCCTCCCACTGCAGCGTGTCGACGGCGTCGAGGATGCGGTCGACGCTCGGCAGGTGGAAGCGCTCGAGCTTGGGCGGCGGATACGGGATGTCGAATCCGGTGACCCGTCGGACCGGGGCGGCCAGGTGGTGGAAGCACCGCTCGGTCACCCGCGCCACGATCTCGGAGGCCACGCTCGCGAACCCGGCCGACTCCGCGACCACCACCGCACGTCCGGTCGAGCGCACCGCGGCGCACACGGTCTCGTCGTCGAACGGGACCAGCGAGCGCACGTCGACGACCTGGAGGCTGCGGCCCTCCGTCGCCGCGACGTCGGCGGCCTCGAGCGCGAGCGGGACCGAGGTGCCGTACGCGATCAGGGTCGCGTCGGTGCCCTCTCGGCGAACGACGGCCCGGCCGATGCCGGGCTGCGGGGCGTCCAGATCGACCTCGTCCTTGCTGAAGTAGAGCTTCTTGGGCTCCAGCACCACCACGGGGTCGGGCGAGCCGATGGCGGCGCGGAGCAGCGCATAGCCGTCCGCGACGGTCGCGGGGGCGAGCACGGTCAGTCCGGGCGTGTGGACGTAGTACGCCTCGGAGGAGTCGCAGTGGTGCTCGACGCCCCCGATGCCGCCCGCGTAGGGGATGCGGATCGTGATCGGCATCGGCATCCTGCCCCGGGTGCGGTTGCGCAGCTTGGCGACGTGGCTGACCACCTGCTCGAACGCCGGGTAGGCGAAGGCGTCGAACTGCATCTCGACGACCGGACGCATGCCGTTCATCGCCAGACCGACCGCCATGCCCACGATGCCCGACTCCGCGAGGGGCGTGTCGAAGCAGCGGCTCTCACCGAACTCGGCCGTCAGCCCGTCGGTGACCCGGAACACCCCGCCGAGCGGACCGACGTCCTCGCCGAACATCAGCACGGACTCGTCCTCGCGCATCGCGTCGCGCAGCGCGAGGTTGAGCGCCTGCGCCATCGTGATCTTCTCGTGCTCGGCCATCAGACGGCGTCCTCTCGGCCCAGCTCCTCGGCGAGGAACGCGGACTGCTCCCGCAGCTGAGGGGTGGGCTCGGCGTAGACGTGGGCGAACAGCTCCTGCGGGTCCGGCTCCACATCGGCCATCAGCCCGTCGCGCATCGCCGCGGCCAGGGTCTCGGCGGCCGCCGTCATCTCGGACTCGATCGCCGCCGTCAGCAGCCCCTTGCCGGTCAGGTGCGTGGCGCTGCGCAGCAAGGGGTCGCGCGACCGCCAGGCCTCGACGTCGTCATCGCTGCGGTAGCGCGTCGCGTCGTCGGCGTTGGTGTGCGCCTGCATGCGATACGTGTGGGCCTCGACGAGCTGTGGGCCCCCACCGGCGCGGGCGGCCTCGACAGCGTCCCCCAGGACCGACAGCAGCGCGGCGACGTCGTTGCCGTCGACCCGCCTGCCCGGCATCCCGTAGCCGACCGCCTTGTGCGCGAGCGACGGTGCGACGCTCTGGCGCGCGAGCGGGACGGAGATCGCGAACTCGTTGTTCTGCACGAAGAACACGACCGGCGCACCGAACACCGCGGCGAAGTTGAGGGCCTCGTGGAAGTCGCCCTCGCTCGTGGCGCCGTCACCGCACATCGCCATCACGACCGTGTCCTCGCCGCGCAGCGTCGCGGCATGGGCGACGCCGACCGCGTGCGGCAGCTGGGTCGCGAGCGGAGTGGCCTGCGGTGCGACCCGCGTGGCGACGGGGTCGTAGCCCGAGTGCCAGTCACCGCTCAGCAGCATGAGGGCCTCGGCCGGATCGACCCCGCGCGTGACGATCGAGACGGTGTCGCGATAGGTCGGGAACAGCCAGTCCTGCTCACGCATCACGAGCGCGGCGGCCACCTGGCACGCTTCCTGCCCGTGGGAGGAGGGATAGACCGCGAGCCGGCCCTGCCGCACGAGGGCGTACGCCTGGTCGTTGATGCGGCGCCCGACGACGAGCGCCTCGTGCGCACGGACCAGGTCGGCGTCCGCGGGCAGGCGCAGGGTGGACTCGGGGACCGGCCGGCCCAGGGGGTCGACCAGCTGGATCGGCTCCCCGGGGAGCATGCCGGCAGGCGTCACAGCCCACTCCTCTCGTCGTCACACCGTGTCCTCGCATCGTCACCCACGGGGGCAGTTGACTTCCACCACCGGCGAATTCCTGAGAACATGTCCACGACGGACCCAGTTGACCGGTCCATACGTCCAATCGCGAGGCGAGCAGTCAGGAACGGTGAGACGTATGGCAGGTGCCGAGCTGGACGACATCGACGAGCGGATCGTCCGCGCTCTCGAGGCCGACGGGCGGCTGTCGATGCGGCAGCTGGCCGAGCAGGTGCACATCTCCCGCGCGAACGCGTACGCCCGGGTGGAGCGCCTCACCACCTCCGGCGTGATCACCGGGTTCACCGCGACGACCGACCCCGTCGCGCGGGGACTCGGCACGTCCGCCTACGTGACGATGAACGTGCGCCAGACCGACTGGCGCTCGATCCACACGCAGCTGCGCCGCCTCAGCGGCATCGAGCACATCGCCCTCGTCGGCGGCGACTTCGACGTCGTGCTGCTCGCCCGCGCCAAGGACAATGCGGATCTGCGGCGCTTGGTGCTGGACGAGATCCAGGCGATCCCCGGGGTGGTCAACACCCGGACCCTGCTGATCTTCGAGGAGTCGTTCCCCCACCAGCCGTGAGAGCGCGGCGTACGTGCGCTACTTGGTCTGCAGCACCTGGACGTGGCACGTACCGCCGCCCTCGGGCGCCGGGATCCGGTAGATCTTGAACGCCACCGAGCCGTCGGGGGCGATGTTCTCGACCCGCTTGGTCTTGGCCCGCTCGGGGCTTCCGGTCGCCTCGCCGATGAACACGGTCACCTGGAAGCTCGCCAGGGCCTTGCCGCCGTTGACCAGGAAGCCCGAGGCCGCCCACCTGCCCTCGGCGTTCTTCTCGCAGCGGAAGCGCAGCAGCGCCTCCGGGACGGACGGGCCTGCCGCGTCGACGACGGCCGAGCCGACGGCCGGCTGCGTCGTGGCGCCCGTCGAGGGGCTCGGTGCCGCGGACGACCCGTCCGACTCAGCGCCGCAGGCCGCCAGCAGGAGGAGGAGAAGAGCCACCGCTGCCGTACGCATGAGGCCATCCCATCACGCCGGACGGCTCGGGCGGCGCAGGCTCGCGGCCCCCTGTACCCTCGCGGGCATGAGGTCCAAGCGCTTCGCGCGTCGCATCGCCATCGAAGTCGCCGGTTGGACGCTTCTCGTCGCCGGCTTCGCCGCCCTCTTCCTCCCGGGTCCGGGCCTGCTGAGCCTGTTCGCCGGCCTGGCGATCCTCTCCCAGCAGTACGAGTGGGCCGAGCGCCGCGTGCGTCCGGTCGAGGTGGCCGCATACAAGTCGGCCGCGCAGGGCGTGCAGACCTGGCCGCGCATCATCGCGAGCACCGTGTTCGCCCTCGGGATCGGCGCGGTCGGCATCGTGTGGGGTATCGGGCCGGACGCACCGACCTGGTGGCCGGTCGACGAGAAGTGGTGGCTGATCGGCGGCTGGGGCACCGGCGCGACCCTGCTGGCATCGTCCGCGTTCGCTCTCGCGCTCATCGTCTACAGCTTCCGCCGGTTCCGCGGCGTCGAGGACATCGACGCTGAGATCGAGCGGGTCGCGAACCCGCAGAAGGAGTCCCGCTAGTCCTGCCGCTCGACCACGAACAGGGCGTCGGCCTCGGCGCACAACGTGTCGCCGGACCACATCTCGCCGCGGACGAAGCGCTTGCGCCCCTCCTCACGGTCCAGCCACCCGCGGACGCGCATCGGCACGTCGACCGGCACGATCGAGCGGAAGTCGGTCTTGAGGTACGCGGTGCGGGTCGCGCTGTGCCCCCGGTGCGAGGCCATCACGCCGAGCACCTCGTCGAACACGGTCGCGATGGTGCCGCCGTGGGCCGCGCCGCCCCGCCCGAGGAAGAACGTCCCGAAGGTCACCGTCCCCTCGACCTTGTCGTCCTCGACGACGTCGAGCAGGACCGGCGGCAGGGCCGGGTGGCCGCGGACCGGCAGGTTCCGCAGCCGACCCGCGAGACGATCGGGCTCGGGGACCTTCAGCGGCGTGAGCGTCTGCGTCCATCCCTGCAGGTCGGCGGCCAGCCGCTCGAGCACCTCGGCGCTCGGCGCGGCCGCGGTCAGCGCGTCGTGGAAGCTCCGCAGCGCCTCCAGTGCGGTCCCGAAGGCCCGCACCTGCTCCGGGCCGGCGGAGCTGTCGAAGTGGTTCTCAGCGGAGTCCGAGCCCATCCGTCAGATGGCCGGATCGGTCGTGAAGACGGTCAGCACGGGCGCAGCCGCGAGCAGCGGGCCGAGGTCGGTGACCTGGCCCGGTCCGGCGCGGAACTCGCGGTAGGCCGCGTCGTGCTCCTCGGACTCCCAGCGCTCGTACGCGACCCAGTGCGCGGGATCCTCGCGATCGACCAGCACGTCGACGCCCTGGTTGCCGTCGAAGGCCCGGGTCTCCTCGAGCACCCGTCGCAGCACGGTCCGTGCCTCGTCGAGGAGCTCGGGCTTGAAGCGGAGCTCGAGCGTTGCGGTGATCGCCATGGTGTTCTCCAGTTTCGGTGGTCGGACCGCCCACACTAGAGCCGAGGCGCAACCCTGTCGCATCCAGTGGCAGGGCACTATGGGGTGACGTGATCCACGCCATACCCGGAGGTTGATGTGCACTTCCCCCTGACCGTTCGTGATTTCCTCGACCGTGCCGTCACGGTCTATCCCGACCGCGTCGCGGTGGTCGACGAGCCGGACCAGCCCGCCGAGTCGTGGGGCGAGATCACCTACGCCGAGCTCGGCCGCCGAGCCCGCGCGCAGGCGGCGACGCTCGACGAGATGGGCGTCCCCGTCGGGGGCCGGGTCGCGATCGTCTCGCACAACTCGGCGCGCATGCTCACCTCGTTCTACGGCGTCTCGGGCTGGGGACGCGTCCTCGTGCCCATCAACTTCCGGCTCGCGGTCGCCGAGATCCGCTACATCGTGGAGCACTCCGGCGCCCAGGTGCTGATGGTCGATCCCGAGCTGCGCCACCTCGTCGACGAGATCGACTGCGAGCGGATCTTCGTGCTCGGCGAGGACGACGACAAGATCTGGGGATCGACCAAAGAGCCGCAGCCGTGGGAGGGCGACGAGAACGCGACCGCCACGATCAACTACACGTCCGGGACGACCGCGCGACCCAAGGGCGTCCAGCTCACGCACCGCAACAACTGGCTCAACGCGACGGTCTTCGGCTGGCAGGCGTCGGTCTCGGACCGCGACGTCTATCTGCACACGCTGCCGATGTTCCACGCGAACGGCTGGGGCCACCCGTTCACGGCGACCGGCATGGGCGCGCAGCACGTCATCATCCGCAAGATCGACGGCACCGAGATCCTGCGACGCATCGAGCGGCACGGCGTGACGTACCTCTGCGCCGCGCCGGCGGTCGTCACGGCAGCGCTGGACGCGCTCAAGACCTGGGAGGGCGAGGTGCCCGGACGTGACCGCGTCCGCATCATCGTCGCGGGCGCACCCCCGCCGACCCGCACGATCGAGCGCGTCCGCGAGGAGCTCGGCTGGGAGTTCATCCAGATCTACGGTCTGACCGAGACCTCGCCCCTGCTCACGATGAGCCGCATGCGCGCGGAGTGGGACGATCTGGAGCCGCACCAGCAGGCGGTCAACCTCGGCCGCGCCGGCGCGCCCGCGGTCGGCGTCCGGATGATGGTCGACGACCAGGGCGAGGTGCTGGCGCAGTCCAACCACAACCTCGCGTCGTACTGGGAGAACCCCGAGGCCACCGCCGACGCCCAGGCCGGCAACTGGTTCCACACCGGCGACGGCGGCACGTTCGAGGACGGCTACATCACGATCGCCGACCGCAAGAAGGACGTCATCATCACCGGCGGCGAGAACGTCTCCTCGATCGAGGTCGAGGACGCCCTCATGTCGCACCCGTCGGTCAGGGAGGCCGCCGTGATCGGCATCCCCGACGAGAAGTGGGGTGAGCTGATCACCGCCCTGATCGTCCTCGATCCCGACGAGAAGCCCACCGACGAGGCCGCCCTCGTGGCGCACTGCCGCGAGCACCTCGCAGGCTACAAGTGCCCCAAGCGCATCGAGTTCCGCGACGAGCTCGCCCGCACCGCGACCGGCAAGCTGCAGAAGTTCAAGCTCCGCCAGGAGTTCTGGAAGGACGCCGACCGCCAGGTCAACTGACCCGCGGATTCCCAGGAGAACCCAGGAACCTGTCACCGATCACCCGTCACGACGTGGGTGAGACGTCAGCTTCGGGGGTTCTCCTGGGAATCTGCGACCCGTCGGGCTCAGCCGCGCAGCTGGGCGGCGAGGGGGCAGTCGAAGGGATCGCGCGCCCGGATGCCGACGTTGTTGAGGTAGTCGATCACGATCCCGTACGACTGGAAGAGCCCGACCTCCAGGTAGTCGACGCCCTGCGCCTCGCAGTGGGCGCGTACGAGCGGCTGCGCCTTGCGCAGGTTGCAGCGCGGCATGTTGGGGAACAGGTGGTGCTCGATCTGGTAGTTCAGCCCGCCCATCGCCCAGTCGACGACCGGATTGCCCCGCACGTTGCGCGACACCATGACCTGGCGGCGCAGGAAGTCGAGCTTCATCCCCGGCGGGATGATCGGCATCCCCTTGTGCGCCGGCGCGAAGGAGGCGCCGAGGCAGAAGCCGAACACCGCCATCTGGACGGCGAAGAAGGCCAGGGCCTTGCCCAGGGGCAGGAACGTCAGCAAGATCGCGACGTACGCCGTCAGGCGGGTCACGACCAGGAACAGCTCGACCCGGCGCCACGGTTGCTTGGAGGTCTTGTCGCGGGCCGCGCGGATGCTCTCGGCATGCAGGTTCAGCCCCTCGAGCGTCAGCAGGGGGAAGAACAGCCACCCCTGGCGCTTGACGAACCAGCCGGCGAATCCCTCGGTGCGCTGCGCGACGATGCCGGGCGTGAAGGCGATCGCGCCCGGCCCGATGTCGGGGTCGTAGCCCTCGAGATTGGGACCCTTGTGGTGCATGTTGTGCTTTGCCCGCCACCACGCGAAGCTCAGCCCGGCGAATCCGCCCGCAAGGATGCGGGCGGTCCAGGAGTTCCACTTCGCGGAGGTGAACATCTGCCGGTGGGCGGCGTCGTGGCCGAGGAAGCCGAACTGCGTCACGATGACACCCAGCGCAGCCGCCAGCACCAGCTGGAACCATGAGTTGCCCAGCGCGAAGAAGGCGACCCAGATCGCGAAGAACGCCGCGACGTGCGCGCCGATCTGCCACCAGTAGTACAGGCGCCGGCGCTCGAGCAGTCCCTCGTCGCGGACCGCCTTCATCAGCTCGGCGTAGCGACTCACGTACCGCTCGCTCGGCGCCGGGCCGGTCTGGAGCTCCTGGGTCATGTGCGCCCCCTTCTGGGGTGCTCATCACGGACCGCCGGGGGCTGGACGCCACTGACTGGCAACGTGTTGACCACTCTGGCACGCATCCGGGAAGGCTGCGCGCCCAGCGGCCGATTCCCAGGAGAACCCCGGAATCCTGCGGCGACCACAGGTTGCGCCCGGTGGGACGTGACAGATTCCGTGGTTCTCCTGGGAATCCGGGGCGGTCAGTCCAGCACGAGCAGGAGGTCTCCGCCTTCGACCTGGCGGGGCTCGGCGATCACGAGCCGCGCGACCGTGCCGGCGTGGGCGGCCGTGATGGACGCCTCCATCTTCATGGCCTCGATCGTCGCGACGACCTGGCCGGCCTCGACGACGTCGCCCTCGGCCACGAGCGCGTGCACGACGCCCGCGAACGGCACCGCGACGTGGCGAGGGTTGCCGGTGTCGGCCTTCTCGGCGGCCGCGACCTTGGAGTCGACGGACCGGTCGCGCACCTGGGTCGGCCGGAGCTGGCCGTTGATCGTGCCGAGCACGTTGCGGACGCCGCGCTCGTCGGCGTCGCCGATCGCCTCGACGCCGAACAGCAGCAGATTGCCCTCGGACACCTCGACCTCGGTCTCCTCCCCGGCCCGCATGCCGTAGAGGAACGCCTCGGTGGGCACGGCGGTCAGGTCGCCGAACTCGACCCTCGCCTGGTCGAAGTCGTGGGTGGGCCCCGGGAACAGCAGCCGGTTGAGCGTGTGGCGACGATCCGTGGTGAGGCCCGCGCGGTCCTCGTCCGACAGCTCCTCGACCCGCGCCTTGACCGACCGGCCCTGCAGCGCCTTGGTGCGGAACGGCTCGGGCCAGCCGCCAGGCGGGTCCCCGAGCTCACCGGACAGGAAGCCGATCACCGACTCCGGGATGTCGAACGCTGCGGGGTCCTGCGCGAACGTCTCGGGGTCGGCCCCCACCGCGACGAGGTGCAGGGCGAGGTCGCCCACCACCTTGGACGAGGGGGTCACCTTGACGATGTCGCCGAGGATGTCGTTGGCCGCGGCGTACATGTCCTCGATCTGCTCGAACTTCTCGCCCAGGCCCAACGCGATGGCCTGCTGGCGCAGGTTCGACAGCTGACCGCCGGGGATCTCGTGGCGATAGACCCGTCCGGTCGGGGCGGGCAGACCCGATTCGAACGGCGCGTAGAGACGGCGGGTCGCCTCCCAGTACGGCTCGAGGGCGTTGACGGCCTCGATGTCGAGACCGGTCGGACGGTCGGAGTGGTCGGTCGCCGCGACGAGGGCCGACATCGGCGGCTGCGACGTCGTGCCGGCCAGCGCAGCCGACGCGGCGTCCACCGCGTCCACTCCCGCCTCGATCGCCGCGACGAGGGTTGCGAGCTGGCCACCGGGCGTGTCGTGGGTGTGCAGGTGCACCGGCAGGTCGAAGCGCTCGCGCAGGGCACGCACGAGCGTCCGCGCGGCCGGTGCACGCAGCAGCCCGGCCATGTCCTTGATCGCCAGCACGTGCGCCCCGGCGTCGACGATGCGCTCGGCGAGGTCGAGGTAGTAGTCGAGCGTGTAGAGCGTCTCGCCCGGATCGGACAGGTCGCCGGTGTAGCAGAGGGCGACCTCGGCGACGGCCGTCCCGGTCGCGCGCACCGCCTCGATCGCGGGCCGCATCTGGTCGACGTCGTTGAGCGCGTCGAAGATGCGGAAGATGTCGACACCGGTCGCGGCCGCCTCGGCGACGAAGGCGTCGGTGACCTCGGTCGGGTACGGCGTGTAGCCGACCGTGTTGCGCCCCCGCAGCAGCATCTGCAGGCAGATGTTGGGGGCCGCCTCGCGCATCGCCGCGAGCCGGTCCCACGGATCCTCGTTGAGGAAGCGCAGCGCCACGTCGTACGTCGCTCCGCCCCACGCCTCGATCGAGAGCAGCTGCGGCGTCATCCGCGCGACGTACGGTGCGACCTGCACGAGATCGCGGGTCCGCACCCGGGTGGCGAGCAGCGACTGGTGCGCGTCGCGGAACGTCGTGTCGGTCACGCCCACGGTGTCGCGCTGGCGCAAGGCGGCGGCGAATCCCTCGGGCCCGAGCTCGGCCAGCAGCTGCCGCGACCCGTCCGGAGCCGGGGCCCCGAGGTCCACCTCGGGCAGCTTGGAGACAGGGTCGACGGTCGTCGGCGCGGGACCGTGCGGCTTGTTGACCGTGACGTCCGCGAGCCAGGACAAGATCTTGCCGGCGGGGTCCGCGGCGCCGTGCGCCTCCAGCAGCCCGGGGTGCTCCTCGATGAACGACGTCGTGACGCGCCCGGCCCGGAAGTCCGGATCGGCCAGGAGGCCCTGCAGGAAGCCGATGTTGGTCGACACCCCGCTGACGTGGAACTCGCCCAGTGCTCGCTCGGCACGGGTCACCGCGGCCTCGAAGTCACGGCCCCGGCACGTCAGCTTGGACAGCATCGAGTCGAAGTGCGGGCTGACCACGGCTCCGGTGAACGCCGTGCCGCCGTCGAGGCGTACGCCCGGACCTCCCGGCGAGCGGTACGCCGTGATCGTGCCGGTGTCGGGACGGAAGCCGTTGGCCGGGTCCTCGGTCGTGATCCGGCACTGCAGGGCGAAGCCCCGCGCGGTGATCGTCGACTGGTCGTCGAGGCCGAGATCGGCGAGCGTCGCGCCGGCCGCGATCTCCATCTGGGCCTGCACGAGATCGACGCCGGTGACCTCCTCGGTCACGGTGTGCTCGACCTGGATCCGCGGGTTCATCTCGATGAACACGTAGCGGTGGTCGGCGCCGAGCAGGAACTCCACCGTGCCCGCGCACGAGTAGCCGATCGACTCCGCGAACCGCACCGCGTCGGCACACATGGCCTCGCGGACCTCGGCCGGCAGGTGCGGCGCGGGCGCGATCTCGACGACCTTCTGGTGTCGCCGCTGCACCGAGCAGTCCCGCTCCCGCAAATGAACCACTGAGCCGACGGAGTCGGCAAGAACTTGCACCTCGATGTGCCGGGCGTCGACGACCGCCTCCTCGATGAAGCAGGTGGGATCACCGAACGCCCCGTCGGCCTCACGCATCGCCGCCTCGATCGACTCCCGCAGCCGCGCCGGGTCGTCGACCCTGCGCATGCCGCGGCCGCCACCTCCGGCCACCGCCTTGACGAACAACGGGTACGTCAGCGCGTCCGAGCTCGCCATCAGCTCGTCGACATCCGCGGACGGCTCGACCGACGTCAACGTGGGCACGCCGGCGGCCCGGGCGGCGGCGATCGCGGACGCCTTGTTGCCGGTCAGCTCCAGGACCTCGCGCGCGGGACCGATGAAGGTGATGCCGGCCTGCTCGCACGCCTCCGCGAGATCGGGGTTCTCGGACAGGAAGCCGTAGCCCGGGTAGATCGCGTCCGCCCCGGCCGCCACCGCTGCCGCGACGATCGCCTCGGGGTCGAGATAGGCCCGCACGGGGTGCCCCCGCTCGCCGATCTCGTACGCCTCGTCGGCGCGTACCCGGTGCTCCGAGCCGCGGTCCTCGTAGGGGAACACCGCGACGGTCCGCGCGCCGAGCTCGTGCGCGGCGCGGATCGCGCGGATCGCGATCTCCCCACGATTGGCGACAAGAATCTTGTGGAACAACGGGGGCGTCCTTGCTCAGAGGGTCCGAGTCCACAATGTAACGGCCGGTCGTCGCGCCTCGCGGCCCCAGGGCCTCAGCGGACGAGCAGCAGCCGGCGCCCCGACCGACGGATCGTGAGGCGTTGGCCCCACGAGAGGGACATCGAGTCCGCCTCGATGCCGTCGCCGAAGCACACCAGACGGTCGGACTCGACGGCGACGACGAGCGAGCCGGCGTCGGGGACGATCCCCTCGGTGAAGCTCGTGCCCGTCGCCGGCGAGGGCCACGGCTCGCGCACGAACCAGCACAGCTCGGGCGACGTCGGCTGCGGCAGCGCGAGCTCGCTGCGCCGCTCCTGCCAGCTCGATCGCAGCCAGCCGGTCGCCCCGGTCCCCGTGCCGGCGAGGATGCCCGAGGACGAGTGTCGCTCCTGGCGTCCCTCGGCCTGGATCACGTAGCGCGCGGACTGGTGGCTCGGGTGACCGATGAAGAGCTCGTTGAGCGCGCGCAGCTCCTGGCCGTCGTCCGTCACGGCCTCGACCATCGTGCGCTCCTCGAGCACCCCGGCGCCGCGGCCGAGCGCCGTCAGCACGGCACCCACCGCTTCGGGCGCGTGCGGCACGAGGATTCCCGGATTCCACTGAGGCTCCGGGTTCACGCCGACGACGGGCTGCCCGCTGAGGTACTTCGCGACATTGGCCACCAGTCCGTCCTGGCCGACCGCGATCACCACGTCCTCGGGGCCGAAGACGAAGCGGTCCAGCTCGTCGCGCTCGACCTCGACGCGCCGCCACTCGACCGGGATCGCCGCCGAGGTCGCGGCGCGTGCCGCCGTCAGCGCAGCATGGCGCCGCTCCACGTCGCCGATGTCCCGGCCGCGCGAGGACAGGAAGAACTCCGCCTGGCCGTGCGTGCCGTGACGCGCGACCAGGTCCTCGTACTCCGAGCGGCGGTGGACCACGACCGCGCGGGGCCGCAGACTCACTCGGACGCCGTAGCCGTCGTCCCCTGCCCGTCGCCGAGCCGGGTCAGCAGCGGCGCCAGCAGCTCCGGGGTGATGCTGAGGTGCGTGATGGGCGGCAGGTTGGCGGCCAGCTCACGCAGGGCGAGGGCGATCAGCTTGTCCTGGTCGACGTCGCCGTACGCGGCGAACTTCGCCGACTCCGCAGTCGCGTCGGCCTCGCCGAGCAGCCGCGTCCGGGCCGCATCCGCGTCCGCGATCAATCCTTGGCGCTGGGCCTTGGCGACCGTCGCGATGCGGTCGGCCTCCGCCTGCTCACTTGCCCGCTTGCGCTCGTTCTGTCCCCGCTGGGCGACGAGCTCCTCCTCGCGCCGGGCCAGCTCGATCTGGTTGGTCAGCTCGTTCTCGGCGATGGCCCGCTCGTTCTCGACGGCCACGGCTCGGCGCTCGAACGTGGCCCGGTCGGCCTCCTGCTGCACCGCCTCGCGGGTCGGCGTCTGCAGCGCACGCTCCAGGTCGGCCTCCGCGCGGATGGCGACGACCCGGACGTCGGTCACCGACAGCCCGCGCTCGATGAGTCGCTGGTCGTTCGCGAGCTGGTCGGCGACCTGCTGCCGCACAGGTCCGATGCCGTGGGCGAGAGCCTCGGCCATCGTGATGCCGGCGAGGTACTCGAGCGCGGGCTGCTGCGCGAGCTCGGTCAGCAGGCCGCCCAGGCGCTCGAGCGGACGGGCGTTCCACTCGCCCGAGCGGGGGTTGATGCCGAAATCGATGCGGGTCGCGGCGACGACGGGCTCGGACACCCGGTACGTCACGGTGGCCTGCACCGACACGACCTGGAAGTCCGACGTCCGCGCCTGGAACATCAGCGCCTGCTCGCGGTCGTCCATGGGGACCTCGGCGAGGGCCGCCGTGCTGGGCCGGAACCAGAACGAGACGCCCGCGCCCGAGCGCTTCACGGCACCGTCGCGCAGCTGCAGCACGAACGACGTCGGGTCCGAGCGCAGGTGGTGGACGAAAGGTCGTCGGGTGATGTCTGCCATGGTTCCCCTCGGGAGTCGGACGGTCGGGGGACAGTCTGCCTGTCTCCCCCGTCCGGCTCGCGTCAGGCCTTGACGACGCGCGTGTCGAGGATCATGTCGGCGAACGTCCGGTTCTCCTTGTCCCACAGCGGCCACAGGAATCCGATGTAGCACGGGATCGCGTCGAGGATGTGGAGGAAGGACCGAGCGATCGAGAGCCCGAAACCGACCGGCTGTCGCGTGGCCGCACCCACCAGCGCAATCTTCATGACCTTCTTGCCCAGCGACTGTCCGGTGCGACCCTGCATGGCGCCGGTGTTGTACAGCAGCCAGCCCAGGCCGAAGAGCAGGTTGAGCACGAACGGCAGGCCGCTCAGCTCGAACGAGGCCTGACCGTCCGACGTCTCGGTGCTGCCGAACACGAAGGTGAGGACGATCGCGACGGCCAACGGCGGCAACACATCGATGATGGTCGCGGCGACGCGCAATCCCCAGCTGGCGAGGCCGCCGGAGGAAGCACCCTGAGGGGCTTGCGGCGAGGTCGGGTACGGCTCGGTCATGGGCTCTCCTGGTGGTCGACGATGTCGACCCACAAGGTAGCGACGCCACGCCCTGCCCGTACGACGTTCGCGGCTATCGGTGTCGTCTTGTCACGAAGCTCAGCGACGCCGCTGGCGCCAGATGACGACCTGGTTGCCGGACACGCGGGCCGGCAGGTTCTGCGGCAGCTTCGACTGCGCGATCTCGGCCTGCAGCTCGGCCACCTTCTCCTGCAGCGCGAGCACCTGGTTCTCCAGCTCGATGACGCGCTTGACGCCCTCGAGGCCCAGGCCCTCGGCGGTCAGTCGAGCCACCGTGCGCAGGAGCTCGATGTCACGCAACGAGTAGCGCCGGCCACCCCCGCCCGTGCGCCCGGGGGCGACGAGGCCCAGCCGGTCGTACGTGCGGAGGGTCTGCGGGTGGAGCCCGGACAGCTCGGCCGCGACGCTGATGACGAACACCTTCGCCTCGGGCCCAGGGGGCTGGAATCCCGCCCCCTGGGCCGCCGACTTCTGCGAGTCCGTCGACATCACGACACCGCCTCGAACATCCCGTCACGCGGGGAGCCTGCGCCGCGTGCCTCACGGAAGGCCTCGACCGCAGCCCGCTCCGCGTCCGACAGCTCGGCGGGCACCTGCACCTCGACGGTCACGAGCAGATCGCCTCGACCGCCGTTCTTGGTGGTGGCGCCCTTGCCGCTGGCGCGGAAGGTGCGACCCGTGGGCGTGCCCGCGGGCACCTTGATCCGGACCGGCGGCCCGTCCAGGGTGGGCACCTGGATCTGAGCGCCCAGCGCGGCCTCGTCGAAGGTCACGGGCACCGTGATCGTGAGGTGATCACCCTTGCGCCCGAACAGACGGTGGGGCTCGACGTGCACGAGCAGGAACAGGTCCCCGTTCGGCCCGCCGTTGTCACCCTTGCCGCCCTTGCCCTTGAGCCGGATGCGCTGACCGTCCTTGACGCCCGCAGGCACCTTGACGTTCAGCGTGCGGCTGGTGGGCGCACGCCCGGAGCCGTGGCAGGTGTCGCACGGGTGCTCGACGATGAGCCCTCGGCCACGGCACAGGTCGCACGGCTCGGTCATGGCGAACACGCCGCCGGACGCGCCGGTCACCATGCCGCTGCCCTGGCACTTCGGGCACACCTTGGGCGTCGTGCCCGGTCGCGCCCCCGTGCCGTGGCAGGTCGTGCAGGGCTCGTCGCTGGTCATCCGCAACGGGAGCGTCGCCCCGTCGACGGCCTGCTCAAAGGTGATCGTCGCCTCGGTCTCGAGGTCGTCACCCTTGCGTCCCGGCGGACGCTGCCGGCCCCGTCCGCGGCCTCCGAAGAGGCCGCCGAACAGGTCCGACATGTCGAAGTCGGCCTGGGTGCCGCCTCCGCCCGGCGGGCGGAAGCCGCCCCCGGATCCGAATCCCCCCGGGCCGCCGCGGAACTGCCCGAACATGCTGCGCTGCTCGTCGTACTCCTTGCGCTTGTCCTTGGACGAGAGCACGGCGTACGCCTCGGAGACCTCCTTGAAGCGCTCCTCGGCGGCCTGGTTGCCGGGGTTGGAGTCGGGGTGGTTCTCACGAGCCAGCTTGCGATACGCCTTCTTGATCTCGTCCTGACTCGCGTCCTTCTTGACCCCGAGGACCTTGTAGAAGTCCTTAGTCGCCCAGTCACTCGCTGCCATCTGCCACCCCTCCTTCCGTTGCTACTGGTTGTCGTCGGCGTCGGTCGCGGACTCCCCTGCGGGAGCCTCCGCCGATGCGTCCTCGGCAGGTGCCGAGGGCGCTGCCGCCTCGCTGGCCGGATCGACGACGCCGACCGTTGCGGGCCGGATCACGCGATCGCCGATCCTGTAGCCGGTGCGCATCACGGTGTCGATCGTCGTGGTGTCGACCTCGGTCGACTCCCCGGCGTGGAACACCGCCTCGTGCAGCGCGGGGTCGAAGGCCTCGCCCTTGGCGCCGAACGCCTCGAGCTTGTGCTTGGCCACCGCTGCCTGCAGCGAGTCCGCGACGGCCTTGAAGCCGCCCGCGAGCTCACCGTGCTCGGCCGCACGACCGATGTCGTCCAGCACGGTCAGGAGGGACTGCAGGACTGCAGCCTCTCCCTGCGCACGGACGAGCTCACGGTCACGGTCGACGCGACGCTTGTAGTTGACGTACTCCGCCTGGAGCCGCTGCAGGTCGAGCGTCCGCTCGGCCAGCTGCTGCTCCGGTGTCGGCTCGGTCGGCGTCTCCGCCGGCTGAGCTTCCTCAGCCGGCGTCGACTCCTGCTCGGGGACCGAGTCGGTTCCCGGCTCCGTCACTTCTTGTCGTCCTCGTCATCGACGATCTCGGCCTCGACGACGTCGTCGTCATCGCCGGCGTCCGCGGTGGGCGCGTCCGTGCCGGCAGCCTGGGCGTCGGCCGCAGCCGCGGCGTACATCGCCTCGCCCATCTTGGAGCTGGACTCACCGAGCTTGGTCACGGCCGCCTGGATGGCGTCCGCGTCCTCGCCCTTGAGCGACTCGTTGAGCGCGTCGAGGTCAGCCTGCACCTCGGCCTTGACGTCGTCGCCGACCTTGTCGCCGTTCTCGGAGAGGAACTTCTCCGTGGTGTGCGCGAGCGACTCGGCCTGGTTGCGGGTCTCGACGGCCTCGCGACGCTTGCGGTCCTCCTCGGCGTACGCCTCGGCGTCCTTGACCATCTTGTCGATGTCGTCCTTGGACAGGGCCGAGCCGCCGGTGATCGTCATCGACTGCTCCTTGCCCGTGCCACGGTCCTTGGCGGACACGTTGACGATGCCGTTGGCGTCGATGTCGAAGGTGACCTCGATCTGCGGCACGCCACGCGGCGCCGGGGGCAGGCCGGTCAGCTCGAACGTGGCCAGCAGCTGGTTGCCCGCCGCCATCTCGCGCTCGCCCTGGTAGACCTGGATCGCGACGGACGGCTGGTTGTCGTCGGCCGTCGTGAAGACCTCGGACCGCTTGGTCGGGATCGTCGTGTTGCGCTCGATGAGCTTGGTCATCACGCCGCCCTTGGTCTCGATGCCGAGGCTCAGCGGGGTGACGTCGAGCAGGAGCACGTCCTTGACCTCGCCCTTGAGCACGCCGGCCTGCAGGCTCGCGCCGAGAGCGACGACCTCGTCGGGGTTGACGCCCTTGTTGGGCTCCTTGCCGCCGGTCAGGCCCTTGACGACCTCGGAGACGGCCGGCATGCGGGTCGAGCCGCCGACCAGCACGACGTGGTCGATGTCGCTGACCTTGATCCCGGCGTCCTTGATGACGTTGTGGAACGGGGCCTTGGTGCGCTCGAGCAGGTCCGAGCTGATCTTCTCGAACTCGGCGCGCGTCAGGGTCTCGTCGAGGAACACGGGGTTCTTGTCGGCGTCGACCGTGATGTACGGCAGGTTGATCGAGGTCGACGACGAGCTCGAGAGCTCGATCTTGGCGCGCTCGGCGGCTTCACGGACACGCGGCATGGCCATCTTGTCCTTGGTCAGGTCCAGGCCGGTGCTGCTCTTGAAGCGGGTGACGATCCAGTCGACGATCTTCTCGTCCCAGTCGTCGCCACCGAGGTGGTTGTCGCCGCTCGTGGCCTTGACCTCGATGACGCCGTCGCCGATCTCCAGCAGGGACACGTCGAACGTGCCGCCGCCGAGGTCGAAGACGAGGATCGTCTGGTCGTCGGCCTTGTCCAGGCCGTACGCGAGGGCGGCCGCGGTCGGCTCGTTGATGATGCGGCTGACGTTGAGGCCCGCGATCTCACCGGCCTCCTTGGTCGCCTGACGCTGGTGGTCGTTGAAGTACGCCGGGACGGTGATGACCGCGTCGGTCACGGCCTCGCCGAGGTACGCCTCGGCATCCCGCTTGAGCTTCTGCAGGATGAAGGCGGAGATCTGCTGCGGCGTGAACGTCTTGCCGTCGATCTCGGTGGTCCAGTCCGTGCCGATGTGGCGCTTGACCGAACGGATCGTGCGATCGACGTTGGTCACGCCCTGGCGCTTGGCGACCTCGCCGGCCAGGACCTCTCCGTCCTTGGCGAATGCGACGACCGAGGGGGTGGTGCGAGCGCCTTCGGCGTTCGCGATGACGGTGGGCTCGCCACCTTCGAGCACGGCGACGACGGAGTTCGTCGTGCCCAGGTCAATTCCGACCGCTCTTGCCATGGTGTGTCCTCCTGCTGTGGGTGGTTCGTTGCTGTGGGGTCTGTCGGGGTGACTTCAAGAATGTGTGTCAACTGACTTGAGTCTGATCTTATCAACCCCGTCCGAGGCACCCGTATTCCACTGCCCACGACGTCTACCGATAGTTTTCACAGATGCGCACCTTCTCCCGCCGCGCAGCGGCACTCACCCTCATGGCCACCCTGACCCTCAGCGCCTGCGGCAGCAGCGACAGCTCCGACGACTCCTCGTCCTCCTCCTCGTCCTCCAGCAAGAGCGAGAAGGCCACCGGATTCGACGCCCCGCCCGCGGACGGCCCCACGATCAAGGGCACCGACTACACGTACTCGGTCCCCGCCAGCTGGGAGACGCCGAAGAACAAGCCCGCCGGCTTCGACTTCGACAGCCTCGCGGTCGACAGCGACGACAAGGACGGCTTCGCCGACAACATCAACGTCCTGCGCCAGTCCCCCGCCCCGACCGGCGTCACGATCGAGGAGCTCAGCAAGAACCTCGGCGACGAGCTGACCAAGCAGGGCGCACGGGACGTCAAGACCAACGAGTCCGTGACGGTCGCGGGCGAGTCGGCCGCGCACATCTCGATGTCGCAGGAGCTCAACGGCAACAAGAACCTCACCGAGCAGTACTACATGCTGCGCAAGGGCGCCCTGTACGTCGTCACGTTCTCGCACAGCACCGACGTGTCGAAGGCCGACCGCGACAAGATCGCCGGCTCGGTCCTGAGCACCTGGACCTGGTCTGCATGACCCAGCTGCCCGACTCGGACGACCTCGCCCGCAGGATCCTTGCGGTGCTGTGGGAGACGACCGACCGCCAGGTGACGCGAGAGATCGCGCACCTGGCGGACATCGTCGTCGACACCAGCGACGACGGCACCCACACGGCGCCTGAAGGACTGGTGATGCCGCCGTCGGGCTGCGTCACGACGCTCGTCACCGCGACGGCTCGTGATCACCCCGGCGTCACCGAGGACATGCGGGTCGCGGTGTGGCCGGTGGCGGACGGCGGCGAGGATCCCGCGTTCGTCGTCACCCGCTCGGACTCCGAGCTCACGCTCCCGGTGGCCCTCGCCGAGATCCACCCGGAGGTCACCCCCCGTCTGCAGGCGAGGGTCAACGACTTCATCGCCACGATCATCGCCCACATGGTGGCCGAGCTGGACGTCAAGATGCAGCGGACGTACATCCGCGAGTCGCAGGGCGACCTCGCGGAGTACACCGAGGACTGAGCCGGCCGGTTCCGTCACGACAGCGGCGCCCCCACCCGTCGAGGGTGGGGGCGCCGCTGTCTCGTGCGGGCACCTGTCAGGAGCTGATGCGCTCCCGCTCGGGCGTCGTGCCGGCCACCGAGTCACCTGTGTGGCGGGCGAGCGACTCCCCCTCGATGTCGAGGTTCGGCAGCACCTTGTCGAGCCAGCGCGGCAGCCACCACATGCGATCGCCCATGAGCGCCATGAACGCCGGGACGATCATCATGCGGACCAGGAACGCGTCCGCCAGCACGCCGACCGCGAGGCCGAAGCCGATCGACTTGATGATGATCTCGTCGCCGAGGGCGAAGCTGCCGAAGACGCCGATCATGATCGCTGCGGCCGCCGTGACGACGCGAGCGCCGTACTGGAAGCCGAACACGACCGACTCCTTGGCCGGGCGGCCGTGGACGAACTCCTCGCGCATGCGGGACACCAGGAACACCTCGTAGTCCATCGCCAGGCCGAACAGGATGCCGGTCAGCAGCAGCGGCAGCATGAACAGCACCGGGCCGGAGGTGTCGACGCCGAGCAGGTCCGCGGCCCAGCCCCACTGGAACACCGCGACGGTGGCTCCGAGCGAGACGCCGACCGAGAGCAGGAAGCCCAGGACCGCCTTGATCGGGACCAGGATCGAGCGGAAGACGATCATCAACAGGATGAACGCGAGCCCGACCACGACCAGCAGGTACTTCGGGAACGCCTTGGCAAGCTCCTCGGAGATGTCGACGCCCACGGCGGTCTGTCCCGTGACGTACACCGTCGCGCCGGTGTCGGCCTCGACAGTGCCCACGGCCTCGCGGATGTCGTCGACCAGGGCCTGGGTGTCCGCGTCGGACGGTCCACTCTTGGGAATCACGGTGATCGTGGCGTACTGCGCCCCCTCGAGCTGCGCCTCGTACGCCGCGACGGCCTTCTCGTCGGCCGGGTCCGGCGTCGGCGGGACGACGGCAGCGACGTCCTTCTCGATGCCCTGGACCTTCTGGGCGGCCAGGTCGACCGCCTCGGCCGGGTCGTCGGCCCCCTTCGTGTCGACCACGACGAGCAGCGGACCGTTGGTGCCGGCGCCGAAGTTCTCCGCGATCAGGTCGTACGCCACGCGGGGACCGGTGCCCTCGGCGGCCGTGCCGTCGTCCGGCAGCGCGAGCTGCATCGACGCGACGGGGATCGAGACCACACCGGCGACGGCGAGACCGCCGACGAGGGCCTTGATGCGGTGCTTGGTGATGAGGTCGGCCCAGCGACGGCCGGCGGTCGTCCCCACCGTCTCGTCCTCAGGATCCGGTGCCTTGATGAAGGGCACCTTGCCCCAGCCGGTCCGCTTGCGGGCGGCCCCGAGCAGGGCCGGGAGCAGGGTCAGGGCGATGAGGACCGCGATCGCGACGGTCGCGGAGGCCGCCAGACCCATCTGGGTCAGGAAGTTGATGTTGACGACCGACAGGCCGGCCAGGGCGATCACGACCGTGAGCCCGGCGAAGACCACCGCGGAGCCCGCGGTGCCGACGGCGCGACCAGCCGCCTCCTCCTGCGAGCGTCCGACGTGGATCTCGTGGCGGTAGCGGGAGGTGATGAACAGCGCGTAGTCGATGCCGACCGCAAGTCCCAGCATCAGGGCGAGGGTGGGCGTCGAGGAGCCGAGGTCGATGAAGCCGGTCGCGGTGGTGATGCCGGTGACGCCGATTCCCACGCCGATGAGCGCGGTCAGCAGCGGCATGCCGGCCAGCAGCAGCGACCCGAACGTGATGAGCAGGACGATGATCGCGATGCCGACGCCGAGCAGCTCGGTGAGCCCCTGCTCGGGAATCTCCTGCAGCGCGTCGCCGCCGATCGCGACCTTCAGGCCTGCTTCCTCGGCGACCTCGGGTGACTTCTCGAGGGCCTCCTTGTCGGCGTCGGTCAGGTCGATCGACTGCGTGGCGTACGACACCGTCGAGTACGCGGTGCGCCCGTCCTTGGACACCGTCCCGGTCTCGAACGGGTCGGTCGCGCCCACGACGTTCTTGGAGTCGATCGCGGCGAGGGACTCGGCCACGGCCTTCTTGTTGTCCGCGGAGGTCAGCTTCTCGCCCTCCGGCGCCTGGAAGACGACCCGCGCGGTCGCGCCGTCCGGGGCTGCGTCAGGCGTGCGCTCCTTGATCAGCTCGAACGCGTCGACCGACTCGATGCCGGGCAGCGTGAACGTGTCGGAGGTCTTGCCCTGAAGCGTGGTCGAGGCAACCCCCATCAGCAGGAGCAGGCCGATCCAGAACGAGATGACGATCCGACGGCGCCGGAACGACCAGCGTCCGAGTCGATAGAGATACCAAGCCATGGAAGTTCTTCCTTGTAGGGGTTCGTGAAGGGGGTGAGACGGGTCAGTGGATGCCGAGGGCGGGCAGGAGCGCGCCGTCGACGTACCGGCGCAGGAAGTCCTGGGACGGCTCCTCGCCCTCGAGCAGGTGGTGCAGGACGATGGGCGCGATGAACACGTAGTCGACGAAGACGAGCCCCGGGCAGTCCGCGGCCACCTCACCGCGCTCGACGGCACGGGCGACGACCTCGCGGATGCGATCGCGGCCGGGCTCGAGGATCTGCGCGCGCACCGCCTCGGCGAGCTCCTTGTCCTGACGGACCGCGTGCATGATCGCCGCGAGCATGTCGGCGTCGTGCTCCTGGCCCTCCGCGCGCTCGACCATCGACAGGAGGTCCCCGCGCAGGGTCCCCGTGTCCGGGAGCTCCAGCTCGGTCTCCCCTACGCACTGCAGGGCCTCGACGACGAGCGCCGACTTGCTGCCCCACTGGCGGTAGAGGGTCGCCTTGCTCGAGCGGGTCGCCTCCGCGACCTGGTCCATCGTCAGGTTGTCGTAGCCGTGCTCGGCAACGAGGGCGAGAGTGCCCGCATACAGCTCCTGCAGCCTTTCGGCAGTCAGTCGACTCACAGCGCTCCTTGGGCGTACGAAACCGTTTCGTTTCGATGCTACGCGGAGATCCGCCGCCGCGCCCACTCGAGTGCCGTGACCTCGCTCACCGCATCCTCTCCCCCGCGGCGGCTCGCGGACGCCTCAGGGCGTCCAGGCGGGATCGCGGCCGATGAAGCCCATCAGCCGGTCCTGCACCGTGGCGTCCTCGGGCACCGGCACGGCCGGCCCGTACTGGCCCGAGCTGCGCAGCAGCTCCTCGATCGGCCTCATCCCGGCCAGCAGCGCCTCGCACCGCGCGGGGTCCAAGGTGTCGTCCTGACCGCTCGCCCGGGCCAGGTCCCAGGTGTGCATGAAGACGTCGGCGACGTAGAAGCTCTCGACCAGCCGGCCGAGGACCTGCGTCCCGGCCTGCGGATGCGTGAAGTCCTCGGCCGCCCGTCCGGACTCCAGCAGCGACTGGACCGCATCCGCGTGGTGCCGCCAGGCTGCGACCGGGTCGTCCGCGACGGACGGGCCGGACGGCAGCTCGACCCCGCCGCCGGACAGGAAGCCCCGGAGCCAGCCCACCAGGTGCCCGACGACGTCCCGTGCCGTCCAGCCCTCGACCGGGGCGGGCGCCTCCCAGTCGCGCACACCCGCGACCCGCTCGGAGAAGATCCGGGCGACCTCGCGATGGGCGTCGGCGGGACTGTCCATGGCCGCCATCCTCCACCGTCTGTGCCCCGGAGGCTAGATTGAAGTCGTGCCCGACTCCCCGACCCGTTCCGCCAAGGCCGAGCAGACCCGGCAGTCGATCATCGACGCAGCCATGCAGCTGTTCCGCCTCAACGGCTACGAGAAGGCCACGATGCGCGCGATCGCCGACCGGGCGGGGGTGTCCATCGGCAATGCGTACTACTACTTCTCGTCCAAGGAACACCTGATCCAGGCGTACTACGACCAGATCAACGTCGAGCACGCAGCCGCGGCCACCGAGGCGCTGACCGGCACGACAACCTTCGATGAGCGCCTGACCGGCGTCCTGATGGCGTGGATCGACGTGGCCGAGCCCTACCACGAGTTCGCGGGCAAGTTCTTCAAGACCGCCGCCGAGCCCACCAGCCCGCTGTCACCGTTCAGCAAGGACTCCGAAGCCACTCGCCTCGCCTCGATCGGCCTGTTCCGCGACGTCGTCGAGGGCTCCGACATCAAGCTCGCGAAGGCCCTCCGCGAGGAGCTGCCCGAGCTGTTGTGGCTGACCCAGATGGGCGTCGTCCTGTTCTGGGTGCACGACTCGAGCGAGGGCCAGGAGCGCAGTCGTCAGCTGGTGCGCCAGGCGGTCCCGATCATCGACCGCGCTCTGCGGCTGACCCGGTTGCCGGGCGTGCGCGGACTCGTCGACGACGTCATCGGCCTGGTCCGCACCCTCAAGCCGACGAGCTGACCGTCACCGCGTGGCGATCGCACCTCGCCTCGCGCTCGACACAGCCCTCGCACCGCACCATCTGGCGCACGCACGAGACGTCGCCGCAGTCGGCCACGTGGCTGGTGCCCGTGCCGCACATGTCGCACGTCCCCACGAGCGCGGGATGATCGGAGAAGGTCATCGTGATGCGGTCGTCGAAGACGTACAGCGCACCCTGCCAGAGGCCGTCGTCGCCGTACGCCTCGCCGTACGTCGCGATGCCGCCGTCGAGCTGGTAGACCTCCTGGAAGCCGCGCTTCTTCATCAGCGGCGTCAGCACCTCGCAGCGGATCCCGCCCGTGCAGTAGGTGACGACCGGCTGGTCCTTGAGGTGGTCGTACGCGCCGCTGTCGAGCGCTGCGATGAACTCGCGCGTGGTCTCGACCGGTGGCCTGATCGCGCCAGCGAAGTGCCCGACGGCCGACTCGATCTGGTTGCGCCCGTCGAAGAAGACGACGTCCTTCTCCTGCACCAGCGCGTGGAGCTCTGCTGGGCTCAGGTGCGTCCCGCCGTCGACCACCCCGTTCTCGTCGACCTCGAGCTCGTCGGGCGCGCCGAACGTCACGAGCTCGTCACGCACACGGACGCTCAACCGCGGGAAGTCTGCCGTGGTGCCGTCCTCGAGCGCACGACCCTCGCTCCACTTGAAGTCGATGTCCTTGAACGGCGCGTACGCACGGGTGCCCTTGACGTACTTCTTGAGCTGCACGACGTCACCGCCGAGCGTCGCGTTGATGCCGTCCTTCGAGACGATGATGCGCCCGCGGACGCCGAGCGACTCGCACAGCGTGCGCTGCCACAGCCGGATCGCCTCGGGATCGGCGAGCGGCGCGAAGCCGTAGAACAGGAGGACTTTGGGGGTGGCCACCACCCGATTCTAGGAGGTGGCTCCGAGGTGCCACGTCACCCGCGCATCGCCGTCCCAGCGACGCAGGCTGCCGAGCCCGCCCTCGAGGTGGCGCGGCCGTCCGCCCAGCACCTCGAGCGCGAGGGCGAGCGCCTCCGGGGCGAGCCGCCGGGCCAGCGTCACGTGGGGCGTCCACCGTCCGGGGGCGGTGGTCGACGGCTGGTCGGGCAGGCCCTTCATCGCCTGCGCCACCTGTGCGTGCAGTGACAGCAGCTCGGCGGACGGCACGACGGCGCGGGCCAGGACGTGGCGACGTCCGCTGAAGACGAGCCAGCCGCCCAGGCGTATCGCCATGTCGCGCGGGGCAGCCAGCCCGTGCAGCGCCTGCTCGACGGCAGGCGTCACCGCGCTGGCCAGGCCGAGCGTGATGTGAGGGGCGTTCGACTCGCCCGTGTGCCGCGCCTGGCTGGGCAGCCCCGCATCGAGCAGCGCGGCCCACTCCTCGCGGACGAGCCCATCGAGCCCTTCGTCCAGGACGATCTCGACCGACTGCACCATCGGTCTATCGTCGTGCACATGAGCGAGCTTCACGAGCTGGACGCCACCGACCAGGCCGAGCTGCTGCGGGGCGGCGAGGTCTCCTCGGTCGAGCTCGTGCGGCACCATCTGGACCGCATCGACCGGTACGCCGCCGACCTGGGCGCGTTCGTCACCGTCACCGCCGACCTGGCGCTGGCTGCGGCCGCCGAGGCGGACGCCGCGATCGCGTCCGGAGACGCTGCGCCGTTCGCAGGGGTGCCGACGGCGATCAAGGACCTCACACCGACTGCGGGAGTGCCCACCTCGATGGGCTCGGCTGCGATGCGTGACGTCGTGCCGGACACCGACGCGTACGTCGTGGACCTCGTCAGGCGCGCGGGCTTCATCAGCCTGGGCAAGACCAACACTCCCGAGTTCGGCCTGTCGTCCTACACCGACAACGACCTCGTCGGGCCGGCTCGCACGCCCTGGGACCCGACGCGCAATGCGGGCGGGTCGAGCGGTGGCGCGGCTGCGGCCGTGTCAGCCGGGCTCGTGCCGCTGGCCCAGGGCAGCGACGGCGGCGGATCGATCCGCATCCCGGCCAGCTCGTGCGGCATCTTCGGCTTCAAGCCGAGTCGTGGCCGTGTCAGTGCGGGTCCGGGCGGATCGGACTGGAGCGGTCTCGGGGTGGACGGGCCGCTCACCCGGACCGTCCGTGACGCCGCGGCGCTCCTCGACGCGATGGCGCACGCGATGCCCGGCGACGTGCGCCCGCTGCCCGATCCCGACGTCCCGTTCGTCGAGCGGGCCCGCCGGGAGCCCGGTCGGCTGCGGATCGCCCGCTGGTCGGGCACCCATCTCGACGGGATCTCCCCCGGCGCGGACGCCGTCGCGGCCTGGGAGCGGGCGAGCGCGCTGCTCGCCTCGCTCGGGCACGACGTCGTCGACATCGCGAACCCGTTCCCGCAGGAGCTCGAGCCGCAGTTCAACGTGATCTGGTCCAGCGGCATCGCCGCGGCACCGTTCCCTCCCGAGGCCGAGGCGCTACTACGGGCCAACACGCGCTACTGGCGCGAGCGCGGCGGTCGGGCCTCCGCCGTCGACCTGGCCGGTGCCATGCGGTTCCTCGAGGCGACCACCCGCGACGTCGTCGCCGGCCTGCAGCCGTTCGACGCCTTCCTCACGCCGACCCTCGCACTGCCGCCGCAGCCGGTCGAGTGGTTCAACGAGTCCGGCGATCCGGTCGAGGACCACCACCGCGAGCTGCTCTACACGCCGTACACCGGGCTCTACAACATGACGGGCCAGCCCGCGGCGAGCCTGCCGCTGCACTGGTCGGACGACGGCCTGCCGATCGGCGTCATGCTCGCGACCCACCCCGGCCGGGACGGCCTGCTGTTCAGCCTCTGCGCCCAGGTCGAGACCGCCGCACCCTGGTCGGGCCGCCGGCCTCCCGGCTTCTGACCGCCGCCGCCGTGGCGGCTGGGCGCGGTTTCCCAGGAGAACCCCGGAATCTGACACGGCACCCCGGTCGTACCAAGGGTGACGTGCCAGAAACCGGGGTGAGGCCCTGCGGATTCCCAGGTTCTCCTGGGAATCCGGGACGGGTCAGTCGCGGGCGGTCATGATGATCGGGTCACCGTCGGTGATCGCGATCGTGTGCTCGACGTGGGCTCCTCGGGAGCCGTCGGCGCTGCGGATGGTCCAGCCGTCCTCGTCCATGCGGATGTCGTCGGTGGTGTGCAGGAACCACGGCTCGATCGCGATGACGAGTCCCGGCTTGAGCGGCAGACCGCGCCCGGCCTTGCCGTCGTTGGCGATGTGGGGGTCGCCGTGCATCGTGCGACCCACGCCGTGGCCACCGAACTGAGTGTTGATCTTGAGGCCGTGCGAGCGCCCGACAGCACCGATCGCCGCGGAGATGTCGCCGACCCGGTTGCCCGGACGCGCGACGGCGATCGCGGCGTCGAGCGCCTCCTGCGCGTGCTCGATCAGCCGCACGTCCTCCTCGCGGGGCGTGCCGACGACGACGCTGACCGCGGAGTCACAGACCCAGCCGTTCAGCGACGCCGCGAAGTCCAGGCTCAACAGGTCGCCGTCGCGCAGCTTGTACTTGTGCGGCAGACCGTGCAGCACCGCGTCGTTGACCGACGTGCAGAGCACCTTGCCGAACGGCCTCGCACCGAACGAGGGGTGGTAGTCGATGTAGCAGGACTCTGCGCCCGCGTCGCGGATCATGTCGTGGGCGAGCGCATCGAGATCGAGCAGGTCGACCCCGACCGCGGCCTTCTCCGACAATGCGGTCAGGACCGAGGCGACGAACCGTCCGGCCGGTCGCATCTCGTCCAGCTGGGTGGGAGTGAGCAGCTCGATCATCGGGATTCTTCCTTCAAGCGGGATGAGGCGATCTGGGAGACGACGACCGCCGCGACGATCGCGAGGGTACCGACGAGGGCCATCGGGCCGCTGCCGTAGACCTCGTCACCACCACCGGTGCTGACCGCCGCGACGAGTGCCGCGCCGCCGAGCAGACCCAGCAGCATCGCGCACAGGGTGTGGACGGTGTTGCGGTGGGACCAGGTTGCGTACGTCGCGATCGCCACGAGAGCCGCGGCGGCCACGAGGGCGATCCGCAGACCGGTGGTCCAGTCGCTGACGTCGATGTCAGTCCGGTCCACGACGTAGACCACCACTGCCACCACCTCGGCGATCATCATCGCCACCATTGCGCGTCCGCTCTTCACCCAGCACACCCCTTCGACGTCATCGTCCACCCTACGCGGGGCGTGCGCCCGTCCCACGCGCGAGCGTGGGCTGAGGTCGCGGAACGGCCCGATCTGACTACCGTCGAGACATGAGCCGAGCGCCGTCCGTCCGACTCGTGTCCCCGCACCAGCTGTTCGTCGAGCACCTCGAGGCGCCGGCCGGGACGATCTTCATCCTGGTCGAGGACGACCTGTTCTTTCGTCAGTACCGCTTCCACGTGCAGAAGCTCGTGCTGCACCGGGCCTCGATGCGTCGGTTCGCCACCAGGCTGCGCGAGGCGTCGTTCGACGTCGAGGTCATCGAGACTGATGCACACCACACCAGCGTGGCCAGGCTCGCCGCCCTGTTGCGGCAGCTCGAGCCGGCCACGGTGACGATGTTCGACGTCGTCGACGACTGGCTCTCCCGCGACGTCGCGACGGCCGTGAGGGAGGCGGGGCTGGACCCGGCGTCCCTCCACGTGCTCGAGTCGCCCAACTTCCTGACCACCCGCGACCAGCTCACGGACTGGTTCGGCGACCACCCCGCGCGCATGCAGCACTTCTACGCCTGGCAACGACGGCGGCTCGACGTCCTCGTCGACGACGACCGGCCGGTCGGCGGCCAGTGGTCGTACGACACCGAGAACCGCAAGAAGCTGCCACGCCGGCACCCGGTGCCCGACGTGCCGTGGCCGCGCCGCCATCCCGAGGTGGACGAGGCGATCGCGTGGGTCGCCGAGCACTTCCCGGGCAACCCGGGGCGCGCGGACACGTTCCACTGGCCGACGTCGCACGACGAGGCCGAGGAGGCCTACGACGTCTTCCTCGCCGAGCGGTTCTCCCAGTTCGGCCCGTTCGAGGACGCCATCAGCGCCCAGCACCCGTTCCTGTTCCACTCGGTCATGACGCCGGGGCTCAACATCGGGCTGCTCTCCCCGGCGGACGTCGTCGAGCGCGCCCTCGACGCGGCCGACGGTGTGGACCTGCCGTCGGTCGAGGGGTTCGTGCGCCAGGTCATCGGCTGGCGGGAGTACATGCGGGCCACGTACGTCCTGTACGGCGCGCGCATGCGCACCAGCAACCGCCTGCAGCACACGCGCCCCCTCGACCCGGGCTGGTGGACGGCGTCGACGGGACTGCCGCCCGTCGACCTGGTCGTCGACCGGGTCCTCGAGCACGGCTGGAGCCACCACATCGAACGGCTGATGGTCGCGGGCAATGCGATGTGCCTGCTGCGCACCGATCCCGACGCGATCCACGAGTGGTTCATGGAGATGTACGTCGACGCGTACGACTGGGTGATGGTGCCCAACGTCTATGCGATGAGCCAGTTCGCGGCGGGCGACGCCATCACGACCAAGCCGTACGTGTCAGGCAGCAACTACCTGCGCAAGATGTCGGACCTGCCGACCGGCGACTGGACCGCGGACTGGGACGGCCTCTACTGGACGTTCGTCCGCGATCACCGCGAGGTGTTCGAGGGCAATCGCCGCGCATCGATGATGACGCGCATGTACGACGCGATGGCGCCCGAGAAGAAGGCCGCCCACACCCGGGCCGCCGCACGGTGGCTGACCTGATCGCGGACGATCAGCCGCCGAGCGACGTGCGGAACCGTTGCATGCCCGAGATCCAGTGATCGGTGTCGGCAGCCTTGCGGGCGTACATCGTGCCGACCTCAGGGTGCGGCAGGGCGAAGAACCGGCCCTCCTCGACCGCCCCGAGCACCGCGTCGGCGACTTCGAGCGGCGTCACCGGCTCCCCCGCGCTCACCACCGAGCGCATCCCGAGGGACGCATCGGCGTCCCCGGCCGACTCCCCCTCGGAGAGCATGTCGGTGCGCACGCCCATCGGGCACGCGCACACGACCTGCAGGCCACGGTCGCCGTACGTCGCGGCGAGCCACTCGGCGAAGCCGACCGCCGCGTGCTTGGTCGTGGAGTACGTCGGTGAGCCCAGCTGGGTCAGCAGACCCGCGGCCGAGGCCGTGCTGACGAAGCAGCCGCCCGCGCCGCCCGTGGCGGCGCGCTCGAGCCAGCCGGGCACCAGCGCACGGGCCGCCAGGACGTGGGAGCGCACGTTGACGTCCCACGACGAGGCCCACTCCTCATCGGACGCGTCCAGGCCGAAGCCCCTGAACACGCCGGCGTTGGCGAAGAACACGTCCACCTCGCCGGCAGCCGCGATCAGCGCCGCGACGTGCTCGGGGTCGGCGGCGTCGCCCGCGACGTGCGAGACGCGTCCCGGGTGGTCGGCGCCGAGCCTGGCCGCCGTCCGCTCGAGGCGGGACGCGTCGAGATCGCCGATGACGACCGTCGCGCCCCGCTCGAGCAGGCGCTGGGCCAGCGCCTCACCGATGCCGCTCGCGGCACCCGTGACGACGGCGACCGCGCCGCCGACCTGGAGGGTCACCGATACTTCTTGATCTCGGCGCGGGCCAGGGCGTTCTTGTGCACCTCGTCCGGTCCGTCGGCGAACCGCAGCGTGCGCATGCCGGCGAACCACTCCGCGAGCGGGAAGTCCTGGGACAGGCCACCGGCTCCGTGCACCTGGATGGCCTTGTCGAGGATCCACTCGACCGCGGCCGGGGTCGCGATCTTGATGGCCTGGATCTCGGTGTGCGCGGCCTTGTTGCCCGCGGTGTCCATGAGCCACGCGGCCTTGAGGGTCAGCAGCCGCAGCTGCTCGATCTTGACCCGCGACTCCGCGATCCAGTCGCGGACGACGCCCTGGTCGGCGATCGGCTTGCCGAACGCGACGCGCTCGAGGGCCCGCCGGCTCATCATCTCGACCGCGCGCTCGGCGATGCCGAGGGACCGCATGCAGTGGTGGATCCGGCCGGGCCCGAGGCGCGCCTGGGCGATCGCGAAGCCGTCGCCCTCGCCCGCGATCAGGTTGGCCGCCGGCACGCGCACGTCGGTGAACCGCATCTCGGCGTGGCCGCCGTGGTCGCGGTCGTGGTAGCCGAAGACGCGCATCCCGCGGATGATCTCGAGGCCGGGGGTGTCCCGCTCGACCAGGATCATCGACTGCTGGCGGTGCCGGTCGGCGGTCGGGTCGGTCTTGCCCATGACGATGAAGATCTTGCAGTCCGGGTTCATCGCGCCGGTGATCCACCACTTGCGACCGTTGATGACGTAGTCGTCGCCGTCGCGGACGATGCTGAGCTCGATGTTGGTGGCGTCGGACGAGGCGACCTGGGGCTCGGTCATCGCGAACGCCGAGCGGATGTCGCCCGCGAGCAACGGCTCGAGCCACTGCTTCTTCTGCTCGTCGGTGCCGAACATGCTCAGCACCTCCATGTTGCCCGTGTCGGGCGCGGCGCAGTTGAAGACGGCCGGGGCCATCTGGATGCTGCGTCCGGTGATCTCGGCGATCGGCGCGTACTGCAGGTTCGTCAGGCCGGCGCCGTTCTCGCTCGGGTCGAAGAAGTTCCACAGCCCCTGCGCCTTGGCCTTCTCACGCAGCTCCATGACGATCGGGGGGAACGTCCAGCGGTCGTTCGCGACGTTGTCCTCGATCTGCTCCTTGAGGATCCCCTCGGCCGGGTAGACCTCGGCGTCCATGAACGCCTCGACCTTCGCGATGAGGTCGAGCGTCTTGTCGTCGTGTCCGAACTGCATCTCACTCACCTGCCATGACGTAGACGACCTCGGCGATGCAGACGGGCTTGTCGGCACCCTCGCGCTCGATCACGAAGTTGATGATCACCTGCGTGCCGATCGCGATGTCCTTGGTGTCGACCAGCGTCGCGGTGGCGCGCAGCCGCGAGCCGACCGGGACCGGGCTGGGGAAGCGCACCTTGTTGGCTCCGTAGTTCATGCCGAACGCCAGGCCGCGGATGTCGTAGATCTGCGAGCCGAAGACCGGCAGCAGCGACAGCGTGAGGTAGCCGTGGGCGATCGTCCCGCCGAACGGGCCCTGGGCAGCGCGCTCGGGATCGACGTGGATCCACTGGTGGTCGCCGGTCGCGTCGGCGAACGTGTTGATCTGCTCCTGGGTCACCGTGAGCCACTCGCTGGTGCCGAGCTCCTCACCGGCGGCGGCCTTGAACTTGTCGAGACTGTCGAACACACGGGGCATGGGGGACCTCACTGAAGGACGATTGCGGGTAAGCGCTTGCTTAGCCCGCACCCTAGCCGCCGCGCGGGCCACGCGCCAGAGGTCAGATGAGATGGACGACCACGGGCACTGCGCCCAGCGCCGCGGCCAGGACGGTGGCGGCGCGATCGAGGACGCTCCAGGACGCCCGCTCCGCCCAGGTGCGGTCGTGGGCGGTCGCGAACCCGCGGGCGTCCATCGCGATCGACGAGGCCGACGCCCCCCGCAGCGCCTGCACCAGCAGGGCGAAGGACATGTCGGCGATGTACGGACCGTTCGTGAACGGGTTGCGGCCCGCTCCGAAGCCGCGGGCCCGCCGGACCCGGTCGAGCTGTTGCCACGCGAGGTGGAAGCCGAGGAATCGCTGCAGTGCGGCCGAGAACGCCGCCACCATCCGAGCCGGCAGCCGCAGCGACTGCGCGAGGTAGTCGCCCAGCCGGGCCGGGTCGAGATAGCCCAGCATGACCGAGCCGGGCCACGCGAGCACCAGGATGCGCAGTCCCGCCGTGACCGCCTCACGCTCGTCCCGGCCGCCGAGCCGCCACGTGGAGTACACGATCGTGACCGCCGCGACGGCCGACAGGAGCAGGCACAGCAGCGGATAGCGCCACGACGGCAGGAACAACAGCGCCGCGAGCGCGTACGCCCCGACCGCCCACGCGGCAGTCGTGAGATCGCGGACGAACAGCGAGCCGATCAGCGAGAACAGGCCGAACGAGAAGAGCACCAACGGGTTGAGCCGCACCACGAGCGACCTCATCGCAGCGCCCCCTCGGCCAGCGCGATGTCGACGTCGCGGTCCAGGTCGGCGTCGTGCGTCGACACCACGACCGTGGCGCCGGCTCGCCGCGTCGCCGCGATCCAGCCGGCGACGGCCGCCCACGTCGACGGATCCTGGCCGACCGTCGGCTCGTCGAGCAGCACCAGGCCCGGCCGGTGCGCGAGCCCGGCCGCGATCGCGAGGCGGCGCTGCTCGCCGCCGGAGAGCCGATAGGGGTTGCTGGGCGCGAACCGTCCGAGCCCGAAGACGTCCAGGATGCGGTCGACATCGACCTCACGGCCGAGGCGACGAGCCGAGTGTGCGACCTCGTCGGCGACGGTACGCGTCAAGAAGCCGTGCTCGGGATTCTGCGGCACCCACCCGGCGACTGCTGCCAGGGCGCGCGACCTCATGGCCCGCATGTCAGGGGTCACGGTGCCTTCGCTCACCTTGACCAGTCCGCCCACGACCGCGACCGCGGTCGACTTGCCCGCACCGCTCGGACCCGTGAACGCCGACACCTGCCCCGGCAGGATTGTCGCCTGCAGACCTTCCAGCGCACGGGTGCGGCGGACGCCGCGCAGGGTCCGCAGCACGAGGTCCACCGAGACGCCGTCGAGCACGACCTCGGGAGCGGGCCCTGTCGGTGCGACCAGCTCGGCGGGGACGTCGAGCGGGACGGGGACGGTCATGCCGGGCGCCCACACGCCGGACGGCGCGGGGCCGGCCAGGAAGGACGCCACGTCACCGTCGGCGACGACCCGGCCGTCGGCGGAGAGCACGACGACCCGGTCGACGTGCTCCAACCAGGGACCGATGCGGTGCTCGACCACGATCATCGTGCGACCCCGGGCCGCCGACACGATCGCGTCGCGGACCGTCGCGGCCGTGTCGGCGTCCAGCATCGCGGTCGGCTCGTCCAGCAGCATGACGTCGGGCTCGAGCGCCAGCACCCCCGCGAGGGCGAGGCGCTGCTGCTCACCGCCCGACAGGGCTCCCGTCGGGTGCTCACGACCCTGGCGCAGGCCGACGGCCTCGAGCGCGCCGTCGACCCGCGTCCAGATCTCGTCGCGCCGGACCCGGAGGTTCTCCAGGCCGAAGGCGACATCGCGACCGATCTGCTCGGCGACGACCGCATCGGCGGGATTCTGCAGGAGCAGACCGATGCGGCCGTCGACCGTCGCGGAGCCGGTCAGGTCGCCCGCGATCGTCGTCCCCAGCGCACTTGCGAGCCCCAGGAGCATCGTGGACTTGCCCGAGCCGCTCGGGCCGACGAGCAGGACGCGCTCGCCGGCACCGATCGACAGGTCGAGCCCGGCGACGACCGGCTCACGGCGGCCGAGCGGCCGCCACGTGAAGCCGTCGAAGCGGACCTCTCCGCGCACCTAGACCTCGACGGCCTGCTCGCGCCCGGCCCCGAACGCGTCCAGGACGCCGGTCCTCGCAAGGGCACGGACCAGCGCAAAACCGCCCAGTCCGGCGATGACGACGCCCGAGGTGACGAAGAAGCCGAGGTGCGCGAGCTTGTAGGGCCAGTCCCAGTCGGGGTAGTACGACGACCACTCGTAGACGGCCTCGAAGCCTGCCGCCACGGCGCCCGCGAGCGCCGCGACGACGAGTCCGAACCGGCGGTAGAAGAACAGCAGGAACACCAGCTCGGCGCCGATCCCCTGCCAGAAGCCCGAGGCCAGCGTGCTGAATCCCCACTGGCTGCCGCCGATGACGACGGTCGAGACGGCTGCGGCGATCAGCTCGGTCGCGAAGGCAGCGCCGGGCTTGCGGACCACCAGGCCGCCGACGACTCCCGCCGTCAACCAGACGCCGGCCAGCAGGGCCGAGCTGGGCGGATAGCCGAAGACGGCCAGGTCGCTGAGCGGCTCATAGGCCTTGTTCCACCCCCAGAAGATGACGCCGAAGGCGACACCCAAGGTGGCGATGGTGACCAGGTCGATCGTCCGATAGTGGACGTAGAACCCGGATGGGGACGTGTGTGCAGAACTCATCGTGACTCCCTTCGCCGGTACTAACCGGTGCAGGTTCAAGGGTCTGCGGCGGATCCGCACTCTCAGCGCCCTCTGCGTGGCGCTCCCCTGTCGTGTGCTTCGAGGTTACCCCGTGATGGGCCGAGGCGCGGCCCGGATCACCGACCGGTCAGTCGATCGCCGATCCGCGCGAGGCGGCTCGGGCGGACGAGGCCACGGTCCTCGCGGCGATCGGCCTCCCGGTACAGGCCGTACATCGCGCGCACGCCGAGCCATCGCAGCGGCTCCGGCTCCCAGCGACGGACCGACCGGTCGACCCACGGCAGGGCGGTGAGATCGGACTCGCGACCCAGCACGAGATCGGCGAGCGTACGCCCCGCGAGGTGGGTCGTGGTGAGCCCGCTGCCGACATAGCCGCCGGCCGAGCCGAGCCCGGTCGACGGGTCGTACGACACGCTCGCGCACCAGTCGCGGGGGACGCCGAGCACGCCGCACCACGCGTGGGCGATCGCCGCGCCACGGGTCGCGGGGAACATGCCGTGCAGGATGCCGGTCAGCGACTCGACGGTCCATGCCTGCGTCCGGCCGTCGACGTCGGTGCGGGAGCCGAACCGGTAGGGGATGCCGCGCCCGCCGAGCGCGATCCGGCCGTCGGCCGTGCGCTGTGCGTAGCAGTACGCGTTGGCCCGGTCCCCGAGCAGCTCGGCGCCCGCCCAGCCGATCTCGTCCCAGACCGCCTCGGGCAACGGATCCGTCACGATCATCGCCGAGTTCATGGGCAGCCACGTACGACGCTGGCCCCGCACGCTCGCGGTGTATCCCTCGAGACAGCGCAGGATCCGGGCCGCCCGCACGACGCCGTGATCGGTCGTGGCGACGCCCGGCTCGATCCGGGTCACCCGGGTCCCCTCCAGGATGCGTACGCCGCGCCGCTCGGCCGCCGCGGCGATCCCGGCGACGAGCTTGGCCGGGTGCACCCGCGCGCAGTGCGGGCTGAACGTGGCACCCACCGCACGGTCGACGCGCACCCGCTCGGCCAGCTCATCGACGCCCAGCTCGACGCGGTGCGAGTCGCCGAGCCCCCACGACGCGTCGTCGGCCAGGCCCTCGCGCAGACGGACGAGCTGGGACGGCGACCGTGCCACGTAGAGCACGCCGTCCTTGGCGATGTCGGCGTCGATGCCCTCGACCCGGCACACCTCGATGACGTCGTCGACCGCCCGCTGCATCGCTCCCACGAGTGCCCGGACGCCCTCCGCGCCGTGCGTCGCGGCGTACCGTCCCTTGCTCCCCGACAGCTCGGCCGAGAGCCAGCCGCCGTTGCGGCCGGACGCCCCGAAGCCAGCGAACTCGGCCTCCAGCACCACGATGTCGAGCGACGGGTCGAGCCCTGCGAGGGCGTAGGCGGTCCACAGTCCGGTGAGTCCGCCGCCGACGATGCAGACATCGCAGTCGAGGTCTCCGTCCAGGCCGGGACGCTGCTCGGGCCGGCCGATCTGCTCCCACCAGAACGAGACGCCGCCGTTGATCACGTCCTCATGCTGTCACCGCCGGACGCCGATAGCGTGGGGACCATGACGACCGCAGAGAACTTCCTGCTCGTGCTGACCGACTCCGACACCGGCAAGGCCCCGATCGGACAGATGGCCGTCGAGCCCGTGTTCGGCGGGGCGTTCTTGTTCGACCTCGTCGCGGCCGGTCGGCTCGAGCTGCAGGGCACGGGACGCAAGGCGCGCCTCGTCGTGACGGATCCGACCCCGGTGCCGGATCCACTGCTGCAAGCGGCGTTCGAGCGCGTCCTCTCGGCGCGCCGTCCGCTGACGCCGCAGAGCGCGGTCTCGCGGCTGGGCAAGAAGGGTCGCGAGCGGACGTACGACGCGCTCGCCGCCGCGGGTGCCGTGCGTCCGCGCCCGGAGAAGGCACTCGGCCTCTTCCCGGTGACCCGCCACGACGTGGTGGACGTCGCTCGCCGCGAGGCGCTGCTGGCAGGCATACGCGCGAGCCTGCTGAACGGCCAGCCGGCCGACGAGACCACCGGCCCGATCATCGGTCTGCTGTCGGCCGCCGACCTGACCAAGGCTGTCGTCGACAAGCCCGACCGCTCCCTGGCCAAGGCGCGCGCGAAGGTCATCTCCGAGGGCGACTGGGCCAGCGCGAGCGTGCGCAAGGCCATCCAGGCCGCGCAGAGCGCGATCACGACGACCATCGTCGCGGCGACCATCGTCACTAGCTCGTCCAGCTGATCCGCACGCGAACGGGAAGGGACCCGAAGGCCCCTCCCCGTTGCGCTCCTGCCCGGACTACTTGGTGATCCTCACCGCCTTCGTGGGGCTGGTGACGCCCGCGTAGTTGCCGTTGCCGGAGTACACCGACTTAATGCGAGCCGTGCCGGTCTTGGTGACCTTGACCTTGGTGCTCACGACGCCCTTGGCGGCCGCCGAGACCTTCAGCGTGCGGGTCAGGACGTACTTCCCGCCGGACTTCTTGACGTAGACCTTGACCGTGCCGGTCGGCTGGGTGCCCGCCGTCGCGCCGCGGACGTAGGTCTTGACCGTGAAGGACTTGCCCTTCTTGACCTTCGACTTCGACGAGGTCTTGGCCGTCGTGGCCTTCTTCTTGACCACGTGCTTCGCCGTGGCGACCCCGCTGGGGTCGACCTTGTCGGTGCCGTTGAAGACCGCCTCGACGTCGTACGTGCCGGCGTTGAGCGTCTTCGGCAGGCTGAACGTCGCCGTGCCCTCGTCGCCGAGCTGCACGTCGAACGAGGTGCTGCCGTAGGAGACGGTCACCGTGCCGCCGTCGCCGTTGGCGACGCCGACCGAGCCCTTGACGCCCGTGCCGTACACCGAGGTGTCCGACGCCAGCACCATCGCGATGCCCGACTTGCCCTTGGTGAGGGTCAGCCCGACCACGTTGGACTCCGAGCGCTGGGCCGAGGCCGTCTGCCCGAACGCCGCGGTGAACGAGTGCTCGCCGGCCTTGAAGCCCGCGGGGACCTCGAGCGTCGCCGTGCCGTCCGTGACGTCAGCGGTCCCCAGGGACGTGTCGCCGTCGAAGAACTCGACGGTCCCTGCCGTGTCGGTGCCCGTGACGGTCGCGGTCAGCGTGGCGCTCTCGTTGATCCCCGGGATCTCCGGGGACAGTGCGAGCGTCGTCGCGGTGGCGGTGAGCACGGAGATCGAGCCCGTGGAGGTGAACCCGGTTCCCGAGCCGACCGCCGTGACGGTCGCCTCGCCGATCGCGGCGTCCGTGGGCAGAGCAGCCGTGAGGACGACCGTGCCGCTCGCGTCGGCCAGCGCCTCACCGAGGCTCGCGGCGCCCACCGTGAAGGCCACGGACTCGCCCGAGCGGTAGCCCGAGGCCGTGAACGTCACCTGGTCGCCGGGGGCCGGCGTCGTGTCGCTGACCGTGACCGCACCGGTCGTCCCGGACGCCGCCAGCTCGGCACACGCATCGCCCTGCACACCAGCCGCGGGCAGTGCCACGGCGGAGCCGGTCACGCCGTCGTCCTCGCGGACGACGAGGTTGTCCAGCGCCTTCGAGCCCATGACGGCGCCCGAGGTGTTGATGACGGACGTCTTGATCACCGTGCTGTTGGTCGAGCTGGCCAGCTTGTCGCCGAGGATCGGCGACGAGACGACCTTGCACGTCTCGCCCGGGGCGAAGGTGACCTTCTCCATCGTGATGCCGCCGCGCCCCGTGGCCGACCCGAGGACCGACACGTAGCCCGTGACCGGGGTGGACGCCTTGTCGCTCAGGTAGACCGCGATGTCGGCGGTGCCGGGGGCATCACCCTCCGCGACCGACGTGCCGCGGACGTTGATCGTCGTCTCGGTCTTGACCGCGGGCGTGCCCACCGAGGACGACTCGAATGCGAGGTCCGAGAGGTAGACCGCGCCGGCGGGGGTCTCGTCAGCACCCGTCGCCGCGGCGAACCGCACCTCACGGATGTCCGACACGTCCAGGCCTGCGTCCTTCAGTGCGGACGTCGGCACGTTGACCTGCTGCAGCACGAGCTTCTTCAGCAGTGCGGACGTCCCCGACGCCGGCAGGCGGTTGACCGCCAGCGGGTTCAGGGCCGAGACCTTCGAGCTGTAGGTCGCACCCTCGGCGTCGATGACGCTGAGGGTCAGGTCGGTGCCGGCCTGGACCGACTCGTCGGCAGCGATCTTGACCGACAGACGCTCCGCACCAGCAGCGTTGCGCGCCTTGGCCGGCACGCCGACCCGCAGCTCGCTCGGCGTCTGGCCTGCCGTGAGTGCCGTCCACGCGAGCTTGGTGACCGGCGTCGCCGGCACGTTGCCGCCGTTGCTCGCCGGCGTCCAGTGCGGAGCCGCCGACGTGTTGATCGACGTCGTGCAGGCCGGCAGCGCCTGCGGGACCGTACGACCTGCCGCGCTCGCGCACACCGTGGCCGTCGCGGAGCCGACCGGACGGACCAGCGAGCTGGTCGACTCGAACGACGTGATCGTGGCGCGGGCCGAGGCCGGAGCCGTCGAGACGCTGCGGACGTCCTCACCGTTGAGCACGGCGGGAACCGTGCCCGATCCGTCGAACATGGGCAGGAACTGCTTCTCGCCACCGAGGGTCAGGCGGAACCAGCCGGCCATGTAGGCCGTGCCCATGTCGTACTGCTCCTGCGCCGTCATGCGGATGTTGGTGGCCGAGCGCGGACCGCAGACCGCGTCGGTCGACGTCGCGCCCCAGTCGTCGCTCACCGAGTAGCCGTACACACCGGGTGTCCAGACCGTGTTGAAGAAGTTGTGGTTGGCGCCCATCGCCCACACGCCGCTGCGCAGCGAGTCGTCGTCGAACGCGTAGCGCGAGTCGTCCAGCATGTGCTGGCCCTGCTGGTTGGAGACGTCGCCGTCGCAGTAGGGCAGGATCACGTTCATCGCGACGTTCGGGACGGTCATGCGCGCGAAGTCGACCGGCGCGAGGGGCAGGATCGTCTTGATCCCCCACGGCTTGTCGAGCGCCTGGTTGAGGGTTGCCGCGGAGGTGACGCCCTCGCCGCCTCGGGAGTGGCCCATCATGCCGACGTCGGTCAGGTCGAAGCGACCGACGAGGTCTGCGGGGCTCATCGGCTGCGTCGCCTCGGTCAGGCCCGGGAGCGGGCTCTGGTCGGCCAGGGCCTCGGCGAGGGTGACGTCCTTGTCGGTCTGCGCGTCGAAGTAGCTGAGCGGCTGGCCCTTGCCCGCCTTGTCGAGCATCGAGAGCGTGTCGAGCAGCAGCTGTCCGCGTGCCTGCGCACCCTGGTCGAGCGCGAGCTGGTTGTCGTTGGAGTTGATCGCGTTGGCCGCGATCGAGACGACCGCGTAGCCGTGACTCGCCAGCGCACGGGCCGTGCCGTCGTAGCCGGCGAAGCTCGGGACGTTGATCTGTCCGGGGTTGCAGGGCCAACGCGTCGCAGGCGTCACGCCGGTGCTGCACGAGGTGTGACGGCCGTGCAGGAGCAGCACGGTCGGGCGCGCCCCGCCGGTCTTGGGCAGGTAGATCTTGCCCTGCATCTCACCCTTGATGCCGCCGATGCCGGCCAGGGGGACGGACTGCGCGCCGAAGTTGTAGACCGACTCGGTGAACTCGTAGCGACCGGTCGAGGCGGGGTTGGCGTCGAGCTCCTCGGCCTGCGCCGCGAGCGGTGCTGCGGTCGCGGCAGCGCCTAGGCGGGCGGCGATGCCGGTCGACGGCTTGCTGAACCAGCCGGCGTCCACGTCGTCGGCCTTGACGACACCCGCGTCGGTCGTGAACACCGAGAGGCTCTTGCCGTCGCCGGACTCGGTCGCGATGCCGATCGACCGGCCGTCGACCTCGATCGTGGGCGCGTCCGAGACCATGGGCAGCTTCTTGTCCAGGTCGACCGTGACGAGATAGCCGCCGGGGGCCTGGGAGACCGACCAGTCCGAGCCGGAGGCGAGCTCTCCGTCTGCGGCTGACGCACCGGACGGCAGGGACACCAAGGGGATGGTCACGAGGGCGGCGGTCAGACCGAGTCGCCATCCGTGACGTCGTTGAGATAACAACACACAGCTCCTTAACGGGGGATGTCCGTCCGGCATGTCGACAACGTCGACCGGGAGACTCGGGCGGGCGCGACCAGCGTCGACGCACTCGGTTTCTGGATGGTTTCGCCGTACGTCACGAGCGTGTTTCGAAGTCGCCTCGGCGGTTAACAAATGGCGTCGGACCACGTCGGCGCGTGTGCTATCGACGTGTGCGCGGGCCCGCAGCCCAACCGGCGGTAGGACAGAATGTGGCCATGTCCGTGCGCACCCCTGACCCGAATCCCGGCTGGCTCCCCGACTTCGCCCTCGACGAGACGCGGGCCCGCGTGCCGATCCTGTACGTCGAGGCCGTCCCGGTGCGCGTCGACGCGAACGGCAACGTCGAGCACATCGGCATCCTGCTGCGCGGCTCGTCGACGACCGGCGCGATGACCCGCACCTTGGTGTCCGGTCGCGTCCTGCACGGGGAGGCGGTCCGCGACGCGCTGCTGCGCAACCTCGAGAAGGACCTGGGGCCGACGGCGTTCCCGCAGCTGCCGACCTCGATCGTGCCGTTCACGGTCGCGGAGTACCTCCCCTTCCCCGGCGTCTCCGCGCTGCACGATCCGCGTCAGCACGCGGTCGCACTGGCGTACGTCGTCGCCGTGACCGGTGAGTGCAACCCGCGCCAGGACGCCCTCGAGCTCACCTGGCTCACGCCCGAGGAGGCCGCGCACCCCGACGTGCTGGCCGACATGGAGGGTGGCCGCGGCGTGCTGCTCAAGCAGGCCCTCGCCCACGTGGGCGCCCTGCGCTGATGTCGTCCCTGCTCGTCCGAGCAGCCGTCGAGGACGACCTGGCAGTGATCCTCGGTTTGACCGCCGAGGACTCGATGCACTACTTCGACGAGCCGGCGGGCGTCTCGACCCGCCAGCGCGCGGCCTTCGCAGAGATCATCGCCGACGCGCACCAGGACCTCCTGGTCGGTGAGATCGACGGGACGGTCGTCTGCACCGCCCAGGTCACCTGGATGCGCATGCTGTCGGCCGACGGCGGGCTCTACTGCCAGGTGGAGGCGGTGCGCACGGCCGCAGCATCCCGGGGGCGCGGCATCGGCGGCGAGCTGATGGCCTGGATCGAGGCCGACGCTCGCCGGCGCGGCGCCGCACGGCTGCAGCTGACCAGCAACCGGCAGCGCACGCGGGCTCATGCGTTCTACGGGCGGCTGGGCTACGTCGCGTCTCACGTGGGGATGAAGAAGAACCTGTTGTGACGCGCAGCCCGGCCGGGCGTAGTCTGAATCCTGAGACAGTTCGTATCAGGATGTGGACATATGAGTGAGACCGGGGCGCGCGCACCGAGCCGCTGGCTGATGCTCGGCGTCTCGATGCTCGGTCAGGTCGCCGCCACGATCTACGTCAACGGCGCCCCGTTCCTCATCCCCTACCTGCACCTTGAGCGCGGGCTGAGCCTGCCCGAGGCCGGCGTCATCGCGGCTGCGCCGTTCGTGGGGGTCATGGCCACCCTCGTCCTGTGGGGGCTGGTGGTCGACCGGATCGGGGAACGCGCCAGCATGGCGGCGGGCCTGGCGATCGTCACCGTGGGCGCGACGGGGGCCGCGTTCAGCTCGTCTCTGGTCGCGCTCGGCGCCTGGTTCGTCCTCGGTGGCATCGGTGCGGGCAGTACCAACTCCGCGAGCGGGCGCATCGTGGTCGGCTGGTTCCCGGCCCACCGCCGTGGTCTCGCGATGGGCATCAGGCAGACCGCCCTGCCGCTCGGCGTCGGCGCCGCCGCCCTGCTGGTGCCCAACACGGTCTCCACGGAGGGGCTCCGCGCGACCCTGCTCGTCACGGCGGCGATCTGTGCCGCGGCGACCGCACTCGCGGCCCTGCTGATCGTCGACCCGCCCCGGCCCAGCCGCGAGCAGGCCGCCGACAGCGGACAGCTCGTCAACCCGTACCGCCGCGACCACCGCCTCACCCGCATCCACCTGGCCTCGGCCCTGCTCGTGATCCCGCAGTTCACGGTCTGGACCTACATGCTGGTCTGGCTGATCGACGAGAAGGGCTGGTCGACGTTCGCCGCGAGTGCGCTGGTCGCCGCGACCCAGCTGCTCGGCGCGGCCGGCCGGATCGGCGCGGGCTGGTGGTCCGACCGAGTCGGCAGCCGGCTGGGCCCGATGCGCGTGGTCGCGATCGCCGCGGCGGCGACGATGCTGGCCCTGGGCCTGCTGTCCGGGACCCCCCTCGGCATCGCGCTGATCGTCATCGCGACGGCCGTGACGGTCGCCGACAACGGCTTGGCGTTCACGTCCGTGGCCGAGATCGGCGGTCCGTACTGGTCCGGACGGGCCATGGGCCTGCAGAACACCGGCCAGTACGTCGTCTCGGCCGCAGTGCCCCCGCTGATCGGCGCGCTCATCTCCGGGCACGGCTACGCGGTCGCGTTCGCAGTCGTCGCGCTCGCCCCGCTCCTCGCGATCCCCCTCGTCCCAGTCCGAGGCGAACGCCTCTCAGCGACCGACTGACCCAGCCCGCGCCTCGCGAGGACTCAGGCCGTACGCGTCGCGGAAGGCGCCGTTGAACGTGCTGACCGACCCGAATCCCGAGGCGTGCGCGATGTCGGCCACGCTCCGATGCACCTCGGCCGGGTCGTCGAGCCGTGCCCGGGCGCGGGCCAACCGGGTCGAGCGGATCATCTCGGACGGAGTCGTACCCGCGGCCTGGGCGACTGACTGGACCTGCCGCAGGGACCAGCCGAGCCGACGCGCCAGCGAGGACGGCGTCAGGGTCGGGTCGTCGGACTGAGCGCGCACCAGCGCGACAGCGGCCTGCGCCAGCTCGGGCCATCGCTCAGTCGCGTCGTCGGCCAGGCACTGGGCCAGGAGCCGCGCCAGCGCGGCCGTCACCTCGCGGAAGTCCGTCTCCGACAGCTGTCGCCGCTCGGCCGACAACTGTGTCGTCATCGAGGCGACCACGGCACCCATCCCCGAGCGCAGGTCCAGCACCCGCGGCTCCCGCGGGATGATCGCCCGCGGCCACATCGACTCGGGGACGCTCACGACCCACGCTCGCGCCCCCGCCCCGTGTGAGAGCGCGAAGGCCGACGTCATCGACACCGCGACGGCGCCGCCGGGCCCGACCCGCACCTCGCCGTCGGGGCGTGTCACCCGAAGCTCCCCCGTGCGCGGAACGAGCACCCGCAGGCTGCGGTCGTCGTCCGTCCGGGCCGCGCGGGCCCGTCGCTCGTACGTGATCGCATCGGAGCTGAACTCCACGAGCTGCAGCTCGCCCGAGCGCTGGACGACTGTTTCGCCCCAGAACCCGGAAGGCCGCTCGAAGACGAAGTCGAGGCCCCCGTGATTGAACCGCACGTGCTCGCGCCAGAGGTCGGGACGATCCGACGCCTCGACATCGGACGTGTCGAGGTGCGACACCTCGTAGTCCGTGCCGACCACCACACCGCCTCCGCACCGCGCCATGGGCACCGCGCACGGGGCATCGTGCGCGTCACCGTCAGCTCGCTGCGCGTTCCCGGAAGACCCTCGCAGCCGAACGCCTGGATGCTGGACCTTATCGTGTCGCTCGTCACATCGGGCGGCAAAGATCCGAGGAGACACACATGCAGACGGTCCAGGTCAACGGCGCAGAGCTCGCCTACACGGACTCCGGCCCCACCGACGGCGTCCCGGTCCTGCTCAGCCATTCACTGTTCTTCGATCACTCGATGTTCGACGACCTGCGCGACAAGCTCGTCGAGGCCGGACACCGGGTCGTCGCGTACGACCACCGCGGCCAGGGAGCCAGCTCGCCCGGCACGCGTGACGAGCTCGCGGTGGACGCCCTGACCGACGACGCCGCCGCGCTGATTCGCGCACTCGACCTCGCCCCGGTCCACGCCGTCGGGAACTCCCTCGGCGGCTTCGTCGCGCTGCGCCTCGCAGCACGCCACCCTGACCTCCTGCTGTCCGCTGCCGCGCTCGGCTCGTCCGCGGAGGAGGAGCACCAGCTCGAGGCGTTCGCCCCCCTCGTCGACCTGCTCTGCGAGGTCGGCGGCGCCGAGCACGTCGACACCTTGCTCCACATCATGTTCGGGGACACCAGCCTCGCCGAGCAGACCCCCGCGGTCGAGCACTGGCGAACGTCCATGGCCGCACTCGGCCCCAGCATCGGTGACGCCGCGTGGCAGGTCATCCACCGTGGCCGGATCGTGGAGGAGCTGGCCGATTGCCGCGTACCCGTCCTGGCGATAGCGGGCAGCGAGGACCACGCCTATCCGCCGCCCATCTCGGACATCAACATCGCCGAGGCGGCTGCCGGGTCGTACCGGACCGTGTCCGCGGCGGGCCACTCCGTCGCGCTCGAGCAGCCTGACATCGTCGCGAGTCACCTGCTCGAGCACTTCGCCGCAGCTCCCGTACGCTGAACGCCCCTCTGGTCCGGCGTGTGTGACACACCACATGCACCGGACCTTTGGCATGCCTTAGTCGGCGATGGCAAGGCCCACCGGATACTGTCAGCCCTACTGTCACGGTCCGTGTCGTCAGGGAATTGAGGCCTTCATGCAGATCGTCGCGATCGTTGTGTCGCTCGTTGTCACCGCGGTGGCGCTGCCACTGATCATCAAGGCGGTGCGCGACATGCTGAAGGTCGTCCGCACCGGGCGCCCGCTCGTCGGGCGGCGCGATCGCCCCGGCAAGCGCACCGCCAACATGCTCGTCGAGACGTTCGGTCACACCCGGATGTTCCAGAAGCGGGCCGTCGCCGTGGCGCACTGGTTCGTGTACGCGGCGTTCATCTTCCTCAGCACGGCAGTGCTCCAGGGCTACTTCCAGCTGTTCAACCCTGACTTCGCGTGGCCCATCATCGGCCACTGGTACCCGTACGAGTGGGCCGCCGAGGCGCTCGGACTGCTGAGCACGATCGGCATCCTCTACCTGATCTTCGTGCGTCAGCGGAACCACCCGCGCTCGCTCGGCCGCAAGAGCCGCTTCTTCGGCTCGACGTTCTGGCAGGCGTACTTCGTCGAGGCCATGGCGATGCTCGAGGGCGCGGCGATCCTGTTCATCCGCGGCGCGGAGTACAAGCTCATCGAGCTGCACCACGGCGGCGAGAACGGCGGACGGGCCCACTTCCCGATCAGCTCGTACGTCGGCGACGCCCTCTACCCCGACTCCGAGCAGGGCCTGAAGAACGTCATCTTCTTCGTCGCGATGTTCAAGATCACGCTCGCGATGGTCTGGCTGATGGTCATCGCCCGCAACCTCACGATGGGCGTGGCCTGGCACCGCTTCACCGCGTGGCCGAACATCTGGTTCAAGCGCAAGGCCGACGGCGGCACGTCCCTCGGCGGACTGCCCCCGATCTACATCAACGACAAGCCCCTCGACCTCGAGGCCATGGAGGATCTCGAGGAGGAGGACTTCGAGAAGCTCGGTGTCGGCAAGCTCGAGGACTTCTCGTGGAAGGGCATCCTCGACTTCACGACCTGCACCGAGTGCGGACGCTGCCAGGAGCAGTGCCCCGCCTGGGCCACCGAGAAGCCGCTGTCGCCCAAGCTGCTGGTCCTGGGCCTGCGCGAGCACGCGTACGCCAAGGCGCCCCTCCTCTCGCTGTCCGAGGAGGAGCAGGGCAAGCTCAGCGACGAGCAGAAGCGTGAGCTCGAGCGTCCCCTCATCGGTGACGAGTCGGTCTACGGCGTCATCGACCCCGACGTCCTGTGGTCGTGCACCAACTGCGGCGCCTGCGTGCAGCAGTGCCCCGTCGACATCGAGCACGTCGACCACATCGACGACATGCGCCGCTTCCAGGTGCTGGTGGAGTCCAACTTCCCGGCCGAGCTCAACAACATCTTCAAGGGCCTGGAGCGCAAGGGGAACCCGTGGGGCATGAACCCCAAGGGCCGTATGGACTGGGCCAAGGACCTCGACTTCGAGGTCAAGCAGGTCGGCGTGGAGGTCGAGGACCTCGACGAGGTCGACTGGCTGTTCTGGGTCGGCTGCGCCGGAGCGTTCGAGGACCGGGCCAAGAAGACGACCCAGGCGGTCGCCGAGCTGCTCGACATGGCGGGCGTCTCGTTCGCAGTGCTGGGCGACGGCGAGACCTGCAGCGGTGACCCGGCCCGTCGCGCCGGCAACGAGATCGTCTTCCAGCAGCTCGCGATGCAGAACGCCGAGGTGTTCAAGGAGACCAAGGTCAAGAAGGTCGTCTCGACCTGCGCGCACTGCTTCAACACGCTGAAGAACGAGTACAAGGAGTTCGGCGTCGAGCTCGAGGTCGTCCACCACACGCAGCTGCTCAACCGCCTCGTGCGCGAGGGCAAGCTCAAGCCGCTGCCGCCCGTGGAGGGCGAGGAGCAGAAGAAGATCACGTACCACGACCCGTGCTTCCTGGGTCGTCACAACCAGGTCTACGAGGCACCTCGCGAGCTGCTCAACGTCATCCCCGGCGCCGAGTTCACCGAGATGCCCCGCAACTCCGAGAAGTCCTTCTGCTGCGGCGCCGGTGGTGCCCGCATGTGGATGGAGGAGACGATCGGCTCGCGCATCAACGTCAACCGCACCGAGGAGGCCATCGCCACCGGCGCTGACCAGATCGCTGTGGGTTGCCCGTTCTGCCGCGTGATGCTGTCGGACGGCCTGACGCTCAAGCAGTCCGAGGGCGCAGCCCGCGAGGAGGTCGAGATCCTCGACGTCGCGCAGATGCTGCTGGCGGGCGTCAAGCGCGCCCCGGCTCCCGAGCCGACCGAGGACGAGACGAAGTCGGTCGTCGACGAGGCGGAGGCTGCGACCGCGGCCGCCGCCACGGGTGGCGACGGCCCCTCGGACGAGGACGTCGCCAAGGCGACCGAGGCCGAGCCGAACGCCGAGGACCGGGCCGACGACTCGCTCAGCGAGACCGCCGAGGTCGGTGCCGCGGCCAGGGCGACCGAGGACGGCGACCCGGGCGACAAGGGCACGACGGACGTCGACGAGCTGCAGGAGCCGGCCGACTCCGACGCTGCCACGGATCAGCAGTTCGCTGCCGATCACAACGTCAAGCTCGATGAGCAGGGCGGGGGGCACGCCGACGAGTCCGCAGCGCCGACCGAGCCCCGCAACGCCGATGCCCGCGACATCCAGACGTCCGACGCGTCCAAGGACGAGCCGGAGTCCACGAAAGCGGAGCCCGCGGAGCCGCAGGCCGAGGTCGACACCGAGCCGGCGTCCGCGAAGGAAGAGGCGGCCTGGGCCAACGTCGGTCCGGTCAACACCGACCTGACCCCCTCGGACGACGCCCCCGCGGCCACCACCGAGGCCGAGCCCACCCCGGAGGAGCCGGCCCCCGCGCCGGAGCCCACCGAGGAGACCGAGCCCGTCCAAGAGGACGCCCGCGAGGAGGAGGCCGAGACGGTCACCGACCAGGCCGACACCGAGACGGACGACCGCGACGCATCGGAGAAGGAGAAGGCTGCCTGGGCCAACGTCGGCCCGGTCAACACCGACCTGACCCCCTCGGACGACGCCCCCGCGGCCACCACCGAGGCCGAGCCCACCCCGGAGGAGCCGGCCCCCGCGCCGGAGCCCACCGAGGAGACCGAGCCCGTCCAAGAGGACGCCCGCGAGGAGGAGGCCGAGACGGTCACCGACCAGGCCGACACCGAGACGGACGACCGCGACGCATCGGAGAAGGAGAAGGCTGCCTGGGCCAACGTCGGCCCGGTCAACACCGACCTGACCCCCTCGGACGACGCCCCCGCGGCCACCACCGAGGCGGAGCCCACCCCGGAGGAGCCGGCCCCCGCGCCGGGACCGACCGAGGAGACCGAGCCCGTCGAGGAGGACGCCCGCGAGGAGGAGGCCGAGACGCTCTCGGACGAGGCGGCGCAGCCCGCGCCGACCTCGCAGGTCGAGGCTCCGTCCGAGGTGACCCCGGTCGAGGACGGCGAGAACACCGCCGACCCCGTCTCCGAGGACGTCGCCGAGCTCAGTGAGGCCAACCCCAGCGGGAAGGACCTGACCGAGACCGCGACGCAGCTCAGCCTGGACTATCACGAGGACGAGCCGGGCGACGACACCAAGTCCTAGCCCGCAGGACGACACAGAAGAAGGGACGCACCCCTGGTGCGTCCCTTCTCCTTTTTTCCCCGGGCGCGGGTCCGGGAAGATGCGAGAAGTCCGACCGGGAGGGAGCCACGGGTCGGACTTCTGCTGATCGGGGGATCAGCGTCGCAATCGGGCGGGAGGGAGTGTTCCCGATTCGACAGGTACAACGAGGCAGCCGCGCGGACGTCACGGGCTGCCGAAGATTTTTTTGTGCCGGTGCACGGGTACGGGATGATCGTCGCGTGAGCCCTTCGCGTTGTCCTTGCCTGAGCGGCCTGACGTACGACGACTGCTGTGGCCGGCTGCACGCCGGCACCGCGACCGCCCAGACTGCCGAGCAGCTGATGCGGTCACGGTTCAGCGCCTTCGCGGTCGGCGATCCTGCCTACCTGCTCTCGACCTGGCACCGGAGCACCCGTCCGGCCAGGCTCGAGCTCGACCAGGATCGCCGCTGGTACCGGCTCGACATCCTGGCGACGCGCGGGGGCGGGCCGTTCGAGACGACCGGTGTGGTCGAGTTCGAGGCCTTCTACCGCGCCCCGACCGGCAACGGCAGCCAGCACGAGGTCAGTCGGTTCGTCCGCGAGTCCGGCACGTGGTTCTACGTCGACGCGTGACCACCCGGGGCGGCGTCAGGCGTCTCGCGTGCGCAGCAGCCACCAGGCCAGGGCGCAGAGGGCGGCGACCTCGCCCATGAGGACGCCGAAGCCGGTCCACGCACCCAGGGCTTCGGGGTTGAACGAGACCGGCGCGACGAGCGAGGACGCCGCGTTGCCCGGCATGACCTTGGTGATGAAGTCACCCAGCTCGCCGGGGATGAGCATCACCATGTTGCCGATGACGAACACCGTCGCCAGCACGATCGAGATCGCCGCCGCGGTGTGTCGTACGAGGAAGCCCACGGCCATCGACAGCAGCCCCAGCGCTGCGAGGTACAGGCCGCTGCCGTACATCGCGCGGGCGACGTCCCCCTCGAGCGCCAGGCCGATGCCCTCGCGGTCGAGGAAGTAGTTGCCGCCGAGGTAGCCGAGCACCGCGGTCGCGGTGCCGACGACGAACAGGACGCCACAGACCACGATCGCCTTGGCCGCGAACACGGCCCCACGGTGGGGGACGGCCGCGAACGAGGTGCGGACCATGCCGGTGCCGTACTCGGACGTCACCGCGAGCGTGCCGACGATGACCGCGCACACCTGGGCGATCATCATGCCCCAGGTGATGAACGAGCCGGGCGACTCGTCGGCGTCCGAGCTCGCGAGCCAGCTGGCGTTGCCCCAGCAGATCAGGGTCGTGAGGCCGGCGCCGAGCACGATCAGCGCGGACATCGTCCACCACGTCGAGCGGACGGTCCACAGCTTGATCCACTCCGCACGCAGCGCGTGGCCGAATCCCGACCGCGGCGCATCCAGCTCGGCGCGGGTCTCCTCGAGGGTCTGTGAGCTCATCGTCGTACCGCCTTGATCTCCTCAGCGGCCTTGGCGTGGTACTCCACGCTGTCGGCCGTCAGTGCCATGAATGCGTCCTCGAGCGAGGAACGCACAAGGGTCAGCTCGTGCAGGAGCAGGCCGTGGCTGCCCACGAGCTCGCCGACCGCGGCTGCTTCGAGCCCTTGGACCCGCAGCTCGTCGTCGACCCGGTTGACCTCGAGGCCTCGGCCGACCAGGAGCGCCTCGACCTCGGTCGACCGCGCCGCCCGCACCCGGACGTACGAGGCCGCGTGATCGGCCATGAACTGCTGCATCGAGCAGTCCGCGAGGATCGTTCCCCGCCCGATGACGATGAGGTGGTCGGCCATGAGCGCCATCTCCGACATCAGGTGGCTGGAGACGAAGACCGTCCGCCCCTCGTCGGCGAGCTGGCGGGCCAGCTGCCGCACCCAGCGGATGCCCTCGGGGTCCAGTCCGTTGACCGGCTCGTCGAGGATCACGACCCCCGGATCGCCGATCAGCGCTGCTGCGATGCCGAGCCGCTGGCCCATGCCGAGCGAGAAACGTCCCGCCCGCTGACCGGCGACGGTGTCGAGCCCGACCTGCTCCAGCACCTCGCCCACCCGGGTGGTGGGGATGCCGTTGCTGGCAGCCAGCCATCGCAGGTGGTCGCGGGCGGATCGTCCCGGGTGGATCGCGTGCGCCTCCAGCAGCGCCCCGACCTCGCGAAGCGGTGCCGGGGAGGTGGCGTAGCGGTGGCCGTTGACGCTCACCGACCCCTTGGTGGGGGTGTCGAGACCGAGCGCCATGCGCATCGTCGTGGACTTGCCGGCCCCGTTCGGTCCGAGGAAGCCGGTGACCCGGCCGGGGGCGACGGTGAAGTCGATGCCGTCGACGGCGATCTTGTCGCCGTACGTCTTGGTGAGTCCCTGGGCGCGGATCATGCCGACCACCGCCCGGTGCGGCCCGTGGCCGTCTGCTGTGAAGTCATGCCTTCACCCTCACGCCGCAGGACGTGGTGCGGCATCGGGGAACGACCCCTGACACCCCCTGAACCCACCCCTAGTGGGATGCGGTCGCAGCCCCGGGCCCTGCTGCCCGGCCCCGTCGCGGTCGCGCCGGTAGCGTGAACCCATGAGCGACGACACCCCCGGAAGCCCTGCCTGGCGAGCCGCCTCCCGCAACGACCTGCTCGCGTTCGCGCGCAGGTCGGTCCGTCCCGAGGGCGGATTCATCTGGCTCGACGACACCGGCCAGCCGGACCGTGACAAGGGCCTGGAGCTGTGGATCAACGCCCGCATGACGTACGTCTTCTCCCTCGCCCACCTCGCGGGCGAGAGCGACGCCCTGCCGCTCGCGGAGCACGGCGTCGCCGCCCTGTCCACGCTGTTCCACGACGACACCTTCGGCGGCTGGTACGACGAGATCGGCTTCGACGGCACGCCGGTCGACACCGCCAAGCGCTGCTACGGCCACGCATTCGTCCTGCTGGCCGCCGCGACGGCCGCCGCGGCAGGGGCCGAGGGCGCCCAGGCGCTGCTCGCCGAAGCCGGCGAGGTGCACGCGCACCGGTTCTGGGAGCCGACCGCGGGCCGTTGCCTCGAGCAGCTGTCCGAGGACTGGTCCGTGGCCGACGCCTACCGGGGCGCCAACAGCAACATGCACACGGTCGAGGCGTACCTCGTCGCCGGCGACGTGACCGGCGATCCGCAGTGGCACGATCGGGCGCTCGCGATCTGCGAGCGCATCATCGGCATCCACGCCCGATCGCACGAGTGGCGCATCCCGGAGCACTACGACGAGGACTGGACGCCGGTGCCGGAGTTCAACCACGAGATCGTCGCCGACCCGTTCCGTCCGTACGGCGCGACGCCCGGGCACGCCTTCGAGTGGTCCCGGCTCCTCGTGCAGCTCGCCGCGGCCATGGCCGACCCGAAGCCGTGGATGATCGAGGCCGCCGAGGCGCTGTTCGCGCAGGCCGTCCAGGACACCACCGAGGACGACACCCCCGGCCTCGCGTACACCACCAACTGGCACGGCGAGCCCGTCGTGCGTGAGCGGTTCCACTGGGTCATCGCGGAGGCCGTGCTGGCGGCCGAGGCGCTCCACGCCTCGAGCGGCAAGGCTTTGTACGCGGGCCTCGCGAGTCGCTGGTGGTCCGAGATCGACGACTACTTCGTGGACCCCGCCACCGGGTCGTGGCACCACGAGCTCGCCCCGTCGATGGCAGTCTCCGCCCGGACGTGGCGCGGCAAGCCCGACGCGTACCACGCGTTCAACGCGCTCACCCTGCCCGATCTGCCCCTCGCGCCGAGCGCCGCGCTCACGATCGGCCGCGAGCAGTGACGGTCCTGGTGATCGGCGAGGCGCTCGTGGACGTCGTGCAGCGCGAGGGCGGGGACCCCGAGCCCCACGCGGGCGGGTCCCCCTTCAACGTCGCAGTCGGCCTGGCCCGGTTGGACGTCCCGACGCTGCTCGCCGCACAGGTCGGCGACGACGCGTACGGCGACCTGCTGCGCGAGCACCTCTACGACTCCGAGGTCGGGCTCGAGCGCCTCGACCCGGTCCCGACGAGGACCTCCTCGGCGGTCGCGACGCTGGCCGAGGACGGCAGCGCGAGCTATGACTTCGACCTGACCTGGGACCCCGCCGCACTCCCCGACGCCGCAGACTTCGAGGCGGTCCACGTCGGCTCGCTGGGCACCGCGCTCGAGCCCGGCGCGGCGCTGGTCGCCGGGCTCGTGGTCAGCGCCGACGTGCTCGGCATCCCGGTGTCGTACGACCCGAACGTCCGCCTGAGCGTGGAGCCCGACGCCTCCGTCTGGCGCGGGGTGTTCGACACCATCGCGCCGCACGCGACGATCATCAAGATGAGCGACGAGGACGCCGCGACGCTCTTCCCGGGCGAGGAGCCCGTCGCCGTGGTGCGCCGGCTCGCCGCCGACCACGGCATCGTCGCGATGACGCGCGGCGCGGACGGGGCGGTCGTCGGCGCCGGGGACGTCCTCGTCGAGGTGCCGCCGGCCGAGGTGCGCCTCGTCGACACGATCGGTGCGGGCGACTCGTTCATGGCCGCGATGCTCTCGTGGTGCGCGACCTACGAGTGGCCGTCCGCCGACGAGCTGGACGCGACGGAGCTGCGCGACCTGGCGATGTACGCCTCCAGCGCCGCCGCGATCACCTGCTCCCGTCCCGGAGCCGATCCGCCGCGGACCCGCGACCTCACCCCCTGAGCACTCCGCCCGCCGGGCGGGCGCCACGGACCGCGACGCACTCCGCGGCGGCCTTCGCGCCGGCGGCCAGGGACGCCTCGGGGTCCCCGTCGCTCGTCCAGCGGCTGAGGAAGCCGGCGGCGAACGCGTCACCCGCGCCCACGGTGTCGACCGCGTCGGTCGCGAGAGCGGGGACCGTGTACGCGCCGAACGTCGCACCCTCGGCCCCGCGGGTCAGCACGATCCCGTCGCCCGTGAGCTGCAGGAACCGCTGCTCGTCGTCGTTGGGGAACACCAGGTCGGCGCCCTCGAGCCAGCCCAGGATCGTCTCGCGTCCGGCCTGCTCCAGGAATCCCAGCGAGCTGGGGTCGATGCTGACCCCGGCGCCGCGGCGGCGCGCCTCCTCGACGAGCCGCAGCGCCACCGGGCGCACGCCGTCGTCGAAGAACGAGTAGCCCGTCAGGTGCAGCCACGTCACGCCCTGCCACACCTCGGCGGGCACGTGCTCGTCGGTCAGGGTCGTGTTGGCGGCCCGGTCGACGTACATCGTGCGGTCGGCGGCGTCGTCCAGCGTCAGCACGATCGTCGCCGTCGGCAGGTCGGGATCGCCGCTGATCCGGGCGTCCACGCCGTACGCCTCGAGGGCCGCGACGTGCCGGGAGACGGCGTCCGCGCCGCACCGGCCCACGAAGCGGACGGGGGCGCCGAGGTGGCCGAGCCAGGCCGCGACGTTGGCCGCCGATCCCCCGGCCGTCATCCGGATCTCCGAGACGGTGTCGCTCGCCGCGTTGACCGAGCCGAGCGGGCGGACGCCGATGTCGTCGACGAGGTCACCGACGACGAGGATCACTTCGACCGACCGGCCCAGGACAGTGCGATCTCGCCCGCGACGCGGATGTTGTTCTCGGCGATCTTGAGGTTGACCGCGAGGCTGTCGCCGCCGGTCAGGTCGACGATCGTCTGCAGCAGGAACGGCGTGACCTCCTTGCCGCTGAGACCCTGCTCGTCGGCCATGCGCAGGGCGTCCGCGAGGGCCCGGTCGTGCACGGCCGGATCGAGCTGCTCGGCGATCGGCAGCGGATTGCCCACCATGACCGCAGCAGGCTGGCCGAGCGCGTCCCTGGCGGCCATGACGTCGGCGACCGCGGCCGCGTCCGGGACGGACCAGTCGAGCTCGTGGCCGGAGTCGGTCAGCCAGAAGCTCGGGAACCTGTCCGTCCCGTAGCCGAGCACGATGACCCCGAGGGACTCCAGGCGCTCGAGCGTCGCCGGGATGTCGAGGATCGACTTCACCCCCGCCGCCACGACCGTGATCGGCACCTCGGAGAGGACCTTGAGGTCGGCGGACTCGTCGAACGTCTCCGACGCGCCGCGGTGCACGCCCCCGAGGCCGCCGGTCGCGAAGACGCGGATGCCCGCGAGGTTCGCGATGTACGAGGTCGCGGCGACGGTCGTGGCGCCGCTGCCGCCCCGCGCCAGCGAGATCGGCAGGTCGCGGACGCTCAGCTTGGGGACGTCCTCATTGGCGACCCGGACGAGCTCGTCGTCGGTCAGACCGGCCTTGAGCTCACCGTCGAGCACCGCGACGGTCGCCGGGACGACGCCCATGTCGGTGAGGATCTGCTCGAAACGACGCGCCGCCGCCAGGTTGTCCGGGCGGGGCAGACCGTGCGAGATGATCGTCGACTCCAGGGCGACGACGGGCCAGCCCTCGTCGAGAGCGGACTGGACGGCGGGCGAGATGCTCAGGGGGATCGTCACGCCGGGAGCCTATCGATGAGTCAGGCTGTTTGTGACGGCGGCCACCCTCCGAGCGGGGCGTCAGGCCCTCAGATCTCGGTGCGGTGGAAGTTCGCGTGCGAGCGGGATGCGGTCGGGCCGCGCTGGCCCTGGTAGCGCGAGCCGTACTTGGCCGAGCCGTAGGGGTTCTCGGCCGGCGACGTCAGGCGGAAGTAGCAGACCTGGCCGATCTTCATGCCCGGGTAGAGCTTGATCGGCAGCGTCGCGACGTTGGCGAGCTCGAGCGTCACGTGCCCGGAAAATCCCGGGTCGATGAAGCCGGCCGTCGAGTGCGTCATGAGGCCGAGACGCCCGAGGGACGACTTGCCCTCGAGACGAGCGGCGATGTCGTCGGGCAGGGTCACCAGCTCGTACGTCGACCCGAGCACGAACTCGCCGGGGTGCAGGATGAACGCCTCGTCGCCCTGGACCTCGATCTCGCGGGTCAGGTCGGACTGGTCCGCTGCCGGGTCGATGTGGGGGTACTTGTGGTTGTCGAACACGCGGAAGAACTTGTCGAGCCGCACGTCGATGCTCGACGGCTGGATCATGCCGGGGTCGAACGGGTCGAGCGCGACGCGTCCGGCATCGATCTCGGCAAGGATGTCGCGGTCGGAGAGAAGCACGTGTAGAAACTACACGCACCGCGGCGCTACGGTCGTCGCATGGCCCGGCTCCTGCACTCCTCGAACGTCACGCTCGACGGTTACATCACCGATCGCAAGGGCAGCTTCGACTGGGGCGTGCCGAGCGCCGAGCTCCACCAGTTCTTCAACGACCTGTTCCGGCCGGTCGGCACGCACCTGTACGGACGCCGTCTCTACGAGACCATGGCCGTCTGGGAGACGATGGGCGACGACGATCCCGTGACGCGCGACTTCGCCGAGATCTGGCGGGCGGCGGACAAGGTCGTGTACTCCCGGTCGCTCGAGCACCCGAGCACCCCGCGCACCCGCATCGAGAGCGACTTCCACGCGGGCGCGGTCCGGTCGCTCGTGGACGCGGCCGAGCGTGACGTGCTCATCGGCGGCGCCGAGCTCGCCGGGCAGGCGCTCGCCGCGGGGATCGTCGACGACCTGCACACCTTCGTGTCCCCGGTCGTCGTCGGCGGCGGCGCCCGGTCGCTGCCGGACGACGTTCGGATCGATCTCCAGCTCGTCGACGAGCACCGCTTCGACAACGGTGTCGTGCACCTGCACCACCGCGTCGTGCGGTGACCCGGTTCGAGATCCGGGAGGACGACCTCAGCGGCCCTGAGGTCGTGGCCCTGCTGGAGCAGCACCTGGCGGAGATGGCTTCGCACACCCCGGCCGAGAGCGTCCACGCGCTGCCGATCGACCGCCTCTCGGGCCCCGACGTCACCTTCTGGAGCGTCTGGTCCGGCGGTCGCCTCGCGGGCTGCGGCGCCCTCAAGGAGCTCGACCCCACGCACGCCGAGATCAAGTCGATGCGCGTCACCGATGAGTTCCGGCGCCAGGGGGTGGGCGAGGTCGTGCTGCTGCACCTGCTCGACGTCGCCAGGCGCCGTGGGTACGCCCGGGTGAGCCTCGAGACCGGCAGCAACCCGCCGTTCGAGGCGGCACGGAGGCTGTACGCCCGGCACGGGTTCGTCGAGTGCGAGCCGTTCGCCGACTACGTGCCGGACCCCTGGAGCGTGTTCATGACGCTCCAGCTCCGGTAGCGACCGAGCGGGATCGACGGCGCCGGAGCCCGTCTCCCACGACGTACGCGATGAGCACCCCCGTCATGACGAGCCATGTGAGGACGTACGGAAGGCCGAGGACCGTGTCGTTGCCGGGCTTGCCGCCCTGCCCGCTGAGGGTCGGGAAGAACGCGACCGTCAACGTGCCCCACACGATGAACGCGATCGCCGCAGGACGTCGGAACGGCCCGGGCAGCAGCCGGTGGCCAGCCCATCCCACGAGGACGGCGATCGGGGCGAGCACCGCATCGTGCAGCACGACCGCGCCCACGGCCCAGAACGCCTCGGACGTCAGCTGCTCGCGGGTGAGGTCCCGCATCTGCCACAGCCCCCACAGCGCGAGTCCCGCGCCCAGTGCGCCGAGCAGCACCCGCGCGGCCCTCATGCCTGCACCTCCAGGCGGTTGAGCCACTTGGTCTGGAACACGCCGGGCCGGTTGGGCGCGATCAGGCGGCACGGGTAGCCGTGCTCGATGTCGAGCGTCTCGCCGTTGAGCTGAAGCGCGAGCAACGTGCGGGGGTCCGCCACGACGTTGCCGACCACGCGGGAGGAGCCGAACGCCCCCTTGGTCTGCAGCGACCGCACGACGACGTCGGTCCGGGGGCCGGCGCCCGCCAGCGCGATGACGTCCCGCAGCGGGACGCCCGTCCAGACGGCGCTGCGGCTCCACCCCTCGACGCACGCGATCGGCAGCCGGTGAGTCCGTTGCGGCATCGCGAGCAGGTCGTCGCGGGTCAGCCGCACCGTGCGGTCCGCGCCCGTCACCTCGAGCACCCAGTCAGGGTCGAGCGCGGACGTGGACGTGCCCGCGCTGCGCGCCGTGCGGTTGATCGGCAGGTCCTGCGGGCCGTCGCCCGGACGCACCGAGAACACCGAGATCCTGCGCAGCCACGGCACGGCCTGGCCTGCCGTCAGGACGACGGCGAGGCCCGATGCGAGGAACGCTCCTCGCAGCACGTCCCTGCGGGTCGGTGCATCGACGTCCACCGGGGTGCGCTCCGGCGACGCCGGCTCGACCGGCTCGCCCCACGCCTCTCGGATCACCGGTAGCTTGACCGCGACGTGCACCAGCACCGATCCGATCGCGACCCAAGCCATGGCGCCGTGCGTCTGCCGGAAGCTGAACTCCCACGGGTACCAGCCGATGATGTTGAGCGTCCCGCTGACGAGCATGAACAGGGCCGAGCCCATCAGCACGGCGATCGACCCGCGCTCCAGCAGGGTCAGGATCCGGGCGCGGGCTCCCCGGGGCGGACGGGCGAACAGCCGGGGGAAGACCGACCACAGCTTGACCAGCAGGAGCGGGATCGCAGCCGTCCCCGAGATCACGTGGATGCCCTGGGTCCAGCGGTAGAGCTGGGTGGGTCGCGGGCTCAGGGTCAGCCAGCCGGGCGTGGAGTACTGCCAGTGGCTCCACATCCCGGTCAGGAAGCAGATCACGAAGCACACGCCGACCGCCGTGCCGACACGAGCGGAGACCTGTGGGCCGCGGGCACGGCTGGGGAAGTCGTCGGGACGCGGCAGCCGCTTCTCGATGTCGGTGACGGTCGGCAGTCTCACGGACTGATGGGGATCATCGTGGCGGTGTGGCGACCGCCCACCGAGCTCGTGCCGATCACCCGCATGCCGCCCTCCGCCGCGACGGCCTCGATCGCGTCGAGCCCCACCACCGCCCAGTCGAACGCCACCGAGAGCCGCCCCTCGACGAGCAGCTGGCGCTCCTCGCGCACCAGGCCTGCACCGTGCTCGGCGACCTCCGCGATCACGACACCGTCGGGCGACAGCACCTCCCGCAGGCGAGCCAGGAGCCGCGACGGATCGCCGCCGATGCCCAGGTTGCCGTCGGCCAGCAGGGCGTACTTCCACTCCCCCTCGTCGGGGATCTCCAGGAAGATGTCACCGAGGAGCGCGTCAGCGCCGCGGAACCTGGTCTGGCGCACCGCCTCGATCGACACGTCGATGCCCATGGCCGGCACGTCCCGGCGGGCGATCTCACCGACGAGCCGGCCCGGCCCACACCCCACGTCGAGGGTCGCGCCGTCGCACGGGTCGATGAACAGCGCGTGGTCGATCCAGTCCGGATCGGAGGACCAGACGCCGACCTCGAAGGGCTCATGTCCTCCGCTGTCGCCGACGACCTGCGTCGCCTTGCCGGAAAAGGCCGCGTCGTAGGCACTGGTGGGGTCGAAGGCCAGGCTCATGCGCGCGACGACTCCACCTGCGCGACGGCGTCGGCGAGGCGCGAGATGGGCACCTCACGGGCAATCTCGACCGCGTCGTCCCAGGTGTCCATGTCGCGGACGGTCCGCAGCCGGATCCAGTCCCCGCCGAGCGCCTGCTGGGTCAGCTCGAGGGTGTCGTCCTGCGACATCGGCACGTCGACCAGGGCGCGCGCGGCGGCCGGGTCCGGCAGGCCGAGGAGCCACCAGCCGCCGTCCTCGGCGGGGCCGATGACCCGACCGCCGAGCTCGACCGTGCGTCCGGCGTCGAGGTAGTCAGCGACGGTCAGCTGCGGCGTGTCCATGCCCACCTGCACGACCCCGAAGCCGTTGTCGGCGTCGGCGTGGGCGTGGGCGAGGCGCTCGGCGAACGAGTCGCCCCGCTGCGGGACGACCGTCGCGGCGGCGAGGGCGGCGGTGACCTCGTCGTGCGCGGACGCGGCGGCGAGGTCACCGGTCATCGCGACGACCAGCGGCCAGCCGACCGCCGAGGCGGTCGTGAGGGTGTCGAGCAGCGCGGCTGCGGCGACCGCCGCCGCGGCCTCGTCCCCGATGGTCTCGGCGATGCGGGTCTTGGCCTCTCCCGCGACCGGCGCCTTCGCCACGACCAGGAGGGTGGGGGCGCTCATCGGAGCACCTTCGCGAAGTCCTGCACGACCCGGGCCGTGCCCCTCACCGACCCGGAGACCTTGGACCGGGTGCCGGCAGCCCGCCGGCCGTACGAGACGTCGACCTCCTGCACGGTCCACCCGGCGCGGGCCGCCCGCAGCATGAGCTCGAGCGGGTAGCCGAAGCGGCGGTCCTCGACGTCGAGCGCGAGCAGGTCGTCGCGGCGGCACACCCTCATGGGGGCGAGGTCATGGATGGGGAACGCGCTGCGGCGCCGGATCCACGTCGCGAGAACGTGGGTGCCGAGACGGGCGTGCCACGGCCAGACCCCCCGGCCGACGGGGCGCCGGCGGCCGACCGACATCGTGACGGCCCCCGAGCGTACGGCGTCGAGCATCGGCACGAGCTCGGTCAGCTGCATCGACGCGTCACCGTCGATCACGGCCACGAACTCCGCCCGGGCGGCGAGCACGCCTGCGTGCACCGCAGCGCCGTAGCCGGCACGTGACTCCTGCACGACGCGTGCGCCGAGCCCGCGAGCGACGTCCGCAGTCCCGTCCACCGAGCCGTTGTCGACGACGATGACCCCCCAGCCCTCGGGGACGCTTCGCAGGACGTCGGGCAGCGCAGCTGCCTCGTCCCGGCAGGGGATGACGACGTCGCAAGTGCTCATGGCCATGATTCGAACCTAAGGCGCCCGCGGATGGGCCGCACTTCGCCGACGGGCCGTCCGTGGTGGGGCGCCCTACGCTGTGGACCGTGCCTCGGACGTCAGCCTCTGCCCGCGCGGCCGTGCTGTCAGCCCTCGTGGGCCTGCTGGTGGTGGCGGCCTCGATGATCGTCCCGAAGCTGCTCGACGAGGACGTGCGCGTGCACTGGCCACCCCTCCATGCCGACTGGGATCCCCGCATCGGACTCCTCACGCTGCCCGCCGTCGTGATCGGCCTCGGACTCGTGCTGGTCGTGCCGCGCCTGGCCCGCTCCGCCCCGTGGGGCGCAGTGCTCGCGACGGGGTTCGGTGGGTCGTGGTTGTGGACCGTGGCGCTGGCGATGACCGAGGGCACCGACGGGCTGTCCCGCGTCTTCGAGCGGCGCCAGGAGTACGTGTACGACGCGCAGTCGGTCGGCTCGATCCACACGATGCTGCAGACGTTCGTCGACCGGATCCCCTATTCGTCCCCCGAGAACTGGCACGTCCACGTGGCCGGCCACCCGCCCGGCGCCCTGCTCTACTTCGTGGGTCTCGACCGCCTGGGGATCACCGACCCGTTCTGGATCGGCGTGGTGTGCGTGACGGTCGCGAGCACCGCCGCCGTGGCCGTGCTGGTGACGCTTCGGACCCTCGGCACCGAGCGACTCGCGCGGTCCGCGCTGCCGTGGCTGGTGCTGGCGCCCAGCGCCGTGTGGATGGGCGTCACGGGCGACGCAGTGTTCACGGCCGTCGCCGCCTGGGGGCTCGCCCTGCTCGCGATCGCGGCCGTCCACCGCCGGGTGCTGCCGGCAATCGGCGCGGGACTCCTGCTCGGCGCCTGCGTCTACCTGTCGTACGGACTGGTGCTGCTGGCGATCCTCGCCGTCGCGGTGCTGCTGATCGCCCGGAACTGGCGCCCGCTGCCCTGGGCCCTCGGCGGGGCCGCGCTCGTCGCCGCCCTGTTCACGCTCGGCGGTTTCGCGTGGTGGGAGGCGTACCCGGTCCTGCGGCAGCGCTACTACGACGGCATCGCGTCCGAGCGGTCGTACGCCTATTGGGTGTGGGCCGACATCGCCGCGTGGACGTTCACGGGCGGACTCGCGGTCTGGGCCGCGTTCCCGCGCGCCGCCCGGCTCGTGCGGACGAACGTCATGGCCCAGCTCGCCGCGGCCGCGCTGCTGACGATCGCGGTCGCCTGCCTGTCCGGCATGAGCAAGGCCGAGGTCGAGCGCATCTTCTTGCCGTTCACGATCTGGGTCGTCGCGCTCCCGGCGCTGCTGCCCGAGCGGTGGCACCGCCCGCTGCTGCTGTCGCAGGTCGTCCTCGCCCTCTGCGTGCAACAGCTTCTGCTGACAAGGTGGTGACCATGGCCCTCGGCGATCGCCCCCACGTGCTCGTGGTGCTGCACGCCGCGGACCTGCGGGACGACCTTCGCCGCCACCTCGAGATCGAGGACTACGACGTGAGCGTCGCGGTCGCCGGACCGGAGGGGCTCGCTGCCGCGCGCGAGCTCGAGCCCGATCTCGTGGTGCTGGAGTCCGCGCTGGCGGGCATCGACGGCGTGCAGATCTGCGAGCACCTGCGGGTCGACGACGCCTCGCGGGTGCCGATCATGCTGCTCACGCCCGATGTCGGCGACGAGCGGTTCTCCCGCCTCACGAGCGGCGCGGACGACTACGTGGCGACGCCGATCGGCGCCGCGGAGCTGGCCCGCCGCATCGGCTCGGTCCTGCGACGCAGCCTGGTCTCGTCGGGCCCTCGTCCGGTCGCGGGCCTGCTCACGGACGGAGATCTCGCGCTCAACCCGGTCACCCGCACCGCGATGCGCGACGGCATCGAGCTCCCCCTCACACCACGGGAGTTCGACCTGCTCCACTTCTTCGTCCGTCACCCCGGCCGGGCGTTCCGCCGGGACGACCTGCTGCGGCAGGTGTGGGGCTGGGAGTACGCCGACGACTCGACGGTCGCGGTCCACGTCGAGCGGGTGCGCAACAACGTCGAGGAGGTCCCGGCCGAGCCGCTGCGACTCGTCTCGGTCGAAGGTGTCGGCTATCGCTGGGACCCCACGCCCGACGGCGCCTAGGCACCCCGGGCCCGGCTGCTCGCCTAGCGCGTCCTCAGCGGATCGGTCGCCAACGCGGCCAGGCCGTCCTGCGCCACGATCTCGGCCTCGAAGCCCAGTCCGCGGCGTGCAGCGTCCGGCGAGGCGACCACGTGACGGACGTCGAAACGGCGGTAGTCGCCGGTCAGGACCGGGGGTGCGCCGCCCGCTGCGGCCGACAGGGTCTCGGCCATCTGCCCGATCGTGAACGTGCGCCCGGAGGCGACGTTGTAGGGGGTCAGACCGACCGGGTGGCCGGCCACCTGCTCGATCGCGAGGACGTTGGCCCGGGCGACGTCGCGGACGTGGACGAAGTCGCGGACCTGCTGCCCGTCCTCGAACACCCGCGGCGCCTCCCCCCGTGCGATCGCGGACCGGAAGATCGCGGCGACCCCCGCGTAGGGGGTGTCCGCAGGCATGCCCGGGCCGTACACGTTGTGATAGCGCAGCGCGATCGCGCGCGTCCCCTCGAGCGTGCACCACGCGGAGGCGTAGTGCTCCTGCGCGACCTTGGACGCCGCATAGCTCGTGCGCGGCAGGAACGGGGTGTCCTCGTCGATCTGGCGCCAGGCGATCTCGCCGCCGCAGACCGGGCACCGCGGGTCGTACCGCCCCGCGGCGAGGTCGTCGTCCTGGCGGACGGCCGGCGGGACGTCCCCGTCGACCGGGCACGTGTAGCGGCCGTCGCCGTAGACGACCATCGAGGAGGCGAGCACGAGGTCGCCCACGCCCGCGCGCGCCATCGCGGCGAGCAGTCGGGCGGTGCCGGCGTCGTTGTGCTCGGCGTAGTCGGGCAGGTCCTGCGCGTCCACCCCGTTGCCGACCATCGCGGCCTGGTGGCACACGACGTCGATCCCGTCGAGGATCTCGTCGAGCTCGTCGCTTCGGAGGTCGAGCTGCGCGTAGCCGTCCGGGCGGGCTCCCGGTCCGTGCGCCTTCTCCAGGAACATGTCGAGCGGGACCACGTCGTGGCCGCGCTCGCGGGCGACCTCACCGATGTGCGTGCCGATGAACCCAGCGGCCCCCGTCAGCAGGATCCTCACGGCAACGTCACCGGCAGGTCCATCCCGTCCACCGCGTGCGAGCATCCGCAGTCACGCTCGCCGAGGCCGGCGACGACCCCGCCGAGCACCTTCTTCAACGTGCCGGTGTGCTCCGCGAAGACCTCGAAGACCGCGTCCATGCTCACCGAGGACGCCTGGTCCACCCCCGCGTCGTAATCGGTCACCAGTGCCACCGGGGCGTAGCAAAGGGCCAGCTCACGAGCGAGGACCGCCTCGGGATGACCGGTCATGTTGATCACGGCCCAGCCCTGGTCGCCGTACCACTTGGACTCCGCGCGGGTGGAGAACCGGGGCCCCTCGACGACGACCATCACCCCGCCGTCGACCGGCTCCTGGTCGGCCAGGCCGGCGACCAGGTGCTCGCGCAGCCGCGGGCAGTACGGATCGGAGAACGACACGTGGCACGCGCCGGAGTCGAAGAACGTCTGGACGCGTCCGGACGTGCGGTCGACCAGCTGATCGGGCACGAGGAACGTCCCCGGCCCGTACTCGACCTGCAGCCCACCGACGGCGCACGGAGCCAGCACCTGCCGGACGCCGATGCTGCGCAGTGCCCACATGTTCGCGCGGTACGGCACGGTGTGGGCCGGGAACTCGTGGTGGGAGCCGTGCCGGGGCAGGAACGCCACCGAGCGCCCCTCGACCGTGCCGATCGAGAGGGGGGCGGACGGCTTGCCGTACGGCGTCTCGATCTCCACCTCGCGCGGGTTGTCCAGGAACGTGTAGAAGCCGGAGCCGCCGATCACGGCGACGTCGGGGCGAGGCATCTCGGTCATGGTTCCGAGCATGGCAGGACGAGGCCGGATCAGCAGTTCGGGGCGAGGCGCTTCATGGCTGCGTCACCTCGTGGATATGGTGGACCCGACGCCGCGAGGCGTCGCGCCGATGTAGCTCAGTGGTAGAGCGCTTGCTTCCCAAGCAAGATATGCGGGTTCGATTCCCGTCATCGGCTCTCAGCCCCCGGCGCGAAGCGCCCCCTCGCGAGAGCCGATCCGCGAATCGAGTGGGCCCCTCCCCGCGGCGAAGCCGCCACCAAGGGATCCCGTCATCGGCTCTCAGCTGCGGCGGAGCCGGGACGCGACGATGAGGGTTTGCGGTACCCACAGCGACCACTAACCCTCATCCACCGTCACCCCGGCGCCGGACGATGAGGGTTCGCGGTCGCGCTGGCAACCACTAACCCTCATCGTCTGTCCCCCCGAAGGGGCTCAGGCGGGCTGCTGGACCAGCTCGTCGTCCTGCGGAGTCTTCTTCTGGCGCTTCTCGGGCATGTGCTTGGGACCGAGCGGGGCGTGCGGCTTGGCGCCGTCCCGGTTCAGCCAGCGATCGACCACGAGCACGTTCAGCGCGAGGCCCGCCAGTCCCCAGAGGGCGATCACCAGCAGGTTGCCGCCGATGCCGGTGCCGTCGAAGTAGACCAGCGAACGCGCGATGTCGACCGCCGCGGGCAGCGGCAGCACCTCGCTGAGCCAGCGGAAGACCTCCGGCACCATGTAGACCGACAGTCCGCCGCCGGAGGCCGGGACACCCGCCAGCATCACCACGATCATGACCGGCACCAGCGCGCCGAGCCCCCACAGCCGGATCAGGACGGCACTCGCCCACGCGACCGCGAAGACCGTGAACGCACCGCAGCCGATCAGCGCGAGCGCGTGGCCGTTGACCGCGCCGATGAGCACGTCGAAGAGGAACCACAACCAGACCGAGATGCCGACCGACCAGCCGGCGACGAGCGGGAGCAGCTGACGCGTACGGGTCAGGTCCGGGGCACCGCCGCGCATCACGGCGAAGAACAGGAATCCGGCCATGATCCACGACATGCCGACGTACAGGCTGTTGCTGCCGCCGGTGTCGTTGCCCGTCAGCGCGGCGACGTCCTTGATCTCCAACGAGGCACCGCTCTCGGCGGCGATCGGGCCGAACATCTGGACGGCCGTGACCTTCTGGCTCGCACCGGCACCGCCGGCCGTCAGCAGCACGGGCGCCCGCTCCTCCGCGGTCGGCAGCACGTACGCCGCAGCGATCTCCTGCTTCTTGATGAGCTGCTCGGCCTCGTCGGCCGAGTCCACGACCTGAAGGTCGACGTAGTCACCGAGCTTGGGCTCGACGCCGTCCACGAAGGCGGACGCCTGCGCGCCGACGACCGCGACCGGCAGGTCCTTGAGGTCGGGCTTGTGCATCGACAGCGACATCAGCGTCACGACCGTGACCATGATGCCGAGCGGGAACGCCGCGACACCGAACAGGCGGCGCCGGTAGGAGGCGACCGGCCCGCCGGGCAGCGCCGGCAGAGGGGCGTCCGGTGCGGTGTACGCCGGACCGGCCACGATCGGCTCGTCCGAGCGGCGGTCCTTCAGGACCACCAGGACGAGCGGGATGACGAGCCACAGGGCCAGGGTGCGCACGTGCCCCCAGACGCCCTCGCCACCGAAGTAGATCACCGAGCGGATGGCCTCGCCCGCGGCCGGCAGCGGCAGGACGCCGTGCAGCCAGCCGAAGAACCCGGGCATCGTGTCGATCGCCATGGCCAGGCCCGACGACGGGACGCCGAACACCACCCACAGCAGCATGCCCAGCAGCACGGCGAACGGGCCCATGATCTTCGTGAACAGCAGCTGCGAGACGGCGATCGCCATGACCGCGAGCGTGCCGACCCCGAGGAAGAGTGGGTAGTGGCCGTCGACCGCACCGACGAGGGGGCCGAGGATGAGCCAGATGAGCGAGCTGGTCAGCGCGCCCCAGCCGAGCGCGATCGGCAGGAACGTGCGGGCACGCAGCAGGTTCGGCGTGCCGGACAGCATGCTGCTGAGGGGGACGTAGCCCGCCAGCATCATGCCCATCGCGGCGAACAGCACCATCGTGCCCGTGCCATCACCCTCCGGGAGGGGCGCCAGCTCGACCTTCTCGGTCTCCCAGCCCTCTGCGATCGCCAGCGGGCCCAGCAGACCGGACACGACGGACGCCTGGGACGCGCCGCCGGCCGAGGCCTGGTAGATCTTCGCGACGTCACCGCTCGCGGGAGGCTCGATCGCGCCGGTGATCTCCTCCTGCGCGATGAGCTCCTCGACCGCGGAGACGTCGTCGACGACCCGCACGTCGAGCGCGTCCGGCGCGGCGCTGCGCAGCCGGTCGGCGAAGCCCTCTGCCTGCGCACCAGTGCCGACAACCGCGACGGGCATGTCGCTCGGCTGCGGATCGTGCATCGTGCTCATGTAGACCGCGTACATCATCGTCACGATCAGGAACGGCATGACGAACAGCGCCACCATGCGCCCCTTGCGCTCCGCAGGGGTCTCCGGCGGAGGCGGCGGATACTTCTGGGCGACGGACTCGGCGGACGGTTCCACAGGCACTCCCTAGCGTTCGGAGCGATCCGTGCGGACCGCTTCGATATATTAAGGCATGTGGCGTAAAACCATCGGCGATGATGGCTGTGACGCTCCCGACCAGCTCAAGGAGATCCATGCCCCGCGCCGACGCCAGTGGCGACCTGCTCGAAGCCGCCGAGCGGCTCTTCGCCGAGCACGGCATCGCCGCGGTGTCGGACCGCAAGGTCGCGGAGGCCGCCGGCAACAGCAACCACTCGGCAGTCCGCTACTACTTCGGCGGGCGCGAGGGACTGCTCGACGCGCTGCTCGACCGCCACCTGACCGGTCTCGAGCCCGCGCGCAAGGCGCTGTTCGAGCAGTCCGACTCGCTGCTGGGGGACGTCCGCGCGCTCGTGCTGCCCGTGACCTCGTCCTTCGCGGCGCTGCCGACCCCGAGCTACCGCGCCCGCTTCCTGCAGCAGGCCTACGCCTACCCCGCGGCGATCACCCTGCTGATGGCCAAGCGCGACCGGGCCCCGGTCGCTGCGCGGGTCATCGCGTCCGTCAGCCAGAGGCTGACGCACCTGGACCCCACCATCGTCAACGCGCGCATGCGACTGATGACCCACATCCTCACCACGGCCTGCGCCGACATCGAGGCTCGTGACAGCGACGCGCCGCAGTGGTCGCAGGCGGGAGACTTCCTGTGCGACGCGATCGCAGGCATGCTCCAGGCGCCCGTCACGTCTGCGACCTGAGTCCCACCACTCAGCTCGGCAATCACGCCTCGACATGACATTCTTCGGCGTTGGTCAGGCATGACGGCGACGAGCGTGACAAAGTGTCTGAGTCGAGCGGAGACAGACATGCACGTGGCACGGACGATCACAGGAGCCAGGGCGACCGCCTTCAGCCTGGTGACGTCCCTGGGCGCTCTCGTGATCGCTGCCACCGCCATCGCCGACGTGATCACCGGCTCGGTGAACCTGTCCATGCAGTGGACCTGGCTGGTCATCTCGGTTGCGCTCGGCGTCACGGTGGCGCCGTTCATCCTCGGCGAGCGCTTCCCCCCAGCGATCGCCCTGTACGGGTGCTGGCTCTTCGGGGGCGTCACGTCCTTGCAGGTCTCGCTCGGCGGCGACACGATCATGACCGTCAACAACCTGGTGCTGTATCCCATGGTCAGCTGCTATCTCGGATGGTTCTTCCGACCGCGGCTCGCCCGGGCGTCCGTGGGCGGTCTCTTCGTGATGTCCGGGACGGCGCTGCTCGTCTCGGACCACCACGAGGTCTTCGCGACCTGGTCGAACCTGGCCCTGGCCTCACTCTTCTGCCTCGAGGCCGCCCTGTACCTGCGCGCGAAGCTCGAGCGCCAAGCCCAGTCCGACCCCCTCACGGGCGCCTTCAACCGCACGGGCCTCTCCGACCAGCTCGCCCGCAAGCTCCCCCGGAACCAGCGGACGGCTCGTACGCTGACGCTCGCCGTGATCGATCTCGACGGGTTCAAGGCGATCAACGACCGTCTCGGCCACCACGCGGGCGACCAGACGCTCGTCCGCCTGGTGGAGGACCTGCGCAGATCGCTGCGACCGCAGGACACGATCGCGCGCATCGGCGGCGACGAGTTCGTCATCCTTCTTCCCGACACGTCCACGCCCGCTGCCACCACGATCATGCGCCGGCTGCAGACCGAGTCGGAGGCCGCCTGGACGTTCGGGCTCGCCACCGCCCGGCGCACCGACACCGAGGACTCGCTGCTGCGGCGCGCCGATCAGCGCCTGTACGCCCAGAAGAAGGGCCTGTCGCAGGCTCCGCAGGACTAGCGTCCGGCGGCGGGATCCTCTCCCTGCGCCCCGCGCAGGCCCGCGTCGATCTCGGCCAACGCCGTCGCCAGACCCACTGCGGGGACCCAGCCCCAGCCACGAGCCCGATCGTTGAGGATCTGGCCGGTCCAGGCGGGGGCGTCGTCCCAGAGCGGCTCGACGCCCACGGCTCGGGTCACGGTCTCGTAGTAGTCGCGGACGGTCGCGGGGCCCGCGGCCGCGTTCACCGCGGTGCATCCGCCCTCGACCGGGCCGTGCTCCGGATCGTCCGACGTCGCGATGCGGCCCGTGGCCAGGTCGGCCACGAGCCCGGCCAGGTCGTCGACGTGGACCCAGGAGAAGGTCTGCTCGGGCACGGCGCGCCGGGCGCTCTCCTCGTCGCGGATCGCGGCGGGCCGCAAGGCGTTCCAGACCGAGGTCTCCCCGGCCCCCAGGATCGCCGGCGGGCGCACCAGGACCCGGGTGAGTCCGTCCACGTCCGCGAGGGCGGCGTCGGTGTCGCGCTTGGTCGCCGCGTAGTCGTCGGCGTTCTCGCCGACAAGGGCCGACGACTCGTCGACGTCCCCCGCCGAGGGCGAGCGGTCGTAGACCGCGGCGGTGGAGACGTGCACGAGGCGCTCGACACCCGCGTCGCGCGCGGCCCGGGCGAGGACGGGCGTGCCCTCGACAGCGACACGGTGCTGGGTGCCGCGGTCCGAGCCCATCGGGTGGACCGTCGTCACGACACCCGTGGCGCCCTCGACCACCGACGCGGCGAATGCCGGATCGCCGAACTCGCCCACCCACTCCTCGACCCCGGCGGGTATCTCGGCCCCGGGACGGCGCACGACGGCGCGGACGGTGGCGCCGCTCTCGACAAGACGGGCACAGACCCGTGATCCGACGAGGCCGTTCGCACCGGTGACGACGATGACAGGGGACGTGGTGGGGCTCGGCTCGCTCATGCAGCCACCATGGCACGACGAGGCACGGCTTTCGACCCGGGCGGGGCGTCCGCACGCGCCGCTCGGGCACCCACGGTCAGCGGTCGACCCAGCGCTCCCCGACCGGCCGGGCCTCTGCGACGCCACCGGTGAGCTCGGCCAGCACCGAGTCGAGCCGGGGGACGTCGTCCGGCGCAGCCCCCAGCCGGAGCCGGACCCGATCGCTCCACGACACGTCCAGCACCGCGATCCCTCGGGTCCGCAGCTCGTTCTCGATGCGGCCGGCATCGGCCGCGTCGACCTCTGTCTCGAGCTCGCGGACGAGCTCGCGCCGCAGCGTCCCCGCCTCGTCGAGCCCGGCGCGGACCGCGTCCGAGTAGGCCCGGACGAGGCCGCCGGCCCCGAGGAGGGTGCCGCCGAACCAGCGGGTCACCACGGCGGCGACGTCGCTGAGGCCGGCGCCGACGATCACGTCGAGCATGGGAGCGCCGGCCGTTCCGGAGGGCTCACCGTCGTCCGAGGACCGCTGCAGCCGGCCCTCAGGTCCGATCACGAACGCCGAGCAGTGGTGGCGGGCGTCCCAGTGGTCCTTGCGCAGCCGAGCGACCAGCGCGCGGGCCTCGTCCTCGGTCTCCACCCGCTTCACCGTGCACAGGAAGACCGAGTGCTTCACCTCGATCCGGGCCACGGCATCGCGCGCGATCGTGGTGTACGCGCTCATGGCGCCACCCTACGGCGACGGCGCCGTCAGACGGCCTGGTGCTGGTCGGCCACCGCGCGGGCCTCGTCGCGAAGCGCCTGGACCACGAGGCGGACCGACGGTCGCTCGTAGCGGTCCGGTCGCAGGAGGGCCGCGATCTCCCGCTTGGCCCGGATGCCCACCAGCGGGCGGGTGACCAGGCCGTTCCCGTGCTCGCGGGTCGTGAACCTCGGCAGGATCGCGATCCCGTGGCCGGCAGCCACGAGCGCCTCCACGATGCTGTTGTCGGAGATGCGCTGGGCGATGCGGACCGGCTCGCCGGTGGCGGCCACGACCTGGCTGAGCACCCGGTCGAACGGGTAGTCGTGGGGAACACCGATCCAGGTCTCGCTGCCGACGTCCTTGGGGGACAGACTCACCTTGCGCGCAAGGGGATGCCCCTCCGGGAGGGCGACGTCGAGCGGCTCGCTCATGAGCGGCACGACCTGGAGCCCTCGCTCGTGCCACGTGGCCGCGGTCGTCGGTGAGTCGGCGATCACGACGTCGTAGTCGGGGGTCAGGTCGGCGAAGTCGACCGTGACACCGTCCTCGTCGGAGCAGACCAGCTCGACCTCCGGGACGTCGGCCATCCGCGTCAGGACACCGGGCAGGAGCATCTCCCCGCCGGTCGGGAACGTCGCGACCCGGACGAGGCCGGCAGGCCGCTCCATGTACTCGCGCCAACGCCCTTCGGCGCGCTCGATCGCGACGGCGATCTCGGTCGCGGTCTGCGCCAGGGCGCGACCCGCGGCCGTCAGGGCGACCCCGCGTCCGGCTGGCTCGACGAGCGTGTATCCGGCCTCCCTTTCCAGCACCTTCAGCTGCTGGGAGACCGCCGACGGTGTGACCTTCATCGCGTCCGCGACGGCCCCGACGGTGCCGCGCTCCGCGAGTTCCCTCAGCAGAGAGAGACGATGGACATCCATGTAGAAAGACTACACGTTACCCGTAGTTATGTTCGCTTGTCCTTGACGATCACGCGAGTCAGACTGGAGACACGAACCAGCCCGGTTCGACCCTTCAACGCCTCAGGGAGGCCGCCATGATCGTCATCGGAATCCTCGTCGGTGCCGTCTCCGTCGTCGGAATCGCCAAGACCCTTCGTCTCGTCTCGAACGATGGTTACGGCCACGTGCCGGAGCGCACCTACCCGCACATGTTCAGCATCCGCTGACACCTGCACCACCACCAGGCCCTCCCGACGCAGGTCGTGAGGGCCTTGTCGCGTCCTGGGCCGTTCACCGGGCTACCGTCGGGGCCATGACGACGACCGGCTTCGACCTCGACATGACGCTGATCGACTCCAGGCCGGGCATCAAGGCGGTCTACGACGAGATCGTGACCGAGTCGGGGTTCGCGATCGACACCGATCTGGTCATCTCCCGCCTGGGGCCGCCGCTGGAGTGGGAGCTCACCAACTGGATCCCGGAGGCGGAGGTCGCCCGCTGGGCGGACCGCTACCGCGACCTCTACCCGCAGATCGCGCTCGACCTGGTCGAGCCGCTACCCGGGGCGCACGAGGCGCTCGCCGCTGCCGGACGCCTGGGCCGCACGATCGTCATCACCGCCAAGCACGGCCCCAACGCCCGGCTGCACCTCGAACGTCTCGGCCTGGAGGTCGACGAGGTCTTCGGCCAGGCCTGGCGCGAGGGCAAGGCTGACGTGTTGCGGGCCGAGGGCGCCACGACATACGTGGGCGACCACGTGCACGACATGGACGCCGCGGGACTCGCCGGGGCCGCAGGCATCGGCGTGACCACCGGACCGTGCACCGCCGACGAGCTGCGCGCCGCTGGAGCGGGGCTCGTCCTGCCGTCCTTGGAGGATCTGGCCCAGCACCTCGTGTGACGGGGTCGACAGCGGCGTTTCGGCGATTGACTTGTCTTTCGTGCCCTACCGGGCGGATACTTAAGTTACTTCCCAGTAGCAAGCTGCGGCCTGCAGCGCGTACCCCCTGAAGGAATGCTGGCATGAGCCATTACAAGAGCAACCTCCGCGACGTCGAGTTCAACCTCTTCGAGCTCTTCGACCGCGGCAGCGTCTACGGCACCGGCGTCTTCGAGGAGATCGACCAGGACACGGCGTCGAGCATCCTCGGCGAGGTCGAGCGGCTCGCCTCGACCGCCCTGGCCGCGTCCTTCGACGACGCCGACCGCAACCCCCCGGTCTACGATCCGGAGGCCAAGACGGTCACGATGAACCCGGCGTTCGCCAAGTCGTACCAGGCCTGGATGGACGCCGAGTGGTGGCGCATCCAGATCCCCGAGGAGCTCGGCGGCCAGCGCGGCCCGGCCTCCCTGATCTGGTCGAGCTCGGAGTTCGTGCTCGGTGCCAACCCGGCGATCTGGATGTACGCCTGCGGCCCCGCGTTCGCGCGCATCGTCTTCGAGAACGGCATCGAGCGCGACAAGAAGATCGCCCAGCACATCGTCGACCGCCGCTGGGGCGCCACGATGGTGCTGACCGAGCCCGACGCGGGCTCCGACGTCGGCGCCGGCCGCACCAAGGCCTTCCCCAACGAGGACGGCTCCTGGAACATCGAGGGCGTCAAGCGCTTCATCACCTCGGCCGAGCACGACCTGGCCGAGAACATCCTGCACCTCGTCCTCGCCCGCCCGCAGGGCGTCGAGGGAGTCGGCGGACCCGGCACCAAGGGCCTGAGCCTGTTCCTGGTCCCCAAGTTCCACTTCGACCACGAGACCGGTGAGCTGACCGGCGAGCGCAACGGCGCGTACGTCACGAATGTCGAGAAGAAGATGGGCATCAAGGTGTCCACGACGTGCGAGGTCACCTTCGGCGACGGCGCACCCGCGCAGGGCTGGCTCCTCGGCGAGGTGCACGACGGCATCAACCAGATGTTCCGCGTGATCGAGAACGCGCGCATGTTCGTCGGCGCCAAGGCCATCGCGACCCTGTCGACCGGTTACCTCAACGCGCTCGACTACGCCAAGGAGCGCGTGCAGGGCGCCGACCTCACGCGTGCGTCCGACAAGACCGCTCCGCGCGTCACGATCACCCACCACCCCGACGTCCGTCGCTCGCTGCTGATGCAGAAGTCGTTCGCCGAGGGCCTGCGCTCGCTGATGATCTACGCCGCGACGTTCCAGGACGAGGTCATGCAGAAGACCGCGGACGGTGAGGACGCCTCGCTGCCCGAGGCCATCAACGATCTGCTGCTGCCCCTCGTCAAGGGCTATGGCTCGGAGCGGTCGTGGACCCTGCTCGGCACCGAGTCGCTGCAGACGTACGGCGGATCGGGCTTCCTGCAGGACTACCCGATCGAGCAGTACGTCCGTGACGCCAAGATCGACACCCTCTACGAGGGCACCACGGCGATCCAGGGCCAGGACCTGTTCTTCCGCAAGATCGTGCGCAACAAGGGCCAGGCACTCGGCCACCTGTCCGCCGAGATCGAGGCCTTCATCAAGAGCGAGGCCGGCAACGGTCGCCTCAAGGTCGAGCGCGAGCTGCTCGCGAAGGGCCTCGAGGACGCGCAGGCCATCATCGGCGCGGTGTTCACCGACCTGATGTCGGCCAACCCGGCCGACGAGAAGGGCGACATCGCCAACATCTACAAGGTCGGGCTCAACACGACCCGCCTGGTGTACGTGCTGGGCGACCTCGTCGTCGCGTGGCTGCTGCTCCGCGGCGCCGACGTGGCGCTGACAAAGCTCGACGGCGAGGTGTCGGCGTCCGACAAGTCCTTCTACGAGGGCAAGGTCGCGGCCGCCTCGTTCTTCGCCCGCAACGTCCTGCCGCTCCTGGCCGGCGAGCGCGCGATCGCCGAGAACATCGACAGCTCGATCATGGAGCTGGACGAAGCAGTGTTCTGATCGGAACCGTCTGATCGGACCCGTCGAGGCCCCGCACGCCGTCAGGTGTGCGGGGCCTCGACCGTCTCATCCGTACGCCTTGCGGTGCGCGGCCCTGAGACGCTGATATCTCTCGTCGGCGGCCGCGGCGTCCCAGGCCCGCTTGAAGATCTGCGCCGACTCGGCCTTGACCGGGTCCTCCTCGTCCGGCGGCAGCTCACGCCGACCGTGGGCGCCGCTGCGACCCTTCTGGTCGGCCGGGACGGGCCCGTCGTACTTCCTGCCGCCGCGGTGGCGGGCATAGCGTCGCGACCGGGTGTAGCCCATCTGCAGGTACTTGCGCGCCATGTCCGCGCCCACGAAGTCACCCGCCTCGAGGTAGTCGCAGAACGCCTGGAGGATCGCCTCACTGCTGGTCGTCGCCACGTCGGGCGTCGCGAAGCGCCACAGCGGCAGCAGCTCGGACGCGTAGGGCTGCACGCCGAACACGCCCTGCTCCCCGCGTCCCACGCGGTACGCCTCGGGGTGGGCGCGGTGGTCGATCTCCTGGCTCACGGAGCCGTGCGTACCCCCCGCGATCGTCCTCACCCCGCGTCGACGGGGCCGATCGGGGTACGAGGTTGGTCGACGAGAGGACAGCTCATGACCGAGCCACTGCAGGAGCCGCAGCCCGAGCCCGACACCGAGGCCAAGCCCGGCGTCAACGATCCGGTGCCCGAGGGGACCGGCTCCGACGAGCCGATCACCCCGCTCTAGGCGACACCCACCCCGCGACGCGCGGCCCGCACCCGCACGTGTGGGAAAGTTGGCGCGTGAGACTGACCAACCCGCTCTGGTATCTCGCGGCCTTCTTTCTCGCGATCGGGAGCACGATGGCGGCAACGGCAGTGGCCGCCAGCGCCTTCGACAGCGTGCGCGAGGCGAAGCTGACCCCGGTGAGCGAGCTGGCCGACGCGAAGGGCAGCACGCTCGCAGTCTTCAGCAACGACCCCGACCGCGGTGCGATCGCGTGCCACGGCCGCGACCGGGCGAAGGAACGGGTCGAGATCCCCGACAAGGACGTCGGTGTGACCAACCGGGCCGCAGGCGAGACCTGGCACCTCATCGCGATGCTCGAGGACGGCCGCGACGGCCTGCGCATCGTGTGCCGGCCCGAGAGCGACCGCCCCGACACCGCGGGATACGCGTTCGCCGCCGTCACGACGTACGCCGGCACCGTCAACAACGGCAAGGGGATCGCGATCCTCGGTGTCTCGGCGGGCGCCCTCCTCGGTGCGTACGTCTTCTGGTCGCGCCGGGCCGCGCGTCGCGACCGCCGGCTGCTCGACACTGCGACGACGTCCTCCCGGCAGTAGCCTGTGCGGCGTGACCTGGAGCGCCGACGACATCCCTGACCTGTCCGGGCGGCGCGCCGTCATCACGGGAGTGACCGGGGGCCTCGGCCTCCACACCGCACTCGGCCTCGCCCGCAAGGGCGCCGAGCTCGTGGTCACCGCACGCGATGAGACCAAGGCGAGCGCGGTCGTCGACCGCATTCGCCGCGACGTGCCCCGGGTCCGCATCGACGTCGTCGCGCTGGACCTGGCCGATCTCGCGGACGCGAAGCGGGCCGCCGCCGAGGTCGCGGGCACGTACGACCGCATCGACGTCCTGGTCAACAACGCCGGCATCATGATCCCGCCCAGGAGCGAGACCAAGGACGGCTTCGAGCTGCAGATCGGCACCAACCACCTCGGCCACTTCGCCTGGACCGCCGGCCTGTGGCCGGTCCTCGACGCGAGCGACGCCCGGGTCGTGACGGTCTCCTCGATGGCCCACACGTCGGTCGGCGGCATCGACCTGACGTCGCTGACGCCCGCCGGCAGCCCACGCCGCTACCGCCGCTGGCAGTCCTATGCCGAGTCCAAGCTGGCCAACCTGCTGTTCGCAGTCGAGCTCGACCGCCGGGCGAAGGCGGCCGGCAGCGGGGTCGTGAGCGTCGCGGCTCACCCCGGCTACGCCGCTACCAACCTCACCAAGACCGGGCCGTCGGTCCGCGGGGTGTCGCTGCCGGGCGTCGGCATCCACCAGGTCAGCAAGATCATCGGCCAGCCCGCGTCGCACGGGGCCTGGCCCCTGTTGATGGCCGCGACCGATCCGAGCCTGACCGGTGGCGAGTACGTCGGACCCGGCAGCCTCGGTGGCATGCGCGGCAGGCCCAAGCTGGTGGGGATGTCGCGGGCCGCGCGCGACGAGAGCCTGGCGGACGACCTGTGGGCGGCCTCCGAGGCCGCAACCGGCGTCGAGCTCAAGGTCTGAGCCCGGTCGCGATCCCGGCCGTCACAGCATGGCCGTCAGCACCCCGCCGTCGGCCCGCAGCGCGGCTCCGTTGGTCGCCGACGCGAGCGGGCTGGCCAGGTACGTCGCGAGGTGGGCGATCTCGGCCGGGTCGATGAACCGCTGCAGCAGCGATGTCTGGTTGCCACTCGCGATGGCATCCTTCAGCACCTCGACCGGCACACCTTGCTGCTGCGCGAGCTGCTCGACCGCCCGGGCGACGCCGTCGGAGTACGTCGGCCCGCCGAGGATCGTGTTGACCGTGACCTCGGTGCCCCGGGTGAGCTTGGCCAGGCCGTTGGCGAGCGCGATCGTGCCCGCCTTGGTGACGCCGTAGTGGACCATGTCGGCCGGGACGTTCACGCCCGACTCGCTGCCGACGAAGATGATCCGGCCCCAGCCCCGGTCGAGCATGCCGCCGAGCACGTGCCGCGACAAACGGACGCCGCTCATGACGTTGATCTCGAAGTACCGGTGCCACTCCTGGTCCGGGACGTCCGCGAAGGGCGCGAGGTCGAACAGGCCCACGTTGTTGACCAGGACGTCGACGTCGCCCAGCGCCTCGAGCAGGCCTCCGACCTGCTCGGCGTCGGCGAAGTCGGCGGCGATACCGGAGACGGCCGCGGCCGGGAACGCCGCCCGCAGACGGGCCACCGCCGATCCGACCCGTTCGTCGTCGCGTCCGTTGACCACGACCGATGCGCCCTCGGCGAGGAGGGCCTCCGCAATCGCGTACCCGATGCCCTGGGTCGAGCCGCTCACGAAGGCGGTCCTGCCGGTCAGCTGCAGATCCATGCTCGTCATCCTTTTCACTTGATCAGTCAAGTGAACGGTACGAGAGATGACTTTCCTGATCAAGTCAACTGTCGTACGGTGGGGTCATGTCACACCCCGAGAGCCCGGCCGACCTCAGCGGCGAGGACCTCGAGGCGTGGTCCGCACTGGCCACCGTCCTCGAGTGGCTGCCGGCGGCGCTGGACGCCCAGCTGCAGCGCGATGCCGGCCTGACGCACTTCGAGTACGGGCTGATGTACGCGCTGGCCCGGTCACCCGAGCAGACGCTGCGCATGAGCGTCCTGGCCGGCTACGCCAACAGCTCGCTGTCCCGCCTGTCGCGTGCCGCGTCACGGCTGGAGACGAGGGGCTGGCTGCGGCGCATCCCCGATCCCGCCGACGGTCGCTACACGCTGGCGATCCTCACCGACCGGGGACGCCGCACGGTCGACGACGCGGCCCCGGGCCACGTCGCCACGGTCCGCAGGCTGGTGCTCGACCCGCTGACCCGGGCGCAGGTGGAGCAGCTGCGGGAGATCAGCCGACGCATCACCGGCACGATCCGCGACGACGACGGGTGGCGCCCGCCGGCGTCCACTTCCTGACCTACAGCGGCGTGCGGCCGTACGCGCCGGGGTCCTCGGCCATGACCTTGGCCCGGGTGCGCACGCGGTAGCGCCAGATCTGCGTGATGCCGACCGCCCACAGGACGTACTGGAACGACATCGCCCAGCGGAAGGCCTCGGGCGTGTAGGACGTCCCGCCGCCCGGCGTGCGCCAGTCGAGGATCAGGCCGATCGCGATCACCAGCACGAGGCTCGCGATGAAGCCGCCCTGGTTGATGATCCCCGTGGCGCTGGACATGCGCTCGATCGGGTTGGACGTGCGCCCGACGTCGAAGCCGATCATCGAGGCGGGGCCACCGACCCCGGTCACGAGGACCAGGACGACCAGCAGCCAGGCGGGCGCGGTGCCCGGCCAGCAGAGCACGATCGTCCACACCGCGACGATCGAGCCGATGATCGACAGGACGAAGGTCGAGCGGTGCCACGGGTGACGCCCGATGGCCCAGCCGAGGAGCGGGCCCGCGGCCATCATGGCGACCACCATCAGCGTCAGCAGGAGACCTGCGAAGCCCTTGGACGTGTGCTCGCCGCGCACGAAGAACGGATAGCCCCACAACAGGCCCAACGTCGTCGCGCTGAACTGGGTCGAGAAGTGGATCCAGAAGCCGAGGCGGGTGCCGGGCTGCGCCCACGACGCGCCGAGGCTGCTGCGGATCTGCACGAACGACAGCGCCGGACCCTGGGTGGAGCGGGCGTCCGGCCGGTCGCGGACCACGATCGCGAGGGCGATCGACAACACGATGCCGATCGAGGCCGCCAGCAGGTACGCCTTGGTCCAGCCGAGGTGGCTGAGCGCCGCGGTCATGGGCACCGCGGCGATGATCGCGCCGAGCTGCCCGATCATGCCGGTCAGCTGGGTGATCAGGGGGATGCGCCGCGGGGCGAACCAGGTGTTGACCAGGCGCAGGACACAGATGAACGTCATCGCGTCCCCGATGCCGACGAACACGCGGGCGACGAGCGCGAGGGCGTAGGTGTCGGCGAACGCGAAGCCGGCCTGCGCGACGGTCAGGGTGATCGCACCGGTCAGCAGCACCCGGCGCGGACCGAACCGATCGACCAGCAGACCGACCGGGATCTGCATCGCCGCATAGACCAGCAGCTGCAGCATCGTGAACGTCGCGAGCTGCGACGCCACGATGCCGAACCGGTCGGTCGCGGCGAGACCGGCGACCGCGAGGGACGAGCGGTGGAACACCGCGAGCACGTAGACGAGGAGGGCCACGACCCAGATGGCGTACGCCCCGCGGTGGCGCGTCTCGGTCGCTTGGCTCACCGGTCGAGTTTAGTCCTCGCCGACCAGCCCGCATTCGCGGAGTCCTGCACGCTTCCGCGGGCGGATTCGGTGCAGGACCCCGCAAATCTGGGCGGGGTGGGGGTGGGCTAGTGGGTGAGCGCCATGGCCGGGTCGCGGAGGATTCCCGCGACGTCGGCCAGGAAGCGCGAGCCCTGCTCGCCGTCGACCACGCGGTGGTCGAAGCTCAGCGCGAGGGTCGTGACCCAGCGCGGCACGATCTGGTCGTTCTCGTCGACCCACGGCCGCCGCTCGATCGCTCCGAGCGCCAGGATGCCGGACTCCCCCGGGTTGAGGATCGGGGTGCCCGCGTCGACACCGAAGACGCCGATGTTGGTCAGCGAGAACGTGCCACCGGTCATCTGGGCGGGCTGGGTGCGCCCGGCCCGTGCGGTGGCGGTCAGCTCACCCAGCGCCTTCGCGAGCTCGACGAGCGACATCGAGTCGGCGCCGACGATGTTGGGGACCACCAGTCCGCGGTCGGTCGCGGCGGCGATGCCGAGGTTGACCGACTTCTTGATCACGATCTCCTGGGCGTCCTCGTCCCACCGGGCGTTGAGCTGCGGGGTCGTGCGCAGCGCGAGGCAGATCGCCTTGGCCGCGATGAGGGTCGGTGAGACCTTCACGCCTTCGAAAGATCTGCTCGCACGCAGCGTCGCGACGAGCTCGACCGTGCGCGAGACGTCGAGCGTGACCCACTCGGTGACGTGCGGGGCGGTGAACGCCGAGCGCACCATCGCCTCGGCGGTCCACTTGCGGACACCCTTGATCGGGATCCGCTCGTCGCCCTCGGACGTCGTCTGCCGTGGAGCGTCGGCCACCTGCGCGAGGCCAGGGGCCGGGGCGGAGTCGGCGTGCGCGTGCACGTCCGCGCGGGTGATGACCCCGTTGGCCGTGCGGATCTCGGCCAGGTCGATGCCGAGGTCCTTCGCGAGCTTGCGGACCGGCGGCTTGGCCAGGGGACGCGGCGCCTTCTGCACCTGCGGCGCCGGCGCCACAGGGGGCGGGGGCGCCTTCTGGGTGACCTTCTCGGTGTCGACCGACGACACCCGGGCGGGTGCCGCAGCGGCGGGCACCCGGCGACGACGGACCGGGACGTCCGTGCGCGGGCCGTAGCCGACGAGCATCGCCTGGCGCTCGGGTGCCTGCGGCGACGGGTCAGGACCACCGACCGGATCCACCTCGGGGACGGACTCGTCGGGCTCGGGCTCCGGGGTCCCGGCCCCGGGCCCACCGATAGAGATGATCGGCGTGCCGACGTGGACGGTGTCGCCCTCGGCCACCATGAGGGCGTGGACCTCCCCGGCGTACGGGCTGGGCAGCTCGACGATCGACTTGGCGGTCTCGATCTCGACCACGATGTCGTTGATGTCGATCGTGTCGCCCACCGCGACGCACCACCGCACGATCTCGGCCTCGGTCAGCCCCTCGCCGACGTCCGGCAGCTTGAACTCGTTCATGGGTGTCTCCCTCTCAGTACGCGCGAGCGCGGTCGACGGCGTCCAGGATGCGATCGAGCCCCGGCAGGAACTCCTCCTCGACCCGGCTGGGCGGATAGGGCATGTCGTAGCCCGTCACCCGCTGCACGGGCGCCTCCAGCGAGTAGAAGCACTCCTCGGTGATGCGCGACGCGATCTCGGCACCGAGCCCGAGCGTGCGCTGCGCCTCGTGGACGACGACCGCGTGCCCCGTGCGGCGCACCGACTCGAGCACGGGGCCCAGGTCGAGGGGAGACAGCGTCCGCAGGTCGATGACCTCGAGGTCGAGGCCCTCCTCCGCCGCGGCGGCAGCCGACTCGAGGCACGTCTTGACCATCGGGCCGTACGCGATGAGGGTCGCGTCGGCGCCGGACCGCACGACCCGGGACGCGAGGAGCGGGAGCTCGGTCGAGGCCGTGTCGACCTGGCCCGACTCCCAGTAGCGCCGCTTGGGCTCCATGAAGACGACCGGGTCGTCGGACTCGATCGCCTGCTGGATCATCCAGTGGGCGTCGTGCGGGTCCGCGCACGAGACCACCTTGAGCCCTGAGGTCAGCGCGAACTGCGCCTCCGGGCTGTCGGAGTGGTGCTCGACCGCGCCGATGCCGCCGCCGAACGGGATCCGGATCACGATCGGCATCGGCACCCGCCCGCCGCTGCGGAAGTGCATCCGCGCGACCTGGCTGACGATCTGGTCGTACGCGGGGTAGACGAAGCCGTCGAACTGGATCTCCACGACCGGGCGGAAACCGCGGAACGTCATCCCGATCGCGGTGCCGAGGATCGCCGACTCCGCGAGGGGCGTGTCCATGACCCGGCCCTCGCCGAAGTCCTTCTGCAGCCCCTCGGTCACCCGGAACACGCCGCCGAGGCGGCCGACGTCCTCGCCCATCACGATGACCTTGGGGTCCTTGTCCATCGCGGCGCGCAGGCCCGTGTTGAGCGCCTTCACCATCGTCATCTTCTCGGTCATGCGACGCTCCCCTCCAACGAGTCGCGCCAGGCGACGTACTCGGCCTTCTGCTGCTCGGTCTCGGGGGTCGTGTCGACGTGGACGTGGTCGAACAGCGCCGCGAGATCGGGCTCGGGGATGTTCTGGCACGCCTCGCGCAGGTGCACCCCGAGCGCGTCCGCCTCGGCCTGGACGCCGTCGAACCAGTCCTGCGACACCCCCTCGGCGGCCAGGTACAGGCGCACCCGCTCGATCGGGTCCTTGGCCCGCCAGCCGTCCGCCTCCGCGGCCTCGCGGTAGCGGGTCGGGTCGTCGGACGTGGTGTGCGGACCCATGCGGTAGGTCACGGCCTCGATCAGGGTCGGGCCCTGACCGTCGCGCGCCCGCTGCAGCGCCGCGGTGGTCACGGCGTGGCACGCGAGCACGTCGTTGCCGTCGACGCGTACGCCCGGCAGGCCGAAGCCGTCCGCGCGCTGCACGATCGGCACCCGGGTCTGGCGCTCCAGCGGCACCGAGATCGCGTAGTGGTTGTTCTGGCAGAAGAACACGACCGGCGCCTGGTGCACCGCGGCCCAGTCAAGGGCCTCGTTGAAGTCGCCCTGGCTCGTCGCACCGTCGCCGAGGTACGCGATCGAGGCCGCATCGCGCTCGGGGTCGCCGGTGCCGACGAGTCCCTCGATCGTGAGCGCCATCGCGTAGCCGGTCGCGTGCAGGGTCTGCGCGCCGATGATGATGTTGGGCAGCGCGACGTTGTGGTCAGCGGGATCCCAGCCGCCGAGGCTCGACCCACGGAAGATGCTCAGCAGGTGGACCGGGTCCTCGCCGCGGCACAGCACCACGCCGTGATCGCGATAGGTCGGGAACGCGAAGTCCTGCGGGCGGAGCGCCCGCGCCGAGCCGACCTGAGCGGCCTCCTGGCCGAGGGCCGGCGGCCACAGGCCGAGCTCGCCGTGGCGCTGGAGTGCGAACGCCTCGGTGTCGAGGCGGCGGGTCATCACCAGGTCGCGGAAGAGGTCCTGGATGTCGGCGAGCGAGCCGTCATAGGCGTGCTCGGGGCTCGTGGTGCGGACACCCTCGGGGGTCAGCAGCTGGACGAGCGGGCTGTCGGCGACAGCGTGGACGGACGGGTCGGACATGCGTCTCCCTCAATCACCCGGGAGTCGGGGTCCCCGCTCCGGAGTCGAAGTCTGCGCGGCCCGTCCGTCGTCACAGGGTGGTGGACGGCGTCAGGGACGCACGAACGTGACAGGCGTCACGCTCACGAACCCACCGTAGCGGTCCGGAGGGCCCAGATCCACCCGAACGCCCCTCAGGAGATGCCGCGCGCCGACCGCCAGGCACCGGCCAGCTCGATGAGCTGGGCGTTGACCGCGGGGGTGCCGACGCTGATGCGTACGCCCTCACCCGCGAACGGCCGCACCGACACCGGGTCGCACGCGGTCGCGAAGTCCAGCGCGTGCTCCCCCAGCGGCAACCAGACGAAGTTGGCCTCGGTCCGCGGCACGTCCCAGCCCTGGGCGCGCAGCGCCTCGACCATCGCGCCGCGCTCGCGCACGATCGCGGCGACCCGCTCGTCGAGTGCGTCCTGGGCGTCGAGGGACGCGAGCGCCGCCGCCTGGGCGACGTCGGTCACCGTGAACGGCGCCGTCGCCTTGCGGATCGACTCGGCGACCTCGGGGCGGGCGATCGCGTAGCCGACCCGCAGGCCCGCGAGGCCGTACGCCTTGGAGAACGTCCGCAGGACCACCACGTTGTCGTGCCCGGCCAGGGCGTCCAGGCCCTTCGCGGCGTCCGGGTCGCCGACGAACTCGACGTACGCCTCGTCGACGACGACCAGCACGTGATCGGGAACCCGGTCGAGGAAGCGCTCCAGCTCGTCCGCCGTGACGACCGGTCCGGTCGGGTTGTTGGGGGTGCAGACCAGGACGACCTTGGTGCGCTCGGTGACCGCGTCGGCCATCGCGTCGAGGTCGTGGGTCGCGTCGGCGCGCAGGGGGACGCGCACGGTCGTGGCGCCGGTCAGGTCGACCGCGATCGGGTAGGCCTCGAACGAGCGCCACGCGTAGACGATCTCGTCGCCGGCCTCCAGGTGCGCGGTCAGCAGCGAGAACAGCACCGCGACCGATCCGGTGCCGGCCGCGAAGTGCTCCGCGGACAGGCCGAGGCGCTCGGACAGGGCGCCGTAGAGCGCCGTCATGCCCGCGTCGGGATAGCGGTTCATCCGGCCGAGCTCCGCAGCCGCGCGCTCCATGACCCCCGGCAGCGGAGCGTACGGGTTCTCGTTGCTGGAGAGCTTGTGCTCCTCGGTCAGCGCGGGCTTCCCGGCGCGGTAGAGGGGGATCCCGTCGAGGGCCTTGCGAGGACGTGGTGCTGGCATGCAGCCCAACGTAGTCCTGACCGGTCCGGCTGACAGAATCATGCGCGTGCCAGCCCGCAACCCGCGCCTCGGGTACGCCCTCGTGATCGTCGCGGCGGTCCTGTTCGGCGTCAACGGCGGCGTCTCGCGCGTCGCGATGGGGTCCGGGCTGGGCCCCGAAGGGTTCACGACGCTGCGGATCACCGGCGCGACGGCCGTGTTCATCGCGTACGCCGCATGCTTCAGACGGACCGCGCTGCGCCGGCCGCGAGGCTCCGCGCTGATCCTGGTGATCGCGCTCGGCCTCGTGGGGGTCACCGGGCTGCAGCTGACGTACAACGTCGCGATCGACCGCCTGCCGCTGGGCATCGCTCTGCTGATCGAGTACCTCGCGCCCGTGCTCGTGGTGCTGTGGGCCCGGTTCGTCCGCAAGGAGCACGTGCGCCCGCGGATGTGGGGCGCGGTCGCGCTGTCCGTCGTCGGGCTCGCGGTGGTCGGACAGGTGTGGAACGGCATCGAGCTGGACGCCCTCGGCGTGTTCATGGCCCTGCTCGCGGCGGTCTGCTTCGCGGCGTACTTCCTGATCGGTGAGCACAACGTCGGCTTCGACGACCCGCTGCGCGTCATCCTGTGGGCGTTCGTCGTGGCGACCGTCGCGATGAACCTGATCCAGCCCATCTGGACGACACCGGACCTGCCGGGCAGCACGTCGATGCTGGGCCGGCTCGAGGAGCACACGGTCAACCCGTGGCTCGTGGTGGGCGTCGTCATCGTGATGGGCACGGTCCTGCCGTTCTTCCTGGAGATGATCGCGCTGCAGCACCTGCCGGCCACCGTCGTGACCGTCGTGGCGATGCTCGAGCCGGTCATCGCGAACGTCCTCGGCTGGGCCTGGTTCCGCGAGTCACTCAACCCCGTGCAGCTGGTCGGCGCCGCGGCGGTGCTGGCCGGCATCGTCCTGGCCCAGACGTCCCGCCGGACCGAGCTGACGATCCCGGCACCCTGAATCGCTCCCGCATCTTGGCGTCCGGAGGTGCGACAATCGACGGCATGGAGCGTTTCATCTCGACCTGGTTCGTCAGCGCCGTGGCCCTGTGCGTCGCGGCGTGGCTGCTCGGTGAGCACATGAACATCGGTGACTCCGCCGATGGGACGGGTCCCCGCGTGCTCACGGTGCTGGTGGTCGCCTTGGTGTTCACGGTCGTCACCGCGATCGTCGGACCCGTCGTCAAGCTGCTCTCCCTGCCGTTCATCATCGTCACCCTGGGGCTCGCGCTGCTGGTGATCAACGCGCTGCTGCTGCTCCTGACCGAGAGGATCGCCGAGGCGTTCGACGTCTCGTTCCACGTCGACGGCTTCTGGTGGGCCGTGCTGGCCTCGATCGTCATCTCGCTCAGCCAGACGATCGTCAACGCGTTCGTGAACCCGCCGCGGCGGGAAGTCCGCGTCTTCCGCGGCTGATCGGTGACCTATCGCATCGCCGTGGTCTGCCTCGGCAACATCTGCCGCTCGCCCATCGCCCACGTGGTCCTGGAGGACCGTCTGGCCGCAGCCGGTCTCGACCACCGCGTCGAGGTCGTGTCGTCCGGCACCGGGGACTGGCACGTCGGCCAGCCCATGGACCCGCGAGCCGCCGCGGTGCTGCGCGACGCGGGGTACGACCCGTCGCGCCACCGCGCGAGGACGTTCGACGTCGACTGGTACGCCGAGAACGACCTGCTGCTGGCGATGGACCACACCAACCGCGCCGACATGCTCGATCTCGCGCCGACCGTGGCCCGGCAGTCCCAGGTGCACCTGTTCCGCGAGTTCGACCCCGAGGCCTCAGAGGACGATGACGAGGTGCCGGACCCGTGGTACGGCGGCGACGAGGGCTTCGCGCTCGTCCTGGCGATGATCGAGCGCACGAGCGACGAGCTGGTCAGGCGCCTCCCCGATCTGATCACCCCCTGACGGTGGCCCCCGGGCCAGGGACCGCGACCCGGTAACGTCGGAGGCATGGCACGCATGGCAGGAACCGCCGCACGAGCCGAGGCCCTCCTCGGTCTCGGCGTCGTCTCGACGACGCCTGTGGCCGGCGGCGACATCTGCACCGCGACCCGTCTGCGACTGACCGACGGTCACGGCGCGATCATCAAGACCCGTCCCCACGCCCCCCAGGGCTTCTTCGCCCGCGAGGCCGAGGGGCTGCAGTGGCTCGCCGAGGCCGGTGGCGCGAAGGTGCCCCGCGTGCTCGCCGTCGCGGACGACTGCCTGGTCGTGGACTGGATCGAGCCCGGCAAGCCGACCACCGAGCTCGCGGAGCGGTTCGGGCGCGATCTCGCGACGACCCACCGCGCCGGCGCCGACGCATTCGGCGCCGCCAAGGACGGCTTCATCGGCCTCGCGCCGCTGCCCAACCGCACCCTGCCGACGTGGCCGGAGTTCTTCGCCTCCCGCCGGGTCATGCCCTATGTCCGGGCCGCGGTCGACCGCCGGGCGCTGACGCCCGAGGAGGCCGCCACGATCGAGACCGCGATGCGGCGCATCCACGATCTCGCCGGGCCCGCCGAGCCGCCGGCCCGCATCCACGGCGATCTCTGGTCGGGCAATCTCGTCTGGGGCTCCGACGGCGACGTCTGGATCATCGACCCCGCTGCGCACGGCGGTCACCGCGAGAGCGATCTCGCGATGCTGTCGTTGTTCGGCGCTCCGCACCTGCAGCGCATCCTCGACGCGTACGCCGAGGCGTACCCGCTCGCCGACGGCTGGCACGACCGCCTGCCGCTGCACCAGCTGCACCCGCTGCTCGTCCACGCGGTGCTGTTCGGCGGCACCTACGGTGCCCGGGCGGCCGCTGCTGCGCAGGCTGTGCTGTCGGCCTGATCATGGATCGCCGGGATCTCAGGACTCCCTCAGGCACTGCGGGCAGACTGTCACCCATGCGCATCCTTGTCGTCGACGACGACCGCGCCGTGCGCGACTCGCTGCGCCGGTCGCTCGAGTTCAACGGCTACACGGTCGATCTCGCATCCGACGGGGCCGAGGCCCTGGCCCGGGTGCCCCAGATCAACCCCGACGCCATCGTCATGGACGTCATGATGCCCCGCCTCGACGGCCTCGAGGCGACGCGCGCGCTGCGCAATGCGGGCAACGACGTGCCGATCCTGGTGCTCACGGCCCGCGACGCGGTCTCGGACCGCGTCGACGGGCTCGACGCGGGCGCCGACGACTACCTGACCAAGCCGTTCGCCCTCGAGGAGCTGCTCGCCCGCATCCGCTCGCTGCTGCGCCGCTCGTCCCGTGCGGCCGCGGTCGAGCCCGACGAGGAGCCCTTGACGTTCGGCGACCTGTCGCTCGACCCGGTCACCCGTGACGTGACCCGGGGCGGCCGGCCGCTGTCGTTGACGCGCACCGAGTTCGCGCTGCTCGAGCTGTTCCTGCAGCGTCCGCGGCGTGTGCTGGAGCGCTCGTTCATCCTCGAGGAGGTCTGGGGCTTCGACTTCCCCACCACCGCCAACTCGCTCGAGGTGTACGTCGGCTACGTCCGGCGCAAGCTCGAGGCGGAGGGCGAGCCCCGCCTGCTCCACACCGTGCGGGGCGTCGGGTACGTCCTGCGCGAGACCCCGCCGTGATCGAGAGCGTCCATCGCGTCCTGCAGAAGATGACCGGGCGCATGACGCTCGCGCTCCGCGTCGCGATGCTCACCACGATGGCCGTCGCGGCGGTGCTGGGCCTCGTGAGCGCACTGGTCTACGTCGTGGTGCGCGCCGAGTTCGAGAGCTCGCTGGACGAGTCGATGCTGCGCCGCGCCGACGCGGCTGTCAACGCCGGCATCGCCCGGACCGCGATCTCGCGGGGCCTGCCCGCCCAGCTGCAGGAGATCGCGGACGTGCAGATCTTCATCGTCAAGGGCGGCCAGCTGTTCGCGAGCGACGACAACTCCGCGGACCGGGTCGTCCCCTTCAAGAGCTATCGCGAGGTCGAGGTCTCGGTCGGTCAGACCTCCCAGTCCATGCGGACCGTCCGGATCGACGGGGCCCCCTACCGGGTCGTCGCGGTGCGGGCCGGCACCGGCACGGCCCTCGTGGTGGCCCAGTCGATGGAGTCGATCGACCGCGCGCTGGAGCGGCTCAAGCTCATCCTCCTGCTGTCCAGCACCGCCGGGGTGGCGATCGCCGGCCTCGCGGGCTGGGCCGTCGCGACCAACGGCCTGCGACCCGTGCGGCGGCTCACCGCGGCGACCGAGCGCGTCGCGCGGACGTCCGAGCTCGAGCCGATCGAGGTCACGGGCCACGACGAGCTCGCCCGCCTGACGACGTCGTTCAACGCGATGCTGCAGGCGCTCGACGCCTCGCAGGAGCGTCAGCGTCAGCTCGTCGCCGACGCGGGGCACGAGCTGCGCACGCCCCTGACCAGCCTGCGCACCAACATCGAGCTGATCGGCCAGGCCGCGGACAGCAGCGATCGGCAGCTCAGCGCCGAGCAGCGCCACGAGATCATGGACGACGTGCGCGCGCAGCTCGAGGAGCTGACCACGCTCGTCGGCGACCTCGTCGAGCTGGCCCGTGACGAGCCGATGTCGCGGGCGCCCGAGCCGCTCGACCTGGCCGACGTCGTCCGCCAGGCCGTCGAGCGCGTACGCCTGCGGGCGCACGACGTGCAGCTCGACGTCGACCTGCGCTCCTGGATGGTCATGGGCGAGCCGCAGCTGCTCGAGCGGGCCGTCACCAACCTGCTCGACAACGCGGCCAAGTGGAGCCCGCCCGCGGGACGGATCCGCGTCCGTCTCGACGGCGGGGTGCTGACGATCGCGGACGAGGGACCGGGCATCAGCGCCGAGGACCTCCCGCACATCTTCGACCGCTTCTACCGCTCGAGCGAGGCGCGTACGCTGCCCGGCTCCGGCCTGGGGCTCTCGATCGTCAAGCGGGCCGCGGAGCGTCACGGGGGGACCGTCGAGGTTTCGTCCCCGCCCGAAGGGGGCACCGTCTTCACGCTCACCCTGCCCGAGACCGCGGCAGACGACTGACCTCCGAGGTTCTTGCCTCGCTCACACTCCGCTCTCAGAACATCCTCAGCGATAGGCGAGAATCTATGTCCATGACCGATTCGAACGATCCGTTCGCCGCCAAGCCGTACGTGCCGCCGGCGGACCGCGACAACAACCCCCACACCGCTGATCCCGAGGCGCAGTCACCGCAGCCCGCGGCCCCGGAGGGAACGACGTCGGACCCGGTTTCCTCCGAGCCCCCCGCGCCGCCCGCACCGTCGGGCCAGGAGCCCACGATCGTGTCCCAGGAGCCGCTGTACTCCGCCCCGCAGGACGATCCTCCGCCCGCGGCGGACGACCACACGCACCGCTACGAGAGCATGGCGTCGGATCCCCAGCCCGCCCAGGGCTCGTACTCGCCCGGCCCCACGGGCCAGCAGGGCTACCCGCAGGGCCAGCAGGGCTATGAGCACACCGCGCCCCTGCCTCCCTTCGCCGGTGACAACGGCGGCAACGCCGGCACCGGGAACGGCGCCGGTACCACGGGCTCCACGCCACCGCCGAAGAAGAAGAACCGGACCGGCCGCGCACTGGCCGGTGCGCTCGCCCTGATCGTGCTGGCCGGCGGCGCCGGATTCGGCGGCGCGTACGTGTACGACCAGACCAACGACGACGGCGACAGCAGCGGCAGCACCATCAGCTCGCTGGACAGCGGCAGCTCCGCCACCGACACCAAGGTCGCCTCCGGCACGGTCACCGCCGTGGCCGAGAAGGTGCTGCCGTCGGTCGTGCAGATCAACGTCAAGGGCCAGCAGGAGTCCGGCTCCGGCACAGGCATCATCATCAGCAACGACGGCAACATCTTGACCAACAACCACGTCGTCGACGTGGCCGGCAACGGCGGCACCATCACGGTCGCGTTCAACGACGGCAGCAACGCCAAGGCCGAGATCGTCGGCACGGACCCCAAGACCGACCTCGCCGTGATCAAGGCCGAGGGCAAGACCGACCTGGAGCCGGCGACCCTCGGCAACTCCGCCGATCTGGTGGTGGGCCAGGAGGTCATCGCGATCGGCTCGCCGTTCGGGCTGGAGAGCACCGTGACCCAGGGCATCATCTCGGCCCTCAACCGTCCGGTGTCGTCCTCGGACGGCAGCGCCACCGGCACGCCCACGACGTTCCCGGCGGTCCAGACCGACGCCGCGATCAACCCGGGCAACTCCGGCGGTCCGCTCGTCGACCTCCAGGGCAAGGTCATCGCGATCAACTCCGCGATCCGCTCCGGCGGCTCGACGTCCGGTGAGGCCGGATCGATCGGCCTCGGGTTCGCGATCCCGATCGACCTCGCCAAGAACGTCGCCAAGCAGCTGCTGGACGGCAAGAAGGTGCAGCACGCCCAGATCGGCGTCAGCGTCGACAACTTCCTCGGCGAGGACGGCATCACCGGCGTCGGCGCGCAGGTCCAGAGCGTCACCGCGGGCGGTGCCGCGGAGAAGGCCGGCATCAAGAAGGGCGATGTCATCACCGCGGTCAACGGCAAGCTGATCCCGAGCTCCGAGGCGCTCGTCGCGGCGGTCCGCGGCTTCAACCCCGGCGAGAAGATCACGCTGACGTACACCCGTGACGGCAAGAAGGCCGAGACCGACGTGACCCTCGGGTCCGACGGCGGCAAGACCGAGTAACGGTCCCCCTCCGAACGGCCCCGGCACTCGTCCCCCGACGAGTGCCGGGGCCGTTCGTTCTCGTCGGAGGTCGTGACTAGCGTGGGGCCATGACGACCGACCGCGATCTCTCGCTGCCCGCCATGCTGGTGACGGTGCTGCTGTGGGCCTCGGCGTTCGTCGCGATCCGCGCGGTGGGCGACACCTACTCCCCCGGGTCCCTGACGCTGGGTCGTCTCGTCGTCGGCGCGATCGTCCTGGTCGCCCTCGCTCGACCCACCGCGGCCACGCTTCCGCGCGGCCGGGTCCTCGGTCTCGTCGCGGTGTACGGGCTCACGTGGTCGGTCGGCTACAACATCGCGCTCAACGCGGCCGAGCGCGATCTCGACGCCGGCACGACGGCCCTGATCGTCAACATCGCCCCCGCGCTGATCGCCCTGCTGGCCGGGGTCATCTTCAAGGAGGGCTTCCCCCGGCCCCTCGTGATCGGCATGCTGGTCGCGTTCGCCGGGGTCGCACTCATCGCGGTCAGCACCGACCGGGGCGCGGGCGACGCCCCCGGCGCGTCGACCATGGGCGTCGTGCTGTGCGTCGTCGCGGCCCTGTTCTACGCCACCGGGGCGCTCGTGCAGAAGCCGACCCTCGCGTTCATGAGCCCCGTGATGTGCGTGTGGCTCGGCTGCACGATCGGTGCCGTGGCCTGCCTGCCGTTCGCGCCCACCCTGATCGACGAGGTGTCGACCGCCTCGGTGCAGGACCTGCTCTGGCTGGTCTACCTCGGCGCGTTCCCGACGGCGATCGGCTTCAGCACCTGGTCCTACGCGTTGCAGCGGATCTCCACGGGCCAGGCGGCCTCGACGACCTATCTCGTGCCGGCCGTCGCGACCCTGATCTCCTGGGCGGTCCTCGACGAGGTGCCGGCCGCGCTCGCATTCGTCGGAGGGGCGCTGTGCCTGGTCGGCGTCGCGATCACCCGGTACCGCCCGCGAGGAGCTCGCCCACCAGCGACGGACGGGGCGACGGCTCGTCGATGAGCTCATGCACCAGGCGCTCGGTCCGGTCCTCGCCGAGGCCGGCGCCGAGCAGGTTGGCGCGCGCCTTGGCCAGCACCGCGGCGGCGTCGACGGGCCGGCCGGCCCCACCGATCACGTCGTCGACCGACGACTCGACCACCCGACCATCGGTCAGGGTCACCTCGATCCGCGCGGGGAACCTGGCCGGGAAGCCGGAGTCCTCCCACACCTCGTAGGAGATGCGGGTCGACAGGTCCAGGCGCTCACCGCCCACCGGCGTGTCGAACAGGTCGAGGTCGACCCGTCCGTCGACCGCTCGGCCCGCCAGGACGTACGGCAGGCTCCAGCGGGCGTCGTGCGGCGTGCGCGGCGTCTGCCGGTCGGCCCACGGCTCGGCGATGACCGGCACCGCACCCCGGGGGACATGGCAGTGGATGCCGGCGATCTCCCCGGCCTCGATCCCCGCGTCCAGCACGAGTCCGAGCGCCTCGACGAAGGGGTGGATGAAGTGGCAGCAGGGGATCAGCTTGAAGGCGGCGTCGGTCAGGTGCCAGCGGTCGCCGAGAGTCGTGAGCTCGTCGCGCAGCCGATCTGGTGCTCCCGGGTCGTCGGCGTAGAGCTGGAAGAAGCCACGCTCCCCCTCGAGCACCCGCGACGGGCCGGTCATCCCGGCTCGGGCGAGCTCGGCCGCCCACAGCCCCGAGTGCGCCGCCCAGGCGGGCTGCCCGGCCTTGACCGTGCTGCCCTCCTCGAGGAAGGCGAAGGTGCCACCGGGCTGGCTGCCCGCGATGCCCAGCGCGTTCACCGCGAGGTCCGGCTCGTCGCCGTGCAGCAGCGACGACACGAGCGCCGCGGCGAACGGTCCCGCCGTCGACGTGGTCTGGAAGCCGCGGGCCTGCAGCGTTCCCGGGCTCGCCTGGCCCATGCGGATGAGGATCTCCCACGCGATCGCGTACGCCGACAGCATCGCGGCCCCGTCGGCGCCCGTCTCCTGCGCGACCGCGAGGGCGGCCGGTGCGAGGGTCGCGCTGCCGTGCATCACGGACGCGACGTGCGTGTCGTCGAACTCGAGGGAGTGGATGTAGGAGCCGTTGACCAGCGCCGCCACGGGCGCGGGCGCCGTGCCGGTCACCCCCAGCACGCTCGATCGGCCGCCTGCGTGCACTCCGCCGGCCAGCCGCGAGAAGCCCTTCAGCGGACCACGCCGAGCGCCGAGCGCCCCGACACCGAGGGCGTCGAGCAGGTGAAGTCGCGCGGAGCCGAGCACCTCGTCCGGCACCGCGCCGTGCAGCGCCTGCGCGCGGGCCACGAGGTCTGCCGTCAGGCTCACCCCGGTCATCGCTGCCACGCCTCGGCGAGCACGACGCTCCACGGCTCTCCGTCCAGCTCCCGCGTGGCGACCACGCGGTGGGCGACGGATGCGAGCCTCGGCGCCGCCGACGTGAGCTGGGTGATCTTGTCGAGCACCTGGTCCTCCTCGAGCGGTCGGTCCGGCCCGCCGACCGCGCTCAGGACCTGGGCCTCGAGCGACGTCGCGGACTCGTCGGTGAGCGTCACCGTGAGACGGGCAGGACGATCGTGCGGGGCGGCCGGCAGCGGCTCGAACGGTGCGAGGCGCACCCGCTGACGCAGGCTCGCGACCGCAGGATCGTCGAGCAGCTCCTCGCCGAACGTCGCCGGGTCGGTGCGGCCCGTGACGAGCACCGCGGCCACGACGTGCGGCAGGGAGAACTTCCCGGCCAGGGTCGTCGTCGGCTGGCGGTTGTCGAGCGAGTAGGCGAGCGGGTGGGTCAAGACGACGACCTCGGCGATCTCGTCGACCGAGCGTCCCTCGAGCGGGCCCTGTGCCAGCTCGAGCGCCGCCTCGAGGGCCGAGTGCGCGTACTGACAGGCCGCGTAGACCTTGTGGTACCCGTCCAGGATCGCCCACGACCCGTGCGGTCCCGCGAGCTCGGAGTCGTCGGCCGCCTGGCCGTAGCCGGCCGCGAACACGTCGACCGGCCCTGTGGGCTCGCCCCCGAGACCCGCCGAGGCGAGGTCGGAGGCGAGGAAGCCGAGCACCGCGCCCGCTCCGGCCCACGCGTTGCGGACCAGTGCGCCCGAGACCGCGTGGCTGAACGGACCCGACATCGACAGGGTTGCGGCCACGTCGACCGCCTGCATCACGCGCGCGGCCGACCCCGTGCGCAGCCAGGTCACGGCGGCTGCGGCACCGATGGGCGACAGCGTCGCGTGCGGGTGCAGCACGAGCGGGCGGGGGGCGGGGAAGGCGCGGGCGAACGCCGTGACGACCTCATAGCCCACCACGACCGCGGCCAGGACCTCCTCGAGCGTACGACCCGTGGCCTCGGCCTCGGCGATGACCGCGGGGACCGTGTAGAGACCGCCGTGGCAGGTCGCGGGACGGTAGCCCTCGTCGAGCTCGTCCCACCCCGCTGCGGCGGCGTTGACCGCGGCGACCTTGTCGCGCGGACCCCTGCTCCCGAGCGCCGTCATCGACTCGCCCGGCGCGATCGGCGACGCGAACGACTGGGCGAGGGCGATGACCTCGGCGTGGGACGCGCCGACGTGCATCGCCGCGAGGTCGTCCATCAGGACGAGGGCGGCCTTGCGGCGCAGCGCGTCGTCGGCCAGCAGCGACCCGGGGGTGACCCCCTCGATGCGGGCGGCGAGGCGTTCTCGCCAGGCGGTCCAGTCGGCGGGCACGCCCGTCACGGCTGCACCGTCGCGGCGATCCCCGCGAGCCGGCCCAGCCCGACCGCCGTCAGGAGCCCGTTGCCCGAGGAGTAGCCACGACCGCCGTGCTGGCCGCTGACCCCGGCGGCCACGCCGCCCACGGCGAACAGGCCGGGCACCGGCGAGCCGCCGTCACGCAGCACGCGCCCGTCGACGTCGATGTCGAGGCCGCCCTGGGTGTGGAACAGGCCTGGCGACACCCGTGACGCGACGTACGGCGCCGTCAGCGGCGCGAGGCCGAAGTCGGTCCGGCCGTGGGCGTCCGGCTGCTCGCCGCGGGCTGCTGCCGCGTAGTCGTCCAGCGTCGAGCCCAGCGCATCGGCGTCGACGCCGATGAGCGAGGCCAGCTCCTCGAGCGTCGCGCACTCCTTGGCGCCACCCATCTCGACGAGCTCGGCGAACTCGTCCTCACGCAGCGTGATGTCGCGGATGCGCGTGTCGTAGACCGCCCAGATCGGCGCCGTGCCCTTGACGACCTCGGCCGCGAACCCGGAGTAGCCGACGATCTCGTCGCCCAGCCGCACGCCGCGCGAGTCGACGATGACGCCGCCCTTCTCCTGCGTCGTCCACGACAGGATCGAGCCGTGGGGGTATGCGACCGCGGCATAGCCCTGGAACGCCCCCTGGTTGCGCAGGCGTCCGCCCAGCTCGAGGCCCCACTCGATGGCCTCGCCGGTCGAGCCGTGCGCGCCGAAGTACTCCAGGCCCGCGAGCTCGGGGGCCCACTGGGCCACGAGCTCGCGGTTGGCCGCGTAGCCGTTGGCGGCCAGGATCACCGCGTGCGCACGGATCGTGTAGCGCTCGGTGCGCTCGCCCTCGACGACCACGCCGCCCACGACGCCGTCCTCGACGAGCAGCTCGGTGACCGGGTTGCCGGTCACGACGTCGACGCCCGCGCGTCCACAGGCAGCCACGAGGTCGTTCGTCAGGTCGATCCCGCGGCGCGAACGAGGCGCGTGCAGCCGGGTGACCGAGTGGCCCACGTGCTTGTAGTCCGTGATCAGCGCGAGCCCGATCTGGTGGTCGTCCACGAGCCACTCGACGAGCTCGGCCGACGTCTCGGCCAGCCGGCGCGTCAGGTGCTCGGCCTCGTGCGGCCCGCTCTGCCGCAGCAGGTCGGCGGTCATGCGCTCGGGATCGTCCTCGACCCCCGCCTCGCGCTGGAAGCGCGAGCCGGCGGCGGGGATCGACCCGGTCGACAAGGCGGTGTTGCCACCGGGAGCATCGAGCTTCTCCAGCACGACGACCGAGGCGCCGGCGTCGGACGCCGCCAGGGCGGCAGCGAGGCCGCCACCTCCGGCTCCGACGACGATGACGTCGACGTCGACTTCTGGGGTGGACTGCTGCGTGCTCATGGTGATTCCTTCCGCCGCCGGGGGCGAGCTGTTTCTACGATCTGGACGGTGTCGCTGTGGTCAGGCGGGCACCTTGGCGAGCAACCCGCCGTCGACCAGCAGCGAGGTGCCGGTGACGAACGACGCGTCGTCGGAGGCCAGGAACGCGATCGCGCCGGCGATGTCCTCCGGCGATCCCATGCGACCCAGGGGGGCCGCCGCTCCCGCTCCGGCTGCCGCGCCCGCAGGATCGTCCTGCGCGTCGAAGTAGCCCTGCAGGTTGGGCGTCAGGATGAAGCCGGGGCACACCGCGTTGACCCGGATGCCGTGCGGTCCGCCGTCGAGCGCCATGGCCTTGGTCAGCGCGAGGATCGCACCCTTCGACGCGACGTATGCCGCATCCTGCGGGAAGGCGGCGAACGAGGCCGTCGACCCGAGGGTCACGATCGAGCCGCCGCGCGGCACCATCGCGGGCCACAGGTGCCGGTTGAGCAGGTACAGGCTCGTCAGGTTGACGTCCATCTGGTGGTGCCACTCGGTCGGGGTCAGGGCGTCGAGCGCTCCGACCACCGTGATGCCGGCGGCGTGCACGACGATGTCGGGCGCGCCGTGCTCCGCGAGCAGACCCGGGACGTGGGCCTCGACATCGGCCTCCGAGGCGACGTCGAACGCGCCGGTGACGGCCGTCGGACCGCAGGTGGCAGCGGCCTCCGCGAGGCGTGCCTCGTCACGACCGAGCAGCACCACCGTCGCGCCCTCGGCGGCGAGCCGCTCGGCCGCGCCCCGTCCGATGCCCGAGCTCGCACCGGAGACCCAGGCGATCTTGCCGTCGAAGCGTCCGCTCATGCGTCGCCGCCCATCGGCAGCGCGGGCTCGCCGGCGGTCCAGCCGCCGTCGACCGCCATCACGACGCCCGTCACGGCCGACGACCACGACGAGGCGAGGAAGGCGATCGTCTGACCGATCTCCTCGGGCTCGAACATGCGGCCCAAGGGGACGCGACGCGAGACCGCGGCGTCCAGCTCCGGCGTCATCTGCTGCTTGGCCATGGGCGTCAGCGTGAAGCCGGGGCAGACCGCGTTGACGCGGATGTTGTCGGGCGCCCAGTCGATCGCGAGCGACCGCGTGAGAGCTGCGACGGCCCCCTTCGACGCCGAGTACGCCGACTGGTCGGGCAGGCTCACGAGCGCCGCCTGCGACGCGACGTTGACGATGGCTCCGGCGCCGGACGCCTTGAGCGTCTCGTACAGCGCCTTGCTCGTGTTGAACGAGCCCACGACGTTGACGTCGTACGTGCGGCGGAAGTCCTCGGGATCGACCTCGTGGGCCGGGAGGTTCGCGGTGATGATGCCGGCGCAGTTGACCAGGATGTCGACCTGGCCGTGCTCGGCGACAGCCGCCTCGGCTGCTGCCGTGACCGACGCGGAGTCGGTGATGTCGGTGCCGACGACGCCGGGAGCCTCGTTGAGGTCCCACGCGATGACCGTCGCGCCGGCGCCCCGCAGCACCTCCACGGTTGCCGCGCCGATGCCGGATGCGCCGCCGGTGACGACGGCGACCTTGCCTGAGAGATCGACCATGATGTCGTTTCCTTTCGTCAGTGCTGGGTTGCGCTGGGGTAGTCGGTGTAACCGCGTTCGCCGAGGGTGTAGAACGTGTCCTCGTCCCACGCGGCGCGCTCGATGCCGTGCCGCCACCGCTCGACCAGATCGGGGTTGGAGATGAACAGCCGTCCGACGCTCACGAGGTCGGACTCGCCCGCCTCGACGATGGGACCGAGGTCCTCGAGCTCGCTGCGGCCCATGTAGCCGGTGTTGATGACGTACGTCGACGACCAGCGCCGGCGCATCTCGACGTGGAGCGTGGACGTCCGCCCGCGCAGGGTGTGCAGATAGGCCAGCCCGTCGTCATTGAGCTCGTCGACGAGTGCGAGGTAGGTCTCCTCGTTCCCGCGGTCGCTCATGTCGTTGAACTGTCCGCCGGGGGAGATCCGCAGGCCCACGCGATCGGCACCGATCCGGGCCGCGACGGCGCGGACGACCTCGACCACGAAGCGTGCCCGGTTGACCGGCGATCCGCCGTACTCGTCGGTCCGCAGGTTCGTCGACGGGCAGAGGAACTGGTGCAGCAGGTAGCCGTTGGCGCCGTGCAGCTCGACGCCGTCGAGCCCGGCCGCGACGGCGCGCTCTGCGGCCGAGGCGAAGTCGTCGATCGTGGTCCTGATCTCCGAGGTCGTCATGGCGCGCGGCTCCAGGGCCGGGACCATCTCGCCGGAGAACGTCGCGACCTCGAGATCCGCGGTCACCGCGCTGGGGGCGAGCAGCTCGCCGCCCTCGGGGAGCAGCGACGGGTGACCGATGCGCCCGGTGTGCATCAGCTGGCAGAAGACCCGGCCGTGGGCCTCGTGCACCGCCGTCGCGATGTCAGCCCACGCGGCCTGCTGGGCGTCCGTGTGGATGCCGGGGGTGTGCGGATAGCCCTGGGCGGCGGCGCTGGGGTGCGTGCCCTCGGTGACGATCAGACCGGCGCCGGCGCGCTGGCGGTAGTACTCGGCAGCGCTGGCCGGCAGGACGCCGTCGACGTCGGCCCGGTTGCGCGTCATGGGAGCCATGACGACGCGGTTGGCCAGCTCGATGCGGCCCAGCTTCCAGGGGGTGAAGATCACGTCAGCCATGGGTGGTTCCCTTCGGGGTGTTCGGATCGACGGCCTGCAGCATCTGCATCGTGTTGTGCAGGGAGGCCGTCAGGTGGCTCTTCATCGCGACGCGGGCGCCTTCGGCGTCGCGCGAGGTCAGATAGGTGATCAGCTCGCGATGCTCCTCGACCGCCTCCTGCGCACGGCGGACCGTGGCCCCGGAGCGGGAGCGGGCGAGACGCAGCTCGACATTGACCTGGGTGACGGCCTGCGCGAGGCGATCGTTGCCCGCGTGCCGCACGATCAGGTGGTGCAGGTCCAGGGTGTCGAACACCCCGGGCCGCCGGCTCTGCCGCACCTCGGACGTCGACTGGTCCTGGAGCCGGGCCAGATCGGCCAGGCCCGTGCGGTCGATCCGCATCGCGGCCAGCTCCGCAGCCTCGCACTCCAGCGCGATGCGCAGCTCGAAGAGCTCACGCACCTCGCCGAGGTCGAGGCTGCGGACGAAGGCTCCTCGGTGTGACTCCAGGGTCACCAGCCCGAGGTGTGCCAGGCGCTGGAGCGCCTGGCGGACCGGGCCGCGGCTCACGCCGAGATCGGAGGCGATCTCGACCTCGTTGAGCCGCGACCCGGTGGGACGTTCGCCCTGCACGATCTGATCGCGCAACCTGGCCTCGACCTTGTCGGCCAGGGTCAGGTTGCTGCGGTCGATCGGCGTGACGCCGTCCCCCTTGAAGCTGTTGTCAGGCATCGATGTTGACGCACACCGTCTTGACGTCGGTGTAGTCGTGCATCACGTCGTGGCCCATCTCGCGACCCCAACCGGACTCCTTCATGCCGCCGAACGGCATCGACGGGTCGAAGACGCCGTAGGAGTTGACCCACACCGTGCCGGCCTGGATCCGCGCCGCGACCGAGTGGGCCGTGGAGACGTTGCTGGTCCAGATGCCCGACGCGAGACCGTACCGGGTGTCGTTCGCCTGCGCGATGACGTCCTCGGTGTCGCTGAACCGCGAGGCCACGACGACGGGGCCGAAGATCTCCTCCTTGATGATGCGGGAGTCGGGCGCCGCGCCCGCGAAGATCGTCGGCTCGATGAAGTAGCCGCGCTCACCGATGCGGGCGCCGCCGGTGACGACCTCGCCCTCGCCCTTGCCGACCTCGAGGTAGCCGCTGACGCGCTCGAAGTGCTCCTTGCTCGCGACCGGGCCGATCTCGCTGGTCGGGTCGAAGCCGTCGCCGACCTTGATCTGGCGAGCCTTCTCGGCCATGCCCGCGACGACCTCGTCGTACACGTCGTCGTGGACGTACAGGCGCGAGGCCGCGGCACAGGCCTGACCGGCGTTGAAGAAGATGCCTGCCGAGGAGCCCGCGATAGCGGCCTCGATGTCGGCGTCCGGGAAGATGATGTTCGCGCTCTTGCCGCCGAGCTCGAGGGTGACCCGCTTGAGGTTGCCCTTCGCCGAGTCGAGGATGCGTCGTCCGGTCGCGGTCGAGCCCGTGAACGACACCTTGTCGACGTCCGGGTGCTCGGCCAGGCGCTGCCCGACCGTCGATCCGTAGCCGTTGACGACGTTGAAGACACCCGGGGGGATGCCTGCCTCGAGCGCCAGCTGGCCAAGACGCAGCGCCGACAGCGGCGTCGCCTCGGCGGGCTTCAGGACGACCGTGTTGCCGGCCGCGAGGGCCGGGGCCAGCTTCCAGGCGCTGATCGTCAGGGGGAAGTTCCACGGCACGATCAGGCCGACGACACCGAGCGCCTCACGACGCGTGTAGGTGTGGAAGTTGCCCGGCGCCGAGATCGGGATCGTGGCGCCCTCCAGCTTGGTCGCGAAGCCCGACATGTAGTGGAAGAGCCCGGCCGCGGACGGCACGTCGCCGCCCTTCGCGAACGCGAACGGCTTGCCCTGGTCCAGGGTCTCGACGCGACCCATCTCGTCGGCGTCGGCGAGCAGCAGGTCACCGAGACGCCACAGGGCTGCAGCGCGCTCATTCGGCTTCATGCGACGCCACGGGCCGTTCTCGAACGCCTCGCGGGCGACCGCGACCGCGCGGTCGACGTCGGCCGCGCTGCCCTCGGCGACCTGCGTGATGACCTCACCGGTGGAGGGGTTGATCGTGTCGAAGACCTTGCCGTCGAGAGCGTCGACGAACTCGCCGCCGATCAGGAGCTTGGTGTGCTCGATGGGCGCGCTGATGTCAGGTGTAACAGTCATGGGTTCTCCTCAGTAGGGCGGGGAAGCGGAGCTGGAGCCGGCCGGCTCAGTGCTCGTGGATCACGACGCCGCGGATGTTGCGTCCCGCGTGCATGTCGGCGACGGCCTCGTTGATCTCGTCCAGCTTGTAGCGGCGGGTCACGAGCTCGTCGAGCTTGAGCGTGCCGTCCTTGTACATCTGCAGCAGCTGCGGGATGTCGGCGGTCGGGTTGCAGTTGCCGTACATGACGCCCTGGAAGTGCTTCGCGAAGTTGGTGAAGTCCTGCGGGTTGATCGAGATGCCCTCGGTGGACTGGCCGACCGAGACGAGCACGCACGTGCCGGACTTGCCGACGGCGCGGAACGCGTCGCCGATGATGTCGCCGTCGACACGGCCCACGGTGATGATCGCGACGTTGACGCCCTGGCCGTTGGTCAGGTGGTCGATGCGGGACTGGGCCTCGGGGATCGACGCGTACACCTCGGTCGCGCCGAAGACCGCAGCCTGGTCGTGCTTGGCCGTGACGGGCTCGATCACGATGATGTGATCGGCACCTGCGTGCTTGGCACCCTGCACCGCGTTGGCGCCGACGCCACCGAGGCCCAGGACCAGCACGACGTCGCCGGGCTTGACGCCACCGTTGACGGCCGCACCGAATCCGGTCGCCACGCCGCACGAGGCGAGGCACGCGAGCTCGAACGGGATGTCCTCGGGCAGCTTGACGGTCTGCATCTCGTGGCACACGAGGTAGTTCGAGAACGTGCCGAGGCGCGTGACGCCACCGACCTGGTTGCCGTCGGCGTCGTGGAAGCGCGGGGTGCCGTCCATGCCCATGCCGGTCTCCATGCCGGCGCCGTTGTTGCAGATGTACTGCATGCCGCGGGCGCAGTACTCACACTGGCCGCAGGCCGGGATGAACAGCGTCGCGACGTGGTCGCCGACCTTGACCTTGGTGACCTTGGAGCCGACCGCCTCGACGATGCCGGCGCCCTCGTGGCCACCGACCATCGGCAGGTCGACCGCGATGTCGCCGGTCACGAAGTGGTCGTCCGAGTGGCACAGGCCGCTGGCCATGACCTTGATGCGGACCTCGTTGTCACCGGGCTCCTGGAGGTCCAGCTCCTGGACCTTCCACTCCTCGTTGAGACGGTGGATGACGGCTGCGCGTGTCTTCATGGTGGTGCCTTTCATGGGGTTCGGGTCTGCGGGTGCGGGATGTTGCTAGGTCGCCACGTCGGGTCGGACCTCGGACTGGCGACGGCGTTCGCCGCGGCTCTTGACGAGCTTGGACAAGATGACGGCGATGACGAGCGCGCCGCCGTAGAAGAGCTGCTGGACGTACTGCTGCGCGCCCATGAGCTGCAGACCGGTGATTCCGGTGACCAGGAAGTAGACCGCGATGAGCGTTCCCCAGGGGTTGAAGCGACCGATCTTCAGGACGGTCGAGCCGAGGAAGCAGGCCGCGAACGCGGGCAGCATGAACGCCTGGCCCGACGTGGGGTCGGCGCTGGCGGTGGTGCCGGCGTAGATGACGCCGGCGACACCTGCGACACCGCCCGAGATGATCATCGAGGTCCAGCGCAGGCCCGAGACGTTGACGCCGTTGAGGCGAGCCACGTCGCGGCTCTGGCCGGCGAACAGCAGGCGCTGACCGAAGGCCGTGTGGTCGAAGACGTACCAGATGATCACGCACAGGGCGACGGCGTAGTAGAAGTCGAGGGGGATCGACAAGAAGGGCTGCGTCAGCATCGTGTCGGACAGCTGGCGGTCGACGCCGGTGATCGTCACCGAGTTCGAGACCCAGTAGATGATGCCCTGCACGACGGTGCCGATGCCGAGCGTCACGATGAACGGATCGATGTCGAAGCGGGTGATGACGAAGCCGTTGACGACGCCCACGAGCATGCTGACGACGATCGCGGCGATGACCGCGGTCCAGATGTTCCAGCCCTCGTTGACGTTCAGCACCGCGACGACGACCGCCGACAGGTTGAGGGTCGAGGCCACGGACAGGTCGTAGTCGCCGGCGCGCAGCGGGACGATGAGTCCCAGCGCGAGCACCAGCAGCACGGCCTGCGAGCCGAGCATGTTGGAGATGTTGGCCGAGGTCGGGAACGTGTCCGGCTGGAGCAGCGCGAAGACGAGGAACAGCACGGCCCACACGCCGAGGAGTGCGAACCTCTCGGGCTCCCCGGTGCGCTTGCGCCCGATCTTCTTCTTGGTGGTGCCCGGCGATGCCGGCGTGGTCGTGGTCATGACGCTTCCTCTGCATAGACGGCGGACGCGAGGGCGTCCTTGGTGATGTCGTCCCCGTTGAGCTCGGCTCGGACGTGGCCCTGGTCGAGCACGATCACGCGATCGGCCATCTCGACGAGCTGCTCGTAGTCGGACGTGGCGCACAGGACCGTCATGCCCTCCGCGACCGCGGCCCGGATGAGCTTGAAGATCTCGCGGCGGGCGCCGATGTCGACGCCTTGGGTCGGCTCGCTCAGCAGCATGACGCTGGGCGCGGTGTCCATCCACTTGCCGAGCAGGGCCTTTTGCTGGTTGCCACCGCTCAGGTGACCGAACTGGGCGTCCGGGTTGGGCGGCACGACGTTCAGCCGGTCACAGGCTTCCTGCGCCTGGACCGCGAGCGCCTTCCAGTCCACCCGGAAGCCCTTCGCGCGGTTGGTCAGGAACGGCAGCGACATGTTCTCCTTGACCGTCAGGCCGAGCACACCGCCTTGTCCCTTGCGGTCCGCCGGGATCAAGATGACGCCGCGGCGCATCGAGCTGATCGGCTTGGGCTTGGCGACGGTCTCGCCGTTCTGCAGGATCTCGCCCGCACGGGCACGGCGCGCACCGTAGAGCAGCTCGGGGAGCTCCTCGAAGCCCGAACCGGCCAGACCCGTGATGCCGACGACCTCACCGGCGTACAGGTCGAGATCGAGGTTGTCGATCCGGTTGCCCGTCAGCCCGCGCGCCGACAGCAGCGGCGGACGGTCGTCGCGGACGACCGCGGCGCCCTTGGCCACGTGCTCGTCGCGAGCGCCGAGGATCAGCTGGACCAGGTCGTCGCGGGTCGATCCCGCGGTTGCCCGGGTGCCGGCGGTCTCGCCGTTGCGGAAGACCGTGACCCGATCGGTGACCTGCAGGATCTCGTCGAGGTCGTGGCTCACGAGGAGCACCGCGTCGCCGTTGGCCCGCAGGCGACCCAGCAGGTCGAACAGCAGACCGACCTCGTGCCGCGGCAGGAACACCGTCGGCTCGTCGAGGACCAGGATCTGTCCCCGTCGGTCCGCGTCGGAGCTCCGCTCCTGACCGCCGACCGCGCGGATCACGGCGACCATGGCCCGCTGGACGGGGGTGAGCATGTCGATCGTGGCGTCGACGTCGACGCCGACGTCGAAGCGTTCGATGAGGTCGTTGACCCGGCGGCGCTCGGCCGCCCAGTCGACGCGACGCATCGCGCCGGCGTCACCGAACGCGTCGAGCGCCATGTGCTCCAGGACCGTGCCGGCCGGAGCCAGACCCAGGTCCTGGTGCACGAAGCCCATGCCCTGGTCCCGCAAGCCGCGCGGCCCGAACGGGCTGCGCAGCTCGCGGCCATGGATGCTGACCTGCCCGCCGTCGGCGTCGTGGAAGCCGGCCAGCACCTTGATCATGGTGGACTTGCCGCTGCCGTTCGCCCCGAGGAGACCGTGCACCTCCCCGGGAAGGACGTCGATGTCGACGCCGCGCAGGGCGGGCACGCCGTTGAAGGCCTTGTGAAGGTTCGTGACCCGGAGCAGCGGGGCGGGCGTGGCCGCCCCGCTGCCGACGGTCGAGCTTTGGGTAGTCATGGGTTACTTGAGGCCCCACAGCTTGAGGAACGCGTCCGGGTACTCGTCGCCGAATCCCTTGCCGCTCTGCGGCGGGTTGCCGGTCTCGTCGACGTTCGAGGCGTCGATGAGGCGCAGCGGTCCGGTCTCACCCTTGATCGGGTCCTCACCGAGCATCGCGCGGAACGCGACGTCCAGGTTGACGTACGAGACCCAGTCCGGGTTCTCCGCGACGTTGACCGCGACCGAGCCGTCCTTGACCATCTTGAGGATGGCCGGGGTGCCGTTGAACGAGTAGACCTTGATGTCACGGTTGGGCGCGGCCTGCTTGATGCCGGGCACCGCGTAGAGCGCCATGTTGTCGTAGATCGGCAGGACGGCGTTGATCTTCGGATCCTTCAGCAGCGCCGACTGCACCTGGCCCTGGATCTGCGTCGACCACTGGGCGACGGGCACGTTCATGACCGTGGTCTTGGAGCCGCTGGGGCCCTCGGACTTCAGGGTGTCCTGGATCGTCTTGACCATGCCGGCCGACGGGCCGGTCTCCGAGGACTGGATGACGAGCGCGTGGACCGGATCGCCCTTGAGGTTGGCGATCGCGTACTGCGTGAACAGACGGGCTGCCTGGTTGAACGGGGCGAACGCCTCGTACTCCAGACCCGGGGTGCCCTCACCCTCGCTGTCGCTGAGGTGGAGCGGGATGACGGGGATGCCGGCCTTCTTGGCCGCGTCGATCTGCGGGCCGAGGGTCTCCGCGAGCGGACCGTTCAGCATGATCGCTCCGGCCTTGGCGTTGATCGCCTGCTGGATGCCCTGCTGGAACGAGGTCTGCGTGCCGTCCGAGGGGAAGGTCACGAACTTGATCCCGGCCTCGGCCGCGACCTTCTTCATGGCCTTCTCGCCGACCGAGTAGAACTCGGCCTTGCTGTCGATCGGGATCGAGTAGATCGTCTTGCCCTTGAGGGACGAGACGTCGATCGGCGAACCGAGGTCATCGGTTCCGGGGATGGCCTTGGCCTCCTCGACCTTGGCCTTGGCGGCCTCGGCCTTCGCGGAGTCACCTCCGCCGCCGGAGCCGCCGTCGGACGAGCTGCTGCCGCAGGCGCCGAGCACGAGCAGCGCGGCAACGCCGGCCGCGAGTGCCGAGATCTTCTTGGTCTTCATCAAAAACTCCAATGTGTGGGGGTGGGGCAGGTGATGTGCTGTCGATCGCCCTCGAAGTGCCGCTATCGGTTTGCGAGAGTGGGGTCTTCGATGAGGTCGTCGTAGATCCGGGCGATGGATCGACGCTGGAACATCTCGACGAGGGAGTCGGGGTAGCCGACGTACTCGTCCGTGTCGACGTGGATGTTGTCCTCGAAGCGGATCTCATCGCACGCCTGATCACGGGTGTGGCCTGCCGCGATCGCGGAGGCAACCTGCGACACGACCTCGCGACCGAGCGCGCGGTAGTGGTCGACCACCGCGCGATCGGCGACTTCGCCATGTCCGGGAACCAAGTACTGGAAGTCGTACGCCGCGACGGCGTCGATCGCGTCGAACCAGTTCGCGAGGCGCGAGTCCTGGAAGGACGGGAGGCCGGCCTCGCACACGATGTCACCGGTGAAGATGACCGCGTCCTGGGGGAACCAGGCGAGCAGGCTGTTGGCGGTGTGGCCCGGACGGAACGTGAGCTCGAGGCTCGCGCCGGGGACGTGGAGGTCGAGCTCCTCGCTGAACACGACGTTCGGCACGCGCACCGAGTAGTCGTCGACGAGCGCGACGGCATCGGGATCGATGCGCGCGAACAGGTCGCGGAGGTACTCGTCGGTCGGCGCATCGGTCAGCAGGCGCTCGCGGGTGCCGCGGTGCGCGACGACGTCACCGCCCATCCAGAAGTTGCCGATCGTGTGGTCGGGGTGGTGGTCGGTGTTGACGATGAACCGGGTCTCGCCGAAGGCCGAGACCGTCTTGTTCCACTGCATCGCGTCGGTCGGGCGGTGCGGGGAGTCCACCAGGATGAGCTGGTCGTCGCCCACGATGATCGAGTTGTTGCTGCCCAGGTGGGCGGTCTCGACGTGGACGCGGGACGTGATCTGCTGCAGGGTCATGCGGGGTCCTCCTGGTTGGGCATCGACGGTCCACCGAGGAAACCGACGAGGTTCTCGATGCGCAGCGGGGCGAACACCTCGACGAAGACGGCCTCGCCCTCGATGCTGTGGCCGCCGTGGACCGCGCCACGCGGCACGATCGCGACGTCGCCCGCGCTGAGCGTCAGGTCGGTGCCGTCGATCGTGAACGCGATCTGGCCGCTCAGCATCACGATGGCCTGCTCGGCGTCCTCGTGGGTGTGCGGCGGCAGCTCGGTGGGGTGGACCCAGCGGATGTGGTTGACACCCATCTCGCGGCCGGCTGCGGCGCGCCGGAAGTTGTTGGGCAGGCCCTCGACCTCGGGCAGCTGATCCCACGCGGTGACGTACATGCGTCCTGCTTCCGCTCGACGAACTATGACGCGTGTCACGCTATAGTCGTTAACTGCAAACTGTCAACAGTTTTCAGTAAACGTCATGTTAAGACATGAATCACCCCCTGGAATGCCGACGACCCCGCCGACGGATCCGCTGGGCGGTCCCGTCGACGGGGTGCGGCGACACCTCCTGCGGGGGGACAGGGGGTGCCGGGTCTCAGTCGCTCGTCGCGGCGCTCGGCACTCCCTGCAGGTGGTAGACGTGCGACGTCGCGGAGTCGTGCCGCAGGCCCACCACGGACTGGTAGTCCGGCGAGTCGTAGAACTCGGTCACCCGGTCGAGGCTCTCGAACTCGACGAGCACGAGCCGCTCGAACTCCCGGCCGCCCTCACGGACGATCAGCTCGCCCTGGGCCGGGAAGGCGTGCGCCAGCAGCCGGGCGCCGTACTTCTCCAGGACGGGCCCGCTGCGCTCGACGTACTGCTCGTAGGTCTCGTGGTCGTGGACCGTGACCTCCGCGACGATGTAGCCGCGCCCCTGGCCGGCCGTCATGCGTCGATCTCCTGCAGCGTGCCGAGGAGGTCCGAGGTGGTCGAGACGTCCGCGTACTTCTGGCCCATGTCGAACAGGTTGACCTCGTGCACCAGCGGGCTGCGGTCGTAGACCGCGTCCGACGGCACGGCCACCTTGTAGTTGTACGAGAACGCGTCGACTGCGCTGCCGCGCACGCATCCGGACGTCGAGCAGCCCGTCACGACGAGCGAGTCGACACCTGCCTGCACGAGATAGCTCAGCAACGGGGTGCCGAAGAATGCGCTGGGGTGCCGCTTGGGCAGCAGGATCTCGCCCTCGAGCGGGGCGATGTCGGGGTGGAACTCGTAGCCCTTGTCGGGGATGTCCATGATGCCCGGCACCTTGGCGCCGAGGGCGCCGGCGTCGAAGGCCTTCTTGGGCGCGACGTAGGGATACAGCACGGGCCAGCCCTTGGCACGAAAGAGCGTGAGCAGCTGCGAGATGTTCGCGACCGCGTCCCACGCGACCTCGCCGCAGCTCGTCGTGAACTCCTCGATCGCCTCGTCGAAGGGGACCGGCTGGGTGCCGGTCGTGCGGTACTGCACGTCGATGATGAGCAGCGCGGGACGCTGCCCCATCCCGACCGGCCGGCCGAAGCCCGCGGCGTCGTAGCGCTCCTTGGTCAGGTCGTCGATGATCTCGCTCATGAGGGCTCTCCTTCGTGTTCTGCGGCGGCCAGTGCCGCCGCGCCGCTGCGCTCACGGCGCAGGAAGCGTCCAGTGGTCTCCTGGGCGAGCTGCCCGTCACGCAGGGCGAACTGCCCGCGCACGAGCGTGTGCACGACGCTCAGGGGCACCTCGGTGCCCTCCCACGGCGTGTACTCGGCGCCGGAGTGCTGGGTGGCGGCGTTGATGACGTAGCTGCTGTCGAGGTCCACGACCGCGATGTCGGCGTCCGAGCCGACGCGGATCGTGCCCTTCTGCGGATACATCCCGAACAGCTTGGCCGAGCGGGTCGACGTCGCGTCGACGAGGCGCTCGAGCGGCACGCCGCGGCGCAGGCCCTCGCTCAGCGTCAGGGGCAGGACGCCGCCGGTGCCGGGGAAGCCGGCCGAGGCCGTCCAGATGTCCTTCTCCTTGTTGACGCGGTGCCGGGCGTTGTGGTCCGAGCCGACCGTGTCGACCGAGCCGTCGGCCATGCCGATCCACAGCGACTCGAGATCGGCGCGCTCACGGATGGGCGGGTTGACCTTGCCGTACGTGCCGCAGTCGGCGCCGGTCGTCAGCGTCAGGTACTGGGTGCACGTCTCGACGAACAGGTTCTCGTACGAGCGACGCTGACGCTGCATGGCCTCCAGCGCGAGCTGGCTGCTGGTGTGCACCGCGTAGACGGACGCACCGGTGATCTGTGCCATGTACGCGACCCGCTGCACGGCCTCGGCCTCGACGAACGACGGACGCGACTGGTTCCAGGCGCTGAGCGGCCCGCGGGACTCGTCGATGGGCCGGTTCTTCAGCTTCCACACCAGCTCGATGTTCTCGGGGTGGGGATTGATCATGGCGCCGTTGTCGGCGGCCGTGCCCAGCACGTCGTACATGTAGCCGTCGTCATTGCCCGGCAGGCCGAGGTACTTGCCCTCGTCGCCCTTGAAGTTCATGAAGAACTTGAAGCTGGAGATGCCGAACTCGCGGATGTAGGCCGGGATGTCGTGCACGTGGGCGTCCGAGCCCACGACGATGTGGAAACCGAAGTCGACGTAGGAGTCCTGCTCCATGACGGCCTGGGCGCCGGGCACGACGGTGTCGTAGGGCTCGCCGCTCATCAGGTAGACGAGCATCGAGGTGATGCCGCCGGCTGCGGCCGAGGCCGTCTCCAGCCGGGCGTCGTCGGGGTCCTTCGGCACACGGATGTCCTTGCCGAGGTGCACGTGCGGGTCGATCGCACCGGGCAGCACGAGCTTGCCGTCCAGCTGCACGACCTCGCGCGCCTCGGCGTCGGAGTCGCGCGAGACGATGCCCGAGACGAGACCGTCCTTGATGAGCAGGTCGACGTCCGCGAGGCCGGAGCCGTGGAGGAAGACGCGTCCGCCCGAGAGGCGGGTGTCGTGCACCGTCGTCACGCCACGCCTCCCGTCACTGGGACGTCCGCCGCGTAGCGCCGGTCGAGCTCGTCGAACTCGGGCTTGCGCACGAGGGCCTGGCGGTCCGCCCAGTCGATCATCAGGTGGGCGGCGTCCTTGGTGTCGCCGTGCTCGGCGAGGTGGTCCATGACCTGGCGCATGCCGGCGACGGCGCCGCGCATGGCCGCGTTCGCGTAGAGGGCCACCGAGAAGCCGAGCTCGCCCAGCTCGCTGCGCGTCATGAGCGGCGTCAGGCCGCCCTCGACCATGTTGGCCAGGTGCAGACCCGGGACGTTGCGGATGATGTATTCCATCTGCTCACGGGTGCGCGGCGCCTCGACGAACAAGATGTCGGCACCGGCCTCGGAGTAGGCCGCGGCTCGGTCGCACGCGGCCTCCAGGCCCTCGGTCGACAGGGCGTCGGTGCGCGCGATGATCAGCATGTTCTCGTCGAGACGGGCGTCCACGGCCGCACGGACCTTGCCGACCATCTCGTCCTGGGAGATGACGCCCTTGCCCGCGAAGTGGCCGCACTTCTTGGGGCTGACCTGGTCCTCGAGCTGCAGGGCCGAGGCGCCCGCGCGCTCGAGCTGGCGGACCGTGCGCTGCACGTTGAGGGCGTTGCCGAAGCCCGTGTCGGCGTCGACCACCAAGGGGATCGACACCGCGTCCGCCATCGCTGCGACGTGCGCGACGAGCTCGGTCACCGAGAGCAGTCCGAGGTCGGGCATCCCGAGATAGGTGTTGGTCAGCCCGGCGCCCGAGACGTAGACCGCCTCGAAGCCTGCCTGCTCGATCACGCGAGCGGTGAGCGCATTCGGCGCTCCTGGCAGCAGGATCGGTCCGTCCTGCCGGCTGATCAGCTCACGCAGCTGAAGCGGTGTCGTCATGATTTTTCACTTCCCCTTCGGGATTCGTCGTCGAAGCCCAGGGCAGCAAGAGCGCTGCGCCTGGCGCGGTCAAGGTGTTGATGGACGAGGCGGGCCGCCTCGTCGGGCATGCGCGACTGCAGGGCAGCCACGATGTCTGCGTGCTCCTGGAGGGCCTCCTTGGCCCGGACCGGCGCCTTGGCCGACATCGAGCGCGCAAGATAGATCTGCGCCTGGGTCTCGAGGGCGGCGCGCTCGAGCGTCGCATTGGAGGCCAGGGCGAGCAGCCGCTGGTGGAAGTCGCGGTCCGGCGGATAGCTGCCGCCGGACTCCGAGGACATCGCCTCGGCGGTCTCGGAGACGAACGCCTCCAGCGCCGCGAGGTCCTCGTCAGCGGCTCGCTGGCACGCGAGCCGGGCGGCGTACATCTCGAAGGCCGTGCGCATGTCGTACAGCTCGTCCAGCTCGCGCGGGTCGAACGTGCGCACGAAGGCGCCTCGGTGGCTGACGATCGTCAGCAGGCCCTCGCCGGCCAGGTGCTGGATCGCCTCGCGCAGGGGACCGCGACTGATGCCGAGGGAAGCCGCGAGGGCCACCTCGTTCAGGCGTTCACCCGGGGCAACGGTCCCCGACAGGATCATCTCGCGCACGAGAGTCTCGGTGCGGCGCGAAAAGGTGCCGTCTCGGCTCAGCTCAGTCCCGGTGCCATCGCTCACTGGAGGTCCTCACGATCGTGGGCAGGTTCGCAGACAGTCTGGCTGATTCTGCAGGGCACGCGACCGCTGTCGGTGCGTCCACGCCTCATCCCCTCCATTGTGCGACCCGGTTCTGTCAACTGTCAACAGTTTGTCGACAACAACTGTGAGCCACGACTCCCCCTCCTCCGGCACGGCGGTTGGCGGTGCGGAGCCCGGTGGGCTATCGGAGGGCGAGGTCGACCGCGGCCTCGACGTGCAGCGCGGTCGTGGGGAACACCGGCACCTCGAGATCGTCCGCGCCGATCAGCAGCTCGATCTCGGTGCACCCGAGGACGATGCCCTCGGCGCCGCGCGCGACGAGCCGGTCGGTCGCAGCGAGGTAGAAGTCCCTGGACTCCGCGGTCATCACGTCGTGGCACAGCTCGTCGTAGACGATCGCGCTGAGGCGGCTGCGGTCGTCCGCGGGCGGCACCAGCACCTCGATGCCGTGGGCGGCCACCCGGTCGACGTAGAAGGACTGCTCCATCGTGAACGCCGTGCCGAGCAGCCCGACACGGCTGAGTCCTGCCGCACGGATCGCCGAGGCGGTCGTGTCGGCGATGTGGACGAAGGGGACCGAGAGCGCCGACTCGATGTCGGCGGCCACGTGGTGCATCGTGTTGGTGCACAGCACGATGAGATCGGCGCCAGCCGACTCCAGCCGGCGGCCCGCTGCGGCCAGGTGACCGGCCACCAGGTCCCACCGGTCTGCGAGCTTGAGCTCCTCGATGTCGGCGAAGTCGACCGACTCCATGAGGATCCGCGCCGAGTGCAGGCCGCCCAGCCTGGTCGCGACGGACTCGTTGAGCAGGCGGTAGTACTCCAGCGTGCTGACCCAGCTCATCCCGCCGATCAGGCCGATGGTCCTCATGGGTTCATGATCGGGGTGATCACCAGCCTCGCGGGGCCGCCGCGCTCGATGACCACGATCGCGTTCTGCCCGTACGCCGTCGCGAGCGTGACCGCCTCCGGCTCGGCCAGGTCGAGGGCGAAGAAGCCGTGCTCGGGCTCCCACTCGGGGTCGTACCCCACCCCGATGTGCGGCAGGATCACGCAGCCGAGCTCGCTGAGGTCGGCCTCCAGCCGGTCGTTTGCCTCGTCGTTGCTGTCCTGGTCGAGCGGCTCGCTGCGCGGGTTCCACCCGGTGATGAACACCCCGCTCGCGGCGCCGTAGTCGTCCAGCACCGCGTCGACCTCGGCCGAGGTCTCCCCGACGCCGACCGTCGCACGGGCGGAGCCGAGATCGTCCAGGACGACGTAACGGGTGCGCTCGTACTCCCGCACGAGGTCGGTGGCCATCAGCCGACCAGGTCCGTCACGAGATCGCGCAGGATGCCGAAGCCGTTCTGGGTCAGGATCGACTCGGCGTGGAACTGCACGCCGCGGTAGTGCGGCCCCGCGACGAGGTGGACGTCGCCGGTCTCGGGATCGGTCTCGACCGACACGCCCTCGGGCAGGCCGGACTCGGGGACCCGGGCCACGAACGTGTTGTAGAAGCCGACCGTCTCCGGCCGGTCGAGGACGGTGAGGCGGCTCTGCGTGCCCTGGAACACGATGTCCTTGAACACCAGGTCCAGGCCGATCTGGTGGCTGAGCGTCTGGTGCCCGAGGCACACCGCGAGGAACGGCCGCTCCGCCGCGAGCAGATCGGCCACGACGCCGTGCAGCACGGCCATCTTGGGGTCCGCGACGTCGCGGGGATCGCCCGGACCGGGACCCACAACCACGAGGTCGTAGCCGTCGAGCGCGCCCGGCTCACCCAGCGCGGGGGCGTCGTGACGGATGATGTCGGTCGCCATGCCGAGCACGCCGAACACGTGCGACAGCATGTTGACGAAGTCGTCCTCGCCGTCGACGATCACGACCCGCTTGCCGGTCAGCGACGGCACGGGGGCCGCGCCCGACTGATCGGTGAGCCAGAACTGGCTGAGCCGCTGGTTGCGCGAGCCGAGCGCGATGATGACCTCGTCCTCACGCGTGAACGCGTCGAAGCCCTCGACCGGCTCGGGCGCGGACTCGACCAGGCCGAACGCGCTGAGGATGCCCGAGGCCTTGGCCCAGGTCTCGGTCGTCTCGTACTCCGCGTCGGAGTCGCGGACCAGGGTCGCCCCGGCGGTGACCTTGAGGTTGCCGTCGAGATCGACATCGGCCGTACGGATGAGGATCGGCGCGTCAGCCATCGGCGCGCCGTCGTCGTCACGACCGATGAGGGCGGCGACGGAGGCGTAGTAGCCGCGTCCCTCCGACTCGTACTGCTTGATCAGGCGGCACGCGTTCTCGACCGGGCTGCCGGTCACGGTGGCCGCGAACATCGAGTCGCGCAGGACCTCGCGGACGTCGCGGTGGGTGCGTCCGGCCAGGAGGTACTCGGTGTGGACGAGGTGCGTCATCGGCTTGAGGTAGGGCCCGAGCACCAGGCCGCCCTCGTGGCAGATGTCGCACATCATCTTGAGCTCCTCGTCGACGACCATGAAGAGCTCGTAGATCTCCTTCTCGTCCTGGAGGAACCTGAGCAGCTCGCGCTTCTTGTCGGCGTGGGTCTCCAGGCCGCGCATGCGGAACGTCCCGCTGATCGGGTTCATGCGCACCTGGCCGGCCTCGAGGCTCACGTGCCGCTCGGGGGACGCGCCGATCAGGTAGCGGTCGCCGGTGAAGATGAGGAACGTCCAGAACGCGCCGCGCTCCCGCTCGAGCAGGCGGCGAAAGACGGTCAGTGCCCGCTCGTGACCCCAGTCGGCGACCTGCGCGCGGTAGTGGCGCCCGATCACCAGGTTCGCGCCCTCGCCGTGGCCGATCTCCTCGTCGATGATCTGCCGCACGATGCCGGCGTACTCCTCGTCGGACGTCTCGAAGCCACCGCGATCGGTGAACTCGACCGGCACGTCGGGCAGCACCGACAGGATCTCCTGGACCGGCACCTCGGCGCTGTAGGCGACCTCGATCGCCGTCAGCGGGGTGCCGTCCTGGTGCGCCTCGAAACCGCGCTCCCGCACCTGGGCGTACGGGACGAGGACCAGGTGGTCCCAGGCCCGCTCGACACCCGCCCGCAGCGGGATGTCCGCGAGCAGGTCGAGGTCGGTGCGCGGGCCGCCGACCAGCGTCACGGTGTCGGAGTCGCGCACGCGGATCAGCGCGAATGCCGGTTGAGCGAGGAGCTCGTCGAGGGAGGTCATCTCAGTTCCTTCACGAATGTCTCGACCGGCGGGGCGAGTGCGGCAGAAACGACGATGCCCAGAGCCGGCCACGAGGCGGTCTGGGCAAGATTCGACAGGCCACCCTCAGAGGTGGCGCCACCAGGAGAGGTGTCGGACTGTCATGCGTGAAGCGTATCGCAGGGCGACGACCATCCCGGTGGCTCGGCTGCCAGACTCAAGTCATGGACATCGACGTCGACCTGATCCGGCGCGACCTCGCGCAGCTGGTCAACATCCCCAGCGTCGGCGGATCGGACGCCGAGATCGCCGTGCAGCGCTGGTGCGCGGCGCACCTGACCGGCATGGGCCTCGAGGTCGACCAGTGGCGCCTCGACCTCGAGCAGCTGCGCAGCGCCCCCGACTACCCGGGCGAGGAGGTCGAGCGCGAGGAGGCGTGGGGGGTCGTGGGCACGTCCGGTGCAGGCACTCCGGCCCTGATCCTCAACGGCCACGTGGACGTCGTGCCGCCCGGTGACGCCGCGGCGTGGGGCAACGGCGATCCGTGGCTCGTCCGCGAGGTCGACGACCGGTGGTACGGGCGCGGCGTCTGCGACATGAAGGGCGGGGTCGTCGCGATCTTCGCCGCCGCGCGCGCGGTCAGCGAGGTGCCGCTCTCGCGGCCGTTCGCGATCCACACCGTCATCGGCGAGGAGGACGGCGGCATCGGGACGTTCGCGACCCTGCAGCGTGGTCACCGCGGCGACGCGTGCGTCATCGCCGAGCCGACGGCCGGCCAGGTCGTCGCGGCCAACGCGGGCTCGCTGACGTTCCGCCTGGAGGTGCAGGGGCGGGCCAGCCACGGCTCGATGCGCACGACCGGCCACAGCGCGATCACCGCGTTCGAGCTGCTCCACCGGGCGATCGCCGAGCTCGAGGCGGTCCGCAACGCGCATCCGCCGGCCCCGTTCGGCCCCCTCCCGTGGCCCATCAGCGTCGGCGTCATCCGCGCCGGCGACTGGGCCAGCACGGTGCCGGACCAGCTCGTGGCGGAAGGCCGCTACGGGATCATGCCGGGCGAGTCGTTCGCCGACGCCAAGGCGCAGTTCGAGCAGGCGGTGGCCCGGGCGGCCGCGACGGATCCGTGGCTCGCGGACCACCCGCCGGTCGTGACCTGGCCCGGCGGTCACTTCGCCGCGGGCGCGCTCCCGGACGGGGACCCCTTCGGCGCGCAGGTCCGTGACGCGGTCGTCGCCGCCGACGAGAGCGCACCCGAGCTCATCGGTGCGCCCTACGGCTCCGACCTGCGCCAGTACACCGCAGCCGGCATCCCGACCGTGCAGTACGGTCCCGGCGACATCGCCCGCGCCCACGCGGTCGACGAGAGCGTCGGCATCGCCGAGGTCGTGACGGCCGCCAAGGCGTACGCCCAGCTGATCCTCGCCCGCTGCACCTGACCAACCCCAACGCTGAGGCGCGCCTCCCGTCCGCTGAGGCGCGCCTCCCGTCCGCCGACGGGAGAGCTGCGGCCGCCGACGGGAGAGTTTGAGTCCCTTCTGCCATGACGGCGGCCGCGCGTCAGCGGACCGCAGGCTCGCCTCAGCGGACCGCCGGCGCGCGTCAGCGGACGGGAGGCGCGCGTCAGCGGACGGGAGGCGCGCGTCAGCGGGGGGAGGGGGTGAGGGGGGTGTACGCCTGGGGGACGACGTCGCCGCCGGGCTCGAAGTCGACCGGCTGCAGACCCACGGGACGGCCGTCGCGGAACGTGACGATCGTGGCCTGGGCGGTCCGCCGCAGCTTGCTGCCGAGCGCGAACGCGTACGCCGCACCGCCCGTCGAGCCGGTCGTCAGGGTGGTCGTGGACCGGCCGTTCTCGCCCACCGCGGTCGTCGGACCCACCTGCCGGTGCAGGTGACCGGACAGCACGAGATCGGCACATCCCGAGGCCGCAGCCTTCTTGGCCGACGACGGGCTGTGCACCGCGATGACGCTGACGTCGCCGGCCTCGCACGCCGCCCGGGTCAGCTCCTCGTCCTGGGCCGCGAGCGCGGCGGCATTGTCGTCGGCGTCGCCGAAGTAGCCGGCGGTCAGACCCGAGCTGCGCGGATCGCTGCTGCCGATGAACCGCACGCCGCCCACGGTCACTGGCTTCCCGTCGAGCAGGGTGAAGCCCTTGTCCTTCATCTGGTTGCCGATCGCGTCGCCGGTGTCGTGGTTGCCCGTCACCGAGACGATGTCGAAGTCACGGAACTCGCGCGCCAGCGAGTTGATGCTGAACGTCTCCCAGGCCGCACCGTTGGAGGTGTCGTCCCCCAGGTCGATCAGCAGACGCGCCTGCGCCCGCTCCGCGATGACCCGCGCGACGGGATCCATGCCGATGTTGTCGTGCCGGTCGGTGACCACGAGCGCCGTCGTCTCACCCTCCCCCGGAGTGCGCACGACGGCGGCCTCGGCCGTCTCGGCCATGCGTCCGTAGAAGGCGACCGACGTCTGGTACGTGTCGATGGCCCCCTGCACGAGCGCCTTGCTGCCCGCGCTCGAGGCGCCCTCGATGATCTCGACCCGGTCGAGGACCGGATCGTTCGGAAGCACCGGGAACACCGTCCCGATCGGCACCCAGGACGCGGTCCGGCCCTCTCGGGGGCGATCCGGTGCAGCCACCAGCGCGACCGCCGCGACCACCACGACCACGGTCCCCGCCGCGCCGACGACCTGCGTACGGCGCGGATGACGTGCCGCCGCCAGGATCGCCCGCCGCCGGGGCCCGCCGATGGCGCGCCAGGCCAGCACCGCCACCAGGACCGTCAGGATCGAGACGCCGAGTCCACGCATCGCGGCGTCGGTCGCCATCGACACCACGGTGGACCGGACGGCCGCGATCTCGCCCTGCGGCTGGCTCGCGATGACGGCGTCACGGGCGACGACCTGGTTGAGCTCGGTGACCTCGCTGTCGCCCAGCCGGATGTCGAGACCGATCCCGAGCGGCGCCTCCGCGGGCACCCGGATCTGCGGGATCAGTGTGCCGAAGTCGAGGCGCGCGTAGCCGTCGAAGGTGGGACGGACGGTTGCGTCGTGCGCGCCGATCACGATCTCGCGATCGCTGTGGACGAACGTCGAGTACGCCGTGGGCACCCCGACGACCAGCCCGAGGCCGATCAGCAGCAGGACCTTGAGAACCGTCCGGGTCATGCGATCCGGCTGCTCCAGCGATCTGTCGTGCCCACCGTCGTGAGCAGCTGGGTCGCGCGGGTCAGCACGACGTAGAGGGTGCGCCAGCCGGCACTGGACTCATCGGTGATGCCGTCGGGCTCGACGACGACGACGCCGTCGAACTCCAGGCCCTTGGTGTCGAGCCCGTCGAGCAGCCGCAGGCGATCGGCGTGCCGGGACAAGACATCGGCCAGCTCGGCGCGGAGCGGCTCCAGACGCGCCCGCGGCGTCACGATCGCGACGGTGCCCTCGACGCGACCGAGGATCTCCTCGGCACTGCGCCGCACGGTGTCCGCCAGCTCGGACTCGGCGACCGTGTGGTGCTGCGGGGACTCCCCCGTACGGCGCACGGCCTCGGCGAGATCGGGGTCGGGCACCGCGACGGCGGCGACCTTCGCCGCAAGATCGTAGATCTCGGCGGAGTTGCGGTAGTTGGTCGAGAGCCGGAACGCGTGCTCGGGCTTGCCCTCGAGGGCGGACCGGCGTGCGGCGGCGGCCTCCTGCGGGTAGGGCCACGACGACTGGGCCTGGTCGCCCACGATCGTCCAGCTCGCGTGACGCCCGCGGCGCCCGAGCATGCGCCACTGCATCGGCGAGAGGTCCTGCGCCTCGTCGACCAGGACGTGCGCGAAGCTGTCGTCCTCGATGCTCTGGGTCGAGCGGAACCGGTCCACGCGCTCCTCGCGCTCGCGGCGCTCGAAGCTCATGAGCTGCTTGGGGTTGTCGTCATCGTCGTCGCCGGAGTCCGGGAGCTCGCCGATGACGTAGCGCAGCTCGTCGATCAGGGGGACGTCCTGGATGCTGGGCTCCTCGGACGCCCAGGACTCCTTGAGCGCCGCGATCTCCTTGGCGTTGAACGCGCCCTGGGCCAGCTGGTCGATCAGGTCCGGGAGCATGCGCCACACCTCGATCGGCTCGACCGGCGGCCACCACTGCTCGACGAAGTCGACGAAGCGGTCGTCCGTCGTGATGGTCTCGACGAAGCCCTCCTGGCCCTTCTCGAGGGCGCGCTCGCCGCGCACCTGGCGCCACAGCGCGTCGACCAGGGCCGACGGCACCTTGGCGTACGCCCGGTTGCGCTTGCTGCCGGCCAGCAGCTGGCGGCGGATGCGCTCGAGCTGCTGGGCGTCGAGGCGAAGGACGTCGTCCTTGTAGAAGTAGCGGAACGACGAGGGGGCGCCGGGCGATGGTGCGGCCGCGGCACGGGCGAGGAACTTGACCATCCGTGACGAGCCCTTGGCCGCGGCGGCGACCGGGTCGTCGTGGCGCGCAGCGCGCAGCCCGTCGACGACCTCGCCCAGCGATCGCAGGGTCACGCTGGTCTCACCCAGGCTGGGCAGGACGCGCTCGATGTAGCTCATGAACACCGAGGACGGTCCGACCACGAGCACGCCGCCGGACTCGAAGCGCCGACGGTCGGTGTAGAGCAGGTACGCCGCGCGGTGCAGCGCCACGACGGTCTTGCCGGTCCCGGGACCGCCGCCGATCGTGGTCGCGCCGCGGGCGGGGGCGCGGATGGCCTCGTCCTGCTCCTTCTGGATCGTGGCGACGACCGAGTGCATCGAGCTGTCGCGGGCCCGCGTGAGGCTCGCGAGAAGCGCGCCCTCACCGATCACGACCATGTCGTCGGGCGCGTTGTCGCCGTCGAGCAGATCATCCTCGATGCCGATGACCTGGTCGTTGGAGCAACGCAGCACCCGCCGGCGGATCACGCCGGCCGGCTCCTGCGCGGTGGCCTGATAGAACAGCGCTGCTGCGGGGGCGCGCCAGTCGATCAGCAGGATCTCGCGGTCCGCGTCGCGCACGCCGATCCGGCCGATGTAGCGGGACTCGCCGTTCAGCATGTTGAGCCGGCCGAAGACGAGACCGTCGTGCGCCGCGTTGAGGGCCGACAGCCGCTTGGACGCCTGGTAGACCATCGCGTCGCGCTCGACCAGTCCACCCTCGTTGCCGACGTGACCGCGTGCCATTCCCTCCACCACGAGCGACCGCGCGACCTTGGCAGACGCGTCGAGACGTTCGTAGACGGTGTCCACGTACGACTGCTCAGCCTCGATCTCGCGTTGCTCCGCGTTGTCCCCGCTCACCCGACTCCTTGTGCTGGCCTAGAGAACTCACAAGTGTATTCCGTCCCCGAAATATTCCGCAGGCAGATCGCCACCCGGACGCAGCCCAGCACGGCGACGTCGGCCGTCCTACGCTGGTGGATTCCCTTCCTCGACCTCGCAGGTGCACATCGTGATCAAGATCCTCGGAATCCTCACCGCCCTGGCGCTCGTCGGCACCCCGCTGACCGGCGCCCACGCCGCTTCGACCCGCTACAAGGTCTCGGCCACCGTCAGCGACGACAAGCTCGACATCACCTCCGGCGACGGGTCCAACCGGTCCACCCGCATCAAGGGCAAGGTCACCGGCGGGCCGGTCAAGGGCAAGCGGGTCCACATCTACTACCGCAACGTGAGCACCAAGGCCGCCCCTCGCAGGTTCCTGCGCACGGCCCGCCTCTCGTCGTCCGGCAGGTTCTCCACGACGTGGCGGCCGAAGGACGGCGGCCGGTACGAGATCGACGTGGTCAAGCAGGCCGGCAGCGGCAAGCGTGCTGGCACCGACCCGACCCGCGTGTACGTCTACCAGTTCGTGAGCCTCACGCACCTGTTCGATCGCGCCGCGAGCTCGGGATCGGGCTACACCGACCGCGAGAGGTTCGGCAACGGCACGTACTACCGCGACGGCTACGCGATCCTCGGCGGCGGCCGCGCGGTCTTCGACACCCGGGGCTTCCACTGCATGCGCGTCAACTTCAAGACCGGCCTGTCCACCCGCAGCTCCGCCTCGCGGGGCACGATCCGGGTGACCCAGCGCAGGACGTTGGTCACCCGTTCGATGAGCAAGGGACAGGTCTACAAGGCGTCCAAGACCGTGCAGAAGAAGATGAACGCGAGTGACAAGATCACCTTCTCGGTCGACCGGCGCGATGACATCGGTGACCAGTCCCGCCTGCGGTTCGTGGTCGGACGCCCCGTCGCTGCGTGCACCTACCCGACCCGCTCGGCCCCGTACCGCTGATCCCGGGCCGGATGACGACCGGATTTTCGGGACTCCCGCTCGGCCACGATCTGCTCTAGCATCGAGGGACTTTGGTCCCGGTCCGATGGAGGAGGTCCTGATGCGCAGGATCGGCGTGCTGCTCCTGGGGTCGGTCCTCACCTTCGGCCTGCTCACGCCCGCGGACGCCGCCCGGACGTTCTCGATCAGCCTGAGCCCGGCCCCGAAGGGCGCGACCGACGCGAAGAAGAGCTACAACGACACGGCGCTCGACGTCAGCGAGGCCACGCAGGACGGACGCGAGAGGACCACGATCCGGGGCCGGGTCAAGCGCGGCAAGAAGGCCGCGTCGGGGCGGGTCAAGGTCTACGCGACCAACACGTCGAGGCCCGGCAGCAGGCGCACCCTCCTCGGGTCCCCGAGGCTCAACCGCAACGGATGGTTCAGCCAGCGCTTCCGCCCCGGGCACGACCGCGCGGGCGTCTACCGGATCGAGGTCGTCAAGGGCGGCAGCCGCGGCTACGCCACGACCACCCGCGCCGTGACCGTCCGGGTCTTCCAGTTCGTCGAGGCCCTCAACGGCTACGACGCGGAGCAGCCCGGCGTGACGCCGGCGTGGAACGCGCCACCGGCCTACGGGACAATCCACCACCAGTCGTACGTCGTGGAGGGCGGCTCGACCGCGGAGTTCGACTTCACCGGCCACTCGTGCCTGCAGCTGAACTTCCGGATGGCCCGGTCCGCGGACGCGACGGTCGACGGGCGCTTCACGGTCACCCTCGACGGCCGGACCATCGTGCCCTGGACGACTCTCGCCGGCCGCCAGTACCTGCCCAGCAAGACGGTGCAGAAGCGGATGACCGCGGGCGGACGCCTCCGGTTCACGGTGGCTCCGCACGACGACGGCGACGCGACCACCGCCGATGACAACCGCCGGGTCACGATGGTCCTGGGACGGCCGATGGTCTCCTGCACGTACCCGGACCCCGTGGTGGCCACGCGCTAGACCGCCGACGCCATGAGAACCATCCGTACCTGGTCCTCCTGAGGGATAGGCACAGCCTGCCCCCGCATGCGTCAATGACAGCATGTCTTTTCCAGGGGTGCGTCGCTGTCACGCGCACCGTCGCGCCCCGCTGCACGCCGGCCACCGCCGTCGTACGTTCGGCGGCCGCGCCGGGCTGGTGCTGGCGTTCGCGCTCGCGCTCGCACTCGGCGTGGGCGGAACGGCCGCATACTCGGCCCTCTACGGCAGCATCCCGACGGCCGAGGCCCAGGACCGGGTCGTGGTGCGCGGTGGCGTCGTCCGGCTCGGCACACACGTGTACCTGCACGCCAACGGCAGCCACGGCGCGATCGGCATCACCCGCGTCGCCCTGGTCAAGAAGTGCCATCTGCGGGTCTACCTGGACCGCCAGCCGGGCGATCGCGTCGTCGCGGCCGTGGCCGAGGAGGATGAGGCGATGGCGCGCCTCGGCGTCCAGGCCGGCATCTCGGGCGGCATCGACGTCGTGGACGTGCGCCTCTACCGAGCCGGCAGACGGGTGTGCGCGAACGACAGGATTTTCGGCGGCCGATCGAATCTCTGGATCAGCGTGACGACGCTGGCACGGACACCGCGGAAGCCGGCCACACCAGCACCGGCCCAGCCGACAGTGCCGGCTGCACCAGCGCCACCGACGTCGTCCGTCGAGCCGGCAGCAGCCCCCGGCTGACCCGGCCCGCCCGGCTCAGGCGGGGTCGAGGATGCGCCGGAGAAACTGCCGCGTGCGCTCCTCGCGCGGATCGCCGATGACCTGGGCGGGAGGGCCGCTCTCCACGACGACGCCGCCGTCCAGGAAGAGCACCTGGTCGCACACCTGCTGGGCGAAGCGGATCTCGTGGGTCACGATCATGGTGGTCCAGCCCTGCTGGGTGAGGTCCTTGATGACCGACAGCACCTCCCCGACCAGCTCGGGGTCGAGGGCCGAGGTGGGCTCGTCGAACAGGACGACCTTCGGCTTGAGCGCGAGCGCGCGGGCGATGCCGACCCGCTGCTGCTGACCGCCGGACAGCTGGAACGGGTGCTGATCGGCCTTCTCGGCGAGCCCGACCTGCTCGAGCAGGACCCGGGCCTCGGCGATCGCCTCCTCCAACGGCCGCTTCTGCACCTGCACGGGACCCTCGATGACGTTCTCCAGCACGGTCTTGTGCGGGAAGAGGTTGTGCGACTGGAAGACCATGCCGCTCTGGGCGCGGAGCCGCGCAGTCGCCGCTCGGCCTGCCTTGCCCCGGGGCAGGGCGCCGAAGTCGACCTCGACGTCCCCGATACCGATCGTGCCGGAGTCGGGCGTCTCCAGGACGTTGAGCGCTCGCAGGATCGTGGTCTTGCCCGAGCCGGACGGCCCGAGGATCGTGGTGGTGGTGCCCGCCTGGGCAGTGAAGTCCACGCCACGGAGCACGTGGTTGTCGCCGAAGGCCTTGGTGATGCCGCGGACGCGGACGAGGGGATCGGTCATGTCGCCACGAACCTGTTCAGTCGGGTCTCGAGCCTGCCCTGGACGTAGGACATCGCCACGCAGACGATCCAGTAGTACAGCGCCGCGAAGATGTAGAGCGGCAGGAACACCTGCGCCGCAGCGGCAGCGTTCTGGGACGAGCGCAGCACGTCGGTCAGCAGCACGACCGACAGCAGGGACGTGTCCTTGAACAGCGAGATCGCGGTGTTGGACAGCGGCGGCACAGCGGTGCGTGCGGCCTGTGGGAAGACGATCCGTCGCAGCGTCTGCCAGTAGCCCATGCCGATCGAGGCGGCGGCCTCGAACTGGCCCTTCGGCACCGACAGGATCGCGGACCGCACGACCTCCGCGGCGTAGCCGCCCACGTTGAGGCTCAGCGCCACGACCCCCGCGACGTAGGACGAGAAGTCGATGCCGATCTCCGGCAGTCCGAAGAACACGATGAACAGCTGCACCAGCAGCGGCGTCCCGCGGATGATCGAGACGTAGCCGCGGGCGAGTCCCGCCAGGATGCGGCTGCCGGAGATGCGGGCCAGCGCGACGGCGACCGCGATCGCCAGACCGATGACGAAGCTGATGATCGTGATCGGGATCGAGACCTTGATGAGGCCCTTGAACATCGGCCACGCCGCGTCCTGGACAACCTGCGCATCGCTCCTGCCCTTGCGACCGCCCGAGAGGTCGACACCGCCGTCGTTCTCGACCGAGACGTTGGCCTTGAAGTAGGACTCGGAGATCTTGGCGAGCGTGCCGTCGGCGCGCAGCGCCTGCAGCGCCTGGTTGGCCTCGGCGAGCCGGGGATCGCCCTTGCGGAACGCCAGCACCTGCTTGCTGACCTCGTCGCCGGCGTCGCCGGAGATCTCGATCTCGTCGGACCCGGTGGTGTTGAGGTAGTCGAGCACCGCGATGTTGTCGTTGACGATCGCGTCGACCCGTCCCTGCACGAGCAGCGCCGCGGCCTGGGCGAAGCCCTCGACGCCCTCGACCTTCGCGCCGGCGTCCTTGGCGACCTGCGCCCAGTTGCTCGTGATCGACTGCGCGGTCGTCTTGCCCTTGAGGTCCGCGAGGGAGGTGATGCCCTTCGTGCCGGTCTTCACCACGATGACGCCGCGCGAGTACGTGTACGGCTCGGACAGGCCGAACTTCGCCTCGCGCTCGGGGTTGGTCGAGACCTGGTTGGCGATGACGTCGATCCGATCGGACTCGAGCGCCGCGAAGATCGCGTCGAACTGCGTCTCGACGAACTCCAGGCGCCAGCCGGCCTTCTTGGCGACGGCCTTGACCACCTCGATGTCGTAGCCGGTGAGCTCGTCGTTGCCGGACTCGTGGAACGTGAACGGCGGGTACGTGCCCTCCGTCCCGACCCGGACCACAGGGCGGTCGTCGGCTGCGCTCGCGGGCGTCGCGGGCAGCAGGAGCAGTGCCAGCAACGCCAGGAGGAGCACCTTGGCCGCACTGCGCATTCGTCCTCCTCGGAGCAGGGTCCTTCGACCGTACGGCGAGACTAGTGACGGCGCAGCGCGGCCCTCCACCCCATCCACGATGTGGGCGGGAGGCAGGGTCGCGCCCGGCTCACTTCCTGCGGTCGAGGAAGGCCCGCATCGCCGCGCGGGCCTCGTCGCTGCCGAACAGCTCTCCCGACAGCTGGGCCAGGTTCGCGCCGTGGGTGTCGATGCGGGCGACCAGGTCGTGGTTGAGCAGCTTCTTGGTCTCGCGCAGGCCCTGCGGATAGGCGCGGGCGAGGTCGCCGACCACGCGGTCGACCTCGTCCGCGAGCTCGCCCTCGGGCACCGCACGGGTGATCATCCCGATCGCGGCCGCCTCCGCCGCGCCGAACGTCCGGGCGGTCAGGAACAGCTCGCTCGCCGCCCGCTCCGTCAGCCGCGGCAGCAGGCTGAGGGAGATGATCGCCGGCGCGAGCGCGAGGCGTACCTCGGTGAGCTGGAACGTCACCGACTCGGCCGCGAGCACGATGTCCGCAGCGCCCACGATGCCGAGCCCCCCGGCACGCACGGGCCCGTCAAGCTCGACCACGACGGGCTTCGAGGCCGTCGCGATGAGCAGCTGCATCGCGACCATGGCCTTGGCGCCCTCGACCATCCCACCCTCGGACGCCTCGGCCATGTCGGCCCCGGAGCAGAAGACCGGGCCCGCGGAACGGAGGACGATCACGCGCACCTGCGGATCGACGTCCGCGGTCTCCACGTGCGTCATGAGCTCGGAGACGAGCTGCTTGCTCAGGGCGTTGCGGTTGTACTCGCTGTCGAGCGTGATCGTGGCGACCCGCTTGTCGATGTCGAGGTGCACGAGCTCGGCCATGGGCGTGCCTTCCGTCTGCGGTTCAGTAGGACTTGGGGAGACCGAGCGAGAACTGGGCGACGAAGTTGAGCGCCATCTCCCGGCTGACCGGCGCGATGCGCGACAGGCGCGAGCCCGCCAGCATCTGCACCAGACCGTACTCGTTGGCCAGCCCGTTGCCACCGTGCGTCTGGATCGCCCGGTCGACCGCGTTGCAGACCGCCTCTCCCGCGGCGTACTTGGCCATGTTGGCCGCCTCCGCCGCACGCATCACGTCACCTGCGGCATAGAGCGCGGCCGCCTTCTGGGTCATCAGCCGGGCCATCTCGATCTCGATGTACGACTGGGCGAGCGGGTGCGAGATCGCCTGGTGGGCGCCGATCGGCGCATCCCAGACCTTGCGCTCCTTGGCGTACTCCGAGGCCTTGGCCAGCGCGAGGCGCGCGGTGCCGAGGGCGAAGGACGCCGCCATGATGCGCTCGGGGTTGAGCCCCGCGAACAGCTGCTCGATGCCCGCACCCTCGCCGCCGATCAGGGCGTCGGTCGGCACCCGGACGTCGTCGAAGAACAGCGTGAACTGCTTCTCCGGCGACACGATGCCCATGTCGATCTCCTGGTAGGTGAAGCCTGCGGAGTCGGTCGGCACGAGGAACAGCGCGGGCTTGAGCTTGCCCGTGCGCGAGTCCTCGGTGCGCGCGACCACCAGCACGTGACTGGCCTCGTCCACGCCCGAGATGTACGTCTTGGTGCCGGTCAGCCGCCAGCCGTCCGCCTCGCGGTACGCCGTCGTGATGATGTTGTGCGAGTTGGAGCCCGCGTCCGGCTCGGTGATCGAGAACGCGAAGGTCGACGTGCCGTCGGCCAGGCCCGGCAGCAGCGCCTGCTTCTGCTCGTCGCTGCCGTACTGCGTGATGATCGTGCCCACGATCGCGGGCGACACGACCATGAGGAGCAGCGGGCTGCCGGCGGCCGCGAGCTCCTCGCAGACCGCCGCGAGGTCGCCGATGTCGCCGCCGCCTCCGCCGTACTCCTCGGGGATCGAGACGCCGAGGAAGCCGTTGCGGCCGGCCTCGGCCCACAGCTCGGTGGTCTTCTTGCCCGTGCGCGCGGCCTCCTCGAAGTAGGTGCGGCCGAACTTGTTGCCGAGGGCGGCGACGGACTGACGCAGCGCGATGCGCTCGTCGGACTCGGTGAAGGCGATGGTCATGGCTGATCTCCTGTGGGTTCGGTCGCCTCGATGACGGCGAGCACGGCTCCGGACTCGACCTGCGAGCCCGGGGTGGCCGAGAGCTGGGTGACGACGCCGTCGGTCGGCGCCGCGATGGTGTGCTGCATCTTCATGGCCTCGAGGACGACGATGACGTCTCCCCTCGCGACCTGCTGACCGTCCTGGACCGGCACGGCGACGACCGCGGCCGGCATCGGGGCGAGCAGCGATCCGGCCGCGACGACGTCGGCGGGGTCGACGAACCGCGGCAGCGGGACCAGGTCGACCGGGCCGAGCGGACCGTCGACGTCCACCCACCCCTCGCCGACCCGGACGTCGTACGTCTCGCGCACCCCGTCGACGTCGAGGACGACGCGCCCAGGCGTGGCCTCGACGACGCTGACGCCCTCGAGGTCGTGCTGCACGAGGCCTGCGCCGTAGTGCACCGTGAGATCCGGCTCGTACGAGCGGGTGCGCGGCTGGCTCGGCACGTTCCGGTAGGCCGCGGGGATGCGGGCGAGCACACGGGCCCCAGCGGCCGCGGCGGAGGCCTCCGCGAGGGCCGCTGCGATCGCGGTCCGCTGCAGGGCGGCGGCATCCAGGTGCGGGCGCGTCCACGCCTCCAGTCGTTGGTCGAGCAGGGCGGTGTGCACGCGGGCCGCGGTGAACTCCTCGTCGCTCAGGATCGCCTGCAGGAAGTCCAGGTTGGTGCGCACCCCGTGGATCCTGGTGCGACGCAGCGCGTCGACGAGCCGGCGCAGCGCCGTACGACGATCCGCCCCGTGGGCGACGATCTTGGCGATCATCGCGTCGTAGTGGATGCCCACCACGGACCCGGACTCAATGCCGGAGTCGACCCGCAGGCCGGGCCCCGTGGGGACCTCGAACGTCCGCACGGCACCGGTCTGCGGCTGCCAGTCGTCGGCCGGGTCCTCGGCGTAGAGACGCACCTCGATCGCGTGGCCGTGCGGACCGGCCGGCTCGTCGCCGAGCGCGGCTCCCTCGGCGATCGCGATCTGCTGGGCGACCAGGTCGAGGCCGAAGACCGCCTCGGTCACCGGGTGCTCGACCTGCAGCCGGGTGTTCATCTCCAGGAAGTGGGCGCGCCCCGAGTCGAGGTGGGCGTCGGAGACGAGCAGCTCGACGGTGCCCGCACCGACGTAGCCGACCGCGCGGACCGCGGCACGCGCAGCGTCGTGCAGCACCGCTCGGACCGCATCGCTGACGTCGGGTGCGGGCGCCTCCTCGACCACCTTCTGGTGGCGGCGTTGGATCGAGCAGTCCCGGTCGCCGAGGACCCAGCACGTCCCGTGCCGGTCGGCCAGGACCTGGACCTCGATGTGTCGCGCAGTCGGCAGGTACGGCTCGACGAACACCGTCGGGTCGCCGAAGGCCGATTCGGCCTCCGCGGCGGCCCTGGCGAGCTCGCCGTCCAGCTGATCGGGGGCCGCGACGACCCTCATGCCGCGTCCGCCACCGCCGGCCGAGGCCTTCACGAGCAGCGGGAAGTCGTCCTGCGTCGCCGTCCCGGGGTCGACCCGCAGGATCGGCACGCCGGCTTCGGCCATGAGCTCCTTGGCGCGGATCTTCGAGCCCATCTGTTCGATCGTGTCCGGGTCCGGACCGATCCACACGAGTCCGGCCGCGAGCACCTGCCGGGCGAACGCCGCGTTCTCGGACAGGAAGCCGTAGCCGGGGTGGACCGCGTCGGCCCCCGACCGCAGCGCGGCGTCGACGACCAGGTCGCCGCGCAGGTACGTGTCGGCGGGCGCGTCGCCCGCGAGGCGTACCGCGAGATCGGCCTCGGCGACGAAGGGTGCTCCGGCGTCCGCGTCGGAGTGGACCGCGACGGTCCGGATGCCGAGCTCACGGCACGTGCGGAACACCCGGCGGGCGATCTCGCCGCGGTTGGCCACCAGGACGCTGCGGATCTGCGGGCTCACAGGCGGAACACTCCATATCCCTCGGCGCCCCGGACCGGGCGGGTGTGGATCGCTGACAGGCACATGCCGAGCACGGTCCGGGTGTCGCGGGGATCGATCACCCCGTCGTCGTAGAGCATCCCGGACGTGAAGTAGGCCAGGGACTCCTTCTCGATCTGTTCCTCGACGAGAGCGCGCATCGCCAGGTCACCTTCCTCGTCGTACGCCTGTCCCCTCGCCTCGGCCGCCCCGCGCGCGACGATCGAGATGACCCCCGCGAGCTGCGCCGGGCCCATCACGGCGGACTTGGCGCTCGGCCAGCTGAACATGAAGCGCGGGTCGTACGCGCGCCCGCTCATGCCGTAGTGGCCCGCGCCGTACGAAGCACCCATCACGACCGACAGGTGCGGGACCGTCGAGTTGGAGACGGCGTTGATCATCTGGGCGCCGTGCTTGATGATGCCGCCCTGCTCGTACTCCGCGCCGACCATGTAGCCGGTCGTGTTGTGCAGGAACAGCAGCGGCGTGTCGACCTGGTTGGCCAGCTGGATGAACTGCGCGGCCTTCTGCGCCTCCTCGCTGAACAGCACGCCCTGGGCGTTCGCGAGGATCCCGATCGGATAGCCGTGCAGCCGTGCGAAGCCGGTCACGAGGGAGGAGCCGTAGAGCGGCTTGAACTCGTCGAACGCGCTGGCGTCGACGATCCGCGCGATGACCTCGCGGGGGTCGAACGGGATCTTGAGGTCGGTCGGCACGATGCCGAGCAGCTCGTCGGGGTCGAGCCGCGGCTCGGCGTACGCCTGGTCGGGGATCGTGCCCTGCTTGCGCCAGTTGAGGTTCGCCACGATCGAGCGGCCGATGCGGATCGCGTCGCGCTCGTCGGTCGCAAGGAAGTCGGCGAGCCCCGACTGCCGGGCGTGCATCTCCGCACCGCCCAGCGACTCGTCGTCGGACTCCTCGCCGGTCGCCATCTTGACCAGGGGCGGACCGCCGAGGAACACCTTGGCGCCCTCCTTGACCATCACGACGTAGTCGCTCATCCCCGGCACGTACGCTCCGCCGGCCGTCGAGCTGCCGAACACCAGCGCGATCGTCGGGCGCCGGTCCGCGCTCGCCCGGGTGATGTCGCGGAACGATCCGCCCCCGGGGATGAAGATGTCCTTCTGGGTCGGCAGGTCCGCGCCGCCGGACTCCACGAGGTTGATCGTCGGCAGCCCGCACTCGGCCGCGATCTGCGCCGAACGGCGGATCTTCGCCAGCGTGCTGGGATTGGTCGAGCCGCCCTTGACCGTGGGGTCGTGCGCGACGATCACGCACTCGACCCCCTCGACGACGCCGATGCCGGTCACGACCGAGGCGCCGACCGCGAAGCTCGTGCCCCACGCCGCAAGGGTCGACAGCTCCAGGAACGGGGAGTCCTCGTCGACCAGCAGCTCGATGCGCTCGCGAGCGGTCAGCTTGCCGCGGCGACGGTGCCGCTCGATCGCCCGCTCCCCGCCCGCGTCGATCGCCGCCCGGTGCTGGTCGGCCAGGTCGGCGACCCGCTCGAGCAGGTGCGCGCGATTCGCCCGATAGCTGTCGGACGTCGTGTCGACCGCGGTGCGGATCATGTCAGTACGCCAGGAGCTTCGCGGCCAGGTCGGTCATGACCTCGGTGGCGCCGCCGCCGATGCCGAGGATGCGGGCGTCGCGGTAGTGCCGCTCGACCTCGGACTCGCGCATGTATCCCATGCCGCCGAAGATCTGCACGGCCTCGGACACGACCCACTCGCACGCGGCGACCGAGACGTTCTTGGCCACGACGGCCTCGAGGAGCGGGCTCTCGCCGGCTGCGGCCTTCTCGACGGCCTCGCGGGTGATCGCCCGGGCCGCCGCGGTGCGGCTGTGCATCTCGACGAGCTTGTGCCGGATGACCTGACGGGTGATGAGCGGCTTGCCGAACGTCTCGCGCTGGCGGGCGTACTCGACCGCGAGGTCGAGCGCGCGCTGTGCCGTGGCGTAGCCCTGGGTCGCGAGGCTGACCCGCTCGTTGACGAACTGGTTGACGATCAGCCCGAAGCCGCCGTTGACCTCGCCGACGATGTTGCTCGCAGGCACCCGCACGTCGTCGAAGGTCAGCTCGGCGGTGTCGGAGCAGTGCCAGCCCATCTTCTTGAGCGGCTTGGAGACCGTGAAGCCCGGCAGGCCCTTGTCGATGACCAGCAGGCTGATGCCGCCGAAGCCCTCGCCCCCGGTGCGCACCGCGGTCGTCACGTAGTCCGAGCGGACGCCGGAGGTGATGAACGTCTTGGCGCCGTTGACGACGTAGTGGTCGCCGTCGAGGACCGCCCGGGTGGTGAGGCCCGCGACGTCGGATCCGCCGCCGGGCTCGGTGATCCCGAGGGAGCCGATCTTCTCGCCCGCGAGGGTGGGTCGGACGTAACGCTCGATCAGGTCGGGGTTGCCGCTGTCGACCATGTGCGGCACCGCGATGCCGTGCGTGCACAGGCTCGCGAGCAGTCCGCTCGAGCCGCCCGCGGCCAGGACCGCCTCGGTCATGATGGTCGCGTCGATGATGTCTCCGCCGGAGCCGCCGACCTCCTCGCTGAACGCGATGCCGAGCATGCCCACGTCGGCGGCCTTGCGGTGCAGCTCGCGCGGCAGCAGGCCCGCGTCCTCCCAGGCCGGCAGGTGCGGGGCGATCTCCTTCTCGGTGAAGGAGGTGACCATCTCGCGCAGCGCGTTTCGTTCGGGAGTGTTCCAGGTGTTCACAGGGCAGCCTCGGCAATCGTCGGGGGTAGGAGGGTGGTGGGGATGGCGCAGTCGCGGGCACGGAGCCACTCACCGACGCCCTTGGCCTGCGGGTCGAGACGGGTGGACGAGGCCACTCCCTCGCCGAGCAGGCCGTGGATCACGATGTTGACCGCCGCGAGGTTGGGCAGCGGGTGGATCTCGATGTCGAGCAGCGCCGACTCGGGCAGCAGATCGCGGACGGTGTCCTCGTCGAGCAGCTCGACCAGCCAGGCGTACGCGTCGTCGCGGGTCGGGTGGTCGGCCGGGATCCACACGCCGACGTTGGCGTCGCCGCCCTTGTCGCCCGAGCGGGCGTACGCCAGCCGTCCCAGCGGCACCCGCACCGTCTCCGCCGCCCACTCCGCGAGTGGCGCAACCCGGTCCGCGAGTGGCGCAACCTGGAGGTTTTGGGACGGCGAGTCGTCCACTTCCGCGCCAGTCGCGGATCGGGTTGCGCCAGTGGGCGGCGGGATGACGGTGACGGTGCCGTCGGCTGCGACGACCCGGTGCGGGACGTCGGCCTGGGGGACGTACGCCGCTCGGTAGGTGCCGTACGGGCTCGCGGCGGCCGGCGGGCGCGACAGGCTGAAGCCCGGGTAGGAGGCCAGGGCGAGCTGCACCGCGGCATCGCTGAACGTACGCCCGACGGCCTCGGCGTGCGCACTCCTGACGTCGAGGCGCAGCAGGGAGGTCGCCTGCGCCTGCGTCGCAGGATCGGGCAGGTCGGTGCGATCGAGGTGCCACTCGACGGTCTCGGGCCGGGTGCCCGCGTCGAGCGCGGACTCCATCTGCTGCTGGACGAGGGCGGCCTTCTCGGTGATGTCGAGCCCGGTCAGCAGGAACTCGACGTCGTTGCGGAAGCCGCCGAGCGCGTTGAGGCACACCTTGGCCGTCGCCGGCGGCGCCTCGCCGACGACGCCGCTGATCGCGACCCGGTCGCGGCCGTCCTGGCGCAGGGTCATGGTGTCGAGGCGGGTCGAGACGTCGGGGCCGAGATACAGCGGCGAGCCGATCTCGTAGACCAGCTGGGCCGTGACGGTGTCGACCGTGACGGCGCCCCCGGTGCCCGCGTGCTTGGTGATGACGCACGAGCCGTCCGCCGCGATCTCCGCGATCGGGAAGCCGAGCGGCGCCGACATGTCGACATGCGCGAAGCCCGAGAAGTTGCCGCCCGTGGCCTGCGTCCCGCACTCGATGACGTGCCCCGCCACGACGGCGCCGGCCAGCTGGTCCAGGTCGTCGCGGCCCCAGCCGAACGCGGCGATCGCGGGCCCCACGACCACCGACGCGTCCGTGACCCGGCCGGTCACCACCACGTCGGCCCCTCCCTCCAGGGCCGACGCGATGCCGAACGCGCCGAGGTACGCATTCGCGGTGAGCACGTCGCCGAGGTCGAGCTCGTCGGCCCGGCCGACCAGGTCGTCGCCCTCGACGTGCGCGACCGCGATCTCGAGCCCCTGCTCGGCGGCGATCTCGCGCAGCTTCGCGGCCAGTCCGGCGGGGTTGAGACCGCCCGCGTTCGCGACGATGCGGACGCCACGGTCCTTGGCCAGCGCCATCGAGTCGGTCATCTGCCGGACGAACGTCCGGGCGTAGCCGAGCGACGCGTCCTTCATCAGGTCCCGGCCGAGGATCAGCATCGTGAGCTCGGCGAGGTAGTCGCCGGTGAGGTAGTCCAGGTCGCCGCCCTCGAGCATCTCGCGCATCGCGCCGAGCCGGTCGCCGTAGTAGCCCGAGCAGTTGCCGATCCGGACCACGGACGTCACCGGTCCGCCAGGGGGACCGGGTCGGCGCCGGGCAGCCCCGCGAACGCCTGGACGATCGTCAGCCAGTGCGCGGCGTGCTCGCCCTCGGCCCTGACGTCGACGTCGTCGAGGTGGCGACGTCGGGTCGCGAGCAGCGCGAAGTCGTGGCCCGACCCGGTGACCCGCTCGGCCGCGTCGTCCGGGCCCCAGGTCCACAGGTCGCCGTCGGGCCCGGTCAGCTCCACGCGGATGTCGACGCCCGGGTCCTGCTCGCCGCGCACCAGATACGCGTACGGGCGGGCCCGTACGCCGATGTGGCAGACGTGCTTGGCGCGCGAGCTCTCGGGCACCGTGATGCCGAGCGCCTCGGCGACGTCGTGGCCGTGGGCCCAGGTCTCCATGATCCGGGCCGTCGCCATCGAGGCGGGGTTCATCGCCGGGCCGAACCACGGGATCTTCTCCCCGTCCGGTACGCCTCGCAGTGCCGCGTCGAGCTCGACCCGGCCCTCTCGCCACACGACGAGCAGGTCCTCGGGCGGCAGGAGCGCCATCTCCTCGGTCGCGGTGTCGATGAAGCCGAAGGGGTCCTCGGCGGCGGCGAGCATGATCCGGCCGAACTCGTCGGGATCGACGATCGCGGCGAGCGAGGTGCTGTCGGTCCAGTGCAGGTGGGCGATCTGGTGGGCGACGGTCCAGCCCTCGGGCGTCGTCACGGCGGCCCAGCCGTCGGCCGGGAGGCCCGCGACCCACTGGTCCAGCTGCAGGCTCTCGGCCGTCAGGTCGGACAGGATCTCGTCGAGGACGGTCATGGCATCTCCAGCTCGTGGTCGAGGACGGCGGCCCAGGAGTCCAGGACCGCCGAGCGGCGTCGTGCGTCGTCACTGAGGGAGGCAGCCAGGCCGAGCCCGCGGACCAGGTCGAGCGTCGCCTGCACGAGCTGGCGGTTGTCCCCCTGGGACTCGTCGATGCCGAGCAGCTCGACTGCGTACGCGTGGGTCTCGCGGCCGATGCGTCGCTCGAGCGGTGCGACCGCCTCACGCAGCTCGGCGTCGGTGCGCGCGGCGACCCACAGCTCGAGTGCGGCGAAGAACACGGGCGAGACGAACTGCGCGGCGAGGATCTCCAGCACGCCGCGGGTGCGACCCTCCTCGGGCAGATGCGCGGCGCTGCGGCGCATCTCGTCGCGGCGGCGGTCGCTGAGGTGCTCGACCGCGGCCACCACGAGGGCCTGCTTGCTGGGGAAGTGGTGCAGCTGCGCACCGCGGCTCACGCCCGCACGGCGGCTCACGAGGGTCGTGGTCGTGCCCGACCAGCCGAGCTCGACGAGGCAGTCGACCGTCGCCTCCATCAGGCGCTGGCGCATCGCCCGCGATCGCTCGCCCTGGGGGACGCGGATCGGCGCGGTCTCGGTGCTCACCCGCTCAGCATGGCCGCTCAATCACAAACAGTCAAGCATGATTGTTTGTTTCTGACGAAGTATCAGGCGATTCTCACGACGCGATCACGGCCATCTCATGCTGTCCCGGTGTGATGGGAGTCACATCCGTCACCACTCTCGGGAGACCTCATGCGCACACCCCTCACCCTCGTCGGCCTCGTGCTGGCCGTCGTCCTGACGCTCAGCGGATGCGGTGGGAGCGACGACGACAAGCTGAGCAGCACCGACCGCGACAAGGCCGCCGATGCCGCACTCACGTACGTGGGTGGGGGCGAGGTCACCGACGTCGAGCGTGGCGACGGCGACGACCGGTACGCGTACGAGGTCGAGGTCAAGCTGCCCGGCGGCACCGACGTCGACGTGGAGCTCGACGAGGAGTTCCAGGTCATCAACAACCCTCCCAAGGCCGCCGACCTCGAGTCCGGCGAGGCCCAAACGACGGAACCGACGCCCACGCCGACCGCGACAGCCGACCCCGACGACCGCCCGCTCACCGGATCCACGCTCAAGAAGGCCACGGCGGCGGCACTGAAGGCGACCGACCCGGCGGGCAAGGTCACCGAGACCAGCGAGAGCGACGATGCCGACCACGCCTACGAGGTCGAGGTCCTGCTGCCGAACGGACAGGACGTCACAGTTGAGCTGGACCGGTCGTTCAAGGTCACCAAGATCGATCGCTGACGCCGGGCGGGTTCCCCTCCCTAGCGCGGCAGCCTTCGATAGTCTCCTCGGACTCCCACCCGCGCGACGGAAGGATCGTCCATGGCCGAGCAGGCTCCTCCACCGCCACCGCCACCGCCACCGCCCACCCCACCGCCACCGCCTCCCCCCACCGACCCCGTGCCGGGCGGCGCGTCACCTGAGCCGGTCGGCTCCGACCGTGGACGCGGCAAGATGGCCGTGATCGGTGGCGTCGCGGCCGCCCTCGTCCTCGGCGGCGGCTACGGCGCGTACGCGGTCTACGACAAGCTCGACGGCGGCGGCGCCCAGCCCCACGACGTCATGCCCGCGTCGACCCAGGTGTACGCCCGCATCGACCTCGACCCGTCGGCGAGCCAGAAGGTCGCGCTGTTCAGGCTCATCCGCAAGTTCCCCGACCTCGCGAAGCAGGTCGGCATCCGCGACGAGGACCAGGACATCCGCAAGCTGGTCTTCGACGAGGCGCTCAAGGGCTGCGACGGAGTCGACTTCGAGGACGACGTCAAGCCGTGGCTGGGCGACCGGGTGGGCGTCGGCGCCCAGATGAAGGACGGCGAGAAGGTCGTCATCGCGGTGCAGACCAAGGACGAGACGAAGTCGCGCGAGGGCATCAAGAAGCTCTTCGGGTGCGGCGGCGACGCGTACGGGATCGCTTACCTCGACGGCTACGCGATCCTCGCGCCGAAGCAGGCGGACGTCGACGCGTCGATCAAGGCGACCGAGAAGGCCTCCCTCGGGGACTCGAAGCGGTTCATCGACGACTTCGACGAGCTGGGTGGCGAGGGCATCGCCTCGGCGTGGGTCGACGTCGCGTCGCTCGCGGACGTACCGGAGGCCAAGCAGCAGCTCGGCGCCCAGGCGGACGACCTCGCGGCGACCGGCTCCGTCGCCATGACGTTGCGGGTCGACGGCAACGCCCTGGAGCTCGCGGCGCTGAGTGGGACGCAGCAGGAGCAGGAAGCGAGCCCGGGCGATCTCGCCAAGCTCCCGTCGGACACGGTCGTCGCGATGTCGGTGGCGGGCGTGGGCGATCAGGTCCGATCGACGTTCGACACGTTCGTCAAGACCTTCGACGAGGCCGCGTCGACCTTCAACGGCGTGGCAGGGCTCGAGCAGCGGGCCAGGGGCGGGAGCGGCCCGGGCCTCGCGATGGGCGATGAGTACACCGGCACGTACGCCGCGCAGCCGCCTCGCAGCGCCCAGGACTTCATCGACGAGTTCGAGCGGGCGACCGGCTTCGCGCTGCCCGAGGACCTCGAGACCCTGTTCGGTGACAGCCTCACCCTGTCGATCAGCGCCAAGAACCTCGAGACGCTTCCCCAGATCTCGGGTCCTGAGGGTCTGAGCGACCTCGACGTCGCGCTCTCGCTGGAGTCGGACCGCACCAAGGCGCTCGATCTCGTCCAGCGCATCGCGGCCCAGGCGCGCGAGGCGGGGATCGCGCTCGTCGCGGTGCCCACCGACGACGGCGCGGTCCTGGCCACCAACGACGGTGCCGCCGCGGCGCTGGCCGAGCCCGACGGCAGCCTCGGCGACGTGAAGGCGTTCAAGGAGGTCATCCCCGACGGCGATGAGGCGTACGCGGGCTTCTACCTCGACGTCGGCACGATCCTCGACAAGGTGCTCGAGGCCGATCCGCCCGAGGAGATCCGATCGGGCATCGAGGAGGCCAAGGCGCTGTCCGCGGTCGGCGTGTCGGTGACCGAGAAGGACGGCAACCGCTCGCTGACGAGCCTGCGCATCGCCTTCGAGTAGCCGCGAGGCGAGGCCCGGTCGGTGATCCGGCCGGGCCCCGCCGTCGCGAGCTCAGTCGTCCTCGGGGAAGGCGCAGTACAACGAGGGCTTGGACGCGTTGACGTACACCGGTCGGTCGGCGTTGCGCGCCTCGGCGCTGAAGGTGACTCCGCCGGTCTCGGCGCGCGGGACGTCAGCGGTGAAGGTGACCGTCGTGCCCGGCGTGACCCGCTGGCTCACGATGCGCTTCTCGTCCGCGTGGACCCGGAACTGCGCGTCCGCGCCCGCGGCCGACCGGTCGTCGAGGCCCACGGTGGCGCGCACCAGCTTGCACGTGTGCAGGGTCGACCAGCGGGTCTTGCCCGCGCCATTGGCATCGGACGACCAGTAGCGGGTGACCGCGGTGCCACCGACGGTCTGCGGACCGTACTGACCGATGTACCTCTCGCCGTACGCGATGCCCATGTCCGGCGCGTTCGCCATCTTGTACCAGGCGTACGCCCGCATGATCACGGTCCTGCTGGCACCGCCGGACAGGCCCGCGCCCGACGGCTTGTAGACGCGATAGCTCGTGCTGCCGTCGCGCGGCTCGACCGTCTTGGAGTACTTGCCGCCGGACCTGACGGTCGTCGTGGCGACCGTGCGCCAGCGGTTGCCGCCCTGGTCGACGTCGAAGAACTGGACCTTGAGCTTCGTGCCCTTCGCGGCCGGCGAGACCGTGCCGGAGAAGACGACCCGGTCGCCCTGCTTGATCTCGGTCTTGGAGACCGAGAGGCTGACCTTGTACGGGGTGGCGGCCTGCGCCTGGGACGAGAAGGCCGCGGAGGCGATCGCGAGGGCGACCGCACCGGTGATGAGTGCGAGCTTGCGCATGGGTGCTCCTTCGGGACATGGAAGCCCGGCGAGGACGAAAGCCCGATCCGTCGGCGGTGCCGCGGCGTCCGCTTGCGCCCAGTGTGCACCCGCGGGGCCGGTTCACGCAGCAGGTTCGGGGGTGGGAACCACTTCCCCCACCAGGGTCTCCTCGTGCGCCCCGGGGTCGACAGTCGCCGCACGCTCGAGCTCGCCGACGGCCCGTCGGGCGAAGTCGGCCGCGAGCTGCAGGGCCATCTCGGCCTCGGGCAGCGCGTCGGCCAGGACCGGGAAGGCGTGCACCTGCTTGCGCCAGAGGTGGGTCTCGACCTCGACACCCCGCTCGGCAAGCAGCAGCGCCATCGCCTCGACCTCGGGGCGCAGCATCTCGTCCTCGACCGCGACGAAGAACGTCGGCGAGGAGATGAACGCCGCAGCGTGCAGCGGTGAGGCGTACCCCTCGATCGCCGCCCCCTCGGGCAGCCACCGCTCGCGGATCCGGGCGATCCGCTGCACGGGCAGATACGCGTCCCGCGAGCGGGTGACGCGCACGACGGCCTTGTCCTCGCGATCGGGATCCACGCTCAGCAACGGCGAGAAGCCGAGGATCGCGGCGGGAGCCTGCAGCCCGCGGCGCGCGGCCAGCTCGGCGATCTTCATCGCCAGGTAGCCGCCGGCAGAGTCACCGGCCACGACGACCTTGTCGGGATGCTCGGACGTCTCGAGCAGCCCGGCGTACGCCGTGACGGCATCCTGTACGGAGTCCGCGACCGAGCCCTCGGGCAGCTGCACGTAGTCGACCGAGATGACCGTCGCGCCCGTCTTGAGCGCGAGCCGCTCGCAGATGCGGCGATGGCTCTCGATGCCGCACGAGAAGAAGCCGCCGCCGTGCAGGTAGAGGATCGTCATCTCGCTGCTGGGGCCGTAGCGGTGAGTCATGGACTCGACGCGCACGCCGCCCAGCTCGTGGACCTCGAAATCGACGTGCCGCGACCGCGGGCGCCGGGCCGACCACCGGTCCATCCCGCGGATCACGCGCAGCGAGCGGTCGGTGATGGGCATGAGGCGCAGCATCGGCTTGAACACGATGCGCGCCGACCGCTGCACCACCCGCGCCTTGAGGCTGAAGGTCTCGTGGACGACCGCCTCGCCGTAGACGACCCGCATGGGTCCGCGACCGGGCAGGTCCAGGCGCACTCGGCGAGACCTGCGCCGCGCCTTCCGTGGTCCCGATGCGAGCGTGGGCCGGGGGAGCATGGAGGACCGCGACATGTCCCCGACCATACCTTCGGTATGCCCGGGATTTCAACGCTCAGTCAGCGCGGAACCGGGCATCCACCTCGACGCGGATGACGATCTCCTCGGGAGCGAGATCGAGATCGAGGGCTCCACCGGACCGGGCGTCGGCCGCGGTGAGCAGCGCGGGGACGCCTCGGTCCTCGCCGGCCAGCATCCCCGGATCGGCCAGCTGCACCGCGACGACCTTGCCGCGGCGCACCGCGTCGGCGTACGCCTGCGCCTTGGTCACGGCGTCGTCGACCGCGGACGCGCGGACCTGCGCCTCGTACGCACGACGGTTCTTGGCCGAGACGTCCCACGAGATGCCGCCGATCTCGACGCCGTCGACACCGGACCAGTCGTCGAGGAAGCCGCTCAGCCGCTCGAAGTCGACGAACTCCGCGCGTACGTGCACGCGGGCGACGTGGACCACCTCGCCGCGCCGGCCGTCGGCGTCCCAGGGGCGATGGCTGAAGACACGGACCTGGTCGCTGGACCAGCCGTGCACCGCACGCAGGTCGACCAGGTCCTTGAGCTGCGCCGACAACGGCTCCTGGATCGCAACCGCGTCGGCGAAGACCGTCTGCTTGTCATCGCCCTCGACCACGGCGGCCATCGCGACGGTCGCGCGCTCGGCGGGATGCTGCTGCTCGGCGGACCCGCGGACGGTGATCTCGAGTGACATAGCGGCAATCCTGCCCCACCCCGCCCAGATTTGCGGAGGCTTGCACGTTCTCGCGGCGTGAAACCGTGCAAGAGTCCGCACATCGGGGCGGGGGCTACCGCGTCCGCAGGCGCGCGCCGTCGAGCGGGACGAGCTCGGTGCGGGTCGCCGGGGCGATCTCGTGCCCCGCCTCGCAGACCAGGTGTGCGTGCACGGCCTCGCCGCAGCCGGCGTGGCGCACCCCCACCGGCGGCCCGGCGGCCCCCGCCCGGTGGCGGTCGCCCCAGTCCATGATCGCGACGAGGACCGTGCGGAGCTCTCGTCCCGCATCGGTCAGCACGTACTCGTGGCGGGTGCGCTCGCCCTCGTCCCGGACCGGGCGGGTCTCGACGAGCCCCTCGTCGACCAGCAGCCGCAGCCGCTTGGTCAGCACGTCGCGGGAGATGCCCAAGTGGTCCTGCAGGGCGTCGAAGCGGCGTACGCCGTTGAAGAGATCGCGCACCACCAGCACGGTCCAGCGGTCGCCGAGGACGTGCGCCGTGCGCGCGATCGAGCAGGCCGCGGAGTCGTAGTCCGTCCAGGTCATGCGTCCACCTCTGAGTCTGGATATCAGACCCAGATGCTACGCTGCCCGGCACCCGAGCGAAAGAGGCGGACATGAGCGAGCTGACCCGGCAGACGAAGACCATCTCGTGGGTGGACCCCCGGCCCCAGGCCGAGCAGGCCATGACGATGAGCGGGCTGGACTACCTGCGCGCGATGCAGGAGGGGACGATCCCGCCGCCGCCCATCGCGAGTCACATCGGTCTCGAGGTCGTGGACGTCGCCGAGGGCCTCGCGGTCATGGCGGCCACGCCGGACGAGTCGCACTACAACCCGATCGGCTCGGTCCACGGAGGATTCTCCGCGACGCTGCTCGACTCGGTCTGCGGCTGCGCGGTGCAGACGACCCTGCCGGCCGGCACCGCGTACACCTCGCTCGACCTGAACGTCAGCTTCCTGCGCGCGATCACGGTCGACACCGGACGCGTCGTCGCCACCGGCCGGGTCACCAAGCCGGGCTCGCGGGCAGCGTTCGTCGAGGCCGAGATCCGCGATGCCGACGGACGGCTGCTCGCCACGGCGACGTCCACGTGCCTGGTCTTCCAACCCTGAAAACGCGAGGGTTTCCTCAGCTAGCATGATCTCGTGGTCACTCTCGACGATCTCCAGGTCCGCTCGCTCGGCACGAGCACGATCGACAGCCCTCTCGCGCTCTACGTCGGGGGGCGCGAGACCAACGAGTACTACGTGGGTGAGACCGACCGGATCCTCTACGACGACACGCTCGAGCTGATCGCGGCGCGCGGCGTGCCGCTGGAGGAGCTGCCGACGTTCGAGGCCGGCGGACCCCGCCGCAAGATCTTCTTCGACCCCGCCACGACACGGGTCGGCGTCGTCACGTGCGGCGGCCTGTGCCCGGGCCTCAACGACGTGATCCGCGCGATCGTGCTCGAGCTGGACACGCACTACGGCGTCCGCGACGTCGTGGGGTTCCAGCACGGCTACGCGGGCATGGTCGAGAGCAACGGCCACGAGATCGTCTCCCTGACGCCCGAGTACGTCGCGCGGATCAACGAGCGCGGAGGCACGATCCTCGGCTCCTCGCGGGGCGCGCAGGACCCCGGTCTCATCGTCGACCGGCTCGTCGAGCTGGGCATCGACATCCTCATGGTCATCGGCGGCGACGGCTCGATGCGCGGCGCCCACAACATCGGTGCGGAGATCGAGCGCCGCGGCCTGACGATCGGCATCGTGGGCGTCCCCAAGACGATCGACAACGACATCCCCCACATCGGCCAGAGCTTCGGCTTCTCGACCGCGTTCGCCAAGGCCGCGGAGTCGATCAAGGCCGCGCGCGTCGAGGTCGAGGCCGCGGTCGGCGGTGTCGCGATCGTCAAGGTCATGGGCCGCCATGCGGGCTTCATCGCGTGCTACGCCGCGCTCGCCAACCACGACGCCGACTTCGTCCTCATCCCCGAGGTCCAGTTCTCCCTCGACGGCGACAACGGCCTCCTGTCGCTGCTGTCCCGGCGGGTCCGCGAGCGTGGCAGCGCCGTGATCGTGCTCGCTGAGGGAGCGGGCCAGGACCTCATCCCGGCCAGCGATCGTACGGACGCCAGCGGCAACGCGGTGCTCGGCGACATCGCGGGCTTCCTGCGCGACCAGATCACCAAGGACTTCGCCAACCGCGGCCAGGCGCTCACGATGCGCTACTTCAACCCCGGCTACGCAATCCGTTCGGTCCCGGCCGACGCCTCGGACTCGGTCTACTGCACGCGACTGGCGCAGACCGCGGTGCACGCGGCGATGGCCGGGCGCACCGACATGGTCGTGGGCCGCCGGCGTCACCGCTTCGTCAACGTCCCGATCCCGTTCGTGACGTCCGGCTCGCACAGCGTCTCCCCCGACGGCGACCTCTGGCTCTCGGTGCTGGAGAGCACCGCCCAGCCGTTCTCGATGTCCTAGGGACCCGCTCGCGCGGCGGGTTTGACCACATCGTGAGATGCCCTTGTCACTTGCTGAGACGCTGAGACACTGGAGGGCACCGACCTCCAGACTCTCCAGGAGACACCATGAGCGACACCTGGTCATTCGAGACCAAGCAGATCCACGCCGGACAGGTCCCGGATCCGACCACGGGCGCGCGCGCTCTGCCGATCTACCAGACGACGTCGTACCAGTTCCGTGACACCCAGCACGCGGCCGACCTGTTCAGCCTCGCCGAGCCGGGCAACATCTACACCCGCATCATGAACCCGACCCAGGACACCGTCGAGCAGCGCCTCGCCGCGCTCGAGGGCGGAGTCGGCGCGCTGCTGTTCGCCTCCGGACAGGCCGCCACGACCGGCGCGCTGACCAACGTCGCCGAGGCCGGCGACCACATCGTCGCGTCCGCGAGCCTCTACGGCGGCACGGACAGCCTGCTGCGCCACACGTTCCCCAAGCTCGGGATCACGGTGTCGTTCGTCGAGGACGCCAACAACCCCGATGCCTGGCGCGCGGCCGCGCAGGAGAACACCAAGGCGTTCTTCGGTGAGACGATCGGCAACCCCAAGGGCGACATCCTCGATCTCGAGGCCATCGGCGCGGTCGCCAAGGAGGTCGGCGTGCCGTTCATCGTCGACAACACCGTCGCGACCCCGTACCTGCTCAACCCGCTGAAGCACGGCGTCGACACCGTCGTGCACTCGGCCACGAAGTACATCGGCGGTCACGGCACCGCGATCGCCGGCGTCGTGATCGACGGCGGCACGTTCGACTACGCCGCGCACGGCGACAAGTTCCCCGGCTTCACGACTCCCGACCCGAGCTATCACGGCCTGGTGTTCGCCGAGGCACTCGGACCGGCGGCGTTCATCGGCAAGCTGCGCGTGCAGTACCTGCGCAACGTCGGCCCCGCGATCTCCCCGTTCAACGCCTTCCTCATCGCCCAGGGCCTCGAGACGCTGAGCCTGCGCATGGAGCGCCACATCGAGAACACCCGCCGGGTGGCCGAGTGGCTCGAGGCGCGCGAGGACGTCGCGACGGTCACGTGGGCGAGCCTCGACAGCAGCCCCTACAAGGCGCTCGCCGACAAGTACGTGCCCAAGGGATCGGGCGCCGTGCTGACGTTCGAGCTGCCCGGCGGCATCGATGCGGGACGCGCGTTCATCGACGCGCTCGAGCTGTTCAGCCACGTCGCCAACATCGGTGACGTCCGCAGCCTCGCGATCCACCCGGCCAGCACGACGCACTCGCAGGGCACGCCCGAGGAGCACGCCGCGACCGGCGTCACTCCGGGGCTCGTACGCCTGGCGGTCGGCCTCGAGGGCATCGACGACATCCTCGCCGACCTCGACGCCGGATTCCGCGCGGCCAAGTGAGCCTGGTCCCCGGCATCGATCCCTCTCTCGTCACCGGCGCGTGGCGGGAGGGGGATCCCCCGGGTTCACGGCTGTTCGCCGACATCGGCGACGTCGCGCTCGACTCCGGGACGACCCTCCCCGACGTACGCCTCGCGTACGAGACGTGGGGGACGTACGACGGGACCAACGCGGTGCTCGTGCTGCACGCGCTCACGGGTGACAGCCACGTGCACGGTCCTGCCGGACCCGGCCACCCCACGCCCGGCTGGTGGGACGCGGTCGTCGGACCGGGGCTGCCGATCGACACCGACCGCTTCTTCGTCGTGGCCGCCAACATCCTGGGCGGCTGCCAGGGATCGACCGGGCCGGCCTCGCCGGATCCCGACGGACTGCCGTGGGGCGGCTCGTTCCCCGCGCTGACCGTGCGCGACCAGGTGCGCGCCGAGGCGGCTCTCGCGGACGTCCTCGGGATCCCTCGCTGGCACGGCGTCGTGGGCGGCTCGGCCGGCGGCATGCGCGCGCTCGAGTGGGCCGTGGAGCACCCCGATCGCGTCGAGCGGCTGTTCCTCCTCGCGACGTCGGCTGCGGCCTCCGCGGAGCAGATCGCGCTGTCCCGCACGCAGGTCGCCGCGATCCAGAACGACCCGGACTGGTTCGGCGGCGACTACTACGACGGCCCCCAGGGCCCGCTGGCCGGTCTCGACCTCGCCCGCCGGATCGCCCACATCGCGTACCGCAGCGAGGGCGAGCTGGAGGACCGGTTCGGCCGCACGGTGCAGGCGGACGACCGGTGGGCCGTCGACTCCTATCTGCAGCACCACGGCGCCAAGCTCGTCCGCCGCTTCGACGCCGGCGCGTACGTCGTGCTGACGTCCGCGATGGACAGCCACGACGTGGGCCGCGACCGCGGCGGCGTCGAGGCCGCGCTGGGCCGGATCACCGCCCGTACGGTCGTCGCGGGCATCGACTCCGACCGGCTCTACCCGATCCACCAGCAGCGCCTGCTCGCCGATCTCATCCCGGGGTCCGGGCCGCTCAAGGTCGTGAAGTCACCCTTCGGCCACGACGGCTTCCTCATCGAGGCCGACCAGGTCGGCGAGCTCGCCCGCGCCCTCCTCGCCTGACTCCCCAGTCCGCCGACGAGTCACGCACGGGCGCCCACGAGTCACACACGGGCGCCGACGAGTCACGCACGGGCGCCGACGAGTCACTCGCGCGAGCCAGAGTGACTCCTCGTCGGAAAAAGTGACTCCCGGGCGGCGCAGGGTTGCCTCGCGACCTCAGGCGTACTTCTGTGCCGAGTGCGCGGCGAAGAACTCGCTCGAATCCTTGCGCCACAGCAGCACCAGGATCACGACCGCTAGGGCAAGGTTGATCAGCGACACGACCATCGCGAAGGTCTGTGTGCCGCCCAGCGCGAGACCGCCCAGGGTGAACACGATATTGATCCCGGCCAGGACCGTCGCGACGACCCGAGCCCACGACCGACCCTGACCGTTCTTCCACGCCATCCAGGCCCACAGCGCCGCCCCGATCACCCCTCCGACCACCGCACTGCCGATGCCGATCGTGACAGCCGCGTCAATCGCCGACTGACTCATGTTCGGATCGTCCTCGCGCAGTTGCCTGCGGATGTCGTCGGTGGTCCCGCCCAACGTCGCCAAAGACACCGCGAGTCCCACCAGGCTCAGCCCGCCACCCACCCACATCAGCCGGACGGCCGTGCGGACCGACGCCGGCTGCGGGACGTCCGCGGGCCCGGGTGACGCGCCGTACGGGCTGCCGGGCTGCTCTCCGCCCAAGCCGGGATAGGACGAGTATCCGCCAGGACCGCTGGGTGGGGGCGTGGAGCTCATCAGATCCTCCGAGGTGTGTGTGCCAGTCTGTCGCCTTCCACCGTGGCACGAGCTGGCCCCACCCGCATCCGGTGCAGCGGTGAGTCGCGAGGGTCAGACGAGGCGGCGGACGATGGCCAGGGGTGCGTGCTTCGTGACCTGGCCGATCGGCGTCCCCGGACTCGATCGTCCTGACCAGCGCGCGGCGACCGTCTCGGTGTCGACCATCATGCGGGTCTCCTGCTGCACGCCCTCGTTCATCTCCGAGGCGATGAAGCCGGGGTAGGGAGTCGTGACCTTGATGTCCAGATCCTGGTCACGTACGGGCGCCGACGAGTCACGTAGCGTCCCGGAGCCGTTCACGACGCGCCACGATGCTGGTGAGCACGGAGAGCACGGACCACGCGACGAGCACCGCGACTGGCCGAACGAGCTGGTCCGCGCCGAAGTACGCCTGACTCGTCCCGGCCGCCAGGGCCGCGCCGTGCGGCAGCCAAGGGGTGATCGCGGCCCACGGCTGGGGCAGCAGCAACGGGTGCACGAGCGTGACGAGCGGGGCCGCCGCCAGCACGAGCACCGTGACGGCCACACCGATGCCGATCACGCCGAACAGGGACTCGAACGCGTACGTCGTCGCGCTCACGGCAAAGATCGTGAGCGCCAGGACGAGCCACCACCCCGCGAGGCCCGTCCCGTACGCGTGGCCGGCGTACACCGCGAGGAGACCGCCCATCACCACGGCGGCCGCACCGTTCACGGCGAGGCGGCGGGCACCCGCGGCGAGCATCTCGGACCGCGGCCCGCGCCTCCACGTGCTCACCATCGCGACGACCAGGCCGGTCGCGACGGCCAGGCCGGTCAGCAGGTAGACCCGTCGGTGATCGGCGTCCCCGCGGTCGGCCCGCACCACGTCGCGAACGTCGGCCCTGCGACCGTACGCCCCTTCGACCCGGGCCACCTCGCGGACGATCGCCCGGTTGAGGTCCTCGCCGTTGGCCGACGCGACGTACAGCACGTCGGTCTCATTCCTCAGGTCCACCACGACGGCGGCGACGCTGCGGCCGCTCGCGACACTGGCTCGCGCCTCGTCCGCCGTCGTCAGCGCTCGGGCGCTGAACGGACGCCCGTCGAGCGCGTTCGCGCTGTCGACCAACGAGGCCGCGACGACCGGCGGCGCGACGATGCGGATCGGCGCGGCGTGAGGGGAGGCGTCGGGACCGGCCAGCGCGAGGGTCACCACGACCACGAGCTGCATCAGCCCGAGCGCCACCCACACCGCTGCTCGTCGTCCCACAGGCACCGAGCCTAGGGGGACATGTGCGAGCGTTGCCCCATGAGGATCCGCTGGTTGCCGTGGCGGCTGCGCGTCGTGGCAGTCACCCTGCCCGCCGCTGCGGCGATGTTTGCGGCGGTCGCGCTCGCCCCGGGGCCGGAGGACGCCGAGCCGATGTCCGTCGCGCCAGCCGCCGAGACGAGCTGCCTGCCGGTCGGTCCCCTCACCTCGGTCAAGGACCTCAATCGGCTCGCGACGAAGGTCCGCGGTGGTTCGGAGTTCCAGGGCGCGGACGTCGGCGCGGACGTGACGCTGCAGGACGGCCGCCGGCTCTGGGTCTTCGGCGACACGTTGAGGGCCCGGGACTTCGAGGGGCAGCGGTTCGTCCGCAACTCGATGCTGCTGTTCCGGGACGGCTGCGCGGACGTCGTCCTGCCTGCCGACCACGGCGCGCTGATCCCCGACCGCAAGGACGGCGTCGGCTACTGGCCGATGTCGGTGGCCAAGGTCGAGCGTCCCGGTTACGACCTGGTCGGTGTCGCGGCCCAGCGCGTACGCGGGGCGTCGGCACCGGACGGCGCGCTCGCGTTCGAGAACCTCGGCCCGGCGATCGCGGTGTTCATCGTGCCGGCCGGGAAGACGCCCCAGCTGATCCGGGTCCGCGACATCGGCCGTGACCTCGCGGGGACCACGCGACCGACGTGGGGCGCGGCGTCGGCGGTGCAGGACGGCTGGGTCTACCTGTACGGCACGGCCAACGACGGATCGGCGTTCGGCTACTCGCTGCAGGTGGCGCGGATCCGCCCGGACGACATCCTCGAGCCGTCCCGGCTGCGCTACTGGGACGGCAGTCGCTGGCAGCGCGACGCGTCACGGGCGGCGGTGCTCATCCCGGCCCAGGGTGGGGTGTCGCAGACGTTGAGCGTCTTCGAGCAGGACGGCCGGTGGTACGCGGTGAGCAAGCGGGACGAGTTCCTCGGGACCGATCTCGTGGTGTGGTCGGCGCCCGGCCCGACCGGACCGTTCGTCGCGGGGCCGACGGTCGCGCGGATCCCGTCCGACGAGCGGTCGGGGACACTGCGCTACATGCCGCTTGCGCACCCGGACCTGCTCCCCGAGAAGGGCACGGTCGTGGTCTCGTACAGCCAGAACAACGCCGACGTCGCCCGCGTCGACGACAACCCGTTCCTCTACCGGCCCCGCTTCCTGCGCGTCACCCTCCCCACCCCCTGACCGACCTCCCGTCGCAAAGTTCGCCGACGAGTCACGTACGGACAGTGAGGAGTCACGTACGGATCCCGCCAGTGACTCCTCAGCCACCGTGCGCGACTCGTCAGCGTCCGTGCGTGACTCGTCAGCGTCCGTGCGCGACTCGTCGGCGACCGTGCGTGACTCGTCGGCGGGGGGTCAGACGAGGCGGCGGACGATGCCCAAGGGTGCGTGCTTCATGACCTGGCCGATCGGCGCCCACGGCCATCCCGGCACCGCGGCGTCGACGACCTCGGCCTCGATCTTCTTGACCAGCGCGCGGCAGCCCGTCTCGGTGTCGACCATCATGCGGGTCTCCTGCTGCACGCCCTCGTTCATCTCCGAGGCGATGTAGCCGGGGTAGAGCGTCGTGACCTTGATGTCCAGACCCTTGCGCCCGATGAGATCGGACCGGATGCCCTCCGCGATCATCGCGATGCCGGCCTTCGTCGCGGCGTACGTCGTCATGGACGACGGCATCCCGCGCATCGCCGACATCGACGAGATCACGACGAGGTGGCCGGACTTGCGCTCGTAGAAGTGCTCCATGGCCGCCTCGCACTGCGCGAGCGCCGCGATGAAGTTGGTCTCGGCCGTCTCCTTGTTCGCCGCGAACTTGCCCGTGCCGATGCGCCCGCCCTTGCCGAGGCCCGCGTTGACGATCACCCGGTCCAGGCCGCCGAGATCGCTGATCGCCTGCTTGAACACGGCGAAGACCTGGTCGTGGTCGTTGACGTCGAGCGCGTGCACCACGACCTCGATCCCCGGGTGCGCCGCGATCAGCTCGTCGCGCAGGGCCTCGAGGCGGTCGACGCGCCGGGCGGTCAGCGCGAGGTGGTGCCCCTTCGCGGCCAGGATGCGGGCCATCCCGGCTCCCAGACCCGAGCTCGCGCCGGTGATGAGAACGTTCGTGCGCATGTCAGTCGCCCTTCGACATCTTGGTGGAGGCCTTGGCCATCATCCGGTAGTAGAGCGGACGCGCAAATCGCTTCGCGGCGTACGCGATCCGCCCGTCCCGGTCGGTCAGGATGAGGTGACGATCCTTCTCGACGCCCCCGAGCACCTCACCGGCGATGTCGTCGGCGCTGACCCGCGACCGGTCGATGAGCTTGGCGGCCATCTTCTGCGACGCCTCGTCCTTGCCGCGCAGCGACTCGGTCAGGTTGGTGCGGAAGAACGTCGGGCACACCACCGAGACGTTGACGCCGTACGGCTTGAGCTCGTGCAGCAGGGTCTCGCTCAGCGCCACGACGCCGGCCTTGACCGCGTTGTACTCGCTCATGCGCGGCGGGTGGATCAGCCCCGCGGCGGATGCCGTGTTGACGATGTGCCCGCTGCCCTGCTGCTTCAGCATCGGGGTGAACGTCCGGCAGCCGCGCGCCACGCCGAGCAGGTTGATGTCGACAATCCACTGCCACTGGTCCATCTCGGACAGCTCGATGCGTCCGCCGGCCGCGACGCCGGCGTTGTTGAACAGCAGGTCCAGCCCGTCCCACTCCTCGACGACCCACTCGTAGGCCGTGGACCAGTCGACGTCTTGCGTGACGTCCAGCCGCCGGTACGTCACGCCGGTCAGGCCGCGCAGCGACTCCGGGGCCTCGGTGTGGACGTCGGTCGCGAGGACGCGGCAGTCGCGCTCGATGAGCCGGTGGACCAGGGCCAGGCCCAGACCGGACGCGGCGCCCGTGATGAGGACGCGAGACTGCGGGAGGATCTGCATGGTTCAGATACTAGTGGTATTTGGGCGAGATCGGATTGGGCTTCGCCCCGAGGTCGGGTTGTCGACTCGGCTCGCCACGCCTCGCTGCTGGCGGCTTCGCCGCGAACGCTCACGCTGCGCTGGCGCGCTTCGACGTTCGGGCGCGGAGCGCCCTCAGTCTCAGCGGAACGTGACCATGTCCTTCGGGAGGTGGCCGTGCTCGTTGAACGCCAGCAGCCGTCGACCCGTCTGCCCGACGATCACCGTCGTCACGCTCGCGTTGATCACGACGTCGTTGAGACTCTGGAACAGGGAGTCGTCGCCGGCCAGCAGGTGCGAGACGACCAGCGCGATCGGCCCGCCCGACGTGAACACCGCGACCCGCTGCCCGGAGCCGGCCTGCTCGACGACCCGCTCGAACGCGTCCATCACCCGGCCGCGGAAGTCCTCGTACGTCTCACCGGCGCCCGGTGCCCCCGCACGCCACGCTGCGAGCGCGTCGTTGAGCGAGGCCTGGAACGCCTTGGGATCGGCCGCGAGCGCCGCGGGGTCGTGGGCCCGGGTGAGCGCGAGGTGGTCGAACTCGTCCCAGCCGGGGTCCACGTCGTAGCCGTCGCCCTGGCCGCTCGCGTCGATCGTGGAGATCGCGGTCTGCGCGTGCCGCTTCATCCCGCCGGCGACGGCCGACGTGGGCGCCCAGCCCGACGCCTCCCACGACATGCCGAGCGCTGCCGACTGCTCGGACCCGAGCTCGGACAGCTGGTCGTAGTCGGCTGCGCCCCAGGAGGCCTGACCGTGACGGATGAGGTGGATGGAGCCCATGCCCGGGAGCCTATCGGGGCCGAGATCAGGTCCTGTTGGCGAACACCCTCATCGTCAGCGGGCCGAAGACCGCGACTAGCGCCGCCGACATGACCAGCACCGCGACGATCGCACCGCCGTCCGGATCGCCATCCATCAGGCTGCGGGCCGCGTCGACGAGCACCGTGACGGGGTTGACCTTCACGACGCTCTCGAGCACGTCCGGCATGGTCGACGGGGAGACGAAGACGTTGCTGAGGAACGTGAGCGGGAACAGCACCATCATGCTGACCCCCATGACCGCGTTGGGCGTCCGCAGCTTGAACCCGAGCAGGATCCAGATCCAGCTGAGGCTGAAGCAGAACACCAGCAGCAGGGCGATCGCGGCCACGACACCGACCACACCGCCGTCCGGCCGGTAGCCGAGGAGCAGGGTCACGGCGATGATGATCGAGGACGCCATCGTGTAGCGCAGGGTGTCACCCAGCAGCGACCCCACCAGCAGGGATGGCCGCCACACCGGCAACGAACGTATCCGGTCGAAGACCCCCTTCTCGATGTCGTTGTTGATCGTCATCGCGGTGTACATCGTGATCATCACGACGGTCTGCACGAGGATGCCCGGCGCGAGGTACGGCAGGTAGTCCTGCGGCGAGCCCGCGATCGCACCGCCGAAGATGAACGTGAACATCAGCGTGAACATGATCGGGAACATCGTGACGTCGAACAGCTGCTCTGGGACGTGCTTGATCTTGAGCAGCGCCCGCCACCCGAACGTCAGGGACGAGGAGAGCGCGGACGCCGGCTCCGGCCGGGGACCCTCGCCGAGCGCGGCGACGACCTTGGCGTCCAGGCCTGCCGTCCCCGTCGTCATGCCGTCACCTTGTCGTCGTCGCGCACGTGCTCGCCGGTGAGCGCCAGGAACACCTCGTCGAGGCTCGGCTGGCCGAGTGAGAACTCCGTGGTCGCGATGCCGTGGTCGCGCAGCCGCGCGAGGACCGCGGGTACGCCTGCGGGATCCGACACCCGCATCGATATCGCGGCCGGGTCCCTGCCGCGGTCCGCCTCCCCACCCAGCGTCGTCTCGAGCAGCCGCAGCGCTTCGTCCCGCAGCGCTGGGTCCGCGACGCGTACGTGCAGCGCGCCGCTGCCGACCGAGGCCTTGAGCTCACCGGTGGTGCCCTCGGCGATGACCCTGCCGCGATCGATCACCGCGATGCGGTCGGCGAGCTGATCGGCCTCGTCGAGGTACTGCGTCGTCAGCAGGATCGTCGTGCCCGCCGAGACGAGCGCCCGCACGATGTCCCAGACCTGGTTGCGGCTGCGGGGGTCCAGGCCCGTGGTGGGCTCGTCGAGGAACATGAGCTCGGGTCGGACCACGATGCTCCCCGCGATGTCGATGCGTCGCCGCATGCCGCCGGAGTACTTCTTGACCTGGCGGCCCGCGGCCTCGGTCAGATCGAAAGCGTCCAGCAGGTCCGCCGCTCGCTCGCGCGCCTGCGCCCAGCCGAAGCCGTAGAGCCGGCCGAGCATCACGAGATTCTCTGTCCCGGTGAGGTCCTCGTCGAGCGACGCGAACTGTCCGGTCATGGCGACCTTCGCCCGGACGGTGGCCGCCTCGGCGACGATGTCGTGGCCCAGCACGACCGCCGATCCGCCGGTCGGTCTCAGCAATGTCGCGAGCATCCGGATCGTCGTCGTCTTGCCGGCGCCGTTGGGTCCGAGCACCCCGTAGACGCCTCCACTCGGCACACGCAGGTCGACCCCGTCGACCGCGTGCGTGTCCCCGAACGTCCGGGCCAGTGCGCTGGTCTCGATCGCATAGCTGGTCATCGCACTCCTCTCGATCCCGCCATCATCGCATCTATTCCTATTAGGAAGAAGGGGTTGGACGAAAGAAGACCCGGCCACCGTGGTGGCCGGGTCTCCTGTGAGCTGCTCAGCGAGCGAGGATCACGCGGGGGGCATGAGGACGCTGTCGATCAGGTAGACCGTCGCGTTGGCGGTCTTGACGCCACCGCAGATGACCTTGGCGTTGCCCTCGCCGACCGTGATCTCGTCGCCCGAGCCCTTGACGGTCAGGTCGGCGCCGTTGACGGTCTTGAAGGTGCCGTCGATGTCGGCAGGAGCGATCTGGCCGGGGATCACGTGGTACGTCAGGATGCCGGACAGCGTGGCGCCGCCCTTCTCCTCCGAGACCGTCTTGACGCCCTCGTCGCCGAGCTGCTTGAACAGCGCGTCGAACGCGGTGTCGACCGGTGCGAAGACCGTGAACTCGTCACCGTTGAGGGTGTCGACCAGGTCGACGTCGGGGTTGATCTGGCCCGAGACGGCCTGGGTGAGGGTCTTGAGGAGCGGGTTGTTGCTGGCGGCCGTGGCGACCGGGTCCTGCGACATGCCGCTGACCGAGCCCGCGCCGTCCGGCACGGTCTTGGCGTAGTCGGCGCAGCCGGCACCGACCAGGTCGGCGGCCGGATCGGCGGCCGCGGTCGACTCCTCGGGAGCGGCGGACGTGGACTCGTCAGACGAGGCCGAGTCGCCCTCGCTGTCGCTCGAGCCGCACGCGGCCGTGAAGAGGGACAGGGAGGCGACCGCCGCGACGGCGAAGCTCTTGGTGGAAGTACGCATTTCGGTTCTCCTTGTGGGGTTGGGAATCGTGCAGTCCTACTCGACGCGGAACTGGACGCTGTGCCAGCCGGTCGTCCCGTTCGGGCGGATGGGTGCCCGGTCGGAAGTCTGTGTGTCGCCGTCCTTGGTGGTGGCGCGGATCGTGAGCTGGTGGTTGCCGGGGGTGGCGTCGTCCCACTGGTAGCTCCACTGCCGCCAGGTCTCGGCGTTGTCCTCGGCGCCGAGCGTCGCCTCGACCCAGTCGCCCTCGTCGATGCTCACCTCGACCTTCTCGATGCCGACGGTCTGCGCCCACGCGACGCCGCCGAAGCGGGCCTTGTCCTGGGGGAAGGCCTGGAACGAGCGCGGCACGTCGATGCGCGAGGAGAACTTGATGGGCGCGAGCGCGGTGTAGTCGCGCGTCGTCCAGTAGCCCTTGAAGTCCGCGAACCGGGTGACCTCGATGTCGGTGAGCCACTTGGTCGCCGACACGAAGCCGTACAGACCGGGGATCACGAGGCGAGCGGGAAAGCCGTGCGCCAGCGGCAACGGTTCACCGTTCATCCCGATCGCGACCATCGCGTTGCGGTCGTCGGTGACGGTCTCGAGGGGGCTGCCGGCCGTCCACCGGTCCGCGCTCGTGGACTTGATGGCGTCCGCCCCGTCCTGCACGCCGGCCATGCTCAGCAGGGTCGCGGTGCGCACGCCGAGCCAGAGGGCGTTGCCGACGTACGGTCCGCCGACCTCGTTGGAGACGCACGTGAGGGTGACCCGGTGCTCCTCGAGCGCCATGCCCATGAGGTCGCGGTAGGACAGGTTCAGCTCGCGGTCGACCATGCCGTGGATGCGCAGGTTCCAGCCCTCGGCCGGTACGTCGGGGATCCGCAGCGCGGTGTCGACCCGGTAGAAGTCACGGTTCGGGGTGAGGTAGTCGCTCACGCCACTCACCCCGACCTCGACACCGGACGGCACCGGAGTCGCGGCCTTCGTCGCACCCGGCAGCCGGATCCCGGCCCGTGACGCGGCCGCGGCGGCGTCACCGAACAGCCGGCCGACGACACCGCCGGCGAGCGCCAGCGCGGTGATGCCCAGCGAGGCCTTGAGGAATCCGCGGCGGCCGAGTCCCAGAGGGTGCGCATCGGCGGCCCGCTCCCGCTCGCGCAGGTTGCCGAGCAGCAGGACCAGGGCGCCGAGGCTGACGACGGCGGTCAGGACCGAGGGCACGAGGGTCAGGGCGCGGCTCGCGGTCGTGGTCCGGTCGATCGCGGCGCACACCACGGCGACGGCCCCGATCAGCGCGACGAGGACGACAGCGACGGTGGGGCGACGGCGGCCGACGATCCCCGCGACGACCGCGAGGAGGGCGAGCGTCGCCACGACGCCACCGATCAGCACGGGCTTGTCAGCGGTGCCGAACTGCCGGACCGCGAACTCCTTGAGGAACGGCGGCGCGTAGTCGATCGCGCGGTTGCCCACCGACTCGATCGGCGAGGGCACTCCCTGCAGCAGGGCCGCGACAGCCGTGCCGACGGCGACACCCGAGGCGGCGGCCAGGAAGCCGGCAAGGGCTCCGGCCCACCAGGGCGCTGCTGCGCGGGACGCTGTCGTTGTGCTCACACCCCGTGTTCGACACCCCCGGCGACAGGGATGGGTGGGCGGCCGAAAAAGCTCGGTGTCCAACTCGTGAGTAACCACGATCCGCTTCTAAGGTGAGGCGATGACCGCGCAGACCGGAGTGTCCTTCCCCTCAGAGAGCTCGTCGTCCGCGGCGCGCACCGTGCTGTCCGACGCCCTCCGCAAGGCCGACCCAGTCGGGGCGCGGGCGGTCGAGGGTGAGACCAGCTGGCGCCGCAACTATCTCTCGCACTTCCGGCGGGCGGTCGAGGCCGGGATCGGCGAGCCCCCGGCGGCGCACTCGATCGCCGCGGAGGGGCTGCGCAGCGCGCACGACCTGATGCGCTTCGGCGACGTCGCGCTCGACGAGGCCATCGGCGGCACCGCGCTCACCCAGGCCTTCCACACCCGCACGATCCGCGGGAGCGCGGAGCCCGAGACCGAGCTGTCGATCCCCTACCGCGGCGAGCGGCTCACGGGCCGGGCCCTGCACGACCAGCTCGACACCTGGGTCGCGGACGGCGTCATCACGCCCTCGTGCGCGACGGCCGTGAAGACCGTCCAGGACAATCCCGACTGGCTGCGCCTCGAGGGCGACACCGTGGTCGTGCTGGGCGCGGGCGCCGAGATGGGTCCCTACCGGGCGCTCCTGCGCTGGGGCGCCGAGGTGGTCGCGGTCGACCTGCCCCGCTCCGACGTCCAGGCACGCATCCGCGACCTGGCCCAGGACTCCGCAGGCACCGCCCACGTCCCGGCCCGCATCGTCACCAACGGCGACGACGACTCCGGCGCCGACCTCCTGACCGAGCTGCCCGCCGTCGCGCACTGGCTCGACGGGATCCAGGGCCGGCTCGTGCTCGGCAACTACTGCTACGCCGACGGCGCGACCCACGTCCGCGTGTCCATGGCCGCCGACGCCCTCGCGGAGCACCTGACGCGCGAGCGGCCCGACACCGCCCTGGCCTTCCTCGCGACGCCGACCGACACGTTCGCGGTGCCGGCCGAGGACGTCGAGCGGTCCAATGCGGCGTACGCGCGACGCGGCGCCACCCGGCTGATCCGGACCCCGCTGCGCGCGGTCAGCGGCGGCCGGCTCCTCCAGCGCAACTACGCGCCGGGGGCCGATCCGGGGCTGTGCGACGCGATCGTCCCGCAGCAGGGCCCCAACTACGCGCTCGCGAAGCGGCTGCAGCGCTGGCGGGCCACCACCGCGCGCCAGGCCGGCACGACCGTGTCGCTCAACGTCGCACCGGCCACCCGCACCCGCTCGGTGGTCAAGAACAAGGCGCTCGCCGCGGCGTACGCGGGCGCCCACCGCTTCGGGGTCGAGATCTTCGACCCCGCGACGAGCAACGTCCTGATGGCGGCCCTCCTGGCGTACGACCTGCGCTCAGGTGCGGCCCCCCAGCGGGAGCCGTGGCAGGACGAGGCCGTCAACGCGGCCCACGGGGGACTGTGGACCGCGGCGTACGACCCGCGCAGCGCCCTCGGCCTGGCCGCGGTCCTCGGCATCGGCGCGCTGCGCGGGTAGGGCAGCTCAGTCGACGAAGCGGACCGCGTCCTCGATCGGTGCCCGGCGTGACGTGAACCGGGCGGTGGGGTGGTCGGGATCGGGTCGCCCGAAGGAGATGCCGCACACGACCCGTCGGTCGTCGGGCAGGTCGAGGACCTCCCGCACCGCGGGCGCGACCTGAGCGATCGCGGCCTGCGCACACGTCCCGAGCCCCAGCGCCTCGGCCGCGAGCATGAACGAGTTCACGTAGAGCCCGCAGTCGATCGCGCCGTAGACCCCGAGATCGGCGTCCGTCGTGATGATCGCGACGTGGGGGGCGCCGAAGAACTCGAAGTTGCGCAGCATCTGCATCGCGGAGCCCTCGCGGTCGCCCCGCTCGACGCCGACGGCCTCGTACAGCTGCCAGCCGACCTCCTTGCGCCGCTCGTTGTAGACGCCCGTGTAGGAGTCCGGGAACGGGAAGTCCGAGGGTGCGGGCTGGCCGAAGGTCGCCATGACGTTCTCGACCGCGGCCTTCGACAGTGCCTCGCGGGCCTCGCCCGAGACGATGTGCACGCCCCACGGCTGCGTGTTGCACCACGACGCGGTGTGCTGGGCGGTGGTCAGGACGCTCTCGATCGTCTCGCGGGGCACCGGCTCGGGGAGGTAGCCCCGGCAGCTGCGCCGAGCGGTCAGCAGACGGTCGACGACCGCGAAGTCGTCCGCTGCGGCGCTCATCGGCCCACGAACTTCGGTGCGCGCTTGGTCATGAACGCGGTCGCGCCCTCGGCGAAGTCCTCGGTGCCGAACAGCTGCACCTGCAGATCGCGCTCCCGGTCCAGGACGGCGTCGAGGTCACCGAGGGTCGCGGCCGTGATCGCCTCCTTGGTCGCCCGGAACGCCACGCCGGCGCCGTTCGCGAGCCGATGCACGATCGCTTCGACCTCGGTCTCGAGGTCGTCGTCCGGGACGCAGGCGTGGATCAGCCCGGCCGCCGCAGCGTCCGTCGCGGGCAGCCGCTCACCCAGCAGCGCCATCGCGGTGGCCCGCGCCCGGCCGATCGACGCTGCGACGATCGCGGTCGAGCCGCCGTCGGGCATCAGGCCGATGTTGGTGAAGGGCAGCAGGAAGTACGCCGACTGCGCGGCCACCGTGATGTCGGCGGCGAGCGAGATCGAGCAGCCGAAGCCGGCCGCGGGCCCGTTCACCGCAGCCACGACCGGCACCGGGCACGCCGTGACGGCGCGGACCAACCGGTTCGCGACGTCCATCGGCTCGGTGCCGCTGAGCGTGCCGTCGAGACGGGCGCCGGTCGAGAACGCCCGGCCGGCCCCGGTCATGACGACCACACGGATCGTGTCGTCGAGCGCTTCCAGCGCGGCAGAGACGGTGTCGAGCATCTCGCCGGTCAGGCCGTTGAGGCGGTCGGGATCGTTCCAGGTGATCCTCAGGACGCCCTCGGCGCTGTGGACCAGCACGGGTTCAGACATGTGTTCCTCTTCCCACTCGGTCACCACAGGCTAGGGGACCCCTGGCCATCGTGACAGTGGTGGTGGCACTATCGGGCCATGTCCCTTGCAGGCAAGACGATCATCATGTCCGGCGGCAGTCGTGGAATCGGCGAGGCCATCGCGGTGCGGGCGGCCCGCGACGGCGCCAACGTCGCACTGCTGGCCAAGACCACCGAGCCGCACCCGGCGCTCCCCGGCACGATCCACACCGCCGCTGCCGCGATCGAGGAGGCGGGCGGGCACGCCCTGCCCCTGGTCGGCGACATCCGGGACGACGCCTTCGTCCTCGACGCGGTGGCCCGGACCGCCGAGGCGTTCGGCGGGATCGACATCGTGGTCAACAACGCCTCGGCGATCGACCTGTCGAGCACCGAGGACATCTCGATGAAGAAGTACGACCTGATGAACGACATCAACTCGCGCGGCTCGTTCCTGCTCGCCAAGTCGTGCATCGAGCACCTCAAGGCCGCCGACAACCCGCACATCCTGACCCTGTCGCCCCCGATCACGCTGGACCCGAAGTGGTTCAGCACGGCCACGGCGTACACGATCGCGAAGTTCGGCATGAGCCTGGTGACGCTCGGGCTCAGCGAGGAGCTGAGGTCGTACGGCATCGCGGCCAACTCCCTGTGGCCGCGTACCGCGATCGACACCGCCGCGGTGCGCAACGTCGTCGGTCCCGGGCTCGTGTCGCACTCCCGCAAGCCCACGATCATGGCCGATGCCGCGTACGAGATCCTCAACCGGCCGAGCCGTGACTTCACCGGCCAGTTCGTGATCGACGACGACGTCCTGGAGGAGGCCGGCGTCACCGACTTCTCGGTCTATCTCAACGGCGGCGACGAGTCCGACCTGGCGCTGGACTTCTGGGTCGAGGGCAAGGGCCCGCACAACCCGGAGCTGTCCCTGCACTGAGCCGCCCACCCGTACGGGCTAGTCCATTCGGATGATCTTGGCCTGTCCGTCACCAAATGCACGCGAATGTCCTGTCCGCCTCGTAACGTCGTCGGGGAGGGAAGGAAGCAGTCGATGAGCGTGTACCTGTTCGACATGGGCGGTCAGCCGATCGCCTTTCGGCGCACCTGGACCGATCCGTTCGTGTTCGACCTCGACGGGCACTGGATCGGCTGGTTCCCGTGGGACGACAACGACGCGGTCGACATCGACGGGCACTACCTCGGCACGGTCGTCGACGACCGGCTCGTGCGCCGCAACGACTGGTATCAGCGGCCCTGCACGGGCACGGCAGCCGATCCCGGACGCGGCGAGCGCACCGGCCGCCCGCCCGAGCCGCACCACTTCCACAACTGCTTCGCCTACCAGGACATCCGCGTCCGGCACCACGCCTGATCAGACGTCGTTGATCTGCGTCTCCGCGGTCGCGCCGAGCGCGAGCGTGCGGCTGACGGTGCACAGACGCTCCTCGGCCTTGCGGATCGCATCGGGCAGCAGCGCACGTGCCGCCTCGCCGCCCTCCCCCTCGGGGAACGCCACGTCGAACGTCATCCGGATGTCGACCAGGTGGCTGCCCTGCTCGTCGCGCACCTTGTCCGCGCGGGTGTGCACCTCGAACGTCGTCGCCTCCGCCCGCCGCGACACCAGGGGGTCGACCGTGATCGCTGTGCACCCGGCCAGCGCCACGAGCAGCAGCTCGACCGGGGTGAAGTCGGCCGTCGACCCGTCCCCGATCTCCAGGGTCGTGCCGCGCACGTTGGTCGCTCGATAACGGGACGGCCCGGTGCGGGCCAGCTCGACGCTGCGTTCGGTGTCGTCGCTCATGGGTGGACCTCCGTGGGTGTCTGGCCGAGACGCTCGAGGGCCCGCTCGTGCAGGCGTACGACCTCACGTCGCAGATCGGCGCGCTCGACCGCAGGCTCCGTCCACGGCACAGTGACGGACACGGTGCGGCCGCGGACCTGCGCGTCCCACGTGCCCCCGGCACCGTCGAGCCCGGTCATGGTGGCGGCGCTCGCCTCGGGCTCGGCGTACGCCCGGACGATCGTGAGGCTGTCCTCTGTGTGGTCCTCGTTCATGTGCCGGAGCACGGCCCGGACCACCTCGGCGGGAAATGTCGTCATGCCTCGACGGTAGCCCGTGGAACTGGGGGTGCGGCAGGGGTCCGTGTCCCGAACACTGGGGGCATGCCCCCCACCCGAAGCCTCGTCACCGGCGCCACCGGCTACGTCGGGGGCCGACTGGTCCCCCAGCTGCTCGACGCCGACCACACGGTCCGGGTGCTGGTCCGCGACGAGCGCAAGGCCCGGTCGCACGCGTGGTCCGACGACGTCGAGATCGCGGTCGGCGACGCGACGAAGGACGAGGACGTCCGGGCGGCGATGCAGGACGTCGACGTCCTGTACTACCTGCTCCACTCGATCGGCACCGGTGGCGACTTCGGTGCGACCGAGAAGGACATGGCGCAGCGCTTCGCCGCGGAGGCCGAGCGCGCCGGGGTGAGCCGCATCGTCTACCTCGGCGGGATGATCCCCGAGGGCGAGGAGCTGTCGGAGCACCTGAACTCACGCGGGGAGGTCGGCGACGTGCTGCTCGCCTCGGGTGTCCCCACGACCGTTCTCCAGGCCGGTGTCGTCATCGGATCGGGCTCGGCGTCGTTCGAGATGCTCCGCTACCTGACCGAGCGGCTGCCCGTGATGGTCACCCCGACGTGGGTCAGCACGCGCATCCAGCCGATCGCGGTGCGCGACGTCCTGCGCTATCTCGTCGGCGCGGCAGACATGCCGTCCGACGTCAGCCGGCGCTTCGACATCGGCGGCCCGGAGGTGCTGACGTACCTCGACCTGATGCAGCGGTTCGCGGCGATCTCCGGGCTCCCGCGTCGGCGCGTCCTCAAGGTGCCGGTGCTCTCGCCGGGCCTGTCGAGCCACTGGATCGGCCTGATCACCCCCGTCCCCGCGAGCCTCGCGCGACCGCTGGTCGAGTCCTTGCGCAACACGGTCGTCGCGGGCGAGACCGACATCAAGACGTACGTCCCGGACCCGCCCGAGGGCCTGATCGCCTTCGACCGCTCGGTCGAGCTGGCCCTCACCAAGGTCCAGGACCTGGACGTGCCGACAAGCTGGTCGTCCGCCGCCACCGCGGGCGCACCGGCCGAGGGCCTGCCGACCGATCCCGACTGGGCCGGCGGCTCGCTCTACAAGGACGAGCGGACCCGCGAGGTCCACGCGTTACCCGAGAGCCTGTGGCAGGTCGTGGAGGGCATCGGGGGCCGCAACGGCTGGTACTCGTGGCGCCTCGCGTGGTGGGTGCGCGGGGTGCTGGACCGGATGGTCGGCGGTCCGGGCCTGCGTCGCGGCCGGCGCAACCCGCGCCACCTCGCTGTCGGCGACGCGGTCGACTTCTGGCGGGTCGAGGAGACCGACGGCCACTCGTTCCTGCGGCTGCGCGCCGAGATGCGGCTGCCGGGCCTGGCCTGGCTGGAGATGCAGGTCGGCTCGACCGAGGGCGGGACCACGACCTTCCACCACCGCGCCCTGTTCCATCCCAAGGGACTGCTCGGACATCTCTACTGGTGGTCGGTCTGGCCGTTCCACGGAATAGTCTTCGGCTCGATGCAGCGTAATATCGCGGAGGCCGCAGAAGCGCTCGAGCAGTGAGGACCGACATGACGATGAGCCCCGGACGGGCCGGCAGCCAGGCGCAGCACAGCACCTGGCTCAAGCGGGGGGCCCGGGTGGGACTGGTCGCCTTCGGCGTCGTGCACCTGCTCATCGCCTGGATCGCGCTGCAGGTCGCGTGGTCGGGAGGCGGCAACGCCAGCAGCGGCGGAGCGCTCAAGACCCTGGCCGACCAGCCGCTCGGCCGCACGATCTTGTGGGTCCTCGCCCTCGGTCTCGTCGCCCTGGCCGTGTGGCAGATCGCCACCGCCATCTGGGGCTTCCAGACCGAGGACGACCCCAAGCGGCTGTGGAAGCGCGGGGTCGCCGGCGGTCGTGCAGTCGTCTACGGCGCGGTCGCCTTCTCCGCGGGCAAGATCGCCGTCGGCTCCGGCGGCTCGTCCGGCAATGACTCCAAGCAGGAGGACGTCACCGCCCAGCTGCTCTCCGCGCCTGCCGGACGTGTGCTGGTCGCGGCGGTCTGTCTCGCGATCCTGGCCGTGGCCGCGAGCCAGGTGCGCCGGGGTCTCGCGGAGAAGTTCACGCACGACCTCGAGCCCGCGGCGACGAGCGGTGACTCCGGCCGCATGGTCATGGTGCTCGGCAAGGTCGGCTACGTCGCGAAGGGCATCTCGCTCGGCATCGTCGGTCTGCTGTTCGGCTGGGCGGCGCTGTCGTACGACCCCGACAAGGCCGGCGGGCTGGACGATGCGCTGAAGACGGTGCGCGACCAGCCGTTCGGCCCCTACCTGCTCTCGGCCGTCGCCGTCGGCCTCGCGGCGTTCGGCCTGTTCTGCTTCGCGTGGGCGAAGCACGCCAAGACCCGCTGACCACCGGGCCGCGCCGCTCACCCGGCTCTCGCGGTTGCGCCATCGAGGCGCCAGTCACAGGATGAGCGCATGCACCTGTTCCGGATGAAGTCGGTCGAACGCTCGATCGCCGAGACCGACGAGCCGGAGCACCGGCTCAAGAAGGAGCTCTCCGCCTGGGACCTCACGGTCTTCGGTGTGGGCGTCATGGTCGGCACGGGAATCTTCGTGCTGACCGGCGAGCAGGCGTACGTCAACGCCGGCCCGGCGATCGTCATCTCCTTCATCCTCGCCGGCATCACCTGCGGGTTGGCGGCCCTGTGCTATGCCGAGTTCGCCTCGACGGTGCCGGTGGCCGGCAGCGCCTACACGTTCTCCTACGCGACGCTGGGCGAGCTGGTGGCCTGGATCATCGGCTGGGACCTCGTGCTGGAGCTGGCCCTGGGCGCGGCGGTCGTCGCGCGCGGCTGGTCGGCGTACCTGCAGTCGCTGTTCGACCTGCCCACCTGGCTGGCGGGCGACGAGGCGATACCCGACTTCGGGGCGATCGCGATCGTCCTGGCGCTGACGGCGGTCGGCGTTCTCGGCACCAAGCTGTCCGGGCGCATCACCTCGATCCTGGTCGTCGTGAAGGTCGCGGTCGTGACCTTCGTGATCGTGGCCGGGCTGTTCTTCATCAAGGCCTCCAACTACAAGCCGTTCATCCCCGACTCCAAGCCCGCGCCCGAGGCGTCGGGGCTGGACTCGACGCTGCTGCAGACGGTGTTCGGCGTCGACCCGACGGTCTTCGGCGTCTACGGCATCATCGCCGCGGCGTCCGTCGTGTTCTTCGCCTACATCGGCTTCGACATCGTCGCGACCTCCGCGGAGGAGACCAAGAACCCGCAGCGGGACGTCCCGCGCGGCATCCTCGGCTCGCTCGCGATCGTCACGGTGCTCTACGCCGCGGTCGCCTTCGTGGTCACCGGCATGCTAAAGTACAGCGACGAGCGGATGAACACCGCCGCCCCCCTCGCCGAGGCGTTCCGGGCCAACGATCTCGGCTGGGCGAGCAAGATCATCTCGGTCGGCGCGGTCGCCGGCCTCACGACCGTCGTGCTGGTCCTCATGCTGGGCCAGGCGCGCGTGCTCTTCGCGATGTCCCGCGACGGTCTCCTGCCCGTCGGTCTCGCGCGGGTGCACCCGCGCTTCGGCACTCCGTACCGCATCACGATCGTCACGGGCCTGTTCGTGGCAGCGCTCGCAGGCTTCGTGCCGCTCTCGGAGCTGTCCAAGCTCGTGAGCATCGGCACCCTGTTCGCCTTCGTCCTGGTGTCGGTCGGCGTCATCATCCTGCGCCGCACCCGCGCGGACCTGCACCGTCCGTTCCGCGTCCCGGGGGTGCCGCTCATCCCGGCACTGTCCGTCGCGGCGTGCCTGTGGCTCATGGTCAACCTGTCGGTCGAGACCTGGATCCGGTTCCTGATCTGGTTGCTGATCGGCTTCGTCGTCTACTTCACGTACGGCTACCGGCGCTCGCGACTCGGTCGTGGTCTGCGCCAGGCGGGTGCCGACGAAGGGGCTGCCCCGCCGGAGTGAGCGGTGGTCTCAGCGCCACTCGTCGGCCAGGAGCGCATAGACGTACTCGTCCTGCCAGCCGCGGTCGCGGTGGAGCGAGTCACTCACGTGGTGGGCCTCGCGCCGCATGCCGAGGCGTTCCATCAGGCGCCACGAGGGCTCGTTGGCGGTGAAGCACGCGGCCAGCACGCGCCGCACGCCCAGCTCGTCGAAACAGATCCGGATCAGCTCACGCACCGCCTCGGTCGCCAGGCCCTGCCCGTGCTGCGCCGGGTCGAACGTCCAGCCGAGCTCGGCCTCGGTCGCGGCGGCGGAGGTCGCCACCTCGCGCTGCCCGTACGCGTCCTTGATCGTGACCAGGAGGTCACCGATCACCTGACCGTCACGCTCCACGATCACGGCGGTGCCGCCGTCCCCGAAGCGATCCGCAAGCGACTCGACGTCGACGGAGGTGCTCGTGATCCACTCCGCGACGTCAGGACGGGATCGGTACGCGAAGATCTCCGGCACGTCGTCGGGAGCGAATCTCCGCAGCACCAGCCGCTGGGTGACGGCGGGCCAGGAAGCGAGGTCGAGGACTGAGGTCACGCGGTCATCGTGACATGCTCAGCGGTGCGCGGTCACGGTGAAGTGGTGGGTCGCCGCCTCGACGATGTCGCCGGGCGAGGTCTCGAGCGTGCCCTCGATCCACGCGGTCACCAGCTCGGCCACGCCACCGATGAACATCGTGGCCGCCAGGCGTCCCTCCTCCTGGCTCCAGGCCTGCGGGCCGTACAGCTCGCGCGCCTCGTGCTGCGCGAGCTCGGCGAACTGGCGCAGGAGACGGGCCCGGTGCGGACGGAGCGCGTCGAGCGACATCGACTCCACGATCGCGACCCGTCCCTTGCGGGGGTCGTCGGTGAGGATCTCGACGAAGGCGCCGATGCCGGCACGCACGCGCTCGGTCGGTCCGCCTGCGGTCTGCTCGACGGCGGCGACCGCCCGCTCGGCGATCTGCGCCGCGATGTCGTCCATCACGGCCTTCAGCGCGTCGTCGAGACCGCTGAAGCACTGGTAGAAGTAGCGCTCGGTCAGCCCGGCCTCGGCACAGATGCGGGTCATCGTGACCGTGGGTCCGCCGTCTCGCCCCCACACCTGAAGGGTCGCCTCGAGCAGCCGCGCCCGTCGGTCCGCATGACGTTGCTCGGCGGTCATCCCGCGGTACTGACCTGCCTTGACTGCCATGCAGAACATATTGACAGAACGCTCTGTCTGAATCAAGATGCCTGTTGTGAGCCAGACCACCCTTGCCCCTCCCCGCCGCCGCGGGCTGCCCTACGTGGGCCGCACGCTGTCGTACGTCCGCGACCCCCTGCAGATGATGCGATCCCAGTACGACGGCTGGGGGCCGGTCTCCGACATCGACTTCGTCGGCAAGCGCTGGACCGTGCTGCTCGGACCCGATGCGTGCGAGGTCGCCCTGCGCAACGCCGACAAGGCGTTCGCCAGCGGTGACGGCTGGGGCTACCTCGTCGGCCCGTTCTTCGATCGCGGGCTGATGCTCCTGGACTTCGAGGAGCACCACCGCCACCGCCGCATCATGCAGTCCGCCTTCACCCGCGACCGCATCGAGGGCTATACCGCCGCGCTGCAGCCGGCCGTCGCGGCAGGCGTCGCGGCGTGGCAGCCCGGGGCGTCGTTCCTCGCCTACCCCGCACTCAAGGAGCTCACGCTCGACCTGGCCACCGAGGTGTTCATGGGCGGTGCCGACCTCGCGACGCCCGACGAGCTCGACCGGGTCAACCAGGCCTTCATCGACTGCGTGCAGTCGGCCACCGCGATGGTGCGGGCGAACGTCCCCGGCACCCGCTGGGGCCGCGCGATCCGGGGCCGGCGGCTGCTCGAGGAGTTCTTCGGTCGCCATCTCGCGACCAAGCGGGCCGCACCGGGCGACGACCTCTTCTCGGTGCTGTGCCATCTCGAGACCGAGGACGGCGAGCGGTTCAGCGACGAGGACGTCGTCAACCACATGATCTTCCTGCTCATGGCAGCCCACGACACCTCGACGATCACGGTGTCGACCGTCATGCAGCAGCTGGGTCAGCATCCGGAGTGGCAGGAGCGTTGCCGCGCCGAGGCGCTCGCCCTCTCCGAGCACCCCACGCTCGCCGAGCTCGACGGCCTGGTCGCGATCGACCAGGTCATGAAGGAGAGCCTGCGTCTCGTGCCACCCGTGCCGGTGCTCGCACGACGGACCGTCAAGGAGACCGAGGTCCTGGGGCACAGCATCCCCGCCGGTCGCCTCGTCGCGGTGATGGTGCACCTGTCCCACCACATGGCAGAGCTGTGGGACGAGCCCGAGCGATTCGACCCCGAGCGGTTCTCCGACGACCGGCGCGAGGACAAGGTGCACCGCTACGCGTGGGAGCCGTTCGGCGGCGGGGTGCACAAGTGCATCGGCATGTTCTTCGCCGGCGCCGAGGTCAAGACGATCCTCGTGCACCTGCTGCGGCAGTTCACCTGGACCGTCGAGCCGAGCTATCGCGCCCCCATGAGCTACACCTCGTTGCCGTTCCCCAAGGACGGCCAGCCCGTCCACCTCACCCGTCGCCCGACCCCCCAGGAGCCGTCATGAACCGATCCCTTCGCCACCAGCTCGTCGTCATCACCGGAGCCGGTCGTGGCATCGGGCGCGCGACCGCGACCCGTTTCGCCGCCGAGGGCGCCCGGGTGGTGATCGGCGACCTCGACGACGACGTGGCGGCCAAGGCCGCGCAGCAGATCGGCCGCGGGGCGGTCGGCCTGACCGTCGACGTCTCGGACCGTGCCTCGTACGCCGCGTTCATCGAGCAGGCGCAGACGCTCGGCCCGGTCGACGTCCTGGTGAACAACGCCGGCATCATGCCGTTGTCGCCCCTGACCGAGGAGTCCGACGAGGCCACCGACCGCATCCTCGACGTCAACCTGCGGGGCGTCATCACCGGCACCAAGCTCGTGATCCCGCAGATGATCGAGCGCGGCCACGGCCACGTCATCAACATCGCGTCCGCGGTGGGCCGCATCGCGGTGGCCAACGGCGCGACGTACAGCGCGAGCAAGTTCGCCGTGGTCGGCTTCTCCGAGGCGATGCGCTCCGAGCTCAAGCCGCACGGGGTCGACGTCTCGTGCATCCTGCCCACCGTGGTCGCGACCGAGCTGGCCGCGGGCGTATCCGCGACCAAGGGCATGCGCGCGGCGCAGCCCGACGACGTCGCGAAGGCCGTGGTCGGCGTCGCGCACCGGCCCCAGTTCGAGACCTGGGTCCCCCGGCACAGCAAGGGCATCTTCTACTCCAGCAACGCCCTGCCTCGCCGGCTCAAGGACACCCTCGGTCACGCGATCGGCGCCGACCGGGCGCTCAGCGACGTGGACGCCGAGGCCCGGGCCGAGTACGAGCGCCGCGCGGCTCGCCCCTAGTCGGGCAGCCGGAGCTCGGCCGCCTCCACCGTCGCGGTCGCGACCGCGTCCAGGAGCCCCTCGACGCTCGTCGCCGCCAGCAGCGACAACTGGTCGTACGCCCCGATGGGCGCGATCGCGGCGAGCTGCCACAGCGCCGCGAGCGGCTCGTCGGCCAGGCCGATCGTGGACGGCCAGCGCTGCTCCTCGAACTCGCTGATGCGCGCCATCGTCACCCGGACGAGCTCCTCGACCTCGTCGAAGCGATCGCGCCACCGCTCGTCCCATTCCAGGGCCGGACGCAGGCGCACGGTGGCGCGGGGATATGGAGCCTCCGGCAGCCACTCGACCACCTCGAAGCGTCGACCGCCCTGCGCCAGGAGGGAGATGAAGCCGTCGCCCTCGCCGACCTCCACGACCTGCGCGACCGTGCCCGTGGCGAACCGGTGCTCGCCGCCGCCGACCTCGTGCCCGCGCTCGATCAGCACGACGCCGAACTCCGCCGGCTCCCGCACCAGGACGTCCTGCAGCATCTGCAGGTAGCGGTCCTCGAAGATGCGCAGCGGAAGCGGCATCGCCGGGAACAGGACGGACCCCAGCGGGAACATGGGCAGCTCGACGAGATCCTCCATCGGATCAGGCCAGTGCCTGGATGACCGGCCGGGCCGCGTGGTGGCGGCCACGCGGCACGATCATCGGGGTGCCGCTGACCGGATCGGGGACCACGTCGCACGCGAGGCCGAAGACCTCGGTCACGACGTCCGCGTCGATGACGTCGCGCGGGGGCCCCTCGGCCAGGATCGACCCGTCCTTCATCGCGATGATGTGATCGGCGTAGCGGCACGCCAGGTTGAGGTCGTGCAGGACCAGCACGATCGTCTTGCCGGACTCCCGGTTGAGGTCGGTCAGCAGATCGAGCAGCTCGACCTGGTGGTTGATGTCCAGGAACGTCGTCGGCTCGTCCAGCAGCAGCAGGTCAGTGTCCTGCGCGAGCGCCATCGCGATCCACACCCTCTGGCGCTGCCCTCCGGACAGCGCGGAGAGGGGCCGGTCCTCCAGGTCGGTCGTGCCCGTCGCCTCCAGCGCTGCCGCGACCGCCCGGTCGTCCTCGTCGCTCCAGCGCCGGAACCAGCCCTGGTGCGGATAGCGGCCACGGCCCACGAGATCGCCGACCGTGATGCCGTCCGGGGCCACCGGGGACTGCGGCAGCAGCCCGAGCACGCGGGCGACGTCCGCGCTCTTCATGTCGTGCAGGTCCTTGCCGTCCAGGACCACCGATCCGGAGCGGGGACGCAGCAGACGGGCGAGGCCACGCAGCAGCGTCGACTTGCCGCACGCGTTGGCACCGACGATCACGGTGATCTGGCCGTCCGGGATCTGGACGTCGAGATCCGAGACGATGTCGGTCTCGGCGTAGCCGAGCGTGAGGTGCTGGGCACGCAGGTCATGAGAGGTCATCCGCCGCGTCCTTCCCGATTGACGGTGGCGAGGAGCCAGATGAGATAGGGGGCGCCGACCAGTCCGGTGACGACGCCGGTCGGCAGGGCGGTCGGCAGGACCTGCTCGGACACCAGGTCGGCGGCGAGGACGATCACCGCCCCGACGAGTCCCGCGGCCAGCACGCCGCCCGCGGGCCCGGTCAGGCGCTGGGCGATCGGCGCCGCGATGAGCGCGACGAACATGATCGGCCCTGCGACGGCAGTCGAGAAACCGATGAGCACGATCGACAGCGCGAGCAGCACCAGCCGGTTGATCTCGACCCGCGAGCCGAGGCCCCTGGCCGTGTCGTCGCCGAGCTCGAGCGCGCGCAGCGGCCGCTCCAGGACCAGGGCGACCGGGACGAGGATCGCGAGCGCGACCAGGAGCGTACGCAGCTCGCCGGCGCCGGCCTGCCCGATCGTGCCGACGAGCCAGGTCATCGCCTCGCGCGCCTCGTAGAGATCGGCACGGGTGATGATGTAGCCGACCAGCGAGAGCAGGAGCTGGGAGACGCCGATCCCGATGAGGATGAAGCGGTAGCCCGAGATGCCGTCGCGCCACGCGAGCAGGTAGATCACGAGCGAGGCCAGCAGTGCCCCGGCGAGCGCGGAGCCGGAGACGACCAGGCTGCTGGCGTTGAACAGCACGATCGAGGAGACGGCGAACAGGCTCGCGCCGGACGAGACGCCCACGAAGTCCGGCGAGGCCAGCGGATTGCCCAGGAGCTTTTGGAACACGTACCCCGACACGCCCAGAGCGAGTCCGACCGCGAGGGCCGCGGACGCGGTCGGCAGCCGCAGGTCCCGCACCACGAAGTCGACCGCGGGATCGTCCTTGAGCATGAACGCCGAGGCGATGACGTCGACGGGCGACACGACGTAGCTGCCGACCATCATCGTCAGCACGAACAGCGCGAACGCGATGACCGCGAGCACGGCCGTGACCACGACGGAACGGCGACGGCGGGCTCGGCGGCCGGAGCGCACAGTCGTGCGGGGCTCGAGAAGGGCGGTCATCACAGCTCCGCGAGGTTGCGGTAGCGGACGAGCAGGATGAACGCGGGCGCGCCGAGAACGCCGAGGACCACACCGACCTGCAGCTCGCCGGGGGCGACCGCGACCCGGCCGAGGATGTCCGCGAGCAGCAGGACGGTCGGGGTCAGGAGCAGCGTGTAGGCCAGCATCCAGCGGTAGTCGGGCCCGCAGAGAAGGCGCGCGGCGTGCGGCACGATCAATCCGATGAACACGATCGGCCCGCACGCGGCGGTCGCCGCTCCGCACAGCACCGCGACGGTCACGAACATCACGACCCGGGTCAGCTTGACCCGCTGGCCGAGCGCCACCGCAAGGTCCTCACCGAGGGCGAGGCCGTTGAGCGCACGACCGGTGCCGAGCGCCACGATCAGCCCGACCACCAGGAACGGGACGGTCTGCCAGAACACCGGGAAGTAGCGGCCCGCGAGCGAGCCCACCTGCCAGAAGCGCAGCTCGTTGAGGGCCTCGACGTTGGTCATCACGATCGCGGACGTGACCGACGAGAGGATCGCGGTCACGGCCGCCCCCGCCAGCGCGAGCTTGACCGGGGTCGCCCCTTCGCGACCGAGCGACGCGATCGCGTACACCGTGACGGTGGCGACCCCGGCGCCGGCGAACGCGAACCACACGTACGTGCTCACGTCCTGCGCACCGAGGACCATGATCCCGAAGACGATGAAGGCCGCGGCGCCTGCGTTGATGCCCATGATCCCGGGGTCGGCGAGCGGGTTGCGGGTCACGCCCTGGAGGATCACGCCGCTCAGCCCGAGCGCCGCCCCCGCGAACAGGCCGATCAGGGTGCGCGGCACCCGCATCTCGCGGATGACGGTCTGCGACGCCGCCGACGGGTCGTAGTCGGTGAATGCCTTCCAGATCGTCGGGATGCCGACTCCGCGCGAGCCCAGGGTGATGCTGAAGAAGCACACGACCGCCAGCACGACCGCCAGCAGCACCAGCCCGCTCGCCAGAGCAGCCCGCGAACGATGCCGGGGAGCGGCTTCGACGGCAGCGGCCGACGTCTGGGTCATGGTCATGGGCGGTGGAGGTCGGCCTTTCGAGGAGTCAACCTCTCCAGCGTAACTTAGGTATGCCTACCCAGACCACAGGAGTGACGCGCTCCACGTCATCCGGTGGCGCGGTGCGTGTGCCACCGTTCGCAGCCGAATTCGCCCGCATTCGGTGGAGCAGGCACCGCGCCCTGCGGAAACGGTGGCAGAAGCACCGCGCCCCCGGAACCGTGTGGTTCCGGGGGCGCGGTGACGCGAGCCGAGGCTCAGGCGAACTTCTCGCCGTTCTTGGCCTTTTCCAGCAGCGAGGCCGGCGGGGCGAACCGATCGCCGTACTTCGCGGCCAGCTCCTGCGCGCGAGCCGTGAACGCCTCGACGCCGATCGAGCCGTCGGCGGCCTCGTAGCCGTTGACGTACTGGATCGCACCGCCCTGCATCGCCGGGAAGCCGATGCCGAAGATCGAGCCGATGTTGGCGTCCTGGGTCGTGCGCAGCACGCCCTCGTCCAGGCACTTGATCGTCTCGAGGCTCATGATGAACGTCAGACGCTCCTTGAGGTCCTCGAACGGGGGCTGCTCGTCGGCGACCGGGAACTTCTCGGCCAGACCGCTCCACAGTCCCTGACGCTTGCCGTCGACGTACTCGTAGAAGCCGGCGCCCTTCAGGCGGCTCGGGCGACCGATCTCGATCATCGTGTCGATGATGTCCTCGGCGGCGTTGGCCTCCCACGTGCCTCCGGCCTCCTCGACGGCGGCCTTCGACTCGTTGCGGATCTTGACCATGAGCTCGAGGTTGAGCTCATCGCTGAGCTGCAGCACGGGGGCCGGGAAGCCGGCCTGGGTCGTGGCGCGCTCGATCGAGACCGGGGAGACTCCCTCGGCCAGCATGCCGATGCCCTCGTTGACGAACGTGCCGATGACGCGGCTGGTGAAGAAGCCGCGGCTGTCGCCGACGACGATCGGCGTCTTCTTGATCGCCTTGGTGTAGTCGATGACGCGCGCGATGGCCTCGTCGGACGTCTTCTCACCCGCGATGATCTCGACCAGCGGCATCTTGTCCACGGGGCTGAAGAAGTGGATGCCGATGAAGTCCTCGGGACGCTCGACACCGTCGGCCAGGATCGTGATCGGCAGCGTCGACGTGTTCGAGCCGAGCAGCGCGTCCGGCTTGACGACCTTCTGCAGCTCGCCGAAGACCTCGTGCTTGAGCTTGACCGACTCGAAGACGGCCTCGATCACGAAGTCGCTGCCCTCGAGGGCGGCGTAGTCATCGGTGGGCGTGATGCGCGCCAGGAGCTCGTCGGCCTTCTCCTGCGAGAGGCGTCCACGGGAGACGGCCTTGTCGACGAGGTTCTGGCTGTACGACTTGCCCTTCTCGGCGGCCTCCATCGAGACGTCCTTGAGGACGACCTCGAAGCCGGCCTTCGCCGAGACGTACGCGATGCCCGCGCCCATCATGCCGGCGCCGATGACCGCGATCTTCTCGGCCTTGGTCGGCGCGATGCCCTCGGGACGTGACTTGCCCGCGTTGATCGCACCCAGGTCGAAGAAGAAGGCCTGCGTCATGTTCTTGAACTGCTGGCCGATGATCAGATTGACCAGGTAGCGCGACTCGATGCGGCTCGCGGTGTCGAAGTCGACCTGCGCACCCTCGACCGCGGCGCTCATGATCGCGCGGGGAGCCTTGTAGAGCGCACCCTTGGTCTGCTTGCGCAGATTGGCCGGGAACGCCGGCAGGAACGCCGCGAGCTTCGGGTTGGACGGAAGTCCGCCCGGCATGCGGTAGCCCTTGCGGTCCCACGGCTGGGTCGCGGCCTCCTGATTGCCGGCGTTGGCCTCGATCCACGCCTTCGCAGCCGGGATCAGCTCGTCCTGCGACGCCACGAGCTCGTCGATCAGGCCCTCGGACAGCGCCTTGGCCGGCTTCATCTGCTGTCCCTGGAGCAGGAACTTCATCAGCGCGTCGGAGATGCCGAACATGCGAACGGTGCGGGTGACGCCGCCGCCACCGGGCAGCAGGCCGAGGGTCGCCTCGGGCAGGCCCACGGAGTAGCCGCCGTCGACCGCGATGCGGTGGTGGGCCGCGAGGGCGATCTCCAGGCCGCCGCCGAGGGCCGCGCCGTTGATCGCCGCGACGACCGGCCGGCCGATCGTCTCGAGCTTGCGGAGGGTGGCCTTGATGGCCTCGACCTCGCCGAACAGCCGCTCGGCGTCCGCAGGGGTCGCCTGGGTCATGAGCTTCAGGTCGCCGCCGGCGAAGAAGGTCTTCTTCGCCGAGGAGATGATGATGCCCTTGACGGACTCCGGGTCGTTCGCGATGTCCTGGGCCACGCGGTCGACGGCAGCGGCCATCGAGTCGGCGTAGTCCTGGTTCATCGTGTTGGCGCTCTGGTTGGGATCGTCCAGGACGAGGTTGACGATGCCGTCCTCGACCTCGTGACGCACTGCTTCAGTCATGTGTGTTCTCTTCTCGGAGGTGGGGACGGGGTCAGCTGAGGCGCTCGACGACGGTGGCGATGCCCATGCCGCCGCCGACGCAGAGGGTGGCCAGGCCGTAGCGCTGGTCACGACGCTCGAGCTCGTCGATCAGGGTGCCGAGGATCATCGCGCCGGTCGCACCCAGCGGGTGGCCCATCGCGATCGATCCGCCGTTGACGTTGGTCTGGTCGTGCGGGTAGCCGCCCAGGTCCTTCATGAGGCGCAGCGCGACAGCCGCGAAGGCCTCGTTGATCTCGAGCAGGTCGATGTCGCCGATGCTGAGGCCCGCACGGTCGAGAGCCTTGAGGCTGGCCGGGCCGGGGCCCGTCAGCATGATGGTCGGATCGGCGCCGGACACCGCGGCCGACAGGATGCGCGCGCGGGGCTTGAGCCCGTGACGCTCGCCGGCGGCCTCGTTGCCGATCAGCACCAGGGCGGCGCCGTCGACGATGCCCGAGGAGTTGCCCGCGTGGTGGACGTGGTCGATCTTCTCGATCCAGTGGTACTTCTCGAGCGCGACGGCGTCGAAGCCGCCCTGGTCGCCGATCTGCGCGAACGACGGCGGCAGCGACGCGAGGCTCTCGGCGGTCGTGCCCTCACGCACGAACTCGTCGTGGTCGAGGATCGTCAGGCCCGAGGCGTCCTTGACCGGGATGACCGAGTTCTTGAAGTAGCCGTTGGCGATCGCCTTGGCGGCACGCGCCTGCGACTCGGCGGCGAAGGTGTCGACGTCGAGGCGGCTGTAGCCCTCGACCGTCGCGATGAGGTCGGCGCCGATGCCCTGGGGCACAAAGTCGGTGTCGAACGCGGTCTGCGGGTCCATCGCCCACGCACCGCCGTCGGAGGCCATGGGCACGCGGCTCATGGACTCGACGCCACCGGCGAGGATCATGTCCTCCCAGCCCGAGCGCACACGCGCCGAGGCCTGGTTGACGGCCTCGAGGCCCGAGGCGCAGAAGCGGTTGAGCTGGACGCCGGCAACCGTGTCGGGCAGGCCTGCCGCGATCGCCGCGGTCTTGGCGATGTCGCTGCCCTGGTCACCGACCGGTGAGACACAACCGAGGACGAGATCGTCCACGGCGTCGGTGTCGAGGGAGGGGTTGCGCGTGCGGATCTCGTCGATCAGGCCGGTGACCAGCGAGATCGGCTTGACCTCGTGGAGCGACCCGGACTTCTTGCCGCGACCTCGCGGCGTACGGATGGCGTCGTAGACGAAGGCCTCGGTCATAGGAAATGTCCTCGCAGAATCTGGTGGATGACGCGTCAGCAGAACTGACACGACTGATTGTGACACCAACACTGTCATTGTCAAAGGATCGAGGGTGTGTGAGACGTCTCGTCACCCGGCAGGTGGCATAAGGTCAGCCCATGACTCCCAGTCCCGCCGACACGATGAGCGTCGAGCAGCTCGCGTCCCGCGTCGGCATGTCCGTGCGGACCGTGCGCTTCTACGCCGGTCGCGGTCTCATCCCGCCGCCCCGCCGCGAGGGTCGCAACGGCTTCTACGGCCCCGACCACCTGGCCCGGCTCGAGCTGGTCAAGGAGCTGCAGGCCCACGGCTTCACGCTGTCGGCGATCGAGGGCTACCTCGAGAACATCCCGTCCGACGCGACGCCCGAGCAGGTGGCGGTGCACCGCACGCTGCTCGCGCCGTGGATGGCCGATCGCCCCGAGGAGCTGGACCGGGCCGCCCTCGAGCTGCGGGCGGGCCGTGCGCTCAGCGACGACGACATCGAGATGCTGGTCGCCCTGGGCGTGGTCGAGCCGACCCCGACCGAGGACGTCTTCCAGGTCGCGCCGGCCCACCTCGCGGTGGGGATCCAGTTCATCGAGACCGACATGCCGATCGAGGTCGCGCACGCCTCGCGCCGCATCTTCGACGAGGCGGGCCGGGCCGTGGCCCGCGAGATCACGGAGGTGTTCCGCACGATGTGGTGGCCCGAGCTGCGGGCCTCGGGACGTCCGGTCGAGGACATCACCGCCCTGATCGAGCGGTTCAAGCCGCTCACGATCCAGGCCCTCGTGACGGCCTACGAGACCGCGGTCGACGAGTCCAAGCGCGAGACGGTCCGCCGTCGAGCCGAGAGCTGACGACGGACCGCGAGGCTCACAGGCCCATCGTGCGCCCGATGATCTCCTTCATGATCTCGGTCGTGCCGCCGTAGATCGTCTGGATCCGGCTGTCGGTGTACGCCTTGGAGATCGGGTACTCGCTCATGTAGCCGTAGCCACCGTGCAGCTGCAGGCACTTGGCCGCGGCCCGGTTCTGCAGCTCGGTGGTCCACCACTTGCCCATCGCGGCTTCCTCGATCGTCAGCTCGCCCTTGGACAGCGCGACGATGCTCTTGTCGACGAAGGCCTGACCGATCTGGACCTCGGTCTCGAGCTCGGCCAGCACGAAGCGCGAGTTCTGGAACGAGCCGATCGGCTTGCCGAACGCCTTGCGCTCCTTGACGTAGTCCAGCGTCATGTCGATGATCGCCCGGGTCGCGGCGATCGCGCCGACCGAGATCGCGAGGCGCTCCTGCGGCAGCTTCTCCATCAGGTAGATGAAGCCCTTGCCCTCTTCGCCCAGCAGGTTCTGCACCGGGACGCGCACGTTGTCGAAGAACAGCTCGGCGGTGTCCTGCGCCTTCAGGCCCATCTTGTCCAGGTTGCGGCCGCGCTCGAAGCCCTCCATGCCGCGCTCCAGGACGATGAGGGAGACCCCCATCGCGCCGGCGTCCGGATCGGTCTTGACCGCGACGATGACCAGGTCGGCCAGGATGCCGTTGGAGATGAACGTCTTGGCGCCGTTGACGACGTAGTGGTCGCCGTCGCGCACCGCGGTGGTCGTGATGGCCTGCAGGTCCGAGCCCGTGCCCGGCTCAGTCATGGCGATCGCGGTGATCGCCTCACCGGTGCAGAACTTCGGCAGCCAGCGCTGCTTCTGCTCCTCGGTGGCGTACGAGAGCAGATATCCCGAGACCAGGTCGGTGTGCAGGACGAAGCCGACGCCGCTCGCGCCGATGCGGATCATCTCCTCGGACATGATCGCGTTGAAGCGGAAGTCGTCCATGCCGCCTCCGCCGTACTCCTCGGGCATCATGAATCCGAGCAGACCCAGGGCGCCGGCCTTCTCCCACAGCTCGCGCGGGACGATGCTGTCCTTCTCCCACTGGTCGTGGTACGGCGCGATCTCCTTCTCGCAGAACGTCCGCACGGTGTCGCGGAACGCGTCGTGATCGGCTTCGTAGATGCCTCGCTGCATGATGCCCTCTTCTTGATTCAGTCGGCTTGGACGGCGACGCCGTCGGCGATGAGCTGGTCGACATCGGCGATGCCCCAGGCGCTGAGCGCTTCGGTGGTGCTGGCACCCGCCCGCTCGGGCGGGGTGGTCAGGGTTGCGGGCGTCGCGGAGAAGCGCGGCGCCGGCGCGGGCTGGGTGAGCCCGTCCCGCTCGACGTACGTCCCGCGGGCCACGTTGTGGGGGTGGGTGTACGCCTCCTCGATGCTCAGCACCGGGGCCACGCACGCGTCGGTGCCGTCAAAGACCTTCTCCCACTCCGCGCGGGTGCGGGACGCGAACGCCTCGGTCAGCATCTGGCGCAGCTCGCCCCAGCGCGCGAAGTCGTACTGGCCCGGCGCGTCGGTGAGCTCGAGGCCCTCGATCAGCGCGGCGTAGAACTGCGGCTCGAGCGGACCGACCGACATCCACTCGCCGTCCGAGGTCTCGAACACGTCGTAGAACGGGGTGCCGGTGTCGAGCATGTTGGTGCCGCGGGGGCCGCTCCAGGTGCCCGACTGCTGCATCGCAACGATCATCGACATCAGGTGTGCGGTGCCGTCGGTGATCGCGGCGTCGACGACCTGCCCCTCGCCGGTGCTGCGGGCGTGCATGAGCGCAGCCAGCACGCCGGTCACCAGGTAGAGCGATCCGCCGGCGAAGTCACCGACCAGGTTGAGCGGCACCTGCGGGGGCCCGCCCGCCCGGCCGATCGCGCCGAGCGCACCGGCGACCGAGATGAAGTTGATGTCGTGCCCGGCGGTCTGCGCGAGCGGGCCGTGCTGGCCCCAACCGGTCATCCGGCCGTAGACCAGACGCGGATTGCGCGCGTGGCACTCCTGGGGCCCGAGACCGAGCCGCTCGGTGACGCCCGGACGCAGGCCCTCGATCAGGATGTCGGCCGACTCGACGAGATCGAGCACGGTCGCGACGCCGCGGGGGTTCTTCAGGTCGATCGCGACCGACGGTCGTCCGCGGCCGAGGATGTCCTTGTCCGCGGAGCCGAGCTGCAGGGCATTGCCGCCGGGCCGGTCGACCCGGATGACCTCGGCTCCGAGGTCGGCCAGGAGCATGGCGGCGAACGGGCCGGGGCCGATGCCGACGAGCTCGACGACGCGGACGCCGTGAAGGGGACCGGACTGCGTGGTGATGGTCACACCATGATTGTGACAGTTGAACTGTCACGGTTGCAAGTGGCGTCCCCGCATACCATCGGTATCTTGGCGACATGCTTTCCGAACTGGTCCACACCCGCAAGGGCTCGGGCGAGCCACTCGTCCTCATCCACGGCATCGGTCACCGCCGCCAGGCCTGGGACCCCGTGCTCGAGACGCTCGCCGAGTCGTATGACGTCATCGCGGTCGACCTGGCTGGCTTCGGCGAGTCCCCGGCCTATCCCCTCAGCGCGTCGTACGACATGGACTCCGCGTGCGACAACCTCACCGACAACTTCGCGCTCTGGGGCATCGAGCGGCCCCACGTCGTCGGCAACTCCCTCGGCGGTGCTATCGCCCTGGAGCTGGGCGCCCGCGGCCTCGCCCGGTCGGTGACCGCGCTGAGCCCGGCCGGCTTCTTCGGCACCCTGAACCGCCTGCAGACGTTCGCCCTGCTCATCGCGCTGCGGCTCAGCAGCCAGCTGCCGGAGGGGGCGCTGCGCGCGCTGTCGCGGCGCGCCTGGGGACGCCGCCTCGCGGGCGCCTCGCTCTACACGCACCCCGAGCGCTTCACCGCCGACGAGGTCTTCGGCGACGCGCTGGCGCTCAAGCGCTGTGCGGGCTTCGAGCGCACGATCGTCAAAGGGGTCAACTACGCGTTCCGCGGCCGCGTCGACGTGCCGACCACGATCGCCTGGGGCACACGCGACGTGATCCTGCCCTACAGTTCCTCGGCGATCGCGCAGGAGCGGCTGCCCGACGCCCATCACGTGGCCCTTCCTCGCTGCGGACACGTGCCGATGATCGACGACCCGGCCCTGATCGCCCGCGTCATCGAGAACACGATTGCCCGGACGGAGGAGACCGCCGCGGCCTAGGGTCGGGACATGCAGTTCACCACCACCGGATCTGTCCCCCGCCTCGACCTGACGCTGATGATCGAGGTGATCGAGACGCTTCGGGCGGAATGGGCCGCCCTGCAGTTCGCCGCCGACGGCAACGTCATCAACCCGCTGACCAGCCAGCCGGTCGACACCCTGCGGCTCGCCGAGGGACGACACCGCGCCTCGGGCGCTCGCTACGAGATCGTCACGCGCATCCCCGTGATGGCGGTCGATCCTGGAAAGCAGAGCGCGCTTCAGGCCGAGCTGCTGACCGCTACCGACATCGACTGGGACGAGTACGGTCGGCGACTGACCGAGATCACCGTCCCGACCGGCGAGATCAGCGAGAGCCGGACCACTTTCACCCTGCGCCACGACGACGCGCGCACCCTGGCCGTGACCGTCGCCGACCCCTCGGAGCTGTGGTCGGTCGACGTCGACATCGTCCACGGACGTCTGCCCCGAGTGCAGCTCGCCGGCCGTCTCGACGCCACCAAGATGCTGATGGCGGAGGGCACGCCCACGTTCTTGGCCCGCCGCCTGGGCGGGACCGGCACGGGCACCGCGACGATCGACCTGGGCACGATCGAGCGTGCCGGCGGCGGGACACTCGCCGAGGGCTCAGGCCGGCTGAACCGGTTCAGCGCGGACGGCTCGGCGACCGTTCGGACGACCGCCCGGTCCTGGGACGTCGAGGGACAGGCAGAGCTGACCGGCACCGGACTGGGCCGGCTCGTCCTGCGGTTCATGCGCAGACGCATCCAGACTGCAGCCGACGCCGCTGTCGCGCAGTGGTGGGACGGGGTGCCCTCGACCGTCGTCGGAGCGCAGACGGCGATCCGCGAGGCCGAGAGGCTGATCGAGCAGGAAGGCGGGCTGGCCAGGGTCGTCCACCACACCCTGTGGGAGGAGGGGTACGCCGACCGCATGGAGGCGACGTACCCGCCGGAATCAAAGGCCGCCGAGCTGGGTTGACCCGGCCGTGGAGATCTACGACTCGCTGGTGATCGGCGCAGGACAGGCGGGGCTGTCGGCGTCGTACCACCTGGCCCGTCGCGGCATCCGGCACGTCGTCCTCGACGCGGACGACCGTCCCGGCGGCGCATGGCAGCACCGCTGGGACGCCCTGACGATGCACGACGTGCACGGGGTCGCCGACCTGCCGGGCGCCGAGATCCCGCCCGACACGGGCCGGGAACGGGCCAACCGGTTCGTCCCCGCGTACTTCGCGGACTACGAGCAGCGCTTCGGGCTCCCGGTCGTGCGGCCGGTCGCGGTGTCGCGGGTCCGCGACGACGACGGCCTGCTGGTCGTCGAGGCGGACGCGGGCTCGTGGACGACCCGCACCCTGGTCAACGCGACCGGCACGTGGAGCCGGCCGTTCGTCCCGCACTACCCGGGCATCGAGACGTTCCTCGGCGAGCAGCTGCACGCCTCGGACTACCCCGGCCCCGACCACTTCCTCGGCAAGCGCGTGGTGGTGGTCGGCGGTGGCGCGTCGGCCGTGCAGTTCCTCGGCGCGCTGGCCCCGATCACCGAGACCGTCTGGGTCACGCGTCGCGAGCCGGTGTGGCTCGACCACGACTTCACGCCCGAGGTGGGCCGGGCCGTCGTCGCGAAGGTCGAGGAGCGCGTACGCCAGGGGCTGCCGCCGCGGAGCGTCGTCAGCGTGACGGGTCTGCGGCTGCGCGAGCAGGAGCGCGAGGCCGAACGCCTCGGCGCGTACGCCGACCGCCGCCCGATGTTCGCCTCGATCGAGCCCCACGGGGTGCGGTGGGGCGACGGCTCGTTCGAGCCCGCGGACGTGATCCTGTGGGCGACGGGATTCCGCCCGGCGATCGAGCACCTGGCCCCGTTGCGCCTGCGCAGCCCTCTCGGTGGCATCCAGCTCGACGGGACCACCGCCGTGGCCGATCCCCGCGTCCAGATGGTCGGCTACGGCCCCTCCGCCAGCACGATCGGTGCCAACCGGGCCGGGCGCACCGCCGCGCGGGGGGTCGCCGACCGGCTCCGGGCGGCCGCGGCGGTCAGCCCCGGCGGGTGAGGAAGCTCGCGTCCAGGTCTTCCGCACGCGGGCAGCCGAGGAGCGCGAGCGCATTGTCCAGCTCGTCCACGAGCTGCTGGATCACCTGCTGCGCACCGGCCGCCCCCTCGCAGGCCAGACCCCACAGCACGGGTCGCCCGACCAGCACGGCGTCCGCGCCGAGCGCGAGTGCCTTGGCTGCGTCCCAGCCCCGGCGGATCCCGCCGTCGACGAGCACGTCGATGCGTCCGTCGACCGCCTCGACGACCGGGCCGAGCGCATCTGCTCCCGACAGCACGGTGTCGAGCTGGCGTCCGCCGTGGTTGGAGACGATGATGCCCGCGACACCGGCGTCGACCGCCCGCTCGGCATCGGCCGGGTTGAGGATTCCCTTCAGCACGACCGGCAGCCCTCCGGCCTCGCCGATCGCTGCGACGTCGTCCCAGGTCAGTGACGGATCGTGCATCGCGTGCCGCTCGGCCGGTGTCGCGGGGCCCTTCGTCAGCTGCGCATAGGTGGGGTGGGCGAGGACGTGGTGCGAGCGCTCGTCCCGCTCACGGCGACCCCCGGTCGGGAAGTCGACCGTGATGACCAGCGCCTCGTAGCCGCCGTCCTTCGCCGCCTGGACGAGGTCGTCGGTGACGGCACGATCCTGGAAGACGTACAGCTGCATCCACCGATCGGCCTCGCCCATCGCCCGGGCCACCTCGCGCGGGTCCGTCGTGGTCTGCGACGACAGGACGTACGTCGCGCCGGTCGCCGCCGCCGCCGTGGCCGTGCCGATCTCGCCGTCGGGGTGCGCCCCGAGCTGATAGGCCATCGGGGCGACGAGGAACGGGTGCGGGCGGCGGCGCCCCAGGAGGGTCACCGAGCTGTCGCGCTCCTTGACGCCGACCAGCACCCGGGGGGCCAGGACCAGGCGGCGCCACGACTCGACGTTGTCGCGCAGCGTGATCTCGTCGCCGGCCCCGCCCGCGAAGTAGCCGTACGTCGCCTCGTCGAGCAGCTCGGCGGCCCGCGCCTCGAAGTCGTTCACGAGCTCACCTTAGGCGCGTCAGCTGCGATGGCGGGCCAGGAACTCGGCGGTCCGTGGGCTCCTCGGCGCGGTGAAGATCTGCTCGGGCGGTCCGGACTCCTCGACCAACCCGTCCGCCATGAAGACGATCCGGTCGGAGATCTCCCGCGCGAAGGTCATCTCGTGCGTGGCCATGACGATCGTCATCCCGTCGCGGCGCAGCTCACGGATCACGTCGAGCACCTCACCGACCAGCATCGGGTCGAGCGCCGAGGTGATCTCGTCCAGCAGCAGGAGCCTCGGTCGCATCGCGATCGCGCGCACGAGGGCGACCCGCTGCTGCTGCCCACCGGACAGCGCATCGGGATATGCCTTGGCCTTCTCGGCCAGGCCCACGCGCGCGAGCAGCTCAGCGGCCCTCGCCTTGGCGTCCAGGGCTGAGACGCCGCCGGCCTCCGTCGGGCCGAGGGTGATGTTGCGCTCGACCGAGAGGTGCGGGAACAGGTTGTACGCCTGGAACACGATGCCGATCTGGCGGCGGACCTCGTCCTCGTCGATGCGCGGATCGGTGATCTCCTGGTCGTCCAGCCAGATGTCTCCGTCGTCGACCTGCTCGAGCAGGTTCAGGCAGCGCAGCAGCGTGGACTTGCCCGACCCCGAGGCGCCGATGAGGCAGATGACCTCGCCCTCGGCGACGTGCAGGTCGATGCCCTTGAGCACCTCGTTCGTCCCGAACGACTTGCGGACGGCCTCGGCTCTCAGCAGCGGCGGCGTCATGTCACCAGTCCGTTCTCGCGGCGCAGCGAGCGCACCGTCAGGTAGTCGGTGATCCGGGCGAGCGGGATCGTCGCGGCGATGAAGAACAGGGCCGCGACGACGTACGGCGTGAAGTTGAACGTGCGGCTCTGGTCGACCTGCGCCGAGCGCAGGGCCTCGACCAGCCCGATCGTCGCGAGCAGGGCGGTGTCCTTCTGCAGCGACACGAAGTCGTTGAGCAGGGCCGGACCGACCCGCCGGATCGCCTGCGGCAGCACGATCTTGCGCATCGTCACGCCGTACGAGAGGCCGAGCGCGCGACCGCTGGCCCACTGGGTCGGGTGGATCGACAAGATGCCGGCCCGGATGACCTCGGCGACGTACGCGCCGTAGCTCAGGGTCAGGGCGATGACGCCGAGCCAGAACAAGCTGGTCGGCACACCAGTGAGCTGAAGGGCGGGCAGGCCGAATCCCACGAGCAGCACCACGAGGAGGGTCGGCGTGCCGCGGAAGATGTCGGTGTAGAGGACCGCCAGGACCTTGATCGGCGCGAGCGCGGGCGCCGGGACGACCCTGATGATCGCGATGAGGACGCCGAGCAGCAGCACCAGCACCTCGATCACGAGGAACAGCCGGATGTTGAGCCAGAACGACTGCGCGATGCCGGGCAAGGAGTCCTTGGCCTGCGCGAGGTCGAAGAAGGTCCGCCGGACATTCGACCAGCCCGGCGACTGCGTCACGGCGAGGGCCAGACCGCCGAGCACGACGATCGTCGAGACCGCCGCCACCGCACCCCGGCGAAGGGTGCGGCGGCGGCGGTACTGCTCGCGCTCGAGCTGCCGTGGGCTGGGACTCACTTCAGCTCGGGGACGTCCGTGGCCTGGTCGAGCCACTCGTCCTCGAGCTGCTTCAACGTGCCGTCGTCCGCGAGCGCGTCGACAGCGGCGCTGACGCACGGGGTGAGCTTGCTGCCCTTGGCGAGCAGCAGGCCGAACTCCTCCTGGTCACCGGTCTCGGGCTGGAACTGACCGACGATCGTGCCGCCGTCGATCTCGGCGGCGGTGAGGTAGTACGCCGAGGGCAGGTCGGCGACGATCGCGTCGACCTGCTTGTTCTGCAGCGCCTGGACGGCCTTGGTCGTGTCGTCGTAGACCAGCGCCTTCGTGGACGGCTTGATCTGCTCGTTGACCGCCTGGAGCGATGTCGTGCCGACCTGGGCGCCGAGCTTGGCGTCCTTGAGCTCGTCGAGGGTCTTGGCGTCCTTGAACGGCGAGGAGTCGAGCGTGATGATCGCCTGCGCGGCGGCGTAGTACGGGCTGGAGAAGTCGACGGCCTTCTTGCGGTCCTCGGAGATCGAGAACTGGTTGATGTCGAAGTCGAAGTTCTTCTTGCCGGGCTGGATGACCTGGTTGAAGCCCGCCTTGACCCACGTCACGTCGTCCTTGGCGAAGCCGAGCTTGTCGGCGACCGCGTACGCCACGGCGGACTCGAAGCCCTTGCCGTTGCTGGGGTCGTCGTCGCTGAACCAGGGGTCGAACGCGGGGTCGTCGGTCGCGACGGTCAGGGTGCCGTCCTTGAGGAGCGGGAGGTCATCGACCTGGCAGTCCGCGAGGGACGAGGCGGCCGAGGTGCTGGCGTCGTTCGAGTCGCCGTCGGAGTCGGCGGGAGCGCAGGCCGCGGTCAGCGCGAGGGCCAGCGCGGCGATGGCGGTGAGTCCGCCGGAGGGGGAGATCTTCATGGCGCAAGCGTAGGGCTCCGCTTCCCGCGCGGCGGACCGCTTCCACGGGTCGGACGGGAGGTGCCTAGCCGAGCGCCCCCAGCTCGAAGACGTCATCGGCCTGGGGCGCCTTGGCGGGGTCGACGTCGTCGTAGTCGAACGTCAGCTTGCCCGATCCGCCCTCGGGATCCAGGCGGATCGGCCGCGCGTCCGACCTGTCGACGTACAGGGTGCCCGTCTTGGTCGTGAGGCCGACGCAGTCGACGCCCTCGACCTTCTTGCCCTTGGTCTTGGTGGGGGCGGTGTCGGGGGTCAGCAGCTGATCGATGAAGCTGTCGCGGTTCGCGAAGGTGACGATCTGCTTGAAGGCGTCACCTGACGCCAGGATCCACTTGTCGCCGATGGTCCTGGCGATCTGATCGCCGTTCGCGCCGAACTGCGAGTAGACCTCCGGACCGGCCTTGAAGTACGTCTTGTCGTCCACCGAGAGGAGCTCGATCTCGGCGTCGTCGGCCGAGATCGACCCCTCGCCGGTCGTTTTGGTGAACTCCATGTCGACCTCGATCCGGGTGGTCCCGGTCTGGCCCTCGCCCTCGACGGTCAGCGAGTCGGCGTCCTTGGCGGCGGCCTTGCTCTTGGCGAGGATCTCCTTCGCGGACAGGTCGCTGACGTCGTCTTCGCTGCCACCCCCGCACCCGGCGAGGGCGAACGTCGCGGCGGCGAGCACGGCGAGAACACGGGTACGCATCATGGAGAAGCACTCCTTCGAGAAGGGAAGGGGCCTGTGGGTCCCCGGTCCGGCTCCCACGCTAGCGACTCGCTGCGCACTCCGCCGAGGTCTCTTGCCACTGCATCGAGTTGCATAGTACGGTCCAGGCATGGCCCTCGAGCACGCGATCCTCGTCTCCCTCGCGGAGCGGTCCGCCTCGGGCTATGACCTGGCCCGCCGCTTCGACGCGTCGATCGGCCACTTCTGGAAGGCCAGCCACCAGCAGATCTACAAGGTGCTGGGACGGATGGAGGGCGACGGCTGGGTCACGTCCGAGGTCGTCCCGCAGGACGGCCGTCCGGACAAGAAGGTCTACGTCATCACCGACGTGGGGCGCGAGGAGCTGGCCCGGTTCACCACCACGTCGACGCCCGTCGAGCCGCTGCGCAGCGCGTTCGCGGTCAAGCTGCGCGCCCTGCCGTTCGGTGACGCCGACGCGATCCGGCAGGACGTCCGGGTGCGGCGCAGCGCGCACGAGCAGCAGCTCGCCTACTACGCCGAGAGCGCCGCCCGGTTCTATCCCGATCCCGACCACCTCGCCGACGACGAGCTCGGGGGCTGGCTCGTGCTGCGCGGCGGCATCCTGGCCGAGGAGGCCGGCATCGCGTGGTGCGACGAGATCCTTCAGCGGCTGGCGGAGCGGTGAGCGCGCAGGCCCACGACCAGGACGCCCAGCCCGATCGCGATCGCGCTCGTGATCAGCACCGCGTGGACCCAGAAGAACGCCTGCGGCTCGCTGTGCCAGTGCTCCCCGGCCCAGGCACGGTCGTCGTCCACGATCGCCTTGGCGAACCGGGGCCAGACCACGATGTTGAACAGGCCTGCGAGCACCAGGAACCGAGCAGCATTCTTCGAGATCACCCCACCATCCCATCACAGGAGACCTGATGAATGAGTTCCGCGTCGCTGTCGAGGCCGGCGACTTCGCCGCACTCGGCGACCTGCTGGCCGACGACGTCGTGTTCCGCAGCCCCGTGGCCTTCACCCCCTACGAGGGCAGACCGATCGTGGCCGCGATCCTGCGCGGCGTGGGCCGGGTCTTCACCGACTTCCGCTACGTCCGCGAGCTCGAGGACGCCGACGGACAGGGCTCGGCGCTGGTCTTCGAGACGTACGTCGACGGAACGAGCGTCAACGGCATCGACCTGATCCGGCTGGACGGCGAGGGCAGGATCGCAGAGCTCACCGTGATGGTCCGACCCCTGTCGGCCGCCAACGCGCTGGCCACGGCCATGGCCGCCGAGTTCACCCAGATCCAGGCCGAGGCCGCGGCCGCGATGAGCGGAGAGACCGCATGACCCCCTATCCGCACCTGCTCGAGCCGCTCGACCTCGGCCACACGACCCTGCGCAACCGCGTGGTCATGGGCTCGATGCACACCGGCCTGGAGGACCGCGCCAAGCACCTGCCCGAGCTCGCGGCGTACTTCGGTGAGCGCGCAGCGGGCGGGGTGGCCCTGTCCGTGACCGGCGGCTACGCCCCCAACTGGCACGGCTGGCTGCTGCCGTTCGGCTCCCAGATGACGTCGCGGCGGTTCGCCGACAAGCACCGCATCGTGACCGATGCGGTGCACGAGCACGACGGCAAGATCGTGATGCAGCTGCTGCACGCTGGCCGCTACGGCTACCACCCGTTCAAGCGTGCCGCCTCGGCGATCCCCTCGCCGATCACCCCGTTCGGCAAGCCGAGGGCGATGACGACCAAGGAGGTCGACCGGACGGTCGACGACTTCGCGGCGTCCGCCCGGCTCGCTCGCCGGGCCGGCTACGACGGCGTCGAGATCATGGGTTCCGAGGGATACCTCATCAACCAGATGCTCACGGCCCGCACGAACGACCGGACCGACCGATGGGGCGGCAGCGCCGAGAACCGGATGCGTTTCCCGGTCGAGATCGTCGAGCGGGTCCGCGAGGCCGCCGGCGAGGACTTCATCGTGATGTACCGGATGTCGCTGCTCGACCTCGTCGACGACGCGCAGAGCTGGGAGGAGACCGTCGAGCTGGCCACGAAGCTGCAGACCGCCGGCGTCTCGATCATCAACACCGGCATCGGCTGGCACGAGGCGCGCATCCCTACGATCGTCACGTCCGTGCCGCGGGCGGCGTTCGCGTGGGTCACCGCCAAGCTGCGGTCCGAGGTCTCGGTGCCGGTCGTGGCCTCCAACCGCATCAACACCCCCGAGGTCGCCGAGGAGATCCTCGCGTCGGGCCAGGCCGATCTGGTGTCGATGGCCAGGCCGCTGCTCGCCGATCCGTTCTTCGTCGTCAAGGCCGCCGAGGACCGCGCCGACGAGATCAACACGTGCATCGCGTGCAACCAGGCCTGCCTCGACCACACGTTCGTCAACAAGCGGGCCAGCTGCATGGTCAACCCGCGGGCGGGCCACGAGACGCAGCTGGTGCTCACCCCGACGCGGACGGTCAAGCACATCGCCGTCGTCGGGGCCGGCCCCGCCGGGCTCGCCGCCGCGACCGAGCTGTCCGGTCGCGGACACACGGTCGAGCTGTTCGAGGCGCTGCCGGAGGTCGGCGGCCAGTTCCGGCTCGCGATGCAGATCCCCGGCAAGGAGGAGTTCCGCGAGACGATCCGCTACTACTCGCGCCGACTCGAGGTCGCAGGCGTCAAGATCCATCTCGGCACGCGCGTCGGTGTCACGGACCTCGCAGGCTTCGACGAGATCGTCCTGGCCACGGGCGTCGAGCCACGGGTGCCGGCGATCCCGGGCGTCGATCATCCCTCCGTCGTGGACTACCAGGACGTCATCCGCGGCACCGTGCCGGTCGGCCGCACCGTGGCAGTGGTCGGCGCCGGCGGCATCGGCTTCGACGTCTCCGAGTTCCTGCTGCACGAGCCCGACGAGTCGCTCGACGACTGGATGCTGCGCTGGGGAGTCACGGATCCCGCGCTCGAGCGCGGGGGTCTCACCACGAAGGTCGCGGCGCCGCCTCGGCGCGAGGTGTTCCTGCTGCAGCGCAAGACGACCGACCTGGGCAAGGGCCTCGGCAAGACGTCCGGCTGGGTGCACCGCCAGACCTTGAAGGACTCGGGCGTCCAGATGCTCAAGGGCGTCACGTACGACCGGATCGACGACGCCGGCCTGCACATCACCGTCGCGACCGGCAAGGACACCAGCGAGACGCGCGTCCTCGACGTGGACACGATCGTGCTGTGCACGGGGCAGGAGTCCGTGCGCGATCTCGTCGAGCCGCTCGAGGCCCTCGGCACGCCCGTGCACGTGATCGGCGGCGCCGACGTCGCCGCCGAGCTCGACGCCAAGCGTGCGATCAAGCAAGCCACCGAGCTCGCCGCCCGCCTCTGACCCCCCGCCCGCCGCCGGACCCGGCCCGCGGATTCCCAGGAGAACCCCCTTTCCTGACACCTCACCCCTGTTACAACCGGGGTGAGGTACCGGCTCCCGGGGATCTCCTGGGAATCGACCACCCCGGGGGCGGGCGGGGGGATACTGGCCGAGTGAGCACTCGCATCGTCCTGCTGCGCGCCGTGAACGTCGGTGGCGCGCAGCTGCCGATGGCCGATCTGCGGGCGATCGCGACCGACCTCGGGGCGGGCGACGTGTCGACGTACATCGCCTCGGGCAACCTGCTCGCCGACGTCCCGGACGAGCCCGAGACGTTCGACCGGGCGCTCGAGCGGGCCGTCGAGGAGCGCTTCGGCTTCTTCCGCGAGGTGATCTCGCGGACGCCCGCGCAGGTCGCCGCCGCGCTGGAGGCGCACCCGTTCGAGGTGCTCGAGCCGAAGTTCTCCTACGTCTCGTTCCTGGCGGGCGAACCGACCGCCGAGGCGATCTCGAAGGCCGAGACGTACGAGACCGGCGACGACCGCTGGCAGGTCATCGGCACCGAGATGCACATCCGCTACGCCGACGGCGCCGGCCGCCCGCAGATGAAGGCCAACTCGATCGGCCGCGCGCTCCGGGTGCCCGGCACGGCCCGCAACCTCAACACCGTGCGCAAGCTCCTCGACCTCGCGGGCTGAGCCGTGACCATCGGCAGGCCGTACGGTGTGGGCCATGGGACTCCTGAGCTTCTTGAGCGGCAACCGCAAGCCCTTCGACCCCGTCGCCGCCGCGGGTCGCGTCGAGGCACTGCAGTCGGCGCTCCCGCCCGGGACGAAGATCAACCTCCTGGAGCCCGACCGTGACCTGCGCCGGCTCGTCTACATGATCGAGCTCGTGGGTGACCGGCGGCTGGCGTCGCAGATGCTCGGCACGGCCGCCGCGATCGTCGCGTCGACCGAGGAGCGCTGGGACCTCGACCTGTCCGTGCACGACACCGCCGACGAGGAGTCGACGTACTCGTCGTTCGCCCTGCCCGACGTCCAGGTGGAATGGGTCGACGTGCTCGGTCGGGCCCACGACGAGATGTACGCGATCGCACCGGAACAGACGATCGTGCTCGACGCCGACGGCGGGGACTTCACCATCAGTGACCTCCCCCGCGGAAAGGCACTCGCGATCGCCACGGCTGCAGTCCGCTGGTGGGAGGGCATCCTGCGGGACACGGCCGGTCGCTGGTCCGACTCGACCCTGTCGGTCGAGGCCGGACCCGTCGGTGACGGCGTGAGCTCCGAGGTCATCTACAGCGCCACGGTCGAGCGAGACCCCGACCCGATGGGCTACAACAAGACCGCGACGGGATCGAAGCGCGTCACCGACGAGGAGTGGTCCCAGCGCGTCTTCGCCGCCTGGAACCAGAACCTGCCCGCGTTCGAGGCCATGCTCCGGCTGCCCGTCCCGGCAGGCCACGAGGCGGAGATCTCGTTCACCGCCACGAAGCTCAAGCCCCGCCTGTCCGTCCGGTCCCACGAGTCGTACAGCGACGAGGACAAAGCCGTCGCGAAGGAGCTCGTCGCGACGATCCGCAGCCAGATCCCGGACTCCAAGCTCAAGGTCGAGTGACCCCGAGGACCACCACCGCGTACGTACGCTGGAGACATGCCCGATCAGCTCATGGACGTCCTCGGCGACCGGCGCTTGCTGGTCCTCACCGGGGCAGGGGTGTCCACCGACTCCGGCATCCCCGACTACCGCGGACCGGGGTCGCCGGTCCGCACCCCGATGACCTACCAGGAGTTCATCCGCGAGCCCGAGGCTCGCCAGCGCTACTGGGCGCGGGCGCACGTCGGCTGGAGCCGCATGAAGACGGCCGAGCCCAACACCAGCCACCTGCTGCTGGCCCAGCTCGCACAAGAGGGCCGGCTGACGGGACTCATCACGCAGAACGTCGACGGGCTCCACACCCGCGCGGGCCACCCCGACGTGATCGACCTGCACGGACGCATCGACCGGGTGATCTGCCTCGACTGCGGACGGACCACCTCGCGCGCCGGGCTCCACGAACGCCTCGCAGCGCTCAACCCCGGCTACGAGGAGCGCATCGGCGAGATCGCCCCCGACGGTGACGTCGTGCTCGACGACACAGGCGACTTCCGGGTGGCCCCCTGCCTCGCGTGCGGGGGACGGCTCAAGCCCGACGTGGTGTTCTTCGGCGAGAACGTCCCGAAGGACCGCGTGGCTCGCTGCTACGCGCTCGTCGAGGAGGCCGAGGCGCTGGTCGTGCTCGGATCGTCACTGCAGGTCATGTCGGGCCTGCGGTTCGTGCGCGCCGCCCGCAAGCGCAACATCCCGGTCGCGATCGTCAACCGCGGCGCGACCCGCGGCGACGACCTCGCGACGCTCAAGCTCGACGCAGGATGCGCCGAGACGCTGTCGGCGGCTCAGCTGAGCTGGCGCAGCCGAACCGTTTCGGGCAGCGAGGCGAGCTCGCGCAGCACGTCCTCGCCGATCTCGTCCGCGACGTCGGTCACGACGTAGCCGATCTCGCCGCGGGTCGACAGGGACTGGGCCTCGATGTTGACGCCGTGCTCGCCGAGCAGGCCGTTGATCGTCGCGAGGACGCCCGGCGCATTGCGGTGCACGAGGGCCAGGCGGTGCTTGGACCCATCGGCCGGCAGGTTGAGCTCGGGCATGTTCACGCTCAGCGACGTGCCGCCGTACGACGCGTAGGACCGCAGCTTGGAGGCCACGAAGCGCCCGATGTCCTGCTGCGCCTCCTCGGTCGAGCCACCCACGTGGGGGGTCAGGATGACGTTCTTGAGACCGCGCAGGTCCGAGTCGAACGCATCGCCCTGGCGCTTGGGCTCGATCGGGAAGACGTCGACCGCGGCGCCCGCGATGTGGCCGGACTCGAGGTTCTCCCGCAGCGCGGCGGTGTCGACGGCGATGCCGCGCGACAGGTTGAGGAACAGCGAGCGCGGCTTCATCTGCGCCATCTCCTCGGCGCCGAACAGTCCTGCGTTGCCAGGACGGCCGTCGACGTGCAGCGTGACGACGTCCGAGACCGCGAGCAGCTCCTCGAGGGTCGAGCAGCGCTTGGCGTTGCCGAGGGCGAGCTTGTCGTCGATGTCGTAGAAGACGACCGACAGACCCAGCGCCTCGGCGATGACCGAGAGCTGGCTGCCGATGTTGCCGTAGCCGATGATGCCGAGCGTACGTCCGCGGATCTCGTGGCTACCGGCAGCGGACTTGTTCCACACACCCGCGTGCATGTCGGTCGACTTCTCGTGCAGGCGGCGCGCGAGCGAGATGATCTCGGCGATCGCGAGCTCGACCACGCTGCGGGTGTTGGAGTAGGGCGCGTTGAACACCGCGACGCCCTGGCGGGTCGTGGCGGTGAGGTCGATCTGGTTGGTGCCGATGCAGAACGCACCGATCGCGAGCAGGTCGGGAGCCGCGGCGAGGACCTTCTCGGTGATGTACGTCGTCGAGCGGATGCCGAGCAGGTGGACGCCCTGGATCGCCTCGATCAGGTCGTCCTCGCCCAGGGCGCCGTCGCGGGTCTCGACCTGGAAGCCCTTGCCACGCAAGAAGTCCGCACCGTCGGTGTGGATGTTCTCGAGCAGCAGGACGCGCACGTCGCCGTCCTCGAGCCGTGCAGTGGGGAACGGAGCTGTGGTCGTCATGGTCATCATCATCGCGGTTGCCTTCAGGTCAGCGGAACTCGGCTGACGTGGGGCCCAGGCGAACGGTCCCGATGTCGTGTGTCGCAGCCGCTCCCCGGTGGTATCCACCTCAACGCCAGTCGCACCTGCTTGCGCCGAGTCTAGCGGGACTCCCCACCCAGCTCGTACGCTCCGGTGAACTGTGAGATGAGCTCCGGCGGGAGCTGCTTGTCGAGGTTCGCGAGGCGGACCTGGCCCTGTGCGATGAGCCGGCCGTCCTGGTCGGTCGAGTCCAGGTGCCAGAGCTGCTGGCTGCGACCGCGGTGGATCGGTGTGGCCGTCACGGTGATCGTGTCACCGAGCTTGGCCTGGCGGATGAAGTCGGTCGAGTTGTTGCTGCCCACCACGATGCCCTTGTCGCCGAGCCAGATCTGGCCCGCGACGCTCGCGGTCGACTCGTGCACCGCACAGTAGACGCCGCCGTGCGGGATGCCGAACGGCTGCAGGTGCTGCTCGCCGATCGTGAACTGCGCGACGACCTTGTCGGGTCCTGCCTCGACGTGCTCGACACCGAGGGTGCCGTCCAGCCCGGGGATCTCAGTCATGTCCCCAGCCTAGGGACCCCTTGAATCGGGTACCCCCTGGGGGTATGGTCGCCATATGAAGACGATGCTGACCGGCCTGGTCCTGCTCCTGCTGGTCTCGGCGTGCGCCGGCGGCACCAAGCGGAGCGACAGCTCCCCGTCCGACCACAACGCCGCGGACGTCGAGTTCCTGCAGCAGATGATCCCCCACCACGAGCAGGCGCTGGAGATGACCGAGATCGCCGGACGGTCCAAGGCGACCGTGGTCATCGAGCTCGCCGACAGGATCGAGGCCGGCCAGCAGCCCGAGATCGAGCGCATGCGCGGCTGGCTCGACGACTGGGACGTCGACGAGCGCGCGGCCGCGGAGCACGGCAGCGATCGGCACGACGACATGGCCGGTGACGGCATGATGACCCGAGCCCAGATGGACGAGCTCGAGTCGATGGGCGACGGCAGCGCCTTCACGAGCTCGTGGATCGCGATGATGACCGAGCACCACGAGGGCGCGATCGAGATGGCCCGCACCGAGCTGGCCGAGGGCAGCAACCCCGCCGCCAAGAAGCTGGCCCGCGAGATCATCGCGACCCAGCAGCGTGAGATCGACGAGATGTCGGCGACGGGGGTGTCACGATGACCCACGACCACACGGCTCCCGGCTACTCCGACGACAAGGTCGCCGTCCTCAAGCGGCTCAAGCGCATCGAGGGCCAGGTGCGCGGGCTCACCCGGATGGTCGAGGACGACACGTACTGCATCGACGTCCTCACCCAGGTCTCCGCCACGACGAAGGCCCTCGAGGCCGTCGCGCTCAAGCTGCTCGACGAGCACCTCGCCCACTGCGTGGTCAACGCCGCGCGCGCCGGCGGCGAGGAGGCCGACCTCAAGGTCAAGGAAGCATCCGACGCCATCGCGCGCCTCGTCCGCTCCTGACCACCCACGTTCCACGAGAGGCATGACATGACCACCAGCACCGACACCTACCGCGTCACCGGGATGACCTGCGAGCACTGCGTCGCGGCCGTCACCGAAGAGCTCTCCGCCCTCGACGGCGTCGCGTCCGTCTCCGTCGACCTCGTCCCGGGCGGCACGTCCGCCGTCACGGTCGAGAGCGACGCCCCGCTGGACCCCGCCGCCGTCGCCGAGGCGGTCGACGAGGCCGGTTATGCGGTCGCGGGCCCCCGCGACCTCCCCTTGGCATGACGCAGGAGATCAAGCTCGACATCACCGGCATGACCTGCACGTCGTGCGCGATGCGGGTCGAGAAGAAGCTCAACCGGCTCGACGGCGTCTCCGCCACGGTCAACTACGCGACCGAGAAGGCGACCGTCGAGGCCGAGGACGACGTCGAGGTGCAGACGCTCCTCGACACCGTCGCCAAGACCGGCTACTCCGCGTCCGTACGTCCCGACGTCTCCCGCCCCCGGCACGACATGGCCGACGGGGACATGTCCGGCCACGACCACGAAGGGCTGCACGGGGCCGCGTCGATGCTGCGACGGCTCAAGATCTCCGCAGCGCTCGCGATCCCCGTCGTCATCTTGTCGATGGTCCCGGCCCTGCAGTTCGACAACTGGCAGTGGCTCGCCCTCACCCTCGCCTCACCAGTGGTGGTGTGGGGCGCGTACCCGTTCCACCGGGCCGCGTGGGTCAACGCCCGTCACGGCGCGGTCACGATGGACACGCTCGTGAGCGTCGGGGTCGGCGCGGCCTGGCTCTGGTCGCTCTGGGCGCTGTTCTTCGGCGACGCCGGGACGACCGGCATGACGATGCGCTTCTCGCTGCTGCCCGGATCGGCCGGCCACGACGAGATCTACCTCGAGGTCGCCGCCGCGGTGACGGTCTTCATCCTCGCCGGCCACTATCTCGAGGCCAACGCCAAGACCCGCTCGAGCGCCGCGCTCCGCGCGCTGATGGACCTCGGGGTCCGCGACGTCACGGTCCTGCGGGGCGGACGCGAGACGTCCGTTCCCCTCGCCGACCTGCACGAGGGTGACCGCTTCGTGGTGCGCCCCGGCGAGAAGATCGCGACCGACGGCGTGGTCGAGGACGGAGCGTCGTCCGTCGACGAGTCGATGCTGACCGGCGAGTCCGTCCCCGTCGAGGTGTCACCGGGCACGAACGTGACGGGTGCGACCGTCAACCAGGACGGCCGACTGGTGGTCCGCGCCACCGCGGTGGGTGCCGACACCCAGCTCGCCCAGATGGCCCGCCTGGTCGAGGAGGCGCAGGAGGGCAAGGCCGACGTCCAGCGTCTCGCCGACCGGATCTCCGCGTGGTTCGTCCCGGCGGTCATCCTGCTGTCGATCGGCACGCTGATCGCCTGGTACGCCGCCGGCTACACCTGGACCGATGCGTTCACGGCCGCCGTGGCGGTCCTCATCATCGCCTGCCCCTGCGCGCTCGGTCTCGCGACGCCGACGGCCCTCATGGTCGGCACGGGACGCGGCGCGCAGCTCGGCATCCTCATCAAGGGCCCGCAGGTGCTCGAGTCGACCCGCGCCGTCGACACCGTGGTGCTCGACAAGACCGGCACCGTGACGACCGGCGAGATGGCGGTGGTCTCCGTCGACCCCCTCCCGGGTGTGGACGCCGAGGAGCTGCGGCTCGTCGCGGCCTCGCTCGAGCACTCCTCGGAGCACCCCATCGCCCGGGCGGTCGCGACGCTCGCCGACCCGGCCCCGGTCACCGACTTCACCAACCACGCAGGATTCGGGGTCAGCGGCACGGTCGCGGGACGTCACGCGCTCATCGGACGACCGTCCTGGCTCGCCGAGCAGGGTGTGGACGTCCCGCCGCTCGAGCCGACGGACGGCACCGCGGTGGCGGTGGCGTGGGACGGCCACGTACGTGGCACGGTCACGGTCGGCGACTCGGTCAAGCCGACGTCGGCGCGCGCGGTCGCCGACCTGCGCCGGCTGGGCCTGGAGCCGGTCCTGCTCACGGGCGACAACGAGGCCGTCGCCCGGTCGGTCGCGGACGAGGTCGGCATCGAGCAGGTCATCGCCGACGTCACGCCTGCCGACAAGCTGCGGGTCGTGCAGAAGCTCCAGGCCGAGGGTCGGGTCGTGGCGATGGTCGGCGACGGCGTCAACGACGCTGCGGCCCTGGCGGCGTCCGATCTCGGGATCGCGATGGGCACGGGCACGGACGTCGCGATCCAGGCCTCCGACCTCACCCTGGTCAAGGGCGACCTGGCCACCGCGGTGGACGCCGTGCGCCTCTCGCGCGCGACGCTGCGCACGATCAAGGGCAACCTGTTCTGGGCGTTCGCCTACAACGTCGCCGCGATCCCGCTGGCCGCCCTGGGCTATCTCAACCCGTTGATCGCCGGCGCCGCGATGGCGTTCAGCAGCGTCTTCGTCGTCACCAACAGCCTGCGGCTGCGCCGGTTCAAGGCCTGAGCTCGGCCAGCAGGGCGAGCTCGTCGTCCCGGTCCAGGCCGGCCCGACGGTCGCGATCGAGCCCCCGGGCGCGCTCGTCCTCGAGCGTGCCGCGCAGGGCCTCGGCGAGTGGCCGGCGCCGCAGCCCCGTCGCGAGGGCGCGGGCGTCGTCCATCATCCCCATCCCGTGGTGGTCCGGCGGCAGCCACAGGGGCAGCGACCGTGGGCCCATCCACTCCTCGACGTCGTGCGCGCGGAGCCAGTCCGGGCCGGCAGCCACCCGCTCGCCCCGGTGCCCCGCCACCTCGGCGGACAGGGCGATCAGCTCGCCGACGGTCGTCGGCTCCCCGGCACCGTGCACGATCCCGGTCGCCCGGTCCTCGGCCGAGCGGACGATCCAGTCCGCGAGGTCGCGCACGTCGATCACCTGCATCGGCTGGTCGGGGACGTCAGGCACCAGCACCGGCTGGTCGCCGGCCAGGGCCAGCCGCGAGACGTAGTAGCCGAGCCGGTCCGAGCGGTCCCCCGGCCCGCCGATGAGGCCCGCACGCACCACGAGATGGGTGGGCAGCTCCCCGACGTACGCCTCGCAGGCGACCTTGCCCTCGCCGTAGCGCTCGGCGTCCGCGACGTCCTGCTCGAGTGCCGGCAGCAGCGGGGAGCTCTCGGACAGCGCGCCGCCCTGGTCGGCGTAGACCGAGCCTGTCGAGACGAGCGTCCAGTGCCCCGCCAGGTCGCCCAGCGCCGCGACGGCCGAGCGGACCTGTCCGGGCTGCCTCGAGACGTCGACGACCATGTCCCAGGCACGACCGCGGACCTGGTCGTACGCTCCCTCGGTCGCCCGGTCGGCCCGGACGAACGTCACCTCCGGCGGCGCGTCACCCGACTCGCCCCTGGCAAGACACGTGACCTGATGACCTCTGGCCGCGGCTGCGCGCGCGATCTCGCCACCGACCCACGACGTCCCGCCCAGCACCAGCATCTCGCCCATGCCCCTCAACCAAGCACGACCCGGCGCGGGCCGACAGGGGTGTTCACCATCGGCAGAACCCGTGCACCCCTCGACGCCGGGCCGGCGGGGGTGGGCGGGCATAACCTGTACGCATGTCTTCTGAGCTCCTCACCGTGACCGGCACCCTGCTGACCCCCGAGCGCATCGCCCTGCCCCCCGGTGGAGTCGCGACCGTCAAGCTCGTCGACGCGGCGGGCGAGGTCCTGGCGGGCACGGCGGTCGACGCGACCGACGTCCCGGTCGCGTTCACCCTCACGGTCGACCCGACGTTCGTCACCGATCCCGACTCACTGTTCCTTTGGGCCGCGCTGCGCTCCGAGGCCGGGGTGTGGGGCACGACCGAGATCGTCCCGGTGGAAGGCAGCTCCCCCGAGGTCGTGCTCGCCAAGATCGAGGACTGATGCCACGGGGTGACAGCGCGCCGCGGGTCGTCCACCTCACCCCGGAGGACATCGCCGCCAGCCGCGCACCCGTGCTCGGGCGGATCGCGCAGATGCTGCGCCCCTATCGGACCAAGATGATCTTCGTGGCGGTCGCGGTCGTCGTCTCGGCGATCCTCACCTCGATCGTCCCGTTCCTCACCAAGGCCGTGTTCGACAAGGCGCTGTTCCCGGCCGGCGGCGAGATCCGCCTGCACCTGCTCGCGTGGCTCGTGGCCGGCATGTGCGTGATCCCGATCGTCACCGCGGTCATCGGCATCGGGCAGAACTGGCTGACGTCGACGATCGGCAACTCGGCGATGGCCGATCTGCGCGGTGACCTGTTCGCGCACCTGCAGAAGATGGAGCTCGCGTTCTTCACCGCCACCAAGACCGGGGCGATCCAGTCGCGCCTGGCCAATGACGTGGCCGGCGTGCGTACGGTCCTGACCGACACCGCGACGACGATCCTGCAGAACAGCGTGACGGTCACCGCCGCGTTCGTCTCGATGGTCATCTTGTCGTGGCAGCTCACGATCCTGACGCTGATCCTCATGCCGCTGTTCATCGTCATCCAGCTGCAGGTGGGCAAGCGGCGACAGCGGGTCGCGCGCAAGACGCAGGAGTCGCTGTCGGAGATGACCGCGATCACCGAGGAGGCGCTGAGCGTCTCGGGCATCCTGCTGTCCAAGGTCTTCAACCGGGCCGACTCCGAGGTCGAGCGCTACCGCCAGGCCAACCGTGAGCAGACCCGGCTGCAGGTCGACCAGGCCATGACCGGCCGGGCGTTCTTCGCGACCGTGCAGACGTTCTTCGCCATCACGCCGGCCGCGATCTACCTCGTGGCGGGCTACATGCTCCAGGGCGGCACGTCGCTGACCGCCGGCACGCTCGTCGCGTTCACGACGTTGCAGGCGCGACTGCAGATGCCCCTGCTGCAGCTCATGCGGGTGACGCTCGACGTGCAGACCTCGCTGGCGTTGTTCCGCAGGCTCTTCGAGTACCTCGACCTCAAGCCGGCGATCACCGAGAAGCCCGGCGCGAAGGTGCTCGAGGCGGCCGACCTGCGGGGGGAGATCGAGTTCCGCGACGTCTTCTTCCGCTATCCCGAGCCGCGCACGCTGTCCGGGACCGTGCGGGGTGACCGCTTCGGCGACTCGGGCGTCCGGATCGACCGCATCGACCCGGTCGAGGAGGCGCCCACCCCCGGATGGGCCCTCGAGGGCATCTCGCTCACGGTCAAGCCCGGACAGCTCGCCGCGATCGTCGGTCCCTCCGGCTCCGGCAAGACCACGATGACGTACCTCGTCCCGCGCTTCTACGACGTCAACGAGGGCGCGGTCCTCATCGACGGCACGGACGTCCGCGATCTCACGATGGGCTCGGTCGCCGAGGCCGTCGGCATGGTGACCCAGGAGCCCTATCTGTTCCACGGCTCGATCCGCGACAACATCGCCTACGCCAAGCCCGACGCGACCGCCCAGGAGATCGAGCAGGCCGCCCGCGACGCCAACATCCACGACCGCATCATGTCGTTCGCCGACGGTTACGAGACCATCACCGGCGAGCGCGGCTATCGCCTCAGCGGCGGCGAGAAGCAGCGTCTCGCGATCGCCCGCGTGCTGCTGATGGACCCGCGGATCCTGATCCTCGACGAGGCGACGTCTGCGCTCGACACCGAGACCGAGCGGCTCGTGCAGGACGCCCTCGAGCGCGCCACGCACAACCGCACCACGATCGCGATCGCCCACCGGCTGTCCACGATCCACAACGCGGACGTGATCTTCGGGCTCGAGGACGGCCACCTCGTCGAGCAGGGCACCCACGACGAGCTGCTCGAGCTCGGCGGTCTCTACTCACGGCTCTACGTCGAGCAGTTCGGCGCAGGTCAGATCGAGGCCCGTTTCACCGACGGCGTCCGGTTCGTCGACGGGGCGACCTACTGCGACAAGCCCGGTCCGGACGACCGCCGCGCCGACGTGGCGTTCTGAGTCAGCTCGCGGCCAGCACGCGCTTCTGCGCAGAGGCCAGGACGGACGTCACGGTCCGCTCGACCTTGGGCGTCTGCTTGAGGCCCGGCACCGAGTAGATGACCGACGTGAGGTGACCACCGGTGCACGTCTGGGCGGACAGGCCGAGGTCGGACTCGGTGATCGGCACGGGCGTGATCGTCGTGGTGGAGCCCTTCTTCGCCCCGCCGATCTCGGCGAGCGTCACGAACGCCTTGCAGGCCTCGGCGTCCGTGAAGTCGTCCGCGCCGGCCAGGAGCTTCTTGGCACGGGCCAGGTCCTTGCGGTCGGCCGCCGAGCCGTCGGCGCTCGACTTCTCCAGCTGGGCGACCACGTCGGGCAGCGAGGTCGCCCACCGCTTGGCCGGCAGGGTCGTCACCTGGATCAGTGCGTCGGGGGTCTGCCAGCGGCACTGGCTGCTCCCGCCCTCACGGGCGTCCGAGCTCACGACGATGTCGACCGCCGACCCGGCGAGCTTCTTGCGGTCGGCCGCCGTCAGCAGCTTGCACGCGGCCGACTCGTCGACGTCCGCGGTCGGCCCGTCCGAGGCCGATGACGACTCGGACGCCTTGGACCCCTTGGGCTCGTCGTCCGAGCCGCTGCAGCCCGCGACCGCGACGAGGGCCAGTGCCAGCGCGGGGACCAGCAACAGCGAGCGTGAAGTCGTCATCCGGCCACTGTAGGTCGCGGTCCATCGCGGCCGGAACGACGGCTCCGACCGAGCCCGTGCTCATGGAGTACGCGGCGTAGCCACCCGCCGGACCAAAGTGCTCGGTGCGACCGCGCCCGGGTGCAGCACCGAGGCGATCGCCTCGACCCCGTCGACGAGTCGGGGCCCGGGCCGGACGACGACCGCGTCGCCGTCGATCGCCCACACCTGCGCGCCCGGCAGCTCGCGCGCGACGACCTCCGCCTGCTGCGCGGCGCCGTCGAGGCCGAAGCCGCACGGGGCGACCACGACCACCTCGGGATCGGCCTCCCGCAGCTCGTCCCACGACCCCGGGCCCGAGGCGGCGTGCGGGTGCCCGCCGACGGGGACGCCTCCGGCGGCCGTGACCTGGTCCGGGATCCAGTGCCCGCCGGTGAACAGCGGATCGACCCACTCCACGACGGCCGTCCGGGGCCGGGATGCACCTGCGACCGCCGCGGCGACGGCGTCGAGGCGTGCCTGGAGACTCTCGACCAGTGCTGCGGCACGATCCGGTACGCCCGCCGCGCGTCCCACCGTGTGGATCGTGTCCAGCACCTCTCGCAGCGAGTACGGATCGAGCGTCACCACGTCCGCGACACAGCCCAGGTGCTCCAGCGCGGCGTCCACCTGACCCGTGGGCAGGGCGCAGACCCGGCACAGGTCCTGGCTCAGGATGAGATCGGGGCGCAGGGCCCCCAGCGCCCCCTCGTCCAGCGTGTAGAGGTCACGGCCGGCCGCGAGGCTCTCGCGGACGTAGGCGTCGATCTCGGCGGGGGTCAGCTGCGAGGTGTCCGCTCCACCGACCACCACCTGGTGGTCGGTGCGCGCGCGGGCGGGCTCATTGCACTCGAACGTCACGCCGACGAGGTGCTCGTCGAGGCCGAGGGCATAGACGATCTCCGTCGCCGAGGGCAGCAGCGAGACGATCCTCACGGCGTCGAGGACCGGCGCATGTCGCGGACCCGCAGGAACACGAAGCCCACGATGACGACCACCACCGCGAGGATGACCAGCTTCTGGAAGGCGTCGGCGTACGGCTCGACCTCGTCCCAGTTCTTGCCCAGGCGGTATCCGGTGACGACGAAGATCGAGTTCCAGATCGCGCTGCCGAGGGTCGTGAGCAGCAGGAACAGCCAGAAGTTCATCTTCTCGACGCCCGCGGGCAACGAGATGAGGCTGCGGAAGATCGGCACCATGCGACCGAAGAAGACTGCGGCTGACCCGTGCTTGAGGAACCAGGCCTCGGTCTTCTCCATGTCGCTGACCTTGAGAAGCGGCACCTTCTCGAACACGAGCGCCGCGCGGTCGCGGCCGAAGATCGCGCCGAGCCAGTACAGGATGACCGCACCCGTGACCGATCCGAGGGTCGTGGCCACGAGTGCTCCGGCCAACGAGAACGTGCCCTGGCTGGCAGCGAAACCGGCCAGCGGCAGGATCACCTCGCTGGGAATCGGCGGGAAGACGTTGTCCATCCCGACGGCCAGCCCGGCTCCGAACAGCCCCAGCTTGTCCATCAGGTCCACGGTCCAACCGGCGAGCCCGGAGTCGGGTGCGTTGCCGGTCGAGGCCGTGAGAGCGGTCAGTAGGGTCACGGGCATGAGCGTATCTCTCGGGCTCAATCGCTACGTCGTGATCACCTGCGCGGTGGCCGTGCTCCTCGTCGCCGGCGCTGTGCTCGTCCGCGCGGACGACAACGACGCGGCGGGTGGTCGGGCGGCCGGCACCCTCAGCAGCACGCCCACGCGCGCGCTGGAGGTGATCGACTCGCGCACTCCCGCGCAGTCCGCGGCAGGCGTCTCGCGGCGGCTCTTCACCTCGGCCGACACGGTCGTGGTCGTCGACCGCAAGGACCGGGCAGCCCAGCGCCGCGGCATCGCCGAGGCGACCGCGAGGGGGGTTCCGGTGCTGGTCTCGGACCCCTCGGTGCCGCGCGAGGTCGACCGTCTCGGGGCGACGACCGTCCTGACGTCCGGCCGGGTGCGGGAGGTCCCCGGCGTCCGTGCACGTCGTCTCCCCGAGACGCCGACGACAGCCGCGCACCCGACCCGCCGGATCGACGCGATCGTGCTGACCCGCTCACGGAGCAAGAACGCCGTAGCGGTCGCGTCGGCCCGCATCGCCGGGGCCACCGTGCTGGAGGTGCCGGGAGCGGACCCACGCCTGACGCCCGCGGTGGCGAAGACCCTGCGGAACCGACCGGACAGCCCGGTCCTCGCGCTCGGACGACCGTTCGTGCGCAACCTCCCCTACACCCTGCAGACGGTCCGCCGCGACGTCCAGCAGCCGACCGGCGGCTATCTCGCGCTGCCCGGCAAGCACTACGCCGCGATGTACGGCCACCCGGGCGCACCCCAGCTGGGGGTGCTCGGCGAGCAGGGGGTCGGGGACTCGGTCGAGCGCGTCGAGCGACTCGCTCGCAAGTACCGACGGCTCGGGACGGCCACGATCGTCCCCACGTTCGAGATCATCGCGACCGTGGCATCCGCAGGGCCCGGCAAGGACAAGGACTACTCCACCGAGGCCTCGATCAAGAAGCTCGAGCCGCTCGTCGACGCCGCCGAACGGCACGGGGTCTACGTGATCCTGGACCTGCAGCCGGGACGCACCGACTTCCTGACCCAGGCCAAGCGCTACCGGCCGCTGCTCGAACGTCCTCACGTCGGCCTCGCGCTGGATCCCGAGTGGCGACTCAAACCGCACCAGAAGCACCTGCGGCAGATCGGCTCGGTGGGGATCGGCGAGGTCAACCGCACCGCGGACTGGCTCGCGGCGCTGACCCGCCGCAAGGCCCTGCCGCAGAAGATGTTCGTCCTGCACCAGTTCTCGACGTCCATGATCAGGGACCGGTCCCGGCTCGACACGGGTCACGCGGAGCTCGCGACGCTCATCCACGTCGACGGCTCGGGACCCCAGGGCGCCAAGCAGGACACCTGGCGCGTGCTGCGCAAGAACGCCCCGGACGTCGCCGGCTGGGGGTGGAAGAACTTCATCGACGAGGACGAGCCCATGCTCGACGCCCGGCAGACCTGGACCCGGGTGAAGCCGAGACCGGACCTCATCACGTACCAGTGACGCGCGGCGCTCAGCCGAAGAAGTCGCCCGCCGCAGGGGCGCCCGGCGGCGGCTCGGCGTCGCGCGCCATCGGCGTGAACCGCGAGTAGTGACCCTGGAAGCTGACCGCGATCTTGTTGGTCGGGCCGGAGCGGTTCTTGGCGATGATGATGTCGGCCTCGCCCGGACGGTCGGACTCCCCCGCGCCGAGGGCGTCGGGGCGGTTGAGCAGCAGCACGATGTCGGCGTCCTGCTCGATCGATCCGGACTCACGCAGGTCAGAGATCTGCGGGGTCTTGTCGGTGCGCTGCTCGGAGCCACGGTTGAGCTGGCTGATCGCCACGACGGGGACCTCCATCTCCTTGGCGAGCAGCTTGATGTTGCGGGAGAACTCCGAGACCTCGACCTGACGGTTCTCGACCCGCTTGCCCGACGTCATGAGCTGCAGGTAGTCGATGACCACGAAGCCCAGACCGTACTGCTTCTTGATGCGCCGGGCCTTGGACCGGATCTCGGGCATCGTCATGTTGGGGCTGTCGTCGATCACGATGGGGGCGCTGTTGACCCGGGGCATCGCCTTGGTGATGGCGTCCCAGTCGCGCTGGTGCATGCCGCCGCCGCGCATGTGGCCGATGCTGACGCGGGCCTCGGCCGAGAGCATGCGCATCGCGATCTCGGCGCCGGTCATCTCCAACGAGAAGATCGCGCACGGGATCTGGTGGCGGATCGCGGCCGAGCGCACGAAGTCCAGGCCCAGGGTCGACTTGCCGACGCCAGGACGGGCGGCCACGACGATCATCTGCCCGGCGCGGAAGCCGGTCGTGAACTTGTCGAGATCGGGGAAGCCCGAGGGCACGCCGCTCAGCGAGCCGTCGCGGCCCTGGATCTCCTCGATCTCGTCGATCGTGAGGGGCATGAGCTCGGAGACCGCGCGATAGTCCTCGGCCTGGCTCGTGCCGTCGACGTCGAGCACCTCGGCCTGGGCCCGGTCGACGATCTCGGCGACCTCGCCCTGGCCGGCCTGACCGAGCTGGGCGATGCGCTGACCGACCTCGACCAGGCGGCGCAAGATGGCCTTCTCCCGGACGATCTCGGCGTAGAAGTCGACATTGGACGCGATCGGGACGGCCTGGACCAGATCGTGCAGATAGGGCGCTCCGCCGATGCGGCCCATCTCGCCGCGACGGTGGAGCTCGGCGGCGACCGTGATCGCGTCGGCCGGCTCGCCACGGTTGGCCAGATCGGTGATGGTGTCGAAGATCAGCTCGTGCGCGGGACGGTAGAAGTCACGCCCCTGCAGGATGTCGGCGGCCGGGTCGATCGCGTTCTTGCTGATCAGCATCGCGCCGAGGACGCTCTGCTCAGCGGCGATGTCCTGTGGCGGAACGCGTCCCGAGGTGGGATCCTCGCCGGGTCCTGGACCCGCCTCGTAGAGGTCCGTCACGCTCACCGATGAGCCCCTTTCGTCGTCATGCCCGAGCGTAGATCTCGGCGCCGACACAACTGCCGACCCGTCACAGTAGGCCCCGTGCGTGTCGTCACCAAGACGGCGCCGCACAGGGGGTGTGCGCAACTGTCCCGATGCTGTGGAAAACGCCGCCCGCCCATGTGCACAGCCGGTGGACGAACATGTGGACAACGGAATTGTTTATTTGTCCTCACCCCCTCTGACCTGCACAAACGCAGTTTGTTCGGTGTGGAGACAAAATAGTTCTTGGTCGAAGTTCATCCACGGGTGCCTGTTCATACACTTGTCGACAAACCCCGTCACTTTGGTCCCAGTTCACCCAGTGGTCACGTCCAGGAAGGCCCGCATGCGTCTTCGCGCCGACGTCGATCGGCAGATCTTGGCCGTCGCCGTGCCCGCGTTCTTCGCCCTGGTGACCGAGCCGCTGATGCTGCTCGCCGACACCGCGATCATCGGCCACCTGGGCACCCCCGAGCTGGCCGGGCTGGCAGCCGCCGCCGTGGTGCTCGGGACCGTCGTCGGCCTGTGCGTCTTCCTCGCGTACGGCAGCACCGCGGCCGTCGCCCGCCACCACGGCGCGGGCGAGGTCAGCGCGGCGTACGGCCTCGCGATCAGCAGCCTGTGGCTCGCGGCGGGGCTCGGCGCCGTGCTGGGCATCGGCCTCGCCGCGACGAGCGGGCCCCTGTCCGCGGCGGTCTCCAGCTCGCAGGCCGTCGCGGACCTGGCCCAGCAGTACCTGCTCGTGTCGACCCTCGGCCTGCCCGCCGTGCTGGTGGTGCTGGCGGCGACCGGCGCGATGCGCGGCAGCCTCGACCTGCGCACCCCGCTGGTCGTGACCGTCGTGGCCAACGTCGTCAACGTCGTGCTCAACGTGGGGCTCGTCTACGGACTCGACTGGGGAGTGCGCGGGGCCGCGACCGGGACCGTGCTGGCCCAGTGGCTCGCCGCAGCGTGGCTCGTGGCGGTGATAGTGCGGCGTTCACGGCGGGCGGCAGCACCCCTGGCGCCCCGCGTGGGCGAGATCCTCGACGCCGCACGCCAGGGCGTCCCCCTGATCGTCAGGACGTTGACGCTCCGCGTCTCGATCGTCCTGGCCACGCTCGTCGCAGCAGACCTCGGCGACGTCCCGCTCGCGGCGCACCAGATCGCTGCCGCGCTCGTCGGCTTCCTCGCCTTCGGGCTCGACGCGATCGCGATCGCCGGCCAGACCCTGACCGGACGTGCCCTGGGCGCGGGCGACGCCGGCCTGACCCGGGCGCTGACCCGCCGGATGATGGCATGGGGCGTCGCCACCGGGTTCCTGGCCGGGTTCGTGCTGGCCGTCTGCGCACCGTGGCTGCCGCACCTGTTCACCTCCGACGTCGAGGTGCGCAACGCCCTGGTGCCCGCGCTGCTCGTCGTGGCAGCGATCCAGCCGCTCTCGGGGCTGGTCTTCGTGCTCGACGGGGTGCTCATCGGGGCCGGGGACGGCGTCTACCTGGCCGTCGCGGGACTCATCGTCCTCGCGGCGTACACGCCGCTCGTCCTGCTGGTCGCCTGGACCGGGGCCGGCTTCACCTGGCTCTGGGTCGCCTACGGCGGATTCATCGCGGCACGGCTCGCGACCCTGTGGCACCGCGAGCGCGGCGACGCCTGGCTGGTCCTCGGGCCCGGTCGTTCGGCAGACTGAGGCCATGACGCGCACCGAGGAGCCCACACCCGGACGACACATCGACGTACGAGGTGAGGGCCCCGTCGTCCTGCTGTGGCACGGCCGCGGGGCAGACTCCCGCGGCGTCCTGGACGCCCTGAGCGAGCTGATCGCGGCGCACGGCCTGACCGTGGTGACCCCCGACTGGGACGCCGGCCACCCCGACGGCGGGCGAGCCGACCTGCTGACGTCGGTGCGCAGGGCCCGGGAGATCGCGGCCGAGCAAGGCCAGGACCCCGACACGATCGTCGTGGCCGGCTGGTCGCTCGGCGGGGTCGCCGCCGTCAGCCTCGCGCTCAACGCCTCGCGCATCGGCGCCGGCGTGGGCGGGCTGGTGCTCATCGCCCCCGCCGACGGTCCGCGCGCGCTCGACCCCCTCACCGGGCAGCCACTGCCCACCGAGCTGCCGTCCGGAGCCGGCCGCTGCCGCGTCGACATCGTGTACGGCGAGGACGACACCATCACCCCGCCCGACATGGTGTGCGGGCTCGAGCTGCGGCTGCGGGCCGCGGGCTGGTCCACGTCACTGCACGCGATCGACGCGGACCACGGCGAGGTGGTCGGCGCGACGTACGACGAGCGGCGCGATGCCTTCGTCCCCGCGCGTACGGAGCGCGCCCGGGACGGCGCGCGCACCGTCGCGCAGATCGTCGCTGCGGCTACTTCTTCTTCGTGAACCCGACGCGGGTCCAGTCGGGCTGCTCGAACTGCGCAGCACCGTAGTTGACCACGTCCTTGCGCACCGCGACCACGATCGGGGTCACGGCCAGGGGGACGGCCGGCACCTCCTCGAGCAGCCACTCGTCGAGCTTGGCGATGCGCGTGAGGCGCCGCTCGTCGCCGAGGGTCCTGATGACGGCGTCGAACCCCTGGCCGATGCGCTTGGGACCGATGCCGGTGAAGTTCTGGGGTGAGTCGATCGGGTAGTACAGCGGCTTGGCCGCGGTGATCGGGAAGGCCGATCCGCGCCGCTGGAAGGTCACCAGGTCGAAGTCGAGCGGGATGACGATCTTCTCGTAGAAGTCCACCCCGGTGGGGGCGGAGCGCCGCTTGACCCTGATGCCGACTTGCTCGAGGTCTGCGGCGATGGCCTTGGCACGGGCGCTGCTGGTCGGGGTGTCCTTGGGCACCGGCATGATCAGCTCGAGTGGCTTGCCGCGCTTGGAGCGCATGCCGTTGGCACCCTTGGCATAGCCGGCGTCGTCGAGGATCTCCTCCGCGCGGTCCGGCTCGTACGCGATGGGATCGGAGGAGTCGCGGTAGCCCTTCTGGCCCGGCAGCAGGAGCAGGCTGCCCAGGGGTGCGGGAGGCCCGCCAAGAGCCCTCGCGGTCGTGACCGCGATCGGCACGCGGTTGATCGCGCGGGCGACCGCACGTCGTACGGCGACGTCCTTGAGCGCGCCCCGGCCGCCGTTGAGCGTGACCTGCGACCACTCGATGCCCGCCGCGCGCTGCACGACCCCGGTGCCCTTGGCCTTGGCGTACGTCGAGGCCTCCAGGTCGACCGCGTCGAGGCCGCCGTCGACGTACGCCTCGGCCTGCAGGCCGGGATCGGCGATGTTCCACGTGACACCCGCCAGCTTGGGCTTGGCCCCCCACCAGCGCGGATTGGGGCGCTGGACGATGAGGCCCTTGCGGGTGTCGATCGAGGAGACCAGGAACGGGCCGTTGGAGGGGATCGCCCGCTTGCGGAACGCCTGGTTGAACAGCTTGGGCGAGGAGGAGAAGTTCTTGGGCAGCCGCGGGTAGACGTAGAGCGGCCACTCGGCCGTGGGCTCGTCGAACGTCACCGTGTAGGAGAATCTGTCGCGGCCTTGCTTGACGCCCGAGATGTCGTCGTAGCCCGCACTCGAGATGACCTCGAAGTCGTCGTCGGAGCCGTTCTGCGCCTTCCAGAACGCGGTCATGTCGGCTGCGGTGATCGGGGTGCCGCCCTGCCAGACCGCGTCGGGGTTGAGCGCGACGCGGATCTTCAGCGGGCTCTTGTCGACGACCTCGACCGAACGGGCGTAGTCGGGATCGACCATCCAGCCACCGTCGGCGGTGATGCGGATGGCGCCGCCGGTGGTCGGGGCGAGGATCCGCGCGGCATCGGAGTTGGCCGAGTCGGCCTGCAGCGGATTGAAGTTGGTGGGCAGCGTGGTGGCTGCCAGGCGCAGGGTGCCGCCAGCGGCGACATCGGCCGGATCGGCGTCCTGCCAGGCCGTGCTGGGCAGTGCCTTGTTGCTGTCGGTGGACGGCGTCGCGGTCGGCTTGTCCTCGTCGTCGTTGGACGAGCCTGTGCACCCGGAGAGCACGAGGCTCCCGGCGAGGAGGAGGGACGCGGCCGCTGCGACGGGGGTACGCATGACGGTGATCCACCGGCGACGGGCCGGCACCTGGGGTGCCGGCCCGTCAGGCGGACTACTTGGAGGCCACCACGTTGAGCTTGACCTGCGCGCTCACCTCGGGGTGAACACGCACGGCCACGGTGTGGGCGCCGAGCGACTTGATCGGGTTGCCGACCTCGATACGACGCTTGTCGACCTTGGCACCGGCCTCGGCCAGCGCCTCGGCGATGTCGGAGACCGTGACGGCGCCGAACAGGCGTCCGCCCGCACCGGCGCGAACCGGGACGTTGATCGGCGAGGACTCGAGGTTGCCCTTGATGCTCTTGGCTTCCTCGAGATCGTGCACGGCGTGCGCGTCGCGCGCAGCCTTGATCGACTCGACCTGCTTGGCAGCGCCCTTGCTCCACCGGATGGCGAAGTTGCGCGGCAGCAGGAAGTTGCGGCCGTAGCCGTCCTTGACCTCGACGATGTCGCCGGGGGTTCCGAGGTTCGTGACCTCGTGCGTGAGGATGAGCTTCATTCCAAACCCCTTAACGACCGGTGGTCGTGTAGGGAAGCAGAGCCATCTCGCGGGCGTTCTTGATGGCCTTCGCGATGAGGCGCTGCTCCTGGACGGTGACACCCGTGACGCGGCGCGCGCGGATCTTGCCGCGGTCCGAGATGAACTTGCGCAGCAGCGCGGTGTCCTTGTAGTTGATTTCGGTGACCTTGGCCGCAGCGAGCGGGTTGCTCTTCTTCTTCGGCTTCCGGACGACTGGCTTTGCCATGTTGCTCCTGGTTTCGTTTCTCTGACGTGAAGGGGTTAGAAGGGGGGCTCGTCGGACGTTCCCGCGTTGCCGCCCCAGTCAGATCCACCCTGCGAGCCGCCGCCGGAGCGGGGCTGCGTCGACCACGGGTCGTTGCCGCCCTGGGCCGGTGCGCCGCCGCCGAAGCCGCCTCCACCGGAGTTGCCCCCGCCGAAGCCGCCACCTGAGTTGCCGCCGCCACCGCCGCCGAAGTCGCCGCCGCCGGAGCGGTTGACGCGACTCGTCTTGGCCGTGGCAAAGCGCAGGGACGGGCCGATCTCGTCGACCGTCATCTCCACGCTGGTGCCCTTGGAGCCGTCCTGCCGCTCGTAGTTGCGGACCTTCAGGGCGCCCGTCACGATGACGCGCTGACCCTTCTGGAGCGACTCGGCGACGTTCTCGGCCAGCTGGCGCCACGCATCACAGCGGATGAACAGCGCGTCGCCGTCCTTCCACTCGTTGGTCTGCCGGTCGAACGTACGGGGCGTCGACGCGACGGTGAAGTTGGCAACTGCCGCGCCCGAAGGAGTGAACTTCAGCTCCGGGTCGTTCGTCAGGTTGCCGACGACGGTGATGTTGGTTTCGCCTGCCATGGGGCGCAGCCTTTCAGGTGTGTGGGTGTCTGACTTAGTGAACCGCAGCCATGTGACAACCGCAGCGGGTTGTCCACAGTGGGTCCGTGGATCAGGCCTACTTCACGTCGGGACGTGTGACCTTCGTACGCACAACGGACTCGTTGAGCGTCAGCTGGCGATCGAGCTCCTTGACCGTGGCCGGCTCGGCCTGGAGCGTGACGACGGCGTAGATGCCCTCGTTCTTCTTGTTGATCTCGTAGGCAAGACGGCGCTTGCCCCAGACGTCGACGTTGTCGACGGAGCCGCCGTCCTGGCGCACGACGTTGAGGTACGTGTCCAGGCTGGGGGCGACGGTACGTTCTTCGAGGTCGGGATCAAGGATGATCATGACTTCGTACGGGCGCAATGACATTCAGTCTCCTTCGGACTAAACGGCTACGGGGAATTCCGTAGCAGGAGTGGGTCACCTAGTGGCAACCGCACAAGTCTACGGGACCACCGCCACCAGAGGCCAATCGCGCCCCGATTCCGCGACTGGCGCAAACTGAAGGTTTTGGGACGGCGAGTCCTCCACTTTCGCGCCACTCGCGGCTCAGGTTGCGCCACTCGCGGGCTTGGCGGACCGCGGCGAGGTCATCCGGACGAATCTCGCGAGGCGGCGGCGCAGGGCCGCTTGACCCGCCGACGAGATCGACGCCGCCCGCGCCTCGGCCCGCCACCCGTCGACCCGTCCCGGGACGTGCCGCATCCCGTGGGCCTCCTCGGCGTCGCGCACGATCCGCTCCGGCGTGTGCACGATCTCGGTCGCGATGTAGCCGTAGCGTGCCAACCCCTCCCGCGCGAGCCGCTTCTCGCGGGCCAGGTCGCTCTCGTGCTGGGCGCGCACCCGGTGGTCCGAGCCGTCGTACTCCGCGACCCGGTTCGTGCCGCGGATGCGCAGGTCGACGCGCGCCACCTCGACCCCGGCAGCGTTCGTGATGACCTCCTGCGGGTCGACCGCGAAGCCCGCGAGCACGTGCAGCAGTCGCAGCATGGTCTCCCACCACGACTCGCTGCGCCCGTCCGCGAGGTCGAGCGCCCGGCGCAGCACGCGTACGCCACGCCGTCCCGGACGCATCGTCGCGCGGATGCCGTCGATCGTGACGTCCCCGCGGTGCAGGGCGCAGTCGATCACTGCGACGAGGTCGAGCAGGGCAAGATGCTCGGCGAGCTCGACGATCGTCCACTCCGGCGACGCGACCGCGAGATCACCGATCCGGTGCCGTGGCCCGGCGGGATCGCGCACCTGCGGACGTACACCCCCCGTCGGTCGTGATGCGGTGCGTCCCGGTCGGTGCACGCGATGATCGGGATCCCGTCGAGCATCGGGAGCCACCAGCCGCGGAGCTGCGCGCTGGTCAGGTGGGTGAAGACCGCGTCGTCGGGCAGCTGCAGCGCGACCGCCCGGCACGTGGACGCCAGGTCGTCCGCGCTCGCGGCCAGCTGCGCGACGCCCGCGACGGGGTGGACGAAGTGCGGGGACGTGCGCAACAGGTGCGGGGTGAAGCCTCGTTCGTACGCCTCGGCGTGCCTGATCGGGTCCATCCCGACACGCTCGCGCCCGGCGGCGTACGTCTTCGAGACCGCGCGAGCAACCTGTGGACGTACGCGCTGGATCCACACCCTCGCCCCCGACTGGCGCAGACCGAGCCGCGACTGGCGCAGAAGTGGACGACACGCCGTCCCAGAACCTTCAGCTTGCGCCAGTCGCGGGGAGGGTGGGTAGCGTCGGGGGCGTGGAGCTGGAGATCGTGGCACTGGTGGTCTCACCGGTGCATCGGTACGAGGGGCGCCCGCACGACGGGGTCCTGCCGTACGACGGCGACGAGTCCCCCACGATCGTGCAGGTGCGGGCCCACCGCGGCCTGGTCGGCGACCGGTTCTTCGGCACCCGACACTCCCGCTACGCCGTGACCTTCTTCGCCGCCGAGCAGATCGACTGGCTCCAGGACGAGATCGCCGGCGAGGGGCTGTTCCCTGCCACCACCGAGCCGTTCGACCCCGTGCTCGCCCGCCGCAACGTGGTGACGCGCGGCCTGGACGTCGACGCGCTCGTGCGGACGACCTTCACGATCGACGCGGGCCACGGGCCGATCCGGTTCATCTCGCGCACCGCCGCGAGCCCGTGCGCCTGGATGAACGAGGTGTACGCGCCCGGCGCCCACCGCGCGCTGCGGGGGCGTGGCGGCATCCGCGCCGAGCCGCTGGACGACGGCGTCCTCGCCGTCGGCCCCGCCACGATCGGCGAGATCAGCCCTCTCAGCGCGTAGGGTCCTCGGGCCACGCGTGCTTGGGGTAGCGCCCGCGCAGCTCGGCACGGACCTGCCGGTAGGGCCCGGCCCAGAACGACCCCAGGTCGGCGGTGACCGCGGCCGGTCGGCGTGCCGGGGTCAGCAGGTGCAGCAGCAGCGGGACCCGCCCGCCCGCGAGCCGGGGCGTCTCGGTCCAGCCGAACGCCTCTTGCAGGCGGACCGAGACGAGGGGCTGCTCGGTGCCGGTCGGCCCGTACTCGACCCTGGCCGTCGAGCCCTTGGGCAGGGTCACCCGCTCGGGGGCCAGCTCGTCGAGACGTCCCGCCTCGGGCCACGGCAGCAGCCTGCGCAGCGCGCCGAGGACGTCGAGGCGGGCGAGGTCGCGGCTGCCCCGCACCCGCGCCAGGGCAGGTCCGAGCCAGGCGTCGATGCCGGCCAGCAGCGCCTCGTCGCCGACGTCGGGCCACGGATCGCCCACGGCGTGGTGGAGGAAGGCCATCCTCCGGCGCAGGGCGACGGCCGCGTCGCTCCAGGGCAGCAGGTCCAGGCCCTCGCGGGAGAGCCCGTCCGCGACCGCCGCGGCGACGGCGTCGGGCGGCGGATCGTTCAGGGGGGCGGCGGAGAGCTCGATCGCGCCGAGGCGGGTGACCCGGCGGGCCACGATCCGGCCGTTCGTCCACACCACCTCGTCGGCCTCGGTCCACGTCCCGGACGCCGCGTCAAGCGCGATGTCCTCGTCGATGGGCGCTGCCGAGCGGATCGTCGCGTCGCGCGCCCCGGGCCGGCGCTCGGCGTCGGCGATCGCGATCCACGGCACCCCCGCGAGCGCCGGGTCGGCGGCGCGGAACGACGCCCCCGTTCCCGACACCATGAGGTACGCCGTGCCGCCCGGCCGGCGCCGTGCGATGCGGCCGGGGTGCGCGAGCGCCACGACGGTGCCGACCGCGAGGTCGTCGGTCAGCTCGGTACGGCGCGGGCGCTCCGGCAGCAGCGACTCCAGCCGCGCCACGGCGTCCGACCACGAACGAGCGGTCGGTCCTCCCCGGCGCATCATGCGCAGCGCCGCGACCAGGTCGCCGCCCGGAGCGCGGACGTCGTCGTCGAGCAGCGCGACGACCTCTGCCGCCCGGTGCGCACCCACCGCCTCGGCGCCGTCGAGCAGCGCCCGGGCCAGACGGGGATCAGCCGGGATCTGCGCCATCGCCCGCCCCCGTGCCGTGATCGCGCCCGCGTCGTCGAGCGCGCCGAGCTCGACCAGCGTGTCCCGGGCCGTCTCGAGGGCGGCGGCAGGCGGCGGGTCGAGAAGAGCGAGACCGCTCGCGTCGACATCGCCCCACGCAGCCAGCTCGAGGCAGAAGCCGGTCAGGTCCGCCACCGCGATCTCCGGGGCCGGGTGGGGGTCCAGATGGGTGTGCTCGGCCCGCGACCAGCACCGGTAGACGGCACCGGGTGCCTCCCGCCCGGCTCGGCCGGCGCGCTGCTCGGCCGCCGACCGGCTGACCCGCACGGTCACGAGCGCGGGCAGCCCGCGGACCTGATCGGTGCGCGGCTCGCGCGACAGCCCGGCGTCGACCACCACGCGTACGCCCGGCACGGTCAGCGACGACTCGGCAACGGCGGTCGACACCACCACCCGCCGTCGCGGTCCACGGGTGAGTGCCAGGTCCTGCTCGGCGGGACGGAGTCGGCCGTGCAGGGCGACCACGTCGACGCCCGGGAGGCCGGACAGCCGTCGCATCACCCCGTCCACCTCGCCGACGCCCGGGACGAACACCAGCACGTCGCCGGTCTCGGCCGACACCGCCTCGCGGACCGTCGCCGCGACGTGGTCGAGGAAGCGCGGCGGCACCCCGCGCTCGTCGACCGGCAGCACGCCGGGCGGCGGGGCCGCCCAGTGCTGGGCCACCGGGTGCAACGCACCGGGGACGTCGATGATCGGGGCCGGACCGGGATCGATCGTCGCCGCGGTGCGCTCGGCCTCGACGGTGGCCGACATCGCGACGAGCAGCAGGTCGTCCCGCACCGTGGCGCGGACGTCGACCAGGAAGGCGAGCGTCAGGTCGGCGTCGAGCTGCCGCTCGTGCACCTCGTCGAGGACGACCGCCGCGACCCCCGGCAGCTCGGGATCCCGCTGCAGCCGGCGCAGCAGCACCCCGGTCGTCACGAACTCGATGCGGGTGCCCGGGCCGACGGCCCGGTCACCGCGGACCGTGTGGCCCACCGTCTCACCGACCCGTTCGCCGAGCAGGCCCGCGAGTCGGCGCGCGGCCGCCCGTGCGGCGATCCGCCGCGGCTGCGTGACCACGACCCGGCCACCGTCCCGGGCCAGCATCGCCGCCACCGCGGGCGGGACGAGCGTCGTCTTGCCGGTGCCCGGAGGCGCCTGCACCACAGCGACGCCCCTGGCATGCAGCGCCGCGGTCAGTGCTGGCAGCCCCGCCAGGACCGGGAGGTCGGGCGGGCTGTCCAGCAGCTGCCGGACCGGATCGGGACGTGCGCTCAGAGCTCGGCCGAGACCTTCCAGATGTCGACGCCCTCGGCATCGCCGGCGAACTGCTCGATCGCAGCGAGCTCCTCGTCGGTGAAGTCGGTCTGCCCGGCCGCCGCGAGGTTCTCGTCGAGCTGCTCGGTCGACGAGGCGCCGATCAGCGCGGACGTGACGCCGCCGGGACGCAGGATCCACGAGATCGCCATCTGCGCGAGGGACTGGCCGCGCTTCTTCGCGATGCCCGCGAGCCCCTGCAGTCGCTCGACGTTCTCCTTGGTCAGCACGCCCTCGTCGAGGCTGACGCGATCGACCGCGCGCTCGACCGGGTCGTCGCCCAGGTAGCGGTCGGTGAGCAACCCCTGGGCGAGCGGCGAGAAGCCGATCGCGCCGAGCCCGTGCTCATTCAGCACTGTGAGCAGTCCGCCCTCGACCCAGCGGTTGAGCATCGAGTAGGACGGCTGGTGGATGACCAGGGGCGTGCCCAGGTCGCGCGCGATCGCGACGGCCTCGGCCGTGCGCTCGGGCGAGTACGACGAGATGCCCGCGTAGAGCGCCTTGCCCTGGCCGACCGCGGTGTCGAGCGCCGTGATGGTCTCCTCCAGCGGCGTGCCCGGGTCGACCCGGTGGGAGTAGAAGATGTCGACGTAGTCGACGCTCATCCGCTCCAGCGAGGCGTCCAGGCTCGACAGGAGGTACTTGCGCGAGCCGAGCTTGCCGTACGGGCCGGGCCACATGTCCCAGCCGGCCTTGGTCGAGAGGATCAGCTCATCGCGGTACGGCTTGAAGTCCGTGCGCATCATCCGGCCGAAGTTCTCCTCGGCCGATCCGTAGGGCGGGCCGTAGTTGTTGGCCAGGTCGAAGTGCGTGATGCCCTTGTCGAATGCGTGCCGCAGCACCTCGCGCTGGGTGTCGAAGGGGCGGTTGTCGCCGAAGTTCCACCACAGGCCGAGCGAGATCGGCGGCAGCAGCAGCCCGGACGTGCCGACGCGCCGGTAGTCGAGCTGCTGGTAGCGGTCCTCGGCGGCGACGTACGGGCGGTGGAGGTCAGGAACGGGGTCCGCGTAGTAGCGCTCTTCGGTCATGCGCCCACGCTAACGCGCCACCGCGAGGAGCACCGGCTCGTCCTGTCCCGCCCAGGTGCCGGTCAGCGTCTCGCCGCCCATGGCCCACGCCCCGCCGAGGACGCGCAGCAGCTCGACCTCGGCGCCGGACGTCACCACGACCGTGGATCCGTCGGCGTCGCGGACGTCGACCAGCCCCACCGGCTCGTGCTCGGTGCTGCTGCCCCCGCCGACGACCCGCATGTTGGGCTCGACCGGCTCCATCGTCCCGTCGGACAGCCGGCGCTCCAGGTCTGCCTGGGTGCCGCCGGTCACGATGGTCCGGACGATCGCGGCCGCGTACACGGGGTCGCCGCACCCGTCGTAGACCCAGCGGGTGCCGAGCACGGTGTGCTCGGTCGTGCCGACCAGGAACTCCTCGGCTCCCGCCAGCGGCTCGGCCCGGTACGTCAACGGGATCTGCAGGACGGGCCCGTCCCCCGAGCGCACCAGCACCGTCTCGATCCCGACCTCGCCGTCGGGGTCGTCGAACCGGTACGCCCCGACGGGCTCGAGCTGGTCGTCGCCCTCGAACCACGGCTGGGTCGGCACCCAGGCGCGGAGCAGCTCGATCTTGCTCGGATGCATGTCTGCGGTGTGGAGGAGAGCCATGACCCCGACGCTAGCGCAGGCGGGTGATCTCCACACCGACGAACAGCTCGGAGCCGCCCGCGGTCGAGAAGATCCCCCGCAGCGGCGGGCTGTCGCCGTAGTCGCGTCCCTTGGCGACCACGACGTGCCGGGGCCCCGGGGCGATCGCGTTGGTCGGGTCCCAACCGACCCACTCGCCGTCCCACCACTCGATCCAGGCGTGCGACTCGCCCTCGACGGCCACGCCCACGACGGGGTCGGGCGAGGGGTGGAGATAGCCCGAGACGTAGCGGGCGGGGATGCCGGCGGCCCGCAGCGCGCCGAGGCTGAGGTGGGCGAAGTCCTGGCAGACGCCGGTCCTGGCGTCCCACGCGTCGGCGGCGGTCGTGGTGACCTCGGTGCTCCCCGGCACGTACGCGACCCGGTCGTGCAGGTGCCGCATCACGGCCTCGACGTAGTCCGACGGCCGCTCGGCCTCGGCGCGGAAGCCGGCGATCTCGTCGGCGAGCCCCGCGGCGGGGGCCACCCAGTCGCTGAGCACGAGGTACTCGCACCACTCGTCGCGGACGTCGTCGACGAGGTCCTCCCACGCGATGCCGTGCGACTTGGGCGCGACCTCCTGGGTCTCGACCGTCGACGTCGCGACCACCGTGAGGTCGGCGTGCGGATCGTGCACCTCGAACGAGGTGACCGTCGTGCCCCAGTAGTCGCGGTACTCGTACGACCACGGGGTCGGCGTGATGTCGAGGCGCGAGCGCAGGACGTACTGCTCCGACGTCGTCATCGGCGTCATGCGCGCCTCGTTGAAGGACGCCATCGCGCCCTTCTCGTAGTGATAGCCCGTCGTGTGCTTGATCCTCAGCTGCATGGTCATCGCGTCACCCCGCTCATAGAACAACCCCTCCGCGCCAGGTGTGCATCTCGGACTCGGCGAAGTAGCGCGCGGACACCGCGTCACTCGCTGCGGCGCAGCTGCGCTGCAGCCGCTCCATCTCGACCGGCAGGTCGAAGACGATGTCGTTGAGCGGTCGGTACTCCAGCTCGGTGCGGGCCCGACCGAGGAGCCGCTGGGCCTCGTCGCTGAATCCCGATCGCTGGCCGGACGAGCCGAGCTTGCCCAGGGCACGTTCGGCCTCGGCGAGCGACGACACGATCGAGCGCGGGAACCATCGGTCGAGCAGCAGGAACTCGGCCGCCTGGCGATCCGCCTCGATCCCGCGGTACGCCCGGATGAAGCTCTCGTACGCTCCGCAGGCCCGCAGCGTCGTCGGCCACGCGACCTGGGGGCCCGAGGCGAGCGCGGCGGTGGACAGCAGGCGGGCGGTCATGTCGACGCGCTCGATGCTGCGTCCCAGCATGTAGAAGTGCCAACCGTCGTCACGCGACATCGTGGCGTCCGCGATGCCGGAGATCATCGCGGTGCGGTTGCGGACCCAGCTGAACATGTCCGGGGCGCGCATCGCACGGGCCGTGCCGAGGCCACGCCACGTCGTGTTGATCGCGGCCCAGATGTCGGTCGACAGCGTCTCGCGGGCACGGCGGGCGCTCTCGCGGGCCGCACCGATCGCCGTCGCGATCGAGGTCGGCGACTCGGGGTTGTGGGCGAGGAGGTCTAGGAGCATCCAGCGGTTGGGCTGCCCGGTGTAGTCCTCGACGCCCATGACCGAGAGCAGCTGCTCGCACGAGGTGCGCTCGTCCATGCCGGGGTCCTCGATGAGCACCTGCATCTGGACGTCCAGGATGCGGGCGGTGTCGTCGGCCCGCTCGAGGTAGCGACCGATCCAGAACAACGACTCGGCGATGCGGCTCAGCACGTCTTGTCTCCTGCCTTGGGGTCACCCTGCTGTTGCTGCTGCTCCTGCTCGTGGACCTGGAGGTCGGGCACCTCGGCCTCGAGCGCCGGGCCCGCGGACTGGCTGATGCCGGTGACCGGGGTGGCCGTCGGGGCGACCTCGCCCTCGTCGTCGGGATCGGTGGGCCGGGCCAGCACCCAGGTGTCCTTCGACCCGCCGCCGCGGCTGGAGTTGACGATCAGCTCGCCCTCGGGGAGGGCGACGCGGGTCAGGCCGCCGGGCAGGACGAACACGTCGTCGCCGTCGTGCACCGCGAACGGGCGCAGGTCGACGTGGCGGGGACGGATGCCGTTCTCGACCAGGGTCGGGACGGTCGACAGCGAGACGACCGGCTGCGCGATCCAGGCGCGCGGGTCGAGCAGGATCTTGGTGCGGAGCTCCTCGAGCTCCTCCTTCGACGCGGCCGGGCCGATCACGATGCCCTTGCCGCCCGAGCCGTCGACCGGCTTGAGCACGAGCTCGTCGAGGCGGTCCAGCACCTCCTCGCGCTGATCGGCCTCACCCATGCGCCAGGTGTCGACGTTGCGCAGGATCGGCTCCTCGGAGAGGTAGTAGCGGATCAGGTCCGGCACGTACGTGTAGAGCAGCTTGTCGTCCGCGACGCCGTTGCCGACCGCGTTCGCGATCGTGACGTGACCCGCGCGGGCCGCGTTGATGATGCCGGGCACGCCCAGTGCGGAGTCGGGGCGGAACTGCACCGGGTCGAGGAACTCGTCGTCGATGCGGCGGTAGATCACGTGGACCGGCTCGAGGCCCTGCGTCGTACGCATCATGACCCGGCCCGAGCGGCACACCAGGTCGCGACCCTCGACGAGCTCGACGCCCATCGTGCGCGCCAGCAGGGTGTGCTCGAAGTACGCCGAGTTGTAGACGCCCGGCGTCAGCACGACGACCGTCGGATCGCTGACGCCCGCGGGGGCGGCCTTGCGCAGCGCCGCGAGCAGCCGCTGCGAGTACTGCGAGACCGGACGGATGCGGTGGTCTGCGAACACCTCGGGCAGCGCCGCGGACAGCGCCCGCCGGTTGGTCATGACGTACGAGACGCCGGACGGGACCCGGACGTTGTCCTCGAGCACCCGGAAGTCGCCGTTGCCGTCGCGGATCAGGTCGACGCCCGCGACGTGGACGCGCACCCCGTTCGCGGGCTCGAGACCGGCCACGACCCGGTGGTAGTGCGGGGAGGTGACGACTGTTTCACGGGGAACAACGCCGTCCGCGAAGAGCTCGCCGGGTCCGTACGCGTCCGCGAGGAACTTCTCGAGGGCCAGCACGCGCTGGCGTACCCCCTGCTCGACGTGGTCCCAGTCCTCGGCCTCGATGAGCCGCGGGACGATGTCGAGCGGGAACGGTCGCTCCTCGCCCTCGACGCCGAACGTCACGCCCTGCTCGAGATAGGACGAGGCGAGCGAGTCCGCCCGCAGGCGTACCTCGTCGGCGCCCATCTTCTGGAACGAGGCGTGAACCTGACCGTAGCTGTCGCGTACGTCCGACCCCTCGAACATCTCGTCAAATCCTGCGATCGGTCCGTAGCCGTCGAAGAGCTCTGAGGTGTCCACGGGGATCACCGTAGGACAGAACCGGGGGCCGTGTGTCGCGGTGGTGGGGTGCCGCCCGCCACACCGGGGCGTTTCTCCTCATCTTCCGGGCCGGATCGCGCCACGGGGACTACGCTCGGGCTCAGGAAGGGACCGGCCATGGCGGATGCGTACGTGCTCGTGCTCAACGCGAGCTACGAGCCCCTGCAGCGCGTGTCCATGCGCCACGCGATCAAGATGCTGGTCCGTGAGGTCGCGGTGATCGAGGAGGAGGCCGGCGGGACGTTCGGCCCATTCCCGGTGCCGAAGGTGCTGCGGCTGGTCCGCTACGTCGTCACCCGGTGGATGCACCGGCGCGGGTCGATGTGCACGAAGTCCGCGATCAAGGCACGCGACAAGATGTGCGCCTACTGCGGCGGGCAGGCCGAGACCGTCGACCACATCGTGCCGCGCAGCCGCGGCGGGACGCTGACGTGGGACAACGCGGTCGCCGCGTGCCTGCGGTGCAACCACCGCAAGGCCGACCGCACCCCGTCCGAGGCCGGCATGTCCCTGCTCGTCGTCCCCACCGAGCCCCGCTACACCGTCGCCCGCTGACGCGCGCCCCCCGTCCGCTGACGCGCGCCTCCGGTCCGCTGACGGGACCCCCCGGTCCGCTCAGGGGAGGCCCCGGTCCGCTGACGGGAGCCCCCGGTCCGCTGACGGGACCCCCCGGTCCGCTCAGGGGAGGCCCCGGTCCGCTGACGGGAGCCCCCGGTCCGCTGACGTACCCCCCTCGGCAGACGGGAGGCGCGCGTCAACGGACGTAACCCACCCCTCGGCGGACGGGAGGCGCGCGTCGGCGGACGTAACCCTCCCCTCGGCGGACGGGAGGCGCGCGTCAGCGGTGGGTCAGAGGCCGACGGACTCGTAGATGTCGTCGAGGGCGTCCAGGTAGGCGCCCTGGTCGTCGCCGACCTTCTGCTGCACCTCGGCGGACATCTTGACGACCTCCTCCGCGACCTCCTCGTAGCGGGCGTTCCACTTCTCGGCGTCGATCTGCCAGTAGCCGCACGTGTAGAAGTCGGCCTGCGGCCACCTGAGCTCGCGCCGCAGGTGCCGGCGCACCGCACGGCTGGAGCGGGCCTCCCCCGCGAGCCACACGTAGCGGTCCGCATCCGGCAGCTCGCGTGAGGTCACGGCCGCGGTGAGCGCCTCGCAGACGTCGGTCTCCTTCGCGACCACCTGCCAGGTGAGATCGACGTCCGCGGCGCTCGGCAGCGCGATCTGGTCGCCCGGATCGGTCAGGACGACGTGGACGACGGCCTTCTGCTGCGCTGACAGCCCGCGCAGGATGCGAGCGACCGCGGGCAGTCCGGTGATGTCGGCGACCAGCAGCTGCCAGCCGACGTCCACCGGCGCGGCGTACAGCCCGTGCGGCTCGATGACCCCCACGACGTCGCCCGGCCGGCAGCTGCGCGCCCAGCTCGAGCCGACGCCCTCGTCGTGCAGGGCGATGTCCAGGTCGACGCGGGTCTCGCCGTCCACGACCCGGTGGTCCGAGATCGTGTAGACGCGGAAGTCCGGCTCGACCGCGCCCTCGGGGTACGAGATGGTCCACTTCTCGTCGATCTGCGGGAGTGCCAGCTCGGCCCCGGCCGGCGGGATCAGGACGCGGATGTACTCGTCGGGGACGCCCGTGGACGCCCAGCCGCGAAGACCACCCAGGGTCACGGTCACGAGGTGCGCCGAGAGCTGTCGACGACCGAGCACCGTGGCGGTGTACGTCTTCACAGTCGGATCCTTCCGTCGGGAGACTTAGGCAAGGCTAACCGACGGACCGGCTCAGGACCACGGCGCCGGTTGGTAGCGTGGAGCGGTGACGTCAGCCTCCCTCCCCGGACCCCTTCGTGTCAGGCCCATCAGCGACGCCGAGCACCTCGACTTCATCCGGCGCCGACCGTCCGTCAGCTTCCTGCAGACACCGGCGTGGGCGGTGGTCAAGAGCGAGTGGCGCGGCGAGTCGATCGGCTGGTTCGACGGCGACCGCGTCGTGGGTGCAGCACTCGTGCTCTACCGGCAGCTGCCGAGGCTCAAGCGCTATCTGGCGTACCTGCCCGAGGGCCCCGACATCGACTGGCTCGGCGGCGACCTCGCCCGCTGGCTCGATCCCCTGCGCGCCCACCTCAAGGAGCAGGGCGCCTTCGGCATCCGCATGGGCCCGCCCGTCGTCACCCGCCGCTGGCACGCGGGCACGATCAAGCAGGCGATCGCCGATCCGGTCCTCGGGACGCTGTCCGACGTGCCCGCGGACGTCAGCGACGCCGCGGCCCTCGCGGTCGCGACCGAGCTGACTGCGCTGGGCTGGAAGGAGCTGCCCACCGAGGGTGGCTTCTCAGCCGGCCAGCCCAAGTTCAACTTCCAGGTGCCGCTCGCGGGACGCACCGAGGAGGACGTCCTCGCCGGCATGAACCAGCTGTGGCGGCGCAACATCAAGAAGGCGGCCAAGGCCGGGGTCGAGGTCACCACCGGGAGTCGCGACGACCTCGCGGAGTTCCACCGCGTGTACGCCGAGACGGCCGAGCGGGATCACTTCACCCCGCGCCCCCTGTCGTACTTCGAGCGCATGTGGGACGCCCTGACGACGGAGGAGCCCGACCGGCTCGTGCTCTACCTCGCCCGCCACGAGGGCGATCTGGTCGCCGCGACCACGATGGTCCGCGTCGGCGAGCACGCCTGGTACTCCTACGGCGCCTCGACGACCGCGAAGCGCGACGTCCGCGGCTCCAACGCGATCCAATGGCAGATGATGCGCGACGCGCTGGCTGCCGGGGCGACGACGTACGACATGCGGGGCATCACCGAGACCCTCGACCCCGCGGACTCGCACGTCGGCCTGATCCAGTTCAAGGTCGGCACCGGCGGGGAGGCCGTGGAGTACCTCGGCGAGTGGGACCTGCCGATCAGCCGGCCCCTGCACCTGGGCTTCACCACCTACATGAAGAGGAGAGGGTGAGCCGCGCATGAGTGCAGGATTCGAGCTCGACGTCGACACCCAGCGCTGGCGACGGCACCTGGACACGATGGTCGAGGCCACGCCCGGCATCGTCCCGGTCATCAAGGGCAACGGCTACGGCCTCGGCCGTGACCTGCTGGCGGCGGAGTCGACCCGTCTCGGCCTCGGCAGCATCGCGGTCGGCACGTACAACGAGGTGCCCGAGGCACTGGCCGCCTTCGACGGGGACGTCATGGTGCTGACGCCGTGGCGACCGTTCTTCGACCACGTGGTCCTGGACGACCGGGTCATCCACACGATGGGCCGGGTCGCGGACATCGAAGAGCTCGCAGCGCAGGCACCGGGCGCACGCATCATCCTCGAGGGTGAGACCTCGATGGCCCGCCACGGCCTGGACCGCCACGAGCTCGCGGCCGCCGTCGCGGCCCTCGGGGACCTGCGCGTCGAGGGCTTCGCGATCCACCTCCCGCTCGGCCCGGCAGGCCGGGCAGGGGGCAACTTCACCGAGGCCCAGAGCTGGGCCGCGGCGCTCGAGGCCTCGCAGGTCGACACGACCACGCTGTACGTCTCGCACCTGACCCCCGCCGAGCTCGCGGCGCTGCGCACCCACCGCCCGCACCTCGACGTGAGACCGCGCATCGGCACGTCCTTGTGGCTGGGCGACCTGGGTGCCCTGTCCGTACGCGCGACGGTCCTCGACGCGCACCTGGTCGCCCGCGGCGAGCACATCGGCTATCGCCAGCGACCCATGCCCCGCGACGGGACGCTGCTGATCATCTCCGGCGGCACGAGCCACGGTGTCGGCCTCGAGGCGCCCAAGGCGTCGTCGGGCGCCGTCCAGCGCGGCAAGCTGCTGGCCAAGGGCGGGCTCGAGGCCGCCGGGCTGTCGCTGTCGCCGTTCACGGTCGACGGCAAGCAGCGCTGGTTCGCCGAGCCGCCGCACATGCAGGCCAGCATGATCTTCCTGCCGGCCTCGGCCACCGCCCCCGCGGTCGGCGACCGCGTCGACGTCGCGGTGCGCTTCACCACCGCGACGTTCGACGCCGTCAACCTGCGCTGAGCCGGGTCACTCCCTCGACTGGGGCGACGGCGTGGTCGGTGCCGGCGTCGCCGGCGTCGTCGGCTGCGTCGGATCGGGCGCCGTCGGCTGGGGCGCCGTGGGCTTCGGCGTGGTCGGCGACGGGGTCGTCCGCGTCGGCTCGGGCTTCGGCTTGGGCTTGGTCGTCCGCTCCGGCTTGGGCGCCGGCTCCCGGTAGACGGGCCCCTTGTCGCTCTGCAGGTTGGCCGGCGGCGGGAACGTTCCGCAGTCGCTCGGGTCGAGCACCTGGTCCATGTAGAGCTTGAACGTCTTGGCCGGGATCTGACCACCGAAGAACGGCACCATGTAACCCTCGAGATCGGCGTTGCCGAGCTTGCCGCGGTTGTACATCACCGCGGTGGCCAGCTTGGGGGTGAACCCCGCGAACCACGACGACGACACGTGCTGGTCGTCGTCCGGCCCGGCCGTGGCCGTGCCGGTCTTGCCCGCGGTGGTGCAGACCGTGTTGCCGTTGGTGCCGGTGCCCGAGCGCACGACGCCCTGCAGCGCCGCGATCGTGTCGGCAGCGACGTCCTCGGGGATCGTCTGCTTGGTCTTGACCTCGTGCTTGTACAACGAGTCGCCGCGGTAGTCCGACACCTTCTGGATCACGAACCAGTCGGCTCGCTTGCCGCCCGCTGCGAGCGTCGCGTACGCATTGGCCATGTCGACCGGGGCGACGCCGAAGTAGCCGAGCGGCGTCACCAGCGGGAACGAGCCGTTCTCGTTCTTGCGCTCCCGGTCCAGCAGACGCTTGGGGATGCCGGCCTGCTGCGCGGCCTTGATGACCTTGTCCGGGCCGTCCTCCATCTGGTCGACGAGATCGACGAACGCCGTGTTGACCGACTCCTGCGTCGCGGTCGACAGCGGGATGAAGCCGAACGACTTGCCGAGGCTGTCGCCCTGGTTGAAGGCGATCTCCTTGCCGTCCTTGAACAGGGGCGAGTTGCCGTTGAGGCGGGTCGTGAGGCTGTAGCCGTCCTCGAGGGCCGCGATGACCGCGAACGCCTTGAAGGTCGATCCGGGCTGCGTGGGCGCGGTGGCCCAGTTGACCTGGTTCTTCAGGTAGTCGCGTCCGCCGTACATCGCGCGGACCGCTCCCGTGCCTGGCTGGACCGACACGAGCGCCTGGTGCAGCTCCTTGGCGTCGGGGCGCAGTGCCTTGACCGACTCGATGGCCTTCTTCTGCTTGTTGTAGTCGAACGTCGTCACGATGCGCAGGCCGCCACCGTAGATCTGGTCGTCGGTGAAGTCGAGCGACTGCATCTGGTTCTGCACGAGCGACAGGAGGTAGCCCTTCGACCCGCTGAAGCGGCTGCTGTTCTTCTTGTCCACGACCGAGGGGATGCGGTCGGAGAACTTGGCCGCCTGCTCGGCGGTGATCGCGCCGGACTTGACCATGCCGTTCAGGACGTAGGAGAAGCGCGGCTGGATGCGATCCTTGGCGCCCTCGGCGTAGGGGTCGTAGTAGCTCGGGCTGTTGATGATCGTCGCGAGCAGCGCGGACTGCGCGTAGTTGAGCTTCGAGGCAGGCTTGCCGAAGTAGGTCTGCGAGGCGACCTCGACGCCGTACGCGCCGTTGCCGAAGTAGATCGTGTTGAGGTAGCCCTCGAGGATCTCCTTCTTGCTCAGCTGGTTGTGGATCTTGACCGAGAGGATCGCTTCCTTGACCTTGCGGGAGTAGGAGCGCTCCTGCGTCAGGTACAGGATCTTGACGTACTGCTGGGTGATCGTGGAGCCGCCGGACTGCACCGATCCGCTCGTGGTGTTGTCACGGGCGGCGCGGATGATGCCCTTGATGTCGATGCCGCGGTTGGAGTAGAACGAGCGGTCCTCGGCGGCGATGGCGGCCGCCTGCATCGAGGCGGGGACCTCGTCGATCGAGATGCTCTCGCGGTCCTGCCGCGCGAACTCACCGAGCTTGTGCTTGCCGTCGGAGTAGTAGACCTGCGTCGTCTGGGTCTGGAAGTCCGCGTTGGCGTCCGGGATCGCGATCGCGCGGTAGAGGATGAAGAACGTCGCCGCGAGGGCGAGCGCTCCGGCGACGCCGAGGAATGCGACCCACCGGATGAGCTTGCTCCACCACGGTCCGCGACCGCCGATCCTGCGTCCGAAGCCCTTCACGCGGTTGCCGAAGCCGCTGCCGCCTGCGGCGCGGCCACTCTTCGTGGTCGTGCGCTTTCGCTGTGTTGCCAAGGGTCCGTCTACCTCCATCGAGGATCCGAGATGCGGATCCGCCCCGTCAAGTGTGCCGAACCTACCGAAGAATGCCGAATCACAGGGGCCATCAGTGTCACGACTCACCCCGCCCGGGGTGTTGGCGCAGATGCTGGATCGATGTATCGTCTCGATATAACAAACGGCACCATATGTCAGGACAGGGCAACACATGACACGACGCGGCGCGGCGCTGGAGGTGGCGGTCCTCGGACTGCTGCACGACGCCCCGATGCACGGCTACGAGCTGCGCAAGCAGGTCAACGCCTTGCTGGGCTGGGGTCGCATCCTGTCCTACGGGACGCTCTACCCCGCACTGAAGGCGCTCGGCAAGGCCGGCTACATCGTGGCCGACCAGACCGAGTCGCTCGAGGGCAAGGGCAGGCGCGCCCGCATCGTCTACCAGCTCACGGCCGAGGGCAAGGAACACTTCGCCCAGGCGCTCGAGGACTCGGGCCCGTCGACGTGGGACGACGAGACATTCGGCGTGCGGTTCGCCTTCTTCTCGCGCACCGACGCCGCCTCGAGGGTTCGCATCCTCGAAGGTCGCCGAAGCCGCTTGGAGGAGCGGCTCGAGCACGTCCGCAAGGCCGGGCAGCGCAAACGTGACCGCGTCGACTCCTACACCTTGGAGCTGCAACGTCACGGCCTGGAGTCAGTCGAGCGCGAGGTCAAGTGGCTGACCGAGCTGATCGATCGTGAACGATCGGGCGGCTATCCCGATGCGGACGCCCCAGACAACCAACCAACGAAGTGAAGAACAACGAAGGAGAACCCATGGGTTCGGTACGCGTAGCAATTGTGGGTGTGGGCAACTGTGCCACGTCCCTGATCCAGGGCGTCGAGTACTACAAGGATGCCGACCCCGAGGCCGGCGTCCCCGGACTCATGCACGTCAAGTTCGGTGAGTACCACGTCAACGACATCGAGTTCGTGGCCGCATTCGACGTCGACGCCAAGAAGGTCGGCTTCGACCTGGCCGAGGCGACGCAGGCCAGCGAGAACAACACGATCAAGATCGCCGACGTGCCCCCGACCGGCATCATCGTCCAGAAGGGCAACACGCTCGACGGCCTCGGCAAGTACTACCGCGAGACCATCGAGGAGTCCGACGCCCCGGCCGTGGACGTCGTCCAGGTCCTCAAGGACACCCAGGCCGACGTGCTGGTGTCCTATCTCCCGGTCGGGTCGGAGGAGGCCGACAAGTTCTACGCGCAGTGCGCGATCGACGCGAAGGTCGCCTTCGTCAACGCGCTGCCCGTCTTCATCGCCTCGGATCCGGAGTGGGCGCGCAAGTTCGAGGACGCCGGCGTCCCGATCATCGGCGACGACATCAAGAGCCAGGTGGGCGCCACCATCACCCACCGCGTGATGGCCAAGCTGTTCCAGGACCGAGGCGTCGTGCTCGACCGCACGTACCAGCTCAACGTCGGCGGCAACATGGACTTCAAGAACATGCTGGAGCGCGACCGCCTCGAGTCCAAGAAGATCTCCAAGACCCAGGCCGTGACGTCGAACATCAACCACGACCTCGGTGCCAAGAACGTGCACATCGGCCCGAGCGACTACGTCCAGTGGCTCGACGACCGCAAGTGGGCGTACGTGCGGCTCGAGGGACGCGCATTCGGCGACGTGCCCCTCAACCTGGAGTACAAGCTGGAGGTCTGGGACTCGCCCAACTCCGCCGGCATCATCATCGATGCGATCCGCGCGGCCAAGATCGCCAAGGACCGCGGCATCGGCGGCGCCCTGCTGTCGGCCTCGTCCTACCTGATGAAGTCGCCCCCGGAGCAGCGTCCCGACGACCTCGGTCGCGAGATGCTCGAGAAGTACATCGCCGGAGAGGTCGAGCGCTGAGCGCCTGACCTGCACGCACGAGGGGGCCGGTTCCGTGAGGGACCGGCCCCCTACGTCGTGCCCGGGCCCGGGCCGTGCAGCAGCAGACGGGCCACGGACTCGCGCATCACGGCACGCGCCGCGTCGACCTCCAGGCCCAGGTCGTGGCGCAGCGACGACCACGTCGGCCAGCTCGACGCGACGAACAGCGCCGCCTCGAGCACCCCACGGCGCTCACCTGCGGCCGCGAGCTCGGGTCCGAACACGTGGGCCAGGTCGTCCCGCACCCGGTCGACGTGCTGCCGGCGGCTGTCCTGCAGGGCCCTCGAGAACGGCTCGCCCAGCGCGGCCGAGCGGGCCGCGGGGTCGAGATGCTCGAGCCGTCGCACCCGCATGTCGAGGTACTGCTCGAGGCGCTGGTCCAGCGGCAGGTCGGGGCTGATCTCGGTCCGCAGGGCGGCATCGGCATCGAGCCAGTACGCAGTGGTGGCGCCCAGCAGGGTCTCGGTGTCCTTGTAGTTGAGCCACAGGGTCCGCACCGAGATGCCGGCCCGCTCGGCGATGACCTTCGCGGTGGGCTTGAGCACGCCTTCGCGCAGCAGCGCGGTGTGCGCCTCGACGATGGCATCTCGTGTGCGTTGACCTCGGGCGACCCTGCCGTCGGTGTGCTGATGTACGGCCATGTCGTGCCTCAGGATACGCCCGGAGCTTCGAGCACGAGACGGAAACCATGTCGTACGACGTCCGTGGCCTCCTCGACGCTCAAGCCCTCGTCGTCGCGCAGCAGCTGCCAGGTCATGCTGTTGGCGAGCGCGAAGAGCACCCGGTGGGCCACGGAGTCCCGGCCGGCGCCGAGCTCGGCCCCGAAGGTCGCCACCAGATCTGCGTGCAGGCGGTCCAGGTGCTGCAGCCGCGCCGCGCGCAACGCCGGGGAGAACGGCTCGCTGGTCAACCCCGATCTCGCCGCCGGGGCAAGGCCCTCGAGCCGCGCAGCGCGCTGGACGCAAAAGGCCTCGATGCGCATCGTGAGCGCCAGGTCCGCAGGCACCGACGTCCAGCTCGACGCGTCGTGGTCGAGCCAGTAGCGGCCGGTCGCCTCCAGCAGGGACTCGATGTCCTTGAAGTTGAGCCACAGCGTCCGCAGCGACACCCCCGCGCGCTCGGCGACCGCCTTGCCCGTGGGCCGCAGCTCCCCCTCGCGAAGGAGCGCCGAGTGCGCGGCGATGATCGCCTCCCGCGTGCGCTGGCCGCGGGCGACCCGGCCGTCGGGGTGCTGCCGAGCGGTCATCTCTCCTCCGTCCTGGTGGGTGGTTGACGCGTGCGGCAAAAACATACACTCTGTGTGCATGAACATCGAGACGCACGTCACACCGTGTGACGGCAGCCGGTCGGGTGCCCACCTGACGGTGCAGGACGTGACGGTGCAGTTCGGCGGTCTGACGGCTCTGTCGGACGTGGGCTTCGAGGTCCGACCGGGCCAGGTCCTCGGCGTGATCGGTCCCAACGGAGCCGGCAAGACCACCTTGTTCAACGTCGTCTGCGGGTTCACCCGTCCGCAGACCGGGCACCTGACGCTCGACGGCCGGCCGTTCCGGCCCGCACCGCAGCGGCTGGTCCGGTCCGGGGTGTCCCGCAGCCTCCAGGGACTCGGTCTGTTCCCGGGGCTGAGCGTGCTCGAGAACATCGTCGCCGGGGCAGGCGGCGCAGCACGGACGGGATGGTGGTCGGGCCTGCTCGCCCTGCCGCGCACCGACCGCGACGAGCGGGAGCTGCACGACAGGGCCGCAGCCCTGATCGACGAGCTCGGGCTCGGCGCCCACGCGCACGCCCAGCCCGGGACCCTCCCGTACGCGGTCAGCAAGCGGGTCGCCCTGGCCCGCGCGCTCGTCAGCGAGCCGCGCCTGCTGCTGCTCGACGAGCCGGCCGGCGGCCTCGGCCACGACGAGGTCCTCGAGCTGGCTGAGCTCATCATGAGCCTGCCGTCGCGTGGCGCCGGCTGCTCGGTGATGCTCGTCGAGCACCACGTCGACCTGGTGATGCAGGTGTGCGACGAGCTGGTCGTGCTCGACTTCGGCCGGGTCATCGCGACCGGCACACCCGCAGTCGTCCGCGAGGACCCCGCCGTCGCGGAGGCCTATCTCGGGGCCGAGGTGGACGTCTGATGAGCGACTCGCTGCTGGCCGTCCGCGGCCTGACCGCAGGATACGGCGGCGCGCCGGTGCTCCAGGGCATCGACCTCGACGTCGCCGCCGGGACGATCGTGGCGGTCGTGGGCGCGAACGGCGCCGGCAAGACCACCCTGCTGCGCGCCCTGTGCGGGACGATCCCGGTCTCCGCCGGCACCGTCACCTGGGACGGGGACCCCCTGCGCGGCACGCGTACCGAGGACCTCGTCCGCCGCGGCATCGCCCACGTCCCCGAGGGTCGTGGGGTCATCACCGAGCTGACCGTCGAGGAGAACCTGCGTCTCGGCCACGTCTGGCGCAAGGACAAGGCCGATGGACGGCGCGCGACCGACGAGGTCTACGAGATGTTCGAGCCCCTCACGCGCCGGCGACGCAGTGCCGGGCACCAGCTCTCCGGCGGCGAGCGGCAGATGCTCGCGATCGGCCGCGCGCTCGTCGCCCGTCCGCGGCTCATGATGCTCGACGAGCCCTCGCTCGGTCTGGCCCCCAAGGTCAGCGCCCAGATCATGGCGCTGCTCAAGAGACGGTGCGACGAGACCGGCCTGACCGTGCTGCTCGTGGAGCAGAACGTCCGCAGCGCGATGTCGATCGCCGACCACGGTGTGGTCCTCTCGCTCGGGCGGGTCGTCGCCAGCGACTCCGCCGACCGCATCGCCGCCGACGACGACCTCCGACACGCCTACCTGGGGTTCTGACATGGATCGCTTCATCTTCCTCACCGTCGACGGTCTCGCCCGCGGCGCCGTCTTCGCCGCGTTCGCGCTGGCGCTCGTGCTCATCTGGCGCGGTGCCCGCATCGTCAACTTCTCCCAGGGCGCGATGGCGGCCGCCTCGACGTACGTCGCGTACAGCGTCACGACGGCGACCGGCTCGTACTGGCTCGGGCTCGCGGCCGCGATCCTCAGTGGCCTGCTCATCGGCGCCGGCGCCGAGCGTCTCGTGATGCGCTTCGTCGACGCCCGGCAGCCGCTCAACGCGGTGATCGTCGCGCTCGGGCTCGTGCTGGTGATCCAGGCCGTGCTCGGCATCGTCTACGGCAGCGAGTACCGCCCGATGAAGGTCCCGTTCAGCCGCACGCCCCTCAGCATCGGCGACCAGGCACTGCTGTCGCCGTACGACCTGTTCGTCTTCGGCACCGTCGTGGTGGTCATGGTCGGGCTCGGCTGGGCGTTCACCCGCACCGATCTCGGCCTGACGATGCGAGCTGCGGCCTTCGCACCCGACATGGCCCGGCTGCTCGGGGTCAACGTCGGGCGGATGCTGACGCTGAGCTGGGGCCTCGCCGGTGCGGTCGGCGGGCTCGCCGCACTGCTCGTGGTCCCGACCGAGCTCGGGGCGCACCCCCACGCGACCGACCTCGTCTTCGTCTACGCCTTCACGGCCGCCGTCGTCGGCGGTCTGGACAGCCCGATCGGTGCGGTCGTCGGCGGGCTGGGCGTGGGGCTCGTGCTGTCGTACGTCAGCGGCTACTCCGGCAGCGACATCTCCGCGGTCGTGATCCTCGGGGTCCTGATCGGCGTGCTCCTGCTGAGACCGTCCGGACTGTTCGGCCACACCTCGGCACGGCTGGTGTGACGATGAGCTTCCTCTCGCGCCACACACTGGCCCGCCACACGCTCCTGCTGCTCGTCGCGGCCATGGCCGTGCTCGCCCTCACGTACGGTCTCTCGCCGTACCGCAACTACCAGCTCGCCACGATGGCCGCCTACCTGTGCGCGACCGCGGGTCTGACCGTGCTGGTCGGCCTCTCGGGGCAGCTGTCGCTCGGCCACGGGGCGCTCATGGCGGTCGGTGCGTACGCCTGTGCGCTCAGCTCGGCCGAGCTCGGCGACCGCGGCACCACCGGACCACTGCTCCTGCTCGTGCCGCTTGCCTGCGCGATCGTGGCCACGGCCGTGGTCGGAGCCGTCGTCGGGCTCGCCGGGGCCCGCCTGCACGGCCCCTACCTCGCGGGCCTGACCCTGACCCTGACGATCGTCGTCCCGGCCATCACGACCACGTTCGCCGACCAGCTCGGCGGCGACCAGGGACTCTCGGTGCTGGTCGAGCCCGCACCCGTGGGGCTCGGCGCGACGTTCCCGCTCGAGCGGTGGCAGGCGTGGATCGCGTGTGCCGCCGCCCTGCTGACGGTGTTTTTGCTGGCCAACCTCGTCCACAGCCGCTTCGGCCGCGAGATGCGGGCCGTGCGCGACGACGAGGTGGCCGCGCGCCTGGCGGGCATCAACGTGGGTCGCACCAAGGTCATCGTCTTCGTCGTGAGCGCGGCGACCGCCGGCCTCGGCGGCGGCGTCCTCGCGGTGCTGACGCAGGCGGTGTCGCCCGGCGCGTTCTCGCTCGCGTTCAGCCTGTTCCTCCTGATGGCGGTCGTGATCGGCGGCATCGGCCACCTCGCGGGTGCCGTGTGGGGCGCGCTGCTCCTGGTCGCGCTGCCCGAGCTCACGGGATCGCTCGCCGACCGGATCGACGCGTCCCCGGCCCTCGCCGAGCGCCTCGACGGCAATCTCTCGCTGCTGGTCTTCGGGCTGGTCCTCGTGCTGGTCACGATCCTGTTCCCCCGCGGCATCCACGGCCTGGTCACCACGGCGTTCGGACGACTGCGTCGCCGCACCCCCGACTCCCCTCCCGGCACCACCGCAGCACGCCCATCCACCACCACCACCAGTACGGAGTCCATCGATGCCTAGCTCACTGCCCCGCCTCCGGCGATCGGTCACCGCGATCGCCTCCCTCGGCCTGATCGGCACGCTCGCCGCGTGCGGAGGAGGCAGCGACTCCGCGGCCTCCGCGCCGGGGGTCACCGACACCTCGATCGTCGTCGGCACCCACCAGCCCCTGACCGGACCCGCTGCTGCGGGCTACTCGACGATCTCGCCGGCCACCAAGGCGTACTTCGACTACGTCAACGACAACGGCGGCGTGCACGGCCGCACGATCAAGTACCTCGTCGAGGACGACGGCTACAACCCGGCCAACACCCAGACGGTGGTGCGCGAGCTGGTGCTGAAGGACAAGGTCTTCGCGATCGTCAACGGTCTCGGCACCCCGACCCACACGGGCGTGCTCGACTTCCTCAAGACCAACAAGGTGCCCGACCTGTTCGTCGCCTCGGGCAGCCGGAGCTGGAACCAGGCCGAGAAGTACCCGACGACGTTCGGCTTCCAGGCCGACTACACGACCGAGACCAAGGTCCAGGCGACGTACATCAAGGAGAACCTCGCGGACAAGAAGGTCTGCTTCCTCGGCCAGGACGACGACTTCGGCCAGGACGCCCTGCTCGGCCTGACCCAGGTGCTCGGCGAGGACGGCGTGGCCGAGCGGCAGAAGTACGTCACCAGCAACACCAACGTGGCTCCGCAGATCGGCAAGCTGAAGGCGGCCGGCTGCGAGGTCGTCTCGCTGGCGACCGTGCCGGGCTTCACCGCGCTCGCGATCGGCACCGCGGCCCGCCTCAAGTTCCAGCCGCAGTGGATCAGCACGTCGGTCGGCGCGGACTACGCGACGCTGAGTGCCGCGCTCGGCGAGGCGGCACCGCTGCTCGAGGGCTTCCTCAGCACCAACTACCTGCCGTCGGCGTTCGACGACTCCGATCCCTGGATCACGCTGTTCAAGAAGATCAACAAGGACTACAACGGCGACAAGCCGTTCACCGGCAACACGGTCTACGGCATGACGGTCGGCTACCTGTTCGTCCAGGCGCTGCAGGAGACCGGCAAGGACCTGACCCGCGAGGGTCTGGTCGAGACCATGGAGTCCGGGGCGCTCGACGGACCCGGTCTCACGTCGCCGCGCTACTCCAAGGACGACCACGCTGGCTACGGCGGTGCGCAGATGGCCAAGGTCACCGGCGACTCGCAGGCGTACTTCGGACCTGTCTACGCGACGGACGACCAAGAGGGCACCGAGGTCGCGGTCTTCGACGGCGAGGCCACCACGCCTCCTGCGAAGGGCATCCCGGCGGCCAAGTAGTCCTCAGTCTCGGGCCGCCCAGAAGGCCCGGAGCGCCTCGGTGGCGTCTGCTTCGCTCAACGGACCTCGATCCATCCTCAGGTCCAGCAGGAAGCGGTACGCCTCACCGACCTCCGGGCCGGGCGGGATCCCGAGGATCGCCATGATCTGCCCGCCGTCGAGATCGGGACGAATCGACCCGAGCTCCTCCTGCTCCGCGAGCACCGCGATGCGCTCTTCGAGCTCGTCGTACGTGCGTTGCAGGCGCAGGGCCTTCTTGGCGTTGCGGGTCGTGCAGTCCGCACGGGTGAGGATGTGCAGCCGCTCGAGCTGATCGCCCGCGTCGCGGACGTAGCGGCGCACGGCCGAGTCGGTCCACTCCCCGGAGCCGTAGCCGTGGAAACGCAGGTGCAGCTCGACGAGCTTCGCGACGTGGTCGGTCAGCTCGTTGCTGTAGCGCAGCGCACGCATGCGCTTGCGGACGAGCTTGGCTCCCACCACGTCGTGGTGGTGGAACGTGACCGTCCCGCCGTCCTGGAAGCGACGGGTGCGCGGCTTGCCGATGTCGTGCAGCAGGGCGGCGAGCCGGATCGTCAGGTCGGGCGCGTGCTCGAGGCGTCCCTCCAGCGCGATGGCCTGCTCGAGCACGGTCAGCGAGTGCTCGTAGACGTCCTTGTGCCGGTGGTGCTCGTCGCGCTCGAGCTTGAGGGCGGGCAGCTCGGGGAGCATCTGCTCGGCCAGGCCGGTGCCCACCAGCAGGCGCAGGCCCGCGACCGGGTGCGGGCTCAGCAGGAGCTTGTTGAGCTCGTCGCGGATCCGCTCGGCCGACACGATCTCCAGGCGCGGGGCCATCGCCGCCATCGCGGCCTCCACGTCGGGGGACGCCGTGAAGCCGAGCTGGGCGACGAACCGGGCGGCCCGCATCATGCGCAGCGGATCGTCGCTGAACGACTGCTCGGGGGTGACCGGGGTGCGCAGCAGCCGATGGTCGATGTCGTCGAGGCCGCCGAACAGGTCGACGAACTCGCGCGACGGCAGCCGGATCGCCATGGCGTTGACCGCGAAGTCCCGGCGCGCCAGGTCGCCGTCGAGGGAGTCGCCGAACATGACCTCGGGCTTGCGGGACCCCGCCTCGTACTCATCGCTGCGGTACGTCGTGATCTCGAGCTGGTGATCGCCCTTGCGGACGCCGATCGTGCCGAACTCGCGTCCGATGTCCCACACCGCGTCGGCCCACCCCGCGACGACGGACTCGATCTCCTCGGGCCGGGCGGAGGTGGTCAGGTCCCAGTCGTTGCCGGGTCGTCCCAGCACCGCATCGCGGACCGGGCCACCCACGATCGCCAGCTCGTGACCCGCGGACTCGAACAGCACGCCGATCTCGGCCAGGAACGGGTTGGCGGCGAGCTCGGCGTCGATCCTGGCCTGGCGGTCGGGGGTCAACGGGGACGTGGGCACGGGGACATACTCTATCGGCCCCGACCTGGGTGCCCCTCCGCTGCCGGGCCGACGTCTAGCATGTTCGGGTGAGCAGCCCCCGCCGTACGATCCTCGTCGCGCTGCTCGTGACGATCCTCGGTGCGGTGCTTGCCCCCGTGGTGCCCGCCCAGGCCGCAGGCGAGGACCCCGATCTGCAGGTGTCGATCCGCTCGCTGGACCCCAGCCGGCTGACCCGCGGTGCCGACGTCACCATGACGGGCACCGTGACCAACCGCAACGACCACGCCTGGACGGCCGCGCAGGTGTACCTCGTGATCCCGGCCTCGCCGTTCACGACCCGCGCCCAGGTCGACGAGGCCATGGCGAACAGCAAGGCCTACACGGGCGTACGTGTCGTGGAGACCGGCGCATTCGACGAGCTCGGCGACCTGGCTCCTTCCCAGACCAAGCGGTTCCGCATCTCGGTGCCCTATGAGCAGCTGGGCATCACGGGCGCCGAGGGCGTGTATCCCGTGGGGGTCCAGGTGCTGGCGACCGACACCGACGGCTCCCGCAGCCCCGAGGCGCTGGCGGGGGCCACGACGACCCTGCCGCTGATCTCCTCCGACCGCGAGGCCGTGCCGACCTCGATCCTGTGGCCGTTCCTCATGACCGACACCCGGACCGGCGAGGGCACGTACGCCCGTCCCGACCGGCTCCTGCGGGCCGTCAGCCCCGGCGGTCAGCTGCGCAACCTGCTCGACCTGGCGTCCGGGTCCTCCGGCGGCGGCGCGGGCACCGCCCTCGTCGATCCCGCGCTGCTGGTCGGGGTCGACGACCTCGCCAACGCCCGTCACCTGCCCGACGACCTCGAGCTCACCGATGAGCAGCGGGCCGGCGCCGCCTCATTCCTCGAGGACCTGCTGCAGTACGCGCGGACGCACAGCCCGTGGATCCTCGGCTACGACCGCCCCGACGTGCTCGCGCTCGCCGAGAATCCCGACCTGGAGGGCCCGCTCGTGCGGGCGATCGATCGCGCGACCGACACGGTCCTCGCGAAGTACCAGCTCAGCGGCCGCCGGGTCTCCTGGCCCACGCGCGACGGCGTGACGAGGGGACTGCTCAGCAACCAGCGCGGCAGCGGGGACAGTCCTGTCATCGTGAGCTCGTCGTCGCTGCCGGACTGGGAGCCCCGCCTCGGGTCGCTCGTGCAGTACACCTCCGCGAAGGGGCCGCTGCCGCTGCTCGTCAACGACCCGAAGCCGACCGGCTCGACCGGTCCCGAGACCGTGCTGGTCCTGCGCCAACGTGTCCTGAGCGACGCCGCGCTCGCGGTGCTGGAGCGGGCCATCGACCCGGACTCGCGTGCGGACTCGTTCACGATGGTGGATCCGCAGTGGGACCCGGGCGTCCGGTGGTCCACGGGCCAGCTGTCGACCGCGTTCACGGTCCCGTTCACGCGGGCGACGAGCCTCGACGCACTCCTCACCCAGCGCCTCGTGTCCTACAAGGGCGACGTCCCGACGACTGCCGAGGCGCGTCCGCTGTCCCGGGCACAGGTGCTCAAGGCCACCGAGATCGTCGAGATGGGCGCGACGTTGAGCTCGATCATCTCGCAGTCCGCCGACGTCGACGACACCCTCGCCCGCGAGGTCGCCAGCGTGCTCGGCGTCCGGTGGCGCCTCGACCGGTCCGCCGGGTTGGTCCTCGCGACGTCGTACGCGCGGCGGATCTCCTCCGAGCTCGACAAGATCTCGATCGAGGCGCCGCCGTCCGTGACGCTCTCGAGCTCCAAGGGCGGCTTCCCGCTCACGATCCGGAACGACACCGACGAGGCGATCCGCATCGGCGTCGACCTCGACTCGAGCAATCCGGCCCTCACCATCCCGACCCTGGACGACGTCGACGTCGCAGCCGGCGAGCGGCGGACCATCACCGTGCAGGTCGATCTCGGCCGCCAGCGGACGACCTTCCTCACCGCCCACCTCGTGACCGCGAACGGCACCGACGTCGGGTCGCCGACGACGTTCAAGGTGCGCTCGAGCAGCATCGGCACGGTGCTGTGGGTCGCGATGGGGCTCGCCGCACTGTTCGTGCTGGCCGCCCTCGTGCGCCGTTTCCACCGCCGCCGGACCGCCTCGTCCGCGATGCCCGTGGGGGACGATGATGACTGACGAGCCGCGCCCCGACGCTCCGGACACCGAGAACCTGGACACCGAGGAGCCGGACGCCGAGGAGCAGACCGTCGCGAGGGCCAGCGCCTGGATGGCGCTCGGCACGGTGATCTCGCGGGTGACGGGCTTCGGCCGCCTGATCCTGCTGGCCTGGGTCATCGGCGTCGCGCTCAACGCCGACCTGTTCGAGGCCGCCAACACGATCCCCAACGCGCTCTACATCCTGGTCGCGGGCGGCATCTTCAACGTCGTGCTGGTGCCCCAGCTCGTCCGTGCGATGAAGAACGATCCCGACGGCGGCGATGCGTACGCCAACCGGGTCATCACGCTCGGCGTGGTCGTGCTGGGCATCGCCACAGTCCTGCTGACGCTGGCCGTCCCCGCCCTGCTGCACCTGGTCTTCGAGGACGAGCTGTTCACGCCCGCCCTGCAGCACCAGCGCGAGTCGGCCGAGCTGCTGATGATGCTCTGCATGCCGCAGGTGTTCTTCTACGGCGTGTTCGTCCTGGTGGGACAGATCCTCAACGCCAGGAAGCGGTTCGGACCCATGATGTGGGCCCCGATCGCCAACAACGTCGTGGCCTGCGCCGTGATCCTGGTCTACTACTTCATCTTCGGCGCGAGCAACGGCGCCGACGGCTTCACGACAGGTGAGGCCCTGCTGCTGGGCGTCGGCTCGACGGCCGCGATCGCGCTCCAGGCCGTGATCCTCGTGCCCTACCTGCGCGCTGCGGGCTTCCGCTACCGGCCGCGGTTCGACTTCCGCGGGGTCGGGCTCAGCCACACGCTGCGACTCGGCGTCTGGACTCTGCTGTTCATCCTGGTCAACCAGATCGCGTACTTCGCGATCGCCCGCATCGCGACCGGCGCCAACCTCGAGGGCACGGTCGACGGCAAGCCCGCCGCGGGCCTCGCGGTCTACAGCATCGGCTTCCTCGTCAGCCAGCTGCCGCACGGCGTCATCACCGTCTCGTTGGCCACCGCGATCATGCCCACGCTCGCGGCGCTCGCCAACGAGCGGCGCTACGACCGGTTCCAGCTCGAGCTCGGCCGGACCCTCCGGATGGCCATGGTCATCATCGTCCCGCTCGCGGTCGCGGTCGCGTGCCTCGGCCAGCCCGCTGCGGCCATCGCCGGTGCGATCGGCTCGCTCGGCGGCAACACCGTGGCGATCGGGCAGACCATCTCGGCGTTCTCGCTCGCGATGATCGCCTTCACCCTGCACTACATGATGCTGCGGGGGTTCTACGCCAACGAGGACACCCGCACCCCCTTCTTCATCCAGCTGGTGATCTCGATCGTCAACATCGTCTGCGCGGTCGTGCTCACGTCGCTGGTCGAGCCGTACCGGGTCGCCGCCGTGCTGGCGCTGTCCTACGGCATCTCGTACGTCGTGGGGTCGATCCTGTCGCTGACGCTGCTGACCCGCTCGGTCGGACCGGTGATCGATCGGGAGATGGTGTTCTTCGTGCGCCGGCTCGTCGTCGCGGTCGCCCTCACGGCGTTCGTCACGCTGGGGGTCGCCCGCGGGCTCGACGTCGCCGGCCTCGAGCCGGCCCGGGCCGTGGGTGGCCTGATCACCACGGTGATCGCCGGTCTCGCCGGCGCCGTCACGTACGTCGCCGCGGCCCGCGTCGTCGGCCTGACCCAGCTGACCCACCTCGTCGACTCGCTGCGGCGCCGCGGCTAGGACAGGGCGTCGACCCGCCGCCGACTACCATGGGCCGCAGCACGGGGACAGGTGCTGGACAAGGGGCGCGGACCGATGAGCGAGAGGCGATCACTGGCCTCCGGTGACGTCCTCGCCCGACGCTACGAGCTGCAGGACCTGGTGAGCGAGCGCCTCGGCTCCAGCACGTGGCGGGCCCACGACAAGGTGCTCAACCGCAATGTCGGCATCGAGCTGATCGCGAGCGACGACCCCCGGGCGGACCACTTCCTGTCCGCGGCCCGCGACTCCACCGCCGTGACCGATCCGCGGTTCCTGCGCGTCCTCGACCTCATCGAGAACGAGCAGGGCCACCACATGGTCGTCCGCGAGTGGGCCCGCGCCTTCGGCCTGGACCAGCTGCTCGCACAGTCATCGCTGCCCAACCGCCGCGCCGCCACCGTGGTTGCCGAGGTGGCCGAGGCGCTCGCGCACGCCCACGAGCACGGGGTGTACCACCGCCGGCTCACCCCGCGCCACGTGCTGCTCAAGCAGTCCGGCGCGGTGCGGGTCGTCGGCCTCGGGGTCGCGACCGCGCTCGCACCCGCGGGGCGACAGGACACGCTCGCGGATCTGCAGGAGTACGAGCAGCTGGACGTGCAGGCGTTGGGCAAGCTCCTCTACGCGTGCGTCACCAGCCGGTGGCCGGGCGCGGACGTCGACGGGCTCCGAGCCGCGCCCACTGAGCACGGACGGCTGCTGCGCCCCCGCCAGGTGCGCGCGGGCGTCTCCCGCGACATCGACACGACCGCCGACCGCATCCTCGGCTCCCCTCCCCGCAACCACGAGGCCCCGCTGCGCACCGCAGCGTCGATCGCGCGGACGCTGCGCCTGTCCGGCGAGGACGACGACCTGGTCGACGACCAGCCGAGTCTCGCCGGGCTGTCGTCGCCCGATCTGCTCCGCCTGGACCCCGTGATCGTCCCCGAGGGCCCACCGCCCGGCCTCGAGCCACCGCGCCGGCGCCCCAAGGCGTACGAGCCTGCGCCGCCGACCACGCTCGAGCGAGGACGCGCGCGAGCCCGCAGGGCCGCCAAGGGCGACCGAGGCCTGGTGCTGCTGGGCGTCGTGGGCGCCCTGGTCATCGTCTCGCTGCTGGCGGTGCTGGTCAGCCGGTCCAAGGAGGAGGCGTCCGGACCGGTCGACCCGACCTCCCCCGTGCGCGTGCTGCCGGTGCAGCGGGTCGTCGACTTCGATCCGCTGGGCGAGGACCGCCGGGAGAACGGCGACCAGGCCCCGTCGATCGTCGACGGCAAGCCGTCCACGAGCTGGCGCACGTCGACCTACTTCGGCAGTCCCCGCCTCGGTGGCCTCAAGGACGGTGTCGGCGTCGTGCTCGACCTCGGCGGGCCCCGCGAGGTCACCTCGCTGCGGCTGCAGCTGGTCGGCGACCCGACCGACATCGAGATCTTCACCGCGACGGACGACACGCGTCGGCTGCCCTCGTCCCGACGCGGTCTCGAGCAGGTCGCCGGACTGCAGGGCGCCGCCTCCGACGCCAGCATCTCGCTGCCCCGCGACACCATGACCCGGTACGTCGTGGTGTGGCTCACGTCGCTCCCGGAGGTCGCCCCGGGCGAGTTCCGCGGTGAGATCTCCGAGGTCGTGGTGCGTGGTCGCTCCTGACGGCGGCGACCGGGGCTCCGGGGAATGTCCAGCCCCTAGGATGGGTTGAGACTCACGTACTCCGCGACCATCCGTCAAAAGGCATTCCATGACTGACACCGTCCGCAACCTCATCATCATCGGCTCGGGCCCCTCGGGCTACACCGCGGCGATCTACGCCGCGCGGGCCAACCTCGAGCCGCTCGTGTTCGAGGGCTCGGTCACCGCCGGCGGCGCCCTGATGAACACGACCGACGTCGAGAACTTCCCGGGCTACCCCGACGGCATCATGGGTCCGGACCTCATGGACAAGCTGCGCGCCCAGGCCGAGCGCTTCGGCGCCGAGCTCGTCTCCGACGACGTCACCGCAGTCGACCTCAACGGCGAGATCAAGACCGTCACCCTGGGTGACGGCAGCACGTACCGCGCCAAGGCCGTCGTCCTGGCGATGGGATCGGGCTACCGCAAGCTCGGCATCGACGGCGAGGACCGGCTCTCGGGCCACGGCGTCAGCTGGTGCGCGACGTGTGACGGCTTCTTCTTCCGTGAGCAGAACATCGTCGTCGTGGGCGGCGGCGACTCGGCGCTGGAGGAGGCCAACTTCCTGACCCGCTTCGCGTCCAAGGTCACCCTGGTGCACCGGCGCGACGAGCTGCGTGGCTCCAAGATCATGCAGGACCGCACGCTGGCCAACGACAAGATCGAGATCGCCTGGAACTCCGAGGTCGCCGAGATCATCGGCGAGGACAAGCTCGAGGCGCTCACGCTCCGCGACACGGTCACCGGCGAGACCCGCCGTCTCGACGCGACCGGCCTGTTCATCGCGATCGGCCACGATCCGCGCTCGGAGCTGCTCACCGGCCAGGTCGACCTCGACGACGAGGGCTACGTCCTGGTCGAGCCCGGCTCGACCGCGACCAACGTCCCGGGCGTGTTCGCCGCGGGCGATCTGGTCGACCACACCTACCGTCAGGCCATCACGGCTGCCGGCACCGGTTGCTCCGCTGCCCTCGACGCCGAGCGCTACCTCGCCGACCGCGACTCGGCCGGCGAGCCCGCGACCGACGTCGCCATGGCCCAGTGGGCCGACTGACCCCTCCTACCACCCGCTGAACTCCACCACAGACCTGAAGGAGCAACACATGGCTGAATCCACCCTTGCCGCCGTCACCGACGCGGACTTCGCGGACCGCGTCCTCAACGCCGAGGGCCCCGTCCTCGTCGACTTCTGGGCCAGCTGGTGCGCACCGTGCCGCCAGCTCGCCCCGATCCTGGAGGAGATCGCCGCCGAGAAGGGCGACAAGCTCACGATCGTGAAGATGGACGCCGACGCCAACCCGGTCACCCCCGCGCAGTTCCGGGTCACCGGTCTGCCGACCATGAACCTGTACTACAAGGGCGAGGTCGTCCGCTCGATCGTGGGCGTCCGCCCCAAGAGCGCGATCCTCAAGGAGCTCGAGGAGCACACCGCGTAGCTCGCAACCCCACCGAAGAAGCCCGGCCCACCGCAAGGTGAGCCGGGCTTCTTCATATCACCATGTCCCCAAAGCACTTTGTCGACTTGTCGGCCCAGCCCGTCCGCCGGATTCCCAGGAGCACCTGGGAATCTGTCACCCCTACCAGGGCGCAACAGAGGAGACGTGACGGATTCCTGTCAGATGCGATGCGGCCCACCGGCCGACGTCAATTTGTCGGCCGCACCCCGAGCTGCCGGATTCCCAGGAGAACCTGGGAATCTGTCACCCCTACCAAGGCGCAACAGAGGAGGGGTGACGGGATTCCTGTCAGATGGGCTGCGGCCCGCGGTGGCGCCGCTCTATCGATTTGTCGACTTGTCGCCTCGTCGATTTAGGACTTCGCGGGATCCATCATCGACACGATGCGCTCCAGGTCCTCCAGGGTCGCGAACTCGACCGTGATCTTGCCCTTGGAGCGGCCGAGATCGACCTTCACCCGGGTGTCGTAGCGCTCGGACAGGCGGCTCGCCAGGTCTGCCAGACGGGGGGCGGACACCTTGGGCGACTGCCGGGACGCAGGACGCTTCGGATCGTCCGGACCCACCGTGACGATCTCCTCCAGGGCACGGACCGAGAGGCCCTCCGCCACCACCCGGGTGGCCAGACGGTCCTGGATCTCCGGATTCGCGACGCTCACCAGGGCACGTGCGTGGCCCGCAGACAGCACGCCGGCTGCCACGCGACGCTGGACAGTGGGGGTGAGCTTGAGCAGGCGGAGCGTGTTGCTGATCTGCGGCCGGGAGCGACCGATCCGGTCGGCCAGCTCCTCGTGGGTGCACCCGAAGTCCTCCAGGAGCTGCTGGTAGGCCGACGCCTCCTCCAAGGGGTTGAGCTGGGAGCGGTGCAGGTTCTCCAGCAAGGCGTCGCGCAGGAGGTCCTCGTCGGAGGTGTCCCTGACAATCGCACCGATGGTCTCCAGGCCGGCCTTGCCGGTCGCCCGCCACCGCCGCTCGCCCATGATGAGCTCATAGCGGTCCTTGGCGACCTCGCGCACGACGACCGGTTGGAGCAGCCCGACCTCCTTGATCGAGTGCACCAGCTCGGACATGTGGTCCTCGTCGAACACCTGACGCGGCTGGCGCGGGTTCGGGACGATCTGGTCCAGCGGGATCTCGGCGAACCGAGCACCCTCGATCTCCTGCAGCCCTGTGGCCTTGGCCTCGGCGGAGCTGGACGGGATGAGGGACTCGAGGCCTCGGCCCAGTCCACGGCGTGTGCTCATCGTGCCTTCGTTCCGGCCACCGCGATCTCGCGCGCGGCCTCGAGATAGGACAGCGCGCCCGAGGACGTGCTGTCGTACGTGATGACGGACTGCTGATAGCTCGGCGCCTCCGAGATGCGGACCGAGCGGGGGATCGGGGTGCTGATCACGATGTCACCGAAGTGGGAGCGGACCTCCTGCGCCACGCCGGCGGAAAGCCGGGTCCGTCCGTCGAACATCGTCAGCAGGATCGTGGTGATCTCGAGCTTGGGGTTCAGGTGGGATCGGATGAGGTCGATGTTGCGCACCAGCTGGCCCAGGCCCTCCAGCGCGTAGTACTCGCACTGGATCGGGATCAGCACCTCCCGGCCCGCCACCATCGCATTGACCGTCAGCAGTCCGAGCGAGGGAGGGCAGTCGATCAGGACGTAGTCGATGCGGTCCCCCGCCTGCTCCCGCGCACGCAGGTACGACTGCAGGGCGCGGTCGAGCCGCGACTCCCGGGCCACGAGCGACACCAGCTCGATCTCGGCACCCGCGAGGTCGATCGAGGCCGGCAGGACCGTGAGGCCCTCGATGTCAGGGCACGGCTGCACGAGCTCATGGAGGTCGGTGCCTTCGACGATCGCCTCGTAGACGCCCGGGGTGCCCTCGCTGTGCGGGATGTTCAGGGCCGTCGAGGCATTGCCCTGGGGGTCCAGGTCGACCACGAGGACCCGCAGGCCCTTCTGGGCCAGCGCGGCGGCCACGTTCACGGTGGTCGTCGTCTTGCCGACGCCGCCCTTCTGGTTCGCCACGACGAACACGCGCGTGTTGACAGGTCGGTCGAAGGTCGAGACCGCAGTCGCCCTGCGCAGCAGCGACACGTGCTCCTGCGCAGCAGCGGCCAGCGGAGTCGACTCGTCGTTGGACGGGACCGGGACGCTGTATGACGAGGCCGCGGTCGGTGCACCCGAGCGGCGGTCCGCCTGGCGGGGCTGATCGCTCATGCTGTCCCCCTTGCTCGTTTCACGTGAAACATCGCTCACTTGGTGATCTCGACGACGGTCGTCGGCACGTCGCCATTGTCGTACGTCGTGACCACGATAGACGTCGCGCCGAGCCGGTGGAGAGTCGCCGTCGCGGTGGAGACCTCCTCTGCAGCCGAACGCCCCTTCATCGCCAGAAGGACGCCACCGGGTCGCACCAGCGGCATGCACCAGCGGCCCAGCTTGTCGAGTCCGGCGACCGCACGAGCGGTCACCACGTCGTACGTCGCGTGGACCGCCTCCGCACGGGACCGCAGCACCTCGACGTTGTCGAGCCCCAGATCCGCGACGACCTCCTCCAAGAAGTTGGTGCGGCGCAACAGCGGCTCGATCAGCGTCATCTGGATGTCCGGGCGGGCGATGGCCCACACGAGCCCGGGCAGACCGGCCCCGGTGCCGACGTCGGCGACGGTAGCGCCCTGCGGCAGCCGTGGCGCCACGACGGCTGAGTTCATGATGTGGCGGTCCCAGATGCGGGGGACCTCCCGCGGGCCGATCAGGCCCCGGACCACACCGTCGGTCGCCAGCGTGTGGGCATAGCGCTCCGCCAGGTCGAGTCGGGAAGCAAACACCCCCGCCGCGTGCGGCGGGGGTGTTTCACGTGAAACATCGGGAGTCTCCGACATCGGTGCTGCTACTCCCCACCCTCGTCGGCCACGGCCGCCGCCTCGGCCGCTGCGCCGTGCACCACGACATACCGGTGCGGCTCAACGCCGTCGGACGAGCTCGCGAGCCCAGCAGCAGCAACGGCGTCGTGGACGACCTTGCGCTCGAACGGGTTCATCGGGTCCAGGGAGACCGAGGCCTCGCCGGCGTTGACCTTGTCGATCGCCTCACCGGCGATGGCCGCCAGCTCGGCCTTGCGAGCCGCACGGTAGCCGGCCACGTCGAGCATGAGGCGGCTGCGCTCGCCGGTCTCGCGGTACACCGCGAGGCGGGTCAGCTCCTGCAGGGCGTCCAGCACCTCACCGTCCCGGCCCACCAGGTGGTCGAGGTTGCCCCCGACCACGGCGACCGCGGCACGGTCGCCGTCGACGTCCATGTCGATGTCACCGTCGAGGTCGGCGATGTCCAGCAGCCCCTCGAGGAAGTCGGCGGCGATGTCGCCCTCGTTCTCGAGCTTCGACGCGTCACTCATGAGTGGCCGCCTTTCTTCGGGTTCTTGTTCTTGGTGGACGGTGGGTTCGCGGTGATGTCCGGCTTCTTCTTCGGCTGCTTGGCCGGAGCCTTCTGTCCCGCAGGCTTCTTGGTGGGGGACTTGGGCTGCTGCGCGGGCTTCTTGCGCTGGCTGCGCGGCTGGTTCTTCGGCTGGGCACGGGGGGCCGGCTTGGGCGCCTCGACGGGCTCGATCTTCATCGGGTCCTCGGCGACGGTCTTGCCACGCTTCCTGTCGCGCTCCTGCTTGGCCTTGAACGCCGGGGTTCCGGGCGCGGGGTTGTTGCGGATCACGTAGAACTGCTGGCCCATGGTCCAGAAGTTCGAGGTCGTCCAGTAGAAGAGGACACCGAGCGGGAAGGCCACGCCACCGACCGCGAAGACCACGGGGAGGATGTACAGCAGCATCTTCTGCTGCTGGGCGTACTGGCCCGTCATCGCGTCCGCGGGCATGTTCTTGCTCATGAGCTGTCGCTGCGTCGTGAACTGGGTCGCGCACATGATGAGCACCAGCGACATCGTGAGGATCTTCGTCTCGATCGCATCGCTCTTCAAGAAGGTGTCGGCAATCTGCGCCCCTAGCAGCTTTGCACCCTGCAGCTGCTCGGCGTTCTCCGCCGTCATGAAGCCGCGGGCGCCCTCGGCACCGTTACGAGCGGCCTGGTCGATGACCCGGAACAACGCGAAGAAGATCGGCATCTGCAGTATCAGCGGCAAGCACGAGGCGAACGGGTTGGTGCCCGTCTCCTTCCAGAGCTTCATCTGCTCTTGGGTGAGGCGCTCCCGGTCATGCTTGTATTTTTGCTGCAATGCCTTGATCTGCGGCTGCAACAGCTGCATGTTGCGGCTGGACTTGATCTGCTTGACGAACAGCGGGATCAGCAGAGTACGGATCGTGATCGTCAGACCGATGATCGACAGCACCCAGGTCCACCCGGAGTCACCAGACATCCCGAGGGTCTCGAAGATCTTGTGCCAGACCAGCAGGATCCCGGACACCGCGTAGTACAGCGGCGTCATGATCGCGCCACCGATGTCGCCTAGGAAGCCGAACATTCTTCTCCTCTGTGTGACTGCGGAACCGGGTCGTAACCGCCCGAGCTCCACGGATGGCATCGCAGGACGCGACGAACGGCGAGCCAGGTGCCGCGGAGGGCACCATGAGTCTCCACGGCCTGCAAAGCGTAGGCCGAACAGGTCGGATGGTACTTGCAGACCTGCCCGTACAGGGGACTGATCGCGAAGCGATACCCCTTCAGGAGCCAGATCAGCAGGGTCTTCATGGGCGCACGGACCTCATCGGGCACCCGCTCGCGCGAGTGCCGCGTCGAGGTGCTGGGCCAGGGTGGCCGAGCTGGAGCCGTTGGAGGCGGGCAGTGCACGTACGACAACGCGCGAGCCGGGGGGCAAGATGCCCACCCGCTCGCGCATGAGGTGCCGCAGCTGCCGCTTGACGCGGTTGCGGTCCACCGCCGAACCCACTGCCTTGCTCACGACGAAACCGACGGACGTGGGTCCGTCGGTCTCTGCAACGCTGGATCTGGGCAGGACATGGGTGACCAGCGTCGGCTGCACACCCTTGGCGCCACGACGGATCGTGCGCCGGAAGTCCTCCCCGCTGCGCATGCGTTGACTGCGCGCGAGCAACGGCTCAGGCAGACAGCTTGGCGCGACCCTTGCGGCGACGGTCACCGAGGATCGCGCGGCCGGCGCGGGTGCGCATGCGGAGACGGAAGCCGTGCTTCTTGGCGCGGCGACGGTTGTTCGGCTGGAAGGTGCGCTTGCTCACGATGCTGTCCTTAGTGACGTAAGAATCATGGTTCTCGGATGGGCCGGTCGACGGCCACCGCTCGCCCACGACCAGGGGTGTCATGGGCACGCGGCGGGAGTCGTTCTGGGACGACCACACAACGGTACGGGGGCACCAGACGCGGGTCAAACTGACTCCCTACGCCCCATTGTCCTCCCGGTCCAGACGACACGCCGAGAGCGGGGTGCGTGGCTGGG